>JAHZFL010000002.1:165108-322077 GCA_019421345.1 Roseburia sp. | reverse complement strand
GTACTGCGGGATTTTTCCACGGTCAGTGTAACAAATGTTTGACAAACCTACATTTAAAGAAAAAAGCAGGAGAGGACTTGGATAAACACAGGATAGGAGAGGTAATTCTCATTTTTTTGAAAAAAATAAAGGAAATCCGGTACGAATGCCGAATAATAAATATGTAATCATTTTGTGACATAGTATAAAAGTGTGTTTTTCACACGGTTGTGCTGTCATTCTACATAACGAAGCACATTTTTAAGCGTTGGGCACGATGGCAGGGCAATCCGTTCTGCTCATGAAAGTGTGCATCATCGCATGAAGTGCTTTTTTGATTCATTGTGATTTCTATGGATCGAAAAGAGGAGAAATACATGTTGATACGTGAAGAAATAGAGCGGATGGAGCAGGAAAATTTAAGTCCATATGCGACGCACAGCATCCATTCCAAGGGCAGGGAGATTCCTGAGGAGCCTTGTGATATTCGTCCGGTCTTTCAAAGAGACCGCGACCGGATTCTGCACAGCAAGGCGTTTCGCAGGCTGAAGAATAAGACGCAGGTGTTTTTAACCCCAAAGGGAGATCACTATCGTACGAGGATGTCACACACGTTGGAGGTGTCCCAAAACGCCCGCACGATTGCGAAAGCCCTTCGTCTGAACGAGGATCTCGTTGAGGCGATCGCGCTGGGTCATGATCTGGGTCATACGCCTTTTGGGCACGCGGGAGAGCAGGTGCTAAACCGCCTCTGCGATGACGGTTTCCGTCATAATGAGCAAAGTGTCCGCATTGTAGAGAAGCTGGAGAAGGACGGAAAGGGATTGAATTTGACGTGGGAGGTGCGGGATGGCATTTTAAATCATCAGTCGCGGCTAAAGCCTGCCACATTGGAGGGAAAGATTGTACGTTTTTCAGATAAAATTGCATATATTAACCATGACATCGACGATGCGATTCGCGCGCAGGTGCTCACTGAGGACGATATTCCGTTAGAATTAAAAAAGACGCTTGGCTTTACGACAAAGCAGCGGCTTAATACGCTGATCCATAATATTATTATGAACAGCAGGGATAAGAATGAGATTGCAATGTCGGCTGAGGTGGAAGGCGCAATGGTGGAGCTGCGCAAGTTTATGTTTACCCATGTTTATAGGAATCCGGTGGCAAAAGGAGAGGAAGTTAAGGCGAAGGCGATGCTGGAGCAGTTGTTTCACTATTATATGGAGCATATCGAACTTTTGCCGGAGAAATACCTGCGTATGCTAAAAGAGGGAGAGAAGGAACAGCGCGTAGTCTCTGATTATATTGCAGGAATGACGGATCAGTACGCGATCACAAAGTTCAGTGAATACTTCCTACCACAGGCATGGCAGGTAGACGGATACTAAGAAGGAGAAGTCTGTGGTAATACAGGCATGGCAGGTAGACGGATACTAAGAAGCAAAAGCCTGTGGTAATACAGGCATGGCAGGTAGATGGATGCTAAGAAACAGAAGCCTGTGGTAATACAGGCATGGCAGGTAGACGGATACTAAGAAGGAGAAGTCTGTGGTAATACAGGCATGGATTTATTGGAGCGTAGAGGAAGGAGTATGGAATGCCCTATTTTTCAGATGAAATCATAGAGGAAGTGCGCTCACGGAATGATATTGTAGATGTAATTTCCCAGTATGTGCGCCTGAACAGGAAGGGAAGCACTTATTTTGGGTTATGTCCGTTTCACAATGAAAAGACGGGGTCGTTTTCCGTCTCTCCGAATAAGCAGATGTATTACTGCTTTGGCTGCGGGGCGGGCGGCAATGTATTTACATTTTTGATGCAATATGAAAATTTTACATTCGGGGAAGCAATGGAGGCGCTTGCGGAGCGTTCCGGCGTGGAGCTGCCAAAACAGGAGTTTTCGGCGGAACAGCGCAGGGAAGCGGACAAGCGCGCCAGACTTTTGGAGATCAATAAAGAGGCGGCAAAATATTATTTTCTGCTGCTGCGCAGTGAGCGCGGGAAGCACGCGCTTTCCTATTTTAAAAACCGCGCGCTGTCAGAGGAGACGATCAAGAAATTTGGTCTGGGATATTCTGATCAGTACAGTGACGATCTGTATCGTTATCTGCGCCAAAAGGGATATGAGGATGAGATTTTAAAGGAATCCGGGCTTGTGACGATTGATGAGAGGCGCGGCGGTTATGATAAATTTTGGAATCGTGCGATGTTTCCGATCATGGATGTACATAATAAGGTCATCGGCTTTGGCGGACGCGTGATGGGAGACGGTGAGCCAAAGTATCTAAATTCGCCGGAGACGAGGATTTTTGATAAGAGCCGTAATCTTTACGGCTTAAATCTCGCGCGTACGACGAAGAAGCCGCAGCTTCTTTTGTGCGAGGGCTATATGGACGTGATCGCCCTGCATCAGGCTGGATTTGACAATGCCGTGGCGTCGCTTGGCACGTCGCTTACAGTCGGACATGCAAATCTGCTCAAGCGTTATACAAAGGATGTTTATTTAACCTACGACAGTGATGGGGCAGGGGTGAAGGCAGCTTTGCGCGCGATTCCGATTTTAAAGGAAGCGGGCATTACGACAAAGATTATTAACATGCGTCCGTATAAGGACCCCGATGAGTTTATCAAGGCACTTGGCGCAGACGAATATCAAAAGCGCATTGACGCGGCGGAAAACAGCTTTTTATTTGAGATACGCATTTTAGAACAGCAGTACGATATGAACGATCCTGAGGGAAAGACAGCCTTTTATCAGGAAGCGGCAAAAAAGCTGTGCGGTTTTGAGGAAAAGCTGGAGCGTGAAAATTATATTGAGGCGGTGGCGGAAAAATACAGGGTTCCTGCGGAGGATCTGCGCAGAATGGTCAATCAGTATGGGCTGAAAATGGGACTGGCGGGTGAGATTCGTGCAGGACGGGTCTATGACGGGCAGGCAGGGCAGCGTGCGGCAGACGCATCAAGGGGCAAAAAGAGGGAGGACGGCATGAAGCAGTCCCAGAAGCTTTTGCTCACATGGCTGATCGAGCAGCCGAAGCTGTTTGATAAGATCGGCAGTTATATTTCTCCGGAGGATTTTACGGAGGAAATTTATCACCGGGCGGCTGCGCTCTTGTTTGCACAGTATCAGGAGAGCGGCACGGTAAACCCGGCGAGAATTGTCAGCATGTTTGTAAACGAGGAGGAGCAGCGCGAGATTGCGGGCCTATTTAACGCGAGAATCCAGCAGATCGAGACAAAAGACGACATGGAGAAGGCGCTTAAGGAGACGATCGTGCGGGTGAAGAAAAACAGCATTGATCACCGGGAGTTAGCCAACGACGACCTTGCGGGGCTGATGAAGCTCGTCGAGGAAAAAAAGAAGCTGGAAGCGCTGGAAAAGACACATATTTCCATAGATTTGTAAAAAATGAGGGAAACTGTGAAGAACACGGGATGAAAACCGGGGAATAAGGACAAAATAGTAACGAACTATGAGAGGATGAAACAAAATGGCAAAAAAGAAAGAAAATATGGAAAAGAATGCAGGCAGGGAGGAAGCCGTGAATCAAAAGGATGCCAAAACAGATGCGTCTGTAAACGATCAGGTAAGATTTCAGGAGAAATTAAGGGAACTGCTTGCGACTGCCAAAAAGAAGAAAAACATGCTGGAGTATCAGGAAATCAATGATTTTTTTGCTGATATGAATCTGGATGCTGAGAAATTTGAGCATATTTTGGAGTTTTTAGAGACAAATAATATTGATGTGCTCCGTATTACGGACGACGATGCAGATGATGAGATACTTTTGGACGTTGAGGAGGAAGAAGAAATTGAGGTGGAGAAAATCGACCTTTCCGTTCCCGACGGCGTTTCCATCGAAGATCCGGTCCGCATGTATTTAAAGGAAATCGGAAAGGTTCCGCTGCTTTCGGCAGAGGAGGAAATAGAGCTTGCCAAGCGCATGGAGCTTGGCGATCAGGAGGCAAAAAAGCGTCTTGCGGAGGCAAATCTGCGTCTTGTGGTCAGTATTGCCAAGCGCTATGTGGGGCGCGGAATGCTGTTCCTTGATCTGATCCAGGAGGGAAATCTCGGACTGATCAAAGCGGTGGAGAAGTTTGATTACCGCAAAGGCTATAAGTTTTCGACCTATGCCACATGGTGGATCCGTCAGGCGATCACAAGGGCGATCGCGGATCAGGCGAGAACCATCCGTATTCCTGTTCATATGGTGGAGACGATCAATAAGCTGATCCGGGTCAGCAGACAGTTGCTGCAGGAGCTTGGGCGTGAGCCGAGCCCGGAGGAGATTGCCTCTGAGATGAATATGCCGGTGGAGCGCGTGCGTGAGATTTTAAAAATTTCGCAGGAGCCGGTTTCCTTGGAGACGCCGATCGGCGAGGAGGAGGACAGCCATCTGGGAGATTTTATTCAGGATGATAATGTGCCTGTTCCTGCCGACGCCGCTGCTTTTACGCTGTTAAAGGAGCAGTTGGAGGAGGTGCTCGGCACACTGACGGAACGCGAGCAGAAGGTTCTGACGCTCCGGTTTGGATTGGAGGACGGCCGCGCGCGGACGCTTGAGGAAGTGGGCAAGGAATTTAACGTAACCCGTGAGAGAATCCGTCAGATTGAGGCGAAGGCATTGCGCAAGCTGCGTCATCCGAGCAGAAGCCGCAAGCTTAAGGACTATTTGGAGTGATGTTATGGTAAAACTATCAAAGCGCCTTGCGGCGGCGGCAGCCCTTGTCAGTGGCGGCGCAAGGCTTGCAGACGTCGGGACAGACCACGGGTATGTGCCGATCTATCTGATCCAGCAGCAGAAGATTTCCGGCGCGATCGCAATGGACCTAAGAAAAGGACCGCTGCTGCGGGCAGAGGAGCATATCCGCCTGTATGGGTTAGGAAGCAGTATCCAGACGCGTCTTTCCGACGGTGTGGACGCCCTTGCGCCGGGAGAAGCCGATTCTATTTTGGTCGCCGGTATGGGCGGCGGTCTGGTCATACATATTTTGTCGAGGGGGCAGGAGGTGTGCCGTCAGGCAAGAGAGCTTATTTTACAGCCGCAGTCAGAGCTTGCATCGGTACGTCGGTTTTTATGGGAGAATCATTACCGTGCGGATGCGGAGGAAATGATTTTTGAGGACGGTAAATATTACCCTATGATGCGTGTTCGTTTTGTTGGGGATATTGAGGAGGAGATGCCGTCAGAGTGGGAATGCCGTTACGGAAAGCTTCTGCTGGAGCAGGGGCATCCGGTATTGAAGGAGTATCTGGAACGGGAGCGGCGTATACAGGGGGAGCTTTTGGCGCGGCTTACTCAGACCGTACAGACGCCTGAGATCATGCGGCGCATCGGAGAAGTGGAGCATACATTGGAGCTCAATGAAAGAGCATTGGGATATTGGTGATCGGGAGGATTTTATGGAGAAGCATGAGACGGTAACACTTGTCATTGATGGAAAAGAGCGGGAGTATCCGCGCGGAACGACGTTTCTTGCGATTGCACAGGAGTGTCGGAAAAGCTATGAGGACGACATTGTTCTTGCAGTATATAATCAGCGTCTGCGTGAGCTTGGAAAACAGGCGACGGAGGACGGAACGCTGGAATTTATCACAACTGCGGATAAAGCCGGAAAAAAGGCATACCGCAGAAGCGTAACGCTTCTGATGCAAAAGGCGGTGTTTTCGCTGTGGGGAGAGGAAAGGATCGGCGTGCGCGTGAAATATTCCATTGGTCAGGGATATTACTGTGAGCTTAGGAAGGACACAGAGGACGGCGAGGCGCATGTGACGATGGACGAGCAGCGTGCGCAGGCGCTGAAATCCGAGATGGAGCGGCTCGTTCGCAGTGACATTCCGATTGAAAAACGGAGCATGAATACAGATGATGCGATTGCATTGTTTCACAGATTGGGGATGCGGGATAAGGAGAAGCTGTTCCGTTATCGCCGCAGCTCCCGCGTCAATATTTATGTACTTGATCATTATAAGGATTATTTTTACGGGTTTATGGTGCCGTCCACAGGGTATTTGCGGTATTTTGACATCACCCTTTATGAGGATGGCTTTGTGCTGTTATTCCCAAATGAAAATACGAAGAAGGTGGCACCCTTTGTGCCTTCGGGAAAGCTGTTCCATGCGTTAAAGACCTCCAGAGAATGGGGAAGAATGCTTCAGATTGATACGGTCGGAGCGCTCAATGACGCGATCGCTGCCGGACGTATGCAGGAAATCATTCTGACGCAGGAGGCGTTGTTTGAGGAGCGTATCGGAAGGCTGGCGGATGATATTTTACGGGCGGGAGAGCGAAAGTTTATCATGATTGCCGGACCTTCCTCGTCAGGAAAGACAACGTTTTCGCATCGTCTGTCTATCCAGCTTGCGGCACGCGGATTAAAGCCGCACCCGTTTCCTCTGGATGATTATTATATTGACAGGGATCGATCCCCGCGCGACGAGAACGGGGAGTTAGATCTGGAGTGTTTAGAGGCACTGGACGTGGAGCTGTTTAATCATGATATGAATGAGCTGCTTTCGGGGAAGCGCGTCAATCTGCCGATTTTTAATTTTAAGACGGGCAAAAGAGAGTATAAGGACAAGATGATGCAGCTTGGGGCAGAGGATGTGCTCGTTATTGAGGGGATCCATGGACTGAATGACAAGCTTTCCTATTCGCTTCCGGTGGAGAGTAAATTTAAAATTTATATCAGCGCGCTCACACAGCTAAATGTGGACGAGCATAATTATCTGCCGACGACAGACGGCAGGCTGATACGCCGGATCGTGCGCGATGCCAGAACAAGGGGCACGTCGGCCAGGGAGACGATCGCAATGTGGGATTCCGTGCGCCGCGGCGAGGAAAAATATATTTTTCCGTTTCAGGAGAGTGCAGACGAGATGTTTAACTCGGCGCTCATCTACGAGCTTGCCGTGTTAAAGCTTTATGCAGAGCCGCTTTTGTTTGCGATCGAAAAGGACTGTGAGGAATATCTGGAGGCGAAGCGGCTGTTGAAGTTTTTGGATTATTTTCTTCCGATGCCGACGGAGAGCATCAGCCAAAATTCAATCATTCGGGAATTTATCGGCGGTTCGTGCTTTCATGTCTAGGAAAAGACTTGCCGAACGTTGATTTTTCGTGTATAGTAAATAATCGTGAATAAGCAGAGCAAATGATCGCGGCCCGTTTTTACGGGGTGAGGAAAGTCCGGGCTTCACAGGGCAGGATGCCGGATAACGTCCGGTAGAGGCGACTCTAAGGATAGTGCAACAGAAATATACCGCCCCGCTTTTAAAAGCGGAAAGCTGTTTTACAGCTTTGGAGCATCTGCCTGCAGATGCTCCGGTAAGGGTGGAAGGGCAGTGTAAGAGACTACCGCCTCTCTGGTAACAGGGAGGGCATATGTAAACCCCATCCGAAGCAAGACCGAATCAAAGCGCATACGTGGCCCGCCAGCTTTAGGTAGGTCGCTTGAGGTGGCTGGCAACAGTCATCCTAGATAGATGATCATTCCCCCGTCTTTGACGGGGTGACATAACCCGGCTTATCGCTCTGCTTATTTTTAGACCTTAATCAGATCAGGATGGTTAGGGTCTTTTGTATATTTCTAATCAAAGTATAAAATGTTTGTTAAAAGAGAATAGAAATATTGACAGAAAATTTTCGTGCGATTACCATAAGGAAAGACAATGGAAGGGGATGGAAATCGTATGAGAGAGAAATTGCAGAGATTTATGCTGGGAAGATACGGAGCGGATGAGCTGGGACGGATGTTGAATATCGTTGCATTGGTGTGTATCGTGCTCTCCATGTTTTTTACACGGATTCCCGTTTTAAATATGCTGCTGTCGTGGGGCGGACTTGGTTTAGCCGTCTATACCTGCTTTCGCCTGTTTTCGAAGAATGTAGCAAAACGCTATGAGGAAAATCAGCATTATCGGACGTTTCGTTATCAGATGGTGACAAAATGGGATGCGAAGAAGAAGCAGTTTGCGCAGAGAAAGACCTATCGGTTTTATAAGTGCCCGCAGTGCAGCCAGAAGGTGCGTGTACCAAGGGGCAGGGGAAAGATATGTATCACATGTCCGAAATGTAAGAACGAGTTTATCAAAAAGAGCTAGGAGCTGTGAGATGTTTGGTTATATCAATATCAACCAGAAGATCATGACGGAGGAAGATAAAAAGGCATATCGGGCATATTACTGCGGGCTTTGCCGGAGGCTGAAGTCCAGTTGCGGCGCAAAGGGGCAGATGCTTCTTAATTATGATATGACGTTTCTGGTTGTTCTTTTAACGGGACTTTATGAGCTTGACAACGAGGTCTCTGAGATTACCTGCGCGCTCCATCCGACGAAGCGCAAGACGCTGTGGATCAATGAGGCGACGAATTATGCGGCGGACATGAATGTGATCCTTGCCTATCATAATCTGATCGACGACTGGAAGGATGATAAGTCCTATTCCAAAAAAGCATTTGCAAAAATACTGGATAAGGATTATGCTCGTATTGTACAGAATTATCCGAGACAGGCAGCCGCGATCGAGGAGTATATGAAAAAAACAGAGGAGACCGAGAGGCGCGGCGAGAAGAATCTGGACGCGGTGGCGGGGCTTTCCGGTGAAATGCTGGGAGAGGTCTTTTGCTGGCGTGAGGACGAGTGGGCGCGTGAGCTTCGGACACTCGGTTTTTATATGGGGAAATTTATTTATCTGATGGATGCGTATGAGGATTATGATGCGGACATGCAGAAAGGGGCGTACAATCCGCTGATCTTGCAGATGAAAGAGCGGGACGAGGATATGGATACCTTTATACGTCTGCTGTTGACGAGCATGATGTCGGAGTGCGCGAAGTCCTTTGAGCGTCTGCCGATTTTGCTGCACGCGGATATTTTACGAAATGTACTCTATTCCGGCGTTTGGTCAAAGTATGAATTTCTTCAATTAAAGAAGAAAAAGGCGGAAGAAAAAGCCAAAAAGAAAGCACGGAAATAGCGAGGTTATAATTTATGATAAATCCATATCAGGTACTGGGAGTCTCCCAAAGCGCCTCGGATGAAGAAATAAAAAAGGCATACCGCAATCTGAGCAGGAAATACCACCCCGACGCCAATATCAATAATCCGAATAAGGCGCAGGCGGAGGAGCGGTTTAAGGAAGTGCAGCAGGCGTATGATCAGATCATGAAAGAAAAGCAGCAGGGCGGCGGTTACGGCTATGGCGGTTATCGTACGGGGAATACGGGCAGTCAGGGCTACTATGGCGCAGGATCCTATCAAAGGGGCGCGGAGTCTGTACAGATGCGCGCGGCATGGAATTATATCGTGAACCGTCATTTTGCGGAAGCATTAAATGTGCTGAACAATATTCCGTTTGGAGAGCGCGGCGCAAGGTGGTATTATTACAGCGCGGCAGCCAATCAGGGCGCGAGGAATAATATCCGTGCGTTAGAGGATGCAAGGCGGGCGGTTGAGATGGAGCCTAGCAACATGGAATATCGTCAGTTTCTGCAGCATCTGGAGTATGGCGGCACATGGTATACCAGCATGGGAAGCGGGTATGACAGACCGTATGCAAGCGCCGGAAACTGGTGTCTTAGCATGCTGTGTCTGAATATGTTTTGCAATTGCTGCTGTCCGTGTTAAGAAAGAGGAGTAATTTCCAAACGAATATATCCGGCAGGGATCAAAAGAGGATCGGAAAGTGAAATGATAGAAGAAAATGCATTATTTCAGGGAATTGAAAAGGCGGAACTTGAGCGGATGCTTGCGTGCTCTAAGTCAAGACTAAAGAAATACCGGCAGGGAGAGATGCTTTTTGAGCAGGAGGACAGACCCTATTATCTGTATGTACTGTTAAAAGGGCGCGTGGCGCTTGTGCGCAATTTAATGTCAGGGCGGAAAAATATTTTTTATGAGGTTGAGGAAGGCGACATTTTTGGCGAGCAGTATTTTTTCAGCGGAGATAAGATGTACTGGTACGGTGCGGAGGCGTGTACAAAGGCAGAAATCTTAGAGATTCCGATGGAGTACTTCACCTGTTTTTGCAATGAGGCGTGTGAGCATCATAAGCAGCTTTTGCAGAATATGCTCAATATCCTCTCGCAAAAGGAGTGGACGACGATGCAGAAGATGCATATCCTAAGTCCGACCTCCTTAAAGGGAAGGATTGCGATCTGGCTGTTAGAGGAGGCGGATGCCACAGGCGTTGTGAAGCTTAAGATGAATCGGGAGGCGCTTGCAAATTATCTGGGAGTTGCCCGTCCGTCTTTGTCAAGAACCCTCATGAAGCTTCAGGAGGAGGAGGTCATTGAGGTTGACAAGAAAGAGATTCGTATTTTAAATAAAGATTTTTTGGATGATTTTTACAATTAAGAGAAAATATGTAACTATGGTTACATACTTTCTCTTATTTTTTTGGTAAAAATGTGTTAGATAGAAAAAATTGAAAACATTTTTTTGGTTAAAATGCAAGCGCTAAATAGCGTTATGTACAGGAGAAGGAGGCAAATGTTATGTTTTATGCAACATCAAAGGAGCACGAGGAGCTGAGAGCAAAGGTTCGGGCATGGGTCGAGAAGGAGATCAAACCAATCGCATTTATGCTTGACAAGAATAATGAGTTCCCGAGAGAGCAGATCAAAGAGTTCGGAAAGATGGGATTGTTAGGAATTCCTTATCCGAAGGAGTACGGCGGACTCGGAAAGGACATCATCAGCTATGCGATCGCGGTTGAGGAGCTTTCCAGAGTGGACGGAGGAACAGGCGTTATCTTATCTGCACATGTTTCACTCGGAACTTACCCGATTTTTGCATTCGGAACAGAGGAGCAGAAGAAGAAATATCTTGTTCCGTTAGCAAAGGGAGAGAAGCTTGGCGCATTTGGTCTGACAGAGCCGAACGCAGGATCTGATGCCGGCGGAACAGAGACGACGGCAGAGCTTGTCGGCGACCACTATATCTTAAACGGAGAGAAGATTTTTATCACGAACGGCGGAGAGGCAGATACCTATGTGGTATTCGCAGTAACTACGCCGGGTATCGGCACGCGTGGAATCAGTGCGTTTATCGTGGAGAAGGGCTGGGAAGGATTTACGATCGGCGATCATTATGATAAGCTTGGTATCCGTTCTTCCGCAACCGCACAGTTGTTATTTAACGATGTAAAGGTTCCGAAGGAGAATCTGCTCGGCAAAGAGGGACAGGGCTTTAAGATTGCGATGAATACGCTTGACGGCGGACGTATCGGAATCGCAGCGCAGGCTCTTGGAATCGCGCAGGGCGCTTATGAGGCGGCTGTAGAGTATGCAAAGGATCGTGAGCAGTTTAACGCGCCGATCGCGCAGCTTCAGGCAATTCAGTTTAAGATTGCGGAGATGGCGACAAAGATCCGTGCAGCAAGATTTCTTGTTTACAGCGCAGCGGAATTAAAGGAGCACCATGAGCCGTACGGAATGGAAGCCGCTATGGCGAAGAAATATGCATCAGACATCTGTCTTGAGGTTGTAAACGATGCGCTTCAGATTTTCGGAGGAAACGGTTACTTAAAGGGTATGGAGGTTGAGCGCTTCTACCGTGACGCGAAGATCTGTACGATCTATGAGGGAACGAATGAGATCCAGAACGTTGTCATCGCTTCCCATATTCTCGGAAAAGCAGCAAAGGCAACGGCAGCTCCGGTAAAGGGCAAGAAGAAAGGACCTATCACGGGAAGCCGTAAGAAGATGATCTTAAAGGACGGCAGCGCGAAAGAAAGAGTTCAGACACTTGTGGAGGCGTTAAAGGCAGACGGTCATGATTTCACAGTCGGAATCGACATCAATACACCGATCATCGAGGCAGAGCGTGTAGTCAGCGCCGGCAGAGGTATCGGAAGCAAGGAGAACATGAAGCTCGTGACAGATCTGGCAGCAGCAGCCGGCGCAGCAATCGGTTCTTCCAGACCGGTAGCGGAGCAGCTTCAGTATCTTCCGTTGAATCGTTATGTCGGCATGAGCGGACAGAAGTTCACCGGAAACCTCTATATTGCGTGTGGTATTTCCGGTGCAGGACAGCACTTAAAGGGAATTAAGGACGCGGCTACGATCGTAGCGATCAACAGCAACGCAAACGCTCCGATCTTTAAGAATGCAGACTATGGTATTGTCGGTGATGTAAATGAGATTCTTCCGCTTCTGACAAAGGCATTGGATACGGGAGCAAAGAAGCCGGCGCCGCCAATGGTTAAGATGAAGAAGGCTGTTGTGGATGAGCCGAAGCCGGCACCGGTTGGACGTTATGTCTGCCTTGGATGCGGTTATGAATACATACCGGAGCTTGGAGATGAGGAGAGCGATGTTCGTCCGGGAACAAGCTACAAGGAGCTGCCGGAGGATTGGATCTGTCCGGATTGCGGCGAAGAAAAGGCAAACTTTATCCCATCATCGAAAGAGAAATAGAAACATATTTTGAAGGAGGAGAATTAAAATGAGCTGTGTTAGAAAGGTAACAGAGGATTTATACTGGGTCGGAGTAAACGAGAAGCGTTTACATCTGTTTGAGAATATTCATCCGATTCCAAGAGGCGTATCCTATAATTCTTACCTGCTGATGGATGATAAGACGGTATTATTTGATACGGTAGACTGGGCAGGCTGCAGAGAATTTTTAAATAATGTCAAAGAGGTATTAAACGGCAGAAAGCTGGATTATCTTGTGATCAATCATATGGAGCCGGATCATGCGGCGTCTATGGAGGAAGTGCTTCTGCGTTATCCGGAATGTAAGGTCATCAGCAATGAGAAGGCATTTATGTTCATGCATCAGTTCGGCTTCCATGTGGAGGATCGTAAAGAGGAAGTAAAGGAAGGCGATACCAAGAGCTTTGGAAAGCACACGGTTACTTTCGTTGCTGCTCCGATGGTTCACTGGCCGGAGGCAATGGTGACATTTGATACGACCAATGGCGTGCTGTTTTCGGCAGATGCATTCGGTACGTTTGGTTCTTTGGACGGAAAGCTGTTTGCAGATGAAGTGAACTTTGACCGCGACTGGCTTGATGATGCAAGAAGATACTTCTGCAATATCGTAGGAAAGTACGGACCGTTTGTACAGCTTCTGCTTAAGAAAGCCGGAACTGTTCCGATCAAGATGTTCTGTCCGCTGCATGGTCCGGTATGGCGTAATGATCTTGGCTACTATCTGGATAAGCATGACAAGTGGAGCCGTTATGAGCCGGAGGAGAAGGGCGTGCTTGTATTGTACGCTTCCATGTACGGAAACACGGAAGCAGCCGCACAGGAGCTTGCATCCAAGCTTTGCGATAAGGGCGTTACCAATGTGGCAATGTATGATGTTTCCAATACACATGTGTCTTATCTGGTATCAGAGGCATTTAAGTACAGCCACATCGTACTTGCATCGGTAACATACAATCTGGGAATTTATCCGGTAATGTATGATTTCCTGCATCACTTAAAGGCACTCAACTTCCAGAAGCGTACCTTTGGAATTATTGAGAACGGAACATGGGCGATCAAGTCCGGTACTCTGATGAAAGAGTATATCGAGGAGGAATTAAAGGAGTGCACCGTGCTTGGCGCACAGGTATCTGTCAACTCCTCCGCAGACGAGACAAACGCACCGGAGTTTGAGTCACTTGCAGATGCGATCGTGCAGTCTGTACAGAAGTTAGAGCTGTAATTAACGAGCGGCATGCTCCGCGCGTTGCTCTTATATCTATAAAAAAGAATAGAAGGCGAAAGCCGGACAGCGAATCTTCGCTGTCCGGCTTTCGCCTTTTTGTATGCATGGATATTTATAAATTTTTAATTCTTCGGGAGATTCCCTTTTCCTATCTTTACCCTTCAAGTGGTACATTAGGTTCAGAAGGAGATGAAGATTGTATGAAAAGTATAAGAGAAAGATTAAATAAATGGGAAATAAGATGGGAAAATTTGTCAGACAGCTTTTTGCTTTATCATCCTTATATCGGATTTGCAGTTGCTGCTGTGGGCTTGCCGATCGCGATCCTCTTGTCGGTAGCCGCATGCACGACCGTCGTTATGCTTCCGGTGTCCTATGTGCTTGGATAACAGATTCATCCCTGCGACAGATATTTATACATCTTAATACAATCTTTATATGAGCGTATGTTTATTAAGTTCATTTTAACGGTAATGGTGCTAGAATCGCAGAGTAATATAAATTGATCTAAGGCATCGCAAATAAGCTTTGGGTCAGACATGTGAAGGAGGAGAGATTATGATGGATATTCTGATGGTGGCGCTGCTGCTCGCAAGCTTTGGTCTGGTAAAATTATTTGCCGACTTTTGTGAGAGACAGATAGAGACGAAGGAACGATAAGGGCAGGAGGAAGAACTATGTTACAGATTATTCTGGTGCTGGCGATGTTTGTGATACTTGTCATCCCGATGGGCAGATATATGTATCACATTGCCACAGATCAAAAAACATTTGCGGACAGAGTGTTTGATCCGGTTGACCGCCTGATCTATAAGATATGCGGAATCAAGGGCGGGGACATGAGCTGGAAGGAATATGCGCTGTCGCTTGTGACGGCAAACGCCGTGATGATTCTGGTTGGTTATCTGATCCTAAGAATACAGGGATTTTTGTTTCTCAACCCAAACGGGATCGGCGGAATGGAGGAAAGCCTAAGCTTTAATACGATCATCAGCTTTATGACAAATACCAACCTCCAGCATTATGCAGGAGAGAGCGGACTTTCCTATGCGGCGCAGATGTGCGTGATCATTTTTATGATGTTTACCTCGGCGGCGAGCGGGTATGCTGCATGTATGGCATTCTGCCGCGGACTTTCCGGGAGAAAGCTAGGGAACTTTTTTGCCGATATGGTGCGGATCATCACGCGTGTGCTGCTTCCGCTGGCATTTATCGTCGGGCTGCTTCTCGTCAGTCAGGGAACGCCGCAGACATTAGCGGGAAATATCACGGTCGAGACGATTGAGGGAACGTATCAGGATATTGCGATGGGACCTGTTGCGGCTTTGGAATCCATTAAGCATCTGGGAACAAACGGCGGTGGATTCTTCGGCGCAAACTCGTCGACTCCCTTTGAAAATCCGACCGTTATCTCCAACATGATCGAAATGCTTTCGATGATGCTTTTGCCGGGAGCATGTGTAGTAACCTTTGGACTGATGCTGCATGACAGAAAAAAGGAAAAGAAGACCGTCAGAAAGCCGTTAATGGGACGGCAGGGCGCGGTGATTTTCGGAGCAATGGCAATTTTGTTTGTCATAGGTCTTACGGTCTGCGTTGGAGCGGAGCGAGCCGGCAATCCGGTGATTGAGGCAACGGGCATCAATCAGGATATGGGCAGTATGGAAGGAAAAGAGGTGCGGTTTGGCGTTGATCAGTCTGCGCTGTTTACGACGGTCACGACATCCTTTACCACCGGTACCGTCAACAATATGCACGATTCGCTCACACCGCTCGGCGGTATGGTGCCGCTGCTACATATGATGTTAAACTGTGTATTTGGCGGTAAGGGCGTCGGTCTGATGAATATGGTGACCTATGTCATTCTTGCAGTGTTTATCTGCGGATTGATGGTAGGCAGGACACCGGAATATCTGAATAAGAAGATTGAAGGAAAAGAGATGAAGCTGATAGCGATCATTATTTTGATCCATCCGCTGCTGGTATTGGGATTTTCCGGGCTGGCAGTCTCTATGCAGGACGGTCTGGCGGGTATCACAAACCCCGGTTTCCACGGTCTGACGCAGGTGCTTTATGAATATGCGTCGTCGGCAGCAAATAACGGCTCCGGCTTTGAGGGGCTGGCGGACAACAGTGTATTCTGGAATGTAACGACGGGACTGGCGATGTTCTTCGGACGCTACATTGCCCTGATTGCACAGCTTGCGATCGCAGGCTCTCTGTTGAAAAAGAAAACCGTCAATGAGACGATCGGAACGCTTCGGACGGATAATGTGACCTTTATGATCATTCTTGTATTCATTGTATACATTTTTGCGGCACTGACCTTTTTCCCGGCGCTGGCATTAGGTCCGATCGCAGAGCATCTGGCACTGTGGATGTAGAGAGGAGAATTGACATGGCTAAGAAGAACGGCACAAAATTTGTGACACGGGATATATTAAAATCTTCCATTATCGGTTCCTTCCAGAAGCTGGATCCCCGGTATATGGTAAAAAATCCGGTGATGTTCGTGGTGGAGATCGGATGTGTGATCACGCTGCTTTTGACCTTTTTCCCAACCTTATTTGGGGGGAACGAGACATACCGGATTTATAACGGAATTGTGACTGTTGTTTTGTTTATCACCGTTTTATTTGCAAACTTTGCGGAATCGGTTGCGGAGGGCAGGGGCAAAGCACAGGCGGCTTCCCTGAAAAAAACAAAGCAGGATACCGTGGCGAGGCTGCTGCTTCCCGATGGAAGTGAAAAAGTGATCGGTGCCTCCGAGCTCAAGAAGGATGATATTGTTCTGGTTAAGACCGGAGAGGTCATTCCAAACGACGGAGAGATCATCGAGGGAATTGCCTCAGTGGATGAGTCAGCGATTACCGGAGAGTCCGCACCTGTTACAAGAGAGGCGGGAGGAGATTTCTCCTCCGTGACGGGAGGCACGACGGTGGTGTCGGACTGGCTGAAAATAAGGATTGTGGCAGAGCCGGGACATTCGTTTCTCGATAAGATGATTGCGCTGGTGGAGGGCGCTTCCAGACAGAAAACGCCGAATGAAATCGCACTCAATACGCTGTTGATCGTGCTGACGGTTATTTTTCTGATCGTGGTGATCACGCTGTATCCGTTCGCAGCCTATCTGGGAGTCAACATTCCGGTTTCGTGGGCAGTTGCGCTGACAGTGTGTCTGATTCCAACAACGATCGGCGGACTTCTCTCTGCAATCGGTATCGCCGGCATGGACCGTGTGACAAGATTTAATGTCATTGCCCTGTCGGGGAAAGCCGTGGAGGCATGCGGTGATGTGGATACCATGATTTTGGACAAAACAGGAACGATCACTTATGGAAATCGTCTGGCTGCCGAGTTTTATCCGGTAAACTGGGTCACAAAGGAGGATTTAATCCATTACAGTGTGCTGTGCTCACTGATGGATGAGACGCCGGAGGGAAAGTCCACGGTTGACCTCGGCCGGCAGATGGGCTGCGAGTTATCCGAGGAGATAAAGAAGCAGATGTCCTTTGTCGAATTTACGGCGCAGACAAAGATGAGCGGAGTGGATATGACAGACGGTACGGTTGTCAGAAAAGGTGCTTCCGAGGCGATCAAGACATTTGTCAGAGAGCAGGGAGGAAAGATTCCCGAAGATTTGGAGGAAATCGTAACAAGGGTTTCCAATCTCGGAGGAACACCGCTGACGGTCTGTGTCGGTCAGAAAATACTTGGTGTGATTTATTTAAAGGATACGGTAAAGCCGGGACTCTCCGAGCGCTTTGCAAGGCTGCGCGAGATCGGGATCAAGACAATTATGTGTACGGGAGATAATCCGCTGACGGCGGCAACGATCGCAAAGGAGGCGGGCGTTGACGGCTTTATCGCAGAGTGTAAGCCGGAGGATAAGATCGAGGCGATTAAGAAGGAACAGGCAGAGGGCAAGCTGGTCGCCATGACGGGAGACGGAACGAACGACGCGCCGGCACTGGCGCAGGCGGATGTCGGACTTGCGATGAATTCGGGAACGCAGGCGGCGAAGGAGGCTGCCAACATGGTCGATCTGGATTCTGATCCGACCAAGATTCTGGAAGTGGTGGAAATCGGAAAACAGCTTCTGATCACCAGAGGATCGCTGACCACCTTTAGTATTGCAAACGATATTGCAAAATATTTTGCGATCATTCCGGCAATGTTTACGATGATTCTGCCGCAGATGCAGATTTTAAATATCATGCATCTGGCAACGCCGGCAAGCGCGATATTATCAGCTCTGATTTTTAATGCACTTATTATTCCGGCGTTGATTCCGATCGCCATGAAGGGTGTGAAGTATCAGCCGATGAAGGCAGAAAAAATTCTTCTGCGCAATATGGGAATCTACGGACTGGGTGGAGTGATCGTTCCGTTCGTCGGAATTAAGATCATTGATCTGCTGGTAGCGCCATTGCTGTCTATGTTAGGAATGTAAGGAGGAAGCTCTATGAAAAGCTTTGGTAAAATGTTAAAAACCGCATGTTTCTTTTGCTTGGTGATGCTGCTTTTATGCTCGTTTGCCTATCCGCTGCTGCTGACCGGCGCAAGTCAGGTCACGATGCAGGCAAGGGCAAACGGAAGTCTGATTGATAAAAACGGTAATCTGACGACAGACCTAACGGAGGCAGTCGGTTCCGAGCTGCTTGGACAGCGTTTTACAGAGGACTGCTTTTTCAAGGGAAGGGTGTCTGCCGTAAATTATAACACCTACACGAAGGAGGAGGCAGAGAGCGGTGCGTTTAGCGGCGCGGCATCCGGTTCGTTTAACTATGGAAGCTCCAATCCTGATTTAAAGGCGAGGATCGAGGAGGATTTGGATGCGTTTTTAGCGGCACATCCGGGCGTTACGGCAGAGGAAGTACCGGCAGATTTACTCACAGCATCCGCATCGGGGCTTGATCCGCATATCAGTCCCCAGGCGGCGGAGATCCAGATTGCTGCAGTGGCGGAGCATTCCGGCTTGAGTGAGGAGACAGTCGAAAAGATCGTGGAAGAAAATACGGAGCATAAGGTGCTTGGAATCTTTGGAGAAGAACGTGTCAATGTCCTAAAGTGCAATCTGGCAGTGGCTCAGGCGATGGCGCAGGAGTAAAACAGAAAGCTCCGATATTTTTAAAAGAAAAAATAGCGGTTGGTTCTGCGGAGGTGTTATAATGGAAGCAGTCATGCTGCAGCCCGTAGTTTTTGCAGCCGTGTTAGGATTTCTTTTTAAGGAAGAAAGTCTTGGATTGGCTGAAAGTGGGCACAGCAAGAACGTGTAAAAATGATAGAGGCAGAGGGAACGTGGATGGAAGAAAATCGTCAGAATGCGGAGCAACTGCTCGCAGCAGTCAAGCGGGAGGAATATGAGAAAAACAGAGGTCATCTGAAAATATTTTTTGGATATGCGGCGGGTGTGGGAAAGACCTATGCCATGCTGCAGGCAGCGCATGCCGCAAAGCAAAGGGGCATCGATGTAGTTGCCGGATATGTGGAGCCTCATGCAAGACCGCAGACACAGGAGCTGCTGCACGGGCTTCCGCAGCTTCCGAATCTGGTGATTGATTATAACGGGATCACACTTCGAGAGTTTGATCTGGATGCGGCGATCAGGAGAAAGCCGAGACTGATTCTTGTGGATGAGCTGGCGCATACAAATGCCAAAGGCTGCCGCCATGCGAAGCGCTATCAGGACGTCAAGGAGCTGCTGAAAGCAGGGATTGACGTCTATACGACCGTAAATGTGCAGCACATCGAGAGCTTGAACGATATGGTTGCCGCGATTACAGGGATTATGGTCAGGGAGCGTGTGCCGGATGCCGTGTTTGACCATGCCTCCCAGGTAGAGCTGATCGATATTGAGCCGCAGGAGCTGCTGGAGCGTTTGCAGGCAGGCAATGTTTACCGCGGGGATCAGGCAAAAAGAGCCGCAAAAAATTTTTTCCAGATTGAAAATCTGATCGCGTTAAGGGAGATCGCACTCCGCAGATGCGCAGACAGGATCAATATGCTTTCCGAGGAGGCGCGGGTAAAGAGCGGCGGCGATTATTATACGGATGAGCATATTTTGGTGTGTCTTTCCTCATCACCCTCCAATATGAAGCTGATCCGTACAGCGGCGCGTATGGCGAAGGCTTTCCGTGGCGCTTTTACGGCGCTGTATGTGGAAACCCCAGACTTTGCGGTGATGGAGGAGGAGGACAAGAAACGGCTGCGCGGCAATATGCGTCTCGCCGAGCAGCTTGGGGCAAAGATTGAGACGGTATATGGGGAAGACGTGCCGTTTCAGATCGCCGAATTTTCCAGATTATCGGGTGTTTCTAAAATCGTCATCGGCAGAAGCGCAGCCACAAAAAAATCTATGTTCGGAAAACCGGCACTCACCGAGAAGCTGATCGCTCAGGCGCCGAATGTAGACGTGCATATTATCCCCGACAGCAGTTCGGAGATGGCTTATAGGGTGAGGCGTGCAAGACGAAAAACTCAGCATGTTTTTAATGCCGCGGATATGGGAAAAAGCCTTGGAATGCTTGTGCTCTCCTCGATCATCGGTTATGTATTCTGGCGTCTGGGGATGAGTGAATCCAATATCATTATGATGTATATTCTCAGTGTGCTGGTGACCTCGGTCATCACGACGCAGCGTATTTACAGTCTGATCTCCTCCGTCGTCAGTGTGGTTGTCTTTAATTTTTTGTTTACGGAGCCAAGATATACGCTGCTTGCCTATGAAAAAGATTATCCAGTTACGTTCATCATCATGTTTGTTGCGGCATTTTTGACGGGAACACTTGCCAAACGCTTAAAGAGACAGGCGGCGCAGGCGGCGCAGGCGGCATTTCGCACAAAGATTTTGTTTGATACCAATCAGCTTTTAGAGCGTGTCAAGGAAAGAGAGCAGATCATTACGGTGACGGCGACACAGTTGATGAAGCTTTTAAATAAGGATATGCTAATCTATCTTGCAAAAAACGAGGCGTTGCTGGAACCAAGATTTTTTGCGCCGGACGGAAAACCGGCTCGACGCGAGTATTTTTCGGATAAAGAGAGAGCGGTGGCGCTATGGGTGCTCAAAAACAACAAGCACGCAGGTGCGACGACAGATACGCTGTCAGATGCGCAATGTCTGTATCTGTCAATCCGCACAAGCGAGGGCGTCTATGGTGTGATCGGGATTGTCATGCATGAGAAACCATTGGATTCGTTTGAGAACAGTATTTTATTATCAATTCTCGGAGAGTGCGCGCTGGCGCTGGAAAATGAAAAAAATGCCAGAGAGAAGGAGGAAGCAGCGTTCCTGGCGCAAAAAGAGCAGTTGCGGGCAAATCTGCTGCGCTCGATCTCACATGATCTGCGGACGCCGCTCACCTCGATTTCGGGTAATGCCAGCAATCTTTTGTCAAATGAGGAAAAGTTTGACGAAGAAACAAAAAAGCAGCTATACGCAGATATTTATGACGATTCGATGTGGTTGATCAATTTGGTGGAAAATCTGCTCTCCGTAACGAAGATTGAAGATGGGAAGCTGAACATCCATTTGCAGGCAGAGCTTTTGGATGAGCTTGTGACGGAGGCGCTGGCGCATATCAGCAGAAAAAAAATGGAGCATACGATTTTGTATCAGGCATGTGACGATATTATCCTGGTGAAGGTGGATGCGAGGATGATCATGCAGATCATCATTAATATTGTGGACAATGCGATCAAGTATACGCAAAAGGAATCGCAGATTATTATTTCCACAAGAAAAGAGGGAAATCGCGCGATCGTCAGTATTTCAGACAATGGACCGGGCATTCCCGATGAGATGAAGCCGTTTATCTTTGATATGTTTTACAGCGGAACAAAAAACGTTGCGGACAGCCGGCGCAGTCTGGGCTTGGGGCTTTCTCTTTGTCAGTCGATCATTACCGCGCACGGAGGAGAGCTTAAGCTGTCGGACAATATTCCGCACGGGGCAGTCTTTACATTTTCATTGCCAATCGAGGAGGTAAATTTATATGAATAAAACATTGATCTTAATCGTCGAGGATGACAGACCGGTACAGAATCTGATGATGACAACCTTGAAAGCGCATAATTACAAGTATCTGACGGCAATGAACGGAGAGACGGCTATTTTGGAGGCGTCATCGCATAACCCGGATATTATTCTTCTGGATTTGGGACTGCCGGATATGGATGGCATTGATGTGATAAGAAAAATTCGTACATGGTCGAATGTGCCGATCATCATCATCAGTGCAAGAAGCGAGGATAACGATAAGGTGGAGGCGCTTGACGCGGGAGCGGACGATTATCTGACGAAGCCGTTTTCGGTTGAGGAGCTTCTTGCAAGACTTCGCGTGACAGAACGACGGCTTATGATGGGACAGGCAGAACAGGCGATGTCTTCTGTATTTGTCAATGGAAAGCTTCGGGTTGATTTTTCGTCCGGCTGTGCTTATTTTGACGAGGAGGAGATGCATTTGACTCCGATCGAGTACAAGCTGCTTTGCCTGCTTTCCAAAAATGTTGGAAAAGTCTTGACGCATACTTACCTCACACAGAATATCTGGGGGCACAGTTGGGAAAATGACGTTGCATCTCTGCGCGTATTTATGGCGACATTGCGGAAGAAGCTTGAAAAGAATGACGCTTCTGTCCAATATATTCAGACACATGTAGGCGTAGGGTATCGGATGATGAAGGTAGAATAAAAAAGGCGGGCGCGAGTCCTTCGCTTTAAGCTTCTTAGCCGGAAAGAACGGTCATCACACTTCGTGCTGGACTTATGTGAAAGAAAAATCTCCCATAGAACCGATTGCTGCTAAGCATCGGGGCTATGGGAGATTTCTGCTGACATAAGAGTGGCTCGCGAAGCGTGTCGCTCGTTGTTTTTTGTTATATAACTTTTCGGAATGCGATCATAGGAATTTTTTATTTCATTTCCTGCCAACTGTTTTTTAGGCATAGCCATGTAATGCCGATTCTGAGTACCAATCCAATGATAATCGGAAGAAAAAGTCCAACGCCCAGTACTGACAAAGATCTGAGATTGAAAAAAAGGTCTGCGAGAGCCAGTATGCAAAGCAGAAAAAAGCCTGCCCGCATTTTCAAAAACAGCATCAGTGATATAGCGACTATATTTAGAAACATCTGTATGATAAGAATGATTTCGGCATCGTTGCTAAATAGATAGAATAGTCCCGTAACATTGGAGAGCAGAAGAATCCAAAGCCATATCTTTGCGCCAATAGTCATAAATTTCTCCTCCTTTGTGATTATGATTATACTTACTCTAAAATGATAGGTATATTTTACCACATGACAGTGGGAACTGCAACTGCTTTAGAGATCTTTTGTCAGGGTTTTTATAGGCGTTTCGGATAAAGGGAGCTGCCCTGCGGCAGTGGTTCGTGTTGAAATTTTTCAGCAGGTTGGCTATACTGAAAAAGAAATCAAAATGGAAGCTCATTTTGGCAGTCTGCGCAGCAGAAAAGAAAACAGCGGAAAAGATGAGTCATATGGAGGGCAACAGAGGTGTTTACATTTTTAGAGAAAATCCGGCGGAGAGAAACGTGTCCGTCGATGACAAAGCAGATCATACATACCGCCTTGGTTTTGTGCGCGGGAATCCTTATGGGAGTGCTTGGAAAATATCTTGATTGTACGCCCGGCAGCGAACTGCCTTATTTTGTGGAATATTTGGATGTTGGCAACTTTTTAGGCAGATGTTCCATCTGGATTTTTCTGGCGGTGTGCATTTCTGTTTACAGCAGTACGGCGCTGCGTGCGGCTATTAACGTATTTCTTTTCTTTCTTGGCATGGTAAGCAGCTATTATCTGTATTCCAATTTTGTCGCAGGATTTTTTCCGAGAAGTTACGCGATGATCTGGTTTGGACTTACGATGATTTCTCCCTTGCTTGCCTTCCTTTGCTGGTATGCCAAAGGAGAGGGTGTGATTGCCATGACTCTTTCCGCAGGCATCATTGCCGTGCTTTTTTCCGGTACATTCACTTATGGATTTGTATATTTTGATCTCAGGTCGCCGCTGGAATAGCTCGTACTTTTGGGCGGTTTCGCCGTACTGCGGCGTCCGGCGAAGGAAATGGCGGTCACGGCAGCGGCCGGGGTTGTATTTTCGATGCTTTTGCGCGTGATCCTGCCGTTTGGATTATAAGAGAAAATCGGGATAAAATAAAATGGATCAACAAAGAATATAGGAGGTTTTCTGCTATGGAATATGGAATTTTAGGATTGTGTATTTGCTTTGGGGCGCTTGGATATGCTGAGATTTCAAAATTAAAAAGGCAGATCAAGGTGCAGAAGGAGCAGATATTTATGCTGTGTGAGAGGACGGGAAATCAGGAGCTGTTACCTGCGTTTATTCCGGATGAACTAAAACAGGATATTCGTCGTTTAAAGGAGGATGGGAGAGAGGCAGCGGCTGTCAGAAAAATAAGAGAGGCTGCTTCGATGGATTTATTGGAGGCAAAGCAATATGTAGATCAGCTATGAGCTTTGCTTATGAGGCGGGGAATCCCGCGAGCGGGATTCCTTGTTCCTCAATTAGGAAGTGTTGTTTCTAATAAGCAAAAGCCCTTATGTTCTATCGTCTGTTTGGATTGCGGTATTTTTCCTCGCAGTATCTGCAGCGGTAGATTTCGTGCGCCTCATCGGTCAGGAGGAAAATCTGGTCAAGCTCCTGCTCGATCGAGGTAATACAACGAGGATTTTTACAGGTGATGACATTCTTGACACGTTTTGGCAGATGCAGGATTTTTTTCTCGACAATCTTATCGTCCTTGATGACATTGACAGTAATGTTATGGTCGATAAAGCCGAGAATGTCAAGGTCTAACGCCTCGATGGAGCATTCAACCTTCAGGATGTCCTTTTTTCCCATCTTGCTGCTTTTTGCATTCTTAATAATGGCGACGGTGCAGTCAAGCTCCTCCAGATTTAAGTCATGATAAATCTGAAGGCTCATGCCTGCCTGAATATGGTCTAATACAAATCCCTCATGGATTCCACTGATATTTAACATGGTAGTTCCTTTCTGCGGTAAATGGTCAAAGTGCCTCAACGTTGATCTCAAGCAAGGTGAGGATCAGCGCCATGCGGACGTAAACGCCGTACTGCGCCTGTTTGAAATAGGCAGCACGCGGGTCGTCGTCCACTTCGACGGAAATCTCGTTGACTCTTGGAAGCGGATGCAGCACCAGCATGTCTTTTTTTGCAAGCTCCATTTTTGTCTTTGTCAGAATATAATAATTTTTCAGTCGGACGTAATCTTCCTCGTTAAAGAATCGCTCCTTTTGTACGCGCGTCATATAGAGAATATCAAGCTCGGGCATCGCATCTTCCAGACGCTCCAGCTCTGTAAATGGAACGTTGTTTGCCTCAAGCACGTCCTCGCGCAGATAGCTTGGAATGCGAAGTTCCTCCGGGGAAATCAGGATGAACCGGACGCCCGGATAGCGGATCAGTGCATGGATGAGGGAATGCACGGTTCTGCCGAACTTTAAGTCGCCGCAAAGACCGATCGTGAGATTGCCGAGTTCACCATGCAAAGAACGAATCGTCAGTAAATCTGTCAGGGTCTGGGTCGGGTGCTGGTGACCGCCGTCTCCGGCATTGATAACTGGAATGCGGGATTTTAAGGAAGCGACGAGCGGAGCGCCCTCCTTTGGGTGACGCATAGCGCAGATGTCTGCGTAGCATGAGATAACACGAATGGTATCAGAAACACTTTCTCCTTTGGATGCTGAACTGGAATCAGCACTGGAAAAACCTAAGATAGAGCCGCCAAGGTTTAGCATGGCAGCCTCAAAGCTAAGTCTTGTTCTTGTACTTGGCTCATAAAAGCATGTGGCAAGCTTTTTGCCGTCACACGCATGAGCATATTTTTGTGGATGCTTCTCAATGTCATTGGCAAGGTTTAACAGCTTGTCTAATTCATCGACGGAGAAGTCCAACGGACTCATTAAATGACGCATGATATTCCTCCTGCATATATTTTTACTATCATATAATAATCATAAGGCGATTTCAAGAAAAATATTTTGTTGCGCAGGGAGAAAAGCGGGGGAGACTGGGGGAAAGACATGCTCGGTTGTTATCGGCGCTGTCAATGGTCATATATTTAAGAAGCCTGAACGCGGGAATCCCTGCGGGTGAGGATGCGTTCAAACAAGAGCCCTGCCGCCATCCAGAAGGGGGCGTAATCGAGCCGGATCACGCCGTCGATATTTGCCGCTGCATTGCTGTAATCCCACGGACAGAGCCCTTTCTTCTTTAAGAAGCTGCCGCTTAAGTACTCGAAAGAGAAGATGCCGACGCTGTATATTGCACCGCGCACGAGGGCGGGGAGGCGGCGGATCAGGCGGTAAACGGGGCGGATGCAGACTGCCATGCCGTAGATCGGGAACATCCAGATGGAGGTCTGTCCGATTAAGCGCGGGTCTTTTCGGAAAAAGCAGCCGGCAGAGGTAAACAGTATTTCCATGCACCAGCCGGTCAGTCCGCAGATCAGAAAGTTTCTTCCAAGCATTTTCATTTCCTCCAATAGTAAAGTATGCCCTTAGTCTGCGCGCCCGCAGGAAAAATATGCGTGTCGATGGTTTTTGAGCACAGAGAAATCTTTACAAAAAGTTAAGAATAATTACATTGGGGAAAACTTGTAAAAAGGGAAAAACTGACATATAATAAAACAAATGTATACCATAGGAGCGGGAGTGCAGCTAGAACAGCTATTATTACATATCTCATACAAAAGCGTGCAGGGAAGCCTTATACGGGAGATCACAGACATCTGCTATCATTCCGGAAAAGTAAAGAGTGGCTCCCTGTTTATTTGTCTGAAAGGATATCGGACAGACGGACACCGTTATCTGCCGGACGCAGTGGCGCGTGGGGCGGCGGCAGTCGTGGTGGAGG
Source organism: Roseburia sp. (assembly GCA_019421345.1). Taxonomy (GTDB): domain Bacteria; phylum Bacillota; class Clostridia; order Lachnospirales; family Lachnospiraceae; genus Roseburia. Next base: position 295,512 of record JAHZFL010000002.1, on the reverse strand, counting down.
AGTATACAGCCTTTTCTCCGCCTGAAGGGGTGACTGTCATTGCCGTTACTGATACAAGGGACGCGCTTTGGAGACTTTCGGCGGCGTTTTTTGATTTTCCGGCAGCAAAGCTTCGGATGGTAGGGATCACGGGGACAAAGGGCAAGACGACGACCGCATACCTTGCGGCAGAGATTCTGCGGGAGGCAGGGCATCGCGTGGGAATGATCGGGACGGTTGCCATTGAGGATGGAAGGACCGTGCAGCCCGCGGAGCACACGACCCCGGAGGCATACGAGGTGCAGAAGTATCTGGCGGCAATGGTGGAGAATGGCTGCGACTGCTGTGTGATGGAGGTCTCCTCGCAGGGGATCAAGATGCAGCGGGTGGCGGGCATCCGGTATGACATCGGCGTGTTTTTAAATATTGAGCCGGATCACATTGGGAAGGGAGAGCACGCATCCTTTGAGGAATATCTTTCCTGTAAACGGGCGCTTTTTGACCAGTGCGAGATCGGAATTTTTAACAGAGACAACAAGCACTGCGCGCAGATGTCCGACGGGCATACCTGCAAGGTGGAATATTTTTCGGCAGACACATCCGCAGATTACCGGGCAGAGCAGGAAGAATTTTCTCTGAAGCATGGAAAATTGATGACACGGTTTTTTCTGCGCTATGGCATCGAGCGGATACCGCTTGGGATACAGCTTCCGGGAATGTTTAATGTCAGTAACGCGGTGGCTGCTGCTGCCGTGGCTTTGCATTTTCGGGCAAAGCCGGAGGCGCTGCGGCGGGGACTTGCGCTTGCGCGTGTGCCCGGTCGCTGCGAGAATATCAGTCCGTCGGAGGACTATGTGCTTTTGATCGATTATGCACACAATGAGATGAGCCTCAAAAATCTTCTGGAGACGCTGCGCGGTTTTTCGCCGAAGCGTCTGGTCGTTTTGTTTGGGTGCGGGGGAAACCGCTCGAAGTTAAGGCGCAGCCGGATGGGCGAGGCTGCCGGAAGGCTTGCGGATGTCACGATTCTGACCTCGGACAATCCGCGCTGGGAGGATGCGGAGACGATTTTGGACGATATTGAGGCGGGGATCCGCCCGACGGGGGCATCCTATGTACGGATTGCAGACCGCAGGGAGGCGATTTCCTATGCGGTGGGTATGGCGCGGCGGGGTGACATCGTTGTGATCGCTGGAAAGGGACATGAGGGGTATCAGGAAATCCGCGGTGTCAAATATCCGGTCAGTGATCATGAGTTGGCGGAAGCGGCGATCGCGCAGACAGCGGGAAGAAAGAATTATCTGTGATTGCGCTTCGGAATGGGAGAGAAGCGTGAAAAAATACGCCTGATGCCGTATTTATCACGCGCTATTTGTGCCGGAGCGTCACAAATAACCTAAGATGCGACAAGCGAAATCGCGTGGGAGAATTTCGCGTGCGCGAATCCTGCGCTGCGCTTCGGAATGGGAGAGAAGCGTGAAAAAATACGCCTGATGCCGTATTTATCACGCGCTATTTGTGCCGGAGCGTCACAAATAACCTAAGATGCGACAAGCGAAATCGCGTGGGAGAATTTCGCGTGCGCGAATCCTGCGCTGCGCTTCGGAATGGGAGAGAAGCGTGAAAAAATACGCCTGATGCCGTATTTATCACGCGCTATTTGTGCCGGAGCGTCACAAATAACCTAAGATGCGACAAGCGAAATCGCGTGGGAGAATTTCGCGTGCGCGAATCCTGCGCTACGCTTCGGAATGGAGAGGAAATGTCAAAATACGCAAGAATTATTGTTGATATATCGCAGGAAAAACTGGATAAGACCTTTGACTACCGCATACCGGAGCATCTGCGGGCGCAGCTTGCGGTGGGGATGCAGGTGACGGTACCGTTTGGAAACCGCCGGATGACGGGTTATGTGATAGAGCTGACGGACGAGACCGATTATGACGAGGAAAAGATCAAGGACATTTTTCATATTACAAAGAACAGTGTTCCGCTGGAATCGCATCTGATCGCGCTTGCCGCGTGGATGCGGCAGAATTACGGCGGAACGATGAACCATGCCCTAAAGACGGTGCTTCCGGTCAAGCAGAAAAAGAAAATGGAGGAGCATAAGCGGGTGCGGCTCGCCGTTCACCCGGTGGAGGCGAAAAATCTTCTTGCAGAATATGAGAGGAAACACAGCACGGCGCGGGCAAGGCTTTTGGAGGCGCTGCTTGAGGCAGGGGAATTGGATTGGGCGGTCATTACCGGAAAGCTTGCAGTAAGCAGCAGTGTCATCCGTGCACTGGAGGAACAGGGCGTGTTAAAGGTCATCCGTGAAACGCAGTACCGCAATCCCGTCGGACATTTGAGCAGGAAAGACTATGTGCGGCAGTTGAATGAGGAGCAGCAGCGCGTCGTCGATACGTTTATCTCCGATTACGAGTCGGGTGAGCGAAAAACCTATCTGTTAAAGGGCGTGACAGGCAGCGGCAAGACGGAGGTTTATATGGAGCTGATCGCACATATTGTGGCGCAGGGAAAGCAGGCGATCGTCCTGATCCCTGAAATCGCGCTCACCTACCAGACGGTCATGCGCTTTTATAACCGTTTCGGAGACCGAGTGTCGGTGTTAAATTCCAGAATGACTGCGGGCGAGCGTTACGATCAGTTTCTGCGGGCAAAAAACAGTGAGATCGACATCATCATCGGACCTCGTTCCGCGCTTTTTACTCCGTTTTTAAATCTCGGTCTGGTCATCATAGACGAGGAGCACGAGGCGTCCTATAAGAGTGAAAATGTACCGCGCTATCATGCGCGGGAGACGGCGATCGCGCGTGCGGCGATGCTTGGTGCAGCGGTCGTTCTCGGCTCGGCGACGCCGTCCGTCGACAGCTTTTTTAAGGCAAAAAGAGGGGAATATTGCCTGCTTACGATGGAGAAGCGTGTGAGAGAGCAGCCGCTGCCGGAGTGCGAGGTCATCGATCTGCGTGAGGAGTTAAGACTTGGGAACCGTTCAATTTTAAGCGGACGTCTGACGGAGCTGATGGAGCAGCGTCTGCGCGACGGACAGCAGACCATGCTTTTTTTGAACCGTCGGGGGATGTCAGGCTTTGTCTCTTGCAGAGCATGCGGACATGTGATAAAATGTCCGCATTGCGACGTATCCTTAAGCCAGCATGGAGGCGGGCACGGGGAGGCGTCGGGCAGAATGGTCTGTCACTACTGCGGTTATGAGACGCCGCAGCCAAAGACATGCCCTTCCTGCGGATCGAAATATATCAGCGGGTTTAAGGCGGGAACTGAAAAGGTGGAGCAGATCGTGAAACAGCGGTTTCCACAGGCGCGCGTGCTGCGTATGGATACCGATACGACAAGGAACCGCGAGAGCTATGAGCAGATCTTATCCGCTTTTGCAAATCATGAGGCGGATATTTTGATCGGCACGCAGATGATCGTCAAGGGACATGATTTTGGGGACGTTACGCTTGTGGGCGTACTGGCAGCGGATTTATCCTTGCATGTGAGCGATTATCATGCGGCGGAACGAACCTTTCAGCTACTGGTACAGGCGGCTGGCAGAGCGGGGCGCGGCAGACTGTCCGGCGAGGTGGTGATCCAGACCTATGATCCGGGGCATTATGCCATTCAAGCGGCAAAAAGCCAGGACTATGGGATGTTTTATGAGCAGGAGATTGCCTACCGAAAGCTCCTTTGCTATCCGCCGGTGTGGAATCTGTTAGTTATTTTTTGTGCATCGCGCAGCGAGGAACTGGCAGAGGGAGGCGCGGCATATTTAAAGGAGCAGATAGACGTATGGACAGAGCAGACGGGCACAGGAATCAGTGTGATAGGACCGGCAGATGCTGCCGTTGCAAAAGTAAATGATATTTATAGGAAAGTTATTTATCTAAAGACGCAGCAATATGCGGACTTGGTAAAGCTAAAAAATCAGGCGGAGAAGCTTGTACGGGACAACCGCACATATCAGGACGTGGCGGTGCAGTTTGACTTTAACCCGGTTTATGGCTTCTGATGCGGAATGGAGGATCGGATGGCGTTAAGAACGATACGGATACAGGGAGATGCGGTACTGGAAAAGAAATGCAGGGAGATCACGGAAATTACCCCAAAGATCACAGAGCTGATCGAGGATATGCTTGATACGATGTATGACGCAAACGGCGTGGGACTTGCTGCGCCGCAGGTGGGAATCCTAAAGCGTGTTGTGGTGATTGATGTTGGGGAAGGACCGGTCGTGATGATAAATCCTGTCATTATAGAGACGGATGGAACGCAGACCGGCGACGAGGGCTGCTTAAGCCTTCCCGGAAAGGCAGGATGTGTGACACGCCCCAATTATGTGAAAGCGCGTGCATTTGACGAGCATATGCAGGAATTTGAGGTCGAGGGCACAGAGCTTTTCGCGCGTGCCATCTGTCATGAGCTGGACCATCTGGACGGTCATATGTATACGGAAAAGGTCGAGGGACCGCTTCATGAGGTGACCTATGAGGATCAGGAGGAAGAATAAATAGAAGATAAAACGTAAACGCTTCTGAATGGAGGTAGATATGAGGGTTATTTTTATGGGAACGCCGGATTTTGCGGTACCCACATTGGAGGCAATTATAGCGGCAGGGCATGAGGTTGCGCTTGTCGTGTCGCAGCCGGATAAGGCGGTCGGGCGGAGCAAGGCGCTAAAGTATACGCCGGTGAAGGCATGTGCTGTGGCACATGGCATTGAGGTGTATCAGCCGGAGCGCGTGCGCAATCAGGAGTGTGTGGAATGCCTGCGGCGGTATGATCCGGATATTATCATTGTGGAGGCGTTTGGGCAGTTGATCCCAAAAGCGATTTTAGAAATGCCGCGCTACGGCTGCGTCAATGTCCATGCATCCTTGCTTCCGAAGTACCGCGGTGCAGCTCCGATCCAGTGGGCGGTGATCAATGGCGATAAGGTGACGGGAGTTACGACAATGCGCATGGAGGAAGGACTTGATACCGGAGATATGATCATGAAGCAGGAGGTCGTATTGAGCGGGGAGGAGACAGGCGGAAGTCTTTTTGAGCGTCTCTCAAGAGAGGGAGCGGCACTTTGTGTAAAGACAATGGAAGCGATCTTAGACGGCACGGCTGTCTATACGCCGCAGAACGACGAGGAAGCTACGCATACGAAGAAAATCTCCAAGGAGATGGGGAGCATCGATTGGAGCAGAGATGCAGAAGCTATCGAGTGTCTGATTCGCGGGCTTGACCCATGGCCGAGCGCTTACACACGTCTGAATGATAAAACGTTAAAGGTCTGGAAGGCGAAGGTTGTGGAAGGGGAGAGTGAAACGGCGCCGGGATGTATTGTGAAGGTGGATAAAGCAGGCTTGCTTGTGCAGACCGGTGAGGGTATGCTCCTTTTGACAGAGGTGCAGCTTGAGGGCAAGAAGCGCATGGCCGTGGAAGCATTTTTAAATGGATGTCCGGTAGAAGCGGGAACTTATTTTAGGAAGTGTTAATTTGGCAGAGAAAGGGTGATGGTTATGCCATATTCATATTATTACTGGGGATTTGATCCTACTTATTTGCTGATTTTAATTGGTGCGGTCATTTGTATGATCGCGTCGGCAAGGGTTAAGACAACGTTCAATAAATATGCGCAGTACCGCAGTATGTCGGGTATGACAGGTGCGCAGGCAGCGGAGCAGATCCTGCGTGCAGCCGGCATTTATGACGTTAGGGTACAGCATATTGCGGGAAATCTGACAGATCATTATCACCCGGGAAAAAAGACGCTGAATCTGTCTGATTCGGTTTATAATTCCACATCGGTAGCGGCGATCGGAGTTGCGGCCCATGAGTGCGGACATGCGATCCAGCATCAGCAAGGGTATTTCCCGCTCAATCTGCGCACGGCGATCGTACCGGTGGCAAATATCGGCTCGTCGCTGGCATGGCCCTTGATTTTGATCGGTCTTTTGTTTTCACGAAGCACAGGCTCTTTGCTGATCCAGATTGGGATTCTTTGCTTTTCCTTTGCGGTGCTGTTTCAGCTTGTGACGCTTCCGGTGGAGTTTAACGCTTCGTCCAGAGCGCTTGCGATGCTTGGAAAACAGGGGATTTTAAGTGAAAGTGAATTGCCGTATACAAAAAAGGTATTGGGTGCGGCGGCGCTTACCTATGTGGCAGGCGCGGCAGCTTCATTGCTGCAGCTTTTGCGCTTGGTGCTGCTGTTTGGAGGAAGAAGGAACGATGACTGATTCCGTAAATATAAGGGAGCTTGCGCTTGGGATCATGCTGGAGGTTACAGAAAAAGGGCAGTACAGCCATCTGGTGCTTCGCGCTGTTTTGGAGAAGCACCAGTATCTGGAAAAAAATGAGCGTGCATTTTTGACGCGTCTGACCGAGGGAACGATTCAGAGGATGATAGAGCTTGACTATATCATCGATCTGTTTTCCAAGATCAAAGCCGCAAAAATGAAGCCGGTCATACGAAATATTTTGCGGCTTGGTGTCTATCAGTTGAAATATATGGATGGTGTGCCGGCTTCTGCGGCGTGTAATGAGGCGGTGAAGCTTGCAAAGAAAAAGGGCTTTGCATCTCTTAGCGGCTTCGTCAACGGCGTGCTGCGCACTGTCGGCAGAAATTTGGGACAGATTGCTTATCCGAGCGAGGAAACGGAGCCGGTAAGAGCGCTGTCCGTGCGCTATTCGATTCCCGAATGGCTTGCGTCACAGTGGGTTTTGGAATACGGTATGGAACGGACAAGACAGATGATGCAGGCGTTTCTTACCGATGCGCCGCTTACGATACGCACAAATTTGAGCAGGACAACGCCAAAGGAGCTGCAGCGGAGACTGGCAGAAGAAGGTGTTGCGGCAAGTCCCGTAGATGTGCAGGTATACCCCGGACTTTCCTATGCGTTTGTGATTTCCGGCGTTGATTATTTGTATGGGCTTACCTCATTTCGGGAAGGCTTGTTTTATGTACAGGATATAAGCTCTATGCTCGTGGCAGAGTGGGCATCGCCAAAGCCTGGAGACATCTGTATTGATGTCTGTGCCGCTCCCGGCGGAAAGAGTATCCATCTTGCAGAGAAGCTAAACGGCACCGGAATGGTGGAAGCGCGTGATTTAAGCGAGGGAAAGGTCGCACTGATCCATGAGAATATTGCGCGCTGCGGTCTGTCCAATATCAGGGCAAAGCAGTGGGACGCTACGGTACTTGATGAAAAAGCGGAGGGAACGGCAGATGTTGTGATCGCAGATGTTCCGTGCTCCGGTCTTGGCGTGCTCCGTAAAAAAAGTGATATTAAATACCGTATGAGCGAGGCTGCGGAGGCGGAATTGGTCAGCTTGCAGAGAGAGATTTTACAGACGGCTGCCCGCTATGTAAAACAGGGAGGAACACTGCTGTATTCCACCTGTACGATTCACCGGGCAGAAAATGAGGAAAACGTCGCATGGTTTTTAAAGATGCATCCAAGGTTTCGGCTAAAGAGACAGGAGCAGATTTTTCCGGGAGATGCGCTGGGCGACGGATTTTTTCTCGCACAGCTCGTCTGCAAGGCAGATTGACTTTGCGATGCATACAGGAGTATACAATGGAAAAAGCAGATATTAAATCAATGAATTTACATGAGCTGTCCCTTTTTGTGGAGGAGCTTGGAGAAAAAGGCTTTCGCGCAAAGCAGATTTATCAGTGGCTTCATCAAAAGCATGTTTCTTCCTTTGATGAAATGACAAATATTTCAAAAGCACTGATAGAGATATTAAAAGAGCGCTGTGTGCTGACAGACCTGAAAATGGAGACGGTACAGGTATCGGGGCAGGACGGTACGAGAAAGTATCTGTTCGCCCTGTCTGACGGAAATTTGATCGAGAGCGTACTAATGCGCTATAAGCATGGAAATTCCGTGTGTATTTCCTCGCAGGTCGGCTGTCGTATGGGCTGCCGCTTTTGCGCGTCCACATTGGATGGGCTGGTGCGGGGACTGACTCCGGCAGAAATGATAGATCAGATATACCGGATTGGGAAGGATATTGGAGAGAGAGTTTCCAATGTTGTTGTCATGGGCACCGGCGAGCCGCTTGATAATTTTGAAAATCTTCTGCGCTTTATCGAGCTTTTGACCGATGAGAACGGACTTCATATCAGCCAGAGAAATCTGACGGTGTCTACCTGCGGGATTGTTCCGCGTATCCGCGAGCTTGCCGATAAAAAATTACAGATCACACTGGCATTGTCCCTGCACGCATCGAATCAGACAAAGCGTATGGAGCTGATGCCGGTGGCAAATAAATATGACCTGCATGAGGTGATCGATGCCTGCGGCTATTATTTTGAGCAGACGGGGCGGAGAGTGACCTTTGAGTACAGCCTTGTGGCGGGCGTGAACGATACGAATGAGGATGCCGAAGAGCTTGCGGGACTTGTCGGCGGCATGAATTGCCATATCAATCTGATCCCCGTTAATCCGATCAAGGAGCGAACCTTCCGCCAGCCGGAGCATACGGCGATTCTGGCGTTTAAAAATAAGCTTGAAAAAAATGGGATAAATGTTACTATTAGAAGGGAAATGGGCAGGGATATAGATGGAGCCTGCGGCCAGCTTCGCAAGCGTTATGCAAAAGCGACGGCAAACAAGGGATAGATGGAGGAATCAGATGAAGACGTTTTCCATGACGCACATTGGACGGCGGCGTGAGACAAATCAGGACTATATGTTTACATCGGAAACAGAAGTCGGAAATCTGCCGAATCTTTTTCTGGTGGCGGACGGTATGGGAGGTCATGCCGCAGGAGATTACGCCTCAAGATTTACGGTTGAGAGGATTGTGGAATATATTGGTCAGGCACAGCAGAGCGAGCCTGTGACGCTTCTCTCGGAGGCGATCGCATATGCGAACCGCCTGCTGCTTTCGGAGGCGGAAGCAGATGAAAAGAAAGCGGGAATGGGGACGACGATCGTTGCGGCGACTCTCTGTGGAGAGAAGCTGTATACGGCGAATGTCGGTGACAGCCGTCTGTATGTCGTGAATCAGTCAAAAATCGTCCAGATTACACGGGATCACTCGTTGGTAGAGGAAATGGTCCGGCTTGGCGAGATGGATAAAGAAGATGCAAGAGAGCATCCCGATAAGAATATTATTACAAGAGCGATCGGAGTCGGCACGTCGGTTTCGGCAGATTTTTTTGAGGCTGAGGTGACGAGGGATGATACGATCTTAATGTGCTCGGACGGTCTGACAAATATGATCGACGATGCAGAGATCAAACGGATCATCCTAGGGCAGCGGGATATTGTTGAGGAGGCGGAGAAGCTGGTGGAGACCGCCAATCTCAATGGCGGCAAGGATAATATTACGGTCGTGTTGATCGAGCCATTCTCAAAGGAAGGAAATGAAATATGTTAGAAATAGGAATGTATGTAGCGGACCGCTATGAGATTGTAGGGAAAATCGGCACGGGCGGTATGGCAGATGTCTATAAAGCAATGGATTTAACGCTTGGGCGCAACGTGGCGATCAAGGTCTTAAAGGCAGAATTTTCAGAGGATCTGAACTTTGTGACAAAGTTTCGTACCGAGGCGCAGTCGGCGGCAGGTCTGGAGCATCCGAATATTGTAAATATCTACGATGTCGGAAGCGAGAGCGGCATGCACTATATTGTGATGGAGTATGTCGAAGGCATCACCTTAAAGACATATATCGAAAAGAAAGGACAGCTTTCCTTCAAAGAGGCGATCAGCATTGCGATACAGGTGGGCAGGGGAATTGAGGCTGCGCATCACAAAGGAATTATCCACCGTGATATTAAGCCCCAGAATATTATCATTTCCACCGAGGGAAAGGTGAAGGTGACTGATTTTGGCATTGCACGCGTGGCAAATTCCAATACGATCAGCTCGGATGTGATGGGCTCGGTACATTACTCCTCACCGGAGCAGGCAAGAAATGGATTTGTGGATGGAAAGAGCGATATTTATTCACTTGGTATCGTGATGTATGAGATGGTTACGGGACGCGTGCCCTTTGACGGGGACACGACGGTGGCGGTTGCCATTCAGCACTTGCAGGAGGAGATGGTTGCTCCAAGCGCATATGCCCCGAATCTCCCTGTCAGCATGGAGAAGATCATTTTAAAATGTACGCAGAAAAATCCCGATCGCAGATATGAGTCGATGACTGCGCTGCTGACCGATTTGCGTAAGGCACTGGTAAGTCCGGAGGAGGATTTTGTCGTGATGGTGCCGGCGGTCAACCAGGATAAGACAAGGGTGATCGCAGAGGATGACTTAAGGCAGATCAAGCAGGAGACAGGAAGTATCCATCTGCGCGCGGAGGAAAGTCCAAGGCGCAAAAGGAGACTGCAGGAGGAATATGAGTACGAGGAGTACGACGATGAGGAGGATGACGAGCTGGATGAGGAAGAAAGCGACGGCGAATTAAATCCTAAAATGGAAAAGGCGATCACGATTATGGGAATTGCCGCTGCGGTTGTCATCGTACTCATTATCGGCGCGATCGTGATCAATTTGTTTGGAGGCTTTGGATCCTCGAATAAAAAGCCAAAGGAGACGGAGACACAGACGTCGCAGAGTACGCAGACAACGCAAAGCAGTGAGACAGAGAAGGAAGACAAAATTGAGGTGCCGGACCTTTTGGGAAAGACCTTTGACGAGGCGAAGGACATCGTGGCGGAGCTTGGTTTAAAGCTTGAGAATGTGGGCGAGGTTTCCTCGGATGATTACGAAAAGGGAGAAGTGGCGCTTCAGGAGCCGGAATCGGGAAAGAATAAAAAGATTGCCAAAGGAGAGACGGTCAAGGTAAAGATCAGCAGCGGAAAGGGCAGCTTTGATATTCCGAATGTGGTAGGAAAATCGGAGGATGACGCAGTAAACGCGTTGGAGAAGCTCGGATTTAAGCCGAATAAGACGTATGCTTATAGCGATACGGTTGAGGCGGGGAAGGTAATCTCCCAGAATCCGTCCAGCGGAAAGGCAAAGGAAGGGGATACGATCACCATAAGCATCAGCCAGGGCAAGGAGGCTGTGACCGTGCCGGATGTTTACACCACCTATAAATCGGAGGCGCAGGCAAAGCAGGAGCTTGCAGCATTTAATGTTTCCGTTAAGACTGGTTACAGTGACAGGATTCCTTCAGGTATCGTGATGGAGCAGAGCATTGAGCCGGGAAAGAAGGTGGAGAAAGGCACTGCGATCACAATTACGATCAGTCAGGGTCCGGAGCCGTCGCAGGAGGTGACGGCGGCAACCTATAAATGCAATGTCACCTTGAAGCTTCCGGCGGGTACCACAGGCGTATCGGGAGCGAGCGCGATCCTCTATGATACGTCGGGAAATGTTTTAAAGCAGTGGCAGAGTCAGGCGCTTGCCCCGATCAATGACGCCGGAGATCAGGGGGTCAAGTTTACACAGGGCGGTCTTTTGGTAAGCAACGGCAAGCTGGTTGTTACATGGCTTGATGCAAACGGCGGTAAGATTAACGATCAGACCGTGGATAACCTTGAGTTTTCCAAGGAATCATAAGCAGGGCATTATATGCAGGGAAAGATTGTAAAGGGAATTTCCGGATTCTACTATGTTCACATAGCAGGGTCCGGAATTTATGAATGTAAGGCAAAGGGCATTTTCCGCAACCAGAAAAGAAAACCCCTGGTTGGAGATGCGGTTGAGATTACGGTACTGAATGAAGCCGACAGGATCGGAAATATTGAGAAGCTCCTGCCGCGGGCGAATGAATTGATACGTCCGGCGGTTGCAAATATTGATCAGGCGATTATTATTTTTGCGGCGGCGAAGCCCCAGCCTAATTTTAATCTTCTGGACAGGTTTTTGGTGATGATGGAATATCAGAAGGTGCCTGTGACGATCTGCTTTAATAAGGCTGATTTGGCGCAGAAGGAGGAATTGGAAAGCTTTTTAAAAATCTATGCGTCATGCGGCTATCCGGTAGTGTTCACCTCTGCCAAGGAGGGGGAGGGGATTGACAGACTGCAAAAGCTGCTGGAGGGGAAGACCTCGGCAGTCGCAGGACCGTCCGGTGTCGGAAAGTCGTCGCTCATCAACTGTTTGCAGGAGAACAAGCAGATGGAGACCGGTGCGATCAGCAAAAAGATTGCGCGCGGAAAGCACACGACGCGTCACTCGGAGATTATTCCGATTGCGGAGCATACCTATATTATGGATACGCCGGGGTTTTCAACCTTAAATATACCGGGATTTGAAAAAGAGGAGCTGCAGCAGTATTATCGGGAATTTGCAGCATATGAGCCATATTGCAGATTCCAGGGCTGCAGCCATATCGGAGAGCCGGATTGCGGCGTGAAGCAGGCAGTTTTTGAGAATAAAGTCAGTCCGCTGCGCTATGAAAATTATAAGCGGCTGTACGAGGAATTAAAGCAAAATAAGAGGTACTGAAAGGAACAGGAGGACACGGAATGAACTGTTTAGCGCCGTCGATTTTATCGGCAGATTTTGCAGAACTGGGAAATCAGGTGCGCAAGCTGGACGAAGCAGGCGCACAGTATGTACATATTGATGTTATGGACGGCATGTTCGTACCGAGTATTTCTTTCGGTATGCCGGTGATCCGCAGTCTGCGTCCCTGCAGTGACAGGATTTTTGATGTGCATTTAATGATCGAGGAGCCGGGGCGCTACATTTCGGACTTTGCGGAGGCGGGCGCTGATCTGATCACTGTTCATGTGGAAGGCTGCAGACATTTGGACCGCACGATCGAGAGCATTAAGGATCGGGGCGTGCTTGCAGGAGTTGCTCTAAATCCTGCAACACCGTTGTCTGCGGTCGAGTATGTTCTGGAAAAAGTAGATATGGTGCTGATCATGTCGGTAAATCCGGGATTTGGCGGGCAGAAGCTGATTCCCTATACGATTCCGAAAATCCGAAGACTGAAGGAAATGATTCTTGAGAGAGGATTAAAGACGGATATTGAGGTCGATGGGGGCATTCATTTGGAAAATGTGGCAGAGGTATTAGACGCAGGAGCGAATATCATTGTTGCGGGAAGCGCAGTATTTCAGGGAGAGCTGACAGAAAATACACAGCGTTTTTTAGAGATATTAAATGCCTGAATGGTGGGTGTGTTTTGGCTGAGAGATATTTTATGCGGGCTTTGGAAAGGAGGTAGGAATGAAGCGTTTTTTGGTGGTTGCCGGCGGAGAGCTTTCAGATACGTTTGCGTGCCGGGTGATCGAGGAAACTGCGCCGGAGGTGATGATCGCCGCAGACCGTGGAATGGACTTTTTCTATCGCCTCCGCAAAAATCCGGATGTCATCATTGGGGATTTTGATTCTGCACGATCACAAAGCCTGACTTACTTCCGGGAACAGGGCGTGCAGATCAAGGAACTTTCACCGATGAAGGATGATACGGATACAGAAGCGGCGCTGCGCCTTGCTGTTTCAATGGGGGCGGAGAGTATCATGCTGCTTGGAGCGATGGGAAGCCGTCTCGATCATATGCTGGCGAATGTTGGACTGCTTGGGATCGGACTTGCCGCCGGTGTGCCGATTGTGATGATGAACGAGAGGAACAAGCTTCGTATGACAGATTGTGGGATTACCATAAAAAGATCTGAGCAGCATGGAACCTATGTTTCGCTGCTTCCTTATACGCCCAAGGTTACGCATCTTACACTGCGGGGGTTTAAATATCCGCTTAAGGACGTAACGCTTCAAAGCTTTTGTTCACTTGGCATCAGTAATGAGATTGTGGAGGAGGAAGCCAGAATTGAATTTGACGGCGGGATTCTGCTTGTGATGGAGACGAGGGACTAAATACTCTGTAGAGATACGTTGTCGGAGAGAGGCACGGCAGTGAAATACTGCAGCAGACTGTGCGCTTCACCTGCGGAAGCATACTTTTGTTTAAAAAGATAAATTGAAAGAGGGAGAACATATGATGGATGCAAAACATACATTAAAATACAGTGCCGTGTTGCTGGCAGCTGTTCTGGTGTTTGAGATGGGAGTATCGCCCGTCTATGCATCGGAGACGGGGCAGACAGAGCCAGTGCTGGAGGAAAACATAGTCGTTACGGAAGAAACAGAGGCACCGGCGGAGCCAGCGCCGGAGGAAAATGTAATCGTTACGGAAGAAATAGAGACGCAGGAAACGGAGAAGGAAAACGCAGCGGTTGCGGAGGAAACAAAAGCGTCGGCAGAGACGGAAACGGACTTAGGCGTACAGCCGGCGCAAGCGTTTGATGAGGAAGCGGCGAAGAATTTAGAGGCGGAGCTCTCACAAAACGGCAATGTGGTCACGCAATATGTCAATGAAGAAGATCAGAAATTAAAGACGATTGTCTGGGCAAAAGGTGTTACACCACCGGAAATGACAGATTTTATCAAGGAAGAAGATTCAGGCAGTGGAGGAACGAACTATATTACATATAAAGCACTGTATCAACCCAATAAAGGTTGGTACGATGTTAATAAAACAATAGGAAGAGTAGAGGATGAAAATTTATGCTTTGCAGTAGCGGCATCCAATACGCTTCATTGGTGGCTGGAACAAAATGCGACCTATATCGATCGCTATTTAACGCAATATCCGGATGATGCAAAAAAACAAGACCTTAAAACGCTTAGAAACTCTTTTATAGATCAGCAGAACAGTGAGATTTATAAGAGATTTATAAAGCAATTTTCAAAAAGAAAAGAGGGATATTGGCCAGACATATTAGTAGATCAATTTATTAATGGATATGCTCCAAAAGAAAATGGAGGAACCAACCATTCAGAGACTGATAGGGATAATCTTCTGCAAAAAGGACCTGTTCAGCAGGGAGGATTTTTCTATGATATTTTTGGTACTACCTTAGTGACAGATAGATCATATTGTGGAAGTTTTCAATCATTCAGCAATGATTTGAAAAAATATTTTGTGGAAGGGAATCTTGTCCTTTTAACTTATGATATGAAAGCGTATAGTCATGTTGTAACTCTTTGGGGCGTAGAATATGATGATAATGGACAGATTAGTGCGGTATATTTAACAGATTCCGATGATGAAACAAGCCAATATGCAATGGTACGTTATATGGTAAAAAACCGAAATGGTCAACCAATCCTTTCTACAGATGTGAATGGAACAAGTGGGAGTCGAATTGACAGTATAAAAATTGTATCACTTGGACAGGAAATATGGGAAAAAAGGCTGGAGACAGATCCGAATGCGCCAAAGATTCCACTTGCTTTGGAATGGGGAACTACGGAGTTTACCTATAACGGAAGGACGCAGATTCCTTTTGCCCGTGCAACGAATATAGAGGCATATGATGATGCCGTTCTTTTCGTAGAGGGGGCACAAAAAGATGCAGGCACATATAGCGCAAAAGTGATTCTAAAGGGAGCATCTGCAGGTAGATATGAATTATCGACAGATGCTGAGAAGCAATTTGTGATTCAAAAAGCTCGTGCAAGAGCAAAATTAACGGCGAAATTAAATCAGCAAAATAGAACGGTAGATTTTAAGATTAGTGTAACCGGCGTGAATGGTGAAAAGCCGACCGGGACGATTACAATTAAGAGCGGGAATGAAGTCATCAAAGAGCAGATTCCGCTTATAAATGGTGAGACTAGCTACACATGGTCGAATCTTCCGCTTGGAAACCGCTCGATTGTTGCCGAGTTTTACCCGGCAGCTGACAATGTGGGGAAAAACTATCAAAATGCTACAAGTAATTCCGTATTCATCAATCTTCCAAAAAAGGAGCAAAGCAAACTTGAGATTAACCCGGTGGGAGATAAAAGATTTGGCGATGCAGATTTTATTCTTGCAACAACAGGCGGCAGCGGCAAGGGTGAAGTAACGTACTCCTGCAGTGCTAATGATGTTCTTTCTATCAGAGGCAATACGGCGACGATTATAGGTGCAGGAACTACAACGATCATAGCCGTTAAAGCAGGGGATGATGAATATGACAGTATCAGTACAAGCCAGACGATCACGGTCGCAAAGGCAGACGCTTTCACGGTCACATATCCCACTGCAGGCGTGCTTGTCTATGGGCAGAAGCTGTCGGAGAGTCCCTTAGCGGGAGGAAGCACGGAGTATGGAAGCTTTGTGTGGGAGAATGGAGAGCAGGTTCCGTCTGTTTCCAACAGCGGTTATACGATGCGCTTTGTACCAAGCAGTCAGACTTTGAAGAATTATGAGAAAATTATCGGAGAGGTGAAAACGGTAACAGTTCCGGTAAACCGTGCAAACGCGACAGTTGCATTGACCACACAGACGGCAGGGAATGGCGGAGCAGCAAAGGTCGTATTATCCGCGTCTGTGGGTAAGTCCCTGCAGGGTGATTTTGCTACGGGTACGGTAACTTTTCTGGCGTCTTCCGACGGCGGCACATATGCGGAAATCGGTGCGGCTTCTGTGGTAAACGGAACAGCAGTTTTTGCATGGGAGGGGATGCCGCAGCAGTCATATCAGATACAGGCACGTTATGGTGGCGATCAAAATTATAATGCGGATTACAGTGAACAGGTTCGTGTGGACGTGGGCGGAGTAATGCCGGATAAGCCTGAAAAATTAAACGGCTGGCACATGGAAAACGGAGAACGGTACTGGTATGATCACGGGATAATGGCACGCGATAAGGAAGTGTATGATCCGGGAACAGACGCATGGTACTGGTTCGACGAAGACGGTACGATGGCAACCGATAAGGATGTATTTATCCCGACCAATGAGGCGCGTACTGAGGGCAAATGGGTGCGCTATAACAGCAACGGCGGTATGGTAAAAGGTGAGGATTTGCGCTACGGCGGCTGGTACTGGTTTGATCCGGTTACTGGAGAGATGATCAAAGGCTTTGTGTTTATTCCTGAGGAGGGCAGTGCAGGAAAATGGGTTTATTATGATGAAATCGACGGTCAGATGCATCATGGTGAGAGCTGCATCAATGGCGGCTGGTATTATTTTGATGAATGGACTGGGAAAATGACACATGGTGAATACTATAGAAATGATTCATGGTATTATTATGACCAGATTACCGGCATTATGGCGCATGGCTGGGTAACGCTTCCGGATGGAACAAGGGCCTATTATGATGAGGTCACAGGCGTCAGAAAGTAAAAGGACGTAAAAAGGGCGTAGAAGAAAATAAGGAAAGGCATAAAACCCCTAAAGATGGCGGTTTTCTGAACAGGTAAAGATAAAAATGAAATTAGGAATCGTTGGTTGAGTGCTATTTTCATATATCTCTATGTATCTTCGTGTATGTCGATAAATCTTGATATTATCAATGTTTGAGAGATTTTGAACTAAGACGTATCTCCATATAATTCTATATACTTTCATGGCAAATTTGTGTAGTGATTGTGTAAGGATTGTGTGCAGAAAGAGTTTGATATATTACCCATAAATAAAATAATTTGGACACCTGCATGAGTCCATAATCAGTTATAGAAATATGATTGATTATGGACTTATTTTAGTGCCTAAATGTATTAGGTGAAGAAATTCACACTAACAACATTAAAACATCTATGTGAGCCACACAGAGCGTCAAAATAGGTTTATATAGGCTTGTATAGACCATTCTTTGAAGATGCATTTTATTGACATATAGAAGGGAGTGAAATATAAGAATGTCAAGATTTTCAATATTAAATGAAAACAAGATGGCTGCAAGAATCTGTAATCGTGAAGATAACCATTATTACAAGCATCAAATGATAAAAGAGATTCTGCGGATGTATTCTGATGAAATTCGTAAATCTATGTTAAACGGAGAGAGAGTACAAATTACAGGAGTATGTTCACTTATTCCAGAAGTAAAAGTACATGATGGTAAATACAATCTGCCAGTATGTAATAAAACACATGGTAATCCACCTCCATTTGCTAAAATCAGAATATCTGATAATTGGTCAATGAGAGAAAGCATGAATAGAACATTGATGCAGAATATTAAAAATGGAATATGGGGATTGAAGAAACTGCTGTTTACTAAGACACAGTTTGAGTTTTTGAAAGAATCTGGACATATTCCGGCAGAGGCGGAATTGTCAGATGAAGAGGAGGATTAATTTGTACGGTTTATATGGCAAAGTAACAAAATGTTTCCATGATAAAGGTTTTGATTTTATTTATGGAGAAGATAGTAATTCATATTTTGCTCATTATTCGTTAGAATGGGGAACAGATTGAAAAGGGGGATTATGTTTTCTTTGTTCCATTTAGGAACGATAGGATCGATTACAACGCAAGAAGTGTATCTGTAATCTGTACCCAATCGAAAGAGGTAAAAGAGAATCGGAGTACTCATAAGAAGAAAAATAACAGAAAACATAAGTCTTGTAATGCAGATAAGGTTATTAGGGATGATGAAAAATTCCAAAGATTCGTTAGGAAATTTATGTATGAGCAAAGAATACTTAACAAGAAAAGGATGAACAATGGCACAACACATTAGCAATATGGACGAATTAGTAAAGGCATTACAGACTATAATGCTTGGATTAGTAAATCAAATGGCAGATGAGGTATATGAAACTTTGGATTATTTTCTAAAAGATTATTACATAGGTTGGACACCTTCAAGCTACCAGAGAACAAAAGATTTTCTTTATTCGGCAGTAAAAACAGAGGCAAAGATGATAGGGAGTAAATGCGTAGCATCCGTATACATAGATTATGATTCAATGGATGATTATGTAAATGCTACAGGATTTCAAGTGGCTACCTGGGCGAATACAGGCTATCATGGAGGCTTATCAGTAAGTCATGAGCCATATGTATGGGATGACACAATAGAAAACACTATTAATAATGGCAGTCTGCTAAAAGCAGCAATCCAGTATTTGAAAAGCAAAGGAATTAATGTAAGGGCATAGGAAGAAAATGAATTGATACAAATTGATAACCTAAGAGAAAAAGAGCTGCTTCTAGCACATTATTTTAGCAAAAATACTAAAAAGGAATTAACACAAATTGTTTGATATGTAGTCTGGTTGGTTAGATAATCCACAAGAGTTCATTAAATGGTATCTTTTCCATTATTACGAATGTAACGGTGAAGAAATGGACGTGGACAAGGACTTGTTTGTAGATGGTTCGGGAATGTATCATGAAGATTTCTGCTGTCTGTTGCCAAAGGGCTTAAATACTTTGATTGCCAATAGAAAGAAGCATTATGAAGAAGGACAAACACCAGATAATGTATTACCTTTGGGAGTCAGATATAATAGCAAAACTAATAAATATCATGCAGAAATACAATTTACTGGTACAGAAAGTGTAATACAACTATCAGAGTGGGATAGTGCGGAAGAAGCATTTGAGGAATATAAGATTATGAAGAAATCGGATATTTTAATGGTTGTTGCAAAATATAAGAAAGATATTCCTGATTATATCTATGACAAATTTTTAACTGTAGAAGTAAAGCCATACTAAAGAAAAAGGAATAAAGGAGGATTTTTACAATGAGTGATAATAGATATGGTGGCTTATTAGATAAATATATGGATGGTAGCAAGAAATATATCAGTCCACTATTAAGTAAAGAAACACAGAAATATAATAAGTCTGAGGAAGAAAAGAGATACGGTGATTTGCTGAAGAATGCAAAGCCAAATGATAAACTGTATAATGACATTATTAATGTTAGTAATATGGGATTGAGATTGAGACAGCAAAGATGCGAAGAAGAACGTCAGGCTAATCTTAGAGCACAGCAACGTAGAGAAAGTGAAGAAAGAGAATTACAAGAGCGTATGGAAAAGCATGATGCTGTTATCAATAGTATGCTTGCAAAGAAGAAGGCTGAACAGGATGCTATTGCAAAAAAGAAAAAGGAAGAAGCTGAACGGGCTGAAATTTATAAGCATATTGAGCGATTGATGGAAATAAGTCCACAAGCAGCTAATGCTTATGTAGATATTTACGCAAATAAACTGAAGAAAATTTAATTATAGAAAGGCATATCAGGTAGAGATACTTGGTATGCCTATTTTTTTTCATTAATTACATATGTCTACTATAATAGCTGGTCTGTATCTGAAGGTACATATCTTACAATATCACATACATCGCAATGAAGAATACGACATAAATCATTCAGTGTTTTTGTAGATATATCTTTATTGTGTTTGATCCTATGGAGCGTGCTGTGGGAAAGATTATGCTTGCTAGTAAGCGTATACCAGTTTTCACTTGACTTTTCAAGCGTTTCCCAAAATGGGGAATAATCAATCACATGCAGCACCTCCAATCTTACAAGTTATTGTATGAAAATAGTGTACAACCTATTCTTTTACTTGAATATCTTCGTAAAAAAGAATATAATAAAAGGAATAAAACATATGAGGAGGTCGTGTTATGGAGATGAATAACAAGAAAATGATTGTGATTGGTTCAGTTTCTGTAGTTGTTGTATTACTTATAATATTCTTTGTATTCAAATGTGGTTCAAATTCTGTAGTTGGTGAATGGAAGATAGACTATTATATAACGGAAAATGGTAATATAAGTCAAGATGATATTGACGAATATTATGGAGAACAATTTCAGACTGCTAATAGTGCATTTTCTGTTGTATTTAGTAGCAATGGAAAAGCCACTTTGAATTTGCCGACTTATGAAGGAACTGAAACCAAAGAAAGAGAATGTGAATATGAAATTGACGGAGATTATATTTATCTGTCTGCGGGCGGTGATACAGTCAAAGCATTTGAAATTAAAGATGACACTCTGATTGTATATGGAGTCGCAAATTTTGATGGCAATGCTGTATTAAAGAAATGAGGTTATGTGGATTCGGTTATTTTTCCGAGTCCCTTATTTTTAGTTGAAATGGGTATATACAGAGGTACTTGACATTTTCAGAATGTAAACACCCTAGGTTCGGATCGATGACAAAAGGTTAGTAATTCGTACATGAAACCGATGGTGACTTTTACAGAATAAAGCAAAACGTTTAAAATGTAAACTATCCCCGCAGTTATGTATTGCCTTATATGCCTACATCCCTATAATACAAGCATAAAAATAAGCCTATTTTGAGCCTTTGATCCGTTACCCTAACAAGATTACACCAAAGCCAAAACAAGCCAAAATGAGTCATAAAACGTGAAAAGTCCAATAATTGCACCTTTAAAGAAACGGCTAGAAGTCCGTAAACCTCTAGCCATTTTACTGCTTTTATATTATTCTTTTGGTACTCTTTTCTTGATAATTTTATATTGATATTGTGGGGCGTTCTCTATATATTCCCTTTTTCGTTGCCTTGCTTCTTGTGGTGTATCTTCTGCGATCACATACTCCCAACCATAACCATAATTGCAATATAATTGATATTCATCTTTTGTTTTCCTAATGTATGACATTGTATAACCTTCTTTCTATGTGGTAGGGTGCAAGCTGTGAAGCCTACACCCTTATTTTTATGCTTGCTTCAATAGTTTCTTTTCCTCTGTCTTTACTTCTGTACTGCCGTAGTAGTTCCGTATATCGTCCATTGATAATGCTTTACGTCCCTTTTTTCTGAATGCTTCACTATGCCAATACCAAGCCTTTTTTTGTCCCGCATACTTGAAATCAAGTTCTTTTAATTCTTTTCTAAATCCGAAACTATCAAAGCACCAAATCCAGTTGCCTATAATTTCAATGGTTACACCATTAAAGCCGATTATCTTATTAAGCATATCACGTAAAGCTTTATCTTCTGAAAAATCATAATATTTCTTATTAAAATCTACCTTTGCTCCATCTGTGCTTGTCTGCTTATTTTCGTGTCTATCCTTTAATACTTTGAATAGCTTGTCATATTCTGCATTGATTTCTTGCGTTGCTTCTGTGCTTCCATTTGCGTTGTCTGGGTGGTACTGCTTTAAAAGTTTCTTGTATTGCTTTCTTAATTCTTCTAATGTATTTACATTTTTAAAATATGTCATAAGTCCAAACCTCTTTTCTATTGTAGGCGGCAGCCATTACAGTTACCGCCTTTTATGATGTTGTTATCTGTTGCAGTTCTCCAATGCTTTTATATTGATTAAAGCATCTAATATAATAATCATTTCTTTATTTGTAGCGGTTACGATTCTGTTGTTATCCTCTGTATAAAGATTGATTGCTCCGGCTACATCATCATTTAGTTTCAACTTTACATTTGAAATACTGTTGTAATTGTTTACCTTTACTTCTAATACTTTTCTTGTTGTTCTCATAGTGAAAACCTCCTTAAATTTATTTATATTTGATTGATTTGATAAGCTTATTATAATATGGGTACATATCGAAAGTCAATAAATATGTACCCATAAAACTGCACAAAAATATGTACCCATATTTGTGCGGTTTGCATATTGATTATGTGCCCATATAGTGATAATATGTACCCATACCGATGAGGTGAAAGAACAATCAATCAAATATCTAAGGAGGTTAGTCATTATGTGTATGACAAAATTAGAACTTGAAAAGAAAGTGCAGGAGTTAAGAAGCCTTAAAGCTATGAAAGAAGAGCTTGAAAATGAAGTAAAAGAAGCAGAACGTCAGATAATCAAGTACATGACAGAGCATGAAATTGATACCGAGATTACAGACACCGCAAAAATTACCTACAAGCCACAGAGCAGAAAAACACTTGATAAGGACAAGTTGACCGAGATTCTGGGCGATGACTTGAAACCATTTGAAAAGGTAACAAGTTACAACGTGTTAAGAATTAAATAGCAGACCAACGGAAAAGGGTGGAGCAATCCACCCAATGTCAAAAGGCTATAATGCAACCGCCAAACGTGGCGAGAGTTCCAAGTCTCTATAAATGCAGAGGATAGCAAAATAACAAAACCATCTAATAAAGGAGGAAATAAACGGATGCAGAAGCAGACAATTCAATTTGCAGCACAGAGCAAAAACGGAGTAGTTGAGAAAGTCGGCAAGTCTATCATATTACAACCGAAAACCAATTTTAAAGGCGGTTCTATTAAATGGTATGAGGACAAGCTAAAGAAGGAGGCGGAGGAAGTATGAAAAGGTATATAGTTGAATATTTGGAAGACGGTATCAAATACAGTAGAAAAGTTTTCACAGACTATACAGACGCAATAAAGTTTTATAATCGCATTCGTAGAAACGAGTGGGCAAGAATTTCTTAGTTAAAAATTGGGCGAATGGTTTTTGTAAGGTTCGATTCCTTACACGCTCAATCGGTTAATTAATAACCGTAATAATCAATCAAATATTTTATAAGAAAGGTAGGTACAATCCTATGAAAAGAAAGAACATTACAACAACAATCGGATCTATCAACTTAAATCATATTAAGTTTTGTGAGAATACTCTTGATGTATTTATCGGTATTGAATCAGTATCAGCTGACATTCAGAATAATATCAATGAAGCTGTAGAGATTGCAAAAGCTGAACACTTGCAGATGATAAAGGAACACTTCACAAATAATGATAGCAAATGGACAGATGCAGGAGTTGAGACATACTTATCTTTACATATCATCATTGACAATAAAGAGTTTTCATATCGTATTGAAATTGATATTGAGGATAAAGCAGACAGAACAATGTGGACAAGTGCAAGCATTGATGTTGACTTGTCAGAGTACCAGAACGAATTGAAAAAAGTCATTGTAAAAGCTATGATTGACAAATTCTTTTAATCAATCAGCGGTAGCAACTAATTTATGGGGAAGCGCAACAACTTCCCCATACAATCAGAAAAATCGGAGGTAGAACACTATGCCAAGAAAAGCAGAGTATATAGACAGACCACTAACACCAACGGAAAAGCAATTTGCTTCTGATAATTACCATCTAATCACGGAATTTTTGAAACGCTCAAAACTGGATACAGAGGAATTTTTTGACATTGTAGTTATGGAATTTTTGTTATCTGTGGAAATTTACTTGAATAATGAGGAATTGCAGAGTAGGTGCAATTTTGAATCAGTTTCTTATATGTATATGAAACGTGCAGTATATAGGCACTTTAGAGAACGAAAAACAATGAAAAGAAGCTCTGAGGCTGGGGCAGATATTAGTTTTGAGGAAATAGATGCTTGTATATCGGATTCAATCGGCAATATGGAGAAATCACTTGAATATAAGGAAACCATAAAGCAGATTGAGGAAATTTTGACCACAGAGCAACAACGGATTTTCTTTGATAAATTGGAAGGTTACACACTCAAAGAGATTGCAGAGAATAATGGAATCAAGCCAAAGAGAGTATATAAGCAGTTTGGAAAAATCAAAAATGTTGTAGCTGATGTAATGGAAGTACAACAGTTAATAGGATAATGGAAAAGGTGGAAAATATTATGTTTAATTTTAGAATCATTGATACAGCAGATGGAAACCAGATTATAGATAGGAACTTGAAGACACCATATAGTGCATTAACACCGCTTCAGATAGTGGAATATATGGAAATGGATAATCAGCTTTCTTTCATGGATAGGCTGGAACGGAAAGCAAAGGCAGAAGCAGAACGTAAGCGAAGAATTGCACGAAACCTATTATATAGAATTGCTTGCTTGTGTGGATTGTCATAGGAAAGGATGGGAAAAGATATGTATACTTCAAAATATTTTAATCTTGGAAAGGTTGTTTGTACTGCTACACTCAACAACGCTATGTCGGAAAATAAACAGTTTGCAAGCGAGGTTATGTCGGCATTGCAAAGATATTGTAATAAGGATTGGGGAGATTTGGATGCGGAAGATAAGCAAGTCAACGAGGATGCTTTACAATATTCGGATACTTTATATATCCTTGCAGCTTATAAGACTTGTAAAGGAAAGAGTTATATAATCACAAATCGGATTTCAGAAATAGCAGAAGACAACGCAACAACAATTTGTTTTCCTAGTGAGAGATAACATTGGGATGGTGTGGATGGCTTGGAATATAGCCATCTGCATTATAGGAAGGATGGTTAATTATATGATAGTGAATGGATATAAATATGGAATCAGTTTGTTGCCTGATAATTGTATTGCTTATCGTGATGGCTACAGATACGGAGCATACAAGCAGAATTTACAAGATAAAAATGATATGCACATTACGGAATTTTTTAAGACAGAAAAAGAGGTGCAGAAATTTGTAAACCACAATAAGAAATATGGAAGGGGTTGAGATTATGGCTTAGTAATAATGAATGATAATAAGTGCTACATAACACTTAATGAAACTGGTGGATTGAGGAAAACATTTGATATAGATAAGGCAAAAAATTATGAAACATTGGAAAAGGCTATTGAACAATGCCGACACAATCCAAACAGTACAAAGGGATATTATGTATATGATACTGCTACTAATAAGATATGTTATAGAAGAAATCCGAGTAAGAAAAAGAATCGGAAATCATATTCGCAGGACACAAGGCAGTTAATATATGAGAGAGCAGGTGGATATTGTGAATTGTGCGGAAGGAAAATTTTGTTTGAGGATATGACCATAGACCATGTTAAACCTCTTTCAATGGGTGGAGCTGATAATGTGGCAAATCTTTCTTGTACTTGTGAGCCTTGCAATTTCTTCAAGGGTAATATTTTCCCCGATACCTTCTTTGAGCGAATATCATTGATTTATATGTATCAGATGGAAAAGAAGTACAAGGGAAAATTAAAGTGGAGGATTGTACATAGAATATTAAGTAAAATGGTTTGAGAGTGTGGGTGTTATGTACCCATAGAATTGTGTTGAATTTTTGAGCAAAGTCGGGTATACTTAAATTGAAGAAGTATACAGAAACGGAGGTTACAGTGTTGGCTGCTGCAACTGATAAACAAAAAGACAGTTTGAAAGAATACATGAAAAAAATTAAGGATATAAAATTGAGAGTTCCAGAGGAATACCTTGAACCAATCAAGGAACACGCAAAGAAAAAAGGAATGAGTATTAATCAGTTGGTTATATCTCTTCTTGAAAAAGATATGGGAATAGAAATTGTTACTATAAGGGAACAGAACAAACAAAGTAAGGATAGTGACGAAGAATAGGAGGTATTGCTTATGACAGCTTTAAGACAGAGTGCAATAATGGAATTGGAAAAGTTACCAGAAGATAAGCTGAGTTTTATAATTCAGATAATGCAAGGTGTTAATGGCTTATATACCGATACTAAATCAGAAAGGAAAGAAGCGTTTGCCAGATTGGAGCAGTTACGCAGAAAAGGAACTGTTACGGATGATGACGCAGAATTAGCTTCTTATAGGGAAGAAAAGTATGGCAAATAAGATTCTGATTGATACAAATGTGTTAATAGATTATCTTTTGGAGCGAGAACCATTTTTTGAGGATGCAAAGGATGTTATTTTATCCTGTGCAGACGGAAAAGTAAAGGGATGTATTGCAGCTCATTCAATCCCTAATATGTTCTTCATATTAAGGAAGGATTACGGTGCAAAGGAACGCAGAGAGGTATTATCTAATTTATGTTCAATCTTTGATGTAGAAGGAATCGACAAGGTAAAGTTAGTGTCTGGACTTGCAAACGAAGATTTTTCAGACTTTGAGGACTGCTTGCAGATGGAATGTGCAAAGTCATACGGAGCAGACTACATTATTACAAGGAATATTTCTGATTACGCTACATCGGAAATAAAAGCAATTATGCCGAAGGAGTATTTGAAATTGTAAAACAATAGAAGCACCAACGGAAGAAAAATACATTCTTCTGAAGGTGCTTTTGTTTTGAATTTTACGACTGTCGCCGACTAGAAATATCATCAATAGCTTTTTGGAGATAGACGCTTCTCCATGTCTGCTTAACATTCTGCTGTTTTAATTGATTGATACGTTTGGAAGTGTATCGGTCTAACCATTCCATTAAAGCCGATGGAATGAATTTGTCAGGTAATTTCATAATGATTTTGAAAAGCAAATCTTCTAAGGTATTGTGTGGCTTGTGGAAAAAATCTTTCACGATGCTACGCTTTTTAATTTCAAAGTCTATAATATTCAACTCCAATTCTAAATGATTTCTTCATCTACATATATATGATACCTTGCACATGGAAAATATACAATATTCAGAGTGAAAAATCATCAAATTATTTTCGCCACATAAGGGCAATTATGTTGCCAAAAAGGGTATATAGGTTATATATGGAATATTATTTCGCAACATAATTTATAAATGTCATAGTGGAAAATAAGGCAACATAATTTATTGGAGGATTGTATAATGGAAAAATATGTGAATGAATTTATAGAGAAATTGAAACTGGAAGGAAAATCTGACAATACAATCAAATCATATATGATACACATGAAGGAGTATTTTAAATGGTTTGCAGATAGTTTTGGAAATACAGAGTTTAAAGGTTTGTATCGTGCCAATGTCCAGGAGTACAAGAACTATCTGAAAAATATAAAGCGTGTTGGAAAAGATGATCATAATCTGGATGGAAAATCAATCAATGCTAAACTGTCAGCATTATCAAAGTACAATGAGTTAATGCAGCCGGATAACATTGTAGTCACTAAAGCGGATTTTATAAAGATTCAAGAGAACGCAATCAATCCAACGGAGATAACAAAAGAGGATGTAGAAGCATTAAGACAGCGGATTTTACAATCCAAAGGTACTTATGCTTTACGGAACTATACCATTGTTACAGTATTGATGTACACCGGATTACGGATCAGCGAAGTATTGAGATTAAAGAAAAAGGAAGTATCAACTATTACTGGTGAAATTCGTGTGACAGATGGAAAAGGTGAGAAGCAAAGAATTGTAATTGCCAATAGTAAAGTAACGGGTGCAATCAGTGAATACCTAGAATATTATAATAAGGAAGAAACAGAACTGCTTTTTTATAATTCTCATGGTCAAAAATTAGACCGTACAGCAATCAATAAGGTATTTTGTGAATATTCGGATAAAAATAAACCAATTACACCACATACACTTAGACATTATTTCTGTAGTTCAGCGTTGGAAGCTGGTTACACAATATCAGAGGTCGCAATGTTAGCAGGTCACTCAAATATTCATACAACTATGAAATATACCAATCCTTCCATGAGGAAAATTAAAGAACGTGCAGAATTATTATAAATGGGTGGGAAAATCACTTATAAAAAGGGTATTAGATATATAGAGACACACAAGAGAAGGAAGTGATGGAATGGAAAGACCAGTACATTACAAACACGGTTACAAAATCGTAATCAACAATAAATTCTATGAAGTATCAAATGGAAACAGAGTTACACATTTTGGAGCGTTGCAGCATAAACCGACATTGCGGGAAGTGTGGAATAAAACAATAGGATTGGAACAGGAGGAAAGAGTTGCGGAGATTAGACGAAGAACCAGAACCAATAACTAAATGGACTATAGCAAAGATTGTTATAGGTTGCATTGTGGCAGTATTGCTGATTATTTACACATAATATTATAATGGAGGATTTCAAGATGGAAAAGACAACAGAAATGATGATTAAAAAAGCATATAATGAAGGTGTGCAAGCTGGTATTCAGCAGATGATGGATAAAATTCAGTTGCATTGTGAATTGGGTAAGCCGGTAATGGCAAATGGTGAGCTTTACTTCTTTAAAACATCGTTGGAAAATCTAAAAGACATTATGGATGATATTGATGCTGATTGGAAAGCAGAACAAGGAATGAAGAAATTTATTGTTCCTATTAAAATGTTTCACACAAAAGGAGAAGTAGTAAGGGAAGTAATTATTGAAACAAACAAAGCGGAAACAGCTATGCTAATTGCTATTGGAGATTTTCAACATAATGGATGGATTGTTGATAAGGACTTTAAAAGTTACAAGCAATTGAAATAGGAGAACTATGAATAAAGATGCTGAAAAAAAAAAGGAATTGAATCACGAAAAAAGATTTATGACTTTCTAATTAAATTCATTGCTGAAAATGGATATGCACCATTGGTAAGAGAAATATGCGAAACAGTTGGTTTAAACTCTATGTCAACAGTGCATCATCATTTATTAGTGTTAGAGGATATGGGAAAGATTGAAATAAAGTGGAATCAACTGAGGGTAATTAAAGTTGTTGGATATGAATTTGTGAAAGCAGGTGATTAAATGATTATTCAACCAGAAAAGGGAACACGAAATGTTAATAATCTGTTTTATGAATCAGAAAGTAGAAGGATTGATATGCTCAATCGTGAGTTCTTTCAGGATATACAGCTTAGTAAAAAGGAAAACGATGTGCTTGTTTGGTTATGCGGATGGGATGATTGGACAATTGAAGGGATTGTGGATGTATTTACGAAGATAAGAAGATTGGAGGAATAAGATGATACAGATAGCGACAAAATTTAATGTCGGTGATGAAGTTTTCGTTTGTCAAAAACATAGTATAAGAAAATCATAGAAGCATTTGAGACAACTGTTGCTAGTTATACTTTTAGTAGAAAAAATAATAATTCGATGGGAAATTTTAATCACAAAAAGGGTAGTTATATATAGAAGAGTAAATTAGGAAGGAGCAAGAAAAACAATGAATATACATAATTTTCAATTAAACAATATGTTCCATGATAACGCAAAGGAATATGTAACAAGACCTGTGAGAGCAGCCAAGTATCAGCCTGGGATGGAAAATGGATTCTGTGTTCATTATAGTAATGTTGAGACAAAGGGAAAAGAAGCTATGATGCATGAGGGGATTAGATTCTTTCCAAGTAAAGCGGATGCATGGGATTTTATTAATAGGAATGAAAAGCAGTATGCTAAAGAAAGTGGTGAACTTATAGAAATGGAAGTGATTTATGATGAACCAGAGCCAGTATTATACAGGAAAGATGCTGATGCGGAGAATCTGGATGGTATTCATTTCTGTTTTGGAGATAAAGCCTTTATATCCGATGAATCTGAAGATTATGAATTTTACATATTAGATTATAACTCGTGCGACCATGATATGTGGATAATTCAAGATGCAAATTGTAATATCCGTGTATGGAATCGCACAATGGAAGAACTGTTTTTCGGTAAGGAATCGGAATATATATATGAAAAGACTGGTAAAGGGAAGTATAGGCAAGTTGCGTTGTAATTTTTAACATTTTACATATGGAAATACAACAAGATAAGTGATATAATAAATTTGTTAAATTTATTGGTATCTAGGTATGAAAACTACCTTTGATATATTTGATTGATTAAGAAGAGGTCATAGTTTCGGCTATGGCTTCTTCTATTTTTTATGCACTTCAATAGGTTCGGATATACGGTGTCGCAGATGTGAGGAAACGCTTGATTTACAAGGTTTTTCAATGATTTTAATAGTACAGGAATGTTGCCATGAGGGATAAAATTTTACATTTCTTTCAAAGTTCGGTACAAAGTGTTTACAAGCTCTTATCAAAGTCAGGGAAAAGTCTTTAAAGTGGCTAAAATGCTTGATTTTACTGAGGTTTTGACAGATGTGTAGAAAGTGTTGATTTATAAGGGATTAAGGATAATACCCCAAATTTATGGCAATCGAAAGTACCTTCGGCTATACAGCGTTCTATAGAATTGTATGTAAGGGCAATATGGGGAAAAATGATGTGATTTTGATGTTGGATGGAAACGTCTGAGAGTATTGATTTTTCAAGGGATTTTGCTGTTTGAATATGAAGTGTTGTTTAGTAGGAGTTGCAGTTCGGTGATGTAGAAAATAGTTTGATTATCAAAGCATTTGTATTTATCACTACATAAACAGAAAATATCCAATCCAAGAATTAAATATAGAAGATAACGCAACCATTATTGATGTTATGGAATGGATGCTTGATATTCAATTAGGAAAACGAAATCTCTTTCCTATTCAAAGAATTGCTACCGCAGAGAAATATCGTTTTATTTATGAGAAACAAGCAGAATATCACGGAAATCAACACGATAAGAAAAATGAGATTCCGCCAAATTTGGCGGAATCCAAAAATAATTATACATCAAATGAAACGTAAGTGCAGAATAACAGGGTGGAATGAGACGATGGCTTAAATCCACCCTGTTATTCTGCACTTACTTTCTATTTTGGGAATATGGTTTTCTAATAGGAAATTATTTTACATTAGAATTATATCTACCACTTAAATTTAAGGGATAGATATTGAAAACGAACAATTGCTAAATAGCAACAGTTGAGAGAAAATATTTCTCCTAAACCTATCCTCATCAAGGATACGTTGTACAGTATGTGCAGTCCTCGACTGTCAGATTTCTGTCAATCGGTATTTTGTGCGAAATCTTCACAAAAGTGTTAATGATAGTAATTCCGTGAAATACTTCAAACACTCTGGTTAGCCCGATTGGGCGAATCATGATAAAATCAAGGTTTTCCTCAAAATGATAATTTTTTAATGCTCGTTTCATCCATCTTGAAAAGTGAGAGGTATCATCAGACTGAATAATATCTTTGTATAAGTCTCTTGCATCAATGCAGAACTTTTCAATATTATCTTCGTTATCGAAACGATAAGTGGGGAATCCCACCTATCTAACGAGCCCAAAATTAAGCCCGTTATCCCACAATGGAGCAACAGTTATGACAGGTGGTCACAACCAACTATTTCAGATGGACGAAATTCGTCCTTTAGAAATCCTATTGTCCAAAATATGGACTTTAAAGCAGGTGGTAACTCCGAAAGTTTCGGAAATACCAATATCTTTATTATAGAAGAAACACGTCAAATCCACCCATATTTCTGCTAAAACGGGGTAATTATACCCCATTTTAGCAGCAGTATTAGAATAACAGTTTTATTGTGTATTATTCGTCAGTCTTCCCCTAATGAAAAAATGACTATCTTTTGAATCAGACAAAAGTAATTGTAATTTATCAATAGTATTTAACCAGTCCTTTTTTGTAGATGTATTATTTAAGTCACTTATGGTTATAGGAACCGGTATATTTTGTGATAAATAATATCTTCTTACAATATCAATAAAGTCATTTATATATTGAACAATAGAACCTTTTATTATATTATTTTGCTCTACAAGTTTTGACAAGTCTGTTAATCCATATATCAATGATTGAATATCTTTAGTAAAGAGTTTATTGTTTTTATGATTGGTTAAACGCTCTACAAAACGGTGCTCTGTATACCTAATATCAAAAGAGGTAAGCATATTATAAATGTAATCTAATCCATTTAATATGTCTTTTCGTTCTTCTGTAGTGGCATATTGCAATAAATCTAGTGGTAATTTTCCTAAAAAGATTTTTGTATCATCGTATGCAGAGTGCATATCTCCCATAAATAAGGTTATTAAATGCAAAAAATCCCCTTGCTCTTCTGTATCACCACTTTTTAAAAGATCAAAAAATTTCTCCGATAACACGTCATTAAGACTATCCATAATAAATGAAAAGGATTGCTTATTATAATATTCATCGGATTCAGGAGGAATAAATTCATATCCTAGTTTATCCTCTAAATCTTTATTTGTATTCAGAGAAGGCATAGTATTGATGTCAATATAAAATTTTTCTAAATCTAATTCAGCACGATATTCAGCCTGATAATCATCGGTTTCATTATATAGCACTTTATATATTTTAATAATGTCCTCACGCTTAATCTTTTTTAATCGTCTACTTTCAATCTGTGACATCCATGCACGATTATTTTCGATTGCTTTTGATAATTTTTCTGCAGTCAATATTTCCCCATTAACAGGATGATCTAATCGTAGTTGTCTGAGTGTAGCAGCTAATTCTTCTGTTAAGTCTAATTTCATAGGTAGCATTTACTATCACCCCTTTCAGTAAAATATTATACCAAATATACAATAATATATCAATAAAAATAAAAAGGTGAAAATGGTGAAATAACTATTGACGGCATGTGAAAATGGTGATATTATACTTTTACAAGGTAATTTCAAAGCATTTTCCAAGATTTCTATAATGCTCTTGACAAATAGTTCCACGCAGAGTAAAATAAAAAAAACGAACAAGTGTTCTGAAATTCCAAGTAAAAATATTTATGTTAAGAGAAATAAATAAAAGAAAACCTCTAGCAGAATATTAAGTGCTGGTAACGCTTAATTTGCTAAAGGCTTTTGATAAAAGTTTTGTGGAAAGTCTGGTAAACTTCACACACCATTACTTATAAGGTTGAAGTAATTTTATCAAAGATTTTTTCTTTTGTCAATCGGCGGTTCTGGTCGGTTGTTATTTCCCAAGACATTTGTATGAAGTAACTATTAAATTTTCAGGCTATAAGTCTGCCCCAAAATGAACTTTGATAACAGAATATGGAGGAAATCACATGATTAACAAAGACAAGATTGTGTTAAACACAAAGACTTACTTTACTTGCACATATACTGGTGCAGTTGGTGTAAAAATTCTAAAGGTATTTGAGGACGACCATGTATTAGTGCAGAATGGCAATGGTAAATTCGTTAGACCTCTTGAGTATGTTTATAACGAATATGAACACGCAAGAAGAGGTGGTAGAGATTGGGAACACTATGAGAGAAAGCGTAAGAAAGCACAGAAGAAACAGAGAAAAACTCAAAAAGATTCTCAAAATAAAGGGAAAGCAACTTCTTAAATGTGTATTTATTAGTAAGAACAGTTAGGAGAGTGAAAACCAATCTCTAAGAGAAAGGGAGGATAAGACATTGAGAATTAAATATTCGATATTGAACATCTTACATTCCTGTGGTGCTAAGAGCAAATTATATGCACTATCGCAGGGAGATATTATTGAAGCATTGGTTGCAGATGGTGAATTATGGTGTGAGAAAACTATCTACACTAAATTACGTGAAATGGTATCAGAAAGAGTTATATTAGAAGGTTTAAAGAGAGGAAATGCAAAGACCTTCTATATAGCACAAAAAGGAATTGACTGGATGAAAGAAGTACAGGGCGATAATGACGAGGAAGGAGATGCATCAAACAATGAATAAGAACAAAAACATTATTAATGAGAGATTAAGAATCACAGTGATAGGTTGCGGTGCATGTGGTAACAGTATTACAGCAAAGATTGAAGAATTTGTAAAAGAGTTAGACGGAAACAAAGCCAATACATCATTTATTGGTATCAATACCAGTATGGAAGATTTGGCATCTGTCAAATTGTCCCACAAGATACATATTAACAATTCAAAGGGGGCAGCTTGCAACCGTCAGAACAGTATAAATGATTTAGCAGAAAGCATTGATGACATTCTGGAAGAGTTGAAAGGTTACATTGTGGAAGATTCTATTGTATTTATTGCTACTTCATTAGGGGGAGGCACTGGGTCTTCTATTGCTCCGATGCTGGCAGAGATTCTTTTGGACTTAGGTTATACAGTAGGAATGATTGTTGTATTACCGGCAGACAATGAATCACTCAAAATCAAGGATAATGCAAGACAAGCCTTTTATGAGATTGAGGAATTAAAACCGAGATTAGGCAGTATCTTCATTCTTGACAACAATGCAACAGATAAGATGAAGATTAACAGCACATTTGCATCTTTATTTACAAGCGTTATGTGTATTAGTAATAAATCCCAGGATGGAAACATGGATTTAGCAGAGATTGAAGCGTGTCTGAAAACTCCGTCATTCTCAATCATTACAAGAGCAGGTAAGCAGAATGGAAATACAGATTATATTGTGGATATTCTCAATCGTGACAGTAACATTTTTGCAAAACGTGAGGATAAGACAATAACAGTTATGGGTATTTCAGAAGCAGTATCCGCAAAGGAAAGTAAGATTGATATGTCAGAACTTAGACAGGAATTAGGAGTAGCACCTACGGAATTTCACGGATATATGAGTACATCTGAAGAAAATGTGATTATTCTTAGTGGTCTGATGATGCCTTATAACAGAGTAGATACAATGGCTGAAAGCGTTCAGAAGGATGCAGAGATTATTCAGAACTCCATGAAAGCTACAACACAGGTCAGGACTGCAAAGACAACAGTGGATGTATTTAGTACACCGATTGTTGAAGCACCGACACAAATCCTTGATAAACCAAAGGGAGTATCAGCATTGGAGAAATTAAAAGCAAAGAGAATTAAATAATGTAGGAGTATATGGTGGTGGGTGAGAAATACCATCCACCATGCAAATAAAATCATACAAACTAAAGGAGATTAAGAATTATGGAATTAACAAGAGAGCAGTTTATCGAGGAAATCAAAGAGTTATCATCAAAGGAGACAACATTTAATGTATCAAGTTCTGATATTGGCAATGTTACCTTTTATCTGAGTGGATGCCTGATTGAAGCAAAATTAGAAGAAGGTGTAGAGGGCGAGATTACTTTCTTTAAGCCACATACAGATATGGAAGTGGATATTTATTTTTCAATCGTGGACGAAATTACAAAACAGGACAATATCTATACACTTTCTTTTATCAACGGATTATCTGATGTAGATATTGAAGTTATTTAGTAATCAAATGGAGAAGTAGTAATTAAGGGTGGTTCTCCATGTGGGAGCTGCCCTACAAATAAAAATAATTCAAAGATAAGGAGATTTAGAGAAATGAACAGAGGGACAGTAAAGTAGTTTAACAATAGTAAAGGCTATGGTTTTATTACAATGGACGATGGTACAGATATTTTTGTACATTATTCTGGAATTGTGGGTGAGGAAAATTCAAGTCCATTACAGAAGGTGAGACAGTGAAATTTGAGATTACGGATGGAGAAAATGGTAAACAGGCTATCAATGTAACTGTTATAACGGAAGCATAAAAAGATGGTGTTTGTAGTTGGCTAAAAAGAGAAGTTAATAATATGGTCAATCCGTGGAATAGTGGAAGTAATGAAGATTAAAAAAGAGAAATAATAAGTGGATGGCGAGTTATCACCTACCAATAATACAAAGCGAAGGAGTGAGTAAAGATGAAACGAATTACGATGTTATCCAATTTTGTAGAACTGATTAAAAGTGAAACTATTACAATTGAAACTGTCAAAAATCATGTAACGGCATCTTTTGATTTAACAGAAGTACAGGACATAAATCCGATTGATTTTGTAGAATCAATTCAATTTCTTAATGAAGCGAAATATTTCAGAGATGCAGTTGATTTCTTTTATGAGTTTAAGGATGGGAAATTATTTCTTGATATTGGCTTGAAAAATCCGTATATGGGTCAAAAGTATATTACAGTATGTAGTATTAAAGATGATGTGGCTGTTAAAGAGATTGATGCAAAATTAAGAAAAACTATTTTTGACAATATTGCAGAGTAAAAAAGAGAAGATATATAGTAGGTGGTATATTAAGTTTTTACTACCCACAAAAGAAAATTAGAGGACAAATAGCATGGAATTAACAGAATTTTTGGAATTATTAGTATCACACAACAAGACAAATAACGGCTATCAGGTGCAGTTAAACAGTGGAAATCTGGAAGATAGGACTAATAAATGCACAGATGTAGAGTTTGGTGATTTGTATTTCACAGAATGTCATACCTTAAAAAATGCAACATTGCTTTGTTTTGGAAATCTGAACAGAAAACCAATAATACAGTCAGAAGATGGAACAAATTTATATCCTTCTGAAGTCAACAGTCATATGTTCATTGACCTTGCAAAGATTGAATCTATTGAGGATGTAAAAGATTTTGAAGATTGGTTTGAGTATGCGTCAGAGAGAGTAATCAATCTTTATATGTTCCCTCAAAATAACAATGTCAATGGATGCAGGAATGTAATCACGATTGGTTTTATGAAGTAATTGAAGAAGTAATTATTATAGGTGTCTAAATAATAATTCAATCAATAACAAACAATAAATTTTTCATTGAGTATTTAATTTGCTATAGCGAATTAAATACGAAAATAGTGGTCTATTTTTATATATAAGAGTCTCTTTTTATAAAAAGACGGCTGATTCTGCACACTGTGATGTGATATATAAAGCCAAAAAAATCAAAAGTATATCACATCACAGTGTGATATATGAAATTGTGACAATAAAAAATAGGATATTGTATATAGTGGCTCAGTTGTCAAGACAAAAATCTGAGATTTTTATAATGAACTGATATGGTTAATAAGTTACAGGAAACGTGGGGAAGTATTAAGTGGGTTGTACTACTGCATACTGATAAAAGATTGGAGGAATGAATTATTACGAGTATAGAATCATATATGGAAGAATGTTTAAAAGAAGTAAAATTGGATTGTAGTAATCAAACTATGAAAATTTTAATGCAGCTATTTTATGAGAAAACAGATACAAAGAAACAGTTAAAATGGAAGGATATAACAGAAAACACTTTTGAAAAAATACCAACAGAGAAAGATATTATTGCATTAGAAGATGTGGTGAGGAATATATCAATATATTTAGCTTCGTTTGATAATATACCAAAAACAGAGATTATAAATGATTTAAAGAGCACTAAAGAATTAGAAGATTTTTTGCTAGAAGATATAGGGTTAAAGGGACTAAATTATTTATTAGATAAATTGTTGGCATACTCTGTAATTATGTTATTACACTCTGGAAAAAGTTTACATAACAATAAAGAAAATGAAAAACTTTTAGCAATATATTTTTCATATACATTTGATGCTTTAAATAAGATAAAACTGCTAAAACAAGATGATTTTTCCAAAAGCAATCAAGTAGGACTTCTAAATTCAATTGATGTATCTCAATTAGAAATTGGAATGGAAATAAAAAATTATAAAGAACTATGTAATCTACTGAGAATGGAAGTAAAGAGTGGGAACTCAAAGAAAATACAGTTAAATGATTTTAAAAGATATTTCGATTTTGAAAAATACGGACATAAATTCATTATTACGGACATATATGAAATTCCGTTGTCGAAAGAGGATAAGCGGAAACTAGGAAATAATTCTGTCTATGTGAAATATATAGAGTTAATTCTATTGCAGTATTTATCCAAGCAAAAAGAGCAAACGCAAACATTCACTAAAAGAAATTTGTGGGAACTATTGGGAATGGTAAACAAAAAATACAACAAAATTTCTACCCAAAAATTAAAGGAAATTGACTATATTATTACTCAATTCGAGATAAACCATTTCTATCAACGATGCAATAAAAAATTAGAACAAATTTTATTCTCAGCTTTGAATAATCTAAAAAATAGAAAACTTTTGATATGGGAAATGCAAACAATAATTGTTACTTTTGATGAAAATGGAAAGGAAAAATATTTTCTCGCTGATGATGAAGATAAAAAGAAAATATTACAAGTTGAAAGATATGTCTTAAAAAATGTTATGGGATATGAAAAGATAATTCAAGTTTTTTGCCGATTTAAGCAAAATGAGTATTACAGATTAGTTAATGACAAAATATATGAATTGTATGGATGGCATCATTATTTTAAACAGATTAAATTAATCTATACACAGAAAGATGTGTTAGAAGCTATTCAACAGTCTGAAATAGATTTTCAGAAGACTTTATTAAACGAAAAAATAATAAATGTGTTAAATGACAATGCACAAGAAAAATATAATACTGAAAAGCAAAAACTGGAAGAAATGAGGAATAATCTTATATGGGGTGATTATAAATCTATTTCTGAGTCTAAAACATGGGTTATTCCTGATACATATTTAGAAGCTCAACATATCTTGACAGATGAATTAATAAATATTGGACATGAAAAGAACAGAATTTCTTTAGAATATTTTCAAGGAGATGACGAATTGAACCAGTTATTTACTTCGTTTATGTGTTAATAAAAAATTGGCACTTTATAATGGGTAATATAAAAAATCTATATATACCTTTTTAAAGTGCCAATTTTTGAAAAGAAATAAATCTAAAATAGAAAATTTATATTAATTTTTTGACAGACTGGCATATTGTGTAGCCCCTTGTGGGCGGAACAATGTGTCAGGATGCTCAAAAAATTGATCACAGACTAAGACAGCTTTGCTGGATTAGGATGTGTCTACTGTCAGAGACTAACAGAAGGAGAAGATAATTTAATGATAAAAACAGATAAACAAAATTTACAGAATAAAAAATTAACAATTGCAATGATTATTAGTTGTCTTGCTACATGTGAATCAATCATTAGTAAAAATGCTTATTTAGAAAAGAAGTGGAGCAATTATTATGAATGTTCAGACCAGTCAGCATCAGTAAATTATAGAATTATGCGTTTGGAATGGATGGGTTACAGAGAAAGGTTACGTTCTTTATTATTAAAGGTAGATTCTATGAAAGGGATTATTCAGAAGACAAAAAGTTGTACTGATAAAGCGACACAAAAAGAAGTCAAAAAAGTAATTGAATTGATAGAGAAAAATGATTATGTGTTGTTGTAGTCTATAGAGGGTTATTCGGTATGTGCTTGCAAAGGACGCAAGCCCACACCGATTGTCACACACACGCTTTTCGTGTGTGTGACAAGATTAACTCGTGTACTGTAGAAAAATTATTATTAAAAAGAGAAGTATCATATATGGTCAACTTGTTTAGGTGGTAAAGAGAATTACAAGCAAATGCTTATCTCTGCCATAATTACATGGAATCAAAGGAGAATTATATTATATGGCAAATAAACAGATAGAAAGATGTTTCTTATGTGGAAAAGTAAAAGATGAAGTGAATCGGCTTGTAAAAGGTAGATTTGGATATGTGTGTGATGAATGTGTGCATGACGCATATAACATTTTAAATGATGAAGAAGAGCAGCAAATTTCTCATAATGTGCAGTTAGCAACACCAAGACAGATTAAGGAACATTTGGATCAATATGTTATCGGTCTGGATGATGCAAAAATGACACTGGCAGTTGCTGTCTACAATCACTATAAGCGTATCAATCAGAACAAAAAATCTGATGTGGAAATTCAAAAAAGCAATATTCTTATGATTGGTTCAACTGGTAGTGGTAAGACATACTTAGCGCAGAGTTTGGCAAAATTCTTAGGAGTTCCGTTTGCTATTGCTGATGCCACCACTTTAACACAAGCTGGTTATGTTGGTGATGATGTAGAAAATATTTTACTTAGATTATTGGAAAATGCAGATTTTGATAGTGAATTAGTAGAGAAAGGCATTATCTATATTGATGAAATCGACAAAATTTCAAGAAGAAGTGAGAATGTATCAACTACTCGTGATGTTGGTGGTGAAGGGGTACAACAGGCACTCTTAAAGATTATTGAGGGTACAGTATCAAGAGTTCCGTTATCTGGTGGCAGAAAACATCCAAATGCTGAATGTGTAAATATTGATACAAGCAATATTCTCTTTATCTGTGGTGGTGCTTTTGACGGATTGGAGAAGATTATTAAGAAGGGAACTGATAATAACCATATTGGTTTCAATGCAGATATTCATACAGCAAAGGATAATAAGAGTTTTGATTTATCAGATGTGCAGCAACATGATTTAGTGAAATATGGACTTATGCCAGAATTGATTGGACGATTACCAGTTATAACGACCTTACAACCATTATCTGAAAGAGACTTGATTAAGATTCTGACAGAGCCAAAGAATGCACTCACAAAGCAGTATCAGGAATTATTGGCTATGGATAATGTGAAGTTGGAATTTGAAGAATCTGCTTTACATAGGATTGCAGAATTAGCCATAAAAAAACAAATCGGAGCAAGAGGTCTTCGTTCTATTATTGAAAAGGCTATGAAGAAGGTTATGTATTCTATTCCTGATATGACGGATGCAAAGAAAGTTGTAATTGATGCTGATGTTGTGGATGGAAAATCAGATGCTATGGTATATGGAAAATTCAATAAGAAGATAGCGTAAAAGGAGAAAAATATATATGGATAGACCAAAATTCACAGTGATTAAAGGGCAGAATAATAAATCTGCCCCTTCCAAACAGAAGTGGGAAATATATAAATCTGCTTATGATAATTTGATGATTAGATGTTCTGAACAGAAAGAGAATAATAATATAGCAGATACTTTAGCGAAAATGTTCTTTTATGGCACAAGATACATTACTTTGAAATATCAGAGTAAGCAGAAGGGGATATTTGAGGCAAGAGTATTAAATTATCAGGAACTAATGGAAGATTTTACTTTTGCAAATCTACTGTATCAAATATTAGGACATTTGACTATTCGACAGGTGCAAGGGATTTTCCCAATAGATAAGGAATACGATGGAAAAAGTATTGTTGCAAAGACTATTTCTACTCAGTAGAGCATTTAAAAGACATTAATCTTAATGATATGATTTGTCACCAATATGCAGATGTAGAAGATTTTGTGTGGATTTATTGGAATAGAGATATTTTTGAACTGGATGCAACTATGGTAGAGATTGCAAGTGATATAAGACGCTGTGAAGGTAAAAAGGGCATAGTTGAAGAATGGATGGATAAACAAGGAATAGAATCTTATACAGTTTCTACAGATGGTACTATGAAAAACTCCAAAGGCGAGAGAATTTGTAAGTTAAAGCCTAATAGTGGTTTCAAAGTGGTAAAAAATACTCAAAATTAAGGGTAAAGTAGGAGAAAAAGCTTAAAAATTGGCATTTTTGAATCAAAATAGGATTAAAATCAGTCCAAAGTGGGGTGTTTTGCCAATAAAATACTTATTTCAACGATTTTGGAAAGGTTTTATAAAGAAATAGGAGACGTAATTACTGAAATATCCAAGAGTTTTACGAGGATATTCAAAGAAACAAATTGTTGATAAAGATTTTTAAGGAAGGTGGAATGAGTTATTAAAAATATTGTACAGAAGGTAATCAGAAGTATTGAATTAAAGGGCAATCCTAAGAATAATATTGTTAAGTATGTGGAGAATGATAGAAATATTACAAAGTATAAACATACGGTTAATGATAGTGAATTGATAAGATCTATAGAAGCCATAGATAGTAGACATGTATGCACTGAAAGGTATGGAAATCTGGATTTGGTATATATCGAAGGACTTATATCTGTGAATGTTGGTTATAATGTTCCTAAATATAATCAGCTAAATAAACATGGTGGTATTATAGTTCTTCAACATTGGAAATGGGAAGATATAAACAAAGATAAAAAGAATGCGGACGGAAAGGCACTAGCACCTCAATTTAAACAGGTACAATGCTTTGACGAAGACGGGAATCCCGTCACAGAGTCCTTCAAAAGAGTTATTGTTGGAAGTGGACACAACAGAGGTAAAAAAGCATTATTCATTAGAGAAGATTTGTTTTATAAAATTGACAAAATATTACTTGGTGGGATAGATGATTGTGCAAATATTAATGGCTATCCATATTATAAAAAAGGATACGCAAAGTGGAATAGCTATTATGGATTGCCTAGTACAGATTCCAAGGTAATAACTTATGTTCCGAAAATCGTTGTAATTAAAGATTTCAAACGTGATGTAGAAGATACTTTTGACACAGTAATTCAGACTAAAAAACTCAATCCAAATTGGAAGGAAGGAGATAACGAAAAGGATAAATACATCAAGGAATATGATGTTAAGAATAATGATAAAAGAGCCTTTGAAGGCGGCATTATACCGTTTGATGGTGCAGGTCTTGTGTCTGTGGAATGTGCTAAAAAATGGTCGAATGAACTTGATATAAGAAATGAATACGATAATCGTTACATACCGGCTGCTTTTCAGATTAGAGTTATTCCTGGTATTAAAGGTAATTTGTATACATTCGATATTAAATCTTTTGCAAAGGAAAACGGATGGATTATTACGGATATTAAAGGCAATAAACATGATTTAAGAGAAGAGTCAGTTGATATTATTCTTACAGAAAGTCAGACAAAGTTTATAAGCCT
The DNA here is from genome assembly GCA_019421345.1 of Roseburia sp. Taxonomy (GTDB): domain Bacteria; phylum Bacillota; class Clostridia; order Lachnospirales; family Lachnospiraceae; genus Roseburia. Next base: position 252,799 of record JAHZFL010000002.1, on the reverse strand, counting down.
TTTTGATAATGATATTGATAAATGGCGAAAGATTTTTGATGAACTAGTTGTTTTTTATAAGAAGGATGCAAATGGGAAAGATACGGATGAAATTGAATGCAGTTACAAACGCACTTTTAATATAAGCGAGTATTCAGAAGATGTATGTGATTTAAAGAAAAGAATGCTTACAGCTTACCAACACCTATTGACAGTTAGTTTTGAAGATGATGAAATTACAACATTTACACAAGATACAGTTGATATGTTACAAAAAATTACTTGCGATGTAAATGAATTTTTACGGTTCAGAAGTTGTACTGCTGATGAAGAACAGTATCACAAAAAGGAATGGAAACGTATTCCCCCTTACTACAGAGCTGCTTATTATGCTTCAGATGTGAATAAGCCTATTATATTTGCAGATGATTATTTTAAGCGAAAAGTCAGGGAAGATATAAATGGTATTATTAAGCGTGTTCTGTCTGGTAAATTATATATTACTGGCAATTATCAGGTACTAACACCAGATATATATGCTCTTGCACAATTTGCATTTGGTAAGCGTGGAGATAAAGTTACTGGATTACTGAAAACAGAAGAAATATATGCTTATTGGTGGTTGTATCAGAATGAAAAATCTTCTAAAAAAGACACAGATAAGGACGAGTTCAAATGTGACAAGTTGGCATTGATAAGAAATCCTCATATTTACATGGAAGCAAGAACGGCAAAAATGGTGTCAAATGAGGATGAACAGAGATATAAACTTATCAAGAAGTGGTTTAAGTATCAAAAGACGGGTATTGTAACTGATTCTTACTCTACGATTCCGCTTGCATTGGGGACTGCCGATTTTGACGGAGACCATATTGCCACAACTAATTGCGAAAAATATATACAAGCAGTTGAGAGAGCAAGAAAAGACGGAAACGGCAACACGATTGATGTTAAGTATGTGGATTTAACCAATACGAAAAAATCTGAAAATATAGAACTTCCAAATGTACAGAATATAAGCAAACTCATGGAGTTTGATGCGTTGGCTTATCAGAATAATATAGGTTCAGTTATTGACAGGGTTACTAATCTATGGGGTATTGAGCAAACAGACGAAAATCGTGAGAAAATTCAAAAGTATATTAAGATAATGGACATTGTTGGACAGCTTACGATTGATGCTGCTAAAACTGGTGAATTTGAACCGATTCCAACGGATATAGAGTTGTTTCTGAAAACATACAATATTTTGAAACCATATTTTATGAAATATCTTCCTAAGAATGAGCGTAAACTAAAGGCTGAAAAAAATGGGATAGAAAATGCAGAGTTTTTCTTTGCAGGAGATACGAAAGTAATCAATAATCAATTGAAATTTTCTGATAGTAGCATTAGCCTTAATCGGATATGTCATTATATGGAAGACAAGTTTGCTGAAATTGATAATAAAATATCGGAGAATAAGTTCAATTTGGATAAATTCTTGAAGATATTTGTCACAGAAAAGCCAAATGAGACTTCTAAACTGTATATCGAAATAAGAAAAAGATTGATTGAACTTGCAGAGGAAAACGCAGGATTATATAAGCAACTCATAGGTGATGATAATTTAAATGATAGTCGAGAAGAGCGGATTAGCCATTACCGATACTTTTATATCTATGCAAGAAATGAACTGTTAAAGATATGTAAGTTGTCGGAGGAGAAGAGTGTTAATAAAGTTTTGAATTGTATTGTGTATATGTGTTATCGTGAATCTTCTTTGGTTGATAATGATAGTGCTAAAAATATTCTTTGGAATTGCTTTGAGAGAGAAATGCTTAGAAGGGCAAAAGAAAATTATACAGATAGCGAGTTGGATTTCTCAACTATTGTTTCAAGAGCAGAGAAAACAAAGGAATTAAAAGAGCGAAAACTTGCAAGGCATCAGAAGAAAAAAGAGTTTCATATTGCAGAGTTAGAGGATAAGAACAAGGTGTATTCGCAAATAATTGTCAGGGATGAAGATATTGAGCATATTCTTGATGCTGTGTCCGATGAAAAATTGGCAGAATATAATATTTCATCAAAACACATAGAGGAATTACAGAAACTATATGCAGTTTTAATTGTAATAAGTAAGCATATGGAATCCGATAGGTCAGTTGGAAAGAATAGGCAGATATGTCATATCATAAATTCGTTGACGATACACGATAATAGAAACAATGGATTGAATTTTTCCAATATATCCAAACTTTGTGGTTATACTGAATATCAAAGAAAGAATCTGAAAAGCCGATTGAAGGAATTAAGTATGTTGGGAGCAATAGTCATAAATCCAAATAAAACGGATGATATAAAATTCAAAGTAATATATGAAAAGATTGAACCTAAAGAATATGAGTCAAGACTGGTTAAGAAGGAGGATTATCAGAAAGCGTGTGTGGATATTATAGAGCTTTTGCAAAAAACGAAAAAATGTTAAATGCGCACAAAGAAATTGCCGATTAATACTTTAAAACAAAGGGAAATATTATTTTCTTTGTGCAAAATGTCCAAGTGAATATAGGAAAGAGGTAATATATCATTTCCAACAAAATATTTAAAAGATTGGAGTAATTATGAATCAAGAGGAATTAAAAGAAAAATTGATTAAAACGGTTGCTTCTGGTCTGTCTGCGAGGGCAATTTCAAAATATACACATATTACATATGATATTTTAGCAAAATTCAAACAAGGCAAATTGTATTTATGTCCAAGTGATGCAGAAAGATTAGAAGCATATTTGGACATGGTAGTCATACCACAGTAAGGGTAATTCCATCTTCAGATGTGATTATAAAAATTCAAAGAAAGGAAAACTTTGAATATCGTGCTATTTGCATGAAAGGCGTTGCCGCAACACTGTGGAAAGGTTACGGTGCTAAAGCCTTTCGTGCAATGATGAATTGCTATATTCGTATAGTTTACATAAAGAATCTCCTTTCTGATTCGGACTGGTATAGGTGTCATAGCCTGTATCAGTATTAGTGCCGACTCCACTAAGGCACATTGAAGAAATTCAAAACAATTATGTAAATCCTATTATATCTCCACAATGTAATAGGTCATCTGGTAGAGGACTTCCATAATCTCTACTGGATGCTAGTATGAATTTGAGTAGAAGTGAGTATTTTGCTTACTTCTATTTTTTTATGTGACAAAAAATCTATATGAAAAAAATAATAGTAGGAGAAAATGATGATTAGTCAAGAAGAAGTAAGAAAAAAATTGATAAAAAGGACGGAACGTGAGAAACAGACCTACATCGCAAAGCAGATAGGAATGCCAAGACAAGTATTGTCTGCATTCAAATCAGGAAAAAAAGATTTGTGGGAAAGTCATTTAATTGCACTAAATGATTATTTAGACAGTTAATTTTTAATAAAATGTTAAAAATAACACAAATATATACTATGATGTCAATTATATATGGTGTAATAGTAAAAGTCAATACAAAATTTATGACAAGTTTACGATAAGACAAGGAGGAAACATGGCACAAAACAATTTTTGGATTGGTTTGATTGCTGATTTGAAGAAAGCACAAAGCAAGAAGCAGGTACAAACTGATGCGAAGAATCTAGGAGATATTAAAGTTCCGCTTATTGGCACTCTTAATAAGGCTAGAACGAAGGCACAGTTAAAGCAAGATTTAGCGTCTATGAATGGTACGGTAAATCTAACTGGAAAAATGAATAAGAAGGGTACTGTTACATCGGTACAGCAAGCTACACAGCAAGCACAAGCAACGGCTAACAAAGTACCAATTCAGGTAAGTATGAACTTGAAGAAAGACAAACTTATCAATGATATTAATATTTTCGGTCAGCAGAATACAAAGTTATTCAAGGACGAAAATATGACAGCAAAGTATAATTCATTATTAGATAGTGCAAAATTAGCATCGTCTGGAAAAGAAATTCAGAATTTGAGAATGCAGTTGTCAGCTATGAGGTCTGAACTAAAAGCAAATAATTTAGCAGGACTTACATTGGGTGATACATTCAAGAAAACATTCAAACGTGCTACAGAGTTGTTTACTGGTACTGGTGGTATTATGTTACTTACAAGACAGTTGCATGACACTTGGGAAGAAGCATTGACTTTAGATAAGGCTTATACAGACTTAATCAAGGTACAGAATGAACTTTCAAGAAGTGATTACCCAGATTATCTTGATAGATGTAACGAAAAAGCACAGAAGTTAGCAACAACACAGAAAGCATTGATTGAAAGTACAACAGAGTTTTCTAAGTCAGGTTACAATTTGACAGAAAGTGATGCATTAGCAGAAAAAGCAACGATGTTATCCAATGTCGGAGATATGTCAGCTTCAGATTCAGCAAAGGCAATCATATCTGGTGTGCAAGCCTATGATGTTGTAGATGGTTATGACGATGCAATTAATAAGGCAGAAGCATTGATTGATAAGTACAATGAAATTGGTAATACAGCAAGTATCACAACTGCTGAAATTGCTCAAGGCGTACAGTCAGTTGGTTCGGTGTTCGCAGATGCAAACACTTCTGTAGATGAATTTATAGCCCTCTTAGCCGCAGGTAACAGACAATACCAGGATGCAGACGCATTAGCATTAGGACTTCGTACTTCTGCACTTCGTATTCGTGGATGTACCGCAGAATTAGAATTAATGGGCGAGGAAACAGAAACAGTTGTTACATCTACTGCCAAGTTAGAAGCAAAGATTAAAGCACTTACTAATATAAATGGTAGCGGTGGTGTTGAAATTATTGAAGCAGATGGTGAAACATTACGTAGTATTTATGATATTTATGTTGATATTGCAAAAGTATATCAGGACATGTCAGATACAGATCAAAGTGCATTGTTAGAACTTATTGCAGGTAAGCATAGAGCATCAGTTATTAGTGCAACCTTAAATAATATGTCCGAAGCACAAGAGATTTATCAGAGAAGTTTGGAATCTTCTGGTTCAGCACAAGCAGAATACGACAAGTATTTATCCTCAAGTGAAGCCTCTTTAAATCAGTTTAAGGCTACTATGACAGAAACTTATCAGTCAGTATTGGATGGTTCTACAGTTAAAAGTATCTTGGATTGTGGAAATGCTACACTTCAATTTGTAAATAGTTTGGGATTAGTTGAATCAACTTTAAAAGGATTTGTTGCAATCGGTATTGTAAAAGTAATTACTACATTATCGACAGCATTTAAGGCATCAGCAATTCAGGCAAGTAACTTCGGAACGGCACTTAATACAGTAAAAGATATGTCAACTATGGCAAGAGGTACAACAGAGTACACAAACGCATTAAATACATTGAAAGCAGTATCAGTAGGATTAAGTGAAACACAGTTAAAACAAGTATTAGCGAGTAAATCATTAAGTGAAGCAGACCGTATAGCAATTTTGCGTACAACTGGTCTTACAAAGGCTCAAGCACAAGCAAAATTGGCTCAAATGGGATTGGTTCAATCTACAAAAGCACAGACAACGGCACAAAAGACAGCTACGGCAAGTACATTTAGCCTTACAGCAGCAGTTAAGGGATTTGGTGCTAGTTTAAAGGCGGCATTTTTAAGTAATCCAATAGGCATAGCAATTATGGCAATCAGCACAGCTTTTGGAATGGTGACATCAGCTATTGATTCTGCAAATCAAAAAGCAGAGGAGTCAAGACAGAAAGCAAAAGACGCAGCCAATACAGCAAGTAATTTAACATTTGAACTTACAGAATTGACAGGTAAATACTTAACTTTGTCAGAAGCAGTAAAGACAGATAAATCTTCAAAAGAAGAGTTGATGACTACGCAAACAGAGTTATTAAAGAAATTAGGACTTGAAGGTGAAAGTATTGACGATTTGATTGTAAAGTATGGTTCTTTGTCAAATGCTATCAAACAAGCAAGTATTGACGCTTTGAAATATTCACAGATTGATTTGCTCGCTGGAATAAATGCAACGAAAGAAGAGCTATTAAAGGCTGGGGAAAGTGGATTTTGGGGCAGTAATATTATAGATGCCACAGGTGATGATGCAGTTAAAGCGTTTAAAGAGTTAGAAAAAGCTGGAATTATTGATAGAGGTTCATTTGGTTCTGGTGGTGGTGCATTAGTATTAACTGGTGATGATACCAAGATAGAAGGGATTTTAGATAATTACCATAAGTTAGAAGATGCAGTCATGGCACTGAGAAGTTCTGGTGCTTTTACAGGCGAAGAATTATCAGAAAACTCATTGTTTCAGGCTATTTATAGTAGGTATAGTGAGATGAAAGATGAGGTAGATGCTTATAATTCATCTATTGATAATCTGAACGAAAATCTTGCACAGCAGACAATGTTGACAGCCTTGCAAGGCAGAGAACTTCCTAAAACAGAACAAGATTTTGAAACATTTAGACAAGAATTGATTGATACAGCTATTGCCAGTAAAGAATTTATTGGAAGTGAAGAGGAAGTTGCGGATGCAATTAATGATTATTTATCGTCTGCGCCTCAATTTGAAGGTTATTACAGTATACCTCTTGAAAATGAACTTGATAAAGTAGATGCGTTACTAGATGGAGATAATCTTCCAACTTTATCATACGACACTATCACCAAATTAGCAGAATCTGCAACCAATTCGGTAGATACGCTCCGTTCTTCTATTGCATCTGTAAATGAAGCTTTCGCAGAACAAGCAGCAAATGGATCTGTTTCTGTTGACACAATGCTTGCAATGGTAGATGCGGGCTATGCTACTGCTTTACAATTTGATGCGGTAACTGGTGCTTGTACAATCAATAGAGAGGCTATGCTTGCTTTAGTACAAGCTAAAATCCAAAATCAGATTGCTGATTTACAGTTATTACAAAGCAATATCCAACAGAAACTTTCTGATGATGGAAATACGGCGAGGGAATCTGCTAATGGATTCTATGATTTAGCAAAAGCAAAATTAGCAGCTGCATCAGCGGAGCAATTAGCGTCTATGAAACAATTTAATGATGCTGAAGCACAAATCACAGCATTGCAAAACGCAATGAAAAACATTAACAAGATTGGTTCTGGAACTTATTCAACCAAGCCCAAAATTAAATCATCTGCTTCTTCTGCAAAAAAAGAAGCCAAAAAGACAATGGAGGATATTCAAAAGGACTGGAAGGAATATCTGGATAAATACCTTGCTCTTTACAAAGCAGAATTAGATGCAGGACTGATTGATTTCCAAACATTCTTAAATAAATCACGCTCTCTCTTGGATGAGTTCTATCGTGACGGTAAAATATCAGCAAAAGATTATTGGGACTCTGTTGGTAATTTATATCAACAACAGTTGGATGTATACGACAAAGTAATATCAGCAATAACAAAACGAATCGACAAAGAGATTGATGGCATCCAAGGTATTATTGATGGCTTAGAAAAGCAGAATGATGTGCTGCAGAATCAATTGGATGAATATGACGGAATTTTAAAAGTTGTTGATGATGTATACCAAACTGAAATTGACAGTATCAAGCAAAAACAAGATGCTATTGATGATACCATATCAAAACTTCAAGATGAAAATGACGAAAAGCAAAGAGCCATTGACCTTGAAAAAGCACGTTACCAATTATACAGAGCATTAAATAATAGAAATGTTAAATTGTATAATGGCAAAGAATATATTTACACACATGACCGTGAAGAGGTTCGTGACGCACAACAGAATCTTGCTGATTTAGAATTACAAGAAACTGTAGCTGGATTAGAGAAAGAAAAAAATGCACTGGATGAAGTCATTGCAGAACTCGAAAAATATCGTGACCTTTGGTCTGAAATATCGTCTGCAAAGCAAAATGAAGAATATAAGCAGCTTGCTATTGCTATTTGGGGGAAGGATTATGAGAAATTAATTCTTTCTAATAGAATTTCAGATATTGAATCTTTTAAAGACAATTACATTCATATTCAACAACAAATTGAAGATAATCAGGGATTAATAGATTCTTATAATGAAAAAATCGAGTACTATGATGCGCTTAAGCAAGCATGGAATGCAATTGCAACAGAAAGAGAAGAAACCGTTAACAGAGAAATGGCTGCTCAGGTACTTGGTGCTACTTGGGAAAACGATATTCTAAATGGTAGAATGGAGGTTCTGAATAATTTTAGAAACCAATATCTTGCCACACAACAAGCGATCGTTGATGCGGCATGGAATGCAGCCAATGCTCAAATCGCTGCTTTAAATGCCATTAAATCAGCCGAATCAACAAGTTCTCAAACGTCCAGTTCTAGCAAAGCACCAACCGTATCTGGGAATAAAAATACACCAACTAAAAAACCAAGTAAACCAAGTAAACCAAATGCAAATAGTGGCGGTGGCATTAGTAATCTTCCAACGATTGAGAAGTACGGTTCTGGTACAGACAATGCCAAGCCAGGTTGGCATGAAGTAGCCGAAAGCGGAAATGAAATTATTCGTGATAATAATGGGAACGCCTATATTGCAAAAGGAAGGCAAATACATTTATTTGAAGGTGGCGAAACCGTATATAGCGCATCTGACACAAGAGAACTACTTTCTGGGAGTATATCTCCATTAGATGCTGGAATTGGTGAAGTTGTTGTTTTTGACCATGATAAAATGAGAAAGAATTTACAGCAGCTTATACCTGATTATATGAATACAATGCCATCTATGATTAACATTCCAAGATATAACGTTGATAATGTAAGAAGTGGTAACCCTATTAATATAAATATTGGCGATATTAATTTGCATGAAGTTCAAAGTGTAGATGGACTTGCAAAGGCAATTATACGGGAATTACCAGGTAAGGTTAATCAGGCGATGTATAGAAAATAAAAATAAAAAAGTTTTTACAAGGGTCTAATGGAACTTTAGATTCTTGTAAAAAACAAACTACACAAACCGAATATTTCAATGGTATTCTTTCAATTATTGGTATATAATGGAAACCATAATACAAATGATTGAAAGGTGTACTAGTGACGATAAGAAGAAATAATAACAAAAAGACTTCAAATGGTGACATAATAAACAGAACAACAGGAACGGCAGATAAATTTTCCAGAAGACCTCCACACAAACCACCAAAAAAAAGAAAAGGATTCAAATAATGAATAGATGGGAGTTGATAGTATTAGCGAATTGGCACAAATTTTACCACAAATAATTATATATATTGTTACAGGATATGTTTTTAATAAGACATTTCATTTTGTATCACTAAAACGGAACTCAACAGATGTAGAACATGTTTTAACATCTTCACTGGTTATAGGATATATCTATTGTAGCATTGCATATCTAATTCCATTATCTATTTCATATGAGGCTGACATATTTTGCATTATATTCTCAGCATTATTGTTAGGATATATATTCGCAAAGATATTGCAAAATAAGCGGATTATAAAAGTATTTGATTTTTTAAAAATCAGAGATACTGGTAATTTATACTATTGGGATGACCTAATGGATAATGAGTACCCGATGAAAGTGAGAATCTTGTTTGAAAATAGCATATATGAAGGAATGATTCATAATTATGAAAGCTATTCAAATGAACCATGTATAACTCTTGCCTCATATGTCATTAAAACACTAAATAATGAAGTTATAAGTGATTTTTCATCCGACAACACAAGAGTTATTATTTTGAACACTTCAAAAGCTATAAGTGTGGAGATAATATATTGTGAAAACGGTGAAATTTGTAAAGACTTACTTGACTTGTGTAATTTCAATAAGTAATTTTGAAAATGAACAAGTGAAAAGACAAACAAGCAAACAAATAACCTAAACTTTAACAAACAACCTAAATAAATTATCAAACAAGCAAACAAAATAAGCAAACAACCAAAATTTTAGCAAAGTAACTCTTTGATTTTTATTGAAAATAATATATAAATTTGGACTGGTATTTCACTATCAGTCCTTTTTATATTGTAAAAGGGGGAATGACGATATGGCGAACGAAAATAACAATGCGGTAGATATATTATTGAGCAAAATTGTTTCAATCATAGAAAACAAAACACAAAAATTAAAATATGATAAAACGTTTAAATCTGCCGTATGGGGAAAGAATGTTGATGGTACTTACCAGATAAGTTATATGAATCAGCTATACACTGTTCATAATGCTCTTGGTACAGATTTGAAATTAGGACAAATTGTTTGGGTAAAGATTCCTTGTGGGATTTTTAGAGAAATGCATATCTGTGGAGTGAATTACAAGAAAAGGAAGAGGTGAATTATAAAATCTGAAAAAATAAAAGAGTGGAGAAAAATTGAATGAACAAAAAATTAAAGAAACTTGAAAGTATTTATTGGAATGTAAGCAAAATTGTGGGTATTTTGTTTACATTATTTAATTATCATATGTGGACAGAATCATTCAATATTATCAAAGCGGTGTTGCTTATGGTTGGTGTGACAATCGGAATCTTTGTAGGTATTAATATTTTTGACTTGATTGTAGGTCTGATTGTTGATATTTTCAAATATATAAAGCGTACAATTAAGGACAGACGCATTTTAAAAGGATTCTATGGTACAAATGAATAAAGGTAATATTATCAGAGACGGGGAAAATTACTTCTCCGTCTTTTGTGTATTATGTAGCGTTATATATGTAAAACGCACCGCAGATGTAAATGATAGCCCCTACTATGAGTTGGAAGAGGTATTAAAGCATTATCGTAAGATTGAGATTATGGGAGAAAACTGAATATTAGATTGAATTTGATGGTGTTACATGGGTGTGTAGCACCTTTTTATATTAAGCAAAAATTTTTGTGAAATGGAGTGTGATTTTTTATAGAAGGAACTGCAAAAACTTTAGAAATGCCTTTTTGGTTAAAATTAAATATGACTGTTAAAGAAGCTGCAAGCTATTCAAATATTGGTATTAACAGAATTGAGGAATTGTTAAAGAATCCGAAGTGTCCATTTGTACTATATGTAGGAACTAAAAAGTTGGTTAAGAGAAAAGAGTTTGAACAGTATTTATCAAAGGCTTTGGAAATTTGAGTGAGAAATTAAAGGCTTTTCAAATTGCAAGACCTATGATATAATACTATGCTGTATCAGACTCTTTTTGCTAGGAGATAGCAGAAAGGAGTTGGATTAATTTATGGGTAAAGACTTAAAGGGTAAACCTCTTGGAACAGGTATTTGCCAAAGAAAGGATGGTTTATATTACGGAAGGTTCATAAGTAAACGGACTGGTAAATCCGTAGAGAGGTATTTTAAAAAACTGCAAGATTGCCGTCAATGGTATGCTGATGCTAGATTCAATGATGAACATGGTGGAATTGATGCTTCAGGAGATATGACAGTTACGGCATGGTTTAATTATTGGATAGAGAACATCAAAGGCGAAAGCATAAGACCTAATACCATTAGGAATTATAAGGAAAGATTTCAACATAATATAAAGGATTGCATTGGTAATATGATTTTATCGGAAGTAAAACCTATGCACTGTCAGAATGTGTTGAATCAGATGAAAGATGACTATAAATCTTCTACAATATATCAGACAAGGATTGCTTTGTATTGTATGTTTTCAGATGCCGTTGAGAATGATGTAATCGTAAAGAATCCAGTAACAAAAGCAGTTAAACACAATATCGGAAAAGAACCAAAGAAAGTTAGAGCATTGACCATTGAAGAACAAAAGAAATTTCTTGAAGTTGCAAAGGGTTCAAGCAACTACAATCAGTTTGCTTTCTTATTACAAACTGGATTAAGAACTGGTGAAATGATAGCGTTAAAATGGTCAGACATCGATTTTAAAAAGAAGGTAGTACATATACAAAGAAGTATGGAGTATAGATACTCTGTTGGTGAGTGGCGAATTGGTGAGCCTAAAAGCAAGTCTGGTTATCGTGATGTACCTTTGACAGAAGAGGCTATTGCTATTCTCAAGAATCAGAAAGAGAAGTTAAAGAGTATTAAGGTAATCAATATGGAATTTAAAGACTATGTATTTTTGTGTAGAAAAGGCGAACCAACAAAGAACTCTGCCTATGATACGACTTTGTTTAAATTATGTGATAAAGCAGGCATTGATAGATTTTCAATGCACGTTTTGAGACACACATTTGCCACACGCTGTATAGAAGGTGGAATGCGACCTAAAACATTACAAGTTATACTTGGACATTCTAACGTGGGTATCACCATGAGGATATATGTTGACGTTACCGAAGATGAGAAGTTCAAAGAGGTTGAAAGAATAGAAAGTGCCTTAAAAATTGTGTAGTAAATTGTGTAGTAAAGAATATAGAGAAAGGCGAAAACACCGATAAATCAAGGGTTTTCGGACAGGTAAAGGGAAAATGAAACTAGGTATCGTTGGTCTGCCAAACGTAGGCAAAAGTACGCTTTTTAATTCGCTCACGAAGGCGGGGGCAGAATCTGCCAACTATCCGTTCTGCACGATCGACCCGAATGTTGGTATCGTAGCTGTGCCGGATGAGCGTTTAAAGAAGCTTGGAGATATGTATCATTCTAAGAAGGTGACACCCGCGGTGATCGAGTTTGTGGATATTGCGGGGCTTGTCAAGGGGGCGAGCAAGGGAGAGGGACTTGGAAACCAATTTCTCGCCAATATCCGCGAGGTGGATGCGATCGTGCATGTGGTGCGCTGCTTTGAGGATTCCAATGTGGTGCATGTAGACGGGAATGTGAATCCGGCAAGAGATATTGAGACGATCGATCTGGAGTTGATTTTCTCGGATGTGGAAATTTTAGAGCGCCGCATTGCAAAGGTGGCGAAGCAGGCGCGCATGGATAAGACGCTTGCGAAGGAGTTAGAGCTGCTTGAGGCAGTTAAGGCGCATTTGGAGAACGGAGGTCTTGCAAAGACGTTTGAGGTGCCGGAGGATGAGGATGCGCAGAAGTGGTTTGACTCTTATAACCTGCTGACGGCAAAGCCCGTGATTTATGCGGCAAATGTTGCGGAGGATGACCTGGCAGATGATGGTATGAAAAATCATCATGTTGCAGCTGTGCGGGAGCTGGCAAAGGCAGAAAACAGCGAGGTATTTGTCATCTGCGCCCAGATCGAGCAGGAAATCGCAGAGCTTGACGATGACGAGAAGCAGATGTTTTTGGAGGATCTTGGCTTACAGGAATCAGGTCTTGAAAAGCTGATCAAGGCAAGCTACAGTCTGCTTGGACTCATCAGCTACTTGACTGCGGGAGAGGATGAGACACGGGCATGGACGATCCGTAAGGGGACGAAGGCGCCGCAGGCAGCCGGAAAGATTCATTCGGATTTTGAGCGCGGTTTTATCCGCGCGGAGGTCGTAAATTATCAGGATCTGCTGGATTGCGGAAGCTTATCCGCCGCAAAGGAGAAAGGAATCGTCGGACTTGAGGGTAAGGAATATGTTGTAAGGGACGGAGATGTCATTCTGTTCCGTTTTAATGTGTAAAAGGTATAGAACAAGGCAAAAACGCATATATTTTCTCAACAGAAGGTGTGGGAAGCTATATGCGTTTTTGTGAATTGCAGCAAAAAGAAGTGATCAATGTGACGGATTGTAAGTGCCTTGGAAATGTCAGCGATTTGGAGTTTGATGAGTGCAATGGCTGTATCCGTTCGCTGATCGTTCCGGGACCCGCGAAGTGGCTTGGCTGTATATGCCGTGAGTTTGAGATTTTTATTCCGTGGTGCAAGATCGTAAAGATCGGACCGGATATTGTGCTTGTAGATATTGATGAGAAGGAATGCCGCCATAAGATAAAGTAAAGGCGAATCCTTGTTGACATTTGAAAGACGGGCAGATATACTACAAGAGACAGAGGCATTGCTATGTGGAGGTAGGATATGAAGTGTCCGTTTTGCAGCAGTGAGAATACAAGAGTAATAGATTCCAGACCGGCAGATGATAATAATTCTATCCGCCGCCGCAGATTGTGCGATGACTGCGGCAAACGTTTTACGACCTATGAGAAGGTAGAGACGATTCCGCTGATCGTGATCAAGAAGGACAACACGAGAGAGCAGTATGATCGTTCTAAGATAGAGGGCGGCGTACTTAGGGCATGTCATAAACGCCCCATTTCTGTCAATCAGATCAATCAGCTCATTGACGAGGTGGAGACAGAGATCTTTAACCGTGAGGAGAAGGAGCTCCCTAGTTCTCTCATCGGCGAGCTTGTGATGGATAAGCTAAAGGATCTGGAGGCGGTGGCTTATGTACGTTTCGCGTCTGTTTACCGTGAATTTAAGGATGTGAATACGTTTATGAGCGAGCTTAAGAAAATGCTGGATAAATAAGGGTGAAAGCTGACGAAGACGGGGAAGCGGAAACGCCTCCCCATTTATAATACGGCGTTTATTTGAAAAACACACAAAAAGGGGCGAAAAGCTATGAGATTGAAGCTGGAGGATGTCTGCTGCGTGGCAGTTGATTATCAGGAAAAGTTTATGCCCGTGATTGCGGAGTGCGGGGAGCTGTTGGAAAAATCCGTAAAGCTGTTAGAGGGAATGCAGATATTGGAGGTGCCTGTTGTTGTCACGACGCAGTATGCCAAGGGACTTGGAGCGACAGTGCCTGAGATTGTACAGGCAGCAGGAACAGAAGAAGCATTTGATAAAAAGAGCTTTTCTGTTTATGGGGACGCTGCGGTGCGGGAGCATTTGCGGGCGATTGGAAAAAAGCAGATTCTTTTGTGCGGAATCGAAGCGCATATCTGCGTGTTTCAGTCCGCACTTGATCTGTTGGAGGCTGGGTATCAGCCGATTCTTGTGGAGGACTGTATCAGTGCAAGACGGATGCATGACAAGCAGATCGCAATGGAGCGTGCGCGCGCAGAGGGCATGACGGTCACAACCTATGAGGCGCTGCTGTTTGAGCTGATGAGAAGCGCGGAGCATGAGAAGTTCCGTCTTATCTCAGGGCTTGTAAAATAGACAGAAGGAAGAAATACGATGTTAGAAAGGTTCTATCCAAGGGAATGGGTGGCGTCCACCTATGAAATTGATTTTGACAAGCTGTACCGTAAGGGCTGCCGCGGTATTATCTTTGATATTGACAATACGCTTGTGCCCCACGGGGCTGCGGCGGATGCGCGTGCCTGCGAGCTGTTTTCCCGTTTAAAGGAGCTTGGTTTTTCGTGCGTACTGCTTTCCAACAATAAGGAGCCGCGTGTGAAATCATTTTATGACAAGGTGCAGGCTTCCGCCTATATTTATAAGGCAAAGAAGCCAAGACCCGATAATTATCGTGCGGCAATGAAGAAAATGGGGACGGACGAGCATAACACCGTATTTATCGGGGATCAGGTTTTTACGGATATTTACGGTGCGAATCTTGCAGGAATTTATTCAATTCTTGTAAAGCCGATTGATCCAAAGGAAGAAATCCAGATCGTGTGTAAGCGTTATCTGGAAAAAATCGTTTTATTTTTCTATCAAAGAAGCTGTAAAAAACGAAGATAAAAGAGCAGCCGGACTGCAGAATGGAGGCTATATGAAGATTGTAATTGGAAATGATCATGCGGCGACAGCATTAAAGCTTGAGATTGCAGAATATTTAAAAAGTCTGGGACATGAGGTCATTAATATCGGTACGGACGGAACGGCAAGCTGCGATTATCCTGAGTATGGGGAGAAAGCGGGGCATATGGTTGTCGCGGGTGTGGCGGACTGCGGCGTGCTGATCTGCGGAACAGGCGTCGGAATTTCGATTGCGGCAAATAAGGTACGCGGTGTGCGGGCAGCAGTCTGCTCCGATACGGCGACAGCGCGTCTTGTCAAGGAGCATAATAATGCAAACATTATCGCGTTTGGCGCAAGAATCGTCGGGAGCGAGCTGGCGAAGGATATTGTAAAGGCGTATCTGGACGCAGAGTTTGCAGGCGGCAGACATCAGACGCGGATTGATCTGATCCATGAAATAGAGAAAAAGGGCATGGAAAAAGACTGACGAGAAAAAAAAGCTTGAAATATGGCGGTGTTTATTATAAAATAGAAAAATCGGAGAGTTTAAAACCGGAACGTATTTGAAGGAGGAAGTTTACATGATTTCAGCAGGTGATTTCAGAAATGGTATTACCATTGAGTTAGAGGGTAATATCTATCAGATTATTGAATTCCAGCATGTGAAACCGGGAAAAGGCGCAGCATTTGTAAGAACAAAGTTGAAAAATATCAAGAGCGGTGGCGTTGTGGAAAAGACATTCCGTCCGACAGAGAAGTGCCCGCAGGCGCGTATTGACAGAAAGGATTATACCTATCTGTATGCGGATGGAGATTTATATAATTTCATGGATGCAGAGACTTATGAGCAGATCGCGCTTTCTAAAGAGTCGATCGGTGATGCGCTGAAGTTTGTGAAAGAGAACGAGATGGTGAAGATGTGCTCTCATAACGGAAGTGTGTTTGCAGTGGAACCGCCTCTGTTTGTGGAGCTTGAGATCACAGAGACAGAGCCTGGCTTTAAGGGCGATACGGCGACAGGCGCTACCAAGCCTGCAGTTGTTGAGACAGGCGCTACTGTTTATGTGCCGCTGTTTGTAGAGCAGGGTGATGTGATTAAGATTGATACGCGTACCGGTGAGTATCTCTCACGCGTTTAAGATTTTGGACAAGTTTATAGAAGTGGCAGAAGAACGCCGCAGGTTTATCAAAAATGATGAGCCGGCGGTGTTTTTTTGCTGTGAAAATACTGTACAAACAATAAATAAAAAATGATTAATAAACAGTAAAAATTATAAAATTTTTATTGCAAAATGATGAAAACTTTGATATACTCCAATCCTAATGATAGGTGAGATGTACAACCGAAAAAGAAAAGAAGGAGAAAAACTATGGCAAAGCAAGTAACAATCGACGATGCAGCCGCTCTCGTGAAGGACGGAATGACTGTTATGATAGGCGGTTTTATGGGCTGCGGTTCACCTCACAAAATTATTGACAAGCTTGTGGAACGAGGAGTTAAGGATCTGACACTGATCTGCAATGATGCAGGCTTCCCTGATTATGGAGTCGGGAAGATGGTGATGCAGAAGCAGTTTAAGAAGATTTATGCTTCTCACATTGGGTTAAACCCGGAGGCCGGCAGACAGATGAATGAGCAGGAGACAGAGATTGTTCTTATCCCGCAGGGAACGCTGGCAGAAAGGATTCGCTGTGCGGGTGCAGGCATTGGAGGGTTTTTGACCCCAACCGGTGTAGGAACGCTGGTGCAGGAGGGAAAAGAGGTCATCAATATTGATGGCAGGGATTATCTTCTGGAGCTTCCGTTACATGCAGATATTGCTATTGTGGAAGCAAGCAGAGCTGACCGCATGGGAAATCTTCAGTACCATGGTTCTACGCGTAATTTCGGAGAGCTTATGGTAACGGCAGCAGACACGGTCATAGCTGAAGTGCGTGAGGTTGTTGAGGTTGGAGAAATCGACCAGGATTACGTTCATACACCAGGTATTTTCATCGATTACATAGCAGGGGGGAATTGATCTATGCAAGACTTGAAAAATTTTATTGCTGCCCGTGTGGCAAAAGAATTAAAGGACGGAGATGTTGTAAATCTTGGAATCGGACTTCCGACCTTAGTGCCGAATCACCTCGGAGCTGACGTGAATCTGATCCTTCAATCTGAAAATGGATTTGTAGGACTTGGAAATACTCCGGCAGAGGGTGAGGAGGATATGGATATTACCAACGCAGGCGGAAAGCCCGCAGGAATCATTCCGGGAGGTGCTTTTTTTGACAGCGCGACTTCATTTTTGATCATCCGTGGAGGACATGTGGATGCAACGATCCTCGGTGCGCTGCAGGTGGATGAAAAGGGAAATATTGCAAACTGGATCATTCCGGGAAAAATGGTGCCGGGGATGGGCGGTGCGATGGATCTTGTGGTTGGTGCAAAGAAGGTCATCGTTGCAATGGAGCACACCAATAAGGGAAAGCACAAAATCTTAAAGGAATGTGAGCTTCCGCTTACCGCACAGGGTGTTGTAGATTTAATCGTAACGGAAATGGGAGTGATGGAGGTCACGGACGAGGGGTTGTTGCTGACAGAGTATAATCCGGAATTTACCGTGGAGCAGATCAAGGAATCAACCGGATGTCCGCTGATCATTAGTGAAAATTTAAAGAAAATGGCAGTCTAACTATAGTCTAAGGAGGATGTTATGTTAAGTAAAATCTCAAAAGGATGTGTAAATGTCGTTCAGCGATTTTTGCCGGACCCATTTATTTTCTGTATTTTATTGACGATGTTTGTGTTTGTGGTTGCGATGCCGCTGACCGGACAGGGACCGATTCAGATGGTGCAGCATTGGGGAAATGGCGTATGGGGACTATTGCTGTTCTCCATGCAGATGGCATTGGTGCTGGTACTTGGGTCTGCAATGGCGAGTGCGCCGATCATTAAAAAGGTTCTCGTAAAGCTGGCGTCAATCCCAAAGACACCGTTTCAGGCAATTTTCCTTGTAACGTTTGTCGCAGTGATCGCTTGCTGGGCAAACTGGGGATTCGGATTGATCGTAAGTGCAATCTTTGCAAAGGAGATTGCAAAGCAGATGAAGAATGTTGATTATCGTCTTCTGATCGCATCCGCATATTCCGGCTTCGTAGTCTGGCATGCAGGAATTTCCGGTTCGGTACCGCTTACGATCGCATCAGTGACAGATGCGGTAACAGCGCAGACAAACGGTGTTTTGACAGAGTCTGTTCCAACGACCATGACGGTATTTGCTCCGTGGAATCTCGCAGCCTGCCTGCTGATCCTGATCGTGCTTCCGGTTGTGAATGCAAAGATGCATCCGGCGCCAAAGGATGTGTTTGTGGTAGATCCGGAGATTCTCAAGGAGGAGGAGCCGGTATTTAAGAAGCCGGAGACGCCGGCGGAGAAGCTGGAAAACAGCGTCATTTTATCCGGCTGTATCGTTGTGCTGGGTGCGGCGTATATTATTTATCAGATTGTAAGCGGTGTATTCAGCTTAAGCCTTGACTCGGTGAATTTGATCTTCCTCGTGTTGGGCATTGCATTCCATAAAACTCCGATCGGCTATGTACGGGCAATCATGGAGGCTGCAAAGGGTGCGGGCGGCATTATCCTGCAGTTCCCGTTCTATGCAGGTATTCAGGGAATGATGGTAGGCGCGAACCCGGTGACAGGCGTTTCTTTCGCAGGTGTGATCAGCCAGGCGTTTGTATCAATTTCAAACGCAACGACATTCCCGCTCTTTACATTCTGGAGTGCGGGTATCGTAAACTTTTTTGTTCCATCTGGCGGCGGACAGTGGGCAGTACAGGCTCCGATCATGCTTCCAGCGGCGAAGGACCTTGGTGTATCTCCGGCGCTGACAGCAATGTCGATTGCGTGGGGCGATGCATGGACGAACCTTCTGCAGCCGTTCTGGGCGCTTCCGGCACTTGGCATGGCGAAGCTTGGAGCAAGAGATATTATGGGCTACTGTGTAGTCGGCTTGCTCGTATCAGGTGTTATTGTTTCAGGATCTCTGCTTGTGGCAGGAGCGCTTGGATTGTAGTCTGTCAAAACGCTTAAAAATAAAAAGATGGTTAGTCATGAGAGCTGCTGCACAAAGAAATGCGTGTGCAGCTCTTTTTCTGACAGAGGAAATTGCGTTGCAATCCTATTTCAGAAAAACACACTTTGTGTGGGGATGCACACGGGCATGAGCGGAAGTATTGCTTTGCAATCATGTACGGTGAGGCAAAAGCAGGAAAAACCGTTTTCCGTGGATTGACAAGAAAATTTTATGTGATAAAATGAAAATGATTTTCAAATTGAAGGGAGACGGTTATTTTGGCGAAAGCGCAGTACAAGACAAAGCAAATGACCGAATTACTTGCCTTTCTGCAATCCGTTGAGGGCAGTCATGTTACGGTTCATGACATCTGCGACTACTTTGAAGCCAAGGGGATAGCGGTTGGGACAACGACTGTTTATCGCAATCTGGAAAAAATGGTCAAAGAAGGTGCGGTTGCCAAATATGTGGTAGACGGAGCAAGCAGTGCCTGCTTTGAATATTTAGGAAATCGGGGCAGAGAAAAAAATGCTCTCTGCTATCATTGTAAATGTGAAAAATGTGGAAAGTTAATCCACTTGCAATGTAACGAAGTGGAGAATTTGAAGCAGCATATGCTGGCATTTCATAGCTTTGAAATGAATGCACTGCGTACCGTGTTTTATGGTATGTGCAGTGATTGCAGAACGGCGCAGGATAAAAACACAGTATGACTGTTGGGAAGGAGAAACGAATGAATACAAAGAAGCATCGAAGGATTCCGCTTATTGTGTGTGTACTTTGCATTTTTGTTATGTTTGCTTCTCTTTTCTATATTGTGAAAGAGGAAACTCATCACTGTACAGGGGAGGATTGTCCGATCTGTGCCTGTATCAGACAGGCAGAACAGACATTGAGGAATTGGGGAACAGCCGCATCTGTGTCAATGGGTGTCGATCTGGTAATGATCTCATCGGTGTCGAGTGCAGCGGCACTGTCTTTGTATGTTCTTATTGCAACTCTTGTAAGTCAAAAGGTACGATTAAATGATTGAATAAAACTTTTTGCATAACGGGAAGGGTGTGGAAGTAAGATACCCTTGATAGTTACATAGGGGCATCCTGCAAAGCATGATGACCGTTATTTTTGTACCCATTTTTAGAAAATAGAGATAAAATCGGAGGTTTTTTATTCATGAAAATATATCGTTCTATGTTGTTTGCGGCAGTTATGGCAGTATGCTGCCTTTCCGCTTGCGGTCAGAAAAATTCCAATATCCAAAATTCCAATATTCCGACAGAGAAAAATGAGGAAAAACAGCTCAAGGTTGTCACAACGATTTTTCCGGTCTATGACTGGGTAAGAGAAATGGCAGGCGATGAAAGTTCCCAGATAGAAGTCACGATGCTTCTTGACAACGGAGTTGATCTGCACAGCTATCAGCCGACCGCAGAGGATATGATGAAAATTTCAGACTGTGATCTTTTTATTTATGTTGGCGGAGAGTCGGATGAGTGGGTTGATGATGCGTTAAAGGAAGCAGCTAATGAGGATATGAAGGTAATAAGCTTATTGGACGTGTTAGGTGCTTCGGCAAAAACGGAGGAAGTGATCGAAGGGATGCAGCAGCAACATGACCATGACGATGAGCAGGAAGCTGAAGGCGAGGAAGAACATGAAAGAGAGCATGAGCATGAGGAAGAAGTAGATGAGCATGTATGGCTTTCTCTCCAAAATGCAAAGATGTTCTGTCGTACGATTGCTGATGAATTATCTGTGATTGATTCAGAGAATGCGGATGCTTACGAACAGAACGTAAAAGCTTATGAAGAAAAATTAGAGGCACTGGATGCAGAGTATCGGGAAACAGTTAAGGCAGCTTCACAGAGAACATTATTGTTTGCAGACAGGTTTCCGTTCCGTTATTTTGTTGATGATTATGGACTGGACTATTATGCAGCCTTTGCCGGTTGTTCCGCAGAAACAGAGGCAGCCTTTGAAACCATTACATTTTTAGCACAAAAGGCAGATGAACTGGAGCTTAAAACGGTTTTGACGATTGAGAAGTCAGATGGGAAAATGGCAAAGACAGTCATTGATAATACGAAGGATAAAAATCAGACGGTGCTGCAAATGGATTCCATGCAGTCTGTGACCTCAAAGGATGCTGCAAATGGAATCACATATCTTTCGATTATGGAAAATAATCTGGATGTCTTAAAAGAAGCGCTGCGGTAGGAGGAGATATGGCACAAATTATCTGTCAAAATTTATCTATTGGGTATGAAGGCAGAGCCATCTGTCAAAACATCAACTGTTCTGTCGGTAAGGGAGAATATCTGTGTATCGTCGGCGAGAATGGGTGCGGAAAATCGACTTTTATGCGCACCCTCCTTCAGTTACAGCAACCGGTCAGCGGTAAAATTTTGCTTGGCGACGGCTTGGAGGAACATGAAATCGGATATTTACCACAGCAGACAGTCATACAAAAAGATTTTCCGGCATCCGTGAGAGAAATCGTTCTCTCCGGATGTCAGAATCATTGTGGGCTGCGCCCGTTTTATAACCGAAAAGAAAAACAACATGCCGAAGAAATGATGGAAAAAATGAAGATTGCTCATTTGTCAGGGCAATGTTATCGGGAATTGTCAGGAGGGCAGCAGCAAAGAGTGCTGCTGGCAAGAGCATTGTGCGCAGCAAAAAAAATCCTGCTTTTGGATGAGCCGGTATCGGGTCTTGATCCGAAGGCAACGGAGGAAATGTATCATCTGTTGGAACAATTAAATCATGACGATAAGATGACAGTCATTATGATCTCACATGATATAAAAGCTGCAGTTACCTATGCAAGCCATATTTTGTATCTGGGAAATCCCTTGTTTTATGGAACGAAAGAGAAATATCTGGAACAAGAAATGGACAAGGAATTATTGGGTGTATCAGGGGGTGTGCGATGAGTGAAGTGACGGAAAAGCTGGCTTTGTATTTTCAATATCCGTTTGTAAGATATGCGTTGATTGTTGGCGTGCTGATAGCGTTATGTTCTTCTTTATTAGGAGTGACATTGGTGCTCAAAAGATTTTCTTTTATTGGAGACGGGCTTTCTCATGTAGCCTTTGGCGCTATGGCAGTAGCTTCTATTTTGAATTTTACGAATCAAATGCTGCTTATACTGCCTGTTACGATCGTATGTGCAGTGTTGCTGCTGCGGACAGGGCAGAATACAAAACTAAAGGGCGATGCTGTGGTTGCCATGATTTCCGTAGGGGCACTGGCAATCGGATACCTGCTTATGAATATCTTTGCTGCCGGACCGAATCTTTCCGGTGATGTATGCAGTACCCTGTTTGGTTCAACCTCCATTTTGACATTGACAGCGGCGCAGGTAAAATTATGCTGCATATTATCGGTTATTGCAGTTGTTCTTTTTATTTTGTTTTATCATAAGATTTTCTGCGTGACATTTGATGAAACATTTGCAAAAGCGACAGGAATGAAAACGGACTTTTATAATCTTGTGATTGCTGTTATCACAGCCGTGATCATTGTCCTTGCAATGAATTTGGTAGGTTCGCTCTTGATTTCGGCATTGGTGATCTTTCCGGCATTGTCTGCCATGCGTATATGCAAGACGTTTTTTCATGTGACCGTCTGCTCTGCGCTGCTGTCTGTTGTATGCGCGGTAATGGGGATTTTGGTGTCTATCTTGGCAGGAACTCCGGTAGGTTCGACAATTGTTGCAATAAATATTGCAGCTTTTTTCATGAGCTGTGCGGTCGGAAAAATAATAGGGAGGTCAAAACGATGAAATCGGTAAAAAAGCTATTGATGTTATGTGTATGTATGTGTTTGATAGCGGGATGCGGTAAAGGTACAACTGTCAGAAAAGAGAGAGACGCAGGAAAGGAAACAGAGAGTGAAGCAAAAGCATACAATAACGCGCCGGAGGAAACAGCTGCAGCAGAACGTGAGACGGCGTCGGGAACGGTTGACTTTGATTTTACAGACATGAGCAGCGATATGATCTATGCAACTGTTTATCAGATGCTGGCTGCTCCGGATCAATATGTAGGGAAAACGTTCCGAATGGATGGAAGTTTTTATGTAACCTATTATGAACCGACACAAACGTATAATTACTATTGCATTATTTGGGATGCGATGGCTTGTTGTGCGCAGGGAATGGAGTTTGTGTGGGACGACGGATCACATGTTTATCCCGACGAATATCCGTCCGAAAATGCGTCTATCGTGGTGGAGGGGACTTTTGAAACATACAGAGACGATCGAGATGGCAATTTGTACGGCAGGCTTGCCAATGCAACATTAAAAGTCAAAAAATAATTGGGGAAACTAAGCGGTATGTTTACGAGAGTACGATTGGCAGAATGATTTATGAGACGTAATAAGAAGCCGTTTCTACTATATTAAAAGCAGTTGTGCGTGTAAAGTATAAATAAGGATTGCGGGAGAAAGAAAAATGGAGTAGACTGATACTATTACAAAAATACTAACAGGTTTCGGGAGGTTTGTATGAAAAGAAAAATTGTTATGAAATATTTTGTGGGGATGATCGGCATGGCGGCAATGCTTGCGGTCATGACACCGGAAACGGCGGCGGCAGAGGCCCGCGGACAATGGGTGGAGGAAAACGGCGGCAGATATTGGTATGAGGACGGTGTGAAGCAGGGGCTTGACGGACGCGGCAAGGAGATTTACGATCCGGTGAGCAACGCATGGTACTGGCTGGATTCCATAGATGGCGGACGGATGGCGGCAGGCAAGGATGTTTATCAGACATCGCTTGCCGGAGAATGGGGCGACTCTGTCAATAGTGCGGGAGAGAAGACCGGCAAATGGGTGCGTTATGATCAGAGCGGTCATATGGTCAAGGGGTGGCAGACGACACCGGCAGGAACCTATTATTTTGACGGAACCTATGGAACAATGGCGAAGGGAGATGCTGTGATAGACGGCAAGCCGTGTGCATTTGACCGGACAACCGGGATCGGCATCAACTGTCAGTGGTATATGCTTGACGGCGTCAATTATTGGTATGAAAACGGTGTGCGTCAGGGGCTTGACGGGCGCGGCAAGGAAATCTACGATCCGGCGAGCGGTGCGTGGTATTGGCTCGATGCCGTCGAAAATGGAAAAATGGCGGCAGGCAAGGATGTATATCAGGAGTCTGACGGAGGCAAATGGGTACGTTACGACGGCAATGGCCGTATGGTTAAGGGGTGGAATGAGCAAAACGGCAACAGATACTACTTTGATCCGGTAACCGGAGCGATGGCAAAGGGCTCGGCAGAGATTGACGGAGCATCGTATTATTTTGATGAGGTCACAGGTATTTGTCAGGATGAGAGCCGGAAATCTTATGGGCTTGGTGTTGCCTATCATACGGAGAACGAAGTGAGAAGCTATATGGCTTCCAGCGGCATAAATGATGCGGATATTCATGGCGTTACCACTATGGAGCGCGAGCCGAATTTTGCAGCTCCGTATGAAAAAGGTGCAGTGTCGCAGGAGTCCCAGAATAAAGCGCTTGCGATGCTCAATCAAATGCGGTATATCGCAGGACTTGACGCGCATGTGACCATCAACGATTCATATACCCAGATGGCGCAGGCGGGGGCATTTTTAAATGCGGTAAACAACAAGCTGACGCATTATCCGACGCGCCCGTCCGGTATGAGTGAGGAGCTTTATCAGCTTGGAAGCAAGGGAGCTTCCAGCTCCAATATAGCATATACAAGCTGGAAAACATCGCTTCCTTATTCTATCCTCTTATGGATGGATGACAGTGACGCGTCCAATATTGACCGTTTGGGACACCGCAGATGGATTTTGAATCCACCGATGAAGGAGACGGGATTTGGGTATGCGTCAAATAACGGAACCTACACAAGCGTCTATGCATTTGATACAGGCAACTGGGGAGCGGACGTAAAGGGGGTCGCATGGCCGGCACAGGAGATGCCGCTTGCTTATTTTAACGGAAATATGGCATGGAGCTACTCGTATGGAAGTGCACTTTCCGATGTGTCGGTCAAGCTGACGAGACTGGGCGGTAACGGACAGGAATGGAATTTCCGTCAGGGCTCCGGCGACGGATATTTTAATGTAGAAAATTCCAATTACGGGCAGAAGGGCTGCGTGATCTTTAAACCGCAGGGACTTCAGATCCAGGCAGGCGAGCGATACCGTGTTACTATTTCAGAGGCAGGGCATGTAATTGCTGACTATACGGTTCATTTCTTTTAAGCGGCAGTCGTTTTTGGCAGTGCGTTTCTTGCTTTACAAAGAAAAACGATAATGTTAGAATAAACATAGATGTTTTTCAAATTCGTAGAAAGTGGGGAGAAAGTACAGATGGCAAATCTCTTTCAAATATTGCAGAGACAGCTTTCACCCGGCAAAACGCGGGCAGTACGGACGAATACAACAGCATCACATAAGCGCGAAAGGATACAGGAAGAAGTGGAAAAAGAAGATTTCTTATTAAGCCAGATCGATGAATTCAGGGAGAAAGCAAAGCAGCTACAGGACCTCCTTGCATCAAAGGAGAATAAAGTACAGGAATTGCAGACTCTTGTGAACGAGAGAGAGGATAAAGCGCAGGAGCTGCAGAATATTCTGACGGAACGGCAGGAGGAAGCGGACCGTATCGTGACGGAATTTACCAGAAAGGTGGATGAGCTTGCGGGAAAGGTCACTCTTAAGATGGACGAGATCGAGCGGAGCATTTCCGGACAGGTGACGGAGGTGAAGGCGGCGAGCGAGGAGCAATTGACGTCCAACCGCAGATTGAATGAGGAGCAGATTGCCGCAAATAAGAAGCTTTCCGAGGAGCAGCTAGCGACGAATAAGCAGTTTCTGGAGGAACAGGCGATCGCAAATAAGAAGCTTTCCGAGGGACAGATTGCTGAGGTAAAGTCGCTTCTTGAAAATGCGACGGCACAGTTGGAGTCGATCAAGCTGGATCTGTCTGAGAAGGTGCATTCCGAGAATGTCAAGTGCTATCGCAATATTCAGGACCTTTTTAACGAATTTGATTCAAAGATCGAAAAGATGGAGGCGATGGAACAGGGAGTCGGCTCTATCCGTGGTTATTTAAAATGTCTGTCATGGTTTTCCGTACTGAATTTTGTACTGTTGACCGGTTACATATTGTATTCGCTTGGAGTATTTAATTTTTAAAGGAGGTTTATGAGCGCAGAAGCAAAGAAGGTTTGGGTAGTAGGGCATAAAAATCCTGACACGGATTCAATCTGTGCAGCGATTTCGTATACCTATTTGAAAAATCAGACAGAGGATAAGCAGTTTGTGGCGAAGCGTGCCGGTGAGCTCA
Source organism: Roseburia sp. (assembly GCA_019421345.1). Taxonomy (GTDB): domain Bacteria; phylum Bacillota; class Clostridia; order Lachnospirales; family Lachnospiraceae; genus Roseburia. The sequence continues at coordinate 225,958 of JAHZFL010000002.1, read as the reverse complement.
ATCAGGAGACGCGCTATGTCATAAGTTGCTTTGGGGTCAAGGAGCCGGAGCTTGTCACCTTTGCGGGAGCACAGCTAAAGGACATCAGCATTCGCAGAACTGCCGGAGTGAGCAGTCAGATTTCCCTAAAGCGGGCGTGGGAGCTTATGAAGCAGCTAGACGTCGTGACGCTTCCCGTGACGAACCGCTTTGGCAAGATCGAGGGAATTATCGTAACAAAGGATATTGCAACTTCTTATATGGACGTTCTCGATAACCGGGCGCTGTCCCAGTCGCGGACGCAGTACCGGACGATCGCTGAGACGCTGGGGGGCGAGGTGTATTGCGGCAATGAGCACGCGCACTTTGTGCGGGGGAAGGTTGTGATGGCAACCTCAAATCCTGAGTATATGGCAGGAATCATCAAGGAGGATGATCTTGTGATTCTTGGGGACCGTCAGGAGGCGCAGATACAGGCGATACGCTCCGGCGCAAGCTGTATCATCATTGGCGGAGGCATTGAGGTCGATGAGGAGGTAAGCCAGCTTGCCCAAAAGCATGACTGTGTGATCATCACGACGCCGTATGATACCTTTTTGGTAGCGCGGCTGATCCACCAGAGTATGCCGATCAAGCAGTATATGACAAAGCAGCGGCTGATCACCTTCCAGATCGACGATTATGTGGATGATGTGAAGGAGGAGATGGGAAAGGTGCGCCATCGCGATTTTCCCGTCCTCAATGAAAACGGAAATTATGTCGGAATGGTTTCCAGACGTAATTTGATGAATATGCAGAAAAAACAGGTCATACTGGTAGATCATAATGAGAAGTCACAGGCAGTGGACGGTATCGGTGAAGCGGAGATTTTGGAGATCATCGATCACCACAGACTGGGGAGCTTTGAGACTGCATCCCCGGTATATTTCCGCAATCAGCCGCTGGGCTGTACCTCTACGATCGTATATCAGATGTATCAGGAGAAACAGGTGGAGATTCCCGAACAGATTGCGGGGCTTTTAGTCTCGGCGATCATCTCCGATACGCTGATGTTCCGTTCGCCTACCTGCACGCCGTTTGATAAGGCGGCAGCGGAGGATCTGGCAAAGATTGCGGGCATAGAGATTGAGGAGCATGCCAAGAATATGTTCCGCGCCGGAAGTGATTTTCAGAATAAGACGACAGAGGAAATCTTTTATCAGGACTTTAAGGTATTTCACACGAATGTCTGTGATTTTGGCGTTGCGCAGATCAGTGCGATGAGCCGTGAGGAGTTAGATAAGCTTGGAGAGCAGCTACAGCCGTTCCTAAAAAAGGTGCTGGAGGAGAAGAAGCTTTCCATGGTCTATGTCATGCTGACGGATATTTTGGAGGAGTCCTCCAAGGTCATTTTTGCAGGAGGAGAGGCGGGCAGACTGCTGGCGCATGCGTTTAAAAAGCAGGAGGATGGAAGCGGGATCTTGCTTCCCGGCATCGTGTCGCGCAAGAAGCAGATGATTCCGCGTCTGATGGAGACGCTGGCAGAAAAACAGCTTTAATTTACAGAAAGAGAGCTTTGGCGATGTTCCCGCGGGGATTCGCCGAAGCTTTTTTTATAAGCTCTTGCAAAGGTTGAATAATTGCGGAAGCCACAGGCATAGCAGGCGTCTGTGATAGGTGTTCCTGCGGCGATAAGCTCCTTGGCAAGAAGGAGACGCTTGGCGGAGAGGTAGCTTCCGATCGTATAGCCTGTCTGCTCCTTAAAGGTATGCATCAGATGGTATCGGCTTAGAAAAAAGCGTGCCGAGAGCTCGTCAATGCAAAGGTCCTCGGTCAGGTGTGTATTTAGGTACGAGAGAATGGATAAAATTTTCTCATTGGAGGTGGAATCACCGATAAATTGCAGTTGATCGTGCAGCGCGGCACGGTTTAGCTGGATTATAAATTCCAGAAAAAGGACGCGGTGATAGAGCGCACCGGCATAATCCGTATCGTTCAGCGAGCGGTCAAGCTCACGGAGGACAGTGTTAAGACGGCTGCTTCTGGCAGGCCGGCGGCGAAGAACGTGTGAATGTCTGGCGCGCGCCTGATGAAAGCAGCGTGTGAGATTATTTTCCTCCTCACCGTATTCCTCCAGAAAGTCCGGGGAAACATAGATAATGATGCGCTCATAGGGGGTATCGGAGTGAATGACGGGCTTATGTACTTCACCGGCATTGACAAGCACAATATCGTCCGCAAGGAGATCATAGGTATGTCCTTCAATGGTATAGGAAACGTTGCCGCTTAGGAGTATCAGTATCTTATGAAAATCATGATAGTGGTAGCCAAATTCCCGGCGCGCCGTATCCTTTAAATGAAACATTTTAAAGCTGTCAGTCAGATAACCGACCTTTTTGTATTCCGGCATAGAAAAACCTCGCTGTTCCTGTAGTTGTCTTTGTTTTTTACTTTAGTACAAAACAGCACTATTTGCAATATAAAAAGCACTTGTCTACTATATATTTTAAATAGTGTCATGTATAATAAGCCTATCGAAATACTTGAAGGAACCAATGACAGTGTGAGGAAATGGAGAGTAGTATGAAGAATTTCAGTAATTACACAGATTTTGATACAAAAGAAAAGCTGCATTTTGAGTCAAAGGCAGTTCACGGGGCGCTTGGCACAGAGCCGCTGACAGGAGCGGTCAGTATGCCGATTTTTCAGACGGCGACGTTTCGCCACCCAGAGCTTGGCAATTCGACGGGGTTTGATTACAGCCGCCTGAAAAATCCGACGAGACAGGAGCTGGAGCGCACGATGGCGATTTTAGAGGGCGGCATCCAGGGCTTTGCCTTTTCCAGCGGACAGGCAGCAAACCTTGCCGTCTTTTCTCTGCTAAATCCGGGAGAGCACGTCATTCTCTCGGATGATATTTACGGCGGCACCTTCCGTATTATCGGTGATGTGTTCGGCAAATACGGTATCACGCACACTTATGTGGATATGTCCGATTTGGAGGCAGTGAAGGCTGCGATTACGCCGCAGACAAAAATGATCTTTGTGGAGACGCCGACCAATCCCATGATGAAGGTAGCGGATATTCGTGCCATTTCAAAGATCGCAAAGGAGATCGGGGCGCTCACCGTTGCGGACAATACATTTTTGACTCCGTATTTCCAAAGACCGTTGGAGCTTGGCGCGGATATTGTGACGCACAGCTCCACCAAATACCTCGGCGGGCATAACGATACGATTTCCGGTATCGTTGTGGTAAAGGAGGATGAGGAGATCGCACGCCAGATTCAGGTGCATATCAAGTCGCACGGAAGCCAGCTTGCGCCGCTTGACAGTTGGCTGATCCTGCGGGGGATCAAGACGCTTGCCGTGCGTATGGACAGACATAATGAAAATGCGAAAAAGGTAGCGGAGTGGCTGCGTGCGCAGCCGAAGGTAAAAGAGGTGTATTATGTAGGCTTTGCCGATCACAAGGATTATACGGTCACAACGGCGCAGACGAGTGGATTCGGCGGCATGATCTCCTTTACGGTCGACTGCTTTGAGACGGTTAAGAATATTTTAAAGGGTGTGGATATGATCATGTTTGCCGAGAGTCTTGGCGGTACGGAGACGCTCATCACCTATCCGACGACACAGACGCATGAGGACACGCCAAAGGATATTAAGGAGAGTCTTGGCATTACAGATTGTTTCCTTCGGATGTCGGTCGGCATTGAGAATGTGGAAGATATTATCGCGGATTTAGATCGTGCAATGAATGGCTGAGTGTCTTAGATACCGGGGGCTTTCACGAATCAGAGACAAAGAGGGAGAAAGATGCGATTTACAAAAATGCAGGCGTTTGGCAATGATTATGTCTATATTGACGCCATTCATCAGGAATTAAAAAATTTGCAGGAGCTGGCACGGTTTGTCAGCGACCGCCATTTTGCTGTCGGCTCAGACGGGATGGTGCTGATCTGTCCGTCTGAAAAGGGAGATTTTCGTATGCGGATGTTTAACCCGGACGGCACAGAGGGAGAGATGTGCGGCAACGCGCTGCGCAGCGTCGGAAAATATGTATACGACCATAGGCTGACAGACAAGACGCAGCTTGTCATAGAGACGCTGGGCGGGATGCAGCATTTGACGCTGACTGTGATAGACGGTCTTGTGTCAAATATCCGCGCAGACATCGGAGAGCCGAGGCTTGATACAAAGGTGATCCCGGTTCGTACGCCGCTTGCGCAGTTTGTCGAGCAGCCGGTGACCGTGTTTGACCGCACATTTGCCGTTACGGCAGTTTCCTGGGGCAATCCGCACTGTGCGATGTATGTGGATTCCGTGGCAGCGCTTGATGTGGAGCGCTACGGCAGGGCGCTTGAGCATATGACGGAGCTGTTTCCGCATAAGACGAACGTGACATTTACGGAGCTTATCAGCAGGGATTATGTAAAAATGCGTGAGTGGGAGCGCGGCACAGGGGAGACGATCGGCTGCGGCACGGGCTGTGCGACAGCCGTGGTGGCGGGTGTTTTGACCGGACGTCTTGACCGGCGGGTGACGGTGGAGCAGATTGGAGGTCCTCTGCTGATCGAGTGGGATGAGGCGACAGACCACCTGTTTATGACAGGACCGTCTCACACAGTATTTGAGGCAGAAATAGACGCCTCCCATATTTTGAATCATGAATAGAAAGGAAACAGCATAAAGTGTGCGCGCGGCGTGCACTTTCTGTTGTGTAAAGAAACAGGGGGAGAAAATGAAGCTGAGTCAGATTTGCAGGGAGCTTGCATACGAGTGCTTAAAAGGCAGTATGGATGTGGAGGTGCGGGATATTGTCTATGATTCCAGAAAGATAGCGAAGGAGACGATGTTCGTCTGCATGGTGGGCGCTGTCACGGACGGGCACAGCTATATTTCCGATGCGGTGAAAGCCGGCGCGTCTGTGATTGTATTGGAGAGGGAGGAGGAAGCGGAGCAGATTCCGGATTCTGTGACGGTGCTTAAGGTGGCGTCTGCGCGAAGGGCGCTTGCATATATGTCGGCGGCTCTCTTTGATTATCCGGCGCGTAAGCTTGTGACGATCGGTCTGACCGGAACAAAGGGAAAGACGACGACTACTTATATGATAAAAAATGTTTTGGAGCTGGCGGGGAAGAAGGTCGGTCTGATCGGTACGATTGGCGCATTGATCGGAGAGGAACAGTTTCCGGCAAAAAATACAACGCCGGAATCCTATGAGCTCCACCGGATGTTTGCGGCAATGGTCGAGGCAGGGTGCGAATATGTGGTCATGGAGGTCTCGTCACAGGGGCTGAAGCTTGACCGCACCGCAGGAATTTTATTTGATTACGGCATTTTTACAAACCTCTCCCCGGATCATATCGGACCGACGGAGCATGCATCATTTGAGGAATACTTAGAGTGTAAAAGTCTTTTGTTCCGCCAGTGCAGGGTTGGGATCGTGAATAATGATGATATTCATTGCGAGGAGATTTTAAGAGGCCACACCTGTGAGGTACATCGCTTTTCGGCATCGGGAGAGGCGGCTGCGGGAGAAAAGCCGGAGCTTACGGCATACGATATTGGCTTTTTGAATGAAGACGGAAGGCTTGGGATGCATTTTGCGGTGAAGGGCGTGATGTCCTGTGAGGCGAAGGTGCATATACCGGGAAGCTTTTCTGTTTATAATTCACTGGTGACGATGCTTGTGTGCCATCTGGCAGGCGTTTCGCAGGAGGCGATTTTAGAGGGGCTTTCTAAGGTTCAGGTGCGGGGGCGTGTGGAAATGCTTCCGGTGTCCAAGGACTATTATCTGATCATTGATTATGCGCACAATGAGGTGAGCACGAGGAGCGTGCTGACAACGCTGCTGGAATATCATCCGAAGCGTCTGATCTGTGTGTACGGCGGAGGAGGCAATCGTTCGAAGCTAAGACGCTATGATATGGGCGAGGTGACAGGTGCGATGGCAGACTTATGCGTGCTCACCTGTGACAATCCAAGAGATGAGGAGATTCGTGACATCAACCGTGATATTCAGGTCGGTCTTGCAAAGAGCGGCGGTAAATTTATTGAGATTGATGACAGAAAAGAAGCGATCGCTTACTGTATGACCCATGCAAAGCCGGGCGATATGATCGTTTTGCTCGGAAAGGGTCATGAGGATTATCAGGAGATCAAGGGAGTAAAATATCACTTTGACGAACGGGAAGCGGTAGCGGAGATACTGGATGAGATCAAGGAAGGCAAGCGATAGGAGCGTGTGACTATGAGAGAAAAACTGGAACAGTTAAAGGATTATCTTGCAAAAAAAGAGCGGCTTGCCATTGGGTTTTCCGGCGGCGTTGACTCGGCTTTTTTGCTCAAGACGGCGCATGAGGTGCTTGGAGAAAATGTTACGGCGATCACGGTAAAGGTCCGTTCGCTCCCGATGCGTGAGCTTGATGCGGCAAGAGAATTTTGCCGGAAAGAGGGAATTTCCCATGTTATCGTGGAGGTGGATGAGCTGACGATTGAGGGCTTTGCGGAAAATCCGCCGGATCGCTGCTATATTTGTAAAAAATCGCTGTTTGGGCAGATCTGTGCCGAGGCAAAGCGGCTGGGTATGCCCTATGTGGCGGAGGCGTCGAATCTGGATGATAACGGGGATTACCGTCCGGGGCTGCGCGCGGTGGACGAGCTTGGAGTATTAAGTCCGCTGCGGGAGATCGGCATTGACAAGAAAACAATCCGCGCGCTTGCAAAGGAGATGGAGATTCCCGTGTGGGATAAGCCGTCGTTTGCATGTCTTGCGACACGCTTTGTATATGGGGAGCAGATCACGGCAGAAAAGCTTGCAATGGTCGATGAGGCAGAGCAGTTTTTGTTTGAACTGGGTTTTCGTCAGGTGCGTGTGCGGATGCATGGAAATGACGCGGCGCGTGTTCTTGCGCGGATCGAGCTTGGCGCAGAAGACTTTCCGAAGATGCTTTCGCAGGAGCTTTGCCAAAGGATCCAACAGAAATTAAAAAATATCGGCTTTGCCTATGTGACGCTCGATCTGGGCGGTTATCGGATGGGAAGCATGAATGACGGGATAGAGAAATAAGGAAAATTCCTTTTCGTTGTACAGAATAAAGTACATGTACCACGAAAAGGAATTTTTTTATTGACAAATAGGAAAAATGGTACTACTATAATTCATATCATATGACTATGATATGAAATGAAACCAAACCAAACAGAAAGGCATGGTACCAACATGGACAATCAAATTATTTACATGGATAATGCAGCGACGACGCCGGTGAGACCGGAGGTCCTAGAGGCAATGCTTCCATACTTTACAGAGAAGTTTGGAAATCCATCCAGTATATACAGCATATCGGCAGCAACCAAAAAGGCGGTGACCGATGCAAGAGAATTGCTCGCGGGTACGATTCACACAACGGCGGAAAATATCTATTTTACCGCAGGCGGATCGGAATCCGACAACTGGGCGCTAAAAGCGGCGGCAGAGGCATACGAGCAGAAGGGAAAACATATCATTACAACAAAGATCGAGCACCATGCGATTCTTCATACCTGTGAATATCTGGAGCAGAAGGGCTTTGAGGTGACTTATCTGGATGTGGATGAGAACGGTCTTGTAGATTTGGAGACTTTGGAGAAAGCCATCCGTCCTGATACGATTTTGATCTCGATCATGTTTGCAAATAATGAGATCGGAACGATCGAGCCGGTTGCAGAGATCGGACGGATCGCGCATGAGCACGGCGTGCTGTTCCATACCGATGCGGTACAGGCATATACGCAGGTGCCGATTGACGTGGAGGCGATGAATATTGACATGTTAAGTGCAAGCGCGCATAAGATCCACGGACCAAAGGGGATTGGCTTCCTCTATATCAGAAGGGGAGTAAAGATCCGTTCCTTCGTACACGGCGGCGCACAGGAGCGCAGAAGGAGAGCAGGCACGGAAAACGTTCCGGGAATTATCGGCTTTGCGAAGGCGGCAGAGGTTGCGACAAAGAATATGGAGGAGATTACGGGCAAGGAGCGCAAGGTAAGAGATTATCTGATCGCCCGCATCGAGAAGGAGATTCCGTACGCAAGATTAAACGGAGACAGGGAAAAGCGTCTGCCGAACAACGTAAATTTCTGCTTCCGTTTTATTGAAGGAGAATCCATGCTCATTATGCTTGACGGCAAAGGAATCTGTGCATCCAGCGGCTCTGCCTGCACATCGGGTTCTTTGGACCCGTCTCATGTGCTGCTTGCCATTGGACTTCCGCATGAGATCGCGCACGGCTCGCTTCGTCTTAGTATCAGTGATGAGACAACGACAGAAGAAGCAGATTTTGTTGTAGATGAATTAAAGAAGATCATAGAGCGTTTACGCAGTATGTCGCCGCTTTATGAAGATTTTGCAAAGAAACACGCATAAATTATTTTTAAGAAAAGAGAGGAAAAAAATATGTATACAGAAAAAGTAATGGACCATTTCCAGAATCCGAGAAATATGGGAGAGATAGAGAATGCAAGTGGGGTCGGCACAGTCGGAAATCCGAAGTGCGGCGATATTATGCGCATGTATCTGGATATTGACGAGAATCAGGTCATTCAGGACTGTAAATTTAAGACTTTCGGCTGCGGCGCTGCTGTGGCAACGAGCAGCATGGCGACAGAGCTTGTGAAGGGTAAGACGGTAGAGGAAGCGCTTAAGATCACAAACAGAGCGGTGATGGAGGCGCTGGACGGGCTTCCGCCGGTTAAGATCCATTGTTCCCTGCTTGCAGAGGAGGCAATTCATTCGGCATTGTGGGATTATGCGCAGAAGAACGGGCTGAAGATTGAAGGTCTTGAGAAGCCGAAGGATGAGATTCATGAGCATGAGGAAGAGGAAGATTATTAAAGGTTTTCTGTTTGCCGGAGGAAGGAGTATGAATACGGATGAAGATAACGACAAAAGGAAGATATGCGATTCATATTCTTTATGATCTGGCAGTCAATGCGGCAGAGCATCCCATATCGGTCAAAGAGATTGCGACCAGACAGGATATTTCCGTCAAATATACGGAGCAGATCATGGCAATTCTTAATAAAGCGGGGTATGTCAGCAGCACGAGGGGCTTTCAGGGAGGCTACCGTCTGACCAGACCGCTGGATCAATATGTGATTGGCGATGTGCTCCGTCTGACGGAGGGCTCGCTTTCGCCGGTAGAGTGTCTATCTACCGGTCATGTCAAGTGTCCGAAGCAGGAACGCTGCGCGACGATCATTCTTTGGGAAAAGGTGGATCAGGCGATCCGCGATGTGGTAGATCATGTAACACTTGCCGATCTGGTTGTATGGCAGAGGCAGGAGGGAAAGCAGTAAAAGGAGGAGCTATGGCAAATATTTATCAGGGAGCAGATCAGCTTATTGGAAACACACCGTTAGTAGAGTTAAAGCATATGGAAGAAAGGCATCAGCTTAAGGGCAGACTTTTGGCGAAGCTTGAGTACTTAAATCCCGCGGGGAGCGTTAAGGACCGCATAGCTCGCGAAATGATCGAGGATGCCGAGCGAAAGGGTGTTTTAAAGGCTGGTGCAACGATTATTGAGCCAACCTCCGGCAATACCGGAATCGGTCTGGCTGCTATTGCAGCGGCGAAGGGGTATCGCCTCATCATTGTAATCCCTGAAACCATGACTGTGGAGCGCAGAAATCTGATCCGTGCATATGGTGCGGAAATTGTGCTTTCTGACGGTACAAAGGGGATGTCCGGTGCGATTGCCAAAGCAAATGAGCTTGCGGCAGAGATCGCCGACAGCTTTATCGTAGGACAGTTTGAGAATCCTGCAAATCCTGCGGCTCACTATAAGACGACAGGACCGGAAATATGGGCAGATACCGATGGCAATGTGGATGCATTTGTGGCGGGCGTCGGAACAGGCGGTACAGTCACGGGTGCAGGAAGGTATTTAAAGGAAAAGAAGGAGTCGATTACGGTGATTGCCGTAGAACCGGCAGCATCTCCCGTACTTTCAGGCGGAAACAGCGGAAAGCATACGATTCAGGGAATCGGCGCAGGATTTGTTCCAAAGATTCTTGATACGGGCATTTATGATGCCGTTGCGGCTGTGGAAGATGCGGACGCGGTTGCTTATGCGAAGGAAATTGCAAGCAGTGAGGGAATCCTTGTCGGTATTTCCGCGGGTGCAGCGTTAAAAGCTGCGGTTGACTGGGCAAAGCTTCCGGAAAATGAGGGGAAAACGGTGGTTGCAGTCCTTCCCGACAGCGGAGACCGCTATTATTCGACAGCATTGTTTGCCGGAGAGTAGAAACAGACTTTTGGCGGACTTTACTTGACGCGTCTTTCCTTTATCACTTATAATATGCAGGAGAATGTGAGAAACGGGAGGACGCTTGATACTTATGGATCAGAGTAAGATTAGAAATTTTTGCATTATTGCACATATCGATCACGGCAAGTCTACGCTTGCCGATCGTATTATAGAGAGCACAGGCACACTGACCAGCCGTGAAATGCAGGCGCAGGTGCTTGATAATATGGACCTTGAACGCGAGCGCGGCATTACGATCAAGTCACAGGCAGTCCGCATTATTTATAAAGCAAAGGACGGCGAGGAGTATATTTTTAATCTGATCGATACGCCGGGGCATGTTGACTTTAATTATGAGGTATCGCGCAGCCTTGCAGCATGCGACGGGGCGATTCTCGTCGTGGATGCTGCGCAGGGCGTGGAAGCGCAGACGCTGGCAAATGTCTATCTGGCGCTTGATCATGATCTGGATGTGATGCCGGTGATCAATAAGATTGATCTGCCGAGCGCACAGCCGGACGAGGTCGTACAGGAAATTGAGGATGTGATCGGAATTGAGGCGGCGGATGCGCCGCGTATTTCCGCCAAGACCGGATTAAATATCGAGGAAGTCTTAGAGCAGATCGTAGAGAAAATTCCGGCGCCGAAGGGTGATGCAGATGCGCCGCTTCAGGCGCTTATTTTTGATGCGCTTTACGATTCTTATAAGGGCGTCATTGTATTTTGCCGTATCAAAGAGGGAACGGTCAAAGTGGGCGATACGATCCGCATGATGGCGACGGGCGCACAGTCTGAGGTTACGGAGATCGGCTATTTCGGCGCAGGACAGTTTATTCCGTGTGAGGAGCTTTCTGCAGGAATGGTAGGCTACCTTTGCGCCAGCATTAAAAACGTGCGCGATACGCGTGTCGGCGATACAGTGACAAATGTGGCACGTCCATGTGAGAAGCCGCTGCCGGGATATAAGAAGGTAAACCCGATGGTGTATTGCGGGATGTATCCGGCGGACAGCGCGAAGTATCCCGATTTGCGGGATGCCCTGGAAAAGCTTCAGATCAATGACGCTTCCCTGCAGTATGAGCCGGAGACCTCTCTCGCGCTCGGTTTTGGTTTCCGCTGCGGTTTTCTTGGTCTGCTGCATTTAGAGATTATCCAGGAGCGCTTAGAGCGGGAGTTCAATCTCGATCTGGTAACGACGGCGCCGGGCGTTATTTATAAGGTGCATAAGACGGACGGAGAGGTGATCGAGCTGACGAATCCGTCCAATCTGCCCGACCCGTCGGAGATTGATTATATGGAAGAACCGGTTGTGTCGGCGGAGATCATGGTGACAAGCGACTACGTCGGTGCAATCATGAGCCTTTGTCAGGAGCGGCGCGGTATATATATCAGTATGGAATATATTGAAAAGACACGCGCGCTGATCAAATATGATTTGCCGCTCAATGAGATCATTTATGATTTCTTCGACGCGCTGAAATCGCGCTCGCGCGGCTATGCGTCCTTTGATTATGAGCTGAAGGGGTATGAGAGATCCGAGCTTGTGAAGCTTGATATTCTGATCAATCGCGAGCAGGTTGACGCCTTATCCTTTATCGTATTTAAGGACAGCGCCTATGACCGCGGCAGGAGAATGTGCGAGCGGTTAAAGGAGGAGATTCCAAGGCATCTGTTTGAGATTCCGATTCAGGCGGCGGTCGGCGGTAAGGTGATCGCACGCGAGACGGTCAAGGCAATGCGCAAGGATGTTCTTGCGAAGTGCTACGGCGGTGATATTTCCCGTAAGCGAAAGCTTTTGGAGAAGCAGAAGGAAGGGAAGAAGCGGATGCGTCAGGTCGGAAATGTAGAGATCCCGCAGGAGGCATTTATGAGCGTCCTAAAGCTGGACGAGGATTAAGCCGTGTGTTTGGAAGTGTGGATAAGAGAATGAGAGAAGAGCTGGAATTATACATTCATATTCCGTTCTGTATGAAAAAATGTCAGTATTGTGATTTTCTTTCTTTTCAGGCGGACGAGCATACGCAGCATGAATATGCCGAGGCGCTGCTGCGTGAGATTGCCTATTACGGTGCAAGATGTCAGGACTATACGGTTACGAGTATCTATATCGGCGGGGGTACGCCTTCGTGGCTGGATGCGGAGCTGACGCTTCGGATCATGGATGCCGTGCGGTGCAGTTTTTTGCTGGCGCAGGATGCGGAGATTTCGATCGAGTGCAATCCGGGAACGGTGACAGACGGAAAGTTTGCCGCCTACCGGCGTGCCGGCATCAACCGCATCAGCATCGGATTACAGTCTGCGGACAAGGAGGAGCTGCGGCTTTTGGGAAGGATTCACACCTATGAGCAGTTCCTAAAAACCTATGAGCTGGCGCGCAGAAACGGATTTACGAATATCAATATCGATCTTATGAACTCTCTGCCGGGACAGACCGCAGAGAGCTTTTCGCATACCCTAAGACAGGTCATCCGCCTAAAGCCGGAGCATATATCGGTGTACTCTCTGATCATCGAGGAGGGTACGCCGTTTCATGCGCTTTATCAGGAGGACGCAGACAGGCAGCGCGCAGGAGAGCAGACGGCGGCTCTGCCCACGGAGGAGGAGGTTTTGCGAACGACAAGCCTGACTGAGCAGATGCTTGCGGACGCCGGTTATGAGCAGTATGAGGTTTCTAATTTTGCAAGGGCGGGGTATGCCTGCCGTCACAATATCGGGTACTGGCAGAGGGTGAATTATCTTGGACTTGGGATTGGCGCAGCTTCCCTGATGGAAAATATCCGCTACACAAATGTTTCTGATCTGTACAAATATTTGGAGAGGACCGCGCACATTAAGGAGGAGCTGCGGAAAGCTGCGGCAGACGGCGATAGAGACAGTGCGGACAGACCGCTGAGAGGGGGAAGCGAGCAAGACATTCCCGCGACGAATCTGCATGAGACGGCGGAACGTTTATCGCGCAGGGCACAAATGGAGGAGTTTATGTTTTTGGGACTGCGCATGACAGGCGGCGTGTCGAGAGAGCGCTTTGCACAGAATTTTGGCGTAGAGATCGAAGCAGTTTATCAGGAGGTGATGCAGTCCCTTCAGAGGGAAGGGCTTCTGGAAAAGCACGCTGGACAGATTTATCTGACGAAGCGCGGGCAGGAGGTGAGCAACTATGTGCTGGCGCAATTTCTGCTGATGTAGGCGTGGCTTGCAGCATATGAGTCGTCATACCATGAGAAATAAAAGGGGTTCGAGAAGAAAAGCTTGAAAGCTTTTGCGGAGACCGAGAGAAGCTGTCCGTTCCGGCTTTGCGGGCAATAGAAATACAAAGAAGTTCTCTGCCTATGGAGTAGCATAGGACTTGCTCCCGAATTGCAATTCATAAAAACAAAAGTTTTAGCCTGGGCTTAATTGCGCAGGCGTTTTTCTTCTATAGGGCAGCAGAGAAGGAAGCATAAGAACCGCAGAGGTTAGGATGGATGGCAAATCGGAGGCTGCCGGAAGCAGAAATGATCACTATATACTTATACCCCAAAAGATTATTCGTATAACAAACGAAAAAGGTAGGATACCCCACCTGATAGGGATGCAGTGGCAGAACGGATATGTTTACAGGAGACAGAGGCGTATACATGATACAACGTTTGAAATATGCTCGCTGCTTATTCGGAATTATTTTGATACGATGTTACTGCAAATGCGGAGTCAGAATTGAAAAGAGAAAAATACAAGAATACCGCTGCAATGAAATTCCCTTGCTGTGGAAGAATAGGGCTTGTATTTTTGGCAGATACTGTGTAAACTAAAAATAGGCGCAAATTGCTGCATAGCAGGAGAGAAGGGTGTCAGACGACAGCTTGGAAAGGAGAAAAGATGTATCAGTTTTTCTGCAAATAAAACGAAGTAAATAGTCATATCAGAAGAAAGAGCGGCAGGAAGTAAAGCGGCATCCCTTGGGATGTTTCTTTTGGTATGTGTTTTTGCAGAAAACGAATATCTTTTCATGTTCTGGGAAACTTCATTCCCTAGAACGTAAAACCTCTCCGTGGGATCGCACTGCGGCGGAATGGAACTGTGTTGCAGTTGCGACCCGCCGCTTTGTTTACAGAAAAACCTATGTGCAGTTCGGGAGTGTACCGGAAAAGGCGAAAGGATGTGAGGAAACTTGCATCCTTTTTTTATTTAAATTGAGGAAACTTTGTTCTTCAAAAAAATTTTTGCGCGTGAAAAAGTATTTGGTGCGGGAAGATATTGCGCTGCAATGATGTCAGGCGTGGCAAAACACATACACTGTTAGAATGGAGGGAGTTTATGATACAGGTAAAAAATCTGACGATCACACACCGCAAGGATATGCGGGTGATATTGGAAAGCTTTTCGATGGTGTTAAATGACGGCGATAAGGCGGCGCTGATCGGGGAGGAGGGAAACGGCAAGTCCACGCTGTTAAAGCTTTTGTATGATGAGCGGCTGGTGGAGGATTATGCAGAGTACAGCGGAGAGATCATCAAAAATCGTGCGCGCATCGGCTATCTGGCGCAGGAGCTGACAGAGGAGCAGAAGGCGCAGAGTGTCTATGAATTTTGCGCACAGAGCGATGTGTTTTATGAGCAGTCGCCGAAGGAGCTTGCGGCGATCGCGGGGCAGCTTGGGCTTTCCTCTGATATTTTTTATGCGGATCAGAGGATGGGGCAGCTTTCCGGTGGGGAGAAGGTCAAGCTGCAGCTTGCAAGGCTTCTGATGGAACAGCCGGATGTTCTGTTTTTAGACGAGCCGTCCAACGACATCGACATTGAGACGATCGAGTGGTTGGAGCGTTTTATCTGTAAGGTGTCTGTTCCGGTGCTTTTTATTTCACATGACGAGACGCTTCTTGAACGGACGGCAAACAAGATCATCCACATGGAGCAGTTAAGACGCAAGACAACGAGCCGTTGGACGGTCGCAGCGGTGGATTACCGTACCTATGTGAGCGCGCGGGCAGACGCCTTTTTGCATCAGGAGCAGGTTGCGCGCAAGGAGCGCAGCGAGTATGAGAAGCAGCAGGAGCGTTTCCGAAAGATCCAGCAGAAGGTCGAGCACCAACAGAATGCCATTTCAAGAAACGATCCGCACGGCGGCAGGCTGCTTAAGAAGAAAATGCATGCGGTCAAGTCGCTGGAGCGGCGTTTTGAAAAGGAGCACAGCAGGCTCACGGAGCTGCCGGAGACGGAGGAGGCGATTTTTATTAAATTTGGCGATAGGATTTCCATGCCTCAGTCGAAGCGTGTGCTGGATTTTTCAAGGAGTGAGCTTAGGACAGAGACGGAGAGATTTGGGGAGGGCAAACTTCTGGCGAGGGAGCTGCGGCTTTCGATAACCGGACCGGAGCACGTCTGCATCGTCGGCAAAAACGGCGCAGGAAAGACGACGCTGCTTAAGGAGATTGCCGGGGAGCTTCTGGCGCGTGATGATGTTAAGGCATATTATATGCCGCAGAATTATGAGGAGCTTTTGGATCTGGAACAGACCCCGGTGGAGTTTTTGTGCGCAGAGGGAAGTTGGGACGAGGTCAGCCGCGTGCGCACCTATCTTGGCAGTATGAAGTATACGGCGGATGAGATGGCGCATCCGGCGTCTGCGCTCTCCGGCGGACAGAAGGCAAAGCTTTTGTTTTTGAAAATGAGCATGGCGGGCTGTAACGTTCTGATTTTAGATGAGCCGACGCGGAATTTTTCTCCGCTGTCAAACCCCGTCATCCGTGGGATGCTAAGGGAATACGGAGGTACGATCATCAGTGTTTCGCATGACAGAAAATATATTGACGAGGTGTGCGATACTGTTTATGAGCTGACGAAAACGGGATTGCAGAGGATTTCAGAGAGAAAAGGTTAAAAAATCAAAAAAGAAATCAGTTGCCGCACAGAGACTCCCGTGATAAAATAAGCCGCAGAAAGGAAGCCTGTATGAAAACAAGAATTGCATTGCTTGGAATTATTGTAGAACAGAAAGACGCTGTGGAACAATTAAACCGTCTTCTGCATGAATATGGCGATCATATTATCGGGAGGATGGGTGTGCCCTATCAGGAAAAGGGCGTAAACATTATAAGTGTTGCGATGGATGCACCGCAGGATGTGATCAATGCGCTTTCTGGAAAGATCGGAAGACTGCATGGAATCACAGCGAAAACAATTTATTCCAATGTGTGAGCCTAAGAGGAACGCTGCTATGAAATGAGGAACGGAATGCAAAGAGAGTTAGAAATCATAGATGAACTGGAAAAAGAGCGAAGCATCAGTCTGGACAATCTGCGCTGTCTGCTTGAGACAGAGGATGAAGCGGCAGTCGAGACGCTTTATGCAAGAGCGCGGGAAACGGCGCAGAAGATATACGGAAATAAGGTCTATATCCGCGGTCTTATTGAATTTACCAATTATTGTAAAAATGACTGTCTCTACTGCGGTATCCGAAGAAGCAACCGAAACGCGGAGCGCTACCGTTTAAGTGAGGAACAGATTTTAGACTGCTGTGCGGTCGGTTATGAGCTTGGTTTTCGCACCTTTGTCTTACAGGGAGGCGAGGACGGATATTTTACGGATGCGCGGATATGCGCGCTTGTGGCGCAGATCAAGCAGGCGTATCCTGATTGTGCGCTCACACTGTCCATCGGGGAGAAGACGCGCGCGAGCTATCAGGCATATTTTGACGCCGGGGCGGACCGTTATCTGCTGCGTCATGAGACGGCGGATGAAACGCATTACAAAGGTCTGCATCCGGAGGAGATGCTATTTGAAAACCGCAGACGCTGTCTGCGCGATTTAAAGGAAATCGGCTTTCAGACGGGCTGCGGGTTTATGGTCGGTTCGCCGGAGCAGACGGTGGAGACGATCTGGAAGGATTTGGAGTTTATCCGTGAATTACAGCCGCACATGGTCGGGATCGGACCGTTTATCCCGCAGAAGGACACGCCATTTGGAGACAGGCGGGCGGGGACGCTAAAGCAGACGCTAAGGCTGCTGTCCATCATCCGGCTGATGCAGCCGCATGTGCTGCTCCCGGCGACAACGGCGCTTGGAACGATTCATCCAAAGGGGCGTGAACAGGGGATTCTGGCGGGCGCAAATGTCGTGATGCCGAATCTTTCGCCGACGTCAGTGCGGGAGAAATATAAGCTTTATGACAATAAAATATGTACGGGCGACGAGGCGGCGGAATGTCGTTTTTGTATGCAGAGGCGCATGGAGAGCATTGGTTATCAGGTCGTAACAGACCGTGGCGATTACGCCGGATAATGAATGATAAATACTAACCGGAAAGCAGAGCTGACCGGAAAGAAGGGAGACGCGTAATGTACGACGTAACATCATTAAAGGCAGAGGAGTTTATTTCCGATGCGGAAATCAGGGAAACACTGGCATATGCAGACGCGAACAAGGAGAATGCAGAGCTGATCGATGCGATTCTTCAAAAGGCGGCGGAGCGGAAGGGCTTAGACCACAGGGAGGCATCCGTGCTTCTGGCATGTGAGATGCCGGATAAAATTGAGCGGATGTACGCGCTTGCACAGCAGATCAAGCAGGACTATTACGGCAACCGTATTGTGATGTTTGCCCCGCTTTATCTGTCCAACTATTGTGTGAACGGCTGTGTCTACTGTCCGTACCATTTAAAGAACAAGCATATTGCCAGAAAGAAGCTGACGCAGGAGGAGATCATCGCAGAGGTGACGGCGCTTCAGGATATGGGACACAAGCGTCTGGCGATCGAGGCAGGGGAGGATCCCGTCAACAATCCGATCGAGTATATCTTAGAGTGCATCGATACGATCTACAGTATCAAGCACAAAAACGGAGCGATCCGCCGTGTCAATGTCAATATTGCGGCGACAACGGTGGAGAATTACCGCAGACTAAAGGAAGCCGGGATCGGAACCTATATTTTATTTCAGGAAACCTATCATAAGGAAAGCTATGAGAAGCTGCATCCGACCGGACCAAAGCATGATTATGCGTATCACACGGAGGCGATGGATCGTGCGATGGAGGGTGGAATTGACGATGTGGGACTTGGCGTTTTATTCGGTCTTGAGCTTTACCGCTATGAATTTGCGGGGCTTTTGATGCATGCGGAGCATCTGGAGGCAGTGCACGGCGTAGGTCCGCATACGATCAGTGTGCCGCGCTTAAAGCGGGCAGACGATATTGACCCGAACGCGTTTGATAATGGAATAAGCGATGATATTTTTGCGAAGCTTTGTGCGCTTATCCGTATTTCCGTACCGTATACGGGGATGATCATCTCGACAAGAGAAAGTCAGGAGGTCAGAGAGAAGGTGCTTCCGCTTGGCGTATCACAGCTAAGCGGCGCGTCAAAAACGAGCGTGGGCGGCTATGCCGCGCCGGAGCAGGAGGATGAGACAACGAGCGAGCAGTTTGAGGTGAGCGATCAGAGAACCTTAGATGAGGTCGTCAACTGGCTGATGCGCTTGGGACATATCCCAAGCTTTTGCACTGCGTGCTACCGAGAGGGAAGAACCGGAGACCGGTTTATGGAGCTATGCAAAAACATGCAGATTTTAAATTGCTGTCATCCAAATGCCCTGATGACGCTAAAGGAATATCTGGAGGATTATGCGAGCGAGGAGACAAAGGAGCTTGGGCTTGCGCTGATCGAGAAGGAGCTTGAGAAGATTACAAATCCGAAGGTAAAAAAGACTGCCTGCGCATATGTGCATGATATTGCAGAGGGCAGACGGGATTTCCGTTTTTAAGGCGAGTGAGGTGTGGGATTATGGCAGCAGGATTACAGGAAACACCGGGCGCAGAGCGTCTGCATATCGGTATTTTCGGAAGAACAAACAGCGGAAAGTCCTCGTTTCTCAATGCCCTCACGGGACAGGAGATCTCGATCGTCGCAGATGTGGCAGGGACGACGACCGACCCAGTTGCAAAGGCAATGGAGCTTTCGCCACTGGGGGCGTGCACCTTTATGGACACGGCAGGCTTTGGAGACCATACGCCGCTTGGCAGACAGCGTCTGGAAAAGACGCGCCTTGCGGCGGGAAAGACGGAGCTGGCGGTCATCGTCGTAGCGGGAGATCTTAAGCCACAAGCGGACGGAGCATTTGACTTAAGGGATGAGCGCAAGTGGTATCGTTTTTTTGCGGAGAAAAAGACGCCGGTGCTGTTTGTGGTAAATAAGTCGGACTGCACCAAAGATGCTGCGCCGCTGCTTGCGCAGATAAAAAAAGAAACAAAAGAGGAGGCGCTGCTTGTCAGCGCCAAGACGAATGACGGCATGGCGGCGGTGCGGGAGGCGCTCGCAAGAAAAATTCCGGAGGATTACGGGAGCAGGCAGATCACAGGATCGCTTGCGGGTGAACAGGATGTGGTGCTTCTTGTGATGCCGCAGGATATACAAGCGCCCAAAGGAAGGCTCATTTTGCCGCAGGTGCAGACGCTGCGGGAGCTTTTGGACAAGAAATGCATTGCAATCAGCGTCACCACGGAAGGGCTTATGGCGGCGCTTGCCGCATTGCATGAGTCGCCGAAGCTGATCATCACGGATTCACAGGTGTTTGCGGAGGTTTATGACAAGAAGCCGAAGGAGACAATGCTGACCTCATTTTCCGTGCTGTTTGCAGCTTATAAGGGCGATCTGCCCTATTATGTGGAGGGAGCAAAGCAGTTGGATTCCCTTCGCAGCGATGCACGGGTATTGATAGCGGAATGCTGTACGCATGCGCCGCTTGCCGAGGACATCGGCAGAGTCAAGCTGCCGCGTATGCTGCGTGCGCGCTATGGTGAGACATTGTCAGTCGACATTGTGAGCGGGACAGATTTTCCGAAGGATTTGTCAGGCTATGACCTGATCATCCAGTGCGGTGCGTGCATGTTCAACCGAAAATATGTGATGGCTCGTATCGACCGTGCCAGAGAGCAGCGCGTACCTATGACAAATTACGGCGTTGCGATTGCGCATCTGACCGGAATCCTGGATAAGCTTGCGATACAGGCAGAATAGAGGAGGAAGAAGAACGAATGATTCAGGATATTTTTCCGCTTGTTATGAAAAATCAGTATGAGAAGAAGGTACCCGCGTCAAATGACCGGGTACTTTCGTTTCAGGAGGACCGTATTTTTGTAAGAGAGGGCGAGAGGAGCGACTATCTTTGCTACGGGGAGCTTACAGACTGGTGTGGCGTGAGCGGGGAGCCGGTACCTGCTGCCGTATACCTTTTTTCACTTGGGGAGTGTGCGTATTTTCTTGCCGACTTGCCGGAAGCTTTTGTAGAGAAAGCGCAGGAAAACGGTTTTTCGTATGTGCGGATGTTTGCGATGCGCCGGAAAAAGCCAAAGGAGCTTGTATTTGCCGCGGCAACGGCATGGCATCTTTATGTCTGGTATCGTGACAACCGCTTTTGCGGCAGGTGCGGGCAGCGGCTTTTGCACAGCGAAACGCTTCGGATGCTTTCCTGTCCCTGCTGCGGCAATCAGGTGTTTCCAAAGATCGCTCCGGCGGTGATCGTTGGTGTGACAAACGGCGAATCGATCCTGCTGACGAAATATGCGGACAGGGAATACACGCGCTATGCGCTCGTTGCGGGCTTTACGGAAATCGGGGAGACGGCAGAGGAGACAGTACGGCGCGAGGTTTTTGAGGAGACGGGGCTTTTGGTTTCGGAGCCGTGCTATTACGGAAGTCAGCCATGGGGGTTCGATTTAAATCTGCTGCTTGGCTATTTCTGCGAGGTAAAAGAAGCATCGGCGCTCCGGCTGGATGAGGAGGAGCTGGCAGATGCCGCATGGGTGCATTACAGCGAGCTTCCCCGCGATGAGGAGGGGCTTAGCTTAACGCAGCGGATGATCGGAGCTTTTCGCGACAGATTCCGAAAATAAGGTGAAAAAGTCGTTTCAATCTTTTGTTGACAATATCGGGGAACTATTGTATTATTTCAATAACACAATAGGGAAAACGTAAGGAAAACGGCGGGAATTCTAAAGATTTCTTAAGATTCGTTTAAGTACGTTTTTTTCCCAAAAGGGTCATGGTATAATCACCATAAATTGTAAAAACAAAAGGGAGAGACAGGAATGAAAGACAAAAAAGCAATCCAACAGAACGGGACTGCCATGGCAGTGCAGTCCAAGAAAAAAAAGAAGAAGGTTTTGATCATTGTGCTGGTAATCGCAGCGCTTCTCGCGGTGTTCATAGGCACGGCGGTACATAATATGACAAAGACGATTGAGACAGTTGCAAATACCATTCAGGTAGGACCGGTACAGCTTCGCGATCTTTCCGATACGATTTCATTAAAGGGTTCGATCGCGGGTGCAAGCAGCACGAACGTCACCTCAAAGGCGCTGTCGGAGATCACGGCGTTAAATGTGCAGGTCGGCGATATGGTAAAGGCGGGAGATGTTTTGTGTACGCTGGATTCCGTTTCCATTAAGGAGAAGCTCACGGAGCTTGAGAAGAACATTTCCAATGCGCAGGCAGTCAATAATATTAACAGCCAGCAGACGCAGACAGCAGTCGAGCAGGCGTTAAAGGATCAGGAGACGCAGCTTGCGGCAGCGCAGAAGGCAGTAGACGACGCGCAGGGAGCGTTTAACTGGGCGCAGATGCAGTATAGTGCCGGAAAGATGGAGTATGCGGAATATCATACGGCAAAGAGCGCGCTTGATACGGCAAAGACGGCTTATAATACTGCGGTAGAGACGACAAACCGTGCGGTGGAGACGGCGAAAACACAGGCGGAGCTTGAGAAATATAAGGAATCCGATGCAAAATCACAGGAGACTCTCACGAATTTAAAAGAGCAGTTGGCAGATTGTGAGATCAAGGCTCCGTGTGACGGCGTTGTGACCTCCGTCAATGTGCGTGTCGGTGACATCAACGCGGAAAAGACGACAATCTTAACGATCGAGGATACCAACAGCTTAAAGCTTGTTGCAAACGTTGCAGAGGCTGACATCCTAAAGATCCAGGAGGGAATGAAGGCGGTTGTGACGGCAGACGCGACAGGCGAGGAGGAGATCACAGGAACCGTGTCAAGAGTGGTTCGTGCAAAGGGCCATTCGCAGGCAGGCAGCGGGGACAATGTCGCAGGAGCTGCTTCCGGTGCGTCAGGATATTCGGTAGAGATCACGATTGATAACAACAACCTTTTGGTCGGTATGGCGGCAAAGGCGAAGGTCATGCTCAAGGAAAAAGCCAACGTGCTTGCAGTTCCTTACGATCTGATCCAGTATGATGAAAACGGCGGCGCCTTTGTGCTTGTCGCAGAGACAAATGACGACGGTTCGGCAGTGGCAGTGAAAAAGAAGATCGAGGTAGGCGAGGAGGTAGATTACTACACAGAAGTGACCGGCGGAGAGTTAAAGGAAGGGGATATGCTCATTTATGACAATACCTTCTCGGTAACAGAGGGACAGAGCTTTGCACCGGAGCAGATGTATCAGAATCAGGATATGGGCTTAGACGGCGGTGCAGGAGCGGGAACGTCGGCAGCTCCAGCGGCGACGAGTGTTGGGGGTGCGGAATAGTGAGTGAACCAGTAATCCGAATGGAAAAAATAATTAAGACATATTATCAGGGAAAGCCGAATGAATTGGAGATTCTTCACGGCATTGACCTTGTGGTGCATCAGGGAGAGTTTGTTTCCATCGTCGGTGAGTCCGGTTCGGGAAAAAGTACATTAATGAATATCATTGGAGTGCTGGACAGACAGACATCGGGAAACTATTATTTAGAGGGGCAGGATGTCAACAGTATGACGGACGAGGTGCGCAGCGCCTTCCGTAACCAGAGGATCGGCTTTGTATTTCAGAACTTTAATCTGCTTCCGCGCGCAAATGCATTAAAGAACGTGATGGTGCCGCTGATGTATGGAGAGACGCGGATCAAGGCACAAAAGGAACGTGCAATGGAGATGCTTGCGATGGT
Organism: Roseburia sp.; assembly: GCA_019421345.1. GTDB lineage: Bacteria > Bacillota > Clostridia > Lachnospirales > Lachnospiraceae > Roseburia. The sequence goes on along the minus strand of JAHZFL010000002.1, from coordinate 202,790 downwards.
CGGTATGGACGAACGTGCAATGCACCGCCCGAATGAGCTCTCCGGCGGACAAAAGCAGCGTGTGGCGATTGCACGAGCGATGATCAACGATCCGGCGATCATTCTTGCCGATGAGCCGACCGGAGCGCTTGACTCCAAGACCGGACATATGGTGATGGATTTATTCCACAAGCTTCATGAGGAGCAGGGAAAAACCATCGTACTGATCACTCACTCACAGGAGCTTGCGGCGGAGACGCAGCGGATCGTAACGCTCTTAGACGGAGAAATTGTGGCAGACAAGGGAGGTGAGCGCTGATGTTTTTTGAGAATATCAAGGAGGCAATTACAAGTATTTTTTCAAATAAGATGCGTTCCCTCTTAACAATGCTCGGCATCATTATCGGTATCAGCTCCGTGATCATTATCACAACGATCGGAGGCTCTATCCAGAGCACGCTGACGGCGACTTTAAATTCGATGGGCGGAAATACGGTATCGACCTATGTGGAGGCGCGTTATCCCGAAACGGAGGATGAGTGGGCGACATGGGTAATGCCTGAGATGGAGGACGAGGATTATGTCTCGCAGGAGATGCTGGACGGATTGGTCGAGGCATATCCTGATGAGATCAAGGGCTTTGCCGCACAGACGTATCTTGGTACGGGACAGATCAAGGATCCTGCCGATGCAGAAAATTATGCCAATGTCAGTATTCAGGGCGTTACGCCGGAAATGATTGAATATATGAAGCTTGAGATGCATGCGGGACGAAATATGACGAGCCAGGACAATGCAACGCAAAAAAAAGTCTGCCTCATCGCGGACACGATGGCGGAACGCTATTTCCACGGGGAGAATCCGATTGGAGAGAAGATTTCCGTCACGACCTCGGAAGGCGGCATTTTTGATCTGGTAATCGTTGGAGTCTATAAATACAATCAGGCGCTCTTTGGAAAGATCGATACCTCGATTCCTGAAAGAGACCGCGTTACCGAGATGATGATTCCGATCCAGACCTGCTTTAAGCTGCAGGGAGCGGATCGGACAGGATATGAGTACTTTAACGTACTGCTTAAGCCGCTTGCAGATGTCGAGAAAGCGACAGCCGATATTACGGCTTACTTTGAGGAGGTCTATGCAAGCAACGAGGACTATCATGTGTCTGCATATAACATGCAGTCTAACATGGGAATGATCAGCACCGTGCTCAATGTGATCACGATGGCAGTATCGGGTATTGCGGCAATCTCGCTTGTGGTGGGAGGTGTCGGCGTTATGAATATCATGCTGGTGTCGATCACAGAGCGGACGAAGGAAATCGGTGTGCGCATGGCACTTGGAGCAAAGCGAGGGATTATCCGTCAGCAGTTTGTTATCGAGGCGATCATGCTCTGTCTGATCGGCGGTGTGATCGGTATTCTGATCGGCGTCGGCATTGGTGCATTGCTGGGGCAGGTTGCCGGCTTTGTCATCCAGAATATGTACTCTGAGTATTCAAGCTACATTATTATGGAAGTGCATCCGTCGGGAGTGGCGATCATGCTCTCATTGTTCTTCTCTATGCTTACGGGCGTGTTCTTCGGATATTATCCGGCAAACAAGGCTGCCAAGATGGAGGTTATCGATGCATTGCGGTATGAATAAGTATAGAAGGAATGCGGGATAAAAACAGAGTTGGGGCTTAAATTACAAGCTATCATCTGACAATACGAGGAATAAACAGAAAAAAAGAGTGGGAAACAGCAGTCATGCTGTATTCCCGCTCTTTTCGATTAATATAAGAGTGGCATGCGAAGCGTGTCGCTCGTTGTGATGCAAGCGCGTTGTTTTACCGAAGCAGGAGCTTCATGGGGCTGGCTGCCGGTTAATTATTAAGAAAAAATAAAATGCAAATTTTTGTTGCATTCTCTGTTGACAAAGAAAACAGATGGTGCTATCTTAGGTACATAAGATATTAGCACTCCACATGAATGAGTGCTAATAATCAGAAAGGAAACTGCATATACTCTGATTAGAGGAGACTGCGATGGAGGAATTGGAATTAGACGAGAGAAAAACCAAAATACTGGATGCGATCATCCGAAATTATCTGGAGACTGGAGAACCGGTAGGATCGCGGACGATTTCAAAGTATACGGATTTGAATTTAAGCTCAGCGACGATCCGCAACGAGATGGCGGATCTGGAAGAATTGGGTTACATCGTTCAGCCGCACACCTCGGCGGGCAGGATTCCGTCTGACAAGGGGTATCGCTTTTATGTGGATCACCTGATGGAGGAGAAGAACCGTGAGGTCAATGAGATGAAAAGCTTTGTCATTGAGCATACGGAGAAGGTTGAACAGGTGCTGCAGCAGGTGGCGAGGATTCTGGCAAATAACACGAATTACGCCACGATGGTCACCGCGCCGAGTTATCACGGCAATAAGGTAAAATTCATTCAGATTTCCAACGTCGACAGCACGCAGGTTCTGGCGGTTATCGTCACAGAGGCGAATCTGGTGCGGAATAAGATCATTCCGGTATCGGAGCCGATTGATAATGAGACGATGCTAAAGCTTAATTTTTTGCTTAATTCCAACTTGAATGGGCTCGCACTGCAGGAGATCAATCTGGCTACGATCTCAAAGCTTAAGGAACAGGCGGGCATCCACAGCGACATCATCAGCAATGTGCTCGATACGGTGGCGGAGACGATGGGAGAGGACGAGGATATTCGTGTTTATACAAGCGGAACGACCAATTTTTTTAAGTATCCCGAATTGAGCGATTCTGCAAAAGCAAGCGAGCTGATCTCTACCTTTGAGGAGAAGCAGCAGTTGGCAAGCCTTGTAACTGAAAACCTGTTGGAGCAGGAAAATACGGGGATTCAGGTTTATATAGGAAATGAGAGTCCGATTCAGACAATGCGGGACTGCAGTGTTGTGACAGCAACCTATGAGTTAGGTGAGGGAGTGCGCGGAACGATCGGAATTGTAGGTCCTAAGCGGATGGATTACGAGAAGGTGATGGATAATTTAAAGATTCTGAAAAATTCACTGGATGGAATTTTAGACAGAAAGAACGGACAGACATAAGGAAGGTTCGTATGGAGGAAGATCATGTCAGAGAAGCAGGAAGAAATTTTAGAAGAAGCATTAGAGCAGGAAGTAGCGGCAGAGGGCGAGGAAGCTTTGGAGGAACAGCCGGCGGAGGAGACTGCGGAGGAAGCCGTTTGCAGTGAGGGTGCAGAGGACGCGAAGGCGGAGGAAACCGAGGAGACGGATAAATCCAAAGACACACAGGGCGATGCGAAAAAGGGCTTCTTTAAAAAGAAGAAGGATAAAAAAGACGAGCAGATCGAGGAGCTGAGCGATAAGCTGAAGCGTCAGATGGCAGAGTTTGAAAACTTCCGTAAGCGTACCGAAAAGGAAAAGACACAGATGTACGATATGGGAGCAAAGTGTATCATTGAGAAGATTTTGCCGGTCATTGATAATTTTGAGCGAGGCTTTACGATGGTTGATGAGGAGGATAAAGAAGATCCGTTTGTTGTCGGCATGGATAAGGTTTATAAGCAGATGCTCACGGAATTGGAGGCGATTGGTGTTAAGCCGATTGAAGCTGTCGGAGTCGAATTTAACCCTGATTTTCACAATGCAGTCATGCAGGTGGAAAGCGATGAGTATGAATCCGGCGTGGTAGCACAGGAGATGCTTAAGGGCTATACCTACAAGGACGCGGTTGTGCGTCATAGTATGGTGGCGGTTGTGCCGTAGCCTTTTGCATAAAGCAAGGTAATTACTTTCATCTTAGCGGATAGTTTCGCTGGTGAAGCTATTTCTTATTCATAAGATTCTTTTTATTATTTTAGGAGGAAAATATCATGGGAAAAATCATAGGCATCGATTTAGGAACAACAAATAGCTGCGTAGCGGTTATGGAGGGCGGAAAGCCAACCGTTATCGCGAATCAGGAAGGCGCAAGAACGACCCCATCCATTGTGGCATTTACAAAGAACGGTGAGAGATTGGTCGGAGAGCCGGCAAAGCGTCAGGCGGTTACCAATGCAGAGAAAACGATTTCTTCGATCAAGAGACATATGGGAACCGATTATAAGGTAGCAATCGACGACAAGCAGTATTCTCCGCAGCAGATTTCTGCAATGGTGCTCCAGAAGCTTAAGGCGGATGCGGAAGGGTATCTGGGAGAGAAGGTAACCGAGGCGGTTATTACCGTTCCGGCATACTTCAACGACGCACAGCGTCAGGCAACCAAGGACGCGGGCAAGATCGCAGGTCTTGATGTAAAGCGTATCATCAATGAGCCGACAGCCGCAGCGTTAGCGTATGGTCTTGATAATGAGAAGGAGCAGAAGATCATGGTATACGACTTAGGCGGCGGTACCTTTGATGTTTCTATCATTGAGATCGCAGACGGCGTTATCGCAGTGCTTGCGACAAATGGTGACACACGCCTTGGCGGTGATGACTTTGATAACAAGATCACACAGTGGATGATCGATGAGTTTAAAAAGGCAGAGGGCGTTGACTTATCAAATGATAAGATGGCGCTTCAGAGATTAAAGGAGGCAGCAGAGAAGGCGAAGAAGGAGCTTTCCTCCGCAACTACGACAAATATTAACCTTCCGTTCATTACAGCAACGGCAGAGGGACCGAAGCATTTTGACATGAATCTTACCAGAGCAAAATTTGATGAGCTGACACATGATCTGGTAGAGCGGACAGCGATTCCGGTACAGAACGCAATGCGCGATGCAGGATTGACAAACGCAGACATCGGTCAGGTGCTCTTAGTCGGTGGCTCTACGCGTATTCCGGCAGTACAGGATAAGGTAAGACAGTTGACAGGCAAGGAGCCGAGTAAATCTTTAAATCCTGACGAGTGTGTAGCGATCGGCGCTTCCATTCAGGGCGGTAAGCTTGCAGGAGACGCCGGTGCAGGTGAGATTCTTCTTTTGGATGTTACACCGCTTTCACTTTCCATCGAGACAATGGGAGGCGTTGCTACAAGACTGATCGAGAGAAATACGACAATTCCGACAAAGAAAAGCCAGATTTTCTCAACGGCTGCTGATAACCAGACCTCCGTTGACATCAACGTTGTACAGGGTGAGAGACAGTTCGCAAGAGATAATAAGTCACTCGGACAGTTCCGTCTGGACGGTATTCCGCCAGCACGCCGCGGTGTTCCGCAGATCGAGGTTACGTTTGATATTGATGCAAACGGTATTGTAAATGTTTCTGCAAAGGATCTTGGAACAGGCAAGGAGCAGCACATCACGATCACAGCCGGCTCGAATATGTCAGAGGATGAGATCAACAAGGCTGTCAGAGAGGCGGCAGAGTACGAGGCACAGGATAAGAAACGGAAAGAGGCGATCGATGCGAGAAATGACGCAGACGGATTCGTATTCCAGACACAGCAGGCGCTTGATCAGGTAGGTGCGAATATCGACGCGGCTGACAAGTCGGAGGTTGAGAGTGATCTAAACGCTGTGAAGTCCTTCCTTGAGGCACATCAGAATGCTGAGGAGATGACAGAGGCAGATGTGGCAGAGCTGAAATCCTTGCAGGAGAAGCTGACACAGAGTGCACAGAAGGTGTTTGCGAAGATGTATGAGCAGACACAGGGCGCACAGGCAGGAGCTGGTCCTGATATGGGAGCACAGACAGGAAATGCTGCGGATGACGTTGTGGATGCAGATTTTAAAGAGGTATAAATGTTTTGGCGGTACGGGGTTTTCGGGTTGCTTTATCTGAAAGCCCCGTGCGCACGCCGAAAACTGCAAAGAAGCAGACTGAGGTCTCTCTCATAAAGGACGAGAGGGCTGTGCAGAATATGCAAAAAAGATGTGATACATGAGAGTTTGGAAATGAGGAATCGTTATGGCAGACAAGAGAGATTATTATGAGGTCTTAGGCGTCAGTAAAGGTGCGTCTGATGCGGACATCAAAAAAGCGTTCCGCGTCCTTGCCAAGAAATATCATCCCGATATGCATCCCGATGATAAGGAATGCGAAGAAAAGTTTAAGGAAGCACAGGAGGCCTATGCGGTTTTAAGCGATCCGGATAAGCGCAAACAGTACGATCAGTTCGGTCACGCTGCATTTGACGGCACGGGCGGAGGCGGCGGAGGCTTTGACTTTTCCGGTATGGACATGGGCGACATATTCGGCGATATATTCGGTGATTTCTTCGGCGGAGGAAGCAGACGCAGAAATGACGGTCCGATGAAGGGCGCAAATGTCAGAACAAGTGTAAGAATTACCTTTGAGGAGGCTGTTTTTGGCTGCGAGAAGGAAATTGAAGTCGTATTAAAGGATGAATGTAAGACATGCCACGGAACGGGAGCAAAGCCGGGAACGACGCCGGAGACGTGCGGCAAGTGCGGCGGCAAGGGAAAGGTTGTCTATACGCAGCAGTCGTTTTTCGGACCGGTACAGAATGTACAGACCTGTCCGGAATGCCGCGGTTCGGGCAAGATCGTTCGTGAAAAATGCTCCGATTGCCGTGGAACAGGTTATATTGCGAGCAGAAAGAAAATTCAGGTCTCGATTCCGGCAGGAATTGACAATGGGCAGAGCATCCGTATCCGGGATAAGGGCGAGCCGGGAGTGAACGGCGGACCGAGAGGGGACCTTCTGGTAGAGGTGTCGGTATCCAGGCATGCGTATCTGCAGCGGCAGGATCGTGATATTTATTCCACCGCAGAGATTTCCTATGCGCAGGCGGCGCTTGGCGGTGAGATCCGTATTGCGACTGTGGACGGAGACGTTCTCTATGAGGTGAAGCCCGGCACAAAGACGCATACGACCATCCGTCTGAAAGGAAAGGGCGTACCGACGTTACAGAGCAAGGGAACGGTGCGCGGCGATCATATGGTAACGCTGATCATTAAGACACCGACAAATCTGAACGCAGAGGCAAAGGAGCTGCTGCGTAAGTTTGATGAGCTGACGGGAAATTCCCTGCATAAGGGAGGCAGTGAGCGGGCGTCGACCGGTACGGAGAAGCCAAAGAAAAGAAAGGGATTCATGGATAAATTAAAAGAATCTCTCGATGATATATAAGAACGTGTATGCTGCTCAATGAGACGCAAAAGAAACGGAGCTGCTGCAAAGACAGAGAGATCATCTGCTTTGCAGCGGCTCCGTTTTATTGACATCAGAATGGCTCGCCAAGCGTGCCGCAAGTTGTTGCGTGAGAGGCGATCACGTTCCCTATCAAGCAAAGCCGTCCGTGGGATCACACTGTGGTGATGCAGAATAGCACCCTGCAAAAGCAGGGCATCTACACTGGATAATTTAAGTGCGCGTCATCAATGACGTAAAGGGTATTTTTCAGGTAGCGCGCGGCAAGATAATTTGCCATGCCAAGATTCATATCGAGGTAATTGCCGCAGTCCTTTGCGGACGCGCCGGGCACATCTCCTTTAAAATCCCGGATAAACTCAAACATTTCCGTGATGAGCGGAACGATGCTGCGGGAATCATGATCTCCTGCAAGAAGCAGATAAAAGCCTGTGCGGCAGCCCATCGGTCCAAAGTAGATGGTCCGATCACAAAATTCCTTATGATTGCGGAGAAAGGTAGCGCCAAGATGCTCGATCGTATGCAGCTCTGCGGTATTCATGACCGGTTCTTCGTTCGGAGAGGTCATACGCAGATCAAAAGTCGTGATCACCTCTGAGCCGATAGGATCCTTGCGTGAAACATAAATGCCCGGCTGCAGCCGGATATGGTCTATGGTAAAGCTTGCAATTTTTTCCATTGGAAAACCTCCTGTGTAACCTGATATTTTGCGTTTGTATACGCTGTTGCTATGAAAACCTTAAAACAGAATGCGCCGTTCGTCAAGAGAAACTTGACAGCCGAGTGCACAAAAACGTATAGTAGGAGGGAGAAAAACGAAAGAAATGGTGAAATGTGTGATGAAAAAATATGATTTTACAAGGCAGCCCTCGATTCTGATTCAGGGGGCGATGGAGACGGAGACTGCATATCTGATCAGCCGTCTTGCAGATGCATCGTGTGTCAATGTGGGGAATTGGACGTTTTATACAGGCTTTCTCGGAAGTCAAAACGAGCCGGTGATCATTTCCCGCACCTATCAGGGGGAGGTCAACGCATCGGCGGCAACCGTGTTGGGGATTACCTCCTTTGCGCCAAAGGCAGTGATCAACCAGGGAATCGCAGGCGGTCATGATAAAAAGCTTCATGTGGGAGACCTTGTGATCGGGGAGCGGGTTGTTCCGATGGGAGCAGTGATGCAGAAGTTTTTGGCGGAGGGAGAAGGAATCTCGCCGCTCGCATTTGAACCGCTTGCGCTGGAGATTTACGATAAAAAAGAAAAATGCACGAAGAAGGTGCTTGACTTTTTGTGTGATGAGGAGTTGGTTGCAAGAGCGTGCCGTGTGAAAACACCGCTTAAGGTTTCGCGCGGTGTGCTGGGCTCTGCGGATGAGTGGAATAATCAGATTGACTGGATCGCGGTTATGCGGGAACGCTATCAGACGGCTGCGGAGGATATGGAGTCGGCTGCGGCAGCACAGCTTTGCAGATCTTTTGGTATTCCGTTTATCGGGATTCGGATGATTTCCAATTCGATCGTCAACGGGGAGGCGTTTGATGAGTCGATGGCGCTTGCGGGACAAAAATTTATCGAAGCGTACATAGAGGAGCTTTGCGGCTTTTAGGCTGGGGGGAGGAGAAGGGTGAGAGAAAACAGCAGAGTATGGGGGAGCATTTGCCTAAGGGGAACGGCAGCTATTTTATGGGGGATTTTTATTTTGATGCTGTTTCGCTCCGTCAGTTTGTCGGCTGCGGAGGACACAGACCAGGCGCGCAAGGTGCGGATCGGCTATATCGGCTATGACGGTTTTATCGGCATGACGAAGGATGGCTTATACGAGGGCTACGGCGTAGAGTATCTCAATGAGATTGCCTCTTATACAGGCTGGGAATATGAATATATCTTTGGCACATGGGACAGCCATATGCAGGCGCTGAAGGAGGGGCGGATCGATTTTCTCTGCCATGCGCAGCGGACACCGGAGAGAGAGCGGGAATATTTATTTTCCAAGTATTCGATCGGAGCGGAGTCGAGCGTACTTTATGCCAGAGAGGATGATGAACGTTATTACTACAATGATTTTGAAGCATTTGACGGAATGCGGATCGCTGTACTGGAGGACAGCTATCAGAATACCGAGTTTTTGGAATTTGCACAGAAGAAGGGGTTTGATTTTACGTTCGTAGAGCATAGAACGTCGGCGGACTGCTTTTGGGCATTGGATCAAGGCGAGGTGGATGCCGTTGCGATGGGAAGCCTTGCATTAAAAACCGGGTATAAGGTGATCTGCCGTTTTGGTTCGGATCCGTTTTATTTTATGACGGGAAAGGAAAATCAGGAGCTGATCGATCAGCTTGATGACGCGCTGGGACAGATTACGGCGTCGGGCTCCTCCTTTGAGGATGAGCTGTACCAGAAATATTATAAGGAGGGAGCGGGGGAGCAGTCCGTGATCTTGACACGGGAGCAGTCTGCCTTTATCGAGCAGTCAGACACGATGCAGATTGCGCTCCTGCCCTCCAGAAAACCGTTCTCCTATTTGGATGAAAATGGAGAGATTGCAGGGATCACGGTCGATACGCTCAATCTGATCGCAGAGCGCAGCGGCTTTACCTTTTCCTATACTATGATTCCGGAGGGGGAGCATGTTGCAGACTATCTCGTTCACAATCCCGATGTGTTTGTTGCGGGTGTCATGGTAAAGAACCCGGAGTTTCACGGTGATTACTTTGTTGTATCAGACGCCCTTTATATGGATGATGTAGCGCTTGCCTGCTTAAGCGGCAGCGAATATGATATGAATGCAAAGGAGGGCAGCTACCGCTTGGTGATCCCGGCAAGCTATGTGGCGCTTAACAATTATATCGAAAAGAACTATCCGCAGTTTGAGGTCATCGAGTGCAGCCACACAGAGGATTGTCTGCAGATGGTATTAGATGGGGAGGCTGATTTTGTAGCGCAGAATGTCAATGTGTTAAAGCCTTATCTGGCAAATCCCCGTTATGAGGGAATGGCGGTGCTCCCTACTTTTTTTATGGAGGAGGAGACCGGAATCGTTACGACACATTCCAAAGAGCATGAGATTGTGATCGGGATTTTTAATCGCTGCCTTGAGACTATGACACAAAAGGAGAAGGCGCAGTTTGCAATCAATCATACGGTGGGAAATGCTTACCAGATGACATGGAGAGATGTGCTTTATAAATTCCGTTATTCCTTTTTTACGATTTTTCTTTTGGTGCTGCTGGTTTTTGCACTGATGGGAGCGTTTATCATCTCGCGAAGAAAGAGCTACCGCAGATTAGAGGAAAAAAATATACAGCTTGGCGAAGCGGTGGCACAGGCAAATGACGCGAATCAGGCGAAGGGCAGATTTCTTGCAAGTATGAGCCATGAGATCAGAACACCGATGAATGCGATCGTCGGTTTGACAGAGCTGGCGAAGCATCATAGCGAAGAACCGGTGCAGTTGCGTGAATATCTGGAAAAGATCGAGACATCGTCGCAGGTGCTGCTTGGGATTATCAATGATGTGCTGGATATGTCAGCGATTGAGAGCAATAAATTAAAAATTGCAAAAAAGCCGTTTTTACTGCATGAAATGCTTAAGTCTATCAGTGATGTTTACGGTACGCAGTGCCGTCAGAAGGGAATTTGGTTTGAGCTGGACACGGAGGGAATTATCCATGACTGTCTGCTCGGAGACAGGCTGCGCTTAAATCAGGTGCTGTTCAACCTGATTTCCAATGCATGTAAGTTTACTGCTGAGGGAGGGAAAGTCATCGTAAAGGTGCAGGAGCTTCCGGGGCAGGGGGAGAAGATTTATTATAAATTTACTGTGACAGATACCGGAGAGGGCATGTCAAAGGAGATGCTTGGCAGATTATTCCGTCCGTTCGAGCAGGAGCTTCCCGATACCGCGCAGCGGCACGGCGGCAGCGGACTGGGACTTTCGATCACACAGAATCTTGTAAACTTAATGGGCGGGAATATTACCTGTCAGTCAGAGAAGGGAAAGGGGACAAGATTTACGGTTTCGATCCCGTTTGTGCCAAAGGAGACTCCGGCGGGCGACGAGCGTACGGCGCCGGCGGAGCAGGAGGTGGATGAGTCCTATGATTTTGCCGGGCAGCGCGTGCTTTTGGCAGAGGATACGCAGATCAACGCAGAGATTGCCACAGAGCTGCTGGGGCTGGTGCATTTAAACGTTGACCATGTGTGGAACGGAAAGGAAGCGGTAGAACGGTTTATGGAGGAAGCGCCGGGAACGTATCTGGCAATTTTAATGGATGTGCAGATGCCTGTTATGAATGGGTATGAGGCGGCGCAGGAGATTCGTGCCCTAGGGCGTGAGGATGCGGCGAAAATACCGATTTTTGCAATGACGGCAAATGCATTTACGGAGGACGTCAGTGAGGCGTTAAATGCGGGGATGAACGGTCACATTGCAAAACCGGTCGATACGCAGGTGCTTTATCGCACGTTAAGAAAGGCTGCGGAGGAGAAATCATGAGGGAGACGATCATTACATATTCGGGAGTACAATTTTCGCCGGTTTTGCCTGTGGAGGAGGCGATACGGATTGAGGACATTGCGCATGCGCTGTCTCTTATGACGCGGGCAAACGGACATTATCCGCAGTTTTATTCGGTAGGTCAGCATTGTCTGGACTGCGCCCTTGTGGCGAACGAGGAGGGGCGCAGCATCAGAGAACAGCTTGCCTGTCTGCTCCATGACGCAAGCGAGGCGTATTTGTCGGATATTACAAGACCGGTTAAGGCGGAATTGGAGGAATATCAGCGTATCGAGAAGCGGCTGCAGGAAATGATCTATCAGAAATATCTGCATGGGGAATTGACGGCAGAGGAACGACAGACGGTCAAATGGATTGACGACGCCTGCCTGTATCATGAGTTTTTACATTTCAAGGGAGTGGCGCTGTTTGCCAAAGAGCCGCAGCTTGCGGCGCGTCCGCAATACAGACCGTGTTCCTTTGGGGAGACGGAGGCAGCGTTTTTACGCCTCTTTCATGAGCTGTCTAATAGTTGCTTAAGATGAGGCGTCTCTTAAACGGCGCCTCAAGCTGGTCGATGGTCCGCCTTGCCTGTCCGTAACGGTTGCGGTTGGTGCGGATAATAAACATCTGCTCTGCGCCCCGGTATTTCTCGCGCAGAAAGAACGGAATCTTGATCCAGTTTCTGGTAAACGGAATCTGGTTTTCAATCAAAAGCTGGGCGGCGTGATTGCTGATGCGTTCATTGGTCGTCCGGCACAATTCTATGTCCTTGTCAAGCTTTTTCATATTGCCTAAAATCTTTGGTGCCATATGCGGATTCTCCTGTTGTCAAATAATTTTAATGTGGATCTGTTTGCCGAGACTGTCTGCCATTTTTATCAGAAAGTCAAGACTCGGATTATATTTCCCACTCTCAAAGCGGGAGATGTTTGATTTTTTTGTGCCGACGCGGGCGGCGAGAGTCTCCTGTGTGACATCTTGCTCCTTGCGGGCGTTCTTTAGCTGCTCGACGACTTCATAGCGCGGGAGCAGCCGCTTTTCATCTTCGTTCATAGCTTCCTCAATAAAATGCAGTGTTAGCGTTTCTCTGCCTAAAAAGTTATCATATATGATAACTAATGTCAAGGAAAAGTGTTTGATTTTCACTTGATAAATTTGGGGAGGGTGATATAATAGAAAGGATAAATAATTCATGATTTGCAGAGGATAAAGTAAGAGAGGGAGGATCTGATGTTTCATTTTACCGATGATTTGCTGATTGGCATTGAAGAAATTGACAACGAGCACCGGCATCTTTTTGATATGCTTGAGGAGCTTAGAGGATTATTAGAGGATGAGTATTTTGCAGATAAATACGATCAGATTAAAAAACTGATCGAGGAACTGGCGGAGTATGCAGACGCCCATCTGGCACACGAGGAGGCGTACATGGAGAGGATCAGAGATCCGGAGCTGATCAGTCAGCGTGCGCAGCATGAGAACTTCCGCAATAAGATCCAGGATTTTATGTTCCGCGACATAAGCAGTGAGGAGATGCAGCAGGAGGCGCTCGCAGAGCTTCAGGAATATACGACAAGATGGCTGTATCATCATATTTTGGGAAGCGATATGATGATCGGAAAGAATAAGCCCCTGGAGGAGTGGATGGTGCTTGAGAATCCGTGTGAGTTTTCCGACAGCTATCGCACAGGGATCACATTGATCGACGAGGAGCATCAGGTGCTTTTTGACATCATCGGCGATATTGACAGGATCGTAAAATCATATTCCGTCTCCGATCAGTATGACGAGCTGCAGACGATTTTCGCACGATTGATCGATTATACGAGCGAGCATTTTGCAGACGAGGAAGAATATATGGAGAGTATCGCCTATGAGGGTCTTGCCGACGAGAGACGTGCGCATGAGGGCTTTGTGAATAAGCTGAAATCAATACAGGCAAATCCCGATAAGATTGACGGCAATCCGCAGGAGTATGTGAGCCGTCTCGTTGAGTTTTTGCTGCGGTGGCTTGTGACACACATTCTCTATCTGGATAAGAAGATTCCAAAGGTTGCAGAGGCTGACCGGAAATAGTAAAAAGAGTTCGCACCCGTAGGGGTGCGAACTCTTTTCGATTTATATAGGAAACGAAGTTTCCTATCAAGCAAAATTCTTTGTCGCCTCAGGTATCGGTAGTAACTGTCGCTTCAAGAATCTTATGGTTTTTGACGGTATGTACATGAATACTCATGCCGTATGCATCACAGTGAAACTGACTGTCATCCTTTGGGATTTTGCCAAGAATATGATAGATCAGCCCGTTAAAGGTATCAAAATCATCCTCCGGTATCGCAACCTGTAGCTCCTTTCGGATGTCAGAGACGTCCGTGTCCCCGCGGATAGACCAGACGCTCTCCCCGATACGTTTTATTTTTTCCTCTCCGGCTTCATCTTCTTCATAGATTTCTCCTACCAATTCTTCGACAAGGTCGTGCATCGTTATGATGCCGGACATTTCTCCGTATTCATTTAGCAGAATGGAAAAATAATTTCTCGTATGTTTCATTTCATGGAACAGCTTGGCTGCCTTTATCGTTTCCGGTACGAAAAACGCCGGCTTTACCGCCTTCTCTAAGATTGAAGTCTTATCGCGTTCTGCCAGACGGAAATATTCCCTAACATCAAGCAAACCAATGATATTTTCCTTAGATTGCTGATAGACGGGGTAGCAGCTATAGCGGTTGGAAAGAATCACATCGTGCCACTTGGCAGGCGTCTCATCGGCATTTAAAAGTACAACATCAAGACGATGCGTACAGATCTGTTCCGCGGTCACGTCGTGAAAATCAAAGACATTCTGGATCAATTCATTTTCCTGCGTGTCGATAATGCCATGCTCGTTTCCCTCGGTGAGAATCATCTGAATTTCCTCTTTCGTGAGCTTTGCGGCGTCCTCTGTGGGATGAATGCCGAGCACACGCAAAAGAAGATTGGACGAGAACGTCAGCAGCGTTACGAGAGGTGAAAAAATCTGGGAGATGCCATATAACGTCGGTGCAAGCCCAAGCGCGAGTTGCTCCGAATATTTCATGGCGATGCGTTTTGGAACGAGCTCGCCGAGTACAATACTTATGTAGGCTAATAACAGGGTTACGGCAAGTACGGCGGCAGAGTGCAGGGTACTCGCAGGAACCGGTACGCCAAGCGCCAGAAGGGCATCGACCAGTGGACCGGAAAAATTATCTGCGGCAAACGCGCTGTTTAAAAATCCGGAAAGCGTGATTGCAACCTGTATGGTTGCCAGAAAGCGCGAGGGCTCGCTGACAAGCGATTGTAGCTTTTTCGCTTTTTTGCCGCCTTGCTCCGCCAGATATTTCAGACGGCTTTCCTTCATGGAAATCACAGCGATTTCCGCGCTTGCAAAAACGGCGTTTAAAAATGTAAAAACAAAAATTAAAATAATGGAACTTAACATAAAAACCTCTTTCTCTCTTGCAAAAAATAGTAAAGACACAAAAAGGCACAGCCAGAAAACGATCGATCGTTCCCGACTATGCCCTTATCTATTCATAATGCAGCTGCATAAGAAAATTCTTTATAATAGTATGCGTTTCATCCACATCATCTTCCATGCAATGATCACATCCTTTCTACAAAAGCTATGAGTCAGCGCTGCATTTGCGCAGATCTTGACAATAAAATACGAAAAAAGCTCTTTCTGCAATCGAAAGAGCAAAATGCCGGCAATGGGACTTGAACCCATACGTGGTTGCCCACAACAGATTTTGAGTCTGCCTCGTCTGCCATTCCGACACGCCGGCATAGCTTGTACAAGAAACCTCGCTCAAGCAAAATCTATCTTACCATAAGATTTTTCAGATTGCAACCATAAAGTTTATTTTTTTAACACTGTTTATTTTTCTTGGGATCCTGGAGCTCCAGAATAAAATAGTCAATCATGCGGTTGATGGTAGTTTGCTGCGTTTCGATAATTTTTTTGAAGTTATCATTTTCTTTTGTCAAACGAGCCAGTTCCATATCGCGGTTCATATTCATCCTCCATTGCGATTTGAATTTGTGACGCTTTGGCATAAAGCTGCGTCGGAATGGTCGCATAGCGCTGTGACTTTCACACGATCATTCTCACCCATATACTATGGTACTTTCCATGATAGGGAATTTGCTTTTTTCTGTCAATGTGCGAAAGAAAATTTTTTTCACAGGATATGCGCTATTAACAGGATTTGTCAAAAGAGGAGCGGTTTCGACAATTCATTTATAAAATTTTTTTAAAACGATAGGAAAACGGTGTCTGTTATGATAAAATAGCAAAATGAAAAATTGGGATGAAGTGGAAGGATTATGGAAAAGACAGAAAAGATCAGGAATCAATTAACATGGAAGATCGTATTTGGAGGGATGCTTGCGCTAGGGCTGCCGGCAGTGTTTTTTTATCTGCTGGAATTTTATACACACAATCCGTTTGTGGAGGTGCGCCCGTGGGCGCAGTTTTTTAATGTGGCGCTGTTTTGGCTGATTGGAGGCATTCTTTTTTGCATCTTTGGAAGCATACGTCTCGCCTACAGTATATTCGCGGCGGCGGTAATGCTCTTTGGACTTGCCAATGCTTATGTGGTCCGGTTTCGGACGAACCCGATCGTGCCGTGGGATATTTTTTCATGGAAGACGGCGGCAAGCGTCGCAGGCAATTATGATTATACACCGGACGGCAGAATGGTGATCGTCACGGTCCTTTTTCTCGGAATCATCGCGGCGCTTGTGCCGGTAAAGCTTAAGTGGGGGCGCGTGATCTGCCCGAAGCGTTATCTTGCGGGCGGCGTGCTTTTTGTGCTTCTGGCTGCCTTTTTGTCGTTGCTGCAGCAGGAGGATTTTCAGAATCGGTACAGTCTTTATAACAAGCTGTTTACACCTGTTTTTATGACGGAGGCAGACGGGATTCCGGTCACATTTGTGATGAATCTTGCCTATATGACGATTGATAAGCCAAAGGGCTACAAAAAACAGGAGGCGGATCAGTTGCTTGCGGAGTACAAGACGGAGGATAAAGAAGCCGCAGGGGAAGCTGGCGGGGAAGGGAAGCTGCCGAATGTCATTGTGGTGATGGACGAGGCGTTTTCCGATCTTAGCGTGCTGGGAGAGTTTGCGGTAAATCAGGATTATCTGCCTTACCTTCATATCCTGCAGCAGGGATGTGAAAATACGGTTACGGGAATGCTGCAGGTGTCGGTCTGCGGCGGCAATACGGCGAACACGGAATACGAGTTTCTCACGGGCAATACCATGGCGTTTCTGCCGCAGGGAAGTGTGCCGTACCAGCAGTATATGACCGGGGCGTGCGAGACGCTCGCCTCGCATCTGCGGGGGCTTGGCTACGAGACGATTGCGACGCATCCCTATGGGGCGGAAGGCTGGGAGCGCAATGTGGTCTATCCGTGGATGGGATTTTCCAGTAGCCTGTTTTTGGAGGATTATGCCGGGGCGGAGTATGTGCGCAATTATGTCAGTGATGCAGCGTGTGTGGAAAAGATCATTTCGCTTTACGAACAAAAGAAAACGGATGCGCCGCTGTTTTTGTTTGCGGTGACGATGCAGAACCACAGCGGGTATGAGGATGCTTATGCAAATTTTGCGCCGGACGTACACGCGGAGGAGTTTGATAATTTTTCCGTCGATCAGTATCTGTCGCTCTTAAAGCTTTCGGACGCCGCACTGGCACAGTTGATCACTTATTTTTCACAGGCGAGCGAGGATACGGTTCTTGTGTTTTTCGGGGATCATCAGCCAAGTGATACGGTAGCGGCTCCGATCCTGGCACAAAACGGTATGGCGTGGAATGCGCTCTCGCAGGAGGAGTTAAAGCTGCGCTATCAGGTACCGTATGTCATTTGGGCGAATTATGACATCGATGAAGCGCAGAATGCGGATACAAGCGCAAATTTTCTTGGTGCGGAGCTGCTTTTGCGCGCGGGCATTCCGACAACGCCGTATCAGAATTTTCTCTTGAGGCTTAAGGAGGAGTATCCGTTTATTTCTGCGGTGCGGACCGTGAGAGCGGATGGTACGGAGACGTCTGCGTCAGAGGAGGAGGGCTGGATGGATACCTACCGGATCCTGCAGTATTACCGGATGTTTGATCAGGGAGAGGAGCTTGGAAATGAATAAGAAGCTGCCAATTTTAGCGGGAGCGCTGCTGCCGCTTTTTATCGCGCTCCTTGTCTGCATAGATCACGGTATCTATCCGTTTGGCGACCAGTGTATGCTGCAGGTGGATATGTATCATCAGTATTGTCCGTTTTTTACCGAGCTTTTGGATAAGCTAAAAGAGGGCGGCAGTATTTTTTATTCATGGAGAATCGGTCTTGGGGCAGATTTTGTTTCGTTGTTTGCGTATTATCTGTCAAGTCCGCTCAATGTGTTTCTGCTATTTTGTCCTCCTGCGTATGTCATTGAGTTTATGACGATTCTGGTGCTTCTTAAGCTGTCGCTTTCAGGCGCGTCGTTTACGGCTTATTTAATTGCGCATTTTAAAATATGGGAGAGCGGGAGGGAGGCTTTTGGAGGGCTGCCGCGTCCCATTGCCGCTTTTGCGGCAGGAGGTTTCGGCTGTGCTTATGCGCTGTCTGCTTTTATGGCGGCTTATGCATGGAATATTATGTGGCTGGACTGTATGGCGCTTGCGCCTCTTGTGCTCTATGGATTAGAGAGGCTGGTGGATGGTAAGAGCCCTGCGCTTTATTATGTTTCTCTCGCGCTTTGTATCTGGAGCAATTTTTATATTGCCATTATGGTGTGCATTTTTTGCGTGCTGTGGTTCTTTTTGTATTGGCTGGAGCATCGCGCGTCCGGCTTTCGTGTATGGGTGCGTTTTGCATGGTATTCGCTGTTGGCGGGGGGCAGCGCTGCCGTTTTGATCGTGCCGACAGCGATCGTGCTTGGTTATAGCGGCAATCAGGGGACATCCTTTCCGGAGACGATGGAGTGGTATTTTCATCTGACGGCTGAACTGGCAAGACACCTGCTTGCGGTAGCACCCTATACGGGAACGGAGCATTGGCCCAATCTCTATTGCGGCTTGTTTGTGCTCGTGCTCTTTGTGCTGTATGTGCTAAATTGCGGTATATCATGGAAAAGAAAGCTTCCGCGGCTTTTTCTTGTGGCTTTCTTTATACTTAGCTTTGCGAATAATTTTCTTGATTTTATCTGGCACGGCTTTCATTTTCCGACCTCTTTGCCGGGCAGACAGTCGTTTCTTTATATTCTGCTTCTGCTTATGATTGCCTTTGAGGCATTTTTGCAGCTTCGGAAGAACCGACTGTGGCATGTGCTGGTAACGGCGGGGGTGTTGGCGGTTTTTCTTGTGTCTGCCTATCTTGCCTCCGAGGAGGAGCTGTTGGGCGAGACTGTATTTTTCGTCAGCGCTGCGTTTATTTCCTGCTATCTTGTTCTCTTGTTCTGCTATCTTGCGGGAAGGGCAAGGATGCGCCGCCTGATGCTGGGAGTCGGCTGTCTTGCCGTGCTCGCAGAGCTTACGATCAATTATGACGTGACTGGATTTGATACGGTAAGCCGTACGGCATATCTGAGTAACCGAAAGGGGTATGAAAGCGTGCTTAGGGCAGCGGAAGAAGCGCGCGGCAGCACCGGAGAGGGCGTATCGTTCTACCGCGTCGAGGAGCTTGAGCGCAGGACAAAAAACGATGCGGCATTGTACGGCTATCCGTCGGCAACGCAGTTTTCTTCCCTGATGAATCTTGACGTCAGTCATTTTTATCAGAACGTCGGCATGGAGGGCGGAAAGAATTTCTATTGCGCCAATGGAGCGACGCCGCTTTTGTCTGCGATGCTCTCGATCCGTTATGTGCTTGCCGATAACGATATGGAGGCAGGACCGCTGCGTCATCCGGCAGCATCCGCGCAAAACGTGTGGCTTTATGAAAATGCGTATGTGCTGCCGCTTGGTTTTATGATGTCGGAGGACGTCATCGCTGCATGGGATTATGAGGAGCTTGGAGACATTGGCTCCCAGAATGAGCTGGCAAGGCTGCTCGGAGCATCGGAGCATATGCTAACGCCTGTTTCTTCGTTCTCAAACCCTGGAGAGTCCTCTTTTTTGGCAGAGGAGGACGGCTATTACTATGCTGCTTATGACCGTACGTCCATCGAGCAGTTGACCGCGGAGATGAGCAATGGCAGAAGCCGTTCTTACACAAAGGTGTCACACGGGTATACGTTAGAGCTTGGCTATTGTACGGCGGGCACGGAGGTAACGATAAAAAATGAGGAGAATGAGACATTGGGGCTTACGGTATACCGATTGAATGAACAGGCGTTTTTGACGGCGTATGAGGCGTTGGCGGCGCAGACCATGCAGCTTGCGTCGTTTTCGGGGGATGAGATACGGGGAACGATTAGGGTAGAGCAGGCGGGGAGACTGATTTTTTCAATCGCCAATGAGGCGGGATGGAGTCTTTATGTCGACGGGGAGCGCATAGAGCCGGAGAGCTTTGCGGGAGCGTTTCTCAGTGTGCATTTAGAGCCGGGGTTGCATGAGATCAGACTTCGCTACAGGACGCCGGGATTTTCTTTCGGCGCGGGAGTTTCCCTAGGCAGCGCTGCATTGGCGGCAGGCTCTGTGATTTTTTGGAAAAGAAAAAATAATAAGTCCGTATTATTGGACTGATCATAAGATACACTCCTATCATCAACAGATGAAAAGGAGTGTATTTTTTATGAAAGGATATGTAGTAGACGCGGGATATATGGGATATGTTGGGGGACGTTATATGCTGTTTGCAAATGAGGATGATTACCGCGAATATTTCGAGGGCTGATATTATTTTAAAGGCTGACATTGAAATTTGCAGATGAATGTGTGATAATAGAAATCAGGCTTAAATGATGCTATTTTCACATAGTAGAAAGAAGGAAGTTTTATGTCAGAGAAGGAAAATGAGGTCTATGGCAGACAGGCAGAGGAGCTTAGCATACATCCGTATGAGCACCATGCAAAGTATTACGAGACGGATCAGATGGGCATTATTCACCACTCCAACTATATTAAGTGGATGGAGGAGGCGCGGATGGATCTTCTGGAACAGATGGGACTTTCCTATAAGGAGATGGAGGAAATGGAGATCATCAGTCCGGTGCTGTCCATTTCCTGTGATTATCACAGCATGGTTCATTTTGACGATGTGGTCGTGATCGAGCCGCGCATTATCCGGTATGACGGCATAAGGCTGGAGGTGGAGTACCGCATGACGGATAAAAAGACAGGGGAGCTGCGGACGAGCGGAAGAAGCTCACACTGCTTTTTAAATCGTTCAGGCAGACCGATTTCCCTAAAGAGGTCTTATCCTGAGCTTGATACAAAGTTTTTTGAGTATGCCAACACATGACCGGTCACAGGTCGGCAATAAGAGAAGTGAGGAAAAGTGGGATACGCACCAGAGTGCCAGGGCAGAAAAGGCTTGCGTACCCTCTCGCAAAAGCGCTTTGGAATGGAGGATGAACATGATACAGGAGAGATTACAGGCGCTCCGCAAGGAGATGGAAAAGAGAAAGATTGCAATTTATGTTGTTCCGACCTCGGATTTTCACGAATCGGAGTATGTGGGTGAGCACTTTAAGGCACGAAGGTTTATCACGGGCTTTACAGGCTCTGCCGGAACATGTGTGATCACGATGACGGAGGCGGGGCTTTGGACAGACGGACGCTATTTCGTACAGGCGGAAAAGCAGCTTTCGGGCAGTACGGTGACGCTTTACCGCATGGGAGAGGAAGGCGTTCCCAAGGTGGATGAGTTTATTGAGGAAAAATTAACGGAGGGCGGATGCATCGGCTTTGACGGACGTGTGGTCAACGGAAGCTGGGGCAGAAAGCTTGCGCAGATCGCAGAGAAGAAGCATGGCTCGCTTGCCGTCGATGAGGATTTGATCGATTTGATCTGGAAGGATCGTCCGCCGCTCTCCAAAAAGCCGCTGTTCCTTTTGGAGGAGAAATATACAGGAAAGAGCACGGAGAAAAAGCTGAGTGAATTAAGAGAGGCAATGCGTAAAGACGAGGCGGACGTTCATATTTTGACGTCTCTTTACGATATTGCATGGCTGTTAAATATCCGGGGCGGGGACATTGCTTATGTGCCGGTGATCCTGTCCTATCTTGCAGTGACAGAGACGGAGTGTATCTGGTTTTTGCAGGAGGAAATCGTAGATGAGACGATCGCCGCCTATCTCAAAGAGAATAATATCATGACAAGACCGTACGATGACGTCTATGATTATGTGACAAAAATTTCTGAAACGGCAGGCGTGCTATTAAATCAGGCAACTGTAAATTACCGGATCGTGCGCGGTCTGCCAAAGGGTGTGCGCATCATTGACAAGCCAAATCCCACGGAGCGCATGAAGGCGGTCAAGAATCCCATCGAGGTAGAAAACACAAGGAGAGCGCATATTAAGGATGGCGTTGCGTTCACAAAGTTTATGTACTGGCTTAAGACAAATATCGGCAAGCTTCCGATGACGGAGATCTCGGCGTCTGATTATCTGGAGGAGCGCAGAAGGGAGCAGGATGGCTTTCTTGAGCTTAGCTTTGATACGATCTGCGCGTACGGTCCCAATGCGGCGATGATGCATTATGCGGCGACGCCGGAGTCTGACGCGGCGCTTTTGCCGGAGGGACTTCTTCTTGTGGATTCCGGCGGTCATTATTTTGAGGGAACGACCGATATTACAAGAACGATGGCGCTTGGGGCGATCACAGACGAGATGCGGCGTCATTTTACCGCTGTTTGCCGCTCAAACTTGAATCTGGCAAACGCGAAGTTTTTATATGGCTGCACCGGACTAAATCTTGATATTTTGGCGAGAGGTCCGCTGTGGGATATGGGCATTGATTATAAATGCGGAACGGGACACGGGGTCGGCTATGTGTTAAATGTGCATGAGGGACCAAACGGTTTCCGCTGGAGAGTGGTGGCAGACAGAAACGACAGCGGAACGCTGGAGGAGGGCATGATCACGACGGATGAGCCGGGCGTTTATCTGGAAGGAAGCTATGGGATCCGTCTGGAAAATGAGCTGGTGTGCCGCAAGGCGGAAAAGAATGAGTATGGTCAGTTCATGAGCTTTGAGAATATTACTTATGCGCCGATTGATTTAGATGCGATAGATCCGGAGGAGATGACAGGGCGTGAGAAGCGGATGCTAAATGATTACCATGCGATGGTATACAAGACGCTTTCTCCGTATCTGACGGCAGAGGAGAACGAGTGGCTAAAGAAATATACGAGAGCGATTTAGTCAGGGAAGGCTCGTTCCTAAAATAGAAACAGAATGGAGACAGACATGAGCGAAAAGCTGGTATTGATGGATGGGCACAGTATTTTAAACCGGGCGTTTTTCGGGATTCCCGATCTTACAAATTCAGAAGGACTGCATACCAATGCGGTGTACGGCTTCTTAAATATTATGTTTAAGATATTAGAGGAGGAGAAGCCGGATTACCTGACCGTTGCATTTGATGTTCCACAGCCGACTTTTCGCCATGAGATGTTCGCGGAGTATAAGGGGACGAGAAAGCCGATGGCAGCGGAGCTAAGGGAGCAGGTTCCGCTGATGAAGGAAATGCTTTCGGCGATGGGTGTCACCGTGATCGAAAAGGGCGGCTATGAGGCGGACGACTTGCTTGGAACGATCGCAAAGAGCAGTGAGGAGCAGGGGCTTGAGGTATCGGTCGTCTCAGGGGACAGAGATTTGCTGCAGCTTGCCTCGGAGCATATTAAGATCCGTATTCCAAAGACAAAGAGGACTGGAACAGAGATTGAGGACTATTATGCGAGCGATGTGGTCGAAAAATATCAGGTGACGCCGGAGCAGTTTATTGATGTGAAGGCGCTGATGGGAGATACGGCGGATAATATTCCGGGCGTGCCGGGGATTGGCGAGAAAACGGCGACTGCGCTGATCGTGCAGTACGGAAGCATTGAGAATGCATATGCGCATGTGGAGGAGATCAAGCCGCCGCGGGCAAGTGCGAATTTAAAGGAGCACTACGAGCTGGCGCAGATGAGTAAGACATTGGCGACGATTGACATTCATGCAGAGATTTCATATGAGCTTTCCGGGGCAAGGCTTAAGGAGGTTTCCGAGTTATATACGCAGGAAGCCTATTTGCTCTGTAAAAAACTGGAATTTAAAAACCTGTTAAGCCGTTTTTCGGTGGATGCGCCGAAAAATTCTGCCGAGGAGTATTTTCGGAGGATTACGGATGAAAAAGAGGCGCGCAGGCTTTTGGAATCGGCAAAGGGCAGAGCGTGCGGATTTTATTTTGTGCTTCCGGAGGAGCGAGATACAAAGGAGCCGAGAGTAGACGTTCAGATGAGCCTGTTTGACGGCACGTCTGCTGAGACGGCAGAGACGGGCGAAGAATACGGTTTTCTTGGTATTGCAGTGGCGTTAAGTGATACGGAAATCTGTTATCTGGAAGCGGGAGAGACGCTTTCGGCAAAGACGCTGCGGAGGCTGTTTTTTGAGAGCGGCGCCAGCGCTTATGTGACGCTGAATTTAAAGCCGCAGCTAAGAGCTATGGGAATGATCGAGGAAAAAGCGCGCGGCACTGTGACGGAAGAAGCGCTTTTTGACGCGGAGATAGCGGCGTATCTGTTAAATCCTCTAAAAAATGAATATCCCTATGAGGATATTGCAAAGGATTATATCGACGGGATGATCCCGTCACGCAAGGATCTGCTTGAGAAGCGCACCTATGAAAAGG
Organism: Roseburia sp.; assembly: GCA_019421345.1. GTDB lineage: Bacteria > Bacillota > Clostridia > Lachnospirales > Lachnospiraceae > Roseburia. The sequence goes on along the minus strand of JAHZFL010000002.1, from coordinate 178,441 downwards.
CGGCGGCAGAGTGTCCGGTGGAGTTTTTAAAGGCGGTCTGCTATCCGGCATATGTGGCATGGGCGGCAAGGGAGCGGCTGCTTCTTGCGCTGCGGGAGACCGGCATGGAGGAGTTGTTCCGTAGGATCGAGATGCCGCTGGTATTTACACTGGCAGATATGGAAAAGGAGGGCATACGGGTATCGGGAGAAGCCCTCAGGGAATATGCAGAGAAGCTTTCGGTTCAGATCGGTGCACTGGAGACAAGCATCTATGAAAAGGCAGGGGAGGAGTTTAATATTAATTCTCCAAAGCAGCTTGGCGTGATTTTATTTGAGAAGCTTCAGCTTCCAAACGGGAAAAAGACAAAGACCGGATATTCTACGGCGGCGGAGGTATTGGAGCGTCTTGCGCCGGATCATCCGATCGTGGCGGATATTTTAGAGTATCGGCAGCTTGCGAAGCTAAAATCGACGTATGCCGACGGACTTGTCAATTATATCGCGGAGGATGGAAGGATTCATACATCCTTTAATCAGACGATCACGGCGACCGGGCGTCTTAGCAGTACGGAGCCTAATTTGCAGAATATTCCGATGCGCATTGAGCTGGGACGTCTGATTCGCAAGGCATTTCTTCCGAAAGACGGATTTGTCTTTATGGATGCGGATTACTCGCAGATCGAGCTGCGTGTGCTGGCACATTTGTCGGAGGATGAAAAGCTGATCGAGGCGTATCGTACGGCGCAGGACATTCATCGCACGACCGCGTCTCAGGTATTCCATATCCCGTTTGACGAGGTGACGGATCTGCAGCGCCGCAATGCGAAGGCGGTAAATTTCGGGATCGTATACGGTATCAGCTCGTTTGGTTTAAGTCAGGATTTGAGTATCAGCAAGAAGGAAGCGGCGGAATATATTGAACGCTATTTTGAGACATATCCAAAGATCAAGGGCTATCTGGACGGACTGGTGACGCAGGCGAAGGAGCAGGGATATGTGACGACGATGTTTGGAAGGAGACGTCCGATACCGGAGCTTTCCAGCAGCAATTTTATGCAGCGGGCGTTTGGCGAGCGCATTGCGATGAACTCTCCGATCCAGGGGACGGCAGCGGATATTATCAAGATCGCGATGATCCGTGTGCACGACAGACTGCTTGCGGAAGGACTTTTATCAAGGCTGATCTTAACCGTGCACGATGAACTTTTGGTGGAGACGGCGGCAAATGAGGAGGCGCAGGTGCGGGCGATCCTAGAGGAAGAAATGCACGGTGCGGCGCAGCTTGCCGTGTGTCTGGAGATTGACGTGCATACCGGAAGCGACTGGTATCAGGCGAAGTAGGAGAGACAGGATGAAATTTATCGGAATTACCGGAGGCGTGGGAGCGGGAAAGTCGCAGATTCTCTCGTATCTTGCGAAGAAGCCGGACACGGAGGTCATGCTGGCGGATGAGATTGCCCATACGCTGATGCAGCCCGGCACGCAGTGCTATGAAAGGATCATCGAAGCCTTTGGAGCAGGGATCTGTCTGCCGGAGGGCGGGTTTGACCGGCAAAAGCTCGCAGAGCTTATTTTCTCACGGGAGGAGAAACGAAAACAGATGAATGCGATCGTTCATCCCGCGGTAAAGGAGTATGTAAAGAAAAGAGCGGAGAGAGAGCGGGAGCGCGGAGCATTAAAGCTTCTTGTGCTGGAAGCTGCGCTGCTCATTGAGGAGCATTATGATGAAATCTGCGATGAGCTTTGGTATATCTATACGAGGGAGGATGTGCGCAGGGAGCGGCTGATCAAAGACCGCGGATATTCGGAGGAAAAGATACGGCAGATTTTTGGCAGCCAGCTTGGCGAAGCGGAGTATCGCAGCGCATGTGCGGCTGTGATCGATAATAACGGGACGATAGAAGATACATTGCGCCGGATCGACCGGATTTTGGAGGGCGACGGCGCAGAGCAGGAGAAACACAGATGAGTGATTGGAATACATTAGAGCACCCATTAGTATTTGGACTGGATATTGGAACGCGCAGCATAGTGGGAACAGTCGGCTATAAAACAGACGAACGCGAGTTTATCGTAGTGGCGCAGTACGTTGCTGAGCATGAGACGAGGGCAATGGTGGATGGACAGATTCATGACATTGGACGTGTGGCAAAGACAATACGAAAGGTCAAGGAGACGCTGGAAACGCAGATTGCCCAGCCCTTGAGCGAGGTCTGTATTGCGGCAGCGGGACGCGTATTAAAAACGGTGACGACAACGGCAACCTATGAATTTCCTGAGGAGCGTGTTGTGACCGGGGAGGATGTGCATACCCTAGAGCTGCTCGGAGTGGAGCGGGCGCAGGATATTTTAAAGGAGATGAACGATACCAAGTATCAGTTTTACTGCGTCGGCTATTCCGTGATGCACTATTATCTGAACGGAGAGCAGATGGCAAGGCTGGAGTCGCATAAGGCGAAGGAAATCGGGGAGGAGCTGATCGTGACGTTTCTGCCGGAGGATGTTGTGGACGGACTTTATGCTGCGGTGGAGCTGGCGGATCTGACAGTCGCAAATATGACGTTAGAGCCAATTGCCGCGATCAATATTGCGATCCCGGAGAATTTCAGGCTGCTGAATATCGCGCTTGTGGATATTGGGGCAGGAACCTCGGATATTTCGGTGACAAAGGATGGCAGTGTGATCGCATACGGGATGATTCCGCTTGCCGGAGATGAGATCACGGAGCTGATCGTGCAGCAGTATCTGGTGGATTTTCAGACGGCGGAGGCGATTAAGGCAGCGAGCGGCGAGGGAGATACGATTACCTATCGTGATATTATGCTGCTTGAGCATACGGTTTCGTCAGAGGAAATATGGGAGCTGACCGCCCCTGTCGTTGATAAGATGGCGACGGAGGTGGCGGCAAAGATCAAGGAGCTAAACGGAGATAAGAGCGTGAGCGCGGTATTTGTGGTTGGCGGAGGCGGCAAGATTCACGGCTATACGGAGCTGCTTGCAGAGAAGCTTGGTCTGATCAGGGAGCGCGTTGCGCTGCGCGGAGAAGAAGTGCTGCAGGAGGTGACGTTTTTGCAGCAGGAAATTAAAAAGGATCCGCTGCTTGTCACACCAATCGGTATTTGTCTCAATTATTACGATCAGCGCAATCGGTTTACGATGGTGCGTTTTAACGGGGAGCATATCAAATTATATGACAATCATAAGCTGACGATTGTGGATGCCGCGCTGCAGGCGGGGTTTCCGAATGCAGAGATGTTTCCGAAGCGCGGGAAAAGTCTGGAGTTTTCGGTAAACGGAACGACGCGCATCGTGCGGGGCGAGGAAGGAGAGTCCGCGCTTATTTATATGAATGATAAGCCCGTCGGCATCAATACGCCGCTGGAACCAAACTGCGAGATCACCATAGAGCCATCGACCGAGGGGCGGGCGGCAGTTCGTACATTAGAGCAGCTTGAGGAATATACGGCATCGGTAATTGATTTTATGGTGAATGGTCATGTGGTGCATTGTCCGAGACTTTTAGAGGTCAATGGGAGTTTAGAGCTTCCGTCCTATCAGATCTGCGCGGGTGATCAGATTGAGGTGCGCGGCTTTTACACGGTCGAGCAGCTTGCGGAGTTTATGGACGTAGAGGTTGACTGGGAACGTGATATATTGGTGAATAACCGCACGGCAGGTGCAGATACCTTGATTTATGAAAATTTTACTGTGGATTGGACCGTCCACTCCTATGGGGCGGCGGAGCCGCAGCCTATGGAGCTTAAGGAGGAGGCGGAGGAAAAACAGGCGGATTCTGCGGACAACGATGCGGCAGGCGGCGAAGGAGAGGGAGATGCGGCGGAAGATACAAAGCCACAAAAGGAAATCGTTGTGATGATCAACGGAAAGCCAGTGCGTCTGACTGGAAAGGCAGCCTATGTGTTTGTCGATATTTTTGATTTTTATGATTTTGATCTAAAGGCATCTGCCGGAAGGGCGATCATTACAAAGCTGAATGGAAGCAATGCGCAGTATGCGGCAGAATTAAAGGACGGGGATGAGATCACGCTTGGATGGCAGGAGCTTTTCCGTCTAAAAGACAATGAGAAAGAGAATGAGTAGGAAATGGAATTATGCAGTATAGCAAGCGGAAGCAGCGGTAATTGTCTGTGTGTCGGAACAGACAACTGCCATTTGCTGATCGACGCAGGCGTCAGCGGAAAGCGGATTGAGGCAGGATTAAATTCCGTTGGGCTAAAAACAGAGGAAATGCAGGGAATCCTTGTGACGCATGAGCACATGGATCATATACAGGGGCTTGGTGTGCTGGCAAGGAGATACGGGCTGCCGATGTATGCGACAGCGGGAACGATCGAGGCGATCCTTGCGACAAAGGCAGTCGGGAAAATTGATGTGGGGCTGTTTCATGAGGTACGGGCAGAGGTCGATTTTACAATTGGAGACCTGACGATCGAGCCGATCGCGATCTCTCATGATGCAGCCGAGCCGGTGGCATATAAGTTCCGTCAGGGGGATAAGACTCTGGCGGTCATGACAGACCTCGGAACCTATGACGAGCGGATCGTTGAGAAGCTAAAGGCGATGGACGTGCTCTTTTTGGAGTCGAACCATGACGTACATATGCTGCAGGCAGGAGCTTATCCGTATTCGTTAAAGCAGCGTATTTTAGGGGAAAAGGGACATTTGTCAAACGAGCTGTGCGGGAAGCTGCTCGGCGAGGTGCTGCATGACGGGCTTAAGGCTGTGTTCCTGGGGCATCTCTCAAAGGAAAACAATTATCCGCAGCTTGCCTATGAGACGGTGCGGGTAGAAATCACGCTCGGAGAAAATCCGTACAGTGGAGACGATTTTCCGCTGTACGTCGCGGGACGAAGCGAAGCGTCCGAGATCATGCGCTTTTAGGCGCTTGGATCAAAGGAAGCGGGATAAGCAGGGCAGTATATGACAGGAAAGCCGTAAAAGGGATGAGGAGGAATGATGATGGAGCAGACAGCGGAAAAGGCGATCATTACAGTAGTTGGAAAGGATACGATAGGGATTATCGCAAAGGTGAGCACCTATCTCTCCGAAAGCAGGGTGAATATTCTTGATATTTCGCAGACGATCGTATCGGGGTATTTTAATATGATGATGATCGTGGACGTGGCGGATATGGTAAAATCTTTTTCAGACTGCAGCAGGGAGCTGGAGGAGATCGGGGAGGCGCTTGGCGTTTCCGTGAAATGTCAGAGGGAAGAAATTTTTGAGAAAATGCACAGAATTTAACAAATCGCTTCGGATTGGAGAGGAATATGATCAATAGCTGGGAAGTAAATGAGACCAATAAGATGGTGGAGCAGGAAAATCTGGACGTCCGTACGATCACGATCGGGATCAGTCTGCTGGAGTGTATCGACGCGGATCTGGAAAGGCTGAATGAAAAGATTTACAGACGGATCACGACAGTCGCGCGTGATTTGGAAAAAACAGCACAGCGGATTGAGACGGAGTTTGGCATTCCGATCGTCAACAAGCGGATTGCCGTGACGCCGATCGCATTGATCGGCGGAGCGGCATGTAAAACGCCGGAGGATTTTGTGACGATCGCACAGACGCTTGACCGGGCGGCTGCGGCAGTCGGCGCAAATTTGATCGGCGGATATTCTGCGCTTGTTTCAAAGGGGATGACAAGCGCAGATGAGATGCTGATCCGTTCGATTCCGGCGGCGCTCTGTGCAAGTGAGCGTGTGTGCAGCTCTGTTAATCTTGCGTCCACAAAGACAGGCATTAATATGGATGCTGTGCGTCTGATGGGCGAGATTTTGCTTGAGGTTGCAGAGCGTTCGAGGGATCGCGATTCCGTGGACTGCATGAAGCTTGTAGTCTTTTGCAATGCGCCCGATGACAATCCGTTTATGGCGGGAGCGTTCCACGGCGTGACGGAGGCAGATGCGGTGATCAATGTCGGCGTCAGCGGACCGGGCGTCGTAAAGACGGCGTTGGAACAGGTGCGCGGTGAGAGCTTTGAGGTGCTTTGCGAGACGATCAAGAGGACGGCGTTTAAGGTCACGCGTGTGGGGCAGCTTGTGGCACAGGAGGCGTCAAGGATGCTTGGGATTCCGTTTGGAATTATCGACCTCTCACTTGCGCCGACACCTGCGGTCGGTGATTCGGTTGCGGATATTCTCTGCGAGATCGGTCTGGAGTATGCAGGTGCGCCGGGGACGACGGCAGCGCTTGCCCTGTTAAACGATCAGGTGAAAAAGGGCGGCGTGATGGCGTCCTCCTATGTGGGCGGACTGAGCGGTGCGTTTATTCCTGTCAGCGAGGATCAGGGCATGATCGACGCGGTGACGGCGGGAGCGATCACCTTAGAGAAGCTTGAGGCAATGACCTGTGTCTGTTCGGTCGGACTTGACATGATCGCAATTCCGGGCGATACGAAGGCAACGACGATTTCCGGTATGATCGCCGACGAGATGGCGCTTGGCATGGTCAATCAAAAGACAACGGCGGCGCGTCTGATTCCGGTGATCGGAAAGAGCGTCGGCGATACGGTGGAGTTTGGCGGACTGTTTGGCTATGCGCCGATCATGCCGGTCAACCGTTTTTCCTGTGATGATTTTATCAACCGGAAGGGCAGGATTCCTGCGCCAATCCACAGTTTTAAGAATTAAAAAGATATGGGAACGATCACTAAGATTATTTTAATCAAACATGCGGTGGAGACACTGGGGTATTTTTCCGAGCAGCTTGCGTCTGCGCTTCTACAGCGCGGCTATGACTGTTATTTCATTGACTATGACAGGCTGTACGAGTCCCTGAACGGACTTGACGGCTTTGCCGTCAGGGGACAGAGCGCGCTTATAACCTTTAACTTTATCGGACTTGGCGATGAGGAGATTTTTCGGGACGAGGCGGGTAGGTTTGTCTGGGACGCCTATGAGATGGAATACTTAAATATTCTGGTGGATCATCCGTTTTATTATCATGCGCGGCTGGTATATCCATTGCCGCGCATGAAGCTTTTTTGTGTGGACAGAGAGCATGTGTCATATGTGGAGCGGTTCTATCCGCAGCAGAGCGTATCATTTTTGCCGCTGGCGGGAAACGGCAGGCTGACGTTTGGAGCGAAAGAAGCTGTGATTCCTTATGAACAGCGCGCCTATGATGTGGTGTTTACCGCAAATTATGTGCCGCTTGCACCGCTTGCGCAGAAAATTTCTATGCAAGAGCCTGAGTACCGGATATTTTATCAGGGAATTTTGGATGATTTGCTGTCTGATCCGTTGCAGTCGATGGATCAGGTCTTTGAGCGTCACATTAAAGAGGAGCTTGGATATGTGTCGGAGGGAGAGCTTTGTGGGGCTATGGCAGGAATGGCGGTAATCGACCTGTATGTGCGGACCTATTTCCGCGGAGAGGCTGTGCGCACACTGGCGGAGTGTGGGCTTAAGGTTGATGTTTTTGGTGCAGGCTGGGAGGAGCTTTCCTGCAAAAAACCGCAGAATATCGTGCGTCACGGCGGTCAGGTGACTTCGGAGCGCTGTGTGGAGGCGGTGCAGAATGCGAGGCTTTCCTTAAATCTCATGCCGTGGTTTAAGGACGGCGCGCACGATCGGATTTTTACGGCAATGCTGCAGCAGACGGTTGCTTTGACCGACGACAGCAGGTATCTGCGGGAGCAGTTTGCGGACGGCAGGGAGCTGAAATATTTTTCCTTAAAGGAAACAGCAGCGCTCCCGGAAATTGCGTCTGCGCTGCTGCGTGATACACAGGTATTGGAGGAAATGGCAGTGCGCGGAAGGAAAAAGGCGCTTGCATCACATACATGGCAGCAGCGCGCTCTGGCGCTGGAGAGAAAATTATAAGCTTTACTAATGAATTTAAGAAAATAAATTCATATGACTAATAAGCGCTGCTTTCTTGTAAAAAAGCAAACGCCATGCTACACTAAAAAAGAATTATCACTATTGTTTTTTAGACGAGGGAGGACAATCATGGAAATGCTGTCATTACAAAGGGAGCTTGCCGAAAATACATATCCGGGGAGAGGGATCGTACTCGGAAGATCCGCGGACGGACGGTATGCGGTTACGGCTTATTTTATCATGGGAAGAAGCGAGAACAGCAGAAACCGTATTTTTGTGGAGGATCAGGCAGGGATTCGCACAGAGGCATTTGATCCCTCCAAGCTGACAGATCCAAGTCTGATCATTTATGCACCTGTACGAGTGCTTGGCAACAAGACGATCGTGACAAACGGGGATCAGACAGATACGATCTATGCGTGCATGGACAAGCAACAGACGTTTGAGCAGGCGCTGCGCACGAGAGAATTTGAGCCGGATGCGCCCAATTATACGCCGCGTATTTCGGGGATCATGCATATCGAAAACGGCAGCTTTAATTATGCAATGTCGATTTTAAAGAGCAGTGACGGTAATCCCGAAAGCTGCAGCAGATATACCTTTGCGTATGAGAATCCTCTGGCAGGCGAGGGACGCTTTATCCATACCTATCAGAATGACGGCAATCCGCTCCCAAGCTTTGAGGGAGAGCCAAAACGCGTCAGGATAGAAGGGGCGATCGACGATTTTACAAGGATGCTCTGGGAGAATTTGAATGAAGAAAACAAGGTATCTTTGTTTGTGCGCTATATTGAGCTTGAGACCGGGGAATATGAGACAAGAATTGTTAATAAAAATGTGTAAGCTTAGGAAAGGATGACATGCATCATGAAAGAGTTAGAATTGAAATATGGCTGTAACCCTAATCAAAAGCCTTCCCGTATCTACATGGAACAGGGAGAGCTTCCGATTCAGGTGCTTTGCGGAAAGCCGGGATATATTAATTTTCTGGACGCATTGAACGGCTGGCAGTTAGTGTCGGAATTAAAGCGCGCGACAGGGCTTGCGGCAGCGACCTCCTTTAAGCATGTGTCTCCGGCGGGGGCGGCAGTCGGACTTCCGCTTTCTGAGGTGGAGCGCAGGATTTATTGGGTGGATGATATGGATGTGGAGTTTACGCCGCTTGCCAACGCATATATCCGTGCGAGAGGTGCGGACCGCATGTCGTCCTTTGGTGATTTTATTTCTCTATCGGACGTCTGCGATAGGGAGACGGCGCTTGTGATCAAGCGAGAGGTGTCAGACGGCGTGATCGCGCCGGGCTATACAGAGGAAGCGCTTGCGATCCTAAAGGAAAAGAAAAAAGGCAATTACAACGTGATCCAGATCGATCCGTCCTATGTGCCAAAGCCGGTGGAGCGAAAGGAAGTATTCGGCATCACCTTTGAGCAGGGAAGAAATGCGCTTGTGATCGACGAGCATTTCTTTGATCATCTGGTAACGGAAAATAAAGAGCTGCCGCAGTCTGCGAAGATCGACCTTGCGATCGCGATGATCACCTTAAAATATACACAGTCAAACTCTGTCTGCTATGTCAAGGGCGGACAGGCGATCGGTATCGGAGCAGGGCAGCAGTCGAGGATTCACTGCACAAGGCTTGCGGGAACAAAGGCAGATAATTGGTGGCTGCGCCAGTCTCCGCAGGTACTTTCACTTCCGTTTAAGGAAACGATCAAGCGTGCCGACAGAGATAATGCCATTGATCTGTATATCGGCGAGGACTATATGGATGTGCTCGCAGACGGTGCATGGGAGGCGATCTTTACGGAAAAACCGAAGGTATTTACAGCGGAGGAGAAGCGCGCGTGGTTAGATAAGAACACAGAGGTCGCGCTGGGGTCAGACGCATTCTTCCCATTTGGCGACAATATTGAGCGTGCACACAGAAGCGGCGTAAAATATGTTGCGCAGCCGGGAGGCTCGATCCGTGATGACCATGTGATCGATACCTGCAACAAGTATCAGATGACGATGGCATTTACCGGTATCCGTCTGTTCCACCATTAGGAAAAAGCTTCATAAGAAATATTTCGGCATACGCCGCAGTGTGATTCTGCGGCGTGCTTAGATGACAACAAGCTTGCGTGTATATTCTTCCCGCAAGGTCATCTGCTCTGACAGACGGGCGTCCCCTACCGCGGGATGCCCGCTGTTTTGTTTGAGGAAACGTGTCTGCTCATACAGGTTGGCGGCAAAAATATCCTTTTCCAGAACCGCAAGGGAGGAGGGAGCAAGCAGCTTTGACGCATCGGCAAGCTTGGAGATCAGCGGTACAAGAGCATGGCGCTTGAGTTCGGAAAGAAGCGCCGCAGAGTCTTTGCGAAAGCCAAGCAGGCGCAGATAGGGAACATATCCGGCGTCTTTGGTAAGCTGTATGTCATCTTTTGTAATCTGCAGCAGCAGATGAAAAAGGATACGGCTGATGCGTGTGTAGGTGACATCGCGGCTCTTATTTACGGCGCAGAGACCAGAAACGGAGGCTGCTTGGAAACGGTTTTTAAAAATCCGGCTGGCGATGTCTGCATTGGAATCGGCAAGCCTGGCGAGCTGTTCCTTTGTGCTTGTGAAAAGCAGATAGCACAAAGCGGCAGAAAAATCATTCTCGGTAAGGAGCGGGGCATGATGCAGATAATCGCCCAGAATGGATAAGGCTTCCTGCGGCATGGCATGTGCAAGAGCGGGAGCGGCGACATCGTCATTGCCGGAAAGCAGCAGTCTGCGGATCGCAGTCGCGGAGGCAGTTGGCGGTTGTATGGGGGAGGCAGAAGGAGCATGCTGCCCTACAGGCGATGTCGCAGACGTTCGTATTTTTGACTCGTGGTAGCCTGCGCCCTCCCGCTTGATCAGGTACGGAAGCATTTTGCTGTCTCGGCGTTTTAGCGATTTTAAATATTCGATGGCGAGGATATTATTTGGCTCGCACAGGATTGCGTGGATTGCCGCCGCGTCCGGCGCATCCGCACAAAGGCAGTCTGCCGTCGCTTTGGCACGCGCCGCGGGAAAGGAAAATCCTTCTTTTAAATAAGAAGAAAGAAGGTTCTGATAGGAGGAAGGTTCTTCTGTGAGGAATGCGGCAATCTGTTTTAAAAGGGGAAGCCGATCCGATTCTGCGCCAAAGCAGATGCCGTCGACACAGCCCATTTGCTCAAACAGAGAAATTCCTGCCTCTGCGAAGGCCTCCGCGGAGGATACAGACCAGATTGCCGGAAGCTCAACGACAAGGTCTGCACCGCAGGAGAGCGCCATCCGCGCGCGCGCATATTTGTCGATCAAGGCGGGTGCGCCGCGCTGTACAAAATCGCCGCTCATGGCGACGACGATATAGTCGGCGTTTGTCTGTCGGCGGATGCTTTCGATCTGGTAGGCATGCCCATTGTGAAACGGATTATATTCCGCGATGATTCCGATGACTGTCATAAGACCTCCTGTGCGGCAGAGTGATGCCGGGTATTTTATTGACATAGAGTGACCCGCGAGGTGCGTCGCTCGTTGTTTTAGTCGTATGGTATCATATTTTTACGGCAGGATGCAACGGAACATTGAATCTGTGAAAAAAATAACGTTAAAAATTTAGCATTCTTTTTGCGATAAATTATAAAAAAGTGACAAATAATAGCTTGTCTGGGGGCAAAAAGAGGGGTATACTGATAAGGTATACAGTCATTACAAGAGACTGTTCTAAAGGAGGAAGATCATGAATGTATTAGTTATTAACTGTGGAAGCTCGTCACTGAAATATCAGTTGATCGATTCAGAGAGCGAAGCAGTGCTGGCGAAAGGATTGTGTGAGAGAATCGGAATTGACGGCAGACTGGTATATCAGAAAACGGGACTTGACAAGGAGATCACAGAGGCTGCGATGCCAACACATAAGCAGGCAATTCAGATGGTATTGGAAGCGCTTGTAAATCCAAAGACGGGAGCGCTTGGGAGCCTGTCTGAGATTGATGCGGTCGGACACCGCGTGGTACATGGCGGAGAAAAGTTTGCAGCGTCTACGCTGCTGACGCCGGAGGTGCTGCAGACGATCGAGGAGTGCAACGACCTTGCGCCGCTTCATAATCCTGCAAATCTGATCGGAATTGCAGCATGTAAGGAGCTGATGCCAAACGTGCCGATGGTTGGCGTATTTGATACTGCCTTCCACCAGACTATGCCGAAGAAGGCATATCTTTACGGTCTGCCGTATGAGTACTATGAGAAATATAAGGTGAGACGCTACGGCTTCCATGGTACAAGCCACAGCTTTGTTTCAAAGCGCACGGCTGAGTTTTTGGGAATGGATCTGAAAAATTCCAAGATCATCGTTGCGCATCTTGGCAACGGTGCATCGGTCAGCGCAGTGCTGAACGGTGAGTGCGTGGATACCTCCATGGGCTTGACACCGCTTGAGGGTCTTGTAATGGGAACACGCTGCGGCGATATTGATCCGGCGATTATGGAGTTTATCGCAAAGAAGGAGAATCTCGATATTGACGGTGTTATGGACGTATTAAATAAGAAATCCGGCGTGCAGGGACTTTCCTGTCTCTCCAGTGATTTCCGTGATCTGGAGGCTGCTTACGAGGAGGGAAATGAGATGGCGATCAACGCCCTTGAGGTGTTCAGCTATCGTGTAGCGAAATATATCGGCGCTTATGCGGCAGCGATGAACGGTGTGGATGCTATCGCATTTACCGCGGGAATCGGAGAAAACACACAGATCGTCAGAAAGCAGGTGCTTGATTATCTTGGCTATCTCGGTGTCGGCGTAGATGATGCGGCGAATACGGTGCGCGGTGAGGACAAGGTTATTTCTACACCGGATTCTAAGGTAAAGGTATGCGTGATTCCGACAAACGAGGAGCTTGCGATCGCAAGAGAGACCGTCGCACTTGTGAAGTAGGACTGTCAAGTAAAAAAACTTGACAATTTTTGCAAAGAAATGATTGACAAATAAAATGTGCCTATGTATAATTGGTTAGGTGTGAGACCTCAAGCGTGAGAATACTTGCCAAGAGGGAGGAGTAAACCATGCAGATTGATATTTCAGAGATTGTGTCTTGTGCGAACAAGGAGATTACCAAAGAAGTTCCGATCGAGCTCAATTCCTTTGTGTCAAGGCTTGGCGAATTTCCTATTACACAGAAGGCGCCGATTGATATTCGGATTGCGAATCAGGAGAATAAGCGCATGCTGATTTCCGGCGAGACGCATATGACGGTATCAATACCGTGCAGCCGTTGTCTGGCGGAGGTTCCGACAGACATTCATGTGTCCGTTGATAAGGAGCTTACATTAGACGGCTCTGTCATCGGGGACGAGCAGATGGAATCTATTGACTACCTGATTGGATTAAATCTGGATATAGATAAGCTTATCTATGGAGAGATTTTGGTGAACTGGCCGATGAAAGTTCTGTGCAAGGAGGATTGCAAAGGAATTTGCAAGGTGTGCGGAATGAACCTGAACAAAGGGGAATGC
>JAHZFL010000002.1:70736-165098 GCA_019421345.1 Roseburia sp. | reverse complement strand
TGGATCCAAGAATGGCAGCAATCCAAGATGTCTTTAACAAATTTAAGGAGGTGTAAGTAGATGTCGATTTGTCCAAAGAATAAATCTTCCAAAGGAAGACGAGATAAAAGAAGAGCAAACTGGAAAATGACTGCTCCTGCATTGGTAAAGTGCAGCAAATGTGGCGAGTTAATGATGCCTCACAGAGTATGTAAGAACTGTGGCTCTTATAATAAGAAAGAAATCATTGCTCAGGACTAAGAAAAACCTGTAGGTGGGAGTGTTTCAAACACTCCCACCTTTTCACTTTACTAGGAGATATTTCAAATGGGAGAATTATTTAATTTAGACAATAAGTTTTTTCAAGGGATGAATAAGGCGATTGACTGTGTTTTGCTCAATGTGCTTTGGATTTTCTGCTGTGTTCCGCTTGTGACGTTATTTTTTGTGGCGTGGGGAAGCGGCGTGATACTTTACTGGATTATTTGCTGGCTGACCGCCGTTCTTGCAGGACCTGCAACGGTTGCGATGTATTATGCCGTCAACAAGGTGGTAAGGCATGGCAGGAGTTATATCTGGCGGGAGTACTGGTATGCGTTCCGCAGTAATTTCAAACAGGGGGCTGCCGCCGGACTGATCGTTTTCGGTCTTGCGCTTTTTATGGGATTTGACAGCTATATTATGTACCATTTTGCGGTGAGCGGAGGCAAGGGAGGCGTGCTTCATATCGTGTTCCTGATTTTTATTCTTTTGGTTTCCACATGGGGCGTCTATGTGTTCTCTTATATGGCTCGTTTTGAGAATCATCTGCGGCAGGTATTGAAGAATGCGGCGCTGATTTCTGTTGCAAATCTTCCGTGGTCGTTTGTTCTGCTGCTTTTGTTTTTGGGCGCTGCATTTTTGATTTTTCTGATGCCGCCGCTGCTGATGCTTGTTCCGGTTGTCTATATGGTGATCGCAAACCGTATACTGGAAAAGATTTTTATCAAATATATGTCCGAGGAAGATCTTGCTGCGGAGCGCGAGCGCAATGAGGAATTCTATAACTAGAAAAACTGATTTTTTGCGTATTGACTTATAGAGGGACTTATAATATATTTTGTTATAGACGCGAGGGGAGACCCTTGCAGTGTAGATGGGAGATTGGAATATGCAGCAGAATAGTGATGCTAAAATAACGCGGGTTGTTTTGGATGCGATGGGCGGGGATCACGCCCCGGCAGAGCCTGTGAAGGGTGCTGTGGACGCCATTCGGGAGAGAGAGGATATTGAGGTTTTGCTCATTGGGCAGGAGGATGTTATCTGCGCGGAGCTTGAAAAGCACACATATCCAAAGGAGAGGATCCGCGTGGTACATGCGGAAGAAGTCATTGAGACCGCAGAGCCTCCGGTCAATGCGATCCGTAAAAAAAAGCAGTCCTCAATCGTTATGGGCATGAATCTGGTCAAGCAAAAGGAGGCGGACGCCTTTGTTTCTGCCGGAAGCTCCGGTGCGATCCTTGTCGGAGGACAGGTACTGATCGGAAGGATCAAGGGAATCGAACGCCCCCCGTTAGCGCCGTTGATCCCGACAGAGCGCGGTGTTTCATTACTGATCGACTGCGGTGCGAATGTGGATGCAAGATCGTCCCATCTGCTTCAGTTTGCACAGATGGGCTCCATTTATATGGAGCATGTGCTGGGCATCAACCGTCCGCGTGTTGCGATCGTCAATATCGGCGCGGAGGAGGAGAAGGGAAACGCATTGGTAAAGGAGACCTATCCGCTCTTAAAGGAATGTGAGGCCATCAATTTTGTGGGCAGCATTGAAGCGCGTGAGATTCCGCACGGAGAGGCGGATGTGATCGTCTGCGAGGCGTTTGTCGGGAACGTGATCCTAAAGCTTTATGAGGGGTTGAGCAGCACGTTGATCGACGCGATCAAAAAAGGCATGACGAGTACCCTAAGAAGCAAGGTTGGCGCAGCTCTTGCGCTTCCGGCGCTAAAGGCGACGCTGAAGGATTTTGATGCGACGCAGTATGGCGGAGCGCCGCTTTTGGGCTTAAACGGGCTTGTGGTAAAGACGCACGGCAGTGCCAAGGCGACGGAGATCACCAATGCGATTTACCAGTGCGTGACATTTCAAAAGCAGGACATCAATGGGAAGATCAGAAATAATCTGAACAATGGAAAGGAACAGGAAAAGGAGTAGAGGAATGGAATTTGAAAAGCTGACAAAAATTATTGCAGAGGTATTAAATGTAGACCCGGAGGAAATTACGATGGAGACAAATTTCGTGGATGATCTGGGAGCGGATTCACTTGATGTATTACAGATCATCATGGGAATCGGCGATGAGTTTGATATTGAGATTGCCAATGAGGACGCAGAGCACATCGTGACGGTTGCGGATGCGGTAGAGGAGATTAAGAATGCGTTAAACGCATAAAAGATAACCGGATGACGGAAGGTAGAAAGCCCTTGTTTCTGCAACAAGGGCTTTTGTGAAGCTGGGAGAGCTTTTCTTACGCTATAGGAGGCTGTGGCGCAAGAAAAGCCTTGCCGGGAGGGAGGAGTATATGGAACGGCTGGAAGAACTGGAAAAGGCAATCGGGTATGAGTTTCGGCAAAAGGGGCTGCTTAGACAGGCGCTGACGCACAGCTCTTATGCAAATGAGAGGCATATGAGGAAGCTCTCGGATAATGAGAGGCTGGAATTTCTGGGGGATGCTGTTTTGGAGCTTGTATCGAGTGATTTTCTTTATCGGAATTATGCGAAGCTTCCGGAGGGAGATTTGACGAAGCTGCGGGCAAGCATTGTTTGCGAGCCGACGCTTGCGCTCTGCACACGGCAGATGCGTCTGGGCAGCTATCTTTTTCTGGGGAAGGGTGAGGATCAGACGGGAGGAAGAACGCGCAAATCAATTTTGTCGGATGCATTGGAGGCATTGATCGGTGCAATTTATCTCGACGGCGGATTTTCCCCGGCGCAGACATTTATTCAGCGGTTTATCCTCACAGATATTGAGCACAAGAAATTGTTTTATGACAGTAAGACGATTTTACAGGAGCTGGTGCAGGGAACATATAAGGAGTCGCTGCATTATGAGCTGCTTGCGGAGGAGGGACCGGATCACGATAAGAATTTCCGCGTGGCGGTAAAAATCGGAGAGAGGAAGCTTGGAGAAGGAAGCGGTCATACGAAGAAGGCGGCGGAACAGGAGGCGGCCTATCAGGCGCTGCTGCACCTAAAGCCGCAAGCGTAGGCAAAAGAGAGGTATTTATGTATCTGAAAAGTATCGAAGTGCAGGGCTTTAAATCGTTTGCGAACAAAATTTTATTTGATTTTCATAACGGAATTACGGGCATTGTGGGACCAAACGGCAGCGGCAAGAGCAACGTGGCGGATGCTGTCCGCTGGGTGCTTGGAGAGCAGAGCGCCAAGCAGCTGCGCGGGGCGAGTATGCAGGATGTTATTTTTGCGGGAACGGAGAATCGGAAGCCCTTAAGCTATGCCTATGTTGCGATCACAATGGATAACTCGGATCATCAGCTTGCGATCGATTTTGAGGAGGTGACAGTCGCAAGGCGCGTTTACCGATCGGGAGAGAGCGAGTATCTGATCAATGGAAGTCCGTGCCGCCTAAAGGACGTCACGGAGCTCTTTTATGATACCGGTATCGGAAAAGAGGGCTATTCGATCATCGGTCAGGGACAGATTGAGCGTATCTTAAGCGGAAAGCCGGAGGAGCGGCGAGAGCTTTTTGACGAGGCGGCAGGAATTGTGAAGTATAAGAAGCGCAAGGCGACCGCACAAAAAAAGCTTGAGAATGAGCGTGAAAATCTGGTGCGTGTGAACGATATTTTAGCGGAGCTGGAGCGTCAGGTAGGACCGCTGGAGCGTCAGGCGCAGAAGGCGCGTGTGTATCTTAAGAAAAAAGAGGAATTAAAGACGTACGATGTGAATATGTTTCTCTTGGAAGCAGAGCATATCGACGAGCAGCAGAGGGATGTGCAGGCGAAGTTTGAGACGGCGGATCAGGAGGCGCGGGAAGCAAAGGACGCCTATGAGCAGGTCAAATCGGAGTATGAGAGGATGGAGCAGGAGCTTTCCGATACGGAGGAGAAGCTTACCGCAATCCGTGAAAATTTAAGCGGCTCTGCCGTGATGAAGGGAAAGCTTGAGGGGCAGATCAATGTTTTAAATGAGCAGATCCATACTGCCGAGATGACAGACGAGCATTTAAAGAGCCGCCTTGCTTCGATCGATCGGGAGAAGGAGGAGCGTTTAAGCTTCCTCGCCTCTTATGATGCGGAGAAAAAGGAGCTGCGTGCAGGGCTTTTGGCAATCGCCGAAAAGCGAAAAGAGGCGGTAGAGACGCTTGAGACGGTGCGGCGCGAAGTGGCGCGGTGCACCGAGGGGATTGAGAGCGGCAAGAATGCGTTGATGGGGCTTTTAAATCAGCGGGCATCCGTAAAGGCAAGGCAGCAGCGTTTTGATACGATGTCCGAGCAGATGAATATCCGAAAGGCGCAGTTGACGAAGCGTCTGCTTGCGCGAAAGACGGAGGAAGCAGATTTAGACGCGGTTCTGTCGGACTATCAAAAGGAATTAGAGCGTGTCAGTGCAGTGATCTCCGAAAAAAAGCTTGAGGCTGCCGCCATGGAGGAAAAAGAGCGGGAGTGGAAAAAGAAGTCTGCCGAGACGAGAGAGAAGTTGGAGCAGGAGGTGGCACAGTACCATAAGGAACAGTCGCGTCTCGATTCCTTGAAAAACATTGCGGAGCGCTACGATGGCTATGGCAGCAGTATCCGGCGTGTGATGGAGCAGAGAGCAAAGCATCCTGGACTTCTTGGGGTTGTTTCCGATCTGATCCAGGTGGAAAAGAAATATGAGACGGCGATCGAGACCGCGCTTGGCGGCAATATCCAAAATATTGTGACGGAGGATGAGGAGACTGCGAAGCAGATGATTTCTTATCTGAAGCAAAATCGTTTTGGACGTGCAACCTTTCTGCCGCTGACGAGTGTCAATGGAAAAGGAAATTTTAAGAATCTGGACGTCCTGCAGGAAAAAGGGGTCATGGGACTGGCGCACACGCTGGTAAAGACAGACGCAAGGTACGAGGGAGTTATCGCGTATCTGCTTGGAAGGGTCGTTGTCACAGAGCATATCGACGCCGCGGTTGCGCTGGCGCGCAAGTACCGCTATTCGCTGCATATCGTGACGCTGGAGGGAGAGTATCTAAGCCCCGGTGGTTCACTGACGGGCGGCGCGTTTAAAAACAGCAGCAATCTGCTTGCCCGAAAGAGAGAGATCGAGGAGCTGGAGCAGAGAGTTGCATCTCTTGAGACAGAGATTCAGGCGAAAAGACGGCGCATGGAGGATATTAAGACGGCGCGCGCACTGTTGGAGGAGGATGCCGGAAAGAATAAGGCAGAGCTTCAGGAACTGTATATTCTGCAAAACACCGCAAAGCTGAATGCGGAGCGCGCAAAGGAGCAGAAAAACGAGAGTGAGAGCGTTTTTGCGGGACTGCAGCTTGAGGGCAATGAGATCGAGAATCAGATGCGGGAGATTGCAAAGAACAAGGCGCTGATCGAACAGGAGATTGCGGAGGCAAAGCAAAAGGAGCAGGAGCTTGAGGAAGAAACAAAGAGACTGCAGGAGGAGCTTTTGTCACAGGGAAAGAAGGAGACAGCCGCACAGGAGACAGTTTCCGCACTTCAGATGGAGGAAGCCGCAATCCGACAGAAGGAAGAATTTGTGCTTTTAAATCTGGAACGTATCGAAGGTGAGATCAAGCGCTATGAGGATGAGCGGGAAGGGTTTTTGCGCGACGCCAAGGAAGCGAAGCAGGATGCAGAAAAGAAGCGCGGAGATATTGAAGAAATCAAAAAGACGATTCTTGCATCGGAGGACGCCTGTCTCAGGCTTGAACAAGAGCTTGAGGAGACGATTGGGCGAAAAGAGGAGCTCTCTGCTTCGTACAAGGGATTTTTTAAAAAACGCGAGGAGCTTGGAGAGAAGCTGACGGCACTTGACAAAGAGATTTTCCGTCTAAACAGCCAGAGAGAAAAGCTGGAGGAGATGCAGGAATACCAGAATAATTATATGTGGGAGGAGTATGAGCTGACGCGTCATGCGGCGCTTGCGATGCGCGACGAGACGTACACCGATCTTGGCGCTCTAAAAAAGCTGATCGCAGCTATTAAGGATGAAATCAGGGGACTTGGCGACGTCAATGTCAATGCGATCGAGGATTATAAGGAGGTATCGGAGCGGTACGAATTTTTAAAGACGCAGCATGACGATCTGATCGAAGCGGAAAAGACGCTCGTTGCGATCATCGAGGAGCTCGATACCGGTATGCGCAGGCAGTTTTTGGAGAAGTTTGCCGAGATACAACAGGAGTTTGACCGGGTCTTTAAGGAATTGTTCGGCGGCGGAAAGGGAACGCTTGAGCTTGTGGAGGATGAGGACATCTTAGAGTGCGGTATCCGAATCATTGCGCAGCCGCCCGGAAAAAAGCTGCAGAACATGATGCAGATGTCGGGAGGTGAGAAATCTCTGACGGCGATCGCGCTTTTGTTTGCGATTCAGAATCTAAAGCCGTCTCCATTTTGCCTGCTGGACGAGATTGAGGCGGCGCTTGACGATTCCAATGTCGGACGATTTGCAAAATATTTACATAAGCTGACGAAAAATACGCAGTTTATCGTCATTACACACAGGCGCGGCACAATGGCGGCGGCGGACCGTCTGTATGGTATCACAATGCAGGAAAAGGGCGTGTCGACGCTCGTTTCCGTAAATCTGATTGAGGGCGACCTCGACAAATAAGGAGAGAAGAATGAGTGATGGAAAGAAGGGCTTCTGGAGCCGTCTGGTTGTGGGGCTTGGCAAGACAAGGGATAATATCGTATCGGGTATTGATTCGATTTTCAGCGGATTTTCCAGTATCGACGAGGACTTTTATGAGGAGATTGAAGAAATTCTCATCATGGGAGACATCGGTGTGAATGCAACCGAGGCGATTATCACAAGCTTAAAGCAGAAGGTGCGCGAGCAGCATATCAAAGAGCCTGCGGAGTGCAAGGAGCTGTTGATCCGCAGCATCAAGGAGCAGATGGATGTTGGCGAGACAGCATACCGCTTTGAGCAGGAGCGGTCAGTGGTGCTTGTCATCGGCGTTAACGGCGTTGGAAAGACAACGTCTGTGGGAAAGCTTGCGGGCAAGCTTAAGGATCAGGGAAGACGCGTGGTGCTTGCGGCAGCCGATACCTTCCGCGCCGCAGCGGGAAATCAGCTTTTGGAGTGGGCAAACCGTGCGGGTGTTGAGATGATCGGCGGACAGGAGGGCGCAGATCCGGCATCTGTTGTGTATGACGCGGTGGCAGCGTCGAAGGCGCGGAATGCGGATGTGCTTCTCTGTGATACGGCGGGCAGACTTCACAATAAGAAAAATCTTATGGAGGAGTTAAAAAAGATCAATCGTATTCTGGAAAAGGAATATCCCGATGCATACCGTGAAACGTTGGTCGTGCTCGATGCAACGACGGGGCAGAATGCATTAAACCAGGCGCGTCAATTTTCCGAGGTGGCGGAGATTACGGGAATTATTTTGACAAAAATGGACGGAACGGCAAAGGGCGGCATTGCGGTGGCGATCCATTCAGAGCTTGGCATTCCGGTAAAATATATCGGCGTGGGTGAAAATGTTGAGGATTTGCAGAAATTCGATGCCAATGAGTTTGTAGATGCACTTTTTAATGTGAAGGTCCAATAGAAAAAGCCGTGATCTTGCACGCTGTGGAGAGTAGGAGGGCAGAATATGCTGACATTAGATAAATTTGAGGAAGCCAGTGAAAAGGTAAAAGAGGTAACGCTTGAGACAAAGCTTGTGTACAGTGATTATCTGAGTGAGCTGACAGGGAATAAGGTATACCTAAAGCCGGAAAATATGCAGTTTACCGGTGCTTATAAGGTGCGGGGCGCTTATTATAAGATCAGTACCCTGTCGGAGGAGGAACGGAAAAGAGGACTGATCACTGCATCTGCCGGAAATCATGCGCAGGGAGTTGCCTATGCGGCAAAGTGCTATGGTGCAAAGGCTGTCATTGTCATGCCGACCACAACGCCGCTCATTAAGGTAAACCGGACTAAGAGCTATGGCGCAGAGGTAGTCCTTTACGGAGACGTTTATGACGAGGCGTGCAAAAAGGCATATGAGCTTGCGGAACAGGAGGGGTATACCTTTATCCATCCGTTTGACGATCTGGCGGTGGCTACCGGACAGGGAACGATCGCTATGGAAATTTTTAAGGAGCTGCCGCTTGTGGAATATATTCTCGTTCCGATTGGCGGCGGCGGTCTTGCGACAGGCGTGTCAACGCTGGCAAAGCTGTTAAATCCAAAGATCAGGGTGATCGGCGTGGAGCCGGCAGGCGCAAATTGTATGCAGGCATCGTTTGCCGCGGGGAAGGTGACGACCCTGCCGGCAGTCAATACGATTGCGGACGGTACGGCGGTAAAGACGCCGGGCAGTCAGATTTTCCCGTATATTCAGCAAAATCTGGATGATATTATCACGGTGCAGGATGATGAGCTTGTCGTTGCGTTCCTTGATATGGTGGAAAATCATAAAATGGTTGTGGAAAATTCGGGACTTCTGACGGTCGCGGCACTCAAGCAACTGGATGTCTCGGATAAGCGTGTCGTTTCCATCGTTAGCGGCGGCAATATGGATGTCATCACGATGTCCTCCGTTGTGCAGCAGGGACTGATCTTCCGCGACCGCATCTTTACGGTGTCGGTGCTGCTGCCGGATAAGCCGGGCGAGCTCTCAAAGGTAGCCGCGGCGATTGCACTGGAGCAGGGCAACGTCATTAAGCTGGAGCATAATCAGTTTGTCAGCACGAACCGGAGTGCGGCAGTGGAGCTTCGGATCACGTTGGAGAGCTTTGGGACGGAGCACAAGAAACAGATCATTAAGGCGCTGGAGAAGAAGGGGTATCAGCCCAAGCCCGTGCGCACCAGCTTGTAAGGAGTGCTTATGAAGTATGGGATTTCTGTTTTGCCCCTGCTCTTGTCGGTATGCATGTTTGTGATTTCCACGACAGGCTTCTTTCTGACGACTGGGAAAAAGGAAGCATTTTACGGCGTCTGTTCGATTGCAGGAGCGGCGGCAGCAGTCGTGCAGGCGGCGTTTCTGTTTTGAAATTACAAGTTTCGGTTGAAAGATCAATTTGCCAATGGTTACATATTCTGATTTGATTCAGTTTTGTATATTTATTTGCGCCCTTGTCAGTCTTTGCCATAAGATTTTCAGGGATAAACGGAAATAGCCGCCACTACTGCAATAGTGACGGCTAAGCTGTAAAGTTTAGTCAATAACTTTGAGGGTAGCCGCTTCTTTTGGTTTCCCTTTTTGTACTATCACTATAGCATATGGGATAAGCAGTTTCAAGTAAAAGATTGGAAAAAAGAAGTGTCAAGAAAAAATACTTGACACCTTTTTTCTTTTATGATACTCTACCAAAGGTGATGATAAATGGAGGAGAAAATCGAACAGGCTTATCTTTATGATTTCTATGGCGAGCTGTTAAACGAGCGGCAGAGAAAGATTTATGAGGATTTTGTGTTCAACGATCTGTCCCTCGGCGAGATTGCAGACGAGGAGGGAATCAGCAGGCAGGGCGTGCACGATATGATAAAGCGCTGCACGAAGGCTCTGGAGGAATATGAGAGAAAGCTTCATCTGGTGGAGAAGTTCCTGTTTGCAAAGAAGCAGGTGGAGGAGATTCACCGACTGGCAGGAGATTTTCGGAAGAATCACAACGATGCAATTATAGAAGAAATCGAACAGATTTCCAATCAGATATTAGAGGAGTTATAGATGGCATTTGACAGCTTATCTGAAAAACTTCAAAATGTATTTAAGAATCTGCGGAGCAAGGGAAGACTGACAGAGGATGATGTGAAGGCGGCGCTTCGGGAAGTAAAGCTTGCACTTTTGGAAGCCGATGTCAATTTCAAGGTCGTAAAGCAGTTTGTCCGCGACGTGCAGGAGCGCGCGATCGGTCAGGATGTGATGAACGGCTTAAACCCCGGACAGATGGTCATCAAGATCGTAAATGAGGAGATGATCCGTCTGATGGGAGCGGAGACGACCGAGATCGCACTGCAGCCCGGCAAGGCGCTGACCGTGATTATGATGACCGGTCTGCAGGGTGCGGGTAAGACGACGACTACTGCAAAGCTTGCAGGCAAGTTTAAGCAGAAGGGCAAGAAGGTACTTCTGGCAGCCTGTGACGTGTACCGTCCGGCGGCGATTGAGCAGCTTCAGATCAACGGTGAGAAGCAGGGCGTCGAGGTTTTTTCGATGGGAGATAAGAATCGTCCTGTTGATATTGCGAAAGCAGCTATTGAGCATGCACGCAAGAATGAATTTCAGATGGTGATCATAGATACCGCGGGTCGTCTTCATGTAGACGAGGAGATGATGGCGGAGCTTGTGCAGATCAAGGAAAATGTTTCCGTACATCAGACGATTCTTGTTGTGGACGCCATGACCGGACAGGACGCCGTAAATGTGGCGCAGACCTTTGATGAGCGCATCGGGATTGACGGCGTTATCTTAACGAAGCTTGACGGTGATACAAGAGGCGGCGCGGCGCTCTCGATTCGTGCAGTCACAGGTAAGCCGATTCTTTATGCCGGTATGGGAGAGAAGCTTTCCGATCTGGAACAGTTTTATCCTGACCGTATGGCGTCGCGTATTCTTGGTATGGGAGATGTACTCACGCTCATCGAGAAGGCGCAGGAGGATTTTGACGAGGAGAAGGCAAAGAAGCTTGAGCAGAAGATGCGCAAGAATGAATTTGACTTCGAGATGTATTTGGAATCTATGAGCCAGATGCGCAAGATGGGCGGAATTACAAGTATTCTTGGCATGATGCCCGGCATGGGCGGCGGTAAGATGCCCGATATTGACGAGGCGGCGGCAGAGAAGAATCTT
The DNA here is from genome assembly GCA_019421345.1 of Roseburia sp. Lineage (GTDB taxonomy): Bacteria > Bacillota > Clostridia > Lachnospirales > Lachnospiraceae > Roseburia. The sequence continues at coordinate 154,118 of JAHZFL010000002.1, read as the reverse complement.
GCTCGTACGGAGGCGATCATTTATTCGATGACGCTTAAGGAGCGGCAGAATCCGTCGCTGTTAAATCCGAGCAGAAAGCGCAGGATCGCGCAGGGCGCAGGCGTTGACATTGCAGAGGTGAATCGTCTTGTCAAGCAATTTGAGCAGATGAAGAAGATGATGAAGCAGATGCCCGGTATGATGAAGCGGGGCAGACGCGGCGGTATGTTTAAGAGATTTCCTTTTTAGGGAGGAAATGCCCGGCGAATTGTTAGAAATTGCGTATGACGCATTCTAAAGAAGCCATAACAGGCGGATAAATAGCAGTAAGTAAATTCAAGGAGGTGAAAGCAATGGCAGTAAAGATCAGATTAAGAAGAATGGGACAGAAGAAGGCTCCTTTCTATAGAATCGTAGTTGCAGATTCCAGATCCCCGAGAGACGGAAAGTGCATCGAGGAGATTGGAACTTATGATCCGACAAAGAATCCGACTGAGTATCATGTAAATGAGGAGTTGGCAAAGAAGTGGTTAGCAAACGGAGCTCAGCCGACAGATACTGTAGCCCGCATTTTTAAGAATGCTGGTATCGAGAAATAGGATGAGTGAGGTGGATCTAATGAAAGAATTAGTGGAAGTAATTGCCAAATCACTGGTCGATAGTCCGGACGAGGTTTTTGTCACAGAGACAGAGAACGAGAAAGCCATAGTCTTGGAGCTGCGCGTAGCGCAGTCCGATATGGGAAAAGTTATCGGCAAGCAGGGACGCATTGCAAAAGCGATCCGTTCCGTTGTGAAGGCTGCTGCCTCAAAAGTAGAGAAGAAGGTTATTGTAGAAATTGTACAGTAAATGACAGGCTATCTTTTAAGATAGCCTTTTTCTCACTTTATAAGAAATTTCTTATGGGAGGATGCATGGAAGATTTATTGCAGGTAGGCGTTATCACATCGACGCACGGCGTGCGCGGAGAGGTCAAGGTATTTCCGACAACAGATGATCCGGCACGTTTTAAGAAGCTGAAGAATGTTATTTTAGATACAGGAAAAGAAAAGCTGGAGCTTGAAATTACCGGCGTGAAGTTTTTTAAAAATATGGTGATCTTAAAGTTTCAGGAATTTGATAATATCAATGATGTGGAGAAATACAGACAGAAGGGCTTGTTTGTCACAAGGGAACACGCCGTAAAGCTGAAAAAGGACGAATATTTTATCGCAGATCTGATCGGACTTATCGTGTATACGGAGGATGGAGAGGAGCTTGGCACGCTCACAGACGTCCTGCAGACAGGGGCAAACGATGTTTATACGATTCGGATGAAGGACGGGGAGGATGTGTTGATTCCGGCAATTAAGGATTGTATCCGTTCCGTCGATCTTGAGGGACAAAGGATGACAGTGCATCTGCTGCCGGGCCTGATCGATATTAACAGGAAATAGCGAAAGACAAGGGTGCTTTGGTTTCAGTTTGGAAGGAAGATGATTATGAGATTTCATATCTTGACCCTGTTTCCTGAGATGGTGCGGCAGGGGTTGGCTGCGAGCATTATCGGGAGGGCGGCGCAAAAGGGCGTGCTCTCGATCGATGCGGTCAATATCAGAGATTATACCATAGATAAGCATAAGAAAACAGACGATTATCCTTATGGGGGAGGCGCCGGAATGCTGATGCAGGCGCAGCCCGTCTACGATGCGTGGAGGGCGGTCGCACAGGAGCGCAGACCACGGACGATATACCTGACACCGCAGGGGAAGACCTTTACACAAGCGCTTGCAAGAGAGCTTGCGAGGGAGGAGGAGCTTGTACTGCTCTGCGGTCATTATGAGGGTATTGACGAACGTGTTTTGGAGGAAATTGTGACAGATTATGTCTCCATTGGAGATTATGTGCTGACGGGCGGGGAGCTTCCGGCAATGGTGCTGGTAGATGCCGTTGCCCGGATGGTGCCCGGCGTGCTGAGCAATGGCATTTCCGGGGAGACGGAGTCCTTTGAGGGAGATTTGCTGGAATACCCGCAGTACAGCCGCCCAGAGGTGTGGCATGGAAAGGCTGTTCCTTCCGTGCTGCTTTCCGGGAATCAAAAGGAGATCGCGTCATGGCGAACGGAGCAGGCAAAAAGGCGGACAAGAGAGCGCAGACCCGATCTGTACCGGCGCTATGAGGCGCTGGAAACCTGTATTTCTTATTTGCAGAAGAATAAGCTGCTTCATATGGACATGATAGAGCTGATTCGCAGGGGACAGGCACGGCTGATTTATCAGAGCGGAGCAAACATCTGTCTCTGTGATCGGGTAAGCGGGGGCTATCTCCATACGGCAGAAAACGAGCAGGAGGGCAGTAAGGCGCTTTTGGCGCTGCGGCAGGATGCAAAGGAGCGCGGAGAGACGGATGTGCTGCTGATGCTTCATCAGCAGACTTTTTGCGAGGAGGCAAAGACACTGCTTGGGGTAGAGGAGCGGGCGTCCTACTATCAGGTGGTTTACACAAGAAAGGAAAAGCTGCCGATCACGGGGTTATATTCCTTAAATGGAAAGAAACAGGGAGTTTCGGACAGCTTCCACGCGGCGGTCGATTTCATCCGGGCGCTTAGGGTGGAGGAATTGCCGATTGTCGCGGCAGTTTACCGCACGGTAGACGATGAGGATTATCTGAGGGAACGGATCGAGCGGGGCTGGATGTTCGGGGCGTATATCGACGGCGCGCTTGCGGGCTTTGCCGGAATGCATGCGGAGGGAGGACTTGGTCTCCTTGAGGTGTTGCCGCAGTATCGAAGGAGACAGATTGGCAGGGCGCTGGAGACGTATCTGATCAATCTGTCGTTGGAGCGCGGCATGACGCCGTATGCGCAGGTGGCAGAGGAAAACGAGGCGTCCATCCGGCTCCAGAAATCGCTGGGGCTTAGTTTTTCCAAGCAAAAGGTTTACTGGATGGAGAAGCAACACCCGGAAAAGTTGTGAATTAGGCTTTACATTGGAAATACAGTGTGATATACTAAAACAGTTGTGAATAAACAGATGGTCCTCTGTTACGAAATGACGTATTAAGAACATCCAAATCATAGGAGGTCACAAGATGAACGCAAATGAAATTATTAAGAGCATTGAGGCTGAGCAGTTAAAGGCTGAGGTACCGCAGTTCCGTGTCGGCGATACGGTAAAGGTTTACGGTAAGATCAAAGAGGGTAACCGTGAGAGAATCCAGGTATTTGAGGGAACTGTTCTTAAGAGACAGGGCGGAAGCAACCGTGAGACATTTACTGTCAGAAAGATTTCTAACGGTGTAGGTGTTGAGAAGACTTGGCCGTTACACTCTCCAAACGTTGAGAAGGTAGAGGTAGTTCGTCAGGGTAAGGTTCGCCGTGCGAAGCTGTTCTACTTAAGAGATCGTGTCGGTAAGAAGGCAAAGGTAAAAGAGCTGGTAAAATAATTGGTTAGAAAAGGACTGCGGATTCCCTTATGGGGCTGCAGTCTTTTTTTATGACATAGGTAATTGCTTTGCAGTCCTATGTCATAACAACACACTTCGTGTGCTGATGCGCACTTGCATGAGAGGAAGTATTGCTTCGCGATCATAGGCGGCGCGGCAAAAGTGTGCTTCATTCACAGCTTATTACAACGTGAGAGTGTGGGAAGCACACTTTTGTTGCTATATGGGAAACTTCGTTTTACATAAAGTAAAACTCTCCGGGGTGCGCATCTGCGGCGGAATGGAATTGTTTATCAGGACAGAGCAAAAAGCATGATATGACTGCTGTTTACCGGAGAAAACGGTAAATTCCGGCAGGATAAAATAATTGCGCGGCAGTTTGGTTTGTGTTAAAGTAGAACAGGAATAAAAAGGATCGTATGCATGTGAAAAGACAGAGGAAATAAAGATGCGCAGGTCAAGACGAGGACTGAATTTTACAAAGAAAAAGAAAAAAATAAACAGGACGGCTGTCAAGGAGGTGAGCGCTTGGGCGGTTGAGATCACGCTTACCTTGGTTTTGGCGTTTACGTTTGTCTATTTTATTGGGCTGCAGACAGCGGTCGTTGGTCAGTCAATGGCAGAGACGTTAAATGGCGGAGACCAGATTTTGGTCAACCGGTTTATTTATAAGATTACAAATCCAAAGCCGAATGATATTATTGTCTTTCAGCCGAACGGCAATCAAAAGTCGCATTATTATGTGAAGCGTGTCGTCGCGGTGCCGGGAGACACCGTGCAGATCAAGGACGGAGCGCTCTATGTCAACGGGGAGCTGTTCGAGGAGGAGATCGAAGCGGCGAAAATGGAGGAGGCAGGACTTGCGGCGGAGGAGATCACGCTGGCGCAGGATGAATTTTTTGTGCTCGGTGACAACCGCAATAACAGTGAGGACAGTCGTTACGCCAATATTGGAAATATCAGGAAAAGCTATATTATCGGAAAAGCATGGTTTTGTATAGCGCCGTGGGAGGCTTTTGGGTTCTTATAGAAATGGAGGTAGAAGATGCAGTTTCAATGGTATCCCGGACATATGACAAAGGCAAAGCGCCAGATGCAGGAGGACATCAAGCTGATCGACCTTGTGATCGAGCTGGTCGATGCAAGGATTCCGCTTGGCAGCAGAAATCCTGATATTGACGAGTTGGGAAAGAATAAGGCGAGACTGATCTTAATGAATAAGGCAGATCTTGCCGATGATGCAATCAGCAGGGAGTGGGCAGCTTTTTTTAAGGAGAAGGGCTGTCACGTTGTAATGCTCGATGCAAGGAGCAAGGCGGCGATGAAGCAGGTGACTGCCGTTGTGCTGGAGGCGTGCCGGGAAAAGATTGAGCGCGACAGAAAGCGCGGCATTAAAAATCGTCCCGTGCGCGCAATGGTCGTTGGCATTCCGAATGTCGGCAAGTCGACCTTTATCAATTCGTATGCGGGACGGGCATGTGCTAAAACAGGAAATAAACCGGGTGTGACAAAGGGAAAGCAGTGGATTCGGCTCAATAAAAACGTAGAACTGCTTGACACGCCGGGGATTCTCTGGCCAAAGTTTGAGGATCAGACGGTGGGACTTCATCTGGCGTTGATCGGCGCGATCAAGGATGAGATTTTAAATATTGACGAGCTCTCCCTTGCATTGATCGGAGAACTGACACGTTACTATCCGGGAGTGCTGGCGTCGCGTTATGGAACAGCGGAGCAGCCGCTTGACGAGGGAGCTGAGCCTGTTGATATTTTAAGGCAGATTGCGGAAAACAGGAAGTGCATTTCCAGAGGAAATGAGCTTGATTACAGTAAGGCGGCAGCGCTTTTGCTGGAGGAATTCAGAAGCGGCAGACTTGGGAAGATTACGATAGAGAGACCTTAGGAGAGCGGCAGGATGCAGGAGAAAAAAATCGGAATGATCAAAGAGGAATTAAAGGCAGCAGAGGAAGCAATGCTGCCTTCCTTTATTCAGACGTATGAGACAGATGAGAGAGCCGGTGTGAAAAAGCTGGTAGGACAGGCAAAGAGCCGTATGGAAAAGCTTGCGGCGGAGCATGAGCGGATTAAGGCGCTGAGAAAATATGAAAAAGAATATGAGGCATACGGAACGATCTGCGGGATTGACGAGGTAGGGCGCGGACCTCTGGCAGGTCCGGTTGTGGCAGGAGCAGTTATTTTGCCGAAGGATTGTGAGATTCTCTATATCAACGACTCCAAAAAGCTTTCTGCCGCAAAGAGAGAGGAACTCTATGAGACGATCATGGAACAGGCGGCAGCAGTCGGCATCGGTGTGATTTCACCGGAGCGGATTGATGAGATCAATATTTTGCAGGCAACGTACGAGGCAATGCGTGAGGCTATAAGCAAATTGTGCATAGTACCCGATATATTATTAAACGATGCAGTGACGATTCCGGGCGTGGCGATTCGGCAGGTGCCGATCATCAAGGGAGATGCCAAAAGCATTTCGATCGGCGCGGCGAGCATCGTGGCAAAGGTCACAAGAGACCGGATGATGACGGAGTATGATGCGATTTTCCCGCAGTACGGATTCGCTTCCAACAAGGGCTACGGCTCGGCAGAGCACATTGCGGCGTTAAAGGCGTACGGACCGTCATCGATTCACAGGAGCAGCTTTATCAGGAATTTTATTGAGTGACGGAGGAAGAAATGCGCATATCAGATATGCTAAGACAATACAATCAGAACGTGAGCAACGGTACGGAGGAGCTGCGCAGTGCGCAGGGAACGCAAAAGCTTGTCTCAACAGTCGGAGAGCTTTCGGCAGGAAGCGTCTTTGAGGGAACGGTAAACGGAGTAAAGGGCGGAAAGGTGACGCTTGCGCTTGGCAACGGTCAGGTGATCACTGCGCGCTTAGACGGCAAGGTGGATATAAAGCCGGGAACAGCAATGTTTTTTCAGGTGAAGGAGAACGACGGTCAGACGGTTGCAATCCGCCCTTATAGCGGTGCGGGGAGTGTGGGCAATCCGATCCTTCTCGATGCTTTGACTTCGGCGCAGGTTCCCGTGACGGACCGCGCGCTTTTGATGGCGGATTCGATGATGCAGGAGGGGATGTCGATTAATCGCGAAAATATTCTTGCGATGCTTAAGTATGTCAACGCAAACCCGAATGCCAATGTACAGACAATCGTACAGATGGTAAAGCTGGGACTTCCCGTGACGGAGATTATGGCGTCTCAATATGAAAGTTATCTGTCGGGAAATCATGCGCTTGTCGGGGAGCTGGAGCTTGCTGTCAATCAGTTGTCCGAGGCGCTTGCCGACGGTGCGTTGTCAAAGGAGGAGGCGCTTGCCCTGTACGCAAAGATCACCGATATTTTTTTCGGGGAAGGTGCGCACAGCGAGGGAAAATTACCGATGGAAGGTATTGCGGGAGCGCAGACAGATCATCCTTTGGCAGACGGTATGGGACAGCAGGGCGCCGGCGCCGTGCCCGAAAACGGAGCGGTGCAAAACGGCGGTGTCGGGGCGCTTGGCACCGGAGGGGAGAACGCTGCGCTTGGCGCGTTTCTCTCGGAGGAGCAGTTGGAGCTTTTGGGAAAGGCATTACAGAATATACCTGTGCTTGCGGGAGATGAGACCTTATTTCTGGCAGGGGCAGACGGTGAGATATTTGTGGACACCATGCAGGCAGACGAGGCGCTGCTTGCACAGATGACAGGTCAGACGGAGGGTGAGACGAACGGTCCGGCGGCTGGGATGTCATTCAATAAGGAGCTGACAGCAGCAGAATTTTTGCAGGCATTAAAGAGCGCGCTGCTGCGGGGAGACGGAGAGAGCTTTGCGGGACTGCAAAAGCTGTTTGGCGGAAAAGAATTTCAGTTGCTCTTGCGTGAGGCGGTAAAGGAGCAGTGGCTGCTAAAACCTGAGGAGCTTAAGGATGGAAAGCGGCTTACGGGGCTTTATGAAAAGCTGGAGAGACAGATTGGTCAGTTGGAGGCAACAATGCGCGCGGCAGGGCTGACGCAGAATTCACTTTTGCACACGGCGGCAGAGATTCGCGGAAATATTGAATTTATGAATCAGATCAACCAGATTTACCATTATGTACAGTTGCCGTTAAAGATGTCGGGACAGAGTGCGAACGGCGAGCTTTATGTCTATACGAACAAGAAACAGCAGGACGGTCAGGAGGGGGAGTTTAGCGCTTTCCTTCATCTGGATATGGAAAATCTCGGTGCAACGGACGTATCGGTGCGTATGCAGGAAAAAAAGGTGCGTACAAATTTTTATTTTGACAATGATGCGGCATACCGTCTTGTGGAGATGCATCTTCCGGTGTTGGAAAAGCGGCTCAAAAATAAGGGGTATGAATGTACGATCACGATTGCAAATGAAAAGCGTGAGATTAATTTTAAAGAAAATTTCGTGAAAAAGGGAAGCAGACAGACAGGCACCGTACACCGATATTCCTTTGATGTACGGGCATAGCGTATGGGAGAGCAGAGGATGGCAGAGCGGACAGAAGAAAAAGAAAAACAGAAAACGGCGGTAGCCGTAGCCTATGAGCCGGGAGATGCGGCGCCGAAAATTCTGGCAGCCGGAAAAGGCGAGGTTGCAGAACGCATTATCGAGACAGCAAAGGAAAATGACGTTCCGTTTTATCAGGACCATAAGCTGGCAGGCACATTGGCAAAGCTTGAGATCGGGAGCACGATCCCGCCTGAATTATATGAGGTTGTGGCGGAGATCCTTGTATTTGTGGACGATATGGATCGTATGAAGGCAAAGCTTCAGGATTCGGGTCTCCTTTAAGAGACAGGAGGGAAGGATTGAATCAACGGACGGTTGGCGCTGTATATGAAAAACGGGCGGGCGCATATTTAAAACAGCAGGGATATGAGCTGTTAGAATATAATTTTTGCTGCCGGAGCGGCGAAATTGATCTGATCGCCAAAGATGGCGCGTATCTTGTTTTTGTGGAGGTAAAATACAGAAGGACGCTAGATGGGGGCAATCCGCTTGAGGCGGTCGATATAAGAAAGCAAAAGAAGATCAGTAGGACGGCTGCCTACTATTGCATGACACATGGGTATGGGGAGGATACGCCATGCCGCTTTGACGTGGTGGCAATTTTGGGGGAGAACATCTGCGTGGTTAAAAATGCGTTTGAGTGTATGGGAGGGTAATGCCGGTGAGAGCGCTGTGGGATTGCAGGGCACAGGCAGCAGTCAGAGGGAAATCGAAAAATAGAAATGGACAGTAAAATGAGCAGAAATGAATTGATAAAAAGAAAAGAGGGAGCTGACGATGTGCTGCGTGAGGTATGGGAGCAGACGGCGGACGGCACAGGACTGCTGCTTTTAAAATATCCGCTCCTTGAGGAGACGGGGATTGTCAGGCATTGTTTTACGACACGCCTTGGAGGGGTGAGCGAGGGGATGTTTTCCTCGCTGAATCTAAGCTTTTCTCGCGGAGATGCTCGGGCGGCGGTAGAGGAAAACTTCAAGCGGCTTGCAAGAGCGCTTGATGTCTCGTATGAGGGGTTTGTCTTTACTGACCAGACGCATACGACGAATGTGCGGAAGGTGACGGCGGAGGATGCCGGAGCGGGTCTGATCCGGGAGCGGGATTATCAGGATGTGGACGGTCTGATCACCAATGAGCCGGGACTTGTGCTCTCGACTTTTTACGCGGATTGTGTACCGTTGTATTTTGTAGACCCTGTGCATCGTGCGATTGGCATGAGCCATTCCGGCTGGCGCGGAACGGTGGGGCGCATCGGACTTGCGACCATAAGGGCGATGCAGGAGGCGTATGGAAGTGAGCCGGAGGACATTATCTGCGCGATTGGTCCGTCTATCTGTCAGGACTGCTATGAGGTCAGCGCAGATGTAGCAGAGGCATTTGCACAGGAATTTAGGGGGCATGAGCAGCGTCTGCTTGCAGAGAGCCCCAAGAATCAAGAAGCGCAGATGCCGGAGGAGCGGAAGTATCAGCTTGATCTTTGGAAGGCAAATGAAATAATTCTTTTGGAGGCAGGCATCCGAAGGGAGCATCTGGCAGTGACAAATATCTGTACCTGCTGTAATCATAAGCTTTTATTTTCTCATCGGGCGAGCCAAGGAAAGAGGGGGAATCTGGGTGCGTTTCTCTGCCTGAACTAACAAGCGCCATGGGGGCGTTTTACCGCAAGCGAGCAAGAGCTTATCCGTAAAAAGTAATCTCCACAGAAAAGCGTCCGTCCTCCTCCGACTGCTTTAGGGTTCCGTGGTGGAGCTCCATCATTTTTCTCACACTTCTTAGACCAATTCCGTTGCTTGCAGCTTGGGACTGGTCTTTTCCTTTATCGGAAACTTCGTTCTCCATAAAGCAAAACCCTCCACGGGATCGCGCTGCGGCGGAAGGGAATTGTGTCGCTGAAGCGACCCGCCGCAGGCGGAGAGTTTCACCTGCGAAACTCGTTTTTATGGCGTTGCACAGCGTAAAGGAAATAGAATGTTCCCCCACATTGCAAGAGACAGTGACGGGTACGGACTTGTCCCCGTATTTTAAAATATTGGAAAAGAGATTGTTGAAAATGCGTTTGATCATCACCGTGTCGCCGGGAACTGTCCGTTCGCAAGAGCATGGAGGTGTCTGCGGATCTGGAGACTCTGCAGTCTTAAAGCCTGCAAGACGTATGAAGTCCATATTTTCCGCAATACATTCCCAGAAAAAGGAGAGCGGTACGGCGTAGGGGGAGATTTCCTCATTTTCCTCATAGACGAGCGCGTACTCAAACATACGGTCGGTGAGTTCGCGGATATCGTCTGCTTTTAACAGACAGCGGGAGAGGTACTCTGCGGCGGCGTCCGGATCTTGCAGCTTTAACTGTAAGATTTCCAGATAACCCTTTAGGATGGTCAGCGGCGTGCGCAGATCGTGGGAGAGCGTGGTGATCAGATCCTGATTTGCCTGACGGCTTTCCGCCTCACTTGCGATGTGGGAATGAAGCGCCAGACGAAGCTCATTAAGCTCCCGCGCCAGAATACCGATCTCATCCGATCCGCACGGCGTGACGGGGTGAGTCAGATCGCCGGAGGACATTAAGAGCATCTCATCCTTTAAGAGAAGAAGCTGTGCGGTGCGTTTCCTAAGGTACAGCAGTATCGGGGTAAGAAACACCACTGTGGCAAGGAGCAGGCAGAAGAAAAGGTAGGGGTAGGTGAATCGCGTATAGTGATCGGAGTAAATGACGACAGTAAAGGTTCCGTTTTTAAATTCCATATCATACCAGTCAACGGGCTTTTCAAACTTGTGTTCATGGTTATAGATATATTCCTTGGTCAGGGAGGAGATATATTGCACAAGCCCTTCGTTTATGATTTCATGGGAGGAGCTTGCCCGGTAGAGACCGTCAGATTTTCCATGGACATAGATGCTTGTATAATCATCACACAGTGCAAAAAATCCCTGCATGTGATCAGTCACATGTTCTCTGCCGGAATGGGCGGGAACGGTATAGTTTGGCGCTTCCTCGCGCAGCGTCTTAACGAGCGCCTCCTTGTCCCATGCAAAGGGAGGGAGCGCAGAGAAGACGCCCCAAGCTTCGCCGATATGTTGCAGGCAGAAGAAAAAGACAAGGATGCCAAGCAGCCCCGATGTAAGCAGCAGAAAGATGAATTTTGTATGCAGCTTTGCGGTTTTTAGATGGTTAATCACAGCGGTATCCCTTTCCCCAGACAGTTTTGATGATGCTTGGACGGGTGGCATCCTCCTCAATCTTGCACCGCAGATTTCGGATATGAACCATCACGGTATTGTTTGCCGTATAGTGGAACGGTTCATTCCAGACAGTCTCATAGAGCTGTGACGCTGCAAAAATCTGCCCGCGGTGCGAAACGAGCAGCAGGAGAATTTCGTATTCCGTATCAGTCAGCTCCACGGGAACGCCATCTCTGCTGACGAGCCGTTTGCCGGGATCGATAGTCAGATTCCCGCATGAGAGGAGCGCGTCCTGCTTTGGTGAGGGAGTCTCCTCGTGAGGGAGTTTGCCCTGATAGACCCGGTAGCGGCGGATCAGCGCCTTCGCGCGGGAGATCAGCTCATTGTAGGAAAACGGCTTTGCCAGATAATCGTCCCCGCCGCTGGAAAAGCCGAGTGTCTTATCGCTTTCCTTCGTCTTGGCGCTCAGAAAGAGGATCGGCGCGTTGGAGCTTTCGCGGATTTTTAAACAGGTCTGGTAGCCGTTTAAGTGAGGCATCATAATGTCTAGGATGATCAGGTCAAAGCTTTCGGCAGAAAGCGCGATCAGCGCGGCGGCGCCGTTGTCAGCCTCCGTGACCTCATAGGCTTCATTTTCTAAAAGGATGCGCAAAATTTCACGGATTTCCGGGTTGTCGTCCACAACCAGAATCTTTGTCTGTTCCATGGTATCCTCCATTCATTCTGTTTCCTCTATTATACATAAATTTTCAGATAAGACGAGCAGTTTTTGTACTCTTAAGGATTCTTAAGATTTCTTTGGAAAAACAAAGAAAAGCTTTTGCGGATTCTTAAGAAGTTTTTGTTAATATAAGGCGAACAAATGATACGGAGGAGTTTATGAAACGAACACTGCTTCTGACGGGGCTTGTTGCTACCCTTTTATTTCTCACCCTGCCAAAGGGAATGGTTTATGGATCGAATATGGATTGGCTGTCGCAGCATGCGGCGCTTGCGGAGACGATCCGTGATGCCTGCAGAGCGCAGCAAACGCTGCTGCCGCAGGTTCTGCCGCTTGGCGGCGGCACAAACGGCTTTGAGTTTTCTTATTACGGTTTTCTGCGTCTGGATATTCTGATCGGATGTCTGCTGCCGGGGGTCCCGATGTACCGGATTTTGATCGTATATATGTGCGTTGGCTATTTCGCGTCGGTGCTGCTGTTTGATTTCTTCCTGCGCAGAGAACTGAAAAATGACGCGGCGTCATTTTTCGGCAGCGTTTTATTTTTGTGTGCAGCCTGCTTTTTTCACACGCACAGGCAGGTCATGTTTATCAACTATATGCCGTTTTTTCTGTCCGCTCTGCTGACATTGCAGAGCGGATGTGCACCGCTGGCATTGCAGAGCGGACGTGCTTTGCTGACATTACAGAGCGGATGTGCACCGCTGACATTGCAGAGCGGACGTGTTCTGCTGACATTGCAGAGCGGATGTGCACCGTTGACATTGCAGAGCGGACGTGCGCTGCTGACGGAGCAGCACAGACGTGTAGGGCTTGCAGCAGTTTTTCTCGCCCTTGCCTACTGCAACAGCTTTTATTATGCGGCTGCGATGCTCGCAGCAGTCGGATGGTATTCCTATCGCAGGGAGGGGAAGAAGTTTTGGCGCGGTTATCTTGTGACGGCGGCAGGCTCTGTGGGGCTTGCAGCGGTGCTTCTGCTTCCGTCCCTTCTCGTGATTTTGGAGCACAAGCGGGAGACGGCGGCGGCGCTTTCCGTGCCTTTGTTTCTGCCGAAGCTTGGCTTTCTTTTATATAGTCCTTACGGAATGGGACTGACGCTTCTGGTGCTGTACCTGCTGCTTGCGGGACTTTGGAGGAAGGAGTACCGGACGGACAGTCTGTTTTATCTGCTGCTTGTCTCGTGCGGGTTTGGCGCATGGCTGTTAAACGGAACGCTCTATGCACGGGGAAAAATTCTGGCGCCGTTTGTGCCTTTGTTTCTGCTGCATGGGATGCGGGTATTTCTTGGAATGTGGCGCGGGGAGATGAAATGGCAGGTCTATCCTTTCATCCCAATGACGATCTGCTTTCTGCTTCGCATGCGCTCCGGTAATATTCTTGGCATGAGCCTTGATTTTCTGCTTGTGGCAGTCTTTGTAGCTGTTATGCGCGCCGAGTCTAAAACAACGAGCGGCACGCATGCGCGAGGTACTTTTAGGTCAAGAAAAGCTGCGGTGCTTGCCTGCCTGTTGCTGCTGCCCGCGCCGTTTGTCAGCTTTGCTGCGGCGTCTTTCGGGGAGGATTATGTCAGTGGAGAGCGGCTGGCGCAGATCGAGGAGGCGGAGAAAGGGAGCATTGCAAAAACACTTGGGGCGCTTGTGCGTGAGCAGCCGTTGTACCGTTTTGACAGTCTCTACGAGCCGCTTGCCCGTGCAAACCGTATCGGGGAAGCCGTTTCCGGTATGGGGAAAAGTGCGATGTATTCGTCTGTCACGGATCAGGCGTATTCTGATTTTTATTATCACCTGATGCAGACTCCGGTGCAGATCAATAACCGGATCGCCGTACTGCCGGAGGAGAATCCGTTTCTGCTTTCGTTTCTCGGTGTCCGCTATCTGGAGACGACACGGGAAAAGCTACCGGAGGGGTATGAGGTGATCGCCACAGAGGGAGCGCGTCTTTTGGCGGAAAATCCGTCGGTGCTTCCGGTTGCCTACGCGGTTGCGGAAGGGGAGACACTCCCGGAAAAAACTTTTTATGAGCTTGACGAGAGCAGGCGGATTGCGGCTTTGATGAGGAAAACGATTATTGAGGATCAGGGGTGCAAGAATATTGGAAACGGGACGGCATCAGACGGGCAGGGACAGATGCAGGGTGCGGTGTCTGAAATTGTGCCCGAATTTTCCGGTTATGAGAAAGACGATGCGCTTTCGCTTTACAAAAATGAGGACGGAAGCCTTACCGTCAAGGCGACGGAGCGGGCGGCTTTGACGCTCTTTTTAAAGGAGGAGATCAAAGATGAGATTCTCGGTATGCAATTTACGGTGGAGAGCGACGGAGCGCATGCGGTCGTGATCACGATAAACGGAAGAAAAAATAAGCTTTCCGCAGGCGGCGCGCCATACCCAAATGAAAATCATTGCTTTCACTATCAGCTTTCCGGGGATGAAAACGGCAGCTTAAAAAAGATTGAGATTTTATTTTCTGAGGGGGAATACACTCTTTCGGATATAAAGTGCACGGCGTATCAAAAGTCTCTTTTGACGCAAAAGCGTTACATTCCGGCAGTCGGGGAGGAGACGAAGGGAAATGAACTGTTATCCTGCAGGGTGTCGGCGGAGGCGGACGGATATTTCGTGACCTCTATCCCGCGCCAGCGCGGAATGAAGCTGTACATAGACGGGAAGAAAACAGAGCTTTTGACCGTGAACACGGCGTTTGCGGGAGCAAGACTTCCTGCGGGAGAGCATCAGATCAGGCTTTGCCTCACGCCGCCGGGGCTGTATGCCGGCTGTGCCATAAGCCTTCTCTCTGTCATTGCACTGCTTGCGATAAGAAAGCTAATTTAACGCAAGCAGCGAGCGGCAGACGGCAAGTGCAGCCGCTCCGACGGCGCCGGTATAGGGGGAGTAGGGCTTGATGATCAACTGTTGTCTGGACGGCAGGGTAAACAGATTCGGTTCAAAATCCAGATAGCTTTTTAAGAGCGCCACAGTCTTTGGATTGTCGAACAGCTCCCCGTGAATAAAAATCCGGGCAGAGTCAATGATCATGTTCAGGTTTGCGCTGGCGATACCGATGCTTTTGATCGCGGAGGAGAGGAGCTTGACGATCAAGTCGTCCCCCAGATCGTAGGCAGTCAAAAGCGTCTGCAGCGTAATCTCGTTCTCATTTCTGACAAGCTGGTGCAGGCAGGTATCGGCGACACTGCCGTAAAGAAGCCGTGCTTTGTGCAAAAGCCATGCTTCGCTGGCATAGGTCTGGAGACAGCCGCGCTTGCCGCACTCGCACAATTCCCCGTCGGGCTGAATGATCATATGTCCGATTTCCCCTATTTTTAAATTTTGCTTCCCATACAGATCATCGTGATACATATGGGTGCAGTGGATGCCGCGTCCGATGTGAAAAAACAGAAAGTTGCTGTTGTCTCCATCGGAGGGCGGATAAAAGAGTGATTCCGCGCGCGCCATGCAGTGTACGTTATTGGAAAAAAAGACAGGAGTCTGAACGTGCGCTGCAATATCCGAGAGGGAAAAATCTTGCCAATAGGTGTTGTTTGTCATGATTTTATGCGGATGCTCTTTTGTGTAGTGACCGGGAATGGCGATCCCAATCGCTTTTACCTGCCCCACATGGGGTGTCTTGGATAGAAAGGCGGAGAGATGTCCGGTAAAAAATGACGCGCACATCGGCGTATGGCGTTCATGAAATACGGTCTCCTGCGCAAATACGATCCCCGTATTGTCTGTCAGCACAAAGGAGAAAAATTTTTCGGAAATCTCAGCTCCCACATAAAAGGAGTGGGACGGTGCGACGGAGAGCAGAATCTTTTTGCGTCCGACAGTTTCGGTGGCCTCAGCCTCCTCGCCGATTTCCTGGATGAGCCGCTCCGAGAGCATATCGGCAGTGATCAGGCTGACCGTAGCCGGAGTGATTCCCGTTTCCCTTGCAATGTCAATTCTGGAAATTTCATGTCTTGTGTAGATTTTATGAAGAACCGTCGTATAAAGCTGCTGCTGTTTTTTTGTCTGTTTCATTCCCTTGTTCCTTCTTGCCTTGTATTTCCTTGATTATAGCACGAAACCGGATAGCGGTCATGTAGAAAAGAAAATCATTAGTTGATTATATTTTCTAAATAATTAAAACAAAAATAAAAATACAGAAAACTTTTATCTGGTAATAATAGATAAAAAATAATGGATAAATTTGTTGAAAAAGATAATATTGGTTATAAAATAAAAATAAATATATACAATATTGGTTTTATAAGTTATAATTTAAAATAAATAAAAGAAAAGGAGAAGGTTATGAACAAATTTTTGAATGAAAAACTGATGCCGGTAGCGGCAAAGATGGCGGCAAACAAGTTTTTGATTGCCGTGCGTGACGGTATTACACTGGCAATGCCGCTGATCATTATCGGTTCTCTGTTAATGGTCATCGCGACGGGCTTTGCGATTCCTCCGCTGGAGAAATGGCTGGGTGATATGGGAATCGCCACATATTTGTGGAAAGGCTCTGACAGCAGCTTCGGACTGATCGGTCTTGTCGCAAGCTTTGGAATTGCACACAGCCTGACAAAACAGTATCAGGTGGACGGTGTTCCGGCAGGGATCGTTTCTCTGTCTACCTTTATTCTGGTAACGCCGTTTGTCAGCGGAGAGGCGGGAAACGGAATGCCGACGACTTATATGGCTGCACAGGGACTTTTCGTTGCGATTATTCTCGGACTGATCAACGGCTGGGTGTATCAGTGGTTTATCAATCACAACATTCAGATTAAAATGCCGGAGAGCGTGCCGCCCGCCATATCCAAAAGCTTTAGCGCGATTTTGCCGGGCGCGGCGCTCCTTGTAGGCTGGCTGATCGTGTATGGCGTATTGGATGCGTTTGGTCTGCCGAATCTTCATATGCTCGCAAAGACCGTGCTCGGAACTCCGCTTGGTCTGCTCGGAAACAACATTGTCGGCGTGATCATTCTTGTTTTATGCTGCAGTTCGCTCTGGTTTGTCGGTCTGCACGGCGGCAATATCGTAAACAAGATCATGGAGCCGATCTGGCTTGCAAATTTGGGTGAGAATGCAGAGGCGTTCCGTGCGGGAGAGCCGTTAAAGCACATTTTTACCACGCCGTTCATGGATAACTTTGTGTACATAGGAGGCGCGGGCGCAACGATCGGACTTGTACTTGCGCTGGCATGGCTGGCGCGCAGGAAGCATGCGAGCAAGCAGGCAAAGACGCTTGCACCGCTTACGGTTGTTCCCGGATTGTTTAACATTAATGAGCCAACGATGTTTGGATTGCCGGTTGTGTTAAATATTCTTTTGCTTATTCCGTTTGTGCTTGCGCCGATCGTCAATCTTGTTGTTGCATACGCGGCGATGGCGACGGGACTTGTTCCGCTGACCTATACGGCTCCGGGCTGGACCACACCGCCGATCATCAGCGGATTTCTTGCAACAGGAAGCATACGCGCATCGATTTTGCAGATCGTATTGATCGCGCTTGATATTTTAATTTATCTTCCGTTTATCGCATCAGTAGAAAAACGCTTTAAGGCAGAAGAAGGAAAACAAAAATAAAAGTGTAAGGAAGCTGAAATTATGAAACGACTGATTAGTGCAAATACATCGGAAATATTGGCAATGAGCGCCGCAGAGTTAAAGCAGAGCATCCGGGCGAGCGAGGGGCGCGTCGTTGTCTCGGAGAACGTCGCAACGCGCGAGAGCTATATCGGGGATATTACAAATGCAGAGATTGCGCGCGCATTCGGCGCAGATCTGATCCTTTTAAACTGCGTGGATGTTTTAGAACCGTATATTTTTGGACTAAAGCATGATAAAGATAATTTTGTGAAGGAGCTGCACCGTCTGGTCGGACGGCCGATCGGCGTCAACCTGGAGCCCATAGACTTTACGGCGGAGCTGCTTGAGGACAGGCAGGAGATCCCGAAGGGGCGTCAATTAAACGAGGCGACGGCAGAGCGGCTTGGAGCGCTTGGCTTTGATTTTGTATGCCTGACCGGAAACCCCGGAACGGGTGTGACAAACGAGCAGATTAAACAGGCGATCCGTTTGACAAAGAAGCATTTTTCGGGTCTTGTGATCGCCGGGAAAATGCACGCGGCAGGCTCGGATGAGCCGGTGGCAGAGCTTGCGGTTGCTAAAAGCTTTGTGGAAGCGGGCGCGGATGTGATCTTAGTTCCGGCAGTCGGAACTGTGCCGGGCTTTGATGCGGATGAATTAAGGGCAGTGGTGAAGGAAGTGCACCGTTTGGGCGGGCTTGTCATGTCGGCGATCGGCACGAGCCAAGAGAGTGCGGACGAGGCGACGATCAGAGAGCTTGCGATCGCAAATAAAATCTGCGGCGTGGATATGCAGCATATCGGCGACGCAGGCTACGGGGGCGTAGCTCCGGTAGAAAATATCTATGCGATGAGTAAGGCGCTGCGCGGGATCCGTCATACGGTGTCTATGATTGCGCGTTCCATTAACCGGTAGAGAAGGAGGGTTTGATCGATGGAGAAGAAAACGATTATGCTGGCTTGTGCCGCTGGGATGAGTACAAGTCTGCTTGTTTCAAAAATGCAGAAGGCGGCAGAGGAAGCAGGGATTGAGGCGGAGATTTTTGCCGTGCCTGCGTCGGAGGCGGAGGACTGTGCAAACAGGCAGAAAATTGATGTGGCGCTTTTAGGACCGCAGGTACGGTTTATGGAAGCCGATTTTAAGAAGAAAATGGAGCCGAGAGGGATTCCGGTCGGCGTTATTCCGATGGCGGATTACGGAATGATGAACGGAGAAAAGGTATTGGAGTTTGCGCTTGGGCTGCTGAAAGGATAAGAGGATGGACGAGAAAAATACAGAGGCGATCATGAGCCTGATCCTTTACGGCGGAGACGGGAAAAGCTCTGCCATGGAGGCTGTCTGGGCCGCCAAGGAGGGAGATTTTGCAAAGGCAGAGGAAAAGCTTAAGGCTGCGCAGCAGTCGCTGACGCTGGCGCATCACGCACAGACGGAGATGCTGGCAAGAGAGGCAGAGGGAAATCCAATGGAGGTATCGCTTTTGATGGTGCACGGACAGGATCATCTGATGACGGGAATGATGTTTTTGGATTTGGCAAAGGAGCTTGTGGATGTGTACCGCAGACTTGCGGAGAAAAAATAAAAAGATAGTGAGTGCGTTTATGGGCGGAGACAGGGCAAATAGCTGTCTCTGCCCATTTTTTTGTTGCACCCGTCACAAAAATCTTTTATTATCGTATCATAAATAACAGATAGGATGAAAACAGGGATGAAACAGGGAAGAAGTATGCTGCTGCGTGCGGCGGCGGCTCTGCTGCTTTTGACGGCGCTTGGGATCACCGGATTTCGGGCGTATGCGGCGGATGATTATGCGGCAGGAAGCTATACACCGCAGACAAAAGAGGTGGAGGAGACAGAGGATTATATCGTTTATGGGGATACGGACAGCGCGGCGGGATTTATTTTTTATCCGGGCGCAAAGGTAGAGGAGGAGGCTTATGCGCCGATCATGGATGAACTGGCACAGGCAGGTGTCTGCTGTGTGGTCGTGAAGATGCCGTATCACCTTGCGGTTTTTGATGTAAATGCGGCGGAGCGCGTGATGAGGGAGCTGCCGGAGATCGAAACGTGGTATATTGGCGGGCACTCTCTGGGCGGTGCGATGGCGGCGGCATTTGCGGCACGGCATGAGCGATCGGTCGCGGGGCTTATCCTGCTCGCGGCGTATCCGACAAAGGAGATCAAGCATTTTCCGGTACTTTCCTTATATGGAAGCGAGGATGAAGTCTTAAATAAAGAAAAGTACGAGAAGTCTGCTTCGCTTGCAGTGCATCTTACCGAGTATGTGATCGAGGGCGGAAATCATGCGGGCTTTGGAAATTACGGGGTGCAAAAGGGAGACGGTGAGGCGTATCTTGCGAGAGAGGAGCAGTGGCAGGAGACTGTGGATTATATTTTAAATTTTATGAAAAAATAAAAGACGGGAAGGAGAATGGTTTATGGAGCTGGCTGCGGGATTATTGCTGCCGTTTTTGGGAACTGCGCTTGGCGCAGCGTGTGTGTTTTTCTTAAAGGATGAATTAAACCGACTGGTGCAAAAGGGGCTTCTTGGTTTTGCATCGGGCGTGATGGTGGCGGCTTCGGTGTGGTCGCTTCTGATTCCGGCAATCGAGATGGCAGCGCCTGCGATGGGAAGGTTTTCCTTTGTGCCTGCGGCAGTGGGCTTTGTTTGCGGTATTTTTTTTCTTCTTGGGATGGACAGATTGATTCCGCATCTGCACCTGCACGCCAATAAGCCGGAGGGAATGCCGGGGCAGTGGAAAAAAACGACGATGCTTGTGCTTGCGGTAACACTTCACAATATTCCAGAGGGCATGGCAGTCGGAGTTGTTTTTGCCGGGCTTTTGACGGGAAGCGCGGGGATTACGCTGGCGGGTGCGATGGCGCTTTCCCTTGGTATTGCGATCCAGAATTTTCCGGAGGGTGCAATCATCTCTCTGCCGTTAAAGAGTGAGGGAGGCAGCCGGAGAAAATCCTTCTTTTACGGCGTGGCGTCCGGGATCGTAGAGCCGATCGCGGCAGCAGTTACGATACTATTAACGGGTATTATCACGCCGATGCTCCCGTATCTTCTGGCGTTTGCAGCAGGAGCGATGATCTATGTCGTGGTGGAGGAGCTGCTGCCGGAGGCGTCGGAGGGGGAACATTCCGATGTCGGAACGCTTGGTTTTGCCGCGGGTTTTTTAATTATGATGATACTGGATGTTGCGCTTGGAGGCTGAATTGTGATAGTATAGGGAAAGAAAGTGACAAGTACACAGGATAAGGAGCGATGGTCATGCGGGATGATTTGAGAACAGAATTGATTAAGCAATTTCCGGCAGACGTGGTAGAGATCACGCAGCAGGACGGTGTGAAGTATTATGCATGTCCGACCTGTAAGAGAGCAGTAGCGTTGGGTGAGGAGAAATGCGGTGCCTGTGGTCAGGTATTAAGCTGGGAGCATCTGCGCGAGGAGGAGGAAGCGTCCTATGGGGTTAAGACAGCGACGCTGACGTTTGAGGTTGCGGGAGATTTTACAAACGGCGACTGCAGAAAGTGCCCGCTCTCGTATATTGCAAAGCTCAATGCGGAGAATGTCTATGAGTGTCCGTTAAATATGCGGGCAAATTGTAAGCTGGAAATCTCATAAAGCCTGTCAGAGGTTCCGAAGGTCTGTATCAGAGGGTACAAAGCTTTGGAACTTTTTTGCTTGCTGGGAAACAAAGTTTCCCGGCAAGCAAACCCCTCTGGGGTGGATCGCACTGCGACGGAGGGGAATGATGTCGCTGAAGCGACCCGCCGCAGGCGGAGAAACCCGCAAGCGGGATTTTTTGATAGTTAATAGGGAAACTTTGTTTCCCGGCAAGCAAAACCCCTGCGGGGTGGATCGCACTGCGACGGAGGGGAATAAGGGGAAGGCTTTCCAGAAGGAGAGGAAATGGAACGAATGCACAATTTGATCGCGGCGGTGGGAGGCATATTCTTTCTATGGTTTTCGCTGCCGTTTGTGGTAAATGGAATTATTAATATCGGAAATGGGACAGGCATGCTTGTGTCTATGGCAGTGCTCTCCTATGGTATTTCTTATGAGAAGATCAATCATAAAGTAACCGAGCTTTGGCGTCATTCCGGCAGCCGGGGACTGCTCCTGTTTTTGGCTGCGGTTGCGGCGGCATGTTTTCTGATCGCAGCGGTTGAGACGATCGGAATGGTGCGGGCGGCATCGAACCGTCCGCCGAAAAATACGACGGCGGTGGTACTTGGCTGCAGCGTGAAGGGCGAGAAACCGAGCCGGGTTTTAGAGGAGCGGTTAAACGCGGCGTATGCGTATCTGGTGGAAAACCCGAAGGCATACTGTGTTCTTTCCGGAGGTCAGGGGAGGGGAGAGGCGATCAGCGAAGCGGAATGTATGTATCGTTATCTCACAGAGCGGGGCATTGACGGGAGACGTTTGCTGTTGGAGGATGCGTCTGTCAATACGGAGGAGAATCTGCGGTTTTCCGGAGAGCTGTTGGAGGAACATGGGCTTTCGGGGGATATTACCATTGTGACGAGCGAATTTCATGCATACCGCGCTCACAAGACGGCGGAGCGTCTTGGAATGAAAAGCTACAGTACGCCGAGCCGGACATTTTTCCTGTACCTGCCGACCTATTATGTGCGGGAGCTCTATGGGATTTTGTATTATTTGATAAGATGAGCGTTCGCGATCATGGCGAGCGTTTGAAAAGTGAAAAGAAAGAGAGAACAAAGCAGCGATGGCAGTCAAATACTATGCAGTAAAAGTTGGAAAAACACCCGGAGTTTATATGAAATGGGAGGAATGCAAGGCGATGGTGCACGGATTTCCGGGCGCCGTGTATAAAAGCTTTCCGACAAGGGAGGAGGCAGAGCGATTTGTACAGGCAGATGCAGGGAGAAAGCAGGCGGGAAGGATGGCGTCAGGTGCGGTAAGAGGTCAGAAAGCGGAAGCGTCTGCGCATTCCTACAAAGACGTGATGCCGGAAAATTATGCCTTTGTGGACGGCTCGTACAATGCGGCAAAGAAAATCTACGGCTACGGTGGATTTCTTATGCACGGCGGATCGAAGGAGGTTTTACAGGGGGCGGGCGAGGACGCGGAGATGGCATCCATGCGCAATGTTGCGGGCGAGGTCTTAGGCAGTATGGCGGCTGTGGAAAAGGCATTGGAGCTTGGACTGTCGGAGCTTACGATTTATTACGATTATATGGGGATTGAGATGTGGGCGGACGGAAACTGGAAGCGCAACAAAAAGGGTACGGCGGCGTATCACGACTATATTGCCTCGGTACGCAGCAGGATCACGCTTCGTTTTGTGAAGGTCAAGGGACACTCCGGCGTTGCCGGAAACGAGGAGGCGGACCGTCTGGCAAAGGAGGCGGTCGGCATTGGATAGTATGGAACTACACCGGATTTTGATCGTGGAGGACGACCCTGCGCTTGGGCAGGGAATCCGCATTGCATTGCAGAGCGAAAGGCTTGCGATCACTGTGGTGCGGACGCTTGCCGATGCGCGCATTGCGCTTGCCGGGGGAGACTATGTGCTGATGCTTTTGGACATCAATTTACCGGATGGAAGCGGACTTGATTTTTTGCTGGGGCTGCGGCGGAGCAGCCGGATGCCGGTCATTTTGATCACGGCAAATGATATGGAGACGGATATTGTGGTGGGTCTTGAGTCCGGCGCGGACGACTACATCACGAAGCCGTTTTCTCTTGCCGTGCTGCGTGCCAGAGTTCATACGCAGCTTCGGAAGATCGCGGTAAGGGAAACGCGTATCGTTATCGGTGCGTTTGTCTTTGATTTTGAGCGGATGGAGTATCGGAAGGATGGCGTTGAGCTGATATTGAGCAAGACGGAGCAGAAACTTTTGCGCCTTTTGGTGGAAAACCGCGGTCGCGTTTTAAGCCGTGCGGATCTGGTTGACCGGATCTGGACGGACGGTGCGGAATATGTGGATGAGAATGCGCTATCCGTCACGGTCAAGCGTCTGCGCGATAAGCTGGAGGAAGGTCCTTCCAAGCCGCAGTACTTAAAGACGGTGTACGGTATCGGCTATACATGGGAGGGAAAATAGATGGAGGCTCTGGCGATATTTGCGGTGCTTTCTGCAGCCATATCCCTTTTTGCGGCAGTGTGGTTTCGCAAAAGGGAGAAGCATACCTTAACACATCTGTCCCGAATGCTGGATGATGCGGCAGACGGCATATTTTTGGAGCAGAGGTTTGACGAGAGTCTCTGCTCGGCGGTGGAGGCAAAATATAGCCGTTATCTCTCGGCGTCTGCCGTGTCCGCGCGGAATCTGAGCGAGGAAAAGGAAAAGATCAAGACGCTGATCGGTGATATTTCGCATCAGACAAAAACGCCGCTTTCCAATATTTTGCTGTATACGGGGCTGCTGGAGGAGGAAGCGCTGCCGGAGAGCGGCAGGGCATATGTGGAGGCGCTAAAGATTCAGGCGCAGAAGCTGCAATTTCTGATCGATGCCCTTGTGAAAACGTCGCGTCTGGAAACGGGCGTACTCGCGCTGCGCCCGAAGGCGAATGATGTGTTCCCCATGCTAAGCCGCGCGGTCGCGGCGCAGGAACAGAAGGCGGCGGCAAAGCAGATCAGTGTCACGCTCTTTTCGGACGAGAGCACGAAAAAGCAGCGGGCGCTTTTTGATGAAAAGTGGACGGAGGAGGCGGTTTTAAATTTGCTGGACAACGCCATCAAATATACGCCGGAGGGCGGCGAGGTGTCGGTGCGCGTCACGCCCTATGAGATGTTTTGCCGCATTGATGTAAAAGACAACGGCATTGGAATTTCCGAGGAGGAGCAGCCAAAGGTGTTCGGCCGCTTTTACCGGGGCATGGAGGTTTGCGGAGAGGCGGGCGTTGGTATCGGGCTGTATCTGGTGCGCCAGATCATCTCGGGCGAGGGCGGTTATCTGAAGGTGACATCAAGACCCGGCGAGGGCTCGGTCTTTTCGGTCTTTCTGGCGGCGGTGGATGAGAGACAGCGGGATTCTTAATATGATAGCATTTTGCGGTAGGAAGGGAAGAAAAAGTGAAAACGGAGGAGGGCGCAGGTTGACATTTTTCGCGCAAAGAATTATACTAAAAATGTAATAATATCCATAATAGTTCTAGCCGCTCGCGCGGCAGAGAAGGAGGTTTTATGAGGGGAAGGATTTTAGCGGGGACATTGGTTTTGTCTATGGTTTTTTTGCTGGGCAATTTCAATCAGGAAGTTCAGGCACAGCCGTTAGGGGGAAATGAGGCTGGTTCGATGGAAATTCTTGAAATTTCAGAACAGGAAGTTCCTGTTTTGCCAATGGCTGGACAAAATGAGGGTAATAATTTTGAAAGAACAGCCACAGCAGTGACATGGAATTCTCCGGTATCCGATGTGATCTCGCATCCGGATGAGGTGGATTATTATGCGTTAACGGCAGAAGAACCTGCAGTGATTTCATATTCTATTTCATCATCGGATGGATATTCATTGCTATATGTGGGGAAATCGGGCGATGAAGCGTCAATGCGTGCAGCAAATGATGATATGTATCAGGTGATGCCCGGAACCTATTATTTTGCAGTTGTTTCAGAGAGTCGCACTTATTCGGAAGACAGTACTTATAAGGTCAGCTTTGAAAAAATAGCGCCCATAAGCAGTGACAGCGCATTGGATAAATATGTAAGTAAGGATGCAGGAATCACTTATGAAGCAAATGCGGAACGAACTCTAAATTACGTCAATGGAAAGCCGATAGACATTAGCTATTCTTACGTGAAGGAACTTTCGAATTCGGCGGGAATGCAGTCATATGATATAAAAATTGATACAGCTTCCCATAACGGGAGCATTGTTTCGGATTGGAGTCAGGCAGCAGCCGTTCATTATTACAAGTCAACCAGACCGGCGATGCAGGTAAGCAGCAGACCGGCATTAATGCTCACATTTAGAAGTGACTCAGATTTTTATCATATTGACTGTTATGGAACGGGGGCATACAGGATGAATACATATTTGGATGATATGGATTCTGTGACAGTTTTGATTGATCCAGATACAGGGAAATTGATCGACATTGTTGAATTTAATTATTTTTATGATTTTGCACCGGTAGGTTCCAATTCTATCACATGGGCGCGCGTATACAAATGGGATAATCAAGCGTAGGGAGGTAAAGCAATGAAAATGATAGCCGTTGGTGGGAATAATATAAAGGAAATGTATGCAAAAGCTCCGGTTGGGGGCGGCAGTTTGGCGGCAATGGAGAAAAAGACAGAAAAAGCAGGGCAGACAAAGGTAGAGTTAGATTCTGTTTTGGTCTCCATTTCAGATAAGGGATGGGCTGCATTTCATGAAAGTCTGACAGAGAAAGGAATTTCAGGGAAAGAGTATTTTGAGGAGTTTGTGAGGCTTTCAGATGAGTTGGAAAGCAGAAATGATAACGAATTAGATTACGCTTCATTATTTTTGAGGAATGAGCATGGCATTGATCTGGACATAAATTATGTTGAAAAGCACGCTGCTAACAATTTTCAGGCATATGTAAAGACATACGATCAAATCGTAAAGGGTTATGCAGAGGGAACAAGAGAAATATACGTAGCGGATGAAAACTCCGAAACGGGCTTTCGGAAGATGACGATGGAGGAGGAGTTAAATGGGCTGGAGAAAATGTATCAGAAAAGGATTGAATCCTGCAAGGTGATGGCAGAAATGAGAATAAAAAGTCTGGAACACGAAGCCAGATATAGAGAGAAAATGAAGAGAATGAATTGGGTGTCATCAATTTATTCGGAGAGGGAATTTCAGGAGGATCTTAAGAAAAAGAAATATGGACCAAAGGAAGTAGAAAGTACTATGTCAGATGCAAGAGAACAATTTCTTGCCTTATATTGGAATACGGCAAATAGTATGGATATAGAAACGATACTGAAAAGCATCGAGTTGTTTAAACAAGAACCAGAGAATGAATTGAGCAGTGACCATTTTAAGTGAAAAGACATTTTCATTTAAGGGTATCCGGTAGATGATATGCCGGATACCCTTGTTATTGACATAAGAGTGGCTCGCGAAGCGTGTCGCTCGTTGTTTATAAAAGTATTGTATTACAATCATATCAGATGGGATAAAATGAATTTCGCTTTTTGAAAGAAATAGCGCTGCAGGAATACGAAGTGAATGGGCAGAATGTCGCGCCGGAGGTATACAGGGATTGCCGTGAGAAATACAAAGAGGTGCATATTTTGGAGTAGCAAATCTTTCAAAACTGTTAGATTTCAGAAAGAAGCACGAAAGATTCTTGTGCTAAAGTTTGTCTTGTAGAAAACAACATGAGGGAAACGGCGCGCCATGCCGTTTCGGAATGGAGGCTTTTATGACAATTTTAGAGACGAAGAATCTGAAAAAGATATACGGAAAGGGAGAGACAGAGGTGCACGCATTAGACGGCGTGGATCTGTCTGTGGAGAAGGGCGAGTTTGTGGCGATCGTCGGGACGTCCGGCTCAGGTAAATCGACACTGCTTCATATGCTCGGAGGTCTTGACCGACCGACCGCAGGGAGTGTGACCGTGGACGGGAGAGAACTCTCTAAATTAAAGGACGAGGAGCTGACAGTATTTCGCCGCAGGAAGATCGGCTTTGTGTTCCAGAATTACAATCTCGTCCCGGTGTTAAGCGTCTATGAAAACATTGTGCTGCCGATCCAGCTTGACGGAAACCGTGAGGACGGGGCATACATAAAGAAAATCATTCAGACATTAGGACTTGAGAAAAAATTAAATAATCTGCCGAACAATCTTTCCGGCGGACAGCAGCAGCGCGTGGCGATTGCGCGGGCGCTGGCGGCAAAGCCGGCGATCATTCTGGCGGACGAGCCGACGGGAAATCTTGACAGCAGTACCAGTCAGGACGTGATGGGGCTGCTCAAGGTGACGAGTGAGCGTTTCTCACAGACGATCGTTATGATCACCCACAATGAAGAAATCGCGCAGATGGCAGACCGGATCATCCGCATCGAAGACGGCCGCATCGCAGTGAGGGGGTGATGAGATGATTCGTGTGGCAAATAAAAAATGTATCAGCAACCTCTCGCGCAAAAGTCTTGCGGCGTCAAAGACAAGAAATATCATCGCCGTGCTTGCGATCGCACTCACCACGATTTTATTTACTGCATTATTCACGATTGCGCTGTCGATCAACGATTCGTTCCAGGAGTCAAATTTCCGTCAGGTCGGAGGCTTTTCGCATGGAGGCTTTAAGCGCCTGACAAAAGAGCAGTATCTGGAACTAAAGGACGATCCAATGATCAAGGAATACGGAGTGCGGCGTTTTTTGGGAATGCCCAGAGATGTCCCGTTTAACAAAAGTCAGGTGGAGATCAGCTACAGTGACAAAAATAACGCGCACTGGATGTACTGCGATCCGATCGAGGGAAGACTCCCGGAGGAGGGAACAAACGAGGCGGCGACAGATATTAGCGTGCTGGAGCTTCTTGGCGTTACACCGGAGCTTGGCGCAGAGTTCACGATCACCTTTCCGGTGGACGGAATTAAGACGACGCAGACCTTTACGCTGTGCGGCTGGTGGGAGCGGGATGAGGCAATCGTTGCCAGTCATATCTTAATCCCGGAGAGTCGGGTGGACGCAGTTTTACAGGAGGTCGGCGTGACGCCTCCGGGAAAAGATAACATGACCGGAAGCTTTAATCTTGATGTGATGCTAAAGAGCTCGGCGAATATCGGAGATGATCTTGATACGATTCTGGCAAATCACGGCTATCAGAGTGAGGATCCAAGCGGCGAGGAGCTGCCCTATATCCGCAAGGGTGTGAACTGGGGCTATACGGGAGCGCAGCTTTCCGAAAGCATGGACCTTAGCGTGGTATTTGCGATCGCCGGCATGTTGCTGCTGATCATCTTTACCGGATACCTGATCATTTACAATGTATTTCGTATTTCCGTAGTTGGCGACATTCGTTTTTACGGTTTGTTAAAGACGATCGGAACGACCGGACGGCAGGTGAAACGGTTACTGCGGTATCAGGCGATGCTGCTTTCCGGCTGCGGCATCCCGCTTGGGCTGCTTATGGGCTGGCTGATCGGTTCATGGCTGACCCCGGTGGTGCTAAGCCGGTTAAACGGCATGGCGGTGGATGTGGTGTCCGTAAATCCACTGATCTTTTTCGGTGCGGCTGTCTTTTCACTGCTCACTGTGCTGCTTTCCTGCGCGAAGCCGGGACGCATGGCGGCAAGAATTTCACCAATCGAGGCGGTGCGCTATACGGAAGGCAGCGATATAAAAAAGACCACCCGCAGAAAACAACGAGCGGTACGCTTTGCGGGTCACTCTTATGTTAATAAAAAGGGTGTTTCCGTCTTTTCTCTGGCGCTTGCGAATCTTGGGAGGAGCAAGAGTAAGACGATCGTGACGGTCGCGTCGCTCTCTCTGGCAGTCGTGCTGTTAAACACCACGGTTCTGTTCACAAGAGGCTTTGATATGGATAAATATCTTGCCTCCAATTCCGTGAGCGATTTTATCGTTGCAAACGCTTCCTATTTTCGGGTTGGTTCAATGTTTT
The DNA here is from genome assembly GCA_019421345.1 of Roseburia sp. GTDB lineage: Bacteria > Bacillota > Clostridia > Lachnospirales > Lachnospiraceae > Roseburia. The sequence goes on along the minus strand of JAHZFL010000002.1, from coordinate 125,166 downwards.
CGGCAGAAGCCGCTGTGGAGGATGGTGTGGTGGACAGTATTGCAGACTTCGGAGGTATTACGGAGGGTGGTAAGGTATACGGGCAGACGAAAGCTGCGCAGGAGTTTGTCAGCGAGGAATACTACCGGCAGTTGTATAGTAGCTGGTATTCCCAAAAACAACTGGACGAAAAGGTTGCGTCGGCGGAAAAGACGGAGGACGGTAAGCTCATGGACCGTGTATCACTTTTGGGAATGGAAGCTTATGCGTTGGATCGGCTGCGTGTGCTGGAGGGCGATCTCCGCAAGCTCTACGAGCCGGGGGGCAATTACATCGCGGCGGTGTACATGGAGGATGATTACGGAACAGCGGAAATGGGGTCTCACTGGGCGAAGGTCGGAGATAAAGTCAAGCTGCGGTATGTGGAGGAGTTTGAATACTACAATCCCGACACCGGAGAGATTTATGAAGACCTTGATGCGATCGGCGACCGTCCTGTTGATACACGCACGCTGAAGTACACCGAAAAAGAGTATGAGGTTGTGGCGCTTGTGAGTGTTCCGAATGCGCTCAGCTACCGCTATTACGGGGCGGATCAGTTTGTCTTAAATGACCAGACATTTATCCGCGATACCGGAAGCAATGCCGTCATGCTGTATGCATTTGACACGACAGATCAGGCAAATGTTTTGATGGAGCAGTTTTTGGAGGACTACACAACAAACGTAAATCCTTCCTATGACTACGAGAGCAAGGCGAAATATCAGGCGGAGTTTGAGAGTTTCCGAAGGATGTTCCTGCTTTTGGGAGGTGTGTTAAGCTTTATCGTTGGTATGATCGGCGTGTTAAACTTTGTCAACGCGATCCTGACCGGAATCATCACGCGAAAGAGGGAATTTGCTATGCTCCAGTCGATCGGTATGAGCGGCAGACAGTTAAAGGGAATGCTGGTCTTTGAGGGACTGCTGTATGCGCTTGGCTCTGCGGTGTTCGCACTTGTGCTCTCCCTGCTGTTAGGACCTGTCATGGCGTCTGCAATGAGCAGTATGTTCTGGTTCTTTACCTACCGGCTGACCGTGACACCGATCCTTATCATCGCCCCGGTTCTGGCAGTGATTGGCGCGATCGTTCCGCTGCTTGTCTACCGTGTTGTGGCGAGACAGACGATCGTGGAGAGGCTTAGAGAGACAGAGGGCTGACGATAGTTATCAGCTTTGTGATCGCTGCGGAGCATCTTGTTATGCCATAAAAAGTAATCGTTTTTGCAACGACAAAAGCGTTACGATGTAATTATAAGAAGGCTTGTCATGGAGAAAAACAGCAACGTTAAACTTAAGAGTGAATCCGGTTGTGAAAGAACGGGCAGAAAGAGTCTTATCCCAGTTAGGGGTTTCCATGGCAACAGCGATTGATCTGTATTTAAACCAGATTTCCCTTACGGGAGGGATTCCGTTTTCTGTTTCATTGCGCCGGGTGCCATCATCCGTCTGTATGGATGATATGACAGCAGAGGAAATGCATATAAGAAACTGGAAAAAGGCTACGATGATATAGAGGCAGGAAGTGTTCTTTGCGCACCCGAAAATGCAAGGAAATAGAACAACCGGATTGCAGATGCATACTGACGTTGGAGAGAATGCCGGAGCGCATCCGCATTATGGATGCAGAGCCGGAGCGAGGCAAAGAAAGACGGTTAAAAGACTGACAAATAGAATAGGAAAATCCCCGAACGCAAGTAACATTGTCAGCCGGGGATTTTCCTATTCCAGTCAATACTCTGATTCATAATTCCTCTTTTTAAGCAAACGCATCAAATCGGGAGGATGTGCCAGAATCCTCTGTCTGTAAAAGCTCATTCAGCATGGAGGAAAAGGCGCGCCGATCCTTTTTTTGCTGCTGCTTCTTTTTGTCATGCGGTGTAAACCGATCCATGCGGTTTACAGGCGCGACGGGGTTTACGGGTAACACCTGTGTAAAATGATAGCTGTATGTTGCGGTAACGCACCTCCTTGTTCTTCTTACTTTATATATCGGCATACCAAACGGCGTTCTTTACGTTGTATCGCAGCAAAAGCACACGATTCTGACATCGGATAAAAATTTTTCGTCTCTTTTTTGATTGCATAACCTAAAAAATAAAATTATACTGTGAGTAGTGGAAATGAAGCGAATTTGTTGTTTTACATCAATGTTAATATGGAAGGACGTGCAAATGTTTGGAAAAATTTTCGATTGACAATAAAGATAAAATTATACCTTTCATAATCAGTGGAATGATTTTTATAGGAATGCTTTCAATCATTGCTTTAGTAAGTGGTACTATAATGAGATTATTCGGGTTTCAATATGAGTCTATTGGTAGCATCATATTATTTTTCATAATAGCAACAGTTGTATCATGCCCATTAAGTTTGATAGCAGGAGCATTACCAAAGGCATTATCTGAACTTGAAAGAATAAGCAAAAAATATGCTTTCGTATTGTATCTGGTTTTAGATACTATCGCTACAAGCTTAGGGTTGAAAATAGTAGATTATTATATGTCATCTGTTTCAACGACAACTATTTCTATCATTGTTATTTCTTTTTTATTAGCGTTACCGGGAAAAGGCGATTTCAAGGATAAGAAAAAGGACAAATAAACAAATCTCAATTTGTATGACGAGTGTTTGAACATTCTTTGAACAGAGCAGACAGCAGACTTGATGAAGTTCTCAGGTTTATTTTTTTCCAGTATTTGTGGTTATTTAAAGAGGTTCGATTCCATCTGCTGTTTCTATTGCGTGTGACGCCATCCGTCTGTATGGATGACATGACAGCAGTGGAAATTCATAAGAAACCGGAAAATGCTGCGGTGGTATAGAGGAAGGAGGAATACAAAATGCAGGAAATGCCATTGATAGGAGGTGATATTTGAACAATATTTATTGGACATGTTATCTGAGAATAATGTTGAAATTTTTTATTTTAATACAGACTATTGGAGAGATAAAGAGGGAACACAAGAGATTTTTTCAGAGTTTGAAATTGATACAGTTCCACAATTAATTAATGTTGATTCAGAAGGTAATATAAGAAGATATTATTTTAATGAAAAGACAGCTTTGAAGGATAGTCTAGAACAATTTCTGAAAGTGGGGGATTTAAAAATGGTTAGATATTTAGGATTCGCAGAATATATTTGTCTGGCAATATCTATTTGCAACTTTATTGCAGTAGGGTTTGCACTGAAGAAAAAGAGACCGATTTTTAAAATAATGTATTTGATCAATATTTTTGGAGTTGTCGTTATATCAAATCTGATTGTTTGGATGGAGGGCTGGTATGTGGACGAACATAATTTAAGTGGCAGTCCAGTGACCTTTGTTTTAAACGTCTGCAATATCGTACTCTTTATTGTAAGCAGTATAATAGCATTTAATTGCAAGAAGGCAGAATAAAAAATGTTTTTATGGGTGTCTGTTCCATTTCTTATACATCTCTGTTATTTAGATACCGCAGTTTAAGCAGCATGGCTTCATAGGGGGAGGTTATAAAAAGTAATATTTTTGATAAGAAGCTTTCCTCATCTAATATTTTTTCGTGAACATATTTATAAGCAAATTTTCATGCGCTGCTTCGCTGCCGTTTGGATACACCAAACGACAGCGAAGGGGCAGTGTAGGCGGCGTGCGAAGGGTAATAGTGACTTGAATGGAGAAAAAGTCAGTGCTCTGATTGATCATTCATCTTCTTAAGCAAATGCATGAAATCGGAAAGCTGTGACGGAATCCTCTGTCTGTAAAAGGCATACCGATCTTTCTTTGGCTGCTGCTTCTTTTTGTTATGCGGTATAAATCGATCGGTATACCAATCGATGTTGTTTATGTTGTATCACAGGAAAAGCACACGATTCTGACAGCGGATGAATTGACACAGATTTACGGATGGTGCTAAAATAGAAAGAAATGCCGAAGTAAAAGTTACATTCAGGAAAACACGATGCAGGAGGGTATGTTCATGCCAAAAAGAACAGACATTCACAAGATATTGATCATTGGTTCGGGACCGATCATCATCGGACAGGCGTGCGAGTTTGATTATTCGGGAACGCAGGCGTGCAAGGCGCTGCGCAGGCTGGGATATGAGATTGTTCTTGTCAATTCCAATCCGGCGACGATCATGACAGACCCGGAGACGGCAGATGCGACTTATATTGAACCGTTAAATGTAGAGCGTCTGGAATATATCATCGCGAAGGAGCGCCCGGATGCACTGCTTCCGAATCTCGGCGGGCAGTCGGGGTTAAATCTCTGTTCGGAGTTAGATCAGGCGGGAGTATTAGATAAGTACGGTGTGGAGGTCATCGGTGTTCAGGTGGATGCAATTGCGCGCGGCGAGGATCGTATCGAGTTTAAAAAGACGATGGATCAGCTTGGAATTGAGATGGCGCGCAGCGAGGTGGCTTACTCCGTGGAGGAAGCGCTCGTCATTGCGGACAAGCTTGGCTATCCGGTTGTCCTTCGCCCGGCGTATACGATGGGCGGCGCAGGCGGAGGTCTTGTCTACAACAAAGAGGAATTAAAGACAGTTTGCGCCAGAGGGCTTCAGGCGTCTCTGGTCGGACAGGTGCTCGTCGAGGAGTCGATTCTCGGCTGGGAGGAACTGGAGCTTGAGGTTGTGCGTGACGCAGAGGGTAATATGATCACCGTGTGCTTCATCGAGAATATCGATCCTCTTGGCGTACACACCGGAGACTCCTTTTGTTCCGCGCCGATGCTCACGATTTCTAAGGAGTGTCAGAAGCGTTTGCAGGAGCAGGCATATAAGATCGTGGAGTCCGTGCAGGTGATCGGCGGCACAAATGTACAGTTTGCACATGATCCGGTATCTGACCGGATCATCGTGATCGAGATCAACCCGCGTACCTCACGTTCTTCCGCACTCGCGTCGAAGGCGACGGGATTCCCGATCGCGCTTGTATCCGCGATGCTGGCGGCGGGACTGACCTTAAAGGACATTCCGTGCGGTAAGTGCGGTACGCTCGATCAGTATGTGCCGGGTGGCGATTATGTGGTGATCAAGTTTGCACGCTGGGCGTTTGAGAAGTTTAAAGGTGTGGAGGATAAGCTTGGCACACAGATGCGCGCGGTCGGCGAGGTGATGAGCATCGGAAAAACCTACAAGGAGGCGTTCCAGAAGGCGATCCGCTCCCTTGAGACGGGACGCTACGGGCTTGGTCATGCAGATAATTTTGATTCCTTAAGCAAAGAAGAATTGCTGCGCAGACTGGGAACTCCGTCGAGTGAACGTCATTTCCTGATGTATGAAGCTCTGCGCAAGGGAGCTTCGGTTGAGGAGCTTCATGAGATCACGAAGGTAAAAGCATATTTTATCGAGCAGATGAAGGAGCTGGTGTCAGAGGAGGAAGCGCTGCTTGCCGCAAAGGGAGGTCTGCCGTCGGACGAGCTTTTTATCGCTGCAAAAAAGGACGGTTTCTCCGACAAGTACTTAAGCCGGATCCTTGAGGTTTCCGAGGATGCTATCCGTGAGCGCCGCATTGCGCTTGGCGTGGAGGAGACATGGGAGAGCATTCATGTCAGCGGAACAAAGGACAGCGCTTATTACTATTCGACCTACAACGGAGAGGACAGGAATCCGGTAAACAGTGACAGACCAAAGATCATGATTCTCGGCGGAGGTCCGAACCGTATCGGACAGGGGATCGAGTTTGATTACTGCTGTGTGCATGCGGCGACGGCGTTAAAAAAGCTGGGATTTGAGACGATCATTGTAAACTGTAATCCTGAGACGGTGTCGACGGATTATGATACCTCTGACAAGCTGTATTTTGAGCCGTTGACGCTTGAGGATGTGCTGAGTATCTATAAGAAGGAGCAGCCGCTTGGCGTCATCGCGCAGTTTGGCGGACAGACGCCGCTAAATCTTGCCGCGGAGCTTGAGAAAAACGGGGTGAGGATCCTCGGTACTGCACCGTCTGTCATTGATCTTGCGGAGGACCGCGATCTGTTCCGCGCGATGATGGAGAAGCTTGCGATCCCGATGCCGGAATCGGGCATGGCAGCAACGATCGGGGAAGCGCTTGCGATCGCGCACCGCATCGGCTATCCGGTCATGGTACGCCCGTCCTATGTGCTCGGTGGACGCGGCATGGAGGTGGTCTATGACGATGAGAGTATGGAGGGCTATATGAAGGCGGCAGTCGGCGTGATACCGGATCGCCCGATTCTTATTGACCGTTTCTTAAGCAACGCAATGGAATGTGAGGCAGATGCGATCAGTGACGGCACGCACGTCTTTGTTCCTGCAGTTATGGAGCATATTGAGCTTGCGGGTATTCATTCCGGCGATTCCGCCTGCATCATTCCGTCGGTACACATTTCACCGGAGCATGTGGCGACGATTCAGGAGTATACGAAAAAGATCGCGCAGGAGATGCATGTCAAGGGTCTGATGAATATGCAGTATGCGATCGAAAATGACAAGGTTTATGTGCTTGAGGCTAATCCGAGAGCATCCCGTACCGTGCCGCTTGTATCAAAGGTTTGTAATATCCGCATGGTACCGCTTGCGACAGAGATCATCACATCAGAGCTCACCGGACGTCCGTCACCTGTTCCAGCGCTTAAGGAGCGGAAGATTCCGAACTACGGCGTGAAGGAAGCGGTATTTCCGTTTCATATGTTCCAGGAGGTAGATCCGGTACTCGGACCTGAGATGCGCTCGACCGGGGAGGTGCTCGGCTTATCGGCTTCTTGCGGCGAGGCATTTTACAAGGCGCAGGAGGCGAGCCAGTCGAAGCTTCCGTTGGAAGGGACAGTGCTGATCTCAGTCAACAACAGGGATAAGGAGGAGGTCATCGAGCCGGCAAAAATGCTGGCGGAGGACGGCTTTTCGATCGTTGCGACAGGCGGCACCTGTGAGCTTTTGAAGGAACATGGGATCCTTGTAAAAAAAGTCAAAAAGCTGTATGAGGGACGACCGAATATTGCGGATATGATCACAAACGGTGAGATACAGATGATCATCAATACGCCGGTCGGTAAGGACAGCGCCTATGACGACAGTTATTTAAGAAAAGCCGCAATCAAGGCGAAGGTGCCATACATGACGACGGTTGCCGCGGCAAAGGCGTCGGCAGAGGGTATCCGCTATGAGAAGCGCAACGGGCATGGGGAAGTGAAATCCTTGCAGGAGATTCATGCAGAGATTTGTGAACAATAAGGTGAGAATGGAATGAGCGTTGCCGCTCCTGTATGCAGCCGTCGTCAGACGATGCAGGGCAGGGGCGGTTTGTTGACGTTGTCATTTGCAGCGATAAGAAGAACATAGGGGGAAAAACCTTGTCATTACAGTTTGTTTTTGGAAATTCGGGCAGTGGAAAATCCGACTATCTTTATGAATATGTATTAGAGCAGGCGGCGGAGCATCCAAAGCAGAATTTTTTAATTCTGGTGCCTGAGCAATATACGATGCAGACACAGCGGGAGCTCGTCGTCAGACAAAAGAACCATGCAATCATGAATGTGGAGGTCTTAAGCTTTGTCCGTCTTGCCTACCGTGTATTTGATGAGCTTGGCAGACAGGATATTGTCGTGCTTGAGGAGACAGGAAAAAATCTGGTGCTGCGCAAGGTTGCGGAGCAAAAGAAAAAGGAGCTGACAACGCTTGGCGGCAATCTCAACAAGATGGGGTATATCGGCGAGGTGAAGTCTTTGATCTCGGAGCTGGCGCAGTATCATGTATCGCCGGAGGATTTGGAGCAATTTTTAAGCGGTACTAAGATCAAGGAAGCACTGCGCTGTAAGCTTGCGGATATTCTTGTGATGTATCGGGGATTTTTGGAGTATTTAAAGGGGCGTTACATCACTGCGGAGGAGGTCCTGCTGCTGCTTTGCGAGCTTGCGGAAAAATCATCGCTGCTTAGGGAGAGTGTACTTGTTTTTGATGAATTTACCGGATTTACACCTGTGCAGAACCGGCTGATGCGCGAGCTTTTGCCGCTTGCGTCAAAGGTCATGGTGTCGGTGACGATTGACATCCGCGAGGATTTTTATCACAGCAGGGGAATCCATGAGCTTTTTGCGATGAGTAAAAAGACCGTGGAGGTGCTGCAAAAGCTGGCGTTTGAGCTGGCGGTCGCGGTGGAGGAGCCTGTCGTTTTAAGTCCCGGCGAGGAGAAGCGCTACCGGAATGCGAAAGAGCTTTTTTTTATGGAGCAGAATTTATTTCGCCCCAGATGCCGCAGATATGAGGGTGAGGCAAAAAATATTCATATCGCGGAGCTTTTAGATCCGCGCGGCGAGCTGTGTTTTGTGGCACGGGAAATCACAAGGCTTGTAAGGGAGGATGGGTATTGCTATAAGGACATTGCCGTGGTGACGGGAGATGTGCCGCAGTATGCCAATTATGTGCCGGAAATTTTTGCACAGTATGCAATTCCCCATTTTATCGATCAGACGAGAAATATTATGTTTCATCCGTTTATCGAGCTGATCCGTGCGGCGCTTGAGGTGGTAGAGTATGATTTCTCCTATCAGAGTATCTTTCGGTTTCTGCGCAGCGGTTTAGCGGAGCGCATCTGCTTGCGCGGTGCGTTTGGGGACGAAGCGCATGACCGCCTGAAGGATACGGACATCGATATGCTGGAAAATTATGTGCTGGCAAAGGGCATCCGTGGGAGAAAGCATTGGAGCAGACCGTGGACGTTTGTCATGAGAAGGCAGGAGAGTGAGGGGGAGAAGGAGCGCCTGCAGGAGGAACTTTTGCTGTTGAACGGCATTAGGGAGAGTATCTGGCAGAGCTTTCTTCCGCTGTTTGAGGTGTTTGGAAAAGGTCATACGGTCGAGGAACAGACATATGCGCTGTATCAGTTTTTAAGCGGATTGGAATGCGAGCAGCTTTTAAAGGAAAAGGAGCATGCTTTTGAGGGAGAGAATCCGGTCAAGGCACAGGAATATGCGCAGATTTACCGGATTGTCATGGATCTTTTGGATAAGGCGGCGTCTCTGCTTGGGGATGAGGAGATGACGATCAGCGAGTACGGCGATATTCTGGACGCGGGATTTTCAGCCGCAAAGGTGGGCAGCATTCCGCCGGGAAATGACAGGGTAACGGTCGGCGATATTGAGCGTACACGTCTTAGCCATGTGAAGATACTCTTTTTTGTGGGGGTCAATGATGGCATCGTGCCTTCTCCCGCCAATACGGGCGGCATTATCTCGCAGTTTGAGAGGGAGATGATGGCAGAGCATCGCCTTAAGCTTGCGCCGGGCGCAAGAGAGAAGGTGTTTATCCAGAAATTTTATCTCTACTTAAATATGACAAAGCCTTCCGACGCACTTTATGTAACATTTTCAAAGGTCAACGCTTCGGGAAAGGCACTGCGGCGTTCTTACCTGATCGGCACGCTGCAGCAGATGTTCCCGTCGCTTGTTATAGCGGAACAGGAGAGCCTGTCATGGACGGATGACGTGCTGACCCCGGAAAATGCGCTGCAGTTCTTTTTGGAAGGACTGGCGCAGGAGCGGGAGAGCGGCTTAGGATTTGAGGCGGAGAGAGGGCATATCCGGTGGGGGGATGAGGAGCGGGAGCTTTGGCGTGCGCTTGCGGCATGGTATCTGGCAGATGAATCCTATCGGGAGGAGATCGGCAGGCTGTTTCAGGCGGCAGCCTACAGATATACAGACGATCCGATCGCAAAGGCGGTGACAAGAGCGCTCTATGGAACTACCTTAGACAACAGCGTGACAAGACTGGAACGGTTTGCGGCGTGTGCGTTTGCGCACTATCTGAATTACGGACTTCATATCAGAGAGCGTGACCTACAGGAATTTGCGCAGGTCGATATGGGAAATATTTATCACGACGCGCTGGAGCATTATGCCAGGCGTTTAGAGGCGTCTGCGTACACATGGTTTGATATTCCTGAGGGGGTCAGGCAGACGTTTGCGGATGAGAGTATGGCAGATGCAGTTGCCGCGTGCGAGAAGGCAGGAGTCTTTGAGGAGGCGAAAAACCGCTATCTTTTGGCACGCATGAGGGCGACTTTGCAAAAGACAATCTGGGCGCTGACGCTTCAGGTTCAAAAGGGACGGTTTACGCCGAGTGCTTTTGAGGTCGGTTTTCAGGGAACGGACGATATGCACACGATTCGGTTTTCTTTGAGCGAGGATGAAAAGATGCGTCTGCGCGGCAGGATAGACCGCATCGATACGCTTGAGACGGAGGATAAGGTGTATGTGAAGATTGTTGATTATAAATCGGGAAATACAACATTTTCCCTGTTGAATCTGTATCACGGTCTGCAACTGCAGCTTGTGGTCTATTTAAACGCTGCGCTAGAGCTTGTGGCACGCGCCAATCCGGGGCGGGTCGCCGAGCCGGCAGGCATTTTTTATTATCACATCGAGGACCCGATGGTGGAGGGCAGCGGAACGGAATCCGAGGAGGAGATACGGCAGGCAATCTTTCGGGAGCTTGCGCCGGGAGGCTTTGTCAATGAGAGAGAGGAAATCTACCGTGCAATGGACGAGGATTTTTCGGGAAGCTCTGCGGTCATTCCGGTTGCCCTAAAGGCGGACGGCTCGCTAAAGGCAGCGTCAAAGACGGCGAGCACCGAGGATTTTTATGCGATGTCCGCCCATGTCAATCGGATGATCACCGACGCGGGGCGGCGCATTCTGGCGGGAGACGTCTCGGTGGCGCCGTATGAGCTTGCGGATCGAACGGGCTGTGATTATTGTCCGTATCATACAGTCTGCGGCTTTGACCCAAGGCTCCCCGGTTTTTCTTACCGCCGTCTGGCGGCTTTGGGCACGGCAGAGGAGCTTTTGGAGAAAATGAGGAACGAAGAAAAAGAGGAGTAGAACAAGGAGAGCTATGGGAGTTTCTTGGACCACGGAGCAGCAGCAGGTCATAGATTTAAGAAACCGCAATATACTGGTGTCTGCGGCGGCAGGATCGGGTAAGACGGCGGTGCTTGTTGCGCGTATTATCAAAATGATCACGGACGCGGAAAATCCGGTCGATATTGACCGGCTGCTGATCGTGACCTTTACGAATGCGGCGGCGGCGGAGATGCGGGAGCGTATCGGGGCGGCGATCGGGCAGGCGCTTTTGCAGGAACCGGAAAATGAGCATTTGCAGAGGCAGCTTACGCTGATCCACAATGCGCAGATCACGACGATCGACAGCTTTTGTCTGTATGTCATCCGCAATCATTTTCATGAGATCGATCTGGAGCCGAATTTTCGCATTGGCGACGAGGGAGAATTAAAGCTGCTTCGTGAGGATGTCTTAAAGCGGGTATTGGAGAAAAATTATGAGGAGCCATCCCCGGCATTTTCGGAGTTTGTGGACGGCTATGCGGCGGGACGCAGTGATGCAAAGGCGGGAGAGCTGATTCTTTCATTGTATGAATTTTCGCGCAGCTATCCGTGGCCCAAGGAATGGCTGCTTGGCTGTGCAGACGGCTATGCGGCGGAAAATGACGAGGATTTAACGAAAGCCGCATGGATGGAGCCGCTTTTAGAAAATGTGCGTTTTATCCTCGCAGATATAAAAAGGCGGATGGAAAAGGCGCTTGCCCTGACGCAGGAGGACGACGGACCGCAGCTATATGAGAAGGTGATCAGGAGTGATCTGGAAAAATATGAGAGACTTTCTGCATGTACGGATTTTTTTGAGCTTTATCGGGAAATCACAGGGATAACCTATGACAGGCTTCCGTCAAGCCGGGGCTTTTTGGGAGATGAGGAGAAGCTTGCGCGCGTCAAGGAGCTTCGCGCCGATGCGAAGGAGCTTTTAAAAAAGCTGACAAAGCAATACTTTTTTTCTTCGCCGGAGGTACTGGCAGAGCAGCTTTGCAAAACAGCGCCGATGGCAAGGGAGCTGGTGCGCCTTGCACTGGAGTTTGCGGAAGCGTTTGCGGAAGAAAAAAAGCGGAAGAATCTTGTTGATTTTCATGATCTGGAGCATTTTGCATTAAATATTCTTGTGGATGGAGAGACAAAGCAGGCAAGGCGTGCGGCGGAGGAGTTTCGTGATACATTTGCTGAGATCATGATTGACGAGTATCAGGACAGCAATTATGTGCAGGAGACGATTCTTCGAACGATTTCGACGGAAGAACGCGGCGTTCATAATATTTTTATGGTGGGCGACGTCAAACAGAGTATTTATCGTTTCCGTCTGGCGCGGCCTGAGCTTTTTATGGAAAAATACGATACCTATTCTCTGGAGGAGAGTATGACGCAGCGGGTGGATCTGCACAGGAATTTCCGAAGCCGCGAGGAGGTGCTTTCCTATGCAAACGATATATGTGAGCGGATTATGGCAAGAGACCTCGGAAATGTGGCGTATGATGAGGCGGCGGCTCTTTATCCGGGAGCCGTTTATCCAAAGCCGGCAGGGGTAGCGCAGATGTTTGCGCCGGAGCTTTTGCTTGCAGACAGTGATGATGCGCTCTTAGAGGAGCAGGAGACGCGGGAGCAGGCAGATGCGCAGTCCGCGCCGGCGGCAGATGGCGAGGATAAAAAGATTTTGGAAGCGCGTATGGTGGCTCGGCGCATGAAAAGGCTGATGGAGGAGCAGCTTGTGACAGACAAGGAGACGGGAGAGCTTCGGCGCGTGCGTTACTCGGATATTGTCATTTTGCTGCGCAGTCTAAGCGGATGGGCGGACGCCTTTGCCGGAGTGCTGAACGAGGCGGGGATTCCTGCCTACACCGTTCTTGCAACCGGATATTTTTCGGCGGTCGAGGTACAGACCGTGCTTAGTATGCTGCGGATTTTGGATAATCCCAGACAGGATATTCCGCTTGCTGCGGTCCTTCGCTCTCCGATCGTCGGCATGACGGACGAGGAGCTTGCAAGGCTTCGGCTGACAGACAAAGAAGCCAGCTTTCATGACTGTGTGCTGCAGCGCTGCGCACTGCTTGCGGAGGGAGCGGAAGCAAAGGAGCACACGGCGGAGCAGGAACAGCCGCATGAGCAGCCCTTTGAGCAAAAGCTGCACAGGTTTTATACGATGTATCAGAGACTGCGGAAGCTTGTGCCGGATACGCCGATCCATGAGCTGATCGAGATTTTGCTGAAGGAAACGGGCTATGGCAATTACGCGGCGGCGATGCCGGCAGGGAGGAGACGCCGCGCGAATCTGCAGATGCTGGTGGAAAAGGCGATTGCCTATGAGAATACGAGCTATAAGGGCTTATTTCATTTTGTGCGCTATATCGACGAGCTGCAAAAGTACGATGTGGATTTCGGAGAGGCAGATTTGACGGGTGAGCAGGATGACGTGGTGCGCATTATGAGTATCCACAAGAGCAAGGGCTTGGAGTTTCCGGTTGTCTTTGTGTCGGGGCTTGGGAAAAATTTCAATCGTCAGGACGTCAGAAGCCGCATGGTGCTTCACCCGGAGTTTGGCATGGGCTTAGACCGGATGGATGGAAAGCGGCGCGTAAAGACGCCGACGATCGCAAAGCGGGCAATCGCAAAGCAGATCGATCTGGAGAATCTCGGAGAGGAGCTGCGTGTGCTTTATGTGGCGCTCACGAGAGCGAAGGAGAAGTTGATCTTAACGGGCTGCAGAAAGGGTGCGGCGGAGCAGGTTACGAGACAGCGGCAGCAGGAGACGTTGTCCGGTCCGTTGTATTATGCGGACAGGGAGGGCGCTTCGGGCTATCTTGACTGGCTGATCCCTGCGGTCTGCTCCTATGGAGAGCGCTATGATGTGCATGTGACTCCCGTCACGGAGCTTTTAGCAGGGGAGGTACAAAGGGATGTGGAATTGCTGCTCACACACGCAGAGCTTATGGAGGAAATCAAAAATGCAGATCAAGAGCGGAGCAAACAACTGGAGGAGCGGTTTTCCTTCCGCTATCCGCATGAGGAAGCACTGACGCAGAAAAATAAATATTCGGTATCGGAGCTAAAGCATCGGGCGATGCGCGAGCGGCAGCAGTTAGAGGATGAAGAGACGACGCCTGCATTTTTGCAGGAGGAGCTCGTGCCGTATCTGCCGCCGTTTGTGCGAAAGATGACACAGGAGGAAGAACCTGTCAATCAGGGGGCACTTCGCGGTACGGCAATGCACCGTGTTATGGAATGCTATGATTTTGCGTCGGGGATCGCGCCTCGCGAGCAGATTGCGCAGATGCTTTCTAATGGCAGTATCACAGAGGAGACAAAAGCGTTGGTGAAGCTTCCGATGATTGAGCGGTTTTTGGAATCAGAGCTTGGCGTGCGCATGCGCGCGGCGCAGCAGGCGGGAAGGCTTTATCGGGAAAAGGCGTTTGTGATGGGCTTTACGCAAAAGGAGCTTGCCGAATTTGGATTCGGTGAGAGGAAGGAAGACAGTGAGACGGACGAAGCTGCCGATGGTCGGTGCGATGATGAGGATTTGACCCTGATACAGGGAATTATCGACGTATTTTGGGAGGAGGACGACGGGCTTGTGGTGCTTGACTATAAGACAGACCGTGTTGACACGGCAGGCGAGCTTGCCGGGCGCTATGCGGCGCAGCTCGTTCTCTATGGAGAGGCATTGGAGCGTCTGTATCAGAAGGGAGATGCCAGAGAGGTACGTGTAAAGGAGCGTTTGTTGTATTCGTTCCGTCTGGGGCAGATTGTGCAGGTATAGAAGGAGGAGCTATGGGACAAATTATTTTGGCGTCCGCATCCCCGCGGAGAAAGGAGCTGCTGGAGCAGATTGGAATAAGCTTTGACATCTGTCCGGCAAAGGGGGAGGAGATTATCACAAAAAGCACGCCGCAGGAGGCGGTGGAGGAGCTGGCAGGCTGTAAGGCGAGGGAGGTTGCGGGTATGGTGAAAGCATACGAGACCTCTCATCGGGAGCTTGTCACGCCGCAGGATATTCTGATCATCGGCGCGGACACTGTGGTAGCGTATGACGATCAGATTTTGGGAAAACCGCGTGATGAGGACGATGCATATCGGATGCTTTCCATGCTGGCGGGAAAGACGCACGCCGTTTATACCGGAGTATCGCTGGTGCTGCTCGGGGCATCTGGAAGGGTTGGGGAGCTTACCTTTCATGAACGGACAGACGTTGTGATGCGAGCAATGACAGAGCAGGAGATCTTGCGCTACATACAGACCGGAGAGCCGTTTGATAAGGCGGGAAGCTATGCGATTCAGGGAAAATGCGCAATTTATATTGACAAAATCAACGGCGACTATAATAATGTTGTAGGACTTCCGGTCGCGGCGATTTACCGGGAGCTAAAGAAGCTTGGAATCGACCTTTATTTATGGTAGAATTAAGAGAAAATCACAGGGAGGAAGCTGTATGTACGATAAAATGTGTCTGGAAGCTTTTTTGGCACAGCAGGGAAAATTATTTTCCGAGCCTGTAGCGGAAACACTTGAGGAAGCGGAGGAATTTTTGGAGGACTGCATGGCGGTGATCGTAAAAAACAGCAGGGAAATCCGCACATATTTCGAGGAAACGGGTGCGGATATTGCAGGAATGAGTGAGGAAGAACTGAAAGGGTCGTCGGAGGTGTTTGCGCTTTCGGACGGCAGATATTTGATCGTAGAAGCATAGAGAGGGCAGACAGATGGAAACAAAAAGCTATGATGTGATTATTGTGGGGGCAGGACCATCCGGGATTTTCTGCGCCTATGAGCTGGCGCATAAAAGGAAGGATATGAAGGTGCTGATGATCGAAAAGGGCAGACGTATCGAAAAGCGGGAGTGTCCCAAGCGAAAGACAAAGGTCTGCGTCGGCTGCAAGCCCTGCTCGATCACGACGGGATTTGCGGGAGCGGGGGCGTTTTCAGACGGAAAGCTCTCACTCTCGCCGGACGTCGGTGGCAATCTGCCGGAGATATTAGGCTATGACAGGACGGTTGCACTGTTAAAGGAATCGGATGACATTTATCTGAAATTTGGCGCGGACACAAAGGTTTATGGTGTAGATAAGGCGAAGGAGATCCGTGAGATCCGAAGAAAGGCGATCAATGCAAATCTAAAGCTGATCGAGTGTCCGATCCGTCACCTTGGCACGGAGGAGGGCTATAAGATATATGCCAGACTGCAGGAGCATCTGCTCGCACAGGGCGTTACGATCATATTCGACACGATGGTGGAGGATATTCTCATCGAGGATGGTCAGGTTTTGGGCGTTCTTACGGATAAGGGCGAGACATATCTGGCGAAGGAAGTTATTTCCGCAGTCGGCAGGGAGGGTGCGGACTGGTTTGCCCATATTTGCAGGCGTCATGAAATCGCAACGGAGGTCGGCACGGTGGATGTTGGCGTCCGCGTTGAGGTGCGCGACGAGATCATGGAATTTTTGAATGAAAATTTATATGAGGCAAAGCTTGTGTATCACACGCCGACATTTGATGATAAGGTGCGCACCTTTTGTACGAATCCGTCGGGCGAGGTCGCGACAGAGTATTACGACGACGGGCTTGCGGTAGTCAACGGTCATGCCTATAAGTCGAAGGAGTTAAAGACGAATAATACGAATTTTGCCATTCTTGTATCAAAGAATTTTACAAAGCCGTTTAAGACGCCGATCGCGTACGGAAAGCAGATCGCACAGCTTTCCAATATGCTCTGTGACGGAAGGATTCTGGTGCAGACCTTTGGCGATTTCAGACGGGGGAGGAGGACGACCGAGGAGCGGCTTTGCAGAAACAATCTGATTCCAACCTTAAAGGACGCCGTACCGGGCGATTTGTCGCTTGTGTTCCCGCATCGTATTATGGTGGATATTGAGGAGATGATTCTGGCGCTTGATAAGGTGACGCCCGGTATTGCCAGTGATGAAACGCTGCTTTATGGCGTTGAGGTGAAATTCTATTCCAATAAGGTAGTTGTCAATGAGGATTTTGAGACGAGTGTGCGGGGGCTTCGCGCCATCGGCGACGGAGCGTCTGTGACAAGGGGATTACAGCAGGCGTCTGCGAACGGCATTTCCGTCGCGCGCAGCATTCTGCATACAATGGAGATATAAGGGTAAAATACATGAGAAAAAGCAAGACTGCGAGAGGGTGGCTGCGCGCGCTTGCCGCGGCTGTCTGTATGGCGCTTCTGCTGTCCGGCTGCCAGATCGGAGATAAGGAGTTTGTAATATCAAAAGCCTTAAATAGCAGACAGGTTTTTAAGATTGGACGGAGTGTCTGTGATTTAAAGGAGGCAAAGGTCTATCTTGCCAATTATCAGAATATTTATGGAACGGCGTATTCCATCAATCTGTGGGAGCATGATTTCGGCGATGAATCGCTGACAGAGTATGTCAAGGCGGTTGTGCTGGAGGAGCTTACCACAGTCTATTGCATGGATCTTTTGGCGGAATCGCAGGGGATGTCGCTTACGAAGGAGGAGCTGCGGAGGGTTGCGACGGCTGCCGCGGAATATTACGATTCTCTTTCAAGAGAGGAGCTGTCTTATCTGGGAGTATCGGAGGATGATCTTGAGGAGTACTATGCCCACTATGCATTGGCACAGAAGCTCTATCACTCTCTGACCTCAGACGTCAATGAGGAGGTCAGCGACGATGAGGCGCGCGTGATGGAGATTATGCAGATTTTTGTGACAGGTGAGGAGAAAGCCGCCACTGTGCAAAAGAAGCTTCTGGAGGGAGAGGATTTTGCCGCCGTGGCAAATAATTATAATGAAAAATCAGCGATTCAGGTGATGGTTTCCCGTGACGATTTTTCCGACGAGGTCGCAGAAATCGTATTCCGGCTTGATGACGGGGAAATTTCACAGATGATAACAACAGGGGACGGCTACTATTTTATCAAGTGCCTGAATAAGTATCACAAGGAGCTGACGGAGGAGAATAAAAAAAATATCGTGGAGCGGCGTCAAAAGGAGGCGTTTGACGATGTTTACCGTGAATTTGCAGAGTCGCAGGAATCATATCTGAACGAGGAGCTATGGGAGGAAATTACCTTAGAGACAGGGGGAGAGATTGCCACGGACAGCTTCTTTTCCGTTTTTCGCAAGCATTGCGGTGATATTTAGAGAGAAAGATACATAGAAACAGAGGTGTAGTTTGTGACGAAGGATATGACAAGCGGCGCGCCGATGAAGCTGATCCTCGGCTTTTCGGTGCCGCTGTTATTCGGGTTTTTGTTTCAACAGTTTTACAATCTTGTCGATACGCTCATCGTGGGGCGCTATCTTGGCGTTGACGCACTTGCCGCAGTGGGCTCGACAGGGTCTTTAAATTTTTTGATCATTGGCTTTTGTATGGGTGTCTGCAACGGCTTTGCGATCCCGCTCGCACATAAATTCGGCGCCGGAGATTACAGCGGGATGCGGGCATTTATGATGAATGCCGTCTATCTTTCCGTTGTCTTTTCGGTTGTTATGACAGTGCTTACCGTTGCTTTTTGCAGACCGATCTTGGAGCTGATGCAGACGCCGGAAAATATTATTGACGAGGCGTATGCTTATATCGTCATCATTTTTATCGGGATTCCGGCAACGTATCTGTATAATCTGATTTCCGGCGTGATCCGTTCCATGGGAGACAGCCGCACGCCGGTCGTGTTTCTTGTCATGGCTTCCGTCATCAATATCCTGCTTGATATTGTCCTGATCGTATGGGTGGATATGGGCGTGGCGGGCGCGGCAGTTGCAACGGTTGTCTCGCAGCTTCTATCGGGGCTCGGATGCCTGTTCTACAGCCTGCGAAAGTTCGAGCTTTTGCACACGGATCAGGAGGAGAGAAGGCTGCGTGCTTCTTATATCAAGACTTTGTGCGGCATGGGTGTGCCGATGGGGCTGCAGTATTCCATTACGGCAATCGGAAGCGTCGTTTTACAGAGCGCTGTCAATACGCTGGGCTCGGATGCGGTGGCTGCAATGACTGCCGGAAGTAAGATCAGTATGTTTTTCTGCTGTCCGTTTGACGCGCTTGGTTCTACGATGGCGACCTACGGCGGGCAGAATATGGGAGCAGGAAAGCTTTCCCGGATCGGGGCAGGATTAAAAGCGTCCACGGTGCTTGGAGTTATTTATGCGGCAGCCGCCTTTTTGACACTTTTCTTTGCGGGAGAGTATCTGGCGTTGTTTTTTGTGGAGAAGGCGTCGCCGCAGATCATAGCAAACGTACATCTGCTTTTGATCATTAACAGTGCTTTTTATGTGCCGCTGCTGTTTGTCAATACCGTGCGTTTTTTGATACAGGGCATGGGCTACAGTAAATTTGCGATTTTTGCGGGTGTGTTTGAGATGGCGGCAAGAACATTGGTCGGCTTTGCATTTGTGCCGGTGTTCGGCTTTGCTGCCGCCTGCTTTGCAAGTCCCGTTGCGTGGGTGTTTGCGGATATTTTTCTGTTTCCCGCTTATGTCTATGTGTACCGCCGCAGTGAGCGTCTGCTGCAGGCGGCGTAAAAATAAAAAAGGAATGGAAGGGGAGCGCTTATGTTGGAGTTATGGAAGGCAATTATTTTTGGTATCGTAGAGGGAATCACGGAATGGCTGCCGATCAGCAGCACCGGGCATATGATTTTGTTAAATGAATTTCTGACGCTCAATGTGGAGAAGTCTTTTTGGGATATGTTTCTTGTCGTCATTCAGCTCGGCGCGATTCTTGCGGTGGTTGTTTTGTTCTGGAGTCAGATATGGCCGTTCGGTCTTTCCGGCGGCAGAAGGTCATCGCGCAATCAGGGAAGTATTTGGAGAGAGGACTATTGGTTTGTCGGACCGGTGGCGGTAAAAATGCCGATCATTATGAACTGGATGAAGATCGTGCTTGCCTGTTTTCCGGCGATTGTATTTGTTGCGCTTGGTCTGGATGATACCTGTGACGAATTATTTTATAATCCGATCGGCGTGTCAGTTGCGCTGATCGTATTTGGCGTTGCATTTTTAATTGTGGAAAACCGCAATGCAGGGAAAACGGCTCAGGTGGAGACTATGTATGAGATTACATGGAAGATGGCGGCGCTTATTGGGATCTTTCAGCTTCTTGCGGCAGCGTTTCCGGGAACGTCGCGTTCCGGTGCAACGATTGTCGGGGCGCTTTTGATCGGTATATCAAGAAAGGCGGCGAGTGAGTTTACGTTTATTCTGGCGATCCCTGTCATGGCGGGCGCAAGCCTTTTAGAGCTGCTTGATTTTGGCTTTTTGCTCAGCAGCGACGAGTGGATCATTCTGCTTGGCGGAATGGCAAGCGCTTTCGTGGTCTCGATCATAGTGATCAAGTTTTTACTGGGATATATCAGAAAGCATGATTTTAAGGTGTTTGGCTGGTATCGGATCGTGCTGGGCATCGTGGTATTGGCATATTTTTGGATAAGGTAAGTATGCGGAGCGCAGTTTGAAAAATTGCATTGCGATAAATCGCTTTAAAGCGGAGGAGTTTTATGAGTATTTTAAATGTAGAGCATTTAACGCATGGATTCGGGAACCGTGCGATTTTTGATGATGTATCATTTCGTCTGTTGAAGGGAGAGCATATCGGATTGGTCGGGGCAAACGGGGAGGGAAAGTCCACGTTTATGAATATTGTGACAGGCAAGCTGATGCCGGATGAGGGGAAGGTCGAGTGGGCAAAGCATGTGCGCGTGGGCTATCTCGACCAGCACTCCACGCTGACAAAGGGCATGACGGTGGAGAGTGTGCTAAAGTCGGCATTCGCATGGCTGTTTGAAATGGAAGAAAAGATGAATCAGATCTGTGATTCTCTTGGAGAGGCAGCGCCCGAGGAGATGGATGTCATGATGGAGGAGCTTGGCGTGATCCAGGATGCGCTCACGCTTCATGATTTCTATGTGATCGATGCGAAGGTGGAGGAGGTCGCGCGTGCGCTGGGACTTTTAGAACTTGGTCTGGAGCATGACGTGACAGACCTAAGCGGCGGGCAGCGCATGAAGGTGCTTTTAGCCAAGCTTCTTTTGGAGAAGCCGGATATTTTACTTTTGGACGAGCCGACAAACTATCTGGACGCCGAGCATATTGCATGGTTAAAGCGTTATCTGACCGAGTATGAGAACGCTTTTATTTTAATTTCGCACGATATTCCGTTTTTAAATGATGTGGTGAATATCATTTATCATATGGAGAACCAGCGGCTTGACCGTTATGTGGGCAATTATGAGAAGTTCGAGGAGGTCTATGCGGTTAAGAAAGCGCAGCTTGAGGCGGCATACCGCAAGCAGCAGCAGGAGATCAGCGAGCTGAAGGATTTTGTTGCCAGAAATAAAGCGCGTGTGGCAACAAGAAATATGGCGATGTCAAGGCAGAAGAAGCTGGATAAAATGGAAGTGATCGAGCTTGCCGCGGAACGTCCCAAGCCGGAATTTTCTTTTCCGGTGGGTCGGACGCCGGGAAAATATATTTTTGAGACAAAGGATCTTGTGATCGGCTATGATGAGCCGCTTTCCATACCGCTGAACATCTCTTTGGAGCGTGGGCACAAGGTAGCGCTTGTGGGCGCAAACGGAATCGGCAAGACGACACTTTTAAAGAGTATTCTTGGACTGATCCCTGCGTTAAAGGGAAATGTGGTTTTGGGAGAAAATTTAGAGACCGGATATTTTGAGCAGGAGATCAAGGGGGAGAATCGGCATACCTGTATTGATGAAATTTGGGAGGAGTTTCCGTCTTTTACCCAGTATGAGGTGCGTGCGGCGCTCGCGCGCTGCGGTCTGACGACGAAGCATATTGAAAGCCAGGTGCGCGTGCTAAGCGGGGGAGAGCAGGCAAAGGTGCGCCTATGCAAGCTGATGAACCGTCCGACGAACATCCTGCTTTTGGACGAGCCGACGAACCATCTCGATGTGGATGCAAAGGAGGAATTACAGCGTGCCCTAAAGGCATATCGCGGAACGATCCTTTTGATCTGCCATGAGCCGGAGTTTTATCAGGAGATTGTAAATGAGGTGTGGGACTGCTCGAAGTGGACGACGAAGATATGATAGGCAGAAATTTCATCAAAACATATTGCGCTTTCATACAAAAGTAGTATAATGCTGATAACACAATAAGAAGGCTTACCTGTTTTGATGGAGGCAGAGGTATGGGGAAAATTATTAAAAGCTTTGCGGCGGCAGTTGTAATGGTCACAATGCTGTTCTCGAATGCGGCGGTCGCGCAGGCAGGGGAATGGAGTACAGAAGCTCTTGAGAGCAGTACGAAAGCAGATACGCAAGTATTGCAGGAGAATGTTATTGAGAAGAAGTGTAGATTTACAGGGCGTAAAGAGACGTATATGATCGGCTCTGTGGAAAAGACATCTGCATCCTCCTTAACATTAGAAATGAAAAAGGACGACAATCAGAACTTGGTGCAGGGAACCATCTATTTTTCGGCTTTTCCGGGTGGAAAATCAGTGAGCTTAAAATATGCAAATTATGCGAATGATACATACACAGTTGATCTGTCAAATGTTCCTGACGGTCGATATACGTTAAGCATTTCTTATTGTATGACGAGCAACGAAGCAATGTACTAAGGGGGACTGCATATGAGTATACAGATTACAAATAATTCCGTAGGCTACGGGAGGATGCCATTATTCCAAAAGGGGTATCGTGGAAATAACAGAGATTTTTTGGATCGGATCGAGGCGGAGAAAGATGATTCGGGAGAAAGTGTCAGAGGTAACGGGATCTCGATTTATGATGCATATGCGATCATGCAAAAGCCGAATTTGATGTTTAACAAAAATAATACCGTGAGTAATCTGAAAGATGTGTTAAACGGAGAAGTACATCCGATTGATAATGCGAAATATAGCATTTCTTTAGACGCAGAGGGGCGCTGGGAAATCTATAACAAGGAATTGGATATTTCTATGTGTTTTAGACCGCAGGATGCAAATATTCAAATTGATGAAAAGACAGGAAAAGCTTACATTATAAGTGACATTTCCCATCCGATGAAGATGGATGTTATGTTTGCAGATGAGGAGTTATTAGGGTATTTAAAGCAATTTTTGAATACAGATCAGCTTCCTACTGTTCCGCTTGATTCCAGGTGTACCATTGAAATTGATTCCTATACAGGCATTGAGCGTATGAGATTTGAAGGTGAGTATGATACCGATCTTATCATAACCAACCGGAAACAGTTGGAAAAATTGCAGGAGTTGGCAGATTTATATCGGAGGGATTATCCAAATCTCGCCCCTGAGAAGTGGGCAATGAAGTATGCAGTGAGTGAGGTAAAAGGGCATGCTTTTCGGACAGCGAATGGCATTATAACAATTGCGATAAATGCTATTAGTTATGATGATGAGAATAATCCGGAAAAGGACTGGTCAATTTTCTATCGCCCGGAAACAGGTTTCTATGAAGAACTGTCTAAGGCGATTCTGCAGGGCATAATAGCAGGAGCGGATCTTGAGAAGTTTTCCGAATGGGAAAAGTTTTTTGAGGAGAGAATGATAAATTACGAAGTACATGTTCAGGATACGAAGCGAAGCGAGGAGGAAGAAATCGGGGGGCAGGATCGGTTTCCGGTTTCCTTTTAGGGAAGGATCATTGTCTGTTGCATTGCATCTGTGTGGTATGCTATGATTATTGGCAGAAGATACGAAAAGAGAAAGAGCAGGAAGCTATGTGTATTGATGAGATACGTTTTGAACAGGCAAAAAACAGGATCATAAATGTTCCGCGAAGCCGTCAGGGGATCGGAACCCTTTCCGAGAAAACAACGCATGCAGTGTTAAAGCATTACTATGCTCCGGAGGAAAGCCTGCATGAGGTACCGGTTGAAAATTTTGTTGCGGATATCTGTACCGGGTCTGAGATCATTGAGATTCAGACCCGGTCTTTTCATGCGATGAGAAGAAAGCTGGCGGCGTTTTTGCCCCAATATGCCGTGACGATCGTCTATCCGATCCCACATCAGAAATGGATTTACTGGATCAACGAGGAGACAGGAGAGACCTCCGGGGGGCGAAAATCTCCGAAAAAGGGAAGTCCGTATCAGGCATTTATCGAGTTGTATAAAATACGGCAGTTTTTGGCAGACCCAAACCTGCATTTCCGTTTTGCGATGCTGGATATGGAGGAGTATCGTCTGTTAAACGGATGGAGCAAGGATAAGAAAAAAGGAAGCGAGCGGTTTGACCGCATACCGACTGCGTTTGTGCAGGAGGTGTGTGTGGACTGCAGAGAGGATTATATGCAGTTTGTTCCATATGATCTTCCGCAGACATTTACGGCGAAGGAATTTGCGCGGTGCGCGAAGATTCCGATCCGTCTTGCGCAGACGACGCTTCTGCTTTTAACGGAGCTTGGAATGGTAGAGCGGATCGGAAAAGAGAAAAGGAGCTACCTTTATCAGGTTTGTGAAATTATTTCGTAAAAAAGCCTTTTCTTTTCTGAAAAAACATGTTATACTCCATGAATGAATAATTATACATAAAAAATGTAAGAAAAATCATTGCAGGAGAGTGTGACTATGAAAAAGAAAAAACAGATACTTTGTCTGCTGCTTGCGGGAATGGCGCTTTTTGGCGTGACTGCCTGCGGGCAGAAGGGCGCAGACGCACAAACAGCAGAGAGCACAGAGTCAGCAGTGAAGACCATCGCGTCGGTTGACGATCTGTCCGGTGCGCGGATCGGTGTGCAGCTTGGAACCACGGGCGATATTTATGTGAGTGATTATGAGAGCGACGGCTCCGGTACGGTCGTGGAGCGCTACAATAAGGGCGCGGATGCGGTACAGGCGCTAAGGCAGGGGAAGATTGACTGTGTCGTTATCGATGAGCAGCCGGCAATTAAGTTTGTGGAGCAAAACAGCGGTCTTAGGATTCTGGAGGAGGAGTTTACGCTGGAGGATTATGCCTTTGTCATGGCAAAGGAGAACGAGGAGCTCCTGACGAAGATAAACGGGGCGCTTGCCGCGCTTGGCGAGGAAGGCGTCTTGGATGAGATCAAGAAAAATTATGTCGGTGCGGAATCCGAAATCGGAAAATATCCATATGAGCCGGACGATGCAGTCCGTTCAAACGGAACGCTCGTCGTTGCGACAAATGCAGAATTTCCTCCTTATGAATATTATGAGGAGGGAAAAGTCACCGGTATGGATATTGATATTATGCAGGCGGTCTGTGACAAGCTTGGCATGGAGCTTAAGGTTGAGGATATGGCGTTTGATTCCATTATTCCTGCGATAGCCAGCGGAAAAGCAGACGTCGGAGCTGCCGGCTTTACGGTGACGGAGGAGCGCAAAAAGAATGTGAATTTCTCGGATACATACACAACCTCAAAGCAGGTGATCATTGTGGCTGACGCAGATGCGGTGCAGGCAGGGCAGACGTTTTCGGAGCGGTTCTACAGCAGCTTTATAGAAGAAGATCGCTTTATGTACCTGCTGAAGGGACTTGGAAATACGGTTGTGATCACCGTGTTTGCAGTGATGATCGGTATTGTGCTCGGATTTTTGATCGCAGTCGTTCGGACGAATCACGACAGAAACGGCGGTCTTACGGTGCTTAATGCCATCTGTAAGGCGTACCTGACAATCGTGCGGGGAACACCTGTCATGATCCAGCTTTTGATCATTTACTATGTTATTTTCCAGAGTGTGACGATTAATAAGCTTTTTGTGGCAGTGATCGCCTTTGGTCTGAACTCGGCGGCGTATGTGGCAGAAATTGTGCGCTCCGGTATTATGGCAGTTGACGTCGGACAGTTTGAGGCGGGCAGAAGTCTTGGGCTGACGTATCGGCAGACAATGATCAGCATCGTAATGCCGCAGGCGGTAAAAAATATCCTTCCGGCGCTCTGTAACGAGTTTATCAGCCTCTTAAAGGAGACCTCGATCAGCGGTTATATTGGTTTTATGGATCTGACAAAGGGAGGAGATATTATAAGGAGTGTGACCTACGAGGCATTTCTGCCTCTGCTTGCGGTAGCACTCATCTATCTGCTGATGGTAATGGGATTGAGCAAGGGTGTAAATCTGTTAGAAAGGAAGTTGCGGAATAATGAGCGATAATACAGTGATCTTAGAGACAAAGAACCTGCGCAAAGCATTTGACGGGCAGGAGGTTTTAAAGGGAATTACGACGACCATCCGAAAAGGAGACGTGCTTGCGCTGATCGGACCGTCCGGCTGCGGGAAATCGACATTTTTGCGCTCCTTAAATCTTCTTGAGAAGCCGACGGACGGTCATGTGCTGTTTGAGGGAACGGATCTTACCGATTCGTCTGTGGACATCAATCAGGTCCGTCAGAAGATCGGTATGGTATTTCAGCAGTTTAATCTGTTTCCCAATATGACGATTGAAGAAAATATTATGCTTGCACCGGTGAAGCTTGGCAGGATGACGAAGGAGGAGGCAAAAAAGAAGGCGGAAGAACTTTTGGAGCGTATCGGCTTAAGCGATAAGGCGGATGCTTATCCCGCGCAGCTTTCCGGCGGACAAAAGCAGCGTATCGCGATCATCCGCTCGCTGGCAATGAACCCTGATATTATCCTCTTTGACGAGCCGACCTCAGCGCTCGACCCGGAGATGGTCGGTGAGGTGCTTGCCGTTATGAAGGAGCTTGCGCAGGACGGGATGACGATGGTAGTGGTAACGCATGAGATGGGATTTGCCAGAGAGGTTGCAAACCGCGTGATGTTCATCAATGACGGTGTAATACAGGAGGAGGGAACGCCGCAGGAGGTGTTTGGAAGCCCGAAAAGTCCGAGACTGCAGGAGTTTTTATCAAAGGTCCTCTGATAATTGTCAGAAAATATGTTGGGAGGTGGCAAAATAAAGACACAAAATACTGTACAAACAGATTATTTTGTGGTAAAATGTCAAGAAAGCTTTCTTGCCTAAGCAGAAAGTATGATACATATGAGGAGGTTTTGTTATGGAGGACAACAGGGAGACGCAGGAGGAACGACAAACGCCGGGACAAAGACGCAGAGGAATCGCGGATCAGATCAGGACGCGTATCGGGCTTGATGTGCTGATCGTATTGATTGTCGTAGCTGCCGCGTCTATCTTTATGGCTCGCGGAGTAGTCATGGAGGCAAAGAAGGCGCAGTTGACACTGCAGTCAGAGCTTGTGTCGTATCAGCTTGCGGATTTTTTTCACCAGTATGAGAGGATCACGGAGCAGCTTGCCGTTAATCCGCAGCTTCGGCAGGTGTTAAAGGATACAAAAGCGGGAAGTGCCCTGGCGGATACGGAGGGCTATCCGATCGTATTTGAAAATCTTAAGAATACTGCCGGGATGGATACGCAGAATATTCTTTCCACATGGGTCGCGGATGCAGACGCAAACATGATGGTGCAGTCGGACGGCTTTGTCTCCGATGCGTCCTTTGAGATTACCGAAAGACCGTGGTATGTTTGTACGGAGCAGCAGCGCACGATCTTAACGGAGCCTTATGAGGACATCAGTACGGGAAATGCAATTTTGACCGCAGCGACACCTGTTTATGACAAGGATGGGAAAACGCTGCTCGGCGTAGTCGGCATGGATATTTCAATGGAAAAGGTCGACGAGATGATGGCGGAGCACAAAATCGGAGAAACGGGCTTTGTCGTGCTGCTGTCAGCGCAGGGAACGATCATCTATCATCCGTCGGCGGATATGATCCAGCGCAATATTTCCGAGGCGGAGCTGTCGCAGAATGTACTGGATGCTCTGGAGACAGACGAAGCTTGTTTCTTAAGGTATAAGCAGGCGGGAAATATTCAGTATGGCTATGTGAGTGAGATCGGCAATACGGGATACATGGTAGTCAGCGATCTTCCGTCAAAGGAATACTATGCAGAGCTTGTGCAGTTGATCATAATTCTGCTTATTTTATTCGTGCTTGGACTTGGCGTGGTGCAGATAGGCTTAACAAGAGCGGCTAGGAAGATCACGCGTCCGTTAAAGGAGCTGAATGAAACAGCGCAAAAGCTTGCCGAAGGCAATCTTGACGTGAAGCTTCAGATTGACTCCAAAGACGAGGTCGGAGAGCTTGGAGCCTCGATCAATGAGACGGTAAAACGCTTAAAGAATTATATTGCTTATATCGATGAAATTTCCGAGGTGCTTGCACGCATGGCGGAGGGTAAGCTTGCGATCGAGCTTAAATATGATTATGTCGGTGAGTTTTTGAAGGTGAAACAGGCGTTGATCAATATTTCTGCCTCGATGAATGAGGTAATGCTTGGCATCAGTGAGAGCGCCGAGCAGGTATCTGCGGGCGCGGATGATCTGGCAAAGGCGTCACAGGACCTTGCCGGCGGCGCCGGCACACAGGCTGCGGCTGTCGAGGAGCTTGTTGCAACAGCGACTTCGATTACCGAGCAGGTTGAGGAAAATAAGCAGGAGGCTGAAAATTCCGCAAGAGAGGCGATGCAGGTCGCAAGGAAGATGGAGGACAGCCAGGAGCAGATGAACCGCATGATGGAAGCGATGAATAAGATTCACGAGACTTCGCAGAAGGTTGTCGGCATCATCAAGACGATTGAGGAGATTGCGGACCAGACGAATCTTTTGGCGCTGAACGCGGCGATCGAGGCAGCACGTGCCGGTGAGGCGGGCAGGGGCTTTGCGGTGGTTGCCGGAGAGATTGGAAATCTGGCGGAGCAGAGCGCGAAGGCAGTCAATGTGACGCGCGACATGATCGGGGTATCTTTGGAGGAGATTGAAAAGGGGAACAGCCTTGCAGAGGAGGTTCTGGATTCCCTTAAGGATTCTGTCAAAGCGATCGAGCGTGTCAACGGCATGATCCAAAAGACTTCGGAAAACGCGGTATATCAGGCGGCGAGCATGGAGCAGATCAAGGACGGAATCGAGGAAATCTCACAGGCAGTGCAGGATAATTCGGCAACGGCACAGGAGAGCTCGGCAACCTCCGAGGAGCTTGCGGCACAGGCAACCACGTTAAATGAGATGGTGCAGAGATTTGAACTGAATAGGTAATTAGATTTTTGAGAGGGGGACCGCGTTTGCGCGGTTTCCTTTTTGCTTTATAGGGAACTTCGTCCCCTATAAAGCAAATCCCTCCGGGGGAACGCACTGCGGCGGAAGGGAAATTTGTCCCAAATGCGACCCGCCGCAGGCGGAGAATCTCGCAAGCGAGATTCTTTGTTTATAGGGAACTTCGTCCCCTATAAAGCAAATCCCTCCGGGGGAACGCACTGCGGCGGAAGGGAATGATGGCGCAGAGAGGAAAGAGGAGGCTATTCCACAAAATACAACACCTATTTGCAACGAGCCGTAAATTGTGATACTATATCTATTATTGTGCAAAGAGATACTGAATGGAGACATTTTTTATGAAGTGGAAGAAATATACGATCGAGACGACGACAGCGGCTGAGGATTTTATGAGCGCCATGCTCATGGAGCTTGGCATTGAGGGCGTGGAGATTGAGGACAACATTCCTCTTTCCAAGGAGGATCAGGCGGATATGTTTATTGATTTTCTGCCGGAGCTTCCGCCGGACGAGGGGATCAGTCATGTCAGCTTTTACCTTGAGGATCACGGAGAGGATTTCACGGAGCTCTTAAAGGAGGTCAAGCTTGCGTTAGAGGAGCTGCGCCGGACGGTGGAGGTCGGCAGCGGCGTTATCACCTCCGATGAGACGGAGGATTTGGACTGGATCAACAACTGGAAACAGTTTTTCTCATCTTTTTACATTGATGATATTCTGATCAAGCCGACGTGGGAGACGTTAAAGCCGGAGGATGGGGACAAGTTTTTGATCGAGATCGATCCGGGCGTGTCGTTTGGCACGGGAAAGCATGAGACGACGCAGCTTTGTATCCGTCAGTTGTTAAAATATATCCGCGGTACGAGGGAGTATACGCCGGAGTGGACAAAGCCGCGGGTGCTTGACGTTGGCTGTGGCAGCGGGATTTTGTCGATCGTGGCGTTAAAGCTCGGTGCGTCTGCAGTTGTTGGGACAGATCTCGATGCGGACTGTATGACGTCCACGCGGGAGAATATGGAGGTCAACCATCTGGATGCGTCGCTTGGAACATTTTACGTCGGTAATCTGATCGATGATGCGGCATTGCAGCAGGAGGTCGGCAGTGAGAAATATGAGATTGTGGTCGCAAATATTCTGGCGGACGTCATCATCCCGATGGCGCCTGTGATTCCGGCGCTTTTAAAAGAGGGCGGCTATTTTATCACATCCGGGATTATTGATTTTAAGGAAAATGAAGTGAAGGAAGCGATCGAGCAGGCGGGACTTACCGTTGTGGAAATTCACCATCAGGGCGAGTGGGTGAATATCACGGCGAGAAAATAGCGTCAGTTCTCGGAAAAAACGGGGAAAGTCTGCGCAGGATAAGAGGAACAGGTTATGTATCAGTTTTTTGTAGAGGATACGCAGGTCGGGAAGCACACTGTGACCATTGAGGGAAGCGATGTCAACCATATCAAAAGCGTATTGCGTATGAAGCGCGGCGAGCGCGTGCGTATCAGCAGCACATCGGGCAAAAGTTATTTTGGTGAGATTGCAGCGTTTGCCGGGGAGACGGTGCTTGTCGCACTTGTGGAGGAGTGCGCTTCGGACACGGAGCTTCCCAGCCGCATTTCTCTGTTTCAGGGACTTCCCAAAAGCGATAAGATGGAGCTTATTATTCAAAAGGCAGTGGAGCTTGGTGCATACGAGATTATTCCGGTGGCGATGAAAAACTGTGTGGTAAAGCTTGATGAAAAAAAGGCGGCGGCAAAGACGGCGCGCTGGCAGGAGATCGCAAAGAGCGCCGCTAAGCAGTCAAAGAGAAGCATCATCCCAAAGGTGGGGCATCTGATGAGTTATCAGGAGGCGTTAGCGGCAGCGGCAGAGCTTGATGTTGTCCTGGTTCCCTATGAGAACGCGCGTGGGATGGCAGCGACGCGAGAAGCCATGGAGGCGATCGTACCGGGGCAGAGCGTCGGCATTTTTATCGGACCGGAGGGCGGTTTTGCGGACGGAGAAATTGCGCAGGCGCGTGAATATGATATGAGGCTTATATCTCTCGGAGGACGCATTTTGCGGACGGAGACGGCAGGACTTGCCGCTTTGTCTGTTCTGATGTATCATCTTGAGGCGGGTAAAGAATAAAGAAGGCGTGGAAAAAATGGAAGTATATTTGGATAATTCGGCAACGACCCGATGCAGTGTGCGCGTAAGGGATTTGATGATGCAGATATTGACGGAGGATTATGGAAATCCCTCCTCGCTGCACAATAAGGGGAAAGAAGCGGAGGATTACATCCGACGGGCGCGCGAGCAGATTGCGCGTACGTTAAAGATTGATGGTAGAGCGCTTTTGTTCACCTCCGGCGGAACAGAATCGAATAATCTGGCGCTGATCGGCGGGGCATTGGCAAACCGGCGGCTTGGCAGACATATCATTACAACTGCCATTGAGCATCCGTCTGTCCATGCGCCGCTGGCGCATTTAAAGGAGCTTGGATATGAGATCACGGAGCTGTCTGTCGAACGGGACGGTGTGATTTCCTTAGAAGAATTGCGGTGCGCTCTGCGGGAAGACACAGTGCTTGTGTCGATCATGATGGTAAATAATGAAATTGGCGCTTTGGAGCCTGTGATGGAGGCGGGAAGGCTGATCAAGGAAAAGAACCCAAAGACGCTGTTTCATGTGGATGCGATTCAGGCATACGGAAAATTTCATATTTACCCTCAAAAATGGGGGATTGACCTTCTTTCGGTCAGCGGTCATAAGATTCATGCGCCCAAGGGTACGGGATTTTTGTATATTGCAGATAAGGTAAAGGTTCAGCCGATGATTTTTGGCGGCGGGCAGCAAAAGGGTCTGCGATCCGGAACGGAGAATGTGCCGGGGGCAGCTGCGCTTGGAGAAGCTGCGGAGGAGATTTATGAGAACTTTGAGGAAAAAACAGAGCGGATGTATGCACTAAGAGAGCGTCTGATCGCAGGGATCGGGGAGATTGAGGGCGTGACGGTAAATGGCAGAGCAGACAGAAGCTGCGCGCCGCACATTGTAAGCATCAGTATTCGTGATGTCAGGAGCGAGGTCATGCTGCATTCTCTGGAGGAATATGGTATCTATGTGTCGGCGGGCAGCGCCTGCTCCTCGCATAAGCCTGCGCCAAGCCGCACACTGCAGGCACTTGGGCTTTCCAAAGGTGCAGTGGAATCGACGATCCGTATCAGCCTTAGCGTTGATACGACGCAGGAGGAGATTGATTACACGGTGGCAAAGCTAAAGGAGATCATTCCGTTCCGCAGAAAATTTGTTCGCAGATAGGGAGGACAGGACTATGATTATGTACAGATCATTTTTAATTAAGTACGCAGAAATTGCGATTAAGGGGAAAAATCGTTATTTGTTCGAGGATGCGCTTGTCGGCAGGATCAGCCGTGTGTTAAAAAAGGTGGACGGTAAATTCCGCGTGCGCAAGGAGCAGGGACGGATTTATGTGGATACAGAGGGAGAGTACGATTATGACGAGGTGATGGGCGCATTAAAATGTGTTTTCGGAATCGTCGGAATCTGTCCGGTTGTTCTCATTGAGGACGAAGGCTTTGAGCGTCTTGCAGAGGAAGTGCTTGCCTACATCGACCGCGTTTATGCGGACAAGCAGTTTACCTTTAAGGTCAATGCGAGGCGTGCGCGTAAAAATTACCCGATGGAGTCGATGGAGATCAATGCAAAGCTGGGCGAGAAGATTTTGGAGGCATTTCCGGAAACCCGTGTGGACGTGCATCAGCCTGAGGTTGTACTGAATGTTGAGATACGCAATCAGATCAATATTTATTCTGTGATCATTCCCGGACCGGGCGGTATGCCGGTCGGGACAAACGGCAGCGCGATGCTGCTCTTATCCGGGGGAATTGACAGTCCGGTGGCGGGTTATATGATCGCAAAGCGCGGCGTCTCCATAGACGCGGTTTATTTTCACGCGCCGCCTTATACGTCAGAGCGCGCAAAGCAGAAGGTTGTTGATCTG
Organism: Roseburia sp.; assembly: GCA_019421345.1. Classification (GTDB taxonomy): domain Bacteria; phylum Bacillota; class Clostridia; order Lachnospirales; family Lachnospiraceae; genus Roseburia. Next base: position 92,310 of record JAHZFL010000002.1, on the reverse strand, counting down.
GCGAAGATTGTTGCAAAATATTCCGGTCCGATGAAGCTTCATGTCGTAAACTTTACGGATATTCAGCTCTACATTTATGAGCAGTGCCCGCATGAGGAGCTTACGATTATCATGCGACGCTACATGATGAAGCTTGCGGAGCATTTTGCGAAGGAACATAAATGTCTGGGACTGATTACCGGAGAGAGCATCGGACAGGTGGCAAGCCAGACGATGCAGTCATTAGCGGCGACAAACGAGGTCTGCACGATGCCCGTGTACCGTCCGCTGATCGGCTTTGATAAGCAGGAGATCGTAGAGGTGTCCGAGCGGATCGGCGCATACGAGACGTCGATTTTGCCGTATGAGGACTGCTGTACGATTTTTGTTGCAAAGCATCCGGTCACAAAGCCGAGCTTAAATGTGATCCACAATGATGAGAAGAAGCTTGATGAGAAGATCGACGCGCTGATGCAGGCGGCGATCGACACGACAGAAGTGATAGAGATTGAAGGATAAGAAAATTAATTTACAATGATGGTGGATTAAAACAAAAGTACGCATGACCACAGTAAGCGGTTTTCCGTTCATGATCATTGTAAATAGAAAAACCGCAGGAAATTTTCCTGCGGTGCGCATTTTAAGAAATTAGATCAGATACGGCTTCAAGGTTTCCATTATCTCGTCCACATTCGTCTCTGCGTGAATGGCAAGGTCGATCGGCTTGGATAAATCTAAGCTGAAGATACCCATAATAGACTTTGCGTCAATCACATATCTGCCAGAGATTAAGTCAAAATCAAATTCATACTGTGTGATAGCGTTGACAAAAGACTTTACCTTGTCAATGGAGTTTAAAGAAATCTGTACTGTTTTCATGTGAAAAACCTCCTTAGAATTAACTGTTTCAAGATAGTTCTATAGTAATGGTTTTTCATGGAAAAGTCAACATAAAAAGCAAGTGAAAATGAGCAGGAAATAAGGCTGAAGGATCATAGACAGAAATTTTTCAGCCGGAGATTTGTGCGCCCACGTTTAAATGGAAGCAATACAAAAAGGAGGTAGAAATGAAAAAAGCGGCGTTACATAATTTGGGATGTAAGGTAAATGCATATGAGACGGAGGCGATGCAGCAGTTGTTGGAGGGCGCCGGATATGAGATCGTACCCTTTACGGAGCGCGCCGATGTCTATGTGATCAATACCTGTTCGGTGACGAATATGGCGGACAGGAAATCAAGGCAGATGCTGCACCGGGCAAAAAAGATGAATCCTGAGGCGATCGTTGTCGGAGCGGGATGCTATGTGCAGACAAAGGAGGAGCAGGCGCTTGTCGATGATGCGATTGACATTGTCATAGGAAATAATAAAAAGCATGCCCTGTTAGAGCTTCTGAACGAATATGAAGCGTCTTGCGGAAAGACGACAAGCGTGACAGATATTAATCATGAGAAACAGGAGTATGAGGAGCTGTTTTTGGAAAAGACGGCAGAGCATACGAGAGCGTTTATCAAGGTGCAGGACGGCTGCAACCAGTTTTGCAGCTATTGTATCATACCGTTTGCGCGCGGCAGGGTTAGAAGCCGCGCCGCACAGGAGGTGCTGGCGGAGGTCCGCAGGCTGGCAGCCAACGGTTATCAGGAGGTTGTGCTGACCGGTATCCACCTAAGCTCTTACGGAGTAGATACAGGTGACAGTCTGATGCATCTGATCGAACAGGTTCACAAAGAAAAGGGAATTCGCAGAATCCGGCTGGGCAGCTTAGAGCCGCGCATTGTGACGGAGGAGTTTGCCGCAAGGCTCGCAGGTATGGAGAAGATCTGCCCGCATTTTCATCTGTCATTACAGAGCGGCTGTGACGCGACGCTCTCCCGCATGAACAGACGGTATGATACTGCGGAATATGAAAAGGGCTGTGAAATTTTGCGCAGATATTTTACGCATCCGGCGATCACCACGGATGTGATCGTTGGATTTCCGGGAGAGACGGAAGAAGAATTTGAGATGACGCGGGCATATTTAGAGCGCATCCGTTTTTATGAGATGCATATTTTCCAGTATTCCAAGCGCGAGGGAACGAAGGCCGCGGCAATGAAGGATCAGATACCGGAGGAGATAAAAAAGAGGCGCAGCGAGGAGCTGCTCGCATTGGGCGCGCGCATGTCGAGAGAGTTTCGCGATTACTATATAGGAAAAGAGACGCAGGCGCTCCTTGAGGAGAAGTTTCTCTGGGAGGGAGAGACATACTATACGGGTTATACGAAGGAGTATGTCAAGGTTGCCGTACAGAGTGAGAGGGAGCTGCAGAATCAGTTTGTTTCGGGCGTCGTAAAAAAAGAACTGACGGAAGGCATTTATCTTATGGTTGAATTTTAGGACAAACTATATTAAAATGAAAATAGCAATGCTTTTCGCACAAGAGGATAAAATGCACAAATTCTTGTGAGAGCAGGTATAAGGGCGTGACAAATATGCAGAATATCAATAACACACAATATTTTAAAGTAGAAAAAGAGCCGGAGCTTAAGGTGAGTGAGATACTGACGATCGTCTATCATGCACTGACGGAGAAGGGCTATAATCCGGTTAATCAGATTGTTGGATATATTATGTCTGGTGATCCTACCTATATCACCAGCTATAAGAATGCAAGAAGTCTGATCATGAAGGTAGAGCGTGATGAACTGGTGGAGGAGGTTTTAACCGCCTATATCAGGAATAACCACTGGGAATAAGCTGCGCGGAAAGGCGATATTTTAAGATGCGGATTTTAGGATTGGATTTCGGCGCGAAGACTGTTGGTGTTGCGGTCAGCGACGAGCTTTTATTGACGGCGCAGGGATTGGAGATTATCAGAAGGCAATCTCCTAATAAGCTGCGCCAGTCTTTGGCAAGGATAGAAGAAATTGTGCGGGAATATCAGGTAGAGCGTATCGTGTTGGGTTACCCGAAGAATATGAATAATACCGAGGGTGAGCGTTGCGGGAAAACAAAAGAGTTCCAGGAGATGCTTAAGCGCCGGACGGGCGTAGAGGTCATCTTATGGGATGAGCGTTTGACGACAGTTTCGGCTGACAGGCTCATGATGGAGACAGGGATCAGGAGAGAGGACCGAAAGAAGTATGTGGATAAGATTGCAGCGGTGTTTATCCTGCAGGGTTATCTGGATTCACTTCATATGGGCAGCCGATGAAATGGAGTAATTGTAATGATGGAGAAAGTTGTATTTATTGACCCGAAATCCAAAGAGAAGCTTGCGTTTTTTGTAGTTGAGGAGACGAAGGTAAGCGGAACAAAATATCTTTTTGTGACGGAAAAGGAAACAGAAGACTGTGAGGCATATATCTTGAAAGAAATTTGCACGGAGGGCGACGAGGTCGTGTACGAAATGGTCGAGGACGACACGGAGCTTACGGCTGTCGGCAAGATATTTGCGGAGCTGATCGAGGATGCAGACATTGAATACGAACGGTAAGAAAGAGATGAAGTTAAGAACGGAGGTAATATTTTGAAAAAAGAAAAAACTGCAAAGCTGAAGATCATTCCATTGGGAGGATTGCAGCAGATTGGTATGAACATTACTGCCTTTGAGTACGAAGACAGTATTATTGTTGTGGACTGCGGTCTCTCATTTCCTGAGGATGACATGTATGGAATCGACCTTGTGATCCCGGACATCAGTTATCTGAGGGAGAATATCGAGAAGGTCAAGGGCTTTTTTATTACGCATGGTCATGAGGATCACATCGGAGCGATTCCTTATGTGCTGCGTGAGATCAATGTGCCGATTTATTCGACGAAGCTTACAAACGGTCTGATCGAGCATAAGCTGCGTGAACACAATATGCTCACGAAGGTAAAGCGCAAGGTGGTAAAGCACGGACAGCACATTAATCTTGGATGTTTTCGTGTGGAGTTTATCAAGACAAACCACAGCATTCAGGATGCCGCGGCGCTCGCGATCTATTCTCCGGCGGGTATCGTGGTTCATACCGGAGACTTTAAGGTGGATTATACGCCGGTATTCGGCGATGTGATCGATCTGCAGCGTTTCGGCGAGATCGGAAAGAAGGGCGTGCTTGCCCTGATGTGCGACAGTACCAATGCAGAGCGTCCGGGATTTACAAAATCGGAAAAGACGGTTGGCAGAACCTTTGAGGAGCTGTTTGCAGATAATAAGGACCGCAGGATCATTGTCGCGACCTTTGCATCAAATGTAGACCGTGTGCAGCAGATCATCAATACTGCTTATAAGCATGGACGTAAGGTTGCGGTTGAGGGACGCAGCATGGTCAATATCATAGGGATCGCATCAGAGCTTGGCTATGTCCGTATTCCGGATCATACGCTGATCGATATTGACGAGGTAAAGCACTACCCTGATGAGAAGATTGTTCTTGTGACGACGGGAAGTCAGGGTGAGGCTATGGCGGCGTTATCCCGTATGGCGAGCGGCATTCACAAGAAGGTGTCAATTAAGCCAAACGATACGATCGTTTTAAGCTCCAACCCGATACCGGGCAATGAAAAAGCAGTTTCGCGTATTATCAACGAGCTTTCGATCAGGGGAGCAAATGTGATTTTCCAGGATGTGCATGTGTCGGGTCATGCCTGCCAGGAGGAGATCAAGCTGATTTATTCGCTGGTAAGACCGAAATATGCAGTGCCGATACATGGGGAGTACCGTCACCTGATCGCACAGGCGAAGGTGGCGCAGGAGCTTGGGATTCCAAAGGAAAATATTTTCCTGATCTCTACTGGAGACGTGCTGGAGCTTTCTGAGGAGAGCGCGGCGGTGACCGGCAAGGTGCATACGGGAGCGATCATGGTAGATGGTCTTGGCGTGGGCGATGTCGGAAATATCGTGCTGCGTGACCGCCAGCATCTGGCGGAGGACGGTATCATCATCGTGGTGCTGACATTGGAGAGCGGTTCGGGACAGCTTTTGGCAGGACCCGATCTTGTGTCAAGAGGCTTTGTCTATGTCCGGGGCTCGGAGAGTCTGATGGAGGAGGCGAAGAACCTTTTGGATGATAAGATGCAGTACTGCATGGATAAGGGAATTACAGACTGGGGCAAGATCAAGACCGAGATCAAGGATTCCCTCGGAGACTTTGTCTGGAAGGAGACAAAGCGCCGTCCGATGATCATGCCGATCATTATGGAGGTATAGGAAAGAGCAGTGTAAGAGAAAACGCTTTGACATGGCGGGCGAGGAAGATACATGAAGCTAAATAAAATGATTTTTAAATTTGTCAGTCTGAGTTTTTCTATTCTGGTGCTCCTGCTTGTCGTGGTAGGACTGATAGAGCTTGGAACCTTTTGCTACAACTTCGGCTATCGGGTTTTTACCGAGGAGGCGGTTGCGGAAGCGCCGGGAGAGGATATTGTGGTGCAGGTAACTGCTGATATGTCAGAGCGTGAGATAGGAAAGCTGCTTAAGGAGCAGGGGCTGATCCGTGACGATAAGCTGTTTTATGCGCAGCTAAAGCTGTCGGCATATTCCGATAAGCTTTTGCCGGGGATTTACACGCTCAATACATCCATGACAGTCAAGGAGATGATTGCCGTGATGGGAACAGGGATAGAGGAGAGTACGGAGCAGTGATTGCAGACGAGAGACTTGCGGCGTATATCAATTCCCTTGATACGGGAAATACAGAAATTTTAGACACGATCGAGCGGGAAGCAAAGGCGGCAGGGGTGCCGATCATCCGCAAGGAGATGCAGAGCTTTTTAAAGCTGCTCTTGGCAATCAAAAAACCGGAGCGCATCCTGGAGGTTGGAACCGCAGTCGGCTTCTCCGCTGTTTTGATGGCGGAATATACGCGGGGATCAGCGAGGATCACCACGATTGAAAATTATGAAAAGCGGATTCCGATCGCACGCGAGAATTTCCGCCGGGCGGGCAAAGAGGATCAGATCACGCTTTTGGAGGGAGACGCCGCGGAGCTGCTCCCTACACTGGAAGGGACATTCGATCTTATTTTTATGGATGCGGCGAAGGGGCAGTATATTCATTTTCTGCCTGAGGTACTGCGGCTTTTAGCGCCGGAGGGCATCCTTGTGTCGGACAATGTCCTGCAGGACGGGGATATTCTGGAATCACGCTTTATCGTAACACGAAGAAATCGTACGATCCATAAACGGATGAGGGAATATCTATATGTGCTGACGCACCATGAGGAGCTTACCACGGCAGTGCTTCCGGTAGGCGATGGGATCACCGTCAGTACAAGGAACGAAAAGCGGTAGGAGGTGCCGCAGACAGGTTTAGGCGCAGCAGCGGCGCCGCTTTTTTGCGATAAGCTGCTTAGGAATGGAGATTATTATGAGAAAACCGGAGTTATTGATACCGGCAAGCAGCCTTGAGGTATTAAAGGTTGCCGTTATTTACGGCGCGGATGCTGTGTATATCGGAGGAGAGGCATTTGGACTCCGCGCGAAGGCGAAGAATTTTTCGATGGATGAGATCCGCGAGGGAATTGCATTTGCGCACGAGCATGGCGTAAAAGTATATATTACTGCAAATATTCTGGCGCACAACGGAGATTTAAGAGGTGTGCGACGTTATTTTCAGGAATTGCGTGAGGTAAAGCCCGATGCGCTGATCATTGCGGACCCCGGGGTGTTTGCCATTGCAAAGGAGATTTGTCCCGAGCTTGAACTTCATATCAGCACGCAGGCAAATAATACGAATTACGGAACCTATCTTTTCTGGTACGCGCAGGGCGCAAAGCGCGTTGTTTCCGCAAGGGAGCTCTCTCTGGCGGAGATTCGGGAAATTCGGGCGAATATCCCGGATGACCTTGAGATTGAGACTTTTATTCACGGAGCGATGTGTATGTCCTATTCGGGACGCTGTCTGCTGTCGAATTATTTTACCGGGAGGGACGCCAACCGCGGCGCATGTACGCACCCGTGCCGTTGGAAATATGCGCTGGTGGAGGAGAAGCGTCCGGGAGAGTATCTGCCGGTCTATGAAAATGAGCGCGGCACTTACATTTTTAATTCGAGAGACCTTTGCATGATCGAGCATATTCCGGAGCTGATGGAATCGGGTATTGACAGTTTTAAAATAGAGGGTAGAATGAAGACAGCGCTATATGTGGCAACCGTGGCGAGAACCTACCGGAGGGCGATTGACGATTATAAGCAGTCTCCCGAGCTTTATCAGGAGCATCTGCCGTGGTATCTGGATCAAATATCAAATTGTACCTACCGTCAGTTTACAACCGGATTTTTCTTTGGGAGACCGACGGATGAGGCACAGATCTATGAAAACAATACATATGTCAAGGAATACACCTATCTTGGCATTGTGGGTGAGAGGACAAAGGAAGGTCTGTACCGCATCAAGCAGCGCAACAAGTTTTCCGTGGGAGAAGAAATTGAGGTGATGAAGCCGGACGGTGAGAACCGGACGGTAACTGTCCGCAGGATCGTGGATGAACAGGGACAGGAAATGGAGTCTTGTCCGCATCCGCAGCAGGTACTTTTTATCGATTTAGGAGAGCCATTGGAGCTTTATGATATTTTGCGCAGAAAAGAATAAGGACGGTACAAAGCGATGAAAGAGGAGAAATATGTTGCGTATGTGGGTACCTACACCCACGAGAACAGTGTCGGAATCCATATTTACGACTTGAACGTGTCGGAGGGGGGATTAAAGGAACGCAAGGTTGTTCCGATCAATAATCCGTCCGATATTGTGGTGTCGAAGGATCGCAGATTTTTGTATTCGATCGCAGATGAGGGTGTGGAGGCGTTTTCGATCCAACCGGACGGCGATCTGATTCCGATGAATAAGCAGTGGATCGGCGGTATGCGCGGCTGCTATGTCGAGGTGGATGATGAAAACCGCTATTTATTTGTGGGAGGACATCATGACGGGCGTGTCAGTATGATGCGGCTTGCACCGGACGGAAGCATCGGAGAGATTTCCGACGGTGTTTTCCACAAGGGCATGGGCAGAAGCATTGCACAGCGCAATTTCATTCCGCATGTAGACTGTGTCAAGCTGACGCCGGAGCAGAAGTTTCTCTGTGCCGTCGACAATGGTCTGGATCATGTGAAGGTGTACCGCGTGGATTATGAGAACGGGAAGCTTAAGCTGATCGATATTATCCGCGGACCGCTGGAGTCTGCGCCCCGTATGATACGGTTTTCCAGAGACGGACAGTACGCATATATTTTATATGAGCTTTTAAATATGATTGAGGTATACCATTATTCGGTTGTGGATGACGAGCCTGTGTTTGAAAAGCTTCAGGAGGTTCGGACTGTTACGCATAGGGAGGAGGACGTCTGCGCCGCCTCGGGCATGGAAATCTCAAAGAGCGGCAAATATCTGATGTGCAGCAATGCCGGCGTTAATTCTGTCGTGTGCTATGAGATTGATGCCAAGACCGGAATGCTTACGGAAAAATTTATGACGAAGGTCAACAGCGATTATCCCAAGATGCTGGCGTTTTATCCCGATGAAACACGTTATCTGACGCTTAATAATAATTCCAATGATATTTTTACCTACCGCATTGATTTTGAACGGGGATATTCCCTGCAGGAGGGTGCACGCGTGAAGGTGGATAAGCCAAACTGCATTTATATCCTAAAAACAGAGGTGTAGGGGGAGTCTGGAAATGGCTATTTTAAAAACATATCGGTTTTTGGGGCATCGGAACATTTACAAAACAGGTGATGCACCTGAATCGAACAGAGAAATTCGGGTAGAAGCAGGAATTCCGGAAGGTGGAACAAACGATGAAACAGGAATTTTATTTTTTATTTCCGGCTATGGAGCCACCTTGGATTCGCATGTTTTTCAAAAAATGCGGAAAGAGTTTTGCGATCAGTATAATGTGATTACGGTGCAATGCGAACATTTCGGTAGCAAATATCTGAAGCCAGAGTTAAACGATACAATAAAGCTGTTGCATTTGTTGGGAAGACTTCCAGAGCTTGAGGAGGAATCGGTTTACAGAAATGAACTTAGTGAGTGTGAGGATGAATTTAATGACATGGGAATGATGCAGGCGCTTGATTGTGTCTGTGCGTTGCTTGGGCTTTTTTATGAACTGAAAGTACAAGATGTTTCGTTCAACACGAAGAAAGTTATTTTATTCGGCTCGTCGCATGGAGCATATGTAGCGCATTTAGTTAATGTGATCTGTCCGGGACTTGTGAGCTGCATGATGGATATTTCTTCTTATCTGACTCCTTTTTATATGGAGGAAAACAGATTTTACTGGGATACGGATTTGGGAATCAAGGTGGGGGTTGAGTATTTCATAAAGAGCCATCCACAATATCGGTATCATGAAAAGCTGTATGATTTGAGGTTTCTGTATCAGAAGATAGAAAACACCTGTAAGATTATCACTTTTCATGGTACGGAGGATTGGATGGTGGATGCGCAGGAAAAGGCACAGTTTATTTCACAGGTACAAAATGCTGAGCTTATGATGATAGGGACAGAGGATGTGGACGGAGTTTTGTGCAAGAGTGCGGGTCATGGGCTGGACATGGACTTTTTTGTGCTGTTTCAAATGATGATGCCGCTGATTTCTAAGCTGCTGCGCCAGAAAAGCAGCATCATAGAACTACAAAATACAGTATTTTTAGGGGGGGGGGGAGATGGCGAGCCATATATAAGGCTTAGCTACGAGACCGGACTGCCCCAATTAATTGATATTTCAAAATAGCTGCAGGCAACAGATCAGGAGCCTTTCTGCTGAGATAAGTCGTAGACGACACAGCGGAGAGGCTTTTTGCTTTATAGGAAATTGGTCCCCTATAAAGCAAAAAGCCTCTGGGGAGATCGCACTGCGGCGGAATGGAACTGTGTCGCTGATGCGACCCGCCGCAGGCGGAGAATCTCGCTTGCGAGATTCTTTGTTTTATTTTAGAGATTTCTCGTTTTGTATGATAGAAAAATGCTCTGTGTGAAACGCACAGCGACAAAGGAAAATGCTAGGCGTGATCGACACTTTTGTTCACAAGAAAGGCATGAGATTTGTCTGATTGGATATAGTTATTAATAAATAGCAGGGCAAAAGGGGGAAAATATGGAGCGGGAAAAGCGGCTGAGAAGGCAGAAGGAATTTTTAATCCGGGCGGCGTATTGGGGTGTTTGGACAGCGGCGGCAGTCTGTCTCGTCAAGTATGTGGGAGCGGCGCTGTTTCCGTTTCTGGCGGCATTTGTCGTGGCGTGGGCGCTTTCCTTTGTTGTGGATGCTGCCGTGAAATATATTCATGTGGGAAGAAAGACGGCAGCCGTTTGTATCGTCATACTTTTTTATGCGCTGATCGCCCTGCTGCTTTATCTGCTGGGCTGGCGTGTTGTAGAGCTTTTGCGCGGCTGTGCATCGGAGCTTACATGCTTTTTTAAGGAATCGGTCGCTCCGTTTCTTCATACGGCAAGTACATGGGGAACGGAGGTTCTTGGCGTATCTGCACAGGGAGAGGGGATCCTGCTGCGCGGCGGCGGAAATATGGCGTCAGAGATTTCGGGGAAGATTTTTGACGGTGTGTCTGCGGCGGCAGGGCATATTCCCGGAATTTGTATGAATCTGTTTTTGACACTGATCGCGACGATGCTCATGGAACTGGAATTTCCGAATATCTGTGCGTTTCTTGAATCGCAGGTGCCGAAGCGTTTTCAGGTGTATGTGCATGGAATGAAAAAATACGTTATGGAGACATTGGGAAAATGTGCGTTTTCTTACTGTCTCATTCTTGGAATGACGTTTCTGGAGCTTACGGTGGGGCTTCTTTTTCTGCGTGTCGAGGGGGCGGTCGTGATTGCCTTTATCATTGCGATCTTAGATATTCTTCCTGTGCTGGGAACCGGAATGGTTTTGCTGCCATGGGCGGTAATCGCGGCTTCCTCAGGCAATCTGCCGCTTGGCATTGGTCTGGTGGCGCTGTATGTGGTCGTGACAATTGTGCGCAATATTGCAGAGCCGCATCTGGTTGGGCGGCAAATGGGGCTTTCGCCTGTTGTGACGCTGATCGCGATGATCGTCGGGCTGCAGTTTTTGGGCATTGCGGGTCTGTTTCTTCTGCCGATCGCGACCGCTCTTTTAAAAAGTCTCAACGACAGCGGGGTGATCCATATTTTTCAAAAACACGAGAGGCGTGAGGAGGAGAGAGAACAGCTATAAGGATTGCACTTGAATCAGAAAACGTGTATAATGAACAAAGAATATTTTGACAGGGGAAGAAGGATGGCAGAGAAAATTATTTTAACGGGCGACCGCCCGACCGGAAAGCTCCATGTAGGTCATTATGTGGGTTCATTAAAGCGGAGAGTTGAGCTTCAAAATTCCGGGGAGTTTGATAAGATTTTTATTATGATCGCAGATGCGCAGGCGCTGACGGACAATGCAGATGATCCGGCAAAGGTGCGGGATCATATTATGGAGGTGGCGCTTGATTATCTGTCGGTCGGCATTGATCCGGCGAAGTCTCATATTTTTATCCAGTCGTATGTGTCGGAGCTGACGGAGCTTGCCTTTTATTACATGAATCTGGTGACGGTTTCCAGACTTCAGCGCAATCCGACGGTAAAGGCGGAGATTCAGATGCGTAATTTTGAGACGAGTATACCGGTTGGATTTTTTACTTATCCGATCAGTCAGGCGGCGGATATTACGGCGTTTAAGGCGACGACTGTGCCGGTTGGCGAGGATCAGATGCCGATGCTTGAGCAGACGAAGGAAATCGTGCATAAGTTTAATGCCGTATACGGGGAGACGCTTGTTGATCCGCAGATTCTTCTTCCGTCGAATAAGGCGTGTCTGCGGCTTCCGGGAACGGACGGTAAGGCAAAGATGAGTAAATCGCTGGGAAATTGTATTTATCTTTCGGAGTCCGAGGAGGATGTGCGAAAGAAGATCATGTCCATGTTTACCGACCCGGAGCATATCCGCATCGAAGACCCCGGAAAGCTGGAAGGAAATACGGTGTTTACTTATCTGGACGCGTTTTGCAATGACGGTCATTTTGCAGAGTATCTGCCGGAATATGCGAATCTTGATGAGCTGAAGGCGCACTACAAGAGAGGCGGGCTTGGAGATGTGAAGGTCAAGAAGTTTTTAAATAACGTTATGCAGGAGGAGCTTCGTCCGATCCGTGCACGCAGGGCAGAGTATGAGCAGAGAATCGGCGATGTCTACGATATTTTAAAGGCGGGCAGCGAGACGGCAAGGCAGGAGGCGGCTAAGACGGTTGCCGAGGTGAAGGCCGCCATGAAGATTCATTATTTTGATACGCCGGAATTTTTAGAGGAGCAGAGTAAGAAGTATTCCAAATGAAAAATCAATATAACAAGACGATTGCAGCATGCTTTATGGCATATATTGTACAGGCGATCATCAATAATTTTGTGCCGCTGCTGTTTTTGACCTTTCAGCGAAGCTATGGAATTTCCTTATCAAGGATTACATTGCTGGTAACGTTTAATTTTGGGATTCAGCTTCTGGTAGATTTATTGGCAATCGGTTTTGTGGATCGTATTGGCTACCGCAGGTCTATGGTGCTGGCACATTTGTTGGCGGCGGCAGGTCTGGTATCGCTGACGATTCTGCCGGAGGTGCTGGCTGATCCGTTTGTTGGAATTTTGACTGCAGTCATGATCTATGCAGTCGGCGGCGGACTTTTGGAGGTGCTCGTCAGTCCGGTCGTGGAGGCGTGTCCGTCGGAGAATAAAGAGGCGGCGATGAGTATGCTGCACTCTTTTTACTGCTGGGGGCATGTCGGGGTGATATTGGTTTCGACCCTGTTTTTCCGGCTTGCGGGAACAAAGGCTTGGAAGCTGCTGGCTCTTTTTTGGGCTTTGATCCCGCTTGGAAACATGTTTGCATTTCTGAAGGTGCCGCTTGCACCGCTTGCGCCGGAGGGTGAGAGCGGAATGCCGATCAGGCAGCTTCTTTCCGGTCGGCTGTTTTGGGTGCTTTTGTTGATGATGGTCTGTGCCGGAGCAAGTGAGCAGGCGATCAGCCAGTGGGCTTCTATGTTTGCCGAGCAGGGGCTTGGCATCAGTAAGACGCTCGGAGATCTGGCGGGACCTATGGCATTTGCGCTGCTGATGGGCATTTCCCGTGCTTTTTATGGGAAATTTGGTGATCGGATCGCGCTGGATGGTTTTATGACAGGCAGCAGTCTGTTGTGTATCGTTTCGTATCTTTGTATTGTATTTGTACCTGTTCCCGCAGTGAATCTTGCGGCATGTGCGCTTTGCGGTCTGTCTGTCGGAATTATGTGGCCGGGGACCTTCAGTAAGGCGGCAGCCTCGATTCCGGGCGGCGGGACAGCGCTGTTTGCGCTGCTGGCGCTTGGAGGGGACTTGGGCTGTTCCGGCGGACCTACGCTGGCAGGTATCGTTTCAGGTGTCAGGAATGATAATTTAAAAGCGGGGATTTTGGCTGCTGTGATATTTCCGATCCTGTTGCTGGCGGGTATCGCGCTCTGCAACAGATTGCGGAATAAAGTCGGGGAATAAAGAAAGCTTGGTTTTAGATTATGCTTGCGCCCTGCGTGCGTATCATGTATGATATGTCATAAGCTGTCCTGCTTTTTTGGCAGAAGATGAGGAGGAATGACAATGGAGAATGAAAATGTCTCAAAGAATTTTATTGAGCAGATCATTGATAAGGATATAGAGGAGGGACATTGCACGAAGGTGCATACAAGATTCCCACCGGAGCCGAACGGCTATTTGCATATTGGACATGCTAAGTCGATTTTACTGAATTACGGCTTGGCGCAAAAGTATGACGGTAAGTTTAATCTGCGCTTTGACGATACGAACCCGACGAAGGAAAAGACGGAGTTTGTCGAGGCGATCATAGAGGATATAAAATGGCTCGGCGCTAACTGGGAGGATCGTCTGCTTTTTGCATCTGATTATTTTGATCAGATGTACGAGGGAGCGGTGCGGCTCATCAAAAAAGGTAAGGCATATGTGTCGGATCTTTCCGCGGAGCAGATTCGCGAGTATCGCGGCACGCTGACGGAGCCGGGAAAGGAAGACCCTTACAGAAGCAGAAGCGTTGAGGAGAATCTGGCGCTTTTTTCGGATATGAAGAATGGTAAGTTTGCCGATGGCGAGAAGGTACTGCGTGCCCGGATTGATATGGCTTCTTCTAATATCAATATGAGAGATCCTGTCATTTACCGTGTTGCGCGTATGAGCCACCACAGAACCGGCGATCAATGGTGTATTTATCCGATGTACGACTATGCACATCCCATGGAGGATGCGATCGAGGGAATTACGCATTCGATCTGTACACTAGAGTTTGAGGATCACAGACCGCTTTATGATTGGGTGATCCAGGAGGTTGGCGCTGATATGGTGCCGGATAAGAGCCAGATGCCGCCAAGGCAGATTGAGTTTGCAAAGCTGTATCTGACAAACGTTGTGACGGGAAAGCGTTATATCAAGCGGCTGGTTGAGGAGGGAATCGTTGACGGCTGGGATGATCCGCGTCTTGTATCGATCGCGGCATTGCGCAGACGAGGCTTTACGCCCGAATCCTTAAAAATGTTTGTGGAGCTCTGCGGCATCTCCAAGGCAAACAGCTCTGTGGATTATGCGATGCTGGAGTACTGTATCCGCGAGGATTTAAAAATGAAGCGTCCGCGTATGATGGCGGTGCTTGATCCGGTCAAGGTTGTGATCGATAATTATCCCGAGGGGCAGACAGAATATGTGGAGGTTGTCAATAATCTTGAGAACGAGTCGCTGGGCGTGCGGGAGGTTCCGTTTTCGAGAGAGATTTACATTGAGCGTGAGGACTTTATGGAGGAGCCGCCGAAGAAGTACTTCCGTATGTTTCCGGGGAATGAGGTGCGCTTAATGAACGCCTACTTTGTGACCTGCAACAGCTTTGTGAAGGATGAGGACGGAAGGGTGACGGAGATTCACTGTACCTACGATCCGGCATCACGCGGCGGCAACAGTCCCGACGGACGAAAGGTAAAGGGCACGATTCACTGGGTATCTGCGGCGCATGCAAAGAGGGCGACCGTGCGTTTGTATGAGAATATCGTGGACGAGGAGAAGGGTGTATACAATGAGGACGGAAGTCTGAATTTAAACCCGAACTCCCTGATCGTACGAAAGGACTGTATGCTTGAGGAGAGTTTGGCGCAGGCGCAGGCGTATGAAAGCTTCCAGTTTGTCAGACAGGGATTTTTCTGTGTGGACGTGAAGGACTCTGTGCCGGAGCATCCGGTATTTAATCGTATCGTATCATTAAAGAGTTCATTTAAGCTGCCGACTGCGTAGCGTTACATTTAGGAGGAAAAGCATATGAATTTATTCTCGGGGTTAGAAAAGTTTGGGATTAAGGCGGAGGACACTGCAAATATTTTTGCGGAGGAGAAAAAGGAAGTTGTAAATGAGAAAGGTGCACAGGAGGGGGAGATTCCGCAGGAGTCGAGCTTTCTTCTTGACAAGGCGGTTCGCTGTACGGTCTGCGATAAGGTGTTTAAGACAAAAATTGTCAACAGCCGTGTCAAGCGCCTGGAGCCTGATTTGGATCTGCGCCCGCGCCATGAGTATATCGATACGTTAAAGTATAATGTGAAGTCGTGCCCGCATTGCGGTTATACGGCGGTCAGCCGTTATTTTGAGCATTTGTCAAGCGGTCAGATCCGTCTGGTCAAGGAGCAGGTCTGCGCTAATTTTAAGGGCGACGGTTCGATTGAGCCGAAGGTGCTTGATTATGACGAGTCGATCGAGCGTTACAAGCTGGCACTTTTTTGTGCAATGGCAAAAAAAGGAAAGATAAGCGAGAAGGCATATACCTGCTTAAATCTGGCATGGCTTTTGCGCGGAAAATTCGAGACGCTTGATCCGAAGGATCCAAAGCAGGAGCAGGAGCGCAAAGCATGTAAGGAGCAGGAGGAGGCGTTTTACGCACAGGCATTTGAGGGCTTTACCAAAGCGGTTGCAAGTGAGAATTATCCGATGTGCGGTATGGATGAGTGCACGATGGATTACCTGCTGGCAACGATGGCATACCATTTCAAGAAATATGATGTGGCATCTAAGTGTATTGCAAGAATCCAGCAGTCTGCGGCAGCGTCCAAGAAGATGAAGGACCGTGCTTATGATCTGAAGGAGACGATTGTAAACGAGATCAAAAAGAGTAAACAATAATGGAAATTATGATCGATCTGCAAGGGGGAGCGAAAGCTCCCCTTTATGAAAAAATATATGAATCGATTAAGAATGAGATTGTATCGGGCAAGCTTTTAAGGGGAGAAAAGCTCCCATCAACGCGGCGGCTGGCACAGGGGCTTTCCGTCAGTCGAAGTACCGTCGATCTCGCATACGAACAGCTCCGGGCAGAGGGATATATCAAAGCGGAACCCTGCAGGGGCTTTTTTGTATGCGATATTACAGGGCTTTACAGTCTGCATCAGGAAATACAAAAAGAAGGAGAGATTGTCAGACGGGGTGCTAAGGTGCTTAGGGAGATCGGGCAGAGACTGCCATTGATTGATTTTTCGCCTTATGCGGTCGATACAGAGAATTTTCCTTATAATATCTGGAGGAGACTTAGTAAAAACGTATTGTTTGATGACAGGGAGGAGCTTTTACTTGCGGGAGACGGACAGGGGGACAGGGTTCTGCGGGAGACGATTGCCGCCTATCTGCATCAGGCGCGCGGGGTAAACTGTATGCCGGATCAGATTATTGTTGGCGCCGGAAATGAATATCTGGAGATACTGCTGTCGCAGATTCTTGGGCGAAAGCAGACAGTTTTGATGGAGAATCCCGGTTATCCGCAGGCGTACCGCACCTTTTTAAATATGGGGTATAAGGTCATAACTGTTCCGGCTTTGGAGGACGGACTTTGTATGAGTGAGGTGCGCAGGCTTGCGCCGTCGCTGGTCTATGTGATGCCCTCGCATCAATTTCCCGTCGGTTCGGTAATGACGCTTGGAAAGAGACTGGAGCTTTTGGAGTGGGCGGCAGAGGGGGAGGGACGTTATCTCATTGAGGATGACCACGACAGTGAATATCGTTACCGCGGCAAGCCGATACCGTCGCTTCAGAGTATTGATCGTTTTGGAAGGGTTATTTATCTTGGTACGTTTTCCAAGAGTATTGCGCCGTCGCTTCGGATCAGTTATCTGGTGCTGCCGCCGAAGCTTTTAGAGCGTTATCATTGTGTCTGCGGCTTTTATGCAGCGACCGTGCCGAGAATGCAGCAGGAGCTGGTGAACAGCTTTATCCGGGAAGGACATTTTGAGCGTCATTTGAATAAGATGAGAGGTATTTACCGTGCCAGACATGACTTTTTGTTGGCAGAGCTAAAAAAGAGGAGATGGGTGCGCCGCGTGATCGGCGAGCATGCAGGACTTCACCTGCTGGTTGAGGTGCAGACGCAGGAGCGGGAGGAGGAGCTTTGCAGGAGAGCGGAGGAATTTGGCGTGCGGGTGTCAGGCATACGGCGGTATTATCTAAAGCAGGGGGAGGAAGCAGCCTGTATGGAGGAGTGTGCATCAGGGAATGGAGAATTTGGCACATATCCCGTGCTTCTGCTTGGCTATGGGAGGCTTTGTGAGCAGGAACTTGCACAGGGATTGGAGGGGCTGGATGCCTTATTTGGGAAAATGTCCGACCTGCAATCGCCTACAGACATTGTTTGAGGCGGCTGACGAGAATTATTAAGAAGTAAGATATTTTGCGTAAAGTATTCGCCGGAGGTATGCCTCCGGCGAATGTGTGCATAGTCTACTCGTACTTATTTTTTGCCCCGGTTTCCTGAAGCTTCATCGCTCGAACCTTTAGCGGGAGACCAAACAGTGTGATAAAGCCCTCCGCGTCGTGGTGGTCATAGAGATCTCCGGTTGTAAAGCTTGCCAGTGACTCGCTGTACAGAGAGTACGGGGAGGTCGTTCCTGCCTTGATGACATTGCCCTTGTAGAGCTTAAGCTTCACCTCTCCGGTCACATATTCCTGTGTGGAGTCCACAAATGCCTGTACGGCGTCGCACAGCGGTGTGAACCATTTACCCTCATACACGATTTGCGCCAGCTTGTTTCCCATATCTTTTTTTACTTCCATTGTGGCACGGTCAAGCACAAGCTCCTCAAGCTGCTGGTGTGCCTCCATCAAGATCGTTCCGCCCGGCGTCTCGTAAACACCGCGGGACTTCATACCGACTACGCGGTTTTCCACGATGTCGATAATGCCAATGCCGTGTTTGCCGCCGAGGACGTTTAGGGTACGGATAATATCGGAGACTTTCATCTGTTTGCCGTTGACTGCCGTTGGAACGCCCTTTTCAAATGTGACAGATACATACTCGCCCTCGTCCGGCGCGCTCTCCGGCGATACGCCAAGAACCAAAAGACGGTCATAATCCGGCTCTGCGGCAGGGTCTTCCAGCTCAAGTCCCTCATGGCTGATATGCCAGAGATTGCGGTCGCGGCTGTAGCTGGTGTCCGCAGAGAACGGAAGGTCGATGCCGTGTGCCTTGCAGTAATCGATCTCGTCCTGACGGGACTGCATCGTCCACTTGTCGTCTCTCCATGCCGCGATGATCTTAAGCTCCGGTGCGAGCGCCTTGATGCCAAGCTCAAAACGGATCTGGTCGTTGCCCTTTCCTGTTGCGCCGTGGCAGATAGCGACAGCGCCTTCTTTTTTTGCAACCTCAACAAGCTTTTTTGCGATCAGCGGGCGTGCCATTGAAGTGCCGAGCAGATATTTGTTTTCATATACGGCGTTTGCCTTCACGCATGGCATGATGTAATCGTCGCAGAACTCGTCGATAATGTCTACAATATATAATTTGGAAGCGCCGCAGGAGATTGCGCGTTCCTCAAGTCCGTTGAGCTCCTCCTCCTGTCCGCAGTCGATGCAGCAGCAGATTACGTCATAATCATAATTTTCCTTGAGCCATGGTATGATAGCAGTGGTATCCAAGCCGCCGGAATACGCTAAAATTACTTTTTCTTTCATGGGTAAACTCCTTTTCTATCGGTTTTCGTAAAATACTATATCCAAGTATATAATAAAACAGAACAAATGACAAGTAAAAATATACAAAAAATATTTATAAAAATACAATAAGCTGTTTGACGATCATAAGACAGAGTGTATGGAGGGCATTGTGGCAGGGTGTACATGCGACATTTTTCTATTAAAAATAGATTGAAAAAGGAAAATGGTTTTAATTTGCCAAAATCGAGAAGCTTTCTAGTGAAATTAAATATGAATAATTATACGAATGAGAAGGAGCGCCGATTCTTTTAGGTGAGAGAATGATTGTGGAATTTCTAAAGATCGGAATGCGTAAAAGCTTTGATAAATGCGAAAACCTGTGCTATTATTTTAAAGACAGACAGAGCGGCAGAGTGCATTTCATCCGCCATTGCGACAGATGCTTGCAAAGAGGCTGGCGGTGAGCGTTCTGCGGGACGTTTTGTCATCGGTAAAATATGAACAGAGCATAGGGAAAAAGAATGAAAGCGATACAAAAGAAATTAATCTGCGCAGCGGTGGTAGGCGGTGCGCTTGTACTTACAGCAGTTGGTGTGACAAGGAGCGGCTGGCTTCACGGAGAAACAAAGGGGAGCAATGGAACAGAGGCGGTGCAGGAGGCATATCAAACGGCAGCCGCTGATGTGACTTTCTGGTATACAGACGATACTTATACCGAATTTTTCTCGCAGGCGGCGCTTGCATATTATGAAAAAACGGGGATTAAGGTCAACGTACAGCGTCAGGAGACGCTTGATTATATCGGAACGGTTTACGACGCGACTATGGGCGGGGAGGCGTTTCCCGATGTATATCTGATCGCAGGAGACAATTTAGAGGAGGTATATCGTTACGGTCTTGCCGCAGAAAATAAAAAGGGACTTGACGGTGTGGATATGGCGAAGAACGCGGTGGCTGCGGCGACCTATAGGGATAAGCTGCTGGGTTATCCATTGGGCTACAATACCTGTGTATTTGTCTACCAGACTGACTATTTTGAAACAGCGCCAAATTCCTTGCAGGCGCTGATCGATTACTCCAATCAAAATGAGCCGCCGGAGAATGTGGAATATCTTCTGGAGTGGGATGTGAACGATGCTTTTTACGATTTTCCGTTTATTTCCAACAGCGTGACATTTGAAAAGACGGAGCCTGAGGTGCTTAATGTGATTTATGATCAGACTCTGTATCAGCAGGATCTCGATTATTTTGCGACAATCCTGCAGTCCTTCTCCATAGATAAGGAGACGGTTTCGGAGGAGAGCATCCTTGACAATTTCCGCAATGGAAGAACACTGTCGGCGCTCATTGATACAAGCTCGCTCAAGCAGTTGGAGGGATATGGGTATTCCCTGATGAAAATACCGGCGTTAAATGAAACGCTTCCGGCATATCCTTGTGCGACGACGGATATGCTTGTCGTCAATGATTTTTCCGATAAGGGGGATGCGGCGGCAGATTTTGCTCATTTTGCCACGGTGACGATGGCGGAGCAGCTTCATGCGTTAAGTGGTCATTATTCGGTGATTCCGTCGAAGGAGCCGGACTGGGTGGAGCAGGTTGCCTATGAGTCTTATGAATCGGCGATACTTGCACCAAATTCTGTTGACGCCAGAGATTTCTGGGTGGCGCTTGAGGAGACAATTTCAAAATATTTCTGAAAAAACGGCAATGCCCCTTGTCATAGCGGTCAATTTTCGTTAGAATGAAATTAATGGGCATTGAGAGCTCCTTCGTTCGCAGAGAGAAGGAGAACGCTTATGAAGTTAAAAAGAAGATGGATGGCAGTTGTTTTAGTCTGCTTTATTTTTAGCGCCGGCTGCGGGGCAGGGAAACAGGTCTATTTAGAGGCAGCGACAGAGGCGCAAACAGAGGAGAATACACAGATGGAAGCAGAGACGGCAGAAGCGGCGGGAACAGAGACGTCCGATACGTCTGTGAAAGAGTTGCCAAAGCAGACGACAGCCGAGGAGCGTATGCAAGAGACGCCGGGAAGCTGCTATGTGTATTTGTGCGGCGCTGTTGTGAACCCCGGTGTTTATGAGGTCGCGTCCGGCAGCCGGATTTATGAGGTGATACGGCTTGCGGGCGGTCTGACGGATAACGCAAGTGTTTCATCGGTGAATCAGGCAGAGGAGGTCTGTGACGGGCAGATGATATTTTTACCGACGGCAGAGGAGGCGCAGGCAGGGATCAAGGCTGTGGAGCTGTCCGGCTCTGGCGGAACGGGAGCGCCTTCTGCAGGGGCAGAGAGGCAAGATGGGCGGATCGATCTAAATACCGCGACCCGTCAGGAGCTGATGACGCTTCCGGGGATCGGGGAGGCGAAGGCGGATGATATTTTGGCATACCGCACGGAGCATGGAGGTTTTTCTTCTGCGGAGGAAATCATGAAGATAGCCGGGATCAAAGAGGGAATGTATCAACGGCTAAAGGACAGTATAAAGGTGAAGTGAGATGGCGAAGAAGGTTCTTGTGGTAGATGATGAAAAGTTAATTGTAAAAGGAATCCGCTTTAGCTTAGAGCAGGACGGCATGGAGGTAGACTGTGCTTATGATGGCGAGGAGGCGCTGCGGATGGCGCAGGAGA
>JAHZFL010000002.1:0-70726 GCA_019421345.1 Roseburia sp. | reverse complement strand
ATACGATATGATTCTTTTGGATATTATGCTGCCAAAGCTTGACGGCTTTGAGGTGTGCCAGCAGATTCGGGAATTTTCGGATATGCCGATCGTGATGCTCACGGCAAAGGGAGACGATATGGATAAGATCCTCGGTCTTGAATACGGCGCGGATGATTATATCACAAAGCCCTTTAATATCTTGGAGGTAAAGGCAAGGATCAAGGCGATCATGCGCAGAACCTCGGCGGGAGCGCACAAGCAGGAGAATCCTAAGGTGATCGAGACGGGAGAACTGCGCCTTGATTGTGAGAGCCGGAGACTTTTTATTCTTGGCAGGGAGGTCAATCTCACCGCGAAGGAGTTTGATCTGCTGGAGCTGCTCGTGCATCATCCAAACAAGGTATACGGCAGGGAGAATCTGCTTAATCTTGTTTGGGGTTACGAATATCCGGGAGATGTGCGTACTGTGGATGTGCATGTCAGAAGGCTGCGGGAGAAGATTGAGAGCAATCCAAGTGAGCCTAGGTATGTGCATACCAAATGGGGAGTCGGTTATTACTATTCCGAGAGTTGACAGGTGCATGGGATGACAAAGTTTAAGAAAGCAGCAGATTTTTTTGGAAGTCTCAAATGGAGACTGATACTTTTATTTCTTCTGATCGGAATTGTACCGAGTATTCTGGTTCGTGCCGGAATGCTCGGTTCTTATGAAAACCGGGCGGTTTTTATCCGCACGAGTGAAATCTTAAGTCAGGCGAAGATTCTGGCAAATCAGATTGTTTCCAGTAAATATTTGAATAGCGCAGGGGCGGCACAGGCGGTAGACGTACAGTTGGAACAGTTTTCAACGATTTATGACGGGCGTGTGATGATCATTGACGACAGCTTTCACATTGTCCGCGATACTTATGCGATCGACAACGGAAAGACGATCATCTCTGAGGAGGTGATGAAAAGCTTTGCCGGAGAGGAAATCACCAAATACGATGCGCAGAACCGGTATATCGAGCTGACGATGCCGCTCGTGCAGACAGATGAAAAGGCGGATGCCAAGCTTACCGTAGGCGTTATGATGGTGAGTGTGTCGACAGACAGCATTCACTTAAATCTGGAATATCTGGCTACAAGCACGGCGGTGATTTTGCTGGCGTGTATCTTTGCGATACTTGTCATTGCTTATTTTGCATCGGTGCGCCTTGTAAAGCCCTTGCATACGCTTTCCCAATCGATCGAGGAGGTACAGACGGGGTATGGGGAGGACGCGCTTTTCGTTGATGATTATACGGAGACGAGAGAAATCTGCGAGAAGTTTAACGGGATGCTCGGAAGGATGAAGGTGCTTGATGATTCCAGACAGGAGTTTGTATCGAACGTCTCGCATGAGCTGAAAACGCCACTGACATCTATGAAGGTTCTGGCAGATTCCATTAACAGCATGGAGAACGCTCCGGTAGAATTGTATCAGGAGTTTATGGTGGATATTGGAAATGAGGTGGAACGAGAGACAAAGATCATCAATGATCTGCTGTCGCTTGTGAAAATGGATAAATCAGCGGCGGATTTGAATATCACGAATGTGAATGTCAATGAGCTGGTCGAGCTGATTCTAAAAAGACTTAAGCCGATCGCTGAGAAGCAGAAGGTGGAGCTTGTGCTGGAGAGCTTTCGTCCGGTCAGTGCGGATATTGACGAGGTAAAGCTTACGCTCGCATTTACCAACCTCATTGAAAACGGAATTAAGTACAATAAAGAAAACGGTTGGGTGCATGTATCGTTAAATGCCGATCATCAGTATTTCTATCTGAAGGTGGAGGATTCGGGCATGGGGATTCCGGAGGAGTCGCTCGAGCATATTTTTGAACGTTTTTATCGTGTGGATAAATCGCATTCGAGAGAAATCGGAGGTACGGGATTGGGACTTGCGATCACGCGCAATGCGATATTGATGCACCGCGGGGCGATCAAGGTGTTTAGTACAGAGGGAGAGGGCACGATTTTTAATGTCCGTATTCCGCTTAATTATATTTCTTAAGACAGAGGAAAGGAAATGGAGAGATATAAATTGAAAGGAAAGGGTGGCATGCGTCTGGCTGCTTTGCTTTTTATCATTTTATTAGGAGGAATATTATCCGGCTGCAGCACGAAGCCCGCCGAGGGAGAGTACCGGATCGAGTATCTCAATAAAGAAAAGACGCGCATTATTCCGGTTGCATATGAGCCAAAGGCGACAAAGACGGGGGACCTGGTGCGGGAATTTCTTGCGGCACTCTGCTCTGATACGGATGAAGTGGAATATCGCAAGCCGATCCCCAGTGATGTGGAGGTAACGAGCTATTCCTTGGACGGTGCGCTGCTGACGCTTTGGTTTGATGCGGATTATAAGAAAATGGGGGCTGTGGAGGAGGTGCTCTGCCGCGCGGCGGTCGTACGCACGATGACGCAGATCAAGGGAGTGGACTGCGTGGTCTTTTATGTGGAGGACGCGCCGCTGACGGATTCGCACGGAAATCTTGTCGGGAGCATGAACGCCGACAGCTTTGTGGAAAATCCCGGAGAGCAGATCAATTCGATCCAGAATACGTCAGTCACGCTTTACTTTGCAAATGAAGCTGGGGACGGGCTGGTGAAGGAGGTGCGCGAGGACGTTTACTACAGCAGCAATGTGTCGATGGAGAAGCTTGTGATGGAGCAGCTTTTGGAAGGGCCGCAGAGTAAGGGGGCGAAGTCCGCGATACCGGAGGGAACAAAGCTTGTGACGGTATCAGTCGTTGACGGTGTATGCTACGTCAGTCTGGATGAAGCGTTCCGTAATCAGGATTACAAGATCAGCGAGTCGGTTGTGATGTACTCCATCGTCAATTCGCTTTGCGAGCTGCCGACGATCAGTAAAGTTCAGATCTCCGTAAATGGTGACACCAGCGGTGTTTACCGCGACAGTCTTAAGCTTGAGGATATGTATGAGAGCAATGCCTCTTTAGTCGGGGGCGAAAAAGGCACTAAGGGAGAACATGCAACGGGAACAGAGGAGGGATAGCAAAATTTATGCTCAAAAGACCATTTTGCGGAATGGCGGTCTGTTTCCTGCTTGGTATTTTATGTGCTGCGTATGGAGGTGGAGGCAGCTTTGCGGCGGTGTCTGCCGCAGGGCTGCTATGGCTTGTATCTCTTGCGGCAGTTTGCCGCAGGAAAAAGCATGTGCGCGAGCTTTGCACGAGGATCACGCTCTGCGCGCTGATGCTTTTTCTTGGATTTTGTGACTACCAAAGCGCACAGCTTAAGCGGCAGAGCTATCTGCCGAAGATAAGCAGCGGCATGCCCCTTACGGTGCAGGGAAAGGTGGCAGGAAAACAGCTCAAAAATAATCAATATATCTATGAATTAACCGACTGTTTTGTGAGGGAACAGAAGGGAACACATCTTTATCATTTTTCTATGCAGGAGCCGGTCTCATGTAATGGCATCCTTGCTTATTCAGATTCCGATCTTGTTTCTATCGGAGAAATCGTGATTTTAAACGGAACAGCAGAATTATGGAAAACAGCCGTCAATGAGGGGAATTTTGACGCACAGGCTTTTTATCTGGCGAGAAAAACGGATTTTGCCTTAAAGAATCTGACGCTCTTGGAGAAGCACGGGAGAAAAAGTTTCTGGCGTGAGGGCCTGTTTGCGTTAAAGCTTCGGCTAAAGGAGGTCTATGCGGCTGCGATGGAGCCTTTGGCGTGCGGTGTGATGACGGCGATGGTCACAGGTGATAGGACATTGCTGGATGAGGAGACAAAGCGACTTTATCAGACGGCAGGGCTTTCTCATGTTATGGCGATTTCCGGACTGCATATCTCGATCATCGGCATGACGCTGTACCGGTTTTTAAGAAAGCGGGGATGTACATTTGGCACGGCGGGAATCATTGCAGGCATATGCTTATATGGATATGGTACGATGGCGGGAATGGGTACTTCTATCCAGCGGTCTGCCGGCATGTTTGGACTTTTGCTGCTCGCGCAGGCGGCGGGGAAAAGCTATGACAGCTTGAATGCACTTGGACTGATGGGACTGATTTTGCTCTGGAGAAATCCGTATCTCCTGTGGGATGCGGGCTTCCAGTTCTCCTTTGCTGCGATTGTCGGTGTTGTATGGCTTGGAGGCTGCATATCCTTTGCGGATGGGTCTCACAGAAAACAAAAGGAGACGCTGTTTGTGAGTGCTGCCGTCCAGCTTGCCACTCTGCCGGTAGTGACATGGTATTATTATGAGATTCCGTTGTATGCGCTTCCGGTAAATCTGCTGGTGCTTCCGCTGATGGGAGTGATCCTCTCCTGCGGTGTGGCGGGCGGCGCACTTGGACTTGTGTGGCTGCGGGGCGGCGCATTTCTTTTATGCTTCAGTGAAAAGCTTTTGGTTCTGGTGCGATGGCTGTGTGCTTGTGCGGCTGCTCTGCCCCAAAGCATGGTGATCGTCGGCAGGCCAAAGCTCTGGCAGGTAGTTTGTTATTATGCAGGGCTTGCGGGAGCGGCGTATTTCCTTTACGCACAGAAATCGTCAGGGAGAGCGCCTGCAAGGCAGGTGTGCAGATTGTTCTGTGTGAGTGCGGCACTGCTTTTCGTGCTGCTGTTTCGCCCGCCAAAGACGTTTGAGCTCTCCTTTTTGGATGTTGGGCAGGGAGACGGGATTTATCTTCATTCGGAAAGCGGCTGCGATATGTTTGTGGATGGAGGGAGTACGAGTGAGAAGCAGGTCGGGACTTACCGCATGCTGCCGTTTTTAAAATATAAGGGCGTCAAAAGCATTGATGTTTGGTTTGTATCACATACGGATGAGGATCATATTTCCGGTCTGCGGGAGCTGCTTGAGGCTGGCTATGCGATCGATACGCTGGTGTTTGCGGAAAACATTCTGCGGGATGAGGCGTATGAGGTTTTGGCAAAGCTGGCAGAGAAAAACGGAACGGAGCTTTTGTATGTGAAGGCAGGAGACACATTGTATCTTGGCGACGCCCGCCTTTCTGTACTTTTTCCTGCGGGAACGGACGATGAGAGCTTGGTATTGGCAGAGGATAAGAATGCAAATTCGCTTGTATTTTCCTATGAGGAAAATGGATTTTGCGGACTTTTTACGGGAGATACCGGAGCGGAGCAGGAGCGCGCGATTTTAAAGGCGAGAGAGCAGCTTGCCGCCGACGGGAAAACGGAGAACGGGAGAATCGGGATCGATGTCTATAAGGCGGCGCATCACGGCTCAAGGTATTCCAATTCTAGCGAGCTGCTTGAGCGGATTTCTCCAAGGATTTCCGTGATCTCCTGCGCAGAGAACAACCGCTACGGTCATCCGCATACGGAGGCGGTTGCGCGTATGAAGGAGTCCGGGAGTGAGGTTTTTTGTACGATGGACACCGGACAGATTACGGTTAAAATAAGAGACGGCGGGCTTTTAGTGGAGCAATTTGCCGAGGGGAAATAATGGGGCAAGGCTGTTTGAAATTTTGTTATAATAAATTGAGTTTTCTTCCGGCAGTGTGTTAAAATGAGATAAGAGTACAAAAAGGTGTGGTGTGGAGAATGAAGACAGTAGACGAGGATATTAAAACAGGAAATTTTAAGCAGATGTATCTTTTTTACGGAGAGGAAGGTTATTTAAAGAAGCAGTATCGTGACAAGCTAAAGGCGGCGCTTACGTCGGCGGACGGCGGTTCGTTCATGGGCGGTATGGACGGCGATATGAATTTTACGGCATTTGAGGGGAAGGACATCAATCCAGGTGAGGTCATAGATCTGGCGGAGACGCTGCCGTTTTTTGCAGAGAGACGCGTCATTTTAATTGAAAACAGCGGCTTTTTTAAAAGTGCCTGTGAGGAGCTGGCAGAGTATCTGACACAGCCTGCGCCGACCACCTTTTTTTTGTTTGTGGAGGAGGAGGTCGATAAGCGGAGCAGGATGTATAAGGCGGTGAAAAAGGAGGGCAGGATCGTCGAGTTTTCCACTCAGACGGAGGAGCTTTTGACGCGGTGGATTTTGTCACGTCTTAAGAAAGAGGGAAAAAATATCACTGCGCCTGTCATGCAGCTTTTTTTGAGTAAGACAGGCACGGATATGGGGAATATTGACAGAGAGCTTGAAAAGCTTATCTGCTATACGCTTGAGAAGGATGTCATTGAGGCAGAGGATGTCCATGCGGTTGCGACAGAGCAGACGACGAACAAGATTTTTGAGATGGTTCATGCGATCGCGGAGCATCAGCAGAAAAAGGCACTTGCACTGTATGAGGATCTGCTTGCGTTAAAGGAACCGCCGATGCGTATCATGTATCTGATCTCGAGGCAGTTTCAGATACTTTTGCACATTCGGGATATGGCATCCAAAGGAATCGGACAGCAGATGATGGCGCAGAAGGCAGGGATACCGCCCTTTGCAGTGCGTCGTAATCTTGCACAGGCAAAGGACTTTACGACAGAGCAGTTAAAAAATGCGCTGCGTGAAGGCGTGGAGCTGGAGGAGGCGGTAAAGACGGGGCAGATGAACGACAGGATGGCAGTGGAATTATTTCTTGTAAAATACAGTGCTGCTCCAAAGCGATAGGAGGGGGGCATATAGAAGCGGATATTGGCGGCTTGGGATGCGCTTATGCCGGGAGGGAATGTGCGAAGGTGTGTTTGTGGACAAGCGATCGTAAGCTGTTCTTGCGTTTTTCAGTGATTGGTGTACAATGATAGATGAGAAGAATTTTGAAAAAGGAGGGCGTGCGGATGCCATTTATTGATTCAAAAATTACCGTGCCGGTGACGGAGGAAAAACGCGAAGCGATTCGGGCAAGACTGGGACAGGCGGTGGGTCTGTTAAATAAGTCAGAGACCTATCTGATGGTTGGATTTGAAGATAATTACGCGCTTTATATGGGAGGACAGAGGCTTGAGCGGGGCGCTTATGTTTCTGTGAGTCTGTTTGGCAGTGCAGGCTCCGATGCCTATGAGCAGATGACAGGTGCAATCTGTGATATTTTGGGAGAGGAGCTTGGGATTCCGGGTGACCGGATTTATGTCACCTACCACGGTGTGAATGACTGGGGCTGGAATGGAAGGAATTTTTAATTCCTTTTCGCCGCAGTGCGATCCCCGGAGGATTTTTATTTATAAGGAAACGAAGTTTCCTTATAAATAAAAAAACATCGGTATGACGGTACCGATGTTTTTTATATATCTTTTTATTAAGCCATTTCGTTGACAAGCTTTGTCAGACGGGAAACCTTTCTACCGGCGTTGTTCTTATGGTAAACACCCTTAGAAGAAGCCTTCTCGATAGCAGAGATTGCAGAAGTTAATGCAGTCTTTGCAGTCTCCTTATCGTTTGCGGCAACAGCAGCCTCAACTTTCTTAATGGAAGTCTTAACCGCGCTCTTGATAGATTTGTTTCTGGCAGTTTTGATCTGTGTTACTAAAATTCTTTTCTTAGCAGATTTAATGTTAGCCAATCCGTACACCTCCAATTTTACTATGGTTATTGTTCATGATTGAAATCTACATCAAAGCCGGACACGGACAGTTCAATGTAAACATACCAGCTTAGTATAGGACATATTAGGTAAAGTGTCAAGGGAAAACGTCAAAATTTGTCAGAGAAATTAACAGAAATTTTAGGAATCCATCAAAGCGGCGGATAATTTTTTGGGAAGGCGGGAAAATTAAGAAGAAAACGAGAAAGCGCACAGCATTGGCGCAAATGATGGAGGAGCATATGTATCAGATTCGTACCGACCTTGCATTGGAGACACAGGAGAAAATGCAGGAAGACAATGTGGAGCTGAAGGGCGTTCAGTTTTTGGAAGAAAAAATCGGAAGAAATCTGACTGTCAGCACAGTGACGATTGAGACGGAGAATGGCGCGAAGACGATGGGAAAACCAAAGGGAACGTATATTACGATCGAGGCTGGAAATATGGATGAGGAGGATGACGATTATCATAGGGAAATTTCCGTTCAGCTCGCAAAAATCATAAGAAAGCTTGCAAAGCTTACAAAGGAGGAGAGCTCTGTGCTTGTGGTGGGGCTTGGAAACCGGGACGTGACGCCGGATGCGCTTGGTCCCCGCGTGGCGGACAATTTATTTATCACGCGCCATATTATCAAGGAGTATGGAAAGTATGCGTTTGGCGAGGGACGGGTCAATCGCATCAGCAGTATTGTTCCGGGCGTCATGGCACAGACGGGGATGGAAAGTCTTGAAATCATCCGGGGCGTGGTCGATGAGACAAAACCGGATCTGATCATTGCTGTCGATGCGCTTGCGGCGCGCAGCACCAAGCGGTTAAACCGCACGATACAGGTGACGGATACGGGGATCAATCCGGGGAGCGGTGTCGGCAATCACAGGCATGGACTAAATGAAAAAAGTCTCGGCGTGCCTGTGATCTCGATCGGAATACCGACGGTTGTGGACGCGGCGACGATCGTTAATGATACGATGTATAATCTTGTGACCGCATTGTCGCAGAGTGAGGTGTTTCAGACGGTTGGAAGCTCTTTAAGCGAGCTGAATGACGGAGAGAAATATGAATTGATCCGGGAGCTTCTTTCTCCGAGTTTAAACACCATGTTTGTCACGCCAAAGGATATTGACGAGTCTGTCAAGCGGCTGAGCTTTACGATATCCGAGGGGTTAAATATCGCGTTTACAGACATGTCATAATGTGTGGGCAAGGCGCATAAAGTTAGTTATGCGTATTCGATATCAATCTAAAAAGAAGAAAAAAATAAATGGGACAGCTATCGCATGGATCCTGGGAGTCGGTTGCATAGCGGTGTTTTTACAGGGCGGCAGCGGGCAGTTGAAGCGTCTTGCGAATGAGTGTAAGGTTCTCTGCTACGAGGGGCTTTTCAATTTTTATATGCCACAGGCGTCTGATAAAGCCGCGGGAGAGGAAACGGCAGCCGCGTGGGAGAGTGTCATCAGCCATTTCTTTTTGCTGGGGGAGGAGACGAAAGCGGCGGCGTTTTATGAGACGCAGGTGGAGAGTGAGCTTTCCTATGAGGCGATCCTTGCCAGAGAGGCGGCGGATGAAAATTATGTGGACAGCGAGACGGGCGAGGTTGTACTGACAGGAGAGACGCCCGAGGCGACGGGCATTGCGGAGGGGAACGCGGGGCGGAATGCGGGCGAGACGCAGCCGCCGGAGGTACAGCCGCAGGAGCAGCCTGCCGTTGAAACTGGTACAGGCTTACCGGGCGCACAGACAAAGCAGGTAACGTATGCGAGGGAAAAACTGAATGATTTTGATTATCTGATGCAGAATTTTTATCAGGCAGACAGCACGACGACGATCGACGGCAGTCAGTTGAATGCGGACGCGCTGTTTGGGAAGGATCTGCGTTTGTCTCACGACGCTTCAACGCCGCAGATTTTAATTTACCACACGCACTCGCAGGAGGGATACGCCGATTCGGTGCCGGGCGACCCCTCCCATACGGTCGTCGGGGTGGGCGATTATCTGACGAAGCTTTTAACGGAACAGTATGGACTGAATGTCATCCATCATAAGGGGGAGTATGATGTTGGCGACAGAGACCACGCGTATTCTAAGGCAGGACCGGCACTGGAGCAGCTTCTGGCAGAAAATCCAAGCATCGAGGTCGTGATCGATCTGCATCGCGACGGGGTGGCGGAGACGACAAGGCTTGTGACAAACATCGGCGGTATGCAGATGGCGCAGGTGATGTTTTTTAACGGGTTAAGCCGGACGACAAAGACAGGAAACATCGATTATCTGGCAAACCCTTATATTGCAGATAATCTCGCGATGTCCTTCCAGATGCAGCTAAAGGCTGCGGAATATTATCCGGGTTTTACAAGGAGGATTTATTTAAAGGGATACCGCTATAATATGCATTATTGTCCAAAGACGCTTCTCGTGGAGGTGGGAGCGCAGACCAACACGGTGCAGGAGGCGATGAACGCAATGGTACCGTTGGCGGATGTGCTCAATAAGGTGCTGACAGGGCCGCAGTAGGGGCAGACGAAAATAGAGATAGAAAAACGCAGATGTGAATGATATAATGTAAGCGGCAAATAGTTCGGAAGAAAGTACTTGACGGGGAGGAGCAAGATGGAGGAACTGCTGATAAAAATCGAAGGACCGGTGCTTTTGTGGATCCAGGCGCATCTGCGCAATGATCTGTTGACGCCGTTTATGGAATTTATTACACATTTGGGAGACAGTGGCTGGATTTGGATTGCAGGTGCGTTTGTGCTGCTGCTTTTGACGAGGACAAGGCGTGTAGGCGTAGTTATGGCGGTTTCGATGATTTTTAATCTGCTTGCCACCAACATTGTCCTAAAAAATGCTTTGGCACGCACCAGACCATATGAGGTGGTAGAGGGACTACATAGGATCATTGAGGCGCAGAGCGATTTTTCGTTTCCGTCGGGTCATACGGCATGCTCATTTGCCGCAGCGGTCGTCATTTTTTTAATGTGCCCGAAAAAGGCGGGGATTGCTGCGATGACGCTTGCTGTCCTGATCGCGTTCTCCCGTCTTTATGTGGGGGTCCATTTCCCGACGGACGTGCTCGGCGGTGCGGTCGTAGGAACGCTTTGTGCGCTTTTTGCATGGAGGCTCTGCGGACAAAGAAGAACGGCAGATGGCGCGGAGGAAGGGCAGTAGGCCTCCTCCGTTTCAAATTGCCGTTTTTTTAGTGATAAGGGCAGTTCCCAAAGTCTGATAACAGTTGTTTCAAGTGCACGAAGCCATTCGTGATCCGATCGGTAAAACGCTTCGCAGGAAACATTCCGCGGAAGTATTTAAATACTTAAATGATATTTTTCCATCCAGTAATTGATCTGGATAAAATATGCCATTAGCTGCGGACCTGCCATTAATTGTCCGAACCACGGTCTGCCAAGCTCTTTGTGTGAAGCGATAAAGACTTGCGCCTTCTTCTTATCAATGAGCGGTGTAAGCGGTGCGTTCGGGTTATTGATGATCGCAAGGAGGCGCTCTGCCAGACGTGTCTCATATTCCGGATGATAGGTTTTTGGATAAGGACTTTTTTTGCGGTGCAAAAGCTCCGGCGGAAGCAGGTCGGCACAGGCGTCGCGCAGCAGTGTTTTTTCTACGCCATTTCTGTATTTCATTTCCCACGGTACATTAAACACATATTCCATGATGCGGTGGTCTGCGAAGGGTACACGCGCTTCCAGACCGGAATACATGCTCGTGCGATCCATGCGGTCAAGCAGGGTCTGCATAAACCATTTGATATTTAAGTATGCGACCTGCCGGCGCTTTTTTTCTTCTCCCGTCTCTCCGGCAAGAAGCGGCACCTGTGCAAGCGTATCCTCGTAGCGTGCATGGGAGTAGGCAGAAAGATCAAGGGAGGCGCAAAGCTCCTCATCTAAGAAAACAGTGCGTGCACTCATATCGGCAGCCCACGGGAATCCATCGCGCTCCAGAAGCTCTTTGCGGTAAAACCACGGATAGCCGCCAAAGATTTCGTCGGCGCATTCCCCGGTCAGGGCAACCTTATTGTGCTTGGCGACAAGGGAGCAAAAATATAAAAGTGAGGCGTCCACATCTGTCATGCCGGGAAGGTCTTTGGCGTCTACGGCAGTCTCAAGTGTGTCGACAAGCGTGGACGGAGCGCATTCCAGGTAGGTGTGCGCAGTGCCGAGCTTCTCTTTCATAAGGTTGACATAGGGCAGATCGCGCTCCGGCTGGAAAGCATTTGATTGAAAATATTTTTCATTTTCCGTGAAGTCAAAGGAGAAGGTGTGAAGTTCTTCTCCCTCCCGGCGCAGCTGCTCAGATGCGATTGCCGTGACAATGGAGGAATCAATGCCGCCGGAGAGAAACGTGCAGACGGGAACGTCGGAGATCATCTGTCTGCGGACGGCGTCGCGTACGAGAATGCTGACCTTTTCCACCGTGTCATGATAGGGATCGGTGTGAGGAACGCTGGTTAAGTCCCAATACGGGTGCTGCTTGAGACCGTCTCTTGTAAAGGTCAGATAATGTCCGGGCAGTACCTCAAAGACGTTTTGGAAAACACCGCAGCCGGGCGTGCGCGCCGGACCGATGGCGAGAATCTCCTGCAGGCTCTTTAGCGTGATAGAGGGAGAGAAGCCCGGGTAGGCAAAGAGTGCCTTCGGCTCGGAGGCAAAGAGCAGCGTATGTTCCGTGACTGCATAAAAATGAGGCTTGATGCCGACACGGTCACGGTAGAGAAGAAGCATTTCCTTTTGTGCATCCCAGATGGCGAAGGAAAAAATCCCATTCAGGCGCAGGACGAAGTCTGTGCCGTAGTGCATGTAGGAATAGAGGATCACCTCGGTGTCAGAAGAACTCTCAAAGGCGTAGCCCGCGCGTGTCAGCTCCGGGATCAGTTCGTCTGTGTTATAGATTTCTCCATTGTAGGCGATCGCACAGGTACGGTCCTGATGTGTACGGACCATTGGCTGCGTGCCGTTGGAAAGATCGCGGATGCTCAGGCGGGCATGAGAGAGTCCCACATGGTTAGAGAGGTACAGTCCGCTGCTGTCGTTTCCGCGGTGCGAGAGCGTTTTTCGCATGTTTGTCAGCCGCTCCTCCCAGAGCGGCTTTTTCATAAGGTAATCCTGATCGAAATTACAAAAACCGGAAATTCCACACATAAATTACATACTCCTTTTTTGTACTGTCCCATTTTGCATGGCAGTGTAAAGCTATCAACAGTATATGCAAAAATATGGCGGGAAATGTTTCGGGAGAAGCTCTCTTTTCGCCTGTTTTGGCAGGAGGTGGAGGCGTTTTGTCCAGTGGCGGCGTGTTTTTTGACGCATACAATAAAAACAAGTATGTCGTGTGAGCGGTGTGATAGATGAATAATGAGAAAATGGAGAATCTGCTGAATCTGGCGCTGGATGCGACGCAGCGTGAGCGGGAGAAATCACTGGAGCTTGATGTAGGCTACAACAGGCAGGAGCGGACATGGGAGGTTATCGTAAAGTATACGGGAACGGCAGAGCAGCTAAAGGGATTGCTGGCTGAAAATTTTGCGGAGGATTACGAAAGGATCCGGGTGACAAATTTACAGAATGAGTATGCCATTCTTCTTTTGCCGGAAACCATTGTACAGGCGGTCGCGGCGCTGGAGGAGATTGAGTATATGGAGAAGCCGAAAAGCCTCTTTTTTGCAGTCGCTGTGGGGCGGCGGGTTTCCTGTATCACACCGTTACAGACGGGGGTGGTAAGCGGGCGTGAAAACATACCGGTGGGAGGAGCAGAGCGAAGGACTGACGATCTGACAGGAGAAGGCTGTATCGTTGCGGTGATTGACTCCGGTATCGACTATGCCCATCCGGATTTTCGCAATGCAGACGGAACAACCCGCATTTTAAGTCTGTGGGATCAGACAATTCCGTCCGGCACAGTGCCGCGGGTGAAGGTCTCCGGGCAGACAGGGGAAGCGCCGGGGGCGGAGGAATTTCTTTCCGCGCCGGGGGGCTTTTATCTGGGCACGGAGTTTTCTATGGAGATCATAAATGAGGCTTTGGCGCAGCCGACAGAGCGGGAGCGGTCTGCAGTCTGCCCAAGCCGCGACACCTCCGGACACGGCACGCACGTTGCGGGAATTGCGGCGGGCAATGGGAGGGCGTCAGCGGGCAGATACCGGGGCATCGCTTTTGGGAGCGGGCTTTTGGTCGTGAAGCTTGGTACGCCGCAGGCGGGCGGTTTTCCGAGAACCTCGGAACTGATGCAGGCGGTGGATTATTGTTTTCGGAAGGCAGAGGAATATGGGAAGCCGCTGGTGATCAATTTAAGCTTTGGAAATAATTATGGCAGTCATTCCGGCACCTCCCTGATCGAGACTTATTTAAGCGATATGGCAAACCGCTGGCGCAGCAGTCTTGTCATAGGGAGCGGAAACGAGGGCGCTTCTGCCGTTCATACGGCGGGGACTGTCGTAATGGGGCAGACTGCGGAGACGGAGCTTGCAGTCAGTCCTTATGAGCCGACATTAAATCTGCAGATTTGGAAGTCATATGCGGATGAGATGAAGGTGGCGATCGTACATCCAAACGGAACGGTGGTCGGACCGATTGCCCGCATACAGGGCGCGCAGCGTTTTACGATAGAGAATACGGAAATTCTTTTATATTACGGAGAGCCAAGTCCCTACAGCCCTTATCAGGAGATTTTTTTTGAGCTTCTTCCGGTTGCGGATTATATTGATGCGGGCGTCTGGAAGATCAGGCTGATCCCGCAGAATATTGTGACAGGACAGTATGATATGTGGCTTCCTTCTGGCGGGGTACTGGGTGAGGGAACGGGATTTTTTTATCCGGTCGCGGAGACGACGCTCACGATTCCTTCCACGGCGCCAAAGGTTATCTCGGTCGGGGCATATGACGCGAGGTTTTTGCAGCCGGCGGCATTTTCCGGCAGGGGCTATACGCGGGAGACGAATCAGGTGAAGCCGGACATTGCCGCTCCGGGGGTGGAGATTATTTCGTGCGCTCCCGGCGGCGGCTATACGGCACGCACGGGAACCTCCATGGCGGCACCGTTTGCAGCCGGCGGGGCGGCGCTTTTGATGGAGTGGGGCATACTCCGCGGCAATGACGTATACCTTTACGGAGAGAAATTAAAGGCGTATCTGATCCGCGGGGCACGGCGCAATCTTGTGCCGACAGGGAGCACGGCGGAGGCGGTGCAGTGGCCGAATCCGCAGCTTGGCTGGGGCACACTCTGTCTGTCGGAGAGCATTCCATAGACGTATTTTCATTGTATTTTTGAACATTCCGTGTTAAAATGACTGTAGTTTTACGGAGAAAAGGCGGACACATGGAAAAAAAACGCAAGCTTGGCACAGAGATTACAATATGGATGACGGTGACGTCGGTTTGTGCCATGCTGGTACTCGGCATGGCGCTTTTGGTTACGTTTTTGTTTTATTCTTCTGAAAAAGCGAAGGAGGATATGGAGTATATTCTCACGACGACGAACGGACAATTCCGGGACAAAGTGCAGTTTGTACAGGACGGAGCGATCGCACTGCGCCAAAGCCTTGTGCTGCGCGATTTTTTTGAGAAGAACAGCTATAAGGAAGATGAGATGGAAAAGCAGCTCCATTACAGCATGGATCTGTTCTCGGAACGAAATCTGATCATGCAGAGCCGCCCCTTTATTGAGAGCGTGTATCTGTTTAATAACAGGGATCAGTTTATCAAGGAGCATTATTATCCGATCACCGTGCGAAATGGGATGGTGATGGATGCATGGTATCAGCAGATGTTTTTAGAATTTAAGGAGAGCAGTAGG
The DNA here is from genome assembly GCA_019421345.1 of Roseburia sp. Classification (GTDB taxonomy): domain Bacteria; phylum Bacillota; class Clostridia; order Lachnospirales; family Lachnospiraceae; genus Roseburia. Next base: position 55,462 of record JAHZFL010000002.1, on the reverse strand, counting down.
CAGTACCGGTTTGTTTCGGAGAAAGATAAATTAAACCTCTGTCTTCGGATATACAATGATCAGATGCGGCAGATGGGAGTCTGCATTGTCGTCATCAACGAGGAAGCGGTGGAGTGTTTGTTTGAGGAGCTGTTTGAATATGAGGGCGCGAAGTGGGCGGTGTTTGATGAGGCGGGAGAGCTTTTATCCTCCGCGCAGGAAAGAGGGGATTTGTGGCAGGAAATGCCGAGAACGGAATATCTTGGAAAAATGGAGATTGGCGGAAAGCAGCAGCTTTTAAGCGTACAGACGGGAGGGTTTGGGCTGCGTTCGTCTGTTGCAGTGAGCATAAGCAATGTATATGACGGGCTAAGACAGGCGATTTTTGTGTTTGTCACTGTCCTGATCCTTGGCGTCGCATTTGTGGCAGCGGTAGTTTTGGGCGCCAGCTATCGGTTTACCAAGCCCTTAAAGCAGGTTGCGGAGGGCATTGCAGCGTTTGGTCAGGAGAATCTGAATGCTCGTATGGATGACTTTTCCATTGAGGAATTTCACGAGATCAGTATGGTGTTTAACGAGATGACGGAGCGCATTCAGTATCTGATCACACAGGTTTATGAAAAGGAGCTGCTTGCCAGTCAGTCGCAGGTGCGTTATCTGCAGTCGCAGATGAACCCGCATTTTCAATTTAACATTCTTGCGATGCTTGGATTAAGGGCAAAGCTTGCCGGCTGCGAGGAGGTATATCAGGGACTGCATGCGTTCTCAAAGCTGATGCAGGGAAAGATATTCCGGGAAAAAAGGATCAAGATTCCGCTGCGGGAGGAGCTGGAGATCGTCGATTTTTATCTTTTCCTGCAAAACAGCCGCTATGCGCAAAAGATTACCTATGAAATCCGTTATGGAAGCGAAGCGGTGAAGGATGATCTTGTTCCCAAGCTTTTGATTGAGCCGCTGGTGGAAAATGCAGTGTCGCATGGCCTAGAGCCAAAGGAGACGGACGGCAGGATCCTTGTGGAGGTCAGGGAGGTGGGAGAACGCCTTCTGATCGTTGTGGAGGACGACGGCGTCGGCTTTGACGAGGAGGAAGCGGCAAGGACGCGAAGGGATGCAAAAGAGGAGACGGACGGCAGCTTCCACACGCATATGGGGCTTGTCAATACAGAGCGTTTGCTTCATATATTGTACAAGGATGCTTGTGAGATGAAAATACAGGGCAGAAAGGGTGTGGGAACGCGCGTGGAGATTCTTTTGCCGATTGAGAGGAGTGAGGGAGATGTATAAGGTATTGGCAGCGGATGATGAGGCATATATGCAGGAGGCGCTTCGGGAGCTGATTCGGTGGGATCGTCTAAACTGTGAGCTTTTGGACGTGTTCGGCAATGGGAAGGAGCTGATCGGGCAGATGCAGGAGGGAGCTCCCGATATTGTGATTACTGATATACGGATGCCGGTAGCAGACGGTCTTGAGGTATGCAAATATGTGTACGAGCGTTGTCCTGAGACACAGGTGATCATTCTAAGCGCATATTCGGATTTTGATTATGCAAGGGCTGCGCTCCGCTACAGCGCCTGTGATTATGTACTTAAGGTTTCTGTGCTGGAGGAGCTGCCGCGGGCGCTTAAAAAAGCGATTGAAAATCTGGAAAGGCAGGGAAAGGAGCTAAGCGGCTGGCAGGGAGATGAAAGGTGGCAGGATACTGACAGCCTTTATGGGCAGATGGTGCACTATGTAGAGCAGAACTATTTGAGGAAGATCACGTTGGATGAGATTGCGGAGTATCTGCACGCAAACCGCAGTTATCTGAGCAGACTTTATAAGAGCCGCAGCGGGGTGAATCTGTTTGATGATATTTTGCGCCGGAGAGTGGAGAAGGCGAAGGAATATATGGAATATACGGACCGAAAGCTGTATGAGATTGCAGTGGAGGTTGGATTTGAGGACGCCGGATATTTTTCCAAGGTTTTTCAAAAATATACAGGTATGTCGCCAAAGGAGTACAGAAATCAGAGGAAGGATACGCATGAGAAGAAAACGTAAGGGTCATAGAAATGCGCTTGGAAGGCTTGTCATTGTTGGAATGCTTTTTACATCCCTCCTCCTATCATCTTGCGGAGGAAAGACGTCCGATCCGGTGGAGCTTATGGTGATTCACGGCTGGGGGAGCACGGAGGCAGATCATGTGGCAATGCGGCAGATTTACAGCGATTTTCAGAAGGAGAATCCTGATATAAGCTTAAAGCTTGTTTCAATGCCCACGAATGAGGAAATGATCCGAAAGGTGGAGGATATGCTGATGGTCGGGGAGCTGCCGGATGTTGTATTTTTGGGCGGAACGGGGAGAGATTCCATTTACCGTTTTATGGTTGAGAATCAGCGAGCGCTTGACCTGATGCCGTATTTAAAAGAGGATGCGGCATTTTATGAGAGCATTGCACCGATCAATCTGGAATACTGGACGACGGATGACGGCAAGCTCTACACGATTTCAGATGTTTTGCAGCTAAGCGGCGGCTATTGGTATAATGAGGAGATTTTTAAGCAGGCGGGAATCGAGGAGCTTCCCCAGACGTGGGAGGAGTTTTTGGCGGTATGTGAAACGCTGTCTGTCTGGGCTAAGCAGGAGGAGAACGGAGTCGTTCCGCTTTTCGTTCCGCCGGAAGGGTATCTGTATTTTGCGGATCATATGATGGCGGTCAACGGAGGGAAGATGCAGGAGGCGGTTGGCGAAAATCACATAGAGATCGTTGAGGACGAGATGGATGCGCTGCTGGACGGATTGGAGCAGATTTACCGCTATTCCTCATCAGAAACAGGTGATTACAGCTATCGGGACGCAACGGATTTGTTTAACAGCGGAAAGCTTGCCATGTATGTTAACGGAACATGGGCGGCGAATATGATCTCGGAGGGGATAGACGCGGGCTACGCGCTGCTGCCGTCAGGAGAGGGGAACACGCTTTCCTGTGAATCGGCGGGGCTTGGCTATATGCTTGGAAATACGAAAGACGAACGGCGTGTGGAGGCGAGCGTGCGGTTTCTGAAATACATGATGAGCGAGGAGGTGCAGGAGAGGATTCTGCATGAAACAAAGCAGATTCCGGCAAATCCTAAGGTGAATATTACGGAGCATCAGGAGGAACTTCGGCTATATGAGGCGGCACAGACGGTTCTGGATGCAGGGCGTAAGATTGAGATTCCGACAAATCTATGGACTTATGAGCAGAGGAGCGTTTTTGAGCAGCATATTTTGGAGGTGCTTTCGGGAGAATTAAACAGACAGACATTTATGGATTTGATATAACAGGCCGGTCAGCGGAAGAAACCGTTGACCGGCTTGCTATTTGTTTGGCAAATTTTTCTCTTGCGATTCAATCACAATGTTCTGTATTGGCTTGCAAAACGCTGCTTCTGATAGAACTGAACAAAAAAATGGATAAAATTGACCATATTATGTGCAAGACGTAAATATAGTCATATTTTCAGTCAATAAAATTCATTCAAAATAACAGGGAAAGATAGTAGAATATGACCATAGCAAGGGGCAATACCCAAATTGCGGATCAAAAGCCAAAGAGGCAGATGGTCAGAAGGAGGTTTTTGAATGAAAAGAAGATTTATCAGTGGGGTACTTACCGTGGCAATGGGAGCCACACTGCTCGCAGGCTGCGGAGACAAGCCGACGGAGCAGCCGGCAGGCACGGGAAACGGAGCGACAGCGCAAGGTACGGAGACGGCGTCAAATCCATCGGGAAACAGCGGGCAGGAGGTGCTTGAGTTTTATCACGGCTATTACCATGATGAGAGCGAGTGGCCGGCAGCGAAGGTGATGAGAGATATTTATGACGAATTTGCGGCTTCTCATGCAGACGGTCCGGTTGTCTTTAAGCCGATTGCAGTAGAGAACAGAGACGAGATCGTCAGCGTTCAGGTGGCGGGCGGTAACTTCCCGGATATGGTGGACTGCGGTACGCCGATCCCGCAGGCAGCGATCAGTCAGGGACTTGTGCTTGATCTAAAGCCGTTTATCGACGAGAATAATCTGCAGGATGCCGTGGGCATCAATTATACACAGAATGATGTGGACGGTCATATCTATACGGTGCACGATCAGGTGGAGAGCCGTGGTCTGTGGTACAACAAGGCAGTTTTGGATAAGGCGGGCGTAACGCCGGAGGATCTGACGACATGGGAAGGCTTTGGCGACGCAATGGAGAGCGTGCGTGGCTTAGATGATGGTACATACGGCTATGCGGCAGGACAGGGTTCTTTATTCATGTTAAATGCGATGCTTGCTTCCAGTGAGGAGGGAAAAGGTCTCTTACAACAGGAGCTGACCGTTGAGGCAATCGAATCAAAAGCGTTCGCAGAGGCATTTAAAAAGACGGCAGAGTTTGATCAGGCAAACGGTTCAGACCACACGACAGAGGATGTCGGAAATCTGATGGCGGACTTTAATACAAGCGGAACGGCAGCAGTTTTATTTAACGGTGTATGGAATGCCAGCGGTATTGACGAGAGCCTTGCAGAGAGTATTGAGCCGGCGATCTTCCCAGGTAATGTTTCCTTATCTACCGCAGGTGCAGGACTTTCTATTGCAAACGGAATGAGCGAGGAGAAAACACAGCTTGCGTTAGAGTTCATTCAGTACATGACAAGCGCAGAGGTACAGGCAAAGATTTTCACCGGCGTACAGGCAAATCCGTGCAACACAACGCTTGACTTAAACAAGCTGGCGGAGGAGAGCGGTGATCCGATCACCATGAAGCTTGCACAGGCTTGCTCACAGGTGAACTCCGCAGAGGTGACGGTACAGAACCTGAACTCTGTATGGGGCGCTGATGTCGGAAGTGCAATTATTAATGCACTGATGGAATCTGCGGTTTCCGGTACAGATATTGACGCTCGTTTTGAGCAGCTTAAGAAGGAGCTGACAGCCTTGATCGGCTAGTTTCGGAGAAGAAAAATAAAAGGAAAAGGGGAGGAAGGGGGATGACTCTTTTCTCCCTTTTTCACATAAGAGCAGCTCGCAGAGCGTGCTGCTCGTTGTTGACATAAGAGTGGCTCGCGAAGCGTGTCGCTCGTTGTTTGGACAGAGGAGGCATTTGATGAAAGAAGTAACAACAATGGCGGACAAAAAAAAGAGCAGACAGATGTGGCGAAAAAGAGGGTTTATTTTTTTATTCCTAGCGCCAACGATGATTGCGTTTGCCGTATTTTATCTTTATCCGATTATCACGGTCTTATTCACTTCGTTTTGCAAATGGGATTACACAAATATCACAAGTCCGGAATTTTTTGGATTTAAGGATATGTGGAACAATTATAAATATATTTTTTCAACCTATCCATACTTCTGGGAGGCATTGCGCAATTCCAGCCTGTGGGCATTCCTTGGTGTTGTGATCCAGATTCCGGTGGCAACCATGATCGCGCTTGCATTTTCCAGAAAGATGCGCGGGGTAAAGCTGGTGCGCAACATTTATATTATTCCGAATATGATTTCTTCCGCGGCGATGGGAATGATTTTTCTGCAGCTTTACAGTCCGTTGTATGGAATTATTAATCCGGTCATTCAGTTGTTTGACAAGGATTTTAACGAAAACATCCTGCTGTTGAACGGACCGGCATTCTGGGCGCTGACGGGAGCGTACATTTTCTTTACAGGAACGACGACGCTCCTCATCCTCGGAAATATCATGGCAGTGCCGCAGGAGGTCAGAGAGGCGGCGATGCTTGACGGGGCGAGCGGTTTAAAGCAGGACTGGTATATTGTTCTGCCCATGATCAAGGATACTCTGCGGACGGTTTCGATTTTGGCGGCAACCGGAAGCTTCTTATTATATAACGAGGTATTTTTCTTAACGAAGGGCGCGGCAGGAACCTACAGTATCAGCTATGTCATTCGTGAGCTTGCGATTACCAGTCCGCGTACGCAGTTTGGAAGGGCAAACAGTGTCGCCGTGATCCAGATTCTGGCAGGACTTGTCATTATCATTCTGGTAAATCTGCTTTACAGTATTTCATTCCGCAAAAAGCACAGCTATGCAGAGGGAGGCAGCAAATGACAAAAAAGAAAAACCATGTGAAAACAATTTCTACAGCGACAAGGATTTTTACTTATCTCTGTCTGGGGTGGGCGCTGCTGATCTCGCTTGTGCCGATCGTCTGGCTGGTGTTATCCAGCTTTAAGGCAGACCCGCTTGCAAGACCGGGCTTTATGCTGCCGGACTCTATCTGTCTGGACGGTTACATTTCGACTTTTCGCGATCTTCATGTTATGCGTTATTTCGGAAACAGCATGTGGATCGCCGGGATGTCTGTAGTGCTTAGTATGCTGATGATTTCTATGTCAGCCTATGTTGTGGCGCGCATGGATTTTAAGGGAAAAAAGCTTGTGAGTATGATGCTCTACTCTACCATGTTTATTCCTGCTACGGCGCTGACGTATCCGGTCTATAACTTAGTCAACCGCTTACATATTTATAACACGAGAGCGGCGCTCATTTTTATTTACGCGTGCAGCGGTATTGCGATCAGCTTTATCGTGATTCGGAACTACTATGGAAATATTCCCAAGGAGCTTGAGGAAGCGGCGCGGATTGACGGCTGCGGTTATATCCAGACATGGTGGAAGGTCATTTTTCCGATTGCAAGACCGGGAATTTTAACGGCTGCCGTTCTGGCATTTCTCAATAACTGGAATGAGTATTACTGGGCGTCTCTTGTGATCATCGACCGTGAGAAAATGACGGTGCCGGCGCTCCTATCAACCTTTACAACCGCATTTCGGACGAATTATAACGGACTTTTCTCCGCGATGGTCGTCATCATACTGCCTCCGGTCATTTTATACTGCGTGTTCAACAAATTCTTTGTGGAAGCGCTTTCCGGTGGAGCAGTCAAGGGTTAAGACATTTTTGCAGAAACGATGGAGGAGACTATGAAGCAGGTAACAGCTATTTTGATCGGCGCAGGTCAGCGGGGGGCAGACGCCTATGCGACCTATGCGCTTCGTTATCCGAATGAATTGAAATTTGTGGCGGTGGCAGAGCCGCGCGAGGATCGCAGACAGGAGTTTCAGACGCTGCATGGAATCAGTGAGGAAAATTGTACGAGCGATTGGAGGGAGCTTTTGGAGCGTCCGAAATTTGCCGACTGTGTGCTGATCTGCACACAGGATAAGATGCATTTTGAGCCGTTAAAGCTTGCGGCCAAAAAGGGCTATGACATTTTATGTGAAAAACCGATTACGCCGGATAAGGGAGAGCTGCTTGCCATCCGGCAGTTGGCGATGGAATATGACGGAATCATCAGTGTTGCCCATGTGCTGCGATACTCTCCGTTTTTTACAAAAATAAAGGAGCTGCTCGCAGAGGGGCGCATCGGAGCACTGATGAATATCCAGCATATGGAATGTGTCGGCTACTGGCATATGGCACACAGCTTTGTGCGCGGGAATTGGAGAAACAGCAGCGAGAGCTGCCCGATGATCCTGGCAAAATGCTGTCATGATTTTGACATTCTGCTGTGGCTTGTGGGCACGTCCTGCCAGTCCGTGTCAAGCTTTGGAGACAGAAGCCTTTTTTGTGAGGAGAGAGCGCCCAAGGGAGCGCCGCAGTACTGTATGGATGGCTGCGCGCACAGAGATACCTGCCCTTACTACGCGCCGCGCTTTTATCTGGAGCACCCGAAGGCAAAGGAGGACGGCTTCCGGCGTGTGGTGACGATGGCAGAGGATGATGCGGGGCTTTTGGATGCATTAAAGAAAGGTCCTTACGGACGCTGTGTCTATCATTGTGACAATGATGTGGCAGACCACCAGATCGTCAACATGGAATTTGAGGGAGGAGTGACAGTCAGCCTTACAATGAGCGCATTTACAGATCGCTGTGAGCGGATTATCCGATTACAGGGCAGTCACGGGCAGATCAGCGGCTGGATGGAGGATAACCGGATTGAGGTTGTGGATTTTGCGGCCGGACAAAAGACGGTGATCGACTTAAATGCGCCTTCCGGCGGACACAGCGGAAGTGATGCTGCAATGATGAAGCAGTTTGTGCGCATGATCGCACAGAAGGATAAGGAACGGAACCTAAGCAGCGCTGTTTCTGCGGTTGATTCACATCTGCTCGCGCTTGCGGCAGAAAAGAGCCGCAAAAACGGCGGAGCAGCCGTGATACTTGAGGAATTCAGGGCGGAGTAAATGGAGGAAAAATGAATCAGGAAATCAGAGAGAGAACAAAATGGTTTATGGACGCAAGATTCGGCATGTTCATTCACTGGGGGCTGTATGCGATTCCGGCGTGCGGCGAATGGGTGATGTCGGAGCGTGAGATGACAGTCGCAGAATATGAGAAATACTTTGATCTGTTTGATCCCGCGGACTATCAGCCGAGGGAGTGGGCGCGTCTTGCAAAGGCGGCAGGGATGAAATATGCGGTGCTCACGGCGAAGCACCACGACGGCTTTTGCCTGTTTGATTCGGCGCTGACAGATTATAAGGCGACAAACACAAAAGCCGGCAGAGATTTGGTGCGGGAGTTTTTGGAGGCATTTCGTGCGGAGGGGATCAAGGTCGGTCTGTACTTTTCGATCATTGACTGGCATCACCCGGATTTTCCGAAGTATGGCGACAGACAGCACCCGATGAGAAACCGCGGGGAGTTTAAGGATGAGCAGATTGATTTTGATCGTTATCTGACCTATATGCACGGGCAGGTAAAGGAGCTTGTGACCAATTACGGAAAGCTCGATCTGCTATGGTTTGATTTCTCCTACGACGATATGTGCGGAGAGAAGTGGAAGGCGACAGACCTGATCCGCATGGTGCGCGAGTACCAGCCGGATGTTGTCATCGACAACCGGCTGGAGGGAGCAGGGGATAATCACGGAAGCATCGCGACGGCAAATCCATTGATCTACAGCGGGGATTTTGCAAGTCCGGAGCAGATCATTCCGCCGGGAGGCGTGCAGGATGAGCTGGGGGAGCAGATTCCGTGGGAGCTTTGCGCGACGATGAACAACCACTGGGGCTTCTGCAATTACGACTATGACTATAAGTCACCGGAAATGCTTGTGCGAAAGCTTGTGGAATGCGTCAGCAAGGGCGGCAACATGATCTTAAATGTCGGACCGGATGCAAGAGGAAATATTCCAAGACAGAGCGTGGACATTCTGGAGAAAATCGGCGCATGGATGAAAAAGAACGGCGAGAGCATCTACGGCTGCGGCGTCTGTGAGTTGCCGAAGCCGGAGTGGGGCAGATATACCAAAAAGGGAAATGTCATCTATGCCCATGTCTACGAGGAGCCTCTGGGGGCGCTGCCGCTTTACGGAATTGCGCCGGAGCGGCTGGATAAGGTCTACTATGTGGAAAACGGCAGCGAGATGAAGCGCGGGGAGGCATGGAATACCGTGCTGTATAGCGATGTGGCTTTTGTCTCGTTTGGCGAGAATCCTGTATTTACCTATCCGCTTCCGGACCGGATGGATACCGTATTAAAAATTATATTAAAAAACTAAAGAGCAGTACAAAAAACCGTATTTCTTAGGGAAGTACGGTTTTTTTGTTGTTAACATAAGAGTGGCGCGCGAAGCGTGTCGTTCGTTGTTGACATAAGAGTGGCGCGCGAAGCATGTCGTTCGTTGTTGACATAAGAGTGGCGCGCGAAGCGTGTCACTCGTTGTTTTGCAATCCTGATATTCTTTCGGCTTGGTAAAAATTTCACCTATTTTGGCAAAATATTCTATTCTTATCAGGCGGGAAATTGCGTATAGTGATAGCAGAAGAAAACAAGAGCATAAAGGAAGGTGAAAATGTGGGGGAGACAATTTTGCGGATGGAGGGGATTGATAAATCCTTTACCGGTGTACATGCCCTAAAAGGGGTTGATTTCGACCTGCAAAAGGGTGAGGTACATGCATTGATGGGGGAAAACGGAGCAGGAAAGTCCACATTGATGAAGATTTTGACCGGTATCTATGCAAAGGACGCCGGGACGATTACATACGAAGGCGCGGCAGTGGAATTTAAGACGCCGAAGGAGGCGCAGGACGCAGGAATTGCAATCGTTCATCAGGAGCTGAACATGATGAATCATCTGACAGTCGCTCAGAATATTTTTATCGGCAGAGAGGCGATGAGCGGCAGGATCATCAACGATAAGAAGATGAATGAGGATGCCGCGGCGCTGTTTCGACGATTAAATATCAAGATTGATCCGGCGGCGGTTATGGGAGATCTGACAGTCGGTAAGCAGCAGATGTGCGAGATCGCAAAAGCAATCTCAAGAGAGGTCAAGCTGATCGTATTTGATGAGCCGACTGCGGCGCTCACGGACGCGGAGATCGAGGAGCTGTTTAAGATCATCCGTGATTTAAGGGAGCGGGGACTTGGCATTATTTATATTTCCCATCGTATGGATGAGATCAAAGTGATCACCGATCGCGTGACGGTCATGCGAGACGGAGAATATGTGGGAACCCTGATCACAAAGGACTGCTCGAAGGAAGACATTATCAATATGATGGTCGGGCGCGTTATCTATGAGGAGCCAAAGCAAAAGAGCATGGTGGCACAGGACGCTCCGGTTGTCTTAAGCGTTCGTCACTTAAATGCGGGCAAGCTGGTTCGGGATGTAAGCTTTGATTTGCGCAAGGGTGAAATTCTTGGCTTTGCCGGTCTGATGGGAGCCGGACGCACGGAGACGGCACGCGCGATTTTTGGCGCAGACCCCGTGGAGAGCGGTGAGATTTACATGAATGGAAAGCAGGTGCAGATCAAATGCCCGAAGGACGCTGTCGCGGCCGGTATCGGCTATCTGTCGGAGGACAGAAAGCGCTATGGGATCATTCTTGATAAGACGATCACGGAAAATTCCACGATGGCAACGATGGAGGAATATCAAAAAGGCGTATTCATTGATAAAAAGAAAGAGCGTCAGGTGACAGAAAGCTATGTAAAGAAATTAAAGACAAAAACACCTACGGTCGATGCGGCGGTCGGAAATCTTTCCGGCGGCAATCAGCAGAAGGTCGTCATTGCAAAGTGGCTGGTCAGAGACTGTGAGGTATTGATCTTTGACGAGCCGACGAGAGGAATCGACGTCGGGGCAAAGAGTGAGATTTATCATCTGATGAATGAGCTGGCAGCAGCAGGGAAGGCGATCATTATGATTTCCTCGGAGCTGCCGGAGGTATTGCGCATGAGCGACCGCATTATGGTAATGTGCGAGGGAAGGATTACCGGTGAGATACCGATTGAGGAAGCGTCTCAGGCAAGCATTATGACAGCGGCAACGTTAAGGGATTAGGGGGAGTGAGAAAATGTCTGATAATAAGAAAAATAAGTTTACGGATAATCCGGTGGTAAAGGCGATAGGAACGCAGCGGTTGATCGCGATGCTGGCATTGTGTGTGCTGTTTGTCTTTTTCTGCGCCGCATCACCGTCCTTCCGTCAGTACAGCACCTTTGTAAGTATTATGGATGCGTCCTATTATATCGGATTTATGGCGATCGGTGTTACCTTCGCGATCATTACGGGAGGAATCGATCTTTCCATCGGAACGGTGCTTGTGTGTTCTTCCCTGATTTCGGGAACGCTGGCAACCAAATATAATCTTCCGGTCGGGCTTTGTCTGCTGATCGGAATTTTGATCGGCGCGCTGTTTGGACTGTGTAACGGTCTTATGGTATCGAAGATGGGACTGCCGCCCTTTATTGCGACGCTTGGCACAATGATGATCTCCAAAGGACTTGGATCGATCTTTACGAGAGCACAGAGCGTGACATGGCCGCAAAGCACGGAGTCTGGCGGATGGTTTCGTAATATTTTTAAGGTGACGATACAGACAGACAATGGAATCGTCATGATACCGACAGGCTTTATTCTTCTGATCGTTCTGGCGATCTTAATGGCTGTCATTTTAAATAAGACGAAAACAGGACGTTACATTCTGGCATTGGGAAGCAATAAAGAGGCAACACGCTTATCCGGCGTGAATATTGCAAAATATGAGACGCTTGCCTATGTGTTCAGCGGAACGTTCGCGGGAATCGCAGGTGTTGCATATGCGGCTACCTATTCCACCCTGCTTCCGGGAAACGGCGGCGGTATGGAGCTTGATGCGATCGCCGGTGTTGTCATCGGAGGAACGAGTATGAGCGGCGGCTACGGAACGATCGGCGGAACCTTAATCGGTGTGTTCATCATGTCAGTATTAAAAATCGGACTTCCGTTTGTCGGTCTGCAGAACCAGTATCAGCAGTTCATTACAGGCTTTGTGCTTATTATTGCGGTATTTGCGGATGTCTACAACCGGAGAAAAAAGAGCAAAAATTAATCATGTATGTATCCCTTATGGGGCATAAATAAAAAATTTTCTATTGGGAGGTAGAAGTATGAAACGAAAATTATTGAGTGCGCTGTTGTGCGTATCTATGGCTGCTGCATTGTTTGCAGGCTGCGGTGACAAGCCGGCAGAGCCGACGACAGGTACGCCGGATGCATCAGGCACGCCGGATGTGGCTTCCACTGAGGTGTCCAAACCGCAGGAGTCGGGAACAGATGAGGAAATGCTGATCTATCTTGTTTCCAAGGGCTTCCAGCATCAGTACTGGCAGGCAGTGTATCAGGGAGCGCTTGAGGCGGCAGCAGAGTATGGGGTAAAGATGGAGATGGTCGGACCGCCTTCGGAGAGTGACATCCAAGAGCAGGTACAGATGTTAAATAACGCCATCAACCTAAAGCCGGCAGCGATCGGTCTGGCAGCGCTTGATACGGAGGCTTGTATGGATTTGATCAAGGTAGCGCAGGATTCTAAGATCCCGATCATTGGATTTGACTCCGGTGTTCCGAATGCGCCGGAGGGTGCGATCTATGCAAATGCATCCACAGATAACTATGCGGCAGGCGAGCTTGCGGCAGAGGAGACCTATAAGCTGATCGAGAGCAAGATCACGGATGCCAAGGAGCCGGTAAGAATCGGCGTAATGTCGCAGGATGCAACCTCTGAGGCAATCTTAAACCGCGGCTATGGCTTTGTCGATAAGATGAAGGCGCTGGCAGAGGCAGCAGGAAAGAAGGTTTCCGTTGAGGGGCATACAAACTTTGTAGATAAGTGCGGCGGAACGGTAGACGGTGCGGATGTGGTCATTGAGGTGGTTGTTCCGGCAGCCGTACAGGCGGAATTGTCTGTAGCAGACGGCTCAGCGCTGTTGAATAAAAAGGATATTATTGCGGTATATGCCTCCAACCAGTTCTCCGGTGAGGGACTTGTAAATGCAGACGCAAACCTCCATAAGCTTGGTGCAGACGGTGTGATCGGCGTAGCGTTTGATTCCGGTAAGGTGATCATGGACGCGATCAAGTCCGGCACACTTTCGGGCGCTGTGACACAGGATCCGATCGCGATCGGATACAAGACCGTAGAGCTTGCGGTTGCTGCTGCAAAGGGCGAGACGGTATCTGATGTAGATACAGGCTGTAAGTGGTATACGGCAGAGAATATGGAAGACGAAGATATAGCTCCAATTCTTTATGAATAAGGAATAAAGGCAGGGGTCGGAACGATGATTCCGACCCCCTTGCTTTTACATAGGCGGGTATGGCAAAGCGAGAGTCTGTTGTTTTCATAAGGATGTTTTTGTTTTTCTTCTGAAAAAACAAAGCAGTGGCATAAAAACAACATAAAACAACATAAAAATATTGACAAACAACAAAAACAAACATATAATTTAGGTGAATTGATGTTGGATTACGAGGAGAAAGAAAAAAATCCTTATCAGAAATGAGGCATTTTATGAAGAAATATCAGAGTGCGAGAATCCCAAAAACAGAACGAATTACGAAGCTTGTGGAGCATTTGTATGCGAAGCTTCCGGAGATAGAGCCGCATAGAGCGGTGCTTTTGACGGAGTCCTATCGCCGGACAGAAAATGAACCGGTAGTTTTGCGCAGGGCGAAAGCATTTGCACATATTTTAGAGAAGCTGCCGATCATCATCCGGGAGGGAGAGCTGATCGTTGGAAGCTCCACGATAGCGCCGAGGGGCTGTCAGACGTTTCCCGAATTTTCCTACGAATGGCTGGAGAAGGAGTTTGATACGGTAGAGCATCGCGAGGCAGACCCGTTTTATATTTCGGATGAGACGAAGCAAAAGCTGCGTGAGGCAGATGCTTACTGGAAGGGAAAAACGACGAGTGAGCTTGCAACGGCTTATATGGCGCCGGAGACGTTAAAGGCGATGGAACACAATATGTTCACACCCGGAAATTATTTCTATAACGGTGTCGGACATGTGACAGTGCAGTATGAGAAGGTACTTGCGATTGGCTATGAGGGTATTTTAAACGAGGCGAAGGAGGAGCTGGCGCGCTGTGATTTCGGAGATGCCGATTATGCGACAAAAAGTCGTTTCCTTGAGGCTGTGATCATAAGCTGCCGTGCCGCGATCGGCTATGCAGAACGCTATGCCGCACTGGCAAGAGAGATGGCGCAAACCTGTAAGGACGAGAGAAGGAAGCAGGAGCTTCTCGTGATAGCAGAGAATTGCAGGAATGTTCCGGCAAGGGGCGCAAAAACTTTCTATGAGGCATGCCAGAGCTTTTGGTTCGTACAGCAGCTTTTGCAGCTTGAGTCTTCCGGTCACTCGATCTCTCCGGGACGGTTTGACCAGTATATGTATCCTTACTACAGCAGAGATATAGAGGAGGGCAGGCTGACAAGGGAGTTTGCGCAGGAGCTGATCGACTGTATCTGGGTAAAGCTAAACGATTTGAATAAATGTCGTGATGCGGACAGCGCGAAAGGATTTGCAGGCTACAGCCTGTTTCAGAATCTGATCGTCGGCGGGCAGGATGCACATGGCAGAGACGTCACAAACGATCTGTCGTTTATGTGTATCGAGGCATCGTTCCATGTATTTTTGCCGCAGCCTTCGTTGTCCATCCGCGTATGGAACGGTTCGCCGCAGGAACTTTTGATACGGGCGGCAGAATTGACAAGAACGGGGATCGGACTTCCGGCTTACTACAATGACGAAGTGATCATACCGTCGCTTATGAGTCGGGGACTGACGCTTGAGGATGCAAGAACCTACAATATCATCGGATGCGTCGAGCCGCAGAAAGCGGGAAAGACAAACGGCTGGCATGACGCGGCATTCTTTAATATGTGCCGTCCGCTGGAGCTTGTGTTCAGCAACGGTATGGACTGCGGAGAGCAGGTTGGACTAAGAACGGGACGCGTCGAGGAGATGCAGACGTTTGAGGAAGTCTATGATGCGTACAAAAAACAGATGGATTATTTTATCTCTCTGCTGGTCAACGCAGACAACGCCATCGATCAGGCACATGCAGAGCGCGCGCCGCTGCCGTTTCTGGCAAGTATGGTGGACGACTGCATCAAGCGGGGCAAGACCTGTGAGCAGGGCGGCTGTGTCTATAACTTTACCGGACCGCAGGGCTTTGGAATCGCAAACGTAGCAGATTCCCTGTATGCGATCAAAAGGCTTGTGTACGAGGAGAAGAAGGTCTCCATGGCGGAATATAAAAATGCGCTGCTGTTTAATTACGGAAAAGATGTAAAGCATCCGCTTGTCGTGGCACAGGTGGCAGGTATGGTGGCAGACGAGCTTACAAAGCAGGGGATCACACCGGAGGTCGGTGCAGTCGCGGCTGCGGCAGGACAGATCATCGCACAGGCAGCCACGCCGGAGAGCCGTAGCAAATATCAGAGATTACTTGATCTGATCGAGGAAGTGCCGAAGTTTGGAAACGACGAGGAGGAGGTCGATCTCTTTGCGAGGGACGCTGCTTATATTTATACAAAGCCGTTATTGAATTATCGAAACCCGCGCGGCGGTATCTTTCAGGCGGGACTTTATCCGGTATCTGCAAATGTGCCTCTGGGAGCACAGACCGGAGCGACGCCGGACGGCAGACTTGCGGGAGTTCCGGTGGCGGACGGTGTATCACCGACGGCAGGAGCGGACGTCAACGGACCGACGGCGGCAGCCAATTCCGTATCGGTGCTGGATCACGGTATTGCCTCAAACGGAACGCTGTTTAATCAGAAATTCCATCCGTCGGCATTGAGCGGCACAGACGGACTTCACAATTTCGTGAGCCTGATCCGCACTTATTTTGACCAGAAGGGAAGCCATATGCAGTTTAATGTTGTGTCAAAGGACACACTGCTGGATGCACAGAAGCACCCGGAGAATTACAAGCATCTTGTCGTGCGTGTGGCAGGCTACAGTGCCCTGTTTACAACACTTTCCAAGAGCCTTCAGGATGACATCATAAGACGGACCGAGCAGGGCTTTTAAGAGGTGCTTGCCATGGATGATTTGTTACATATAAAGGGACGGATTTTTGATATTCAGCGCTATTCCATTCATGATGGAACAGGCATCCGCACGATCGTATTTTTAAAGGGCTGTGTGCTGCGGTGTCTCTGGTGCTGCAATCCCGAATCGCAGGAATTTGGGATAGAGAAGATGCTGGTGGACGGAAAGCCAAAGATTATGGGCAGGGACGTGACGGTAGAGGAAGTCATGGAGACGGTTGAAAAGGATCGCAATTACTATCGCAAAAGCGGCGGGGGCTTGACGCTTTCCGGCGGGGAGAGCCTCTGTCAGCCGAAGTTTGCCGCGGCGCTGCTTCAGACAGCAAAAGAGCGGGGGATCGGCACGGCGATGGAGAGTATGGGCTGTGCGCCCTATGAGGTGATCGCGCAGCTTCTGCCGTGGCTTGACACATACCTGCTTGATATTAAGCATATGAATCCCGAAAAGCACAGGAAGTTTACCGGAAAAAGCAACGAGCTGATGCTTGCGAATGCAAGGAAGATCGCAGAATCCGGGATGACGGAGCTGGTGATCCGCGTTCCGGTCGTACCAACCTTTAACGATACGCCGGAGGAAATCGCACAGATCGCCCGATTTTCGGATAAGCTTTGCGGTGTAAGGAAAATCCATCTTCTTCCGTATCACAGACTGGGACAGGATAAGTATGAGAGGCTTTCCAGAGAGTATGCCCTAAAGGATTTGCTGCCGCCGGAGACAGAGCATATGCAGATGTTAAAAAAGACGGTGGAGAGCGTATCACGGCTGGAATGCCGGATTGGAGGATGAGGCATTGAACGTAAGAACGATAGACAATGGCATGAGAATCATACAGGAGAGTGTTCCGGGGCGCCAGGTGACACTGGCACACATTATCGCAAGTCCTGATCAGACACTTTATGAAAAGCTTGGCTTAGATCCGCGGCTTGACTATGAGAAGGGTGCGATCGGCGTTGTGACGGTCACTCCTTCCGAGACGGCGATCATCATGGCGGATATTGCAATGAAAGCAAGCGGGATCACGCTTGGATTTGTGGATCGGTTCAGCGGTTCTCTCATTCTCACAGGCACTGTCAGCGAGGCGGAGGCAGCGACAGAGGCGATGCTTGACTATGTCGAAGAAAAATTAGGTTACACGGTCTGCCCCATCACAAAGACATGAAAAAGCTGATCTTGATGGGAAGAAGTCAGGCGGGAAAGACGACGCTGACACAGGCGCTGCGGGGTGAGGAGATCCATTATCATAAGACACAGTATGTGTCAAATTATGAAAGCGTGATCGATACGCCGGGGGAATATGCACAGAGCCACAGGCTTGGAAAGGCATTGGCGCTCTACACCTACGAAGCGGACGTTGTGGGAATCCTTGTGGCGGCAAACGAGCCATATTCGCTGTTTCCGCCGAATGTGACTTCACAGGCGAACCGTGATTGCATTGGGATCGTGACAAAGATCGACCTGCCAAATGCCAATATTCCACAGGCAGACAGATGGCTTGAGATTGCAGGCTGCAAGCATATTTTTCATGTAAATTCCAAAGAGGGGATCGGGGTCGCTGAAATCCTTGCGTATCTGCAGGAGGATGACGACAAAACAGGTGAGCAATAGCCGTTCGGACTATTCTGGTCAGAGAACGGCAATCAAAATAAAGACACATATTTTTCAGGAGGAACGATACTATGGTAAATGAAATGGAAATCAAAAAACAGATTTGTGAGATTGGCAGAAGAATCTATAACCGCAACATGGTGGCAGCCAACGACGGAAACATCTCTGTGAAGCTGAACGATCATGAGTTTTTGTGCACGCCGACAGGCGTATCAAAGGGCTTTATGACGCCGGAGTATATCTGTAAGGTAGATGAGAACGGAGACGTGATTCAGGCAAATAAAGGCTTTAAGCCGTCCTCAGAGATTAAGATGCATATGCGTGTTTATCAGAAGCGTCCCGACATTGGTTCGGTGGTACATGCACACCCGACCTATGCAACGGCGTTTGCGATCGCCGGCATCCCGCTGACACAGCCGATCATGCCGGAGGCAGTCATCTCACTTGGCTGTGTACCGATCGCAGAGTACGGCACTCCTTCTACGATGGAGATTCCGGACAATCTGGAGAAATATCTTCCGTACTTTGATGCGGTTTTGCTGGAGAACCACGGGGCATTGGCATGGAGCACCGATCTTCTGGCAGCTTACCACAAAATGGAGGGACTTGAGTTTTACGCGGAGCTTCTCTATAAGTCCAAAATGCTTGGAGGACCAAAGGAGTTTGATAAGGCTAATATCAAAAAGCTCTATGAGATCCGCCGCAAATTCGGACTTCCGGGCAAGCATCCGGCAAACATCTGCTTAAACAAGGACGGAGACAATTGCCATAACTGCACTGCCTGCGGGACAGAGGAATATAAGAATATGCCGGGCTATGAATATAATTTCGGCTGTGACTGCGGCAGTGAGAGCGTACATACCAATACAAACACCTCCAATACAAACGGAACGGTGGATGCTGCGATGATCGCCGAGATTGTAAAGAGAGTGATCGCCGAGATGAAATAGGAGCTTCAGCCGGGAGCTTTGCGCCGAGGTCTCACAAATTCAGATCGCTTTGGAATGGAGATTTTTATGAAACAGCAGGAAATGGAAGTCATAGTGCGAAGGGTGCTCAACGAGCTTGGCACAGGGGTTGCGATGAGTTTAAAGCTGGCAACCGGGCTGATTGCGCAGACAGAAGCAAAGGCGCAGGAGCTTGGCGTCCATGCCGTCATTGCAGTATCGGATGCCTCCGGCAGACCGGTGGCGGTACATTGTATGGACGGCGCATATATTGGCAGCTACGATGTGGCGTTAAATAAAACCTATACGGCAGTGGCATTTCAGATGCCCACCGACCGGCTCGCGGCTCTTGCGGCGCCGGGCGGAGAATTGTATGGCATCCAGAATACCAACGACGGAAAAATTGTTATTTTTGGCGGCGGTGAACCTCTTTATCTGGGGGATGTGATGATAGGAGCGATTGGCGTCAGCGGCGGAACAGCCGAGCAGGATACTCTGCTTGGCAGGTATGCAAAAAATAAATTAAAGGATGTGATAGCTTGGAAATGACAGAGAGCCAGATCAGAAATATCGTCGGGGAGGTTATGGCAAAGATGCAGCTAAGTGCCGGCACGGGCGGCATGCACGGCGTGTTTTCTGATATGAATACGGCGATTGAAAAGGCAAAGGAAGCGCAAAGGCAGATACGCGTCATGTCGATGGATCAGAGAGAGAAGATCATCACAAGGATGCGTGAAAAGATTAAGGAGAATGCCGAGACGCTGGCACGCATGGGTGTTGAGGAGACCGGCATGGGAAATGTCGGAGACAAGATTTTAAAGCATCTGCTCGTGGCGGAAAAGACGCCGGGCACAGAGGATATTATGACGACGGCATGGTCGGGCGACAGAGGCTTGACGCTTGTTGAGATGGGACCGTTTGGGGTTATCGGCGCGATCACCCCTTGCACCAATCCGAGTGAGACCGTACTCTGCAACACGATGGGAATGCTGGCGGGCGGAAACACAGTCGTGTTTAATCCGCATCCGCAGGCAATCCGCACCTCCATCTGCGCGGTTAATCTGTTAAATGAGGCATCGCTTGAGGCGGGCGGACCGGACAACATCGCGTGCACGGTCAGCGAGCCGACGCTTGCGACAAGTGATGTGATGATGAAGCATAAGGATATACCGCTTCTCGTTGCAACCGGAGGACCGGGCGTTGTGACAGCCGTCTTATCCAGCGGCAAGCGGGGCATCGGTGCGGGGGCAGGCAATCCTCCGGCGCTCGTCGATGAGACGGCTGACATCCGCAAGGCGGCGGAGGATATTATAAACGGATGCACGTTCGACAACAATCTTCCATGTATTGCGGAGAAGGAGGTCGTTGCGGTAGACGCAATCTGTGATGAACTGATGCATTATATGACACAGGAGCAGGGCTGTTATCTGGCTTCGGAGGAGGTACAGCAGAGACTGATCGCCACGGTTATGAACGAAAAGGGCGCGCTAAACCGCAAATGTGTCGGAAGGAGTGCAAAGGCGCTGCTTGCAATGGTAGGCGTGACAGTTCCCGATAATATCCGCTGCATCATCTTTGAGGGAAACAAGGAACATCCGCTGATCAAAGAGGAGCTGATGATGCCGATCCTCGGCATCGTGCGTGCAAGAGATTTTCGGGAAGCAGTAGAGCTGGCAGTCTGGCTGGAGCACGGAAACCGTCATTCCGCACACATACATTCCAAGAATGTGGACCGTATCACAGAATATGCAAGAGCGATGGACACGGCGATCCTTGTAAAGAACGGTCCGTCCTATGCGGCGCTTGGCTTTGGCGGAGAAGGCTTTGCGACCTTTACGATCGCAAGCCGCACCGGAGAGGGCTTAACGAGTGCATCGACGTTTACGAAGCGCAGACGCTGTACGATGTCAGACAGCTTGTGTATCCGCTAGAATATGACAGAAAGAAAATGTGGAGGTGAAGTGGCATGGAAGTAAATGCTTCTTGTGTGGAAGAAATTGTAAAGCAGGTGCTGGATAATCTTTCGGGAACTGCGTCATATCAGACTTCCGTTGGAACGGGTGAGATTCCAAAGACGGCGCATGTTGCGATGCTCACATCCTTGGAGCATTTTGAGATTCGGGAATATCCGATGCCGGAAGTCGGCGATGACGATATTCTCGTCAGGGTAGAGGGATGCGGCATTTGCGGAACAGACGCGCACGAGTTTAAGCGCGATCCATTCGGACTGATTCCGGTAGCGCTCGGACATGAGGGGACGGGCGAGATCGTGAAAATGGGAAAGAATGTCACAAGAGACAGCGCCGGAAAGCCGGTGAGGGTAGGCGATAAAATCGTAACCTGTATGATCTTTAAAGACAATCCCGACATCACGATGTTTGATTTAAACAAGCAGAATGTCGGGGGTGCAGACGTCTACGGATTGCTGCCGGATGACGAGGTGCACTTAAACGGATGGTTTGCGGATTACATATTGATCAGAGGCGGTTCGACGTTCTTTAATGTCAGCGAGCTTGATCTGGATTCCCGTATTTTGATCGAGCCGTGCGCCGTTCTCATCCATGCAGTCGAGCGGGCAAAGACAACGGGAATTTTAAGATTTAACAGCCGGGTTGTCGTGCAGGGCTGCGGACCGATCGGATTGATCTGCATCGCGATCTTAAAGACGATGGGGATCGGGAATATCGTTGCGGTGGACGGAAATGAGGGAAGGCTCTCCTTTGCAAAGCGTCTCGGTGCGTCCGGCAGCGTCAATTTTAACGATTTTCACGGGGCAGAGGAAATGGCGGAGGGAATCAAAAAGCAGTTTGACGGTCATCTGGCGGATTTCGCGTTCCAGTGCACCGGTTCTCCGGCAGGACACAGCAATATCTATAAATTTATCCGAAACGGTGGCGGACTTTGTGAGCTTGGATTTTTCATCAATGGCGGAGATGCGACGATCAACCCGCATTTTGATATTTGCGCAAAGGAGATTACGACAGTCGGAAGCTGGGTTTATACGCTGAGAGACTATGCGACCACCTTCGACTTTTTAAAGAGCGCAAAGGCGATCGGACTTCCGATTGCAGAGCTGATTACCGATAAATATCCGCTTAGCAGGATCAATGAGGCATATCAGAAGAATCTTGCGATGACAGGCTTAAAGATTGCCGTTTTGCCTGACTAGGTGAGGCAAAAAGAAGGAGGAAGCTAAGATGGATGAAAGAGCAGTAGGGATTCTGGAGGTGTTTGGTCTGTGTACCGCCTTTCTAGCGGCAGATGCCGGATGTAAGGCGGCAGATGTGACGCTTGAGCCGTTTGACAAAAATAAGCCTGCGAACGCGGATGCACTGCCGGTGCCGCTGCTGGTAACCATTAAGTTCCGCGGAAGCGTGGAGGACGTGACGGAAGCGGTGGAGGCAGGAAGGGCAATGGCGGAATCGCTGACGGGAGTGGTACAGAGCCACATTATTCCAAGACCGTCACAGGATACATTAAAAATGCTTGGCATCTGCGCATTTGACGTAGACTAAAAAATAAAATTTGCAAGCCGGGAAAAGGCAGAAAGAGAGGAAGTAAAATGGCACAGGAAGCATTGGGAATGGTAGAGACAAGAGGACTTACGGCAGCGATCGAGGCAGCGGACGCAATGACAAAGTCGGCGGAGGTATCTTTGGTTGGAACAGAAAAGATCGGATCGGGACTTGTCACTGTTATGGTGCGCGGCGATGTCGGAGCAGTGAAGGCATCCGTGGAATCCGGTGCGGCAGCGGCAAGCCGTCTCGGAGAGCTTGTGGCACAGCATGTCATTCCGAGACCGCACACGGATGTGGAGAAGATCCTTCCGGGATTCCCGCAGGGCAAATAAGCTATGGGGAGCTCATATGGGTTGATCGAGGTTTCCGGCGTTGTTGCCGCAGTTGATTCCTTAGACGCGATGTGCAAGGCGTCAGACGTTTCTCTTGTCACATGGGAGCGTAAGCTTGGAGGAAGACTGGTAACGATCATCGTTGAGGGAGCTGTCTCGGATGTGAACGCAGCCGTTGAGGCGGCAACTGACATCTGTACAAAGAATCGTCATATTCTGGCGTCCTCCGGTGTGATTGCATCGCCGTGCGAGGAGATTCGGCGGATGGTGGAAAGAAGCGCGGGCAGACTGAAAAAGGACAGCGCGAAGGCAGAGCCTAAGGAAGTAAAAGCGCCGGAGACAGCAGCAGAGCCTAAGGAAGTAAAAGTGCCGGAGACAGCAGCAGAGCCTAAGGAAGCGAAAGCGCCGGAGACAGCAGACATCACGGAACAGATCACGGAAAAAAAGAAAAGCAGAACGAGAAAACAGGAAAATGACCACAAAAAATAAGGGGGAAGCATTATGGCACAGGAAGCATTAGGAATGGTGGAAACAAGAGGACTTACGGCAGCGATCGAGGCAGCGGACACGATGTGTAAGGCGGCAAACGTGACACTGGTTGGAACGGAGAAGATTGGTTCCGGTCTGGTGACGATCATGGTGCGCGGCGACGTCGGTGCAGTAAAATCAGCCGTAGAAGCAGGCGCAGCGAATGCAGAGAGACTTGGCGAGCTTGTAGCGCAGCATGTGATTCCAAGACCGCATACGGATGTGGAGGGGATCCTTCCGAAAATCAAATAATTGCTTTGTTTGACATCCAGAGTAGCTCTCTGTGAGCTGCTCGTTGTTGACATTAGAGTAGCTCTCTGTGAGCTACTCGTTGTTTGCACTGCCGTCTGAAACTTTCGGGAATTTTGGGCAGCAGTGCTTTTTGATGAAATAGGGGAAATTGCTCTGTGAGCCTATGTCAAAAAATACAATGCGTGTGCGAAGCACACTTTTGTTACTTGATAGGAAACTTTGTTCCCCATCAAGTAGAACCCTCCGGGGGATCGCACTGCGTCGGAATCGAATCATGTCGCAACTGCGATCCGCCGCAGGCGGAGAGTTTCGCAAGCGAAACTCTTTTTGATAAGGAGAACGGTAGGTGAAAAATTTGGAAAGAAATGAAATCGAAGCGCTGACACGGATGGTACTTGCAAGTATGCAAAAGGAGAGAGACAGAGGAGACGGATTTTTGGTTCCGGTCGGCGTGAGCGCCAGACATATCCACCTGACACAGGAGGATGTGGAAACTCTTTTTGGCGCGGGCTATCAATTAACAAAAAAGAAGGAGCTGATGGGCGGACAGTTTGCGGCGAATGAATGCTGCACGATTGTCGGTCTGAAATTGAGAGCGATCGAGAATGTCAGGGTATTGGGTCCTGTCCGCAGCGCAACACAGGTGGAGATCAGCACGACGGATGCCAGAAAGCTTGGTATCAGCGTTCCGGTACGCGAATCCGGGGACATTGAGGCATCTGCGCCAATCGCGATCGTGGGACCTAAGGGAGCGGTTTACTGTAAGGAAGGCTGTATTGTTGCGGCAAGGCATATCCATATGTCGCCAAAGGATGCCGCAGCCTGCGGCGTCAGCGATGGAGATCGTGTGAGCGTGCGTGTGGAAAACGAGCGCGGCACAATGTTTGAGCATGTAAAGATCCGCGTGGATGAAAGCTTTACGCTGGAGATGCATATTGATACGGATGAGGCAAATGCCAGCGACATCAAATGCGGAGATATGGCGGTAATTGTAAAAGCGTAGAACAGAAGGATGGAAATGAGGGAGAGAAATGATTATAGGGAAGGTAACTGGAAGTATCGTTTCAACCCGTAAGCAGGAAAATTTGATTGGCAGTAAGTTTATGGTGATTGAGCCGGTCGGCACAAACGGAGAGGAAAAAAAGCGTCTGGTCGCCGTCGATAATATCGGAGCGGGAATCGGCGAATATGTACTGGTGGCACAGGGAAGCGCTGCGCGCATCGGATGCGGGATGGCAGAGGCGCCGATTGACGCCGCCATCGTCGGCATCATAGATGATATTGGAAAGCTGGTGTAGAAGTATATGGAAATTACGGAATTAAGTAAGATCGCGCGCGAGAGCGGCATTGTCGGCGCCGGCGGAGCAGGCTTTCCGACATATGGAAAATTTACGGAGCAGGCAGATATTATTCTTATGAATTGTGCAGAGTGCGAGCCGCTCCTAAAGCTGCACAGACAATTATTAAAGGAACATGCGCGTGAGATTTTGAAAGCATTTGCTTTGATTGCAGAGACAGTCCATGCAAAAGAAGCGATTATCGGGATAAAGGAAGAATACAAAAGCACGATCGAGGCAGTAGAGGAGCTGTTGGCAGAATATCCCATGATGCGGATTCACAAGCTGCCCGGCGCTTATCCGATGGGGGATGAGGTCGTGCTGATCTATGAGGCAACCGGAAAAGTGGTGCGTCCCGGCGGACTGCCGATTGAGTGCGGTGTCGCTGTTTTTAACGTAGAGACGCTCTACAACGTGTATCGTGCCGTGTGGGAAAAGCATCCGGTGACGGATAAATATGTGACCGTAGTCGGCGAGGTGGAGCATCCGGTGACGGTGCGCGTGCCGGTCGGGATGCGTCTGGGAGAGGTGGCTTTGCTGGCGGGCGCAGCCACGACAGAGGAGCCTGTTTATATGCTCGGCGGTCCGATGATGGGAAATTTCGGGACGGAGAGCGGGACAGTGACTAAAACGACAAATGCGATTCTGCTCCTGCCAAAGGAGCATCCGCTGGTGCTGCAGAAAAAAAGCCGTTTTGCGATTTCCGTAGGACGGGCGGCGTCTGCCTGCTGTCAGTGTGAGGTCTGCACGGACCTGTGTCCTAGAAACGCGCTGGGACATCCGATCACGCCTCATCTATTCATGCGGTCAGCCGCAAATCGTGATTTTCGCGGACTAGAACCGTTTTTAGATACGATGTTCTGCTGCTCGTGCGGGTTATGCGAGCTGTATAGCTGTCCGCAGGGACTTTCTCCGCGCACGATGATCACGGAGTATAAGACAGAACTTCGCAAGGCGGGCGTAAATCCGCCTGTGGTGGAGGCCTCCGCTGTTAAGGCGTCCAGAGCTTACCGCAGAGTGCCGGAGGAGCGTCTTGCGGCAAGACTTGGCGTGTCAGCATATGATAAGGACGCGCCGCTTTCCGATACGAGGAAGGAATGCACAGAGGTAAAGCTTTTACTGTCGCAGCATATCGGAGCTCCTGCAGTACCGGTCGTTTCGGCAGGTGACCGGGTGACGTGCGGCACACCGGTCGCAGCGGCGGCAGACGGACTCTCGGCTGCCGTTCATGCGTCGATCGACGGGACAGTGAGAGAGGTAACGCCGCAGTATATTGTGGTGACTGCAGACAAAAATCATCCGGGAAGTGAGGAATAGCTATGCAAAAGGCAATAGGCATGATAGAATATAAAACAGTATCGGCGGGAGTATTGGCGGCAGACCAGATGGTAAAGACAGCGGATGTTGAGATTTTAGAAGCGCAGACCGTTTGTCCGGGCAAATATATCGCGCTGATTGCGGGAGATTTGAGCGCAGTCAACGCGGCGGTGGAGCGTGCGAAGCACACAAGACCGGAGGAGATGATCGGCAGCTTTGTGCTGGGAAATCCTGACGAATCTATATTTCCGGCAATCTACGGAACGAGCCATGTCGAAAAAATGAGCGCGCTTGGAATCTTGGAGACCTATGATGCGGCTTCTTTGATCGTTGCTGCAGATATTGCGGCAAAGACTGCGATCGTGGAACTGATCGAGCTTCGCATTGCAAAGGGGATGTGCGGAAAATCTTATGTGATGCTGACCGGCGAGGTTGCAGCCTGTGAGGCGGCGATCGCCAAAGCAAAAGCGGCGGCGGGTGAGAGCGGGATGTTTTTAGATTCCTCGGTCATTGCGCATCCCGATCCGCAGATCTGCCGGACGATTATTTAGCGCATACAGATGTTTCCTGCGGGACTTCTGACACTGGTGATCGCAGCCCCTTAAGCGTGCTCTTATGATAAAGCTTTGGAAACTGAAAAACCGGAGGTAAGCGAATGCTGGCGGCAGAGAGAAGAAATTTGATTTTAGAGAAGCTTCAGGATGAGAAAAAAGTGATCGTCTCAGAGCTTGGCGAACGATTCGGCGTATCGGAGGAGACAATCCGCAGAGACCTTGATAAGCTGGAAAAGGAAGGCTTTGCGGTAAAAAGCTACGGCGGCGCAGTCTTAAATGAGAGCAACAGCTTTGATATGCCCTTTAATATCCGGAAAAAGAAAAATATGAAGGGCAAGCAAAAGATCGCGGAGCTGATCGGCGGTCTGGTACATGACGGGGATCACATAATTTTAGACCCAAGCACCACGGCGGTGTCAATCGTGAAGATGCTTAAGGACAGGAAACGCCTGACGATCATTACCAATTCCATAGAGGTGCTTGTGGAGCTAACCGATGTAAACGGCTGGGAGGTCATTTCCACCGGGGGAACGCTGAAAGAAAATTACCTTGCGCTTGTGGGGGCACGGGCTATGCAGGGGATTGCCTCGTTTCATGCCGATAAGGCGATCTTCTCCTGCAAGGGAATTGCTATGGACAAAGGCGTCACGGATGCAAACGAGTTGTTTTCGCAGGTCAAACAGACGATGCTGCGTTCCGCAGCACAGAGGATTCTGGCTGTCGATCACACCAAGTTTGACAAGGTGGCATTCTCCCAGATCTGCGATATTTCAGACATTGACCTGATTGTCACGGATCTTAAGCCATCCGATGCGTGGATGTCATATTTTGCGGAAAAGAATATCACCTGTCTCTATGGAGAGGAGACGGAGTGACGGCGCCGATCAATGAAAAAGTGCGTCAGTATTTTTGCAGAACATACTGCTTTGGAGTAATGCCCATATATTTTTTAAAAATTTTAATAAAGTAGCTGATGTCGTTGAAGCCGCAGTTGAGAGCAACCTCCGTGATCGTCGTATCGGTTGTGGAGAGTTGCTCTCTTGCACATTCGATCCGGTAATAATTCAGATAGTCGATCGGTGTGCGCTGGGTGATCTGCCGAAAAAAGCGGCAAAAATATTTCGGATTCATTCCGGCAAGCGAGGCGAGCGTCTCAAGCGTGATTTCCTCCGCATAGTGCTCCTCGATGTAGCGCAGGACCTGTTTTAATTGCTTCAGGCGATAGGAGACCTGTTCCTTTTCTTTTGTACGGAGGGAATAGAGCTTGTGCTCCAAAATAAAGCCGATCAGCAGATATAACGAGCCCTGCACGATAAATTCATAGCCTGCGTATTTGGCGTACATCGCCTGAAATAAGGTGTCCGTAGTCTGGCGCAGGAACAGATCGTCTCCCGGAAGCTGCTGGTAGATAAGCAGCTCATGGCTCATGATCGCTTCTACCTGCTGTCTGCAGATGTGATTATCCTTTAATAAAAGCTTCATATCAAATACAAGACTTTCATAGACGCAACCCTGCGGCATTCCGCCGTGGAGCATCCCGTCCTGAATAAAGATAATGTCTCCGGCAGAGAGACGATAGAGCTGATTGTTGATCGTGAGCAGAAAGTGACCGCTGATAATACGGAGCAGTTCACATTCAAAATGCCAATGATAAACCATCTGGTAGCGAGGATGTCTCTCATCCACATGGTAGACGGCAATCGGAAAATCAAATGTCCCCTGTTTTCTTCTTTCCTGATATTCCAGATACTTCATAAAACTCCCATTCCTAAAATAAAAGTGAATATTGTACGATTTTTTGTAATTATAACACAAGAAATCGGGGGACGGCAAACGTATAATAAAAGTAACAAAAATTTTATTGACATAAGAGTGACCCGCGAAGCGTGCCGCTCGTTGTTTAGAAACGTTTGTAAGGAGGGCTTTAAAATGGCAAAAAGCAGATTGATTGGGGATTATCCGGTAATCGGAATCCGTCCGACGATTGACGGAAGAAGGGGTTATCTTGACGTTCGTGCAAGTCTTGAGGAGCAGACGATGGGCATGGCGCTTGCGGCAAAGGAGCTGTTTGAGAAGAATTTGAAATATTCCAACGGAGAGCCGGTAAAGGTCGTGATCGCCGACACGACAATCAGCCGCGTGGCAGAGTCCGCTGCCTGTGCGGATAAATTTAAAAAAGAAGGCGTAGACATCACGCTGACCGTAACACCGTGCTGGTGCTACGGCTCGGAAACCATGGATATGGACACAAAGACGATCAAAGGCGTGTGGGGTTTTAACGGCACGGAGAGACCGGGTGCTGTTTATCTTGCGTCCGTGCTTGCGACGCATGCCCAGAAGGGACTGCCCGCCTTCGGCATTTACGGACATGACGTGCTTCCGGCAGATGAGAAGGAGATTCCGAAGGATGTTGTGGAGAAGCTGCTTCGCTTCGGACGTGCCGCTGTGGCGGTTGCTACGATGCGCGGAAAATCCTATCTGCAGATTGGTTCGATCTGCATGGGAATCGGCGGCTCTATCATCAGCACTGATTTTATCGAGGAGTATCTTGGAATGCGTGTGGAGTCTGTCGATGAGGTAGAGATCATTCGCAGAATGTCTGAGAATATTTACGATCAGAAGGAATACGAGAGGGCGCTTGCATGGACGAAGGAGCACTGCAAGGAAGGCTTTGACAAGAACCCGGATGAGGTGAGAAAGTCGCCGGAGGAGAAGGAAAAGGATTGGGAGTTTGTTGTTAAGATGATGTGCATCATCAAAGACCTGATGAACGGCAACCCGAATCTTCCCGACAACTGCAAGGAGGAGCGGCTGGGTCACAATGCGCTGGCAGCAGGATTCCAGGGACAGAGACAGTGGACAGATTTTTATCCGAACTGCGACTATCCAGAGGCGCTGTTAAATACAACGTTTGACTGGAACGGCGCGCGTGAGCCGTATATTCTGGCAACCGAGAATGATGTGCTGAACGGACTTGGCATGATGTTTATGAAGCTTTTGACACACCGCGCGCAGATTTTTGCGGATGTGCGTACCTATTGGAGTCCTGCGGCGGTAAAGCGAGTGGCAGGCTATGAGCTTACGGGCGTGGCAAAGGAAGCAGACGGATTTATCCATCTGATCAATTCCGGTGCGGCATGTCTGGATGGAAACGGTGCGGCAAAGGATGAAAACGGCAATTCGGTGATGAAGCCGTGGTATGAGGTGACCGAGGAGGATCAGAAGGCAATCCTGCAAGCGACGGAATGGTGCGCGGCAGATAACGGATATTTCCGCGGCGGCGGCTTTTCCTCCAGATGGGAGACAACGGGCGAGATGCCGGCGACGATGATCCGATTAAATCTTGTAAAAGGCTTAGGACCGATGCTGCAGATTTGCGAGGGCTGGACCGTTGCGCTTCCCCAGGAGGTTTCCCATAAGCTTTGGAAGGTGACAGACTATACATGGCCGTGTACATGGTTTGCGCCGAGAGTAACCGGAGAGGGCGCATTTAAGTCGGCTTATGATGTGATGAACAACTGGGGCGCAAACCATGGCGCGATCAGCTACGGTCATATCGGTGCGGATTTGATCACGATGTGCTCGATGCTGCGCATTCCGGTGGCGATGCACAATGTACCGGAAGAAGATATTTTCCGTCCGGCGGCATGGAACGCGTTTGGCATGGATAAGGAAGGACAGGATTACAGAGCCTGTGCCGCTTACGGCCCGTTATATAAATAGCAGGAGGGATATGGCATGCTGAAGGGAATACCACCAATCCTTTCTCCGGAGCTGCTAAAGGTGCTCTGTGAGATGGGACACAGTGACAGGATCATTATTGCGGACGGAAATTTTCCGGCGGAGTCTATGGGAAAAGACGCGATCGTCATCCGCTGCGACGGACATGGCGTGCCGGAGCTTTTGGATGCGATTCTTACAGTCTTTCCGTTAGACACCTATGCAGAGAAGCCAGTGAATCTGATGGAGGTCATGAAGGGCGATACGGTTGAGACGCCCATATGGGATACATACAAGGAGATTATCGCAAAGCATGACGCAAGAGGTGCGGCGGCGGTTGGAAATATTGAGCGCTTTGCCTTTTATGAGGAGGCGAAAACCGCTTATGCGATCATCGCAACCGGAGAGACGGCGCTTTATGCCAATATCAGCCTGCAAAAGGGCGTTGTGTAAAGGGGGAGCGTATGGCATCGTATTATTTGGCGGTAGATATTGGAGCTTCGAGCGGCAGACATATTCTGGGAACCTTAGAAAATGGAAAGCTGCATCTGGAGGAGGTGTACCGTTTTGAAAACGGGATGCAGGAGAAGGACGGTCATCTCTGCTGGGATCATTCCTATCTTGTCGCGGAAATCAAAAATGGAATGAAGCGGTGTAAGGAATTGGGAAAAATTCCAAAAAGTGTGGGAATTGATACATGGGGCGTTGATTTTGTGCTCTTAGATGAAAACGGAGCACAGCTTGGAGATTCTGTCGGCTATCGCGACCACAGAACGGATCATGTCAGGGAGAAGCTG
Organism: Roseburia sp.; assembly: GCA_019421345.1. Lineage (GTDB taxonomy): Bacteria > Bacillota > Clostridia > Lachnospirales > Lachnospiraceae > Roseburia. The sequence goes on along the minus strand of JAHZFL010000002.1, from coordinate 24,222 downwards.
GATGCGGTGATCAGTCAAAGGGAGCTTTATGCGCGTACCGGCATTCAGTTCCAGCTTTACAATACCTTAAATCAGTTGCTGGCATTCAAGGAGGAGCACCCCAAGCAGTTGGCAAAAGCAAAGGCGCTGCTGATGACACCCGATTATTTTAACTACTGTCTGACTGGGAAGCTGCATCAGGAATACACGATCGCATCGACAAGCCAGTTGCTTTCTCTTGAGACGGGGAACTGGGATTATGAGCTGATTGAGCGGCTCGGATTGCCGAGGGAGATTTTTCTTCCGGTCGAGAGACCGGGAAGCGTTTCGGAGCCGTTGTCAGAGGCGGTCGCAGACGAGGTAGGATTTTCCTGTGAGGTCACGCTCATTGCCTCCCATGATACGGCGTCTGCCGTTATGGCGGTTCCGAGCCTGTCTGATACGGCGCTCTACATAAGCTCCGGCACATGGTCTCTGATGGGCTGTGAGAGCAGGGAGAGCAGCAACAGCGGCGAGAGCATGGACGGCGGGTTTACAAATGAGGGCGGTTATGACTTCCGTTACCGTTATCTGAAAAACATCATGGGGCTTTGGATGATCCAGTCGGTACGAAAGGAGATCGGCGAGGGAAAATCTTACGGGCAGATCTGTAAGGAAGCGTCGGAGATAAAAATTGCGTCCATCGTAGACTGTGACGATGCATGTTTTCTCTCACCGGAAAGTATGGTCACAGCAGTGCAGGATTACTGCAGGAATACAAGACAGCAGGTGCCGGTGACGCTGCCGGAGATTGCGTCTGTCATTTACAACAGTCTGGCGAAGTGCTATGCTGATACAAAGCAGAGGATTGAAAAGCTGACGGGAAATACCTTCGACCGTATTTATATTATCGGAGGAGGCTCACAGGCAGATTACTTAAATGAGCTGACTGCAAAATATGCGCAGTGTAAGGTTTCCGCAGGACCTACCGAGGCGACGGCGATCGGCAATCTGCTCGCGCAGATGATCCGCGACGGCGAATTAAAGGATCTGCAGGAAGCAAGAAAATGTGTGATGGAAAGTTTTGAACTAATGTTGTATAATAATTAAAGAGAGGCTTCCGTGGTTTTGGACTGATTCCGGAATCGCGGAAGCCTGTACTGTTTTTAGCGGAAGGAACAGACCGCTGAAAGCGGGGAGAGGGGATTGGGAGTATAGGATGTATCGGGTGATCGTGGTGGATGACGAGCCGCTGATCCGGGAGCGGATCTGCAAAAAAATGGACTGGGAGAGTATCGGTTACGAGCTTGCGGGGAAGTTTGAGCACGGAAGGGCGGCAAAGGAGTTTTTGGAGCAAAATGCCGTGGACGTTGTCTTGACAGACATCTGTATGCCGTATATGGACGGCATTGCGTTAAGCGAATATATTTACAAAAATATGCCGCAGGTGAAGGTGATTATTTTCAGCGGCTTTGATGATTTTGAATATGCGCAGAAGGCAATTCATTATCAGGTGGAGGAATACCTGTTAAAGCCGGTGACGGCAGAGGATTTGTCGAAGCTTTTGATAAAACAGAAAATGAAAATGGATGAGGAGCAAAGGGCGAGGGAAAACAGCAGGAAGCTTAGCCGTACCCTTCATAAAAATAAGATTTATCTTTATTCACAGGCGCTGCAAAAGCTGTTTTGCGGCAGCAGCCCGGCGCAGGAATGTATTAAGGAGCTGGAGGAGTGCGGCATCGAGCTTTCCGGGACAAGCTTTTATCCGGTCATTCTTAGGTTGAATGAGAGCGGCAGACAAAGCGCACTGTTTCAGTTTGTGGCGTACAATATCGTACAGGAGCTCGTGCACAAGCAGGGACTCGGCTGGGCGGGACTTGGCTATGAATGCGATATTTTTATCTGCTTTTGCAACAAGGGCTTTGGCGGAGAGGAGTTTACAAGAGAGGTGCGGGCATGCTTATCCGGCATCAGCGCTACGCTGCGGACCACCATGCAGGTGGAGTTTGTCATTTCCGTTGGAATCTGTGTCTCATCGCTTGAGGAGATCAGCGCTTCCTGTCGGAGGGCAATGGAGCATTTCAGACATTGCCATACGGCGGATGAGGATTTGATTTTGTGGGAGAACAGCGCCGGAGACGATGGAGCGCGCAGCCGGACTGTGATGCTTGCGATGGAATATCTGCTTTTAAATTACGGCAGACCGGAGCTTACGCTAACGGAGGTCTGTCAGCATTTTGGCGTCAGTGTGACAAGGTTTTCGGCAAATTTCAAGCAGCAGTACGGAGAGACATTTGTGGAGGCGCTTAGCAGAATACGCATGGAGGAGGCAAAGAAGCTTTTGCGCACAACGAACCTGAAAAATTATGAGATCGCCGAGCGTGTGGGATTTGCAGACCCACATTACTTTAGCGTGGCGTTTAAAAAGGCAACCGGAAAATCGCCGACGGAGTGGGGGAGGGATCATGAGAGGTCGTAGGTTTTTTTCGTCCGTCAGCATAAAAAAGACGATGACCTACGCATTTTTGGCTTTGGTCATCAGCGCGGTGCTCGCCTTTTTACTTGTATCGCTCTCCTCCACAAGCCGCGCAGTCATTTGGAATTCTATTTACCACGGACAGCAGATGAACCAGATGATCAACGACCAGATTGATTCCTATATTGAATACATGGAAAATATCTCCATTCTCGTCTCGGAGGATGAGGATGTTCCGCGTTATCTGTTTTATGGGCTGTATGAGGGGGAGGAGCGTGAGAAGATACTGGGAAATTCCAATTATTCTCCGGTCTATGATATTGACAGGGAAAGCCTTCAAACGAGGATTACGGATCAGTTCCTAACGGTTATGAAAGCAAGAGGCGATATTGCCAATATCGGTATTTTATATGAGGATGAGGCCTACATTTTTAACGACGGTACGGATCAGATCAATCCGAATATTAAGCTGGAGGAATTGGAGTGGATCAGGCAGACGAGACAGTCTGCGGACGGTATGTCTTTATCCGCCTCTCATGTGCAGAATCTGGTTCTGAATGATTACCGCTGGGTGATCACATTAAGCAGGGTTATCCGCAATCCATATACGAATGAGCGGCAGGGCTTGTTTTTTATTGACTTAAATTATGATACGATCAGCGATCTTTGTGAGAAAAATGCGACGGGGGAGCACGGGTATGTTTTTATTTTGGATGAAAACGGCAATATCATTTATCATCCCAAGCAGCAACTGTTATACAGCGGACTGATGGAGGAGCGGATCTGTGAGGTGCTTGCCTGCAAAGACGGCTATTTCATCACAGAGGAGAAATCTCTTTATACGATGTCGCACTCAAAAAAGACGGGCTGGACGGTGGTTGGCGTTTCTTATCTGGATGAGATGACAAAAATGCGCACGCAGATCACCTATATCTTTATTCTGACGGCGGCTGTTTTGATCGGGGCTGCGGTTATTTTTTCCAAGCTTTTGGCACAGAGGATCACGCTGCCGATCCTGCGGCTGCGGGAGTCGATGCGCGAGGTGGAGCGTGGAAATTTTGCCGGCGCAAATGTGGAGGTGTCGGAGCAAAATGAGATCGGAAGTCTTGGAAACAGCTTTAATCTGATGACGGAGAAGATTGAGGAATTAATGGAGCAGAATGTGGCAGAGCAGCGGGAAAAGCGAAAGATCGAATTGCGTGCCTTACAGTCGCAGATCAATCCCCATTTTCTCTATAATACGCTTGATTCTATTATCTGGATGGCGGAGAGCGGGGAGAATGCACAGGTTGTTAAGATGACATCCTCCCTCGCGCAGTTGATGAGACAGAGCTTTAACAATAAGCAGGAGATCGTCCCTCTTTCGTCTGAGATCGAGCATGTAAAAAGCTACCTCATGATCCAGAAAATGCGGTATCTGGATAAGCTGAATTTTGAGATCGCGCTGGAGGAGGGTTTGGAGAATTTCAGTATCGTCAAGCTGGTGCTCCAGCCGCTTGCCGAAAACGCGATCTATCACGGCATCCGTTATAAGGAAGGGATGGGAACGATATGGATCGGCGCGCGGACGATCGGGGATGGGCTGGAGATTACGCTGACAGACGACGGGGTCGGAATGGATGCGGACACGCTGTGTCATATTTTTGACGAGCATAAGGTCAATTACAATTCAAACGGTGTTGGCGTTTACAATGTGCAGCGCCGTCTGAAGCTTTATTATGGGAGCGATTACGGCTTGTCCTATGAGAGTGCTGTGGGGAAGGGAACAAGGGTAACGCTGCGGATTCCGGGAGAGCGAAAAAAATGAGTAGGAGGCATAGGAGCGTCGTATGCGCAGGTGCGCTGCTGATCGTAGGTATCCTGCTGCTTGGTTATGACCGTTATATGCAGGAGCGAAACAGGGAGCTTTCGATCATTTACATACCAAAGGTGGAGGATGAGGATAATCAGTTTTGGAGCACCCTGCTTGCGGGCGCGCGTCTGGCAGCGGATGAGAAAAATATCAGATTGACGATTGCCGCGCCAAAATCCGAGCAGGATTATGAGGGACAAAATGCATTGATCCTGTGGGCAATCGAGCAGCAGCCGGATGCGATTTTGCTCTCGCCCTGCGATTATGAAGAAAATCTGGCGGCGGCACGTCTGGTGGGGGAGAGCAAAATTCCTCTGGTGCTTGTAGATTCCGGCGTAAAAGAGGAGCTTGGCGATTGTATGGTTGCAACGGATAATTTCATCGCGGGCGTTCGGATGGGGGAGCTGGCGAAGGAGAAAATGACTGCGGACACGCAGATCGCGATCGTCAGTCATATCAAAAATTCCACGACGGCGATGGAGCGCATGGAGGGAATCAGGTATGCGCTCGGCGATCAGGGAGGACAGATTGCAGAAATTGTTTATTGTGATTCTGATTACGGCAGGGCGGAGGAGCTGACGGAGGAGATACTTGCCGCACATCCGGGAATCGGACTGATCATCGGCACAAATGAATATGCCGCGGTCGGGGCAGCGAGAGCAGTAAAGCGCATGGGCAAAGGCGAGGAGATTACAATGATCGGCTTTGATAATTCCGTGGAGCAGGTGCAGTTTTTGGAGGAAGGGATCTTGGACGGGATCGTCATTCAAAAATCGTTTAACATGGGGTATCTGGCGGTCGAGCAGGCGGCGGCGATCGCAAGGGGTGAGCCGTATCAGGCGCATATTGATTCCGGTTCGGTGGCGGTCACGCGTGAAAATATGCAAAAGCCGGAGAATCAGAAGCTTTTATTTCCGTTTATTCAAAAGCAGTATCAGCAGGAAGGAAGAAAAAGCAGCGGAGAGTGACGCGCGCCCTGATGTTGCATACAATAGAACAACAAGGATGCAATGAGGACGCAGATGCTATATAATTCATTGACAAGCCGCTATGAAATTGAGGAGCTAAAAAGGAGCTATCCGTTTCTTGAGACCGGGAGCATTGGAAAAAGCGTGATGGGCAGACCGATTCCTTATATCGTGATCGGTACGGGAAGCACACAGGTTTTTTACAATGCTTCTTTTCACGCGAATGAGAATATCACAACCGGAATTTTGTTGAGATTTGCAAGGGAGTATGCGAGGGCTTATGCGCAGGGGCGCGATTTGTACGGGGTTTCGGCAAAGGAGCTGTTTGCTTCGTATCGGCTTTATCTGGTGCCGATGGTAAATCCCGACGGCGTCGATTTAGTGAACGGCTTGTTAAGAAGCGGCAGCTACTATGAGCAGGCACGAACGATCGCAGCGGCATATCCGCAAATTCCGTTTCCGAATGGCTGGAAGGCAAATATTGACGGTGTCGATTTGAATCTTCAATTTCCGGCAGGGTGGGAGCAGGCAAAGATGATAAAGACGGCACAGGGCTATACCGCTCCGGCGCCGCGCGACTATGTCGGCAGCGCGCCGCTTACAGCGCCGGAGAGCCGGGCTGTTTACGACTTTACAAGGGCGCATGATTTTTCGTTGATTCTTGCCTACCACACGCAGGGAGAGGTAATTTACTGGAAGTACTTAGATTATGAGCCGGCGCGATCTTATGAGATCGCACAGTATTTTGGCAGTGTCAGCGGATATACCGTGGAGGAGACGCCTTCGGCGTCCGGCTATGCTGGCTACAAGGACTGGTTTATTCAAGAATACGACAGACCGGGCTATACGATAGAGGCGGGGCTTGGCGAAAACCCGCTTCCAGAATCGCAGTTTGATCAGATTTACGAGGCGAATAAGGGAATTTTGCTCGGCGGAATGACCCAGATTTAGGCAGCAGTAAAGTGTTTTCATTGCAAAATAGCGTCTGTAATGTTACACTGGGAGGCATGGAAAGTAAGACAAAGGAACAGATAAGAATCAGTGATGAGTATCTATGGGAACCGGACGGCACGGGAGGCGCGCGTTTGCTTGGAATGTACGGGCAGACGTCGCAGGCTTTCGTTCCCGAACAGATAGAAGGGATGCCGGTAACGGAGATCGGCGCATATTGCTTTGCGGGGCGTGGAAGGGAACGCAGCGAAAAGACAACAGAAAAAGCGCACTTACGCGCGCTTGCCGGCGATGCGGTAGAGTCCGTGCATTTGCCAAAGACGATCCGGCGCATCGGCAGCTATGCTTTTTATCAGTGTACACGCTTGGAACGGCTGTCTTTATACGGCAGCCTCTGCGAGGTCGGCGGCGATGCGTTTATGAATTGTCACCGGCTGCATACATTGACCGTGGAGACGGGAGATTTTCAGATGGAGGGCGTGCGCCAGATGCTGGCGCAGTTGTCCTTAGACATAGAGGTAAGCTTTCTGAAAAAAGGTACGGAGCACGCGCGTCTGCTTTTTCCCGAATACTATGAAAGCTATGATGAAATCGCACCGGCACATGTATTTGGCAGAAATATTGAGGGAGAGGGCTTCCGCGCCAGACAGTGTGTACGGGCGGGAGAGATTGATTTTGCGCTTTATGACAGTATTTTCCAAAAGGCATGCGCCGAGGAGCGTGAGACGACGCTAAACCGCCTTGCCTTAAACCGTCTTTGTTATCCTGTGGGACTGACAGGAGAAAAAAGACAGATGTATGAGAGCTATATCAAAGAGCACGCAGGCAGTGTCTGCGCCGCGGCTGTTTGCGGCAGAGATGAGGAAACTGTTTTATTTTTGTGTGAACAAAGGCTTCTTACAGCCGCGCAGCTAGATGACTGCATCCGTCTGGCTGCGGAGGAGGACTGGGCAAAGGGCGCGGCGTCATTTTTGCGTATGAAGGAGCAGTTTTTTAAAGAAAAGACGATCGAGGAGCGCTATAGCTTTGACGCGTTTGAATGAGAAGAAAGGAGGGCGCGATGGCGCATATAAAGACACAGACAGAGTGGGAAACGGAAATGTCTGAGAAGATTTTGGAGCATACACGCAACGAGATTTATCTGGAGCTGCGTTTTTTGGAGATTGCACTTTCGCAGCTTGTGCCAAAGGCGGACGACACGGTGCAGACGTTTGCAACAGACGGAGCATATCTTTGTTTTTCATCGGAACAGGTGCTGCGGGTATTTCGGCAGAATGCGTTTTTTCTAAACCGCGTATATTTACACACCGTGCTTCATTGTCTCTTTTCCCATCTGTGGATTGGCGGAAGCCGTCCGCCGCGTCTGTGGCAGCTTGCCTGCGACATTGCCGTTGAGTATGTGATTGACGGGATGGACAAGCAGTGCACGAGACGTATTTTAAGCTTCACGCGAAAAGAGCTTTACGCGAAGCTTCAGGCAAAAGAGGGGGCGGTCTCAGCCGCAGTCATCTATCGGATGCTAAAGGAGATGGAGACGCAGGAGGACGGTATGGAGCAGCTTCTTTTGCTGGAGCAGGAGTTTTATACGGATGATCACAGATACTGGCCGAGGCAAAGGGAGGGCGGTGCGGCGCAGCAGGCGGCAGCGGAAAATCAAAAGAAATGGAAGAAGATCGCAAGACAGACGAGTATGGAGCAGCAGCGCAGGGGAGACGAGACAAAAGAGGGAGAGGAGCTTCTTTCCGCGCAGCTTGCCGCAGAGCGCGGCAGACGCAGCTATCGTGACTTTTTGCGGAGGTTTGCGGTGTTAAGGGAGGAGCTTCACTGCGATCCCGATGAGTTTGATCTGAATTATTATACCTATGGATTGAAGGTTTACGGAAATCTGCCGCTGATTGAGCCGGTGGAGAGCCGTGAGACAAAGAAAATCCGAGAGTTTGTGATCGTGATCGATACGAGCTATTCGACAAGCGGCAGTCTTGTGGAGCAGTTTTTGCGGGAGACCGTCGATATTTTAAAACAGAGCGACAGCTTTTTTTCGGATTCCGTGATACGCATTTTACAGTGTGATGATCGGGTGCGCAGTGATGTGACGCTGACCGGGGAACGTGAATTAGAGCAATTTTTGCAGGAATTTCAGTTGATCGGAGGCGGGGGCACTGATTTTCGCCCAGCATTTTTATATGTGAATGAGCTGCGGGAGCATGGAGAATTAAGCCATTTGCGGGGGCTTTTGTATTTTACGGATGGAAAGGGCGTTTATCCGAAAAAACGCCCGGAGTATGAGACGGCATTTTTATTTTTGGAGGATTATGAGGAGGCGGCAGTGCCGCCGTGGGCAATGAGGCTTCGGCTGGAGCCGGAGGAATTTACGGTGAAGGAAGAAAGAGGAAAGAAAAAGGAATGAATATCAAGCAGGCAAAAAATGAAATTAAACATACGGTGCAGGCATATCTTGCCAAGGACGCGCACGGAGAATATAAGATCCCGGCGATCAGACAGCGGCCGATACTTTTGATGGGACCGCCGGGCGTCGGAAAGACGCAGATTATGGAACAGATCGCAAGGGAGCTTCAGGTGGGGCTTGTGTCATACACGATCACACATCACACAAGGCAGAGCGCAGTCGGACTTCCGTTTATCCGCGAGGAGGAGTTTGACGGCAAGACATACTCTGTCACGGAGTATACGATGAGCGAGATCATTGCGAGCGTATACCGCAGGATCAAAGACAGCGGACAGCGGGAGGGGATTTTATTTATTGATGAGATCAACTGTGTGTCGGAGACGCTGGCACCGACGATGCTCCAGTTTCTGCAGTGCAAGACATTCGGAAATCAGGCGGTGCCAAAGGGCTGGCTGATCGTGGCGGCGGGAAACCCGCCGGAGTACAATAAGTCGGTGCGAGATTTTGATATGGTAACTTTAGACCGCGTGCGCTATCTGACGGTCGAGGCAGACTTTAAGGTATGGAAGGAGTACGCGAGGGCAAGACAGGTACACGGAGCGATTTTAAGCTATCTGGAGCTTCGGTCAAATAATTTCTACCGCATTGAGGCGGACGTGGACGGTATGCGTTTTGTCACGGCACGCGGCTGGGAGGATTTGTCAAATCTGATGAGCGTTTATGAGGAAATGGGGCTGCCCGTAGACGAGGGAATTGTGGCGGAGTTTTTGCATCACCCCGATATTGCAGAGGATGCGGCGGCATATTTTGATCTGTACCGGAAATATCAGGATGATTATGGAATCCCTGAGATCCTCTCCGGCAAAACGAAACCGGCAGTGTTTGCGCGCATTTATCGGGCGGCGTTTGACGAACGGATCGCTGTGACGAATCTGCTGCTGGACGGACTGTGCGCGATGTTTCACAGGACGGCAGCCGCGCGTGAGCTGACGGATGCATGGTTTGCATTTTTAAAGGAGTACCGGGCACAGATGACGCAGGAGCAGCCAAAGGATCTCTATGAGCGGATGGTCAAAGAGCGGGAGGAGACAGTTGCGCGCGTGATGGCAAACGGGGGCTATACGAGAGAGGAGCAGTCCCTGCAAAAGAGCCTGCTTGTACGGCTTAAGGATCATGCGCCAAAGGGCGGTGATGCAAAGGAATGCTTCACACAGGCAGCGGCAGGCTTTGAGCAGCAGAAGGAGGCGCTTGCATCGCTTGAGGAGGAGACGGCGCAGGCCCTCGAGCACGCATTTGATTTCATGGAGCAGGCGTTTGAGCACGGACAGGAGCTTGTCGTGTTCGTGACGGAGCTGACCATGAACGGCGATGCGGCACTGTTTTTATCCGCACACGCCTGTGAGCGATATAAAGCTTACAGCAGCGAGCTTTTGGCGGGAACGCGCAGAGCGGAGCTTTTGTCGGAGCTGGCGCGGGATGAACAATAATATTTGAGGAGGGAATTTATGCAGTCACAGACAGAGCTTAGAAGCTTATTACAAAAAATCGATCACAGAGGATACCCGGCTTATAAGGACACGAAGGGCAGCTATGATTTCGGCAGCTATGTGCTCTCGATCGACCATGTGCAGGGAGACCCGTTTGCATCGCCGTCAAAGGTCAGTGTTCATGTAAAGGGCGGCGCGGCAAAGTTTCCGCCCGCACACTATCAGAAGAAATGCAGACGTATCGCCGTCTGCGATTATCTGCTGCGCCGTTTTGGAAAAGAGCTTGAGAAGGTGTCTTTTCAGGCGAAGGGATCGGGAAAAAGCGGGCTTATGGCGGTCAGCCGTCCGGGGCAGGAGGTGCTTTTGCGCACGGCATGTGAGATGAATGAAAAGAACGGTGATATTATATTGCGCCTTGAGATTGGATTTCCGGCAAACGGGCGTACGGTCAACGCGCGTGAGCTGGAGAAGATCCTGTTCCAGTTTTTGCCGGGCTGTGTGAAAAGAACGCTGTTTTATGCGGCATTGGATGAAGCGGAGGTGGCAAAGGCGGCGGATATTGCCGAGGATGCGCAGTATATCAGAGAGCATTTAAAGGAGCGGGGCTTATGTGCGTTTGTCGCAAACGGCTCGATCCTGCCGCGGGAATCCGGCGTGTCGGGACGTCCGATGAAGGATGCCGTGAAGTTTCGCTCGCCAAAGGAGCTTGAGGTTTCCTTTACGCTGCCACATTATGGCGAGATTTTTGGTATGGGTATCCGTCAGGGAGTCACGCTGATCGTGGGCGGCGGCTATCATGGGAAATCCACACTTCTTAAGGCGCTGGAGCTGGGCGTTTATAACCATATCGCAGGGGACGGCAGGGAATATGTCATCACGGACGATACGGCGGTAAAGATTCGCGCGGAGGACGGCAGGAGCATTCGGAAGGTAGATATTTCCATGTTCATCAGCAATCTTCCAAATAAGAAGGATACAAAGGAATTTTCTACGGAGGATGCGAGCGGAAGCACCTCGCAGGCAGCAAATGTTGTGGAGGCAATGGAGGCGGGTACAACGACGTTTTTGATCGATGAGGATACAAGTGCGACGAATTTTATGATCCGGGATGAGCTGATGCAGCGTGTGGTCAATCGGGAGGATGAGCCGATCACGCCGTTTATCGACCGCATTCGTGAATTGTATGAGGAATACGGCGTTTCGACGATTCTCGTTGCCGGAAGCTCGGGTTCGTATTTCCATAAGGCGGACTGCATCATTCAGATGAACCAGTACGAGCCTGTGGAGATCACTGCGTTTGCAAAGGAGGAGGCAAAGCGCTATCCGATGCCGGAGACGTCCCTGCCCCCGCAGAGAAAGCCGTCCTTTGTGCGCCGCATCCGTGCGGATCGTGCGTGGAAGGAGGACGCCCGCATGAAGCTAAAGACGATGGGGTGCGATGGGATTTCCATTAACCGCGACACCATAGACGTGCGCTATGTGGAGCAGCTTGCCGACAGCGAGCAGCTTGCGGCGCTTGCCTATCTCTTAAAATATGCGCAGCTTCATGTGTTTGACGGGAAACGCACGCTGACTGCGTGCGTGGATGAGCTGCTTCGCGTGCTGGATGAGCGCGGACTGGCAGCAGTCTGTGAGAGCAGCTATGTTCCATGCAATCTTGCGGCGCCGAGACGTCAGGAGATTTTTGCGTGCATCAATCGCTATCGCAGATTGATGGTCTAGGGGAAGCTTTATGGAAAATACGTCTGAAAACAACGAGCGGAACGCTCTGCGAGCCACTCTTATGTCAAAGAAAAATGCTGCCGCGGCGCAGCAGCCGTTTAAATATATCACCACCGCGGTGCTTGCTCATGTCGACGCCGGAAAGACGACGCTCTCGGAGGCAATGCTCTACGTCAGCGGCAACATCCGAAAGGCGGGACGCGTGGACAACGGCGACGCATTTCTTGACACGGACGAGATGGAACGTGCGCGCGGCATTACGATTTTTTCCAGTCAGGCAGTGTTAAAGCTGCCGGGCGGTGTGCTGACGCTTCTGGACACGCCGGGGCACGTCGATTTCTCTGCCGAGATGGAGCGCGCGCTTTCGGTGCTTGACTGCGCGATCCTTGTCATAAGCGGTGCGGACGGCGTGCAGGAACACACAAAGACGCTGTGGCGGCTGCTGCGGCATCTGAGCATTCCGACATTTTTGTTCGTGAACAAGATGGATCAGGCGGGAGCGGATCAAGAAAGGCTGTTTGCACAACTGCGCCGCGTGCTGTCGGAAAACTGCGTGGACTTTTCGGACAGAGGGACGGATACATTTTATGAGAATGCCGCAGTGTGCGACGAGACGGCGCTGGAGGAATATCTGGAAAACGGGACGGTATCGGATGATACGATCGCCGCGCTGATCGGAGAACGAAAGCTGTTTCCCTGCTTTTTTGGCTCTGCACGAAAGATGGAGGGTGTGTCAGAATTTCTGGAGGCATTCTTTGCCTATGCGAGGGAACCGGAATATCCGGCGGCGTTCGGGGCGAAGGTTTATAAGATTACACGCGATGCGCAGGGAGTGCGTCTGACCCACATGAAGATTACCGGGGGGAGTCTTGCGGTAAAGCAGTTGTTATCCGGTGTGAAAAGAGGCGGCGCAGGCGGCGGGGGCGAATCGGAAATCTGGGAGGAAAAGGTCAACCAGATCCGTATTTATTCGGGCGAGAGGTATGAGACGACAGATGCGGTTACGGCTGGGCGGATCTGTACGGTGACCGGGTTAAATGAGACATATCCGGGCGAGGGGCTTGGCGTGGAAGAAGCGTCAGAGCAGCCGGTATTAGAGCCGGTGCTCACCTATCGGATTCTTCCGCCGGAGGGAGTGGACGCGGCGCTTTTGCTGCCAAAGCTGCGGCTTTTGGAGGAGGAAGAACCACAGCTTCAGCTCGTCTGGGATGAGAAGCTGCGCGGTATTTTTGTTCGGATGATGGGAGAGGTACAGCTTGAGGTTTTAAAGAGCCGTATTCTGACGCGCTTTGGCATGGAGGTGACGTTTGGAGCGGGGCATGTGGTGTACCGCGAGACGATCGCGGACACGGTAGAGGGCGTCGGGCATTTCGAGCCGCTGCGCCATTATGCGGAGGTGCATTTAAAGCTCGAACCGGGAGATCCGGGCAGCGGTATGCAGTTTTCCGCCGCGTGCAGTGAGGATGTGCTCGATAAAAACTGGCAGCGCCTGATCCTGACACATTTAAGAGAGCGGGAGCACCGCGGTGTGCTGACAGGTGCGGCGGTGACGGATATGAAAATCACGCTCGTGTCGGGAAAGGCGCATTTAAAGCATACGGAGGGCGGTGATTTCAGGCAGGCGACCTACCGCGCCGTGCGTCAGGGGCTGATGCGGGCAAAGTCGGTGCTGCTTGAGCCGTATTATGATTTTGTCCTGGAAGTGCCGGAGCAGTCGGTTGGCAGGGCGATGACGGATGTCGAGCGGATGCATGGGGAGATCCGCTATGGGGAGGGCTGGGAGGAGACAGATGAAGCCGCTGCCGGAGAGCCCGTGCTGCGCCGTCTTGTGGGGAGTGCGCCGGTTGCCGCGATGCAGAATTACCAGAAGGAGGTGCTTTCCTACACGAAGGGGCAGGGAAGGCTGACCGTTTCCAATAAGGGCTATTTTCCGTGCCACAATGCGGATGAGGTCACGGCGGCTTTGGGTTATGATGCCGCGCACGATACCGAGCACACGCCGGATTCCGTTTTCTGTGCGCACGGCGCAGGTTTTGTCGTGCCTTGGGATCAGGTGACAGAATATATGCATCTGCCGGGAATCTTTGCGGAGACATCGCAGGAGACGCAGAAAAAAACGCAGCCGGAGAGCTCCCGTGCAAAGGAGGAGGCGTGGCTTGGCACGGAGGAGATTGACCGGATCTTAGCGCAGGCTTCCGGTGCAAACAGGGGAACAAAGGAAGCATGGAAGAAAAGCAAGGGAAGGCGGGAGCAGCCGGCGTCTGCCGTTACGAGAACCTACCGTCCGAATACGGGCGGCGCGGAATATCTTTTGGTGGACGGCTATAATATTATTTTTGCATGGGAGGAGCTTGCACAACTGGCAAAGGAGACGATTGACGGTGCGCGCGGAAAGCTTTTGGACATTCTCTGCAATTATCAGGGAATCCGCGGGTGTGAACTGATTGTCGTTTTTGATGCCTACCGTGTGGCGGGACATCGGACTGAAATTTTGGATTATCACAATATTCATGTGGTCTATACCAAAGAGGCGGAGACGGCGGATGCGTATATTGAGAAGTTTGCCCATGAGCACGCAAGGGAGCACCGCGTGACTGTGGCAACCTCCGACGGGCTGGAGCAGATCATCATAAGAGGCGCGGGCTGTCTGCTTTTATCGGCGCGGGAGCTTTTGGAGGAGGTAGCGCGCGCGGGCAGACAGGTGATGGAGGCGTATGAGCAAAAGCGGGACAACAGCCGCGCCTATCTGTTGGACGGGGCTTTGATCAAAGGGTTTTTAGAGGAGAAGGAACAGGAGGGGGAATAAATCTGTATTTGTTACCTTGGCGTATCGTATTGCTTGATACATAGGGAGAGGAAATACAGGACATACTAATAGAAAAAACGAGGTGGAATGAATATGGAAACAATGCGTGAATTATACGAGCGGGTACGCAGACAGGAGCAGGAGCGGGGAAGAAGCTTTCCCGACTGGGAGGATGACGGTGAGATGGACTGTCTGCTTCATCCGTCGCGTACCAAGGAGAAAGTCTCCACAGCGGCAGATAGGGACTGGCAGATGGAAGCGCTCAGTGCGGATGCGCTTGCCGTTGCAAATGAGCTAAGACAGGGAGAGAAAAAGCTGTATGCGCTGATCGCTCCTGCGTTTATGGGGCAGTTTGGCGATGAGGCTACGCCGGGAAAGGTGCGTGCGGCGTTAAAGGAAGTTGGATTTACCGGAATGGTGGAGGTTGCGGTATTTGCGGATATTCTTACCTTAAAGGAAGCGTTGGAATTTGATGCGCATATCAAGAGTGCAGAGGACTTTCAGCTTACAAGCTGCTGCTGTCCGGTCTGGATTACGATGATACGCGATGTATTTCGGGAATATATGCCGCATGTGCCGGGCGCGGTATCGCCAATGATCGCTGCCGGGCGTGCGACAAAGAAGCTGCATCCCGATGCGGTGACGGTTTTTCTCGGTCCCTGCATGGCAAAGAAAAAGGAGGCGAAGGAGCCTGACATTGCGGATGCGGTCGACCATGTACTGACCTTTCAGGAGGTAGGCGCACTGTTTGAGGCTGCCGGCGTGCGCCCGGAGGAAATGACGGAGGACGATAAGGAACACTCCTCGGCTGCCGGACGTATCTATGCAAGAACCGGAGGCGTCAGTGAGGCGGTAAAGCGGACGGTTGCGCAGCTTAATCCTGCGCGTGCGATTTCCGTTGTTCCAAAGCAGGCGGACGGCGTGAAGGCATGTCGCGAGATGATCGAGCAGATCAAAAGCGGAGCAATGGATGCAAATTTCTATGAGGGAATGGCATGTCAGGGCGGCTGTGTCGGCGGACCGAAATCACTGTGCGGTGCAGAGAGCGGGCGTGAGCGCGTCAACCGCTACGGGGAGGAGGCAGTTTATCAGACACCCTTGGAGAACCCGTATGTGCTTGCGCTGATCGAGAAGCTTGGATTTTATACGGTCGATGATTTCCTGAAAAAAAGCGATATTTTAACACGCGACTTTTCATAGGAGCATAGAATGGCAAGAAGGACTGATAGCGGCGGATTTCGCGGCAGCAGTCCGATCGTGAGCGATGGATGAGAAAGGGAGAAGATCATGCTGCCACAGGATTTTTTGGACAGAATGAGAGAAATGTTAGGAGAGGAATATCCGGCGTTTTTGGAAAGCTGTCAGGCAGAGCGCCGGCAGGCGCTGCGAATCAATTCCTTAAAGGTAGGACGTGAGGAATTTCTTGAGGGAGCTTTGTGGAAGCTTTCCTCTGTGCCATGGGCAGACAACGGTTTTTATTACGAGAAGGACGCAGCGCCGGGAAGACATCCGTATCATGACGCGGGTCTTTATTATATACAGGAGCCAAGCGCGATGGCGCCTGCTGAATATCTGATGCGTCCGCTGTGGGAAAAGGAGGAGCCTGGGGCGGAACGGGTGTTGGATCTATGCGCGGCGCCGGGGGGAAAGAGCACGCAGCTTGCCGCGGCGATGCGCGGCATGGGCGTACTGATCTGCAATGAGATACATCCGGCGCGGGCAAAGATTTTATCGGAAAATATCGAGCGGATGGGCGTGCGAAACGCGCTTGTCACAAATGAGACGCCAAAGCGCCTTGCGGAGAGGTTTCCGGCTTATTTTACAAGGATCCTTGCAGATGCACCGTGCTCCGGCGAGGGGATGTTCCGTAAGAATCAGGAGGCGTGCGGCGAATGGAGCTTAGAAAACGTTGCGTCTTGCGCAAAGCGTCAGGATGAAATCCTAGACTGCGCAGCCGAAATGCTCGCACCGGGCGGGAGACTGGTATATTCGACCTGCACGTTTGCACCGGAGGAGAACGAGGGAAGCATCAGCCGTTTTCTGCTGCGCCATCCGGAATTTGAGATCGAGCGGGCGGAGCTTTGTGAGGGGATGTGTGCGGGTGTGCCGGAATGGGGCGCAGAGCCTTTGTCGGAATTAGCGCAGACAATTCGGCTCTGGCCGCATAAGATAAAGGGAGAGGGACATTATCTGGCAGTCCTGCGCCGTTCGGCAGACGATACATGTAAAGAGGCATACCCGATGGGGCGGGAAATGACGGAGTATACGGCAAGAAGGAGTGAGAGTCCGTGCTTGGAATATGAAGCTTTTGTGAGAGAGACACTCAAGGACGGGGCGGCAGAGCAGTTTTTGGAGCGGTATTTCAGATTTGGAGATCAGCTTTATCAGGCTTTTTTGGGGATGCCGCCGATTGATGGCTTAAAGGTGTTACGACCGGGGCTTCACCTTGGAACAATCAAAAAAAACAGGTTTGAGCCATCACACGCCCTTGCACTTGCGCTGACAGAGGCGCAGGCGCGTTCTGCGGTCAACCTGAAACCGGACAGCAAGGAGCTTTTGGGGTATTTAAGGGGAGAGACTTTTCCGTTTTGCGGAGAGAGAGGCTGGTATCTGGTGCTTGTGGACGGTTATAGCATTGGCTGGGGAAAGCTGGCGGGCGGCATTATGAAGAATCATTATCCAAAAGGTCTTAGACGTCAAGGGTAGGGGGAGATAAAGTGTTTTGGGGGATGCTTGTCATATACAGCGTTGTTTTTGCGGTGCTTGCGGCAGTCGTATGCGGCAAGGGGAAAAGCAGCTATTACATAGGAGCAAAAATTTTAAACAGTCTTGCCTTCTTGGCAGTCTTTGTATTTACGGTAGCGCAGTCGGGAAAAGGGGCGGCGCTGCTGCAGATGCTTCCGGCATTTCTCTGCTGTTTCGCAGGAGATATTTTTATGGCGCTCTATAACGGGAGCAGGAGGAAGCGGTATTTTCTGATCGGGCTTTTTGTCTTTCTGATCGGTCATCTGTGTTTTGTACGGTGGCTTTGCGGGATGCAGACGCTTACAGGGGGCGACGTGCTGGCTGCGCTTTGCGCGGTGGCGGGCGCGTATGGGCTTTGTCTGCTTCCCGGTATGAAAACGGGCAGATTAAAGCCTTTTATTTTGCTCTATGCGTTTTTTGTCGCGCTGTTCTTTTGTAAGGGGCTGCGGCTTGCGCTGGCTTTTCCGCTTCCCTCCAACTGTTTTGCGGCGGTTGGCAGCGCGCTGTTTTTTGTGTCCGATATTTCAATTTTATTTCTGTATTTTTGGAAGAAAAAAAGTACGGCGGTTCATCTGTTTAATCTTGCAGCCTATTACTATGGAATGTTTTTCCTCGCGTCCTGCCTTTTGTTTGATTGATTTTTCAATGTTTTGCAGGAAATTCCAAAAAGCTGCTTGGAAAATTGGGAAAATATGGTATACTGATTAGTACTTTAGCATTAGTTTTTTTGATGGGAGCCGGCAGAATGGAGAGACAGATAACAAATAAGGAGCAGGAAATTTTAAAAAATGTGATCAAAGAGGAGCTGGATTTCATTACCTATGTGGATGTCGATACAGGCATCTGCCATGTGATCGTTACGAATCCCGCCGCGGAGGTCATGCCGCCGGACGGATATGATTATGAGACGGTGAACCGGCGGTCGATCCCCGTGTTCGTGCATCCTGAGGATCGGGAGAATTGTGAGCAAAAGCTGACGATTTCCTATGTGAGGGAGGAGCTTTCCAAAAAGCCGTATATGACGCTTGTCTACCGGCTGCTGTGTAAGGATTGCTATCGTTATAAGGAGCTTCATCTTAGCTACCATGAAGCGGATCAGAACACGGTTGTGATCGTCCGCAGAGACATCACCGACAGTCTGCTGGAGAGCCAGAGACAGAAGGAGGCGCTCCAGAACGCACTGTGCGAGGCGCACCGGAGCAATGAGGAAAAAAATGAACTTTTAGAGCGGATCAGTCACGAGATCCGCATTCCGATGAATTCGATTCTTGGGCTTTCCCATCTTGCGAGCGAGCATGCAAGGGATCACAGGCTGGTGCAGGAAAATCTGGCAAAGCTGGATGCTTCTGCACGTTTTTTACTTTTGCTGTTCGATGATATTTTAAACTTGTCACAGCTAGAGAGTGGAAAGACGGTATGGTCAGGGGAGACAGGATGGCTCGACGACTTTTTTGAGGAGCTCTGTCAGGCGGTGGCAGCGGAGGCAAAGAAAAAGGATGTGTGCTTTTCTGTGGAAAAGCGCGGCGATTTTCGCGTTAGCTGCGTATTCGATCAAAAAAAGCTTTACCGCGCGATTTTTAATATTCTCGATAACGCAGTCAAATTTACACAGCCGGAGGGCTGCGTGACGTTTGTCGCAGAGAAGCTGCGGGAGAGCGAGACAGAGGTTTTGCTCCGTCTTGAGATCAGGGATAACGGCAGGGGGATGGACGATAAATTTTTGCCCCGCATGTTTGAACCGTTTGCGCAGGAGGATGAGGGGAGCACGACGCTAAACGGCGGAAGCGGGCTCGGACTTGCGATCTCCAAGTGTATCATTGAGGGCATGGGCGGGCAGATTGATGCTTACAGTAAGAAGGGACAGGGGACGACGCTTATTGTTTCGTTTGCCTTAAAAAGAGAAAAGATCACTTTTTCCGGCGGGAAGGAGGAGGTCTATGAGGAGGCGGAGTATGACTTTTCCGGAAAGAGAGCGCTCCTTGCCGAGGATAATGAGATCAATATCGAGATCACGAGAAATTTGCTGGGCTATAAGAAGCTGACGCTTGAGGTGGCAAGAAACGGCAAGGAATGCGTGGAGCTTTACCTTAGGAATCCGCCGGATTATTACGACATCGTGCTTATGGATATTCGGATGCCCGTCATGGACGGCTTGGAGGCGGCGGAAAAAATCCGCAGGAGCGGCAGAGAGGACAGCTTAAAGATTCCGATCGTGGCGATGACGGCGAATGTGTTTGAGGCAGATGTCAAAAAGTCGCAGGAGGTAGGGATGGACGCATATTTAACAAAGCCTCTGGAGGTTGGAGAAATGTATCGGATTTTGGACAGGCTGCTGCGCGGACACCTGTCGAAAAATGTTGAAAAATGAAAATAAAAGGAAAAAGAATCAAAAATGGCAGATGTTTTTTCCACAAAGTAAGAAGTATTCGGTATAATACTCTTAACTAGGAGGTAACATATGCAGGAAAATTTGGTGATGCTCATCGTGGATGACGCAGAGGTGAACCGCGCGTCGTTTAGCGCAATGTTTATGGATGAATATAAGATCCTGACCGCACGAGACGGGCAGGAAGCGATGCGGCTTCTGCATCAGAAAAAGGTAGATGTTGTCATTTTAGATGTATTTATGCCGGGCTTAGGCGGCTCGCAGGTGCTGGAAATGATGCGCGCGGATCATGCGCTGTGTGATATTCCTGTCATTGTGAAAACGGCGATTGACGAGAATATGGAGCTTGAGATGCTGGAAAAGGGTGCGGACGATTTTATCTTTTCTCCCTGTGAGCCGGCGATCATCAAGAACCGGGTACGCAATATCGTGCAAAAATATGTTTTGCGCCGGACAATCCTGCAAAAGCTGATCAAGGAAGAACAGCATGTCAGCAGAGTGCGGGAGCGGTTTGTCATGCGCATGGCAAGAATGATGAAGAAGGATATTACAAAGCTTCAGGCTTTGTGCGGCGATCCGTGTGGTGAGATGCGGACGCAGGAGATTGCTTCGTGCGCCTCACATTTGATGACGATGGTAGAGGAGGTGCTGGAGCAGGCACAGTGGGATCAGGAGGAGCAGCGTATCCATCCGTTTTTCTTCCGGCTGGATCAGATCATCGGCGAGTTAAAGAACAAGTATTTGGAGCTTTGCAAAGAAAAGGAAATAGAATTGCTTGTCGAGGAATGTGAGATCCCGTATAATGATCTTTTCGGAGACGGAAAGCGTCTTGGTCAAATCTGGTGCAGTATGGTGAAAAAGGTGTACGACCATACATCCGTCGGCGGCTGTATCCGTACAGGCTGGCATCAGAGAAAAACATCAAAAGACCGTGTGGAATTAAAGCTTATCGTAGAGGGAAATATGGATCCCGAGGAGGGTTATCCCGTCGCAAAAAGTCTGGTGGAGCTGCTTCACGGCTCCATGATCATTGAGAAAAAGGAAGATTGCATGAGATGTGAGATCACGCTGCCGTTTCGGATTGGACATGAGCCGTGGGTCTGCGGCAGGAGACTGGGAGAGCTGCGTGCTTTGATCGTGGATAATAACGGAATCACAAGGCAGAGCAATGCAATGATCATCTCACGTCTCGGTATCGCGTGCGATACCGCGGTCAATGGGATTGAGGCGATTCAAAGGCTGAAGGCAAAATATATGAGCGGAGAGGCGTACGATATTTGTTTTATCAACTGGTATATGCGCGGTGCCAAAACGACGATCCGGGAGATCCGCCGGCTGTTTTCCAAAGAGCATATGCTGATCATCTGCTCGACTGCGGAGCGCGAGAAGCTTGCGAAGGAAATGAAGGAGGCGGGCGTTGATTATATTGCGAAACGTCCGGTCTATCAGGAGGAGATGTATCGTTTGTTAAAGGAGATTTGTACAGAAAGCGGGGTATAAAGCAGATAAAAGCGCGCACACTATGCCTGTACCAAAGAAACAGACAGGGAGGTGGAGCGATATGAGTCAGTTATCGGAGAAGGAGTTATCGGCATTAAACGACCTTTTGACAGAGGAAGAACTTTTGATCAAGAAATTTAAGATGTTGGCGGAGCACACGGAGGATGCACAGATCAGTGCGAAGTTCACGGAAATTTCAAACAAGCATCAGGGGCATTTTAACGCCCTGTATGCACAGCTCTAAAGAAGGGGGAATATGGCGATGACACAGCAGATTTATACCGATAAGGAAATTCTGGCAGATGCGCTGACTGCAGAAAAGACTGCGACGAATAATTACAACACATTTGCAAATGAATGTGTGCACAGCAGCGTGCGTGATGCGATCAAGCATTGTCTGGAGCAGGAGCACAGCATTCAGGAGGATGTTTTTAATCTGATGCACGAGCGCGGCTATTATCCAACGCCGGAGGCAGATATGGCGAAGGTGCAGAGTGCAAAGCAGAAGTTTTCGCAGTGTGTGAAGACGGTGTAGAAAAAGAATAAGCGATGAGAAGCCCCGGATGCCAGGATGCGGCATCCGGGGTTTTTATCGCAAAGCAGACTCTGATACCGTTTGCGGCTGTTGTAAAATTATTTTTCTTTTTTGAAACTTTTTTGCCGCCGGTTTGGTC
The DNA here is from genome assembly GCA_019421345.1 of Roseburia sp. Taxonomy (GTDB): domain Bacteria; phylum Bacillota; class Clostridia; order Lachnospirales; family Lachnospiraceae; genus Roseburia. The sequence continues at coordinate 2,290 of JAHZFL010000002.1, read as the reverse complement.
TAATTATCAGAAAACAACAAAGGAGGTGCAGATATCCTATGATCTTCCCGGGAAAGGATAGTAAGGAACAAAAGATAGAGCAGCTTTTGCTTGAAAATTATAATAGCTATTACCATCTTGCATACAGCTATGTGCACAACGAAGCAGATGCAGGAGATATTGTCCAAAATGGCGCTTACCGTGCGATTTTACATAGCGGGAAATTAAAACAGGAGGAGTACGCGGCTACATGGCTGTACCGGATCATGTTAAATGAAATTTTCCGCTTTGTAAAAAAGGAGCGTCCGCTTTCACTGGACGCGGTGGAGGCAGAGCACGGGAGAGAGGACGCTTATGAAAATGTCGATTTAAGGAGAGCCTTAGATGCAATGTCACAGGAGGATAAGGCGGTCATTGAGCTGAAGTATTTCGAGGATCTGAAGCTTGCGGAGATCGCGGAGGTGCTGGATGAAAATGTAAACACCGTAAAAAGCCGTTTATATCGTGGGTTGAAGAAGCTTCGGCTGGAGCTTTCTGATAACTGGCAGTGGGAGTGAGGCAGAGAGAAAATGTCAGAGGATTCGCAATGAACGCACAGAAAGGGTGGCAGGTATGGATCAGAAAGAAAGAGACTTAAAGAAAATGAGCGAGGCAAAGAAGCAGTACGAGCAGCTTAAAATGTCAGAGCAGCAGCTCGAAGGAATGAAACAAAAAATCAGCGAGGCAAAGAAGGAGAAAAGGAGAATGAAGAAAAATCGTGTTATGAGAAATATTGCGGCAGCAGCGGCAGCAGTTGCAGTTTTTATCACACTTCCAAATACATCGGCGACAGTGGCAGCCGCCATGAGCGATATTCCGATCGTCGGAAAGCTGGTGGAGGTCGTGACCTTCCGTGATTATCAGTATGAGAGTGACAGCCATTCCGCAGATGTGGAGGTGCCGGAGCTTGTGGCGGACAGTACGGAGCTGATCAACGGAACAGAGAATGCCCAGGTGCATGAGAGCTTAAAAAAGACGACAGATGAGATCAACGCAGAGATCCAGAAGATTACGGATGATATTGTGACAGAGTTCCAGTCCAATATCGACGCCGGGGGCTATCAGGACATTATGATCAACAAAGAAATCCTGACAACGACAGAGGAATATTTTACGCTAAAGCTGATCTGCTATCAGGGGGCAGGAAGCGGCGCAGAGTGGGATTACTTTTACACGATCGACCTAAAGACAGGAGAGCGTCTTGCTTTAAAGGATTTGTTTGTGGAGGGAGCAGACTATATCACGCCGATCAGTGAGAACATCAAGACGCAGATGCGCGAGCAGATGGCGGCAGATGAGATGGTACATTACTGGGTAGATGAGACAGATGAGATGGCGGATAATAATTTTCAAGCGATCACAGACGAGACGTCATTTTATGTCAACGGACAGGGACAGATCGTCATTGCCTTTGATGAGTATGATGTCGCGCCGGGATATATGGGAACGGTTGAGTTCGTGATCCCGGACGAGGTGACAGCGAATATCCGCAAATAAGAGCGTACATGAGAGAAAGGAGCAGCAGAATTGCTGGGAGAAACAGATGATGATCAGGCATGCGACGATGGAGGATCTGAACTCCATTACAGAATTGGAGAAGCTGTGCTTTCCACCTAAGGAGGCGGCAGGATATGAGGCATTTCAGGAGAGGCTAAAAGAATTTTCAGAATGTTTCTGGCTTTTGCTGGAGGAGAACAGACTGATTGCGATGGTAAACGGGATGGCGACAGACATCCCGAGGCTGTCGGATCTGATGTATGAGGATGCCTCCATGCACCAAAAGGATGGCGCTTGGCAGATGATTTTTGGGGTAGAGACGAATCCCGAGCATCAGCGTCAAGGCTGTGCAAGCATGCTGTTAGGGAGAGTCATCTGTGACGCGAGGCTTGCCGGCCGCAAGGGGCTGGTGCTCACCTGCAAGGAAGCGCTGCTTCCGTTTTATGCGGAATTTGGCTTTCAAAATGAGGGAATATCGGAATCTGTGCATGGAGGAGCCGTCTGGTATGAGATGAGATTAACCTTTTGAGGATGCGGCAGTTGTACGAAGAAAAATGTTCGTGCAACTGCCTCTTTTGCTTTGGGGCTGTAAAAAAAGTCCCCTAATAGAAAAATCGCTCAGACCTCACGGGCTGGGCGATTTTTTGGTATAATGAATTATGCTACTAAATCAAAATACCAATGATAATTATACAGCTCGTCAGCTGAAATTACCATTACAAATCGAAAAATTAATTGATATTTCTGATCCGGTATACACTTTTTGTGAGGTTAT
>JAHZFL010000019.1 GCA_019421345.1 Roseburia sp. | reverse complement strand
AAAATGAGCATTTGAGTGAAAAGCACTAAAAATAGTTCGATTCTCTCATCCCCTGTTCTTAAAGCACCGTTTTTACGGTGCTTTTTTTATTTCGTGTTGCATTTCGTGTTGCATGGTATCAAAATAATTAATAGCAATATTGCTCATTTTCTTCCTTGTGTCTTCCAATGTGTGTCTGTACACTTCTTTTAATATCCGGTCATTTCCCCATCCGCCTGCTTGCATGATATATGCATCTGGGATGCCAAGAGCATGCTGTACACTGGCAGAGTAGTGCCGAAGATCATGAAACCGAAAATGCTCTATGCCTGCAGATTTAAGTAAGTGTTCAAATTTTGAGGTTATAATATTAGGGGTCATGTTAATGGTATCCGTTGGTAAATTCATAAACGCATCTATTACAAATTGAGGCACTGGTACGAATCTGTCTCCGGCATAGGATTTTGGCGCTTTGATTATCCATTTATTATCCGATGACAGAACCATTGTTTTATTTACATGAATGACATTGTTTTCTATATCGGATTTTTTTAATGCTGAAATTTCACCACGGCGCATCATTGCGAAGGCTCCAAGATATATAGGAATCTCCATTTCTGTACCTTTGGCAGCGTGTATTAAAACCTTAATATCGTTTTCAGACGGGATTTTCCGTTCAGTACGTACTTTCTTTGGAAGAACTGTTTTAATGACAATCTCAGGGTGATACCGATTGATTACGGCAGTTATTAATCCATGTCTATCGCGAACTGTTTTTGGCGATAATGTTGCTGATATGGAATTCACATAGTTTTGAATGATGCCCTGATTCATGTCCGTAAGCTTATGATTGTTTAGCGGAGCAAGTTCCCGCTGCATAGTCCTGTATTTTCGGATGGTAGCTGGAGACAGCACTTGTGAGCGTTCTTTGATGTAGGAATCGAGTGCCTCCTTAAATGTAAGTTTGTAGCTGGAATTGACTCGTTGTTCCTTTTCTACGGCATATTGAGCTGCCATTGCCTCACAGCGTCGTTTCCCAGCAGAACTAGGATCATCACAGGTAAAAGATTTGTAAACGCGTTTTTTCTTTACACCTCCATTGATATCCGGTACATATTCATAATGGCTGAACACTTGACATCGCCAACTTCCAGATGGCAGTTTTTTTGCTTTAGACATGGTTATCCTCCTTAAAAATGGGTATAAAAATAACAGCCGACAAAGAACAGTAGTTCCGCTTGCAGTGGCTGCCCGAAGATGATACAATATTTTTGGTGAAATCTGTAGCATCCCCGGAGATGTTATGGTTAAGTCGTCCTATCTCTGGCGTCCAGAGAGGGCGCATGAACCGTTCCTGTTGGCGCAGGGGCGGTTTTTTATTTGACAATTCTTAAAAAGTGCCATATAATACACTTAACAAGGGAGCTGGTCGGATAGATGAGGACTATCCGCTCCGGCGTTATAGTTTTAAGTTACAAAATAACCGTCCAACCTTTAGCTGGGGAGTGGACGGTTATTTTTTGCGCTTGTAATTACTCACAAGTGTAATGATTGCACAAAGCATGATGACGAAATCAAATAAGTCAGAATATGTAACCATTGTTTGTCCTCCTTCCGCAAGGTCTCGGAACGGATGGCAAAACCGTCTTCACAGCTCCCTTGTTACGTATATTAAGTTTTTAAGAATGCCTCCACTCCGTGGAGCAGAGGCTTTTCTTACATTCAGTGAATCAATCCGTTCCTAATAGCGCAGGGGCGGTTTTTTATTCTACAGATATTAAATCCAAATAACTTTGTGCTTGTTTGAGATTATCTTGTGTCACTTGATCTGATTCAGATTCAACCCCGCGGTATACATATTTTATAGCCTTCACGGTATTGTAACCAGCTTCGTATGCGGCTCTTGTCGCATCTTGTAGTTCAGAGATGTTAGTGGCAACAGCATTAAGCTCTATATACTTACATATAAATTCGCCATAGTACATTGCCTGTTCCATGACCTCATTGTTTTCATAGAAATTAGTTTGGTGTGCTTTTAAGTATTTAAAAGCTTCATTCCATTTATCAAGAGCCTCGTCTTCCGATATGTTTTCGGCATCATACTTTGCAACTGTAAGAATTTCGTCCAATCTTGCGGATGTATTTGGTTCCGCTGAAACACTAGGGGCTTCCGCACCCGGATATAGCTGATCATCTCCATCCATTATTTTTTCTACGGATCCGTCAGATAAATAGACATCAAAGCGATGTCCTCCCCACCAGACTTTATAGAATCCGTCCTCATCAAAACAGTAATCTATTTCCTCATTAAGACCAACCTCAATAAGCAGCTTGAAGACTGCGTTTGCCTGCGGGGTATCAAGATTCATGTCACTTTTCAGCTTGTCAACAGATTCCGTGTAAAATGCGTAGTCCTGCGCCAACTGGACGGATTCTGTGTCCTCAACAATAACATCCGATTCCGCGGATTCAACGGCGGTACTTGAGGTACCCGATTGTGTGCACCCAGAAAGTGTAAGTGCACAAAATAGGAACGTGATAATAAGTCTCTTTTTCATAAGTAATCTCCTTTATTATTTTTAATGCTCGTTGGCATTCGTGTCTACTTTATCATACATCTGTAGAAAATTCTACACATATCATTAAGAAACTATATCAGTTCAAGTACTGCAATACTTGGCTCAAAAATAACTGTATAATTATCAACGGTAGTATACATGCCGTACTTATTTTTGTAGTATGTTAGTGTATCGTTTAAAAACTCCTCTGTTACGCCAAGATATTCTGCGGTTTCTGAAATATCTTGACAGTGGTGGTTATATGCCTCAATAATACCACGCAGACCTACTAGCCGGTTGTATGCGATAATTCTTCCGCGCAACTCCTGTTTTCGGTTGGCGGGAGACGATTGGTCAAGTATATCGCCAACTGCTGTGTAGTAGTGACCGAGTTCTTCTGCCAGAACACATACTTTTTCGGTTTCAGTCATATTTTTTCTGATGGCAATCCGATTTCCTTTTATACGACCGTTGTTATATTTTAAGGGTTTTTCCTTTACAATCAATCCAAGGGAATCAGATTCCGCTAAAAGTGTTTCATAATCCATCTGCATCGCCTCCATACATTGATTATACATATCTTCTGTCCGATAATTTGGACAGAACTAAAAGTTTTCATCATCCATAATATCATCGTCAGAAGTGTCAATGTCGTCTGGAATCTCTATATCAGTTCGCTGATGAGCGGCATTGACAAGAATCGATGTGTATTGAGGTAAATAAGTAAGCTCTTCTACACGTTTTGTTGCTTCATGTTTTCCTGTGTCATTAAGTTGGTTGTAAAACTCCATTATCTTAGGAGTATTTGAGGCAGCGGAATGTTTCTCAACCAAATCAGCTTTTGAAATGCCAAAATAGTTTGCCATAAGTTCGATTTTATCAATACGTGGATATGCATTTCCCTTTACCCAATCAGTAAAGGTTGTATACTTGACACCAAGTGCTTCACACATTTCAGAACGTGTTTTGTCGTGTAAATTCATATAATACTGAATATTTTTTGCCATTATCTGCTTATTACCTAAATCACTCATATACGCGTCTCCTTATAATTCACTGAGTATATTATACGTGTAAGACGTAAAAAAATCAATATATGTTATTAAAAATACGAAAAAACCGTTGACATTACGATTAAAACGTAGTATTATAGATTTATGGAAAGGAGGTAAACGAAATGTCTAAGAAAAAGAAAGCAAAGAAAAAGCTATCCAAGAAAGACAAGATTAGCTTAATCATTGAAGCCGTTATCGCCCTAGCTGCTTTAATAACAGCAATCAAGTCCTGATGGATAGCAAAGGGGGAGGGGCAAAAGCCCCAAGCCCTTGCATTAATCTTAGCATATCGTTTGAAATAAAGCAATGAGGAGAGTACATTATTCGATAATCATACTAATAGTCCTGCTTATTTTGGCTATAGTTTCTGGATGGGGACTCGAATGGAAAATTATCGTAGGAGCTTATGCGGTATATGTTTTAATAATGCTTGCTTTTAAGTTCTGGAAGATTAAAAAGTAAAGTTGTAGCTGACCTATCGGCTAATACGGGGGAAGGAAGGGAGGTGGTTAAATGTCAGAAATGCCATCAAGTCTCACATTGAAGTGGGCGCGCGAGCTCAAAGGATTGAAGCAGGCAGAAGCCGCGGAGTTGATAGGCGTAAGCGTAGATACTCTTGGAAACTATGAACGCGGAAAGAGCTATCCAGACATTCCAGTTTTGAGAAAGATTGAGCAAGTGTACAATGTTCAGTATCACCAACTTATTTTTTTACCCCTAGATTACGATAAAATCGTAAATTTGCAATAAAAGAGTTGGTACATCAGTGAGGAGGTGAAAGGATGAAAGAATTTGGAGAGTTGATGCGCGCCATTGACGAAGATTTGGATCACTGCATACAGAAATTTAGAAATGCGACTTCGGGACATGATGCGCGAATCTTTGTTTCAGAGTATGAGGAATTGATGATGAGAAAATCACAACTGATCGCAGATATTTGTATAAAGCATGGAAGTTGTGATAAAGCAGAAAAAAAATCAAGTAGCCTTGAAGATGTCAAGAGTAAAACACAAAAAGAAAGCCGCCAATTAAAACACATGACAGTAGCGGCGCTGGTTATAAGTGTAATTGCTCTGCTTATCCAGCTACTATTTGGACTATGATGCTTGTGATGCTGATGATAATGGCAATAACGGCAGTTGCTTTTGAAAATCTAGCGTCGTTGCTAGCTCCAACGGCTTGTTCTCTTGCCAGCTGTGTTTGTTGCTTGAGGGCATTGGCGATTTGGTTTAAAGCATCAATCTCAGAATATAAGGGCTGTATTTTATTTTGATAGCTTTCATACCAGACAAGAGCGGCTCTGCCGAGTTCTGTAATATTTAAAATGCCAGAATCATCGGTGATTAAGCCATGTTCACTAAGAATTTGCACTTGTCCGTCTATCGTTGGATCGTCAAAAAAGAAATCAACCGGTTCACTATTTGGATTCTGTAAGATTTTTTCGAGGGTTTTATATTCGTTTTCAGTAATATCTTCAAAGAGTGATTTCATGAGGATGCCTCTTATTAGTGTATTTCAGCGCGGCAACGCTGATAAGACAATTATAGGTTGGACGGAGTGAAAAAGCAAGAGGGATCTGGCGCATCAGTGAGGAGGTAGCAAGATGGAAACATTGATCATTGCACTGAACATGGTAATTATCATCATGGATGCAGCGTTGCTCATAGCTGTTTTGAGGAAACGAAAAAAGGATGAACGAAGATGAAATAAGAGAGGAGATGAGAGGATATGGGGAGAAGTAAGCTATGCGAGAACAAAGAGTCTAAGCGTTACAACCACGTTGCTGGAATGCTGACTGGCGGAATCCGTAAGCAGTGTTTGACGACGAAGATGGTCAGTGAAAAGACTGGAATACCAGAACGAACGATAAATGATCGGATTCAGAATCCAGAGAAGACACGACTTGAGGATTTGTATAGGCTTTGTGATGCAACTGGTGTGCAAATTACATTTAAGTTCAAGGAAGAACCGGAATAAATCACTAACAGTAAGGAGGTACATATGAGAAAACTGTCAAAAATCATTTTTATTCTGGTGCTTATCATGCTTACCTTGCGGCTGCTTACGGTGAATGCCGAAGGGATTCCGCCGGAGGAGCGGATTGGCGGTGAGCCGTTTCGGGCGGAATGCACGGCATATTGTGATTCCGGCATCACCGCAAGCGGCAAGCCGACAGTGGAGGGGCTAACCCTTGGAGGAGCGCCGGAGTGGATCGGCTGCATGGCGGTGCTGTATGAGGTAGATGATGACGGCACCATTGGAGACTTTATTGGACTTTATGAAGTTATGGATACCGGCTGGGGGCGTGACGGAGATGCGCTGCGCGGTGAGACGGTGGATATGTTCAAGGAGGACTATGACGCCTGCATCCAGTGGGGACGCAGGGATGTATACGTACAGATCATAGACGGGAAAGGATGAGAAGATGTTTGAGAAGATTACGGTAAAAAATTTTACAACGCTGACAGATTGGTCTGCACTGATAAGGGCAGGACTTTATCTTTCTGGTCAGACCGCGATGGCGGAAGAAAACGGAATTTGCTATCAGAAGACGATCACAAAGCGCGGAGGCATAGTGGTGAAGATAACAGAAAAAGAGCCCTCAGGAACGGGGATTCCAGAGAGCCTTTCAAATTGAAGATTGGTAACGAGTTGATTATAACACAGAAAGCGAGAAAAGGGAATGGAAAGAAAGGACTATTTTGAGACATGCCCTTACTGTAGGGCGCATTTAGATCCGGGAGAGCCGTGTGACTGCCCGGAAGCGGTAAATGAAAGAGAAAAAGGAGGAAGAAGAAATGAGCAATAACATGTTAAATATCAAAATCGAGGTCACGGGTTTGGAGGGACTGACACAGGCGTTGGTAGCGTTAGCGGAAGCGTTTGGAGGCAAAGGTCACACACCGGCACAAAGCATGCAGCCGGCAGCGGCTCCGATTTCTCCCGCACCGGTTAGCGCGACAATGTCGACACAGCAGCCACAGATTCCGGTGGCACCAGCTGTCCCAGTGTCATCCCCTCAGGCACCGCAGGCACCGCAGACTCCGGAGGTTCCAGTTCCCGCTGTGCCTGTTGCCCCGACAATGCCGACAGCGCAGCCATCACAAGTTCCGACAACGGCAGTTCCGTGTAGCCGTACAATGGACGAGCTGGCTGTAGCAGCGTCGCAGTTGGTCAACATGGGCAAGCAGAACCGATTATTTGAAATTCTGCATGGATTCGGGGTAAGCAGTCTTATGGAGCTGCCGCAAGAGAAATACGGCGCCTTCGCCGGATGCTTAAAAGCAGAGGGGGTGAAATTTTAATGGCAACAGAAGCTCATGCTTTATTATCGGCATCCAGCTCGCACAAATGGCTGCACTGTACACCATCTGCCAGACTTGAAGAATCCATGTCGGACAATACCTCGGCAGCTGCAGAGGCGGGAACGCTTGCACATGTAATCTGCGAATTAAAATTGACGAAGCTGTTTACAGAGCCCGGAATGACATCTCGTACCTATAATAGTCGCATGAAAAAGCTGACAAGCAATCCAATGTATGACGCGGAGATGGAGCGGAATACGGAGGCTTATGTAGATTACATAAAGAACATCGCTTATGGTTTTCCGGCATCGCCGATGATCGTCGTGGAAAAGTGCGTGGACTACTCCAAATGGGCACCGGAGGGATTTGGCACCAGCGATTGCATCTTGATCTACGGGAATGAGATGCACGTCGTCGACTATAAGAACGGATCCGGTGTTGCCGTATCCGCAGAGGATAATCCGCAGATGAGACTGTATGCCCTCGGAGCGTATGATGCATATGGTTGTATATATCCGATCCATGACGTTGTGTATCATATCGTACAGCCGAATCTTAACAGCTTTGTTTCGTGGAGGAATACGCTGGACGAGCTCTTAAAATGGGGAGAGGAGATGAAACCGCTTGCACAGGCTGCTTTTGACGGCACGGGGGAGTTTTGTCAGGGCGAATGGTGTGACAAAGGCTTTTGCAAGGCGCGGGCTGTCTGCCGAAAGAGGATGGATGAGAATATGGCACTCATGGATGAAGCGCAGGAGCCTGACAGCGGGAAAATAAAGCTGCCCCCTCTGATTACAAATGCTGAGGTGGGAGAAATCTTAAAGAGGGCAAGATTTCTCGCGAAGTGGGTGTCCCAATTAGAAAAATATGCCCTTGAGTCACTTGTATCCGGCGCAGAGGTTCCCGGGTGGAAGCTGATCGAAGGGCGGAGTAACCGCGTGATCACAAATCCGCAGGCTGCAGCAGAAGCGCTTATAAAAGCAGATTATGAGGAGGCAGTCATATATAAGCCCAAAGAACTGTTGTCACTCACGGAGCTGGAAAAGCTTACGGGTAAGGATGCTTTTAAAGAACTGGTGCAGCCCTTTGTGACAAAACCGCAGGGTAAGCCGACATTAGTGCCGGAGGATGATAAACGTCCGGCTATGCAGTTAAAACCCTCCGCAGAGGAAGCGTTCGGAGGAGTTAACTTATACAAGGAGGTCAAATAATGGCAGTAACAACAGGAAAAGTAAGATTAAGTTTTTGTCATCTGTGGGAGCCGTACGCGCAGAATCCGGCAGATGAGCCAAAGTACTCTGTCATGATTTTAATACCGAAGACAGATACGGCAACACTTAACGCGATTCTTGCCGAAATGGCAGTTGCAGAGCAGCAGGGTGTAGTATCAAAATGGAATGGTGTAAAGCCGCCGGTCGTTAAAAGTCCATTGCATGATGGAGATGGCGTAAGACCCTCGGGGGAGCCCTTCGGTCCTGAATGCAACGGGTGTATGGTTATGGTGGCATCTAGCAAGACGCAGCCTTCCATTGTAGATATGCAGGTGCAGCCGATTCTGGACCGGGGTGAAGTATATAGTGGCTGTTACGCGAGAGTAAGCTTAAACTTTTATCCTTACGCCAATAGTGGAAATAAAGGAATCGGATGTGGATTAAATGCGGTACAGAAGCTTGAGGACGGTGAGGCATTAGCCGGACGTGTGTCGGCTCAGGAAGCCTTTGGAGGAGCAAACGCTTATGGCGGAGTACCTGCACAGCAGCCACAGGCGGGTTATGGGACACCACCACAGCCGCCACAGCCACAGGCGGGTTATATGATGCCGCCGCAGCCACAGCAGCCGCAGACAGGTTATGTGGCGCCGCCACAGCCGCAGGCGGGTTATGGGACACCACCACAGCCACAGCAGCCACAGGCGGGTTATATGATGCCGCCGCAGCCGCAAATGACCCCTCAGATTGACCCGATCACCGGACAGCCGGTATTAACGGGCGGTATTATGGGGATCAGCTGATGGTACTGCATATAGACATTGAGACCTTTTCTTCGGTCGATCTGCGAAAATCCGGACTGTATAAATATGTACAGTCTCCGGATTTTAAGATTCTCTTGTTTGCCTATGCGTATGATAGTCATCCGGTTCGTGTGATCGATCTGGAGCAGGGGGAGGCCATTCCCGCGCAGGTGATATCCGACCTGCAGAACCCGGGCGTAATTAAAATGGCATACAATGCAGCATTTGAGTTTTACTGCCTGTCAAAGTTTTATGTGACCCGGCTTGAACAGTGGCGATGTGTCATGATCCATGCACTCTATTGCGGGTATCCGGCAGCTCTGAGCGCTGCCGGAGAGGCGATGGGGGTTTCACAGGATAAAAGAAAGCTTGGGATCGGCAGCGCGTTGATCAAATTTTTCTGTGTTCCGTGCAAACCGACCGCAAGGAACGGGATGAGGACCAGAAACCTTCCTGCGCATGACCCGAAACGCTGGCAGCTCTTTAAGGACTACTGCCAGCGGGATGTCGTAACAGAGCGTGAGATTGAAAATCAATTATCTCCCTATACTGTGCCGGAAACCGAATGGCTGCACTGGCGTATTGACCAGCGCATGAATATCGGCGGTGTGGCAATGGATATGGAACTGATACAGGGGGCGCTTTCGATCAGCGCAGACATCCGGGGCGAACTGGAAGGCCGGGCACGAGATATTACCGGTCTGGAGAATCCGAACAGCGTAGCGCAGCTAAAGGAATGGATTGAAAAAAATGCTGACCTTAGGCTTGACAACCTGAACAAGCAGACGGTAGCGGAGGTGCTCGACGGAAAAAACGGAACGGATGAGCTGCAGGAGCTCTTACGGATCAGGCAGGAGCTTGGAAAAACTTCCGTAAAGAAATATGAAGCAATGGCAGCCTGTGTGTGCGAGGATGGGCGAATACGTGGACTGCTACAATTCTATGGGGCGAACAGGACAGGAAGATGGGCAGGAAGGCTCGTGCAGGTACAGAATCTGCCGAGAAACTATATAGGTACGTTAGATATTGCGCGGGAGCTGGTTAAGCACCGCAGGATCGATGCGATTAAAATGATCTATGGAAATGTTCCCGATACTCTGTCACAGCTGATCCGGACGGCTTTTATCCCTTCTCCGGGTTGTCACTTTGCCGTGGCAGACTTTTCGGCAATTGAAGCGAGGGTCATCTCATGGCTTGCAGGAGAGAATTGGCGGTTGGAGGTGTTTCAGACCCACGGGAAGATATATGAAGCGTCTGCATCCGCTATGTTTGGTGTTCCGATTGAGACAATTACAAAGGGGCAGGAGAATTATGGGCTCAGGGCAAAAGGGAAGATCGCAGAGCTTGCACTCGGATACGGGGGCGGGCAGGGTGCTCTTATGGCAATGGGTGCGCTGAAGATGGGACTGACGGAGGAGGAATTGCCCGAAATCGTGCGGCGCTGGCGTGGGTCAAACCGGAGGATCTATGATTTTTGGTATAAGGTTCAAAGAGCCGCAGAGGAGGCGATTTCTTACGGGGTGATCACTTCACTTGATAAGGGGCTGACCTTTTCCAGGGATAAGAATTTTCTGATCATCGGTCTGCCCGGGGGAAGAAGTCTCTACTACAGTAATCCTGCGATCACAAAAAACGATAAAGGGCGCAATGAAATCTATCATTGGGGCATAAACCAGACAAATAAGAAATGGAGCCTGATACCGACCTGGGGCGGCAAGCTGGTGGAGAACATTGTACAGGCAGTGGCGAGAGATCTGCTGGCAAATGCAATCCTAAATTTGTTCTGCGCCGGATACCGGATCAACTTTCACATACACGATGAAGTCGTTCTCGAGATTCCGGATGATGATCCCGGAAAGTCACTGGAGAATGCGATAGAACTGATGTGCCGGCTGCCGGAATGGGCAAAAGGACTGCCGTTAAATGCGGATGGTTTCGATCATGCACAGTATTATAAAAAGGACTAGAAGGAGGGGACTGCGATGTTCCAAAATGACAGAATGATCAGAATCTCGACCGGAGGGAGCCGCAAGGCTACCGTGTGGACGGAGCAGCATATCCTCTGGTCAGATTTTGTGAAAAAACTCTCCGAGCCTGTTAGGACATCTGAAACATTTGCCACATATAAGGCACTGCCAAAGGCAAAGCAGGATGAGATAAAAGATGTGGGGGGATTTGTCGGGGGCTCTCTTACAGACGGACGAAGAAAGAATGAAAATGCGGGAGAGCGGGAGCTCATTACACTTGATGCGGATACATGCGAGCCGGGACAGACACAGCGGATTTTGACGGCATTAACCTCTCTTGGATGCGCATATGCCGTTTATTCTACCCGAAAGCATGAGGGTGCAGCCCCAAGGCTTCGAATCATTTTTCCAATGGATCGCAGCTGCAGTCCGGATGAGTATGAGCCGGTAGCGCGTAAGATGGCGAGTTTTATCGGCATGAACATTTTTGATCCGACGACCTTTGAGACGGTCCGGCTGATGTACTGGCCAAGCTGCAGCAAAGACAGTGAATATGTATTTTGCTATGAAGATAGACCGTTTGTATCAGTGGATGGTATCCTGGGGTTATATCAGGACTGGAGGAATGTGGCTGAGTGGCCGGAAGTTCCCGGAGCTGCGAAGATCAGAGACCGGTCCGCCAAAAAGCAGGGTGATCCGTTGGAAAAGAAAGGTGTCGTAGGAGCGTTCTGCCGCCTGTATTCCATTGAACAGGCGATGACAGAGTTTATACCGGGAGAATACACAGAATGCGCAGATGCTGGCAGATACACTTACACAGGCGGTTCTACGGTCGGCGGCGCGGTCTTGTATGATGATAAATTCCTCTACAGCCATCACGCTACCGATCCGTGCTCCGGCAGACTCTGTAATGCTTTTGACATGGTGCGTCTGCATCTGTTTGGGGATGAGGACGCAGATGCCATGCCGGAAACTCCGGTTACAAATCTTCCGTCCTATAAGTCGATGTGTGAATATGTAACCTCATTGCCAGCGGTGGCGCAGGAACTCATGCAGGAGCGTTATATGCAGGCAGCAGAGGCTTTTTGTGCCCCTGCTGTAGCCGATGACCAGCAGCAGGATCTTGACTGGATGAAGCGGCTGCAGATCAATACGAAAACGGGAATCGCTTTAAGCACAACAGAGAATATCTGTATTATCCTTGAGAATGATCCGGGATTACGGGGAAAGTGGTATCTGGATGAGTTTATGCAGCGTGTTCTGGTGGTGCAGCCTTTGCCGTGGGAACGTCCGGAGCATTTTAAGGCGCGTGCGTGGAATGACAATGACGACGGTGGGCTGCGACATCATCTGGAAAAGTATTACAGTATTGTAGGTGTTGGAAAGATCGCAGATGCATATTCAGAGGTGACAAACAGGAACCGGTATAACAAGCTTAAGGATTATTTGACGCGCTGCCAGTGGGACGGGGTACAAAGAATCGACAGGCTACTTATTGATTATTTTGGCGCAGAGGATACGGAGTATGTCAGACAGGTCATGCGGAAAACGATTGTGGCTGCGGTGGCAAGGGTCTTTGCCCCGGGCATAAAATTTGATTGTATGCTGATATTATCCGGAAAACAGGGCGCCGGGAAAAGTACGTTTTTTAAAATGCTGGGGCTTGAGTGGTATTCGGACAGCCTGACAACTTTTGACGGGCGGGACGCCATGGAACAGGTACAGGGGAACTGGATCATTGAAGTAGGGGAGCTAACGGGCTTTAACCGGTCGGAAATGAATGCCGTTAAGAACTTTTTAAGCAAGCAGGAGGATCAGTACCGCGAACCCTACGGGAAACGAAAATCATACTATCCGAGACAGTGCATTATTGTGGGAACGACGAACGACAGCGAATTTCTAAAGGACAGCACCGGAAACCGCCGTTTCTGGCCGGTGGATCTTGGCAAACAGGAGGCAACAAAGAGTGTCTGGAAAGACCTTCCGGCTGAGATCCCTCTGATATGGGCAGAGGCGGTACAGTATTATAAACAGGGGGAGACTTTGTATATACAGGGGGAGGCTGCGGAGGAGGCTGTGAGACAGCAGGAGAACCATAAGGTCGATAACGTAAAAGAGGGCATGATCCGTGAATTTCTTGAGATGCCTATTACGGTGGACTGGTATAAAAAAAGCACTTACCAAAGGCGGTGTGACGTTCAGTCAGGCATTTTGGAGAGCGCTACGATAAAAAGGGATAAGATATGCATCGCCGAGATATGGAACGAGTGCTTCGGGGGCGATTTCAAGCAGATAAAGCGTGCGGACATGGCGGAGATCGCGAGTATTCTGTCAAACATGGAAGGCTGGGAAAAAATGAAGTCATCGGCCAGATTTGGGGAAGGGTACGGAACACAGAAAGGTTATCGGCGGGCAAATTAAGCCGAGAGGTGTCAACCGACACAGCATTATATTTAAAATGGCAAGGGAAAAAGTGTCAACCGACAATGTCAACCGACGGAAAAATCTGTCAACCGTGTCAACCAGTGTCAACCGACAGCGAGTTGACACAAAAACCGCAGAAATTCAACGGATATATACATTGTCAACTATGTCAACCAATATCTCTATAAATATATTATAACAAGGGTAATACCTGTTATATACCCTTGTTACCCTTGTATGACGTATATATACGCGCGCGAGGGGGAGTTTACATCGGTCAGGATTGGAGGTTGTGATGAGCGAGAAAGAGTTGGAGAAAAAGTTTGTGTGGGAAGTAAAAAATGCCGGCGGGTGTGCATACAAGTTTGTATCTCCGGGAAGAAGTGGTGTGCCGGACAGGCTGGTCGTACTGCCGGACAACCGGATCGGCTTCGTAGAGTTAAAGGCTCCCGGAGAAAAAGCGAGACCCGACCAGCTGCATCAGCAAAAAACGCTTGCGTGCATGGGCTGTTATGTGGCAGTGCTTGACGATCCGGATAACATTGGCCGGATCCTTCAGGAGATCAAAGAACATCGCGGATCGCAGGCAGGGGAGGGGTGCTATGATCTTTGAACCACATGATTATCAAAAATATTGCATTCTGCGTGGATTACAGCAGCCGGAGCTAATGCTTTTTCTGGACATGGGTCTTGGCAAGACCGTGGTAACACTGACGATCGTCAATGACCTGCGGTATAACCGTTTCCAAATCCGCCGTTGTCTTGTCATAGCACCGAGAAAGGTTGCCGAAGACACGTGGACCAGAGAGCAGGCAAAGTGGGATCATCTGCATCTGCTTAAGATCGTGCCGGTGCTTGGGAGCCAGACAAAACGGATCCGGGCGCTGAATAGTCCGGGGGACGTATATGTGGTAAATCGTGAAAATGTTCCGTGGCTTGTGGATTATTACCGGAATGACTGGCCGTTTGACATGGTGGTCATTGACGAGATGAGCAGTTTTAAGAGCCATCAGGCAAAGCGGTTTAAAGCTTTAAAAAATATCCGCGGACATATCCGCCGGATGATTGGGCTGACAGGAACCCCGGCCCCAAACGGATTGATGGATCTGTGGGCCCAGATATATCTGCTGGATTCCGGGAAGCGGCTTGGGCGAACGATTACGGAATACCGGAATAATTATTTCAGTCCGGCATCAAGGAACGCAACAACGATATTTTCCTATGAGCCACTTCCGGGGGCGGACGAGCAGATCCAAAACAGCATCAAGGACATTTGCATCAGCCTTCAGGCAAAGGACTACTTAAGACTTCCGGAAAAGATCATGAATACGCGGTACATAAAGCTGGATGCAAAGGCGCAAAAAGCCTATGACACGCTGGAAAAGCAGCGGATCCTTGAGATGCAGGATGAAGTGATCGACGCCGGAAGCGCCGGGATTTTAGCAGGGAAATTACTGCAGCTGGCCAATGGAGCGATTTATGTAAATACGGATACACAAAATCCGAAACAGCGGGAAGTGGTGGAGGTTCACGATAACAAGATCGAAGCTTTCCTGGAACTCGTGGAGGCGGAGGAAGGAAAGCATATGCTTGTCTTTTACAACTTCCAGCATGACCTTATCCGGATAAAGGCAGCCTTAGGGAAGAAAAAGCTTGAGGTCCGGGAATTAAAAAACAATGGGGATATATCAGACTGGAATGCCGGAAAAATCGACATGCTTCTGGCGCATCCGGCGAGTACGGCCTACGGGCTTAACCTGCAGGAAGGTGGAAATGTGGTCGTGTGGTTCGGGCTTAACTGGAGCCTGGAATTATACCAGCAGGCAAATGCAAGATTGCACCGGCAGGGACAAAAACAGCCGGTATATATCCATCATCTGGTAGTGACGGGTAGCGTGGATGAGGATGTGATGGCAGCGCTTGAGAAGAAGGATGATTGTCAGACGGCATTACTGGAATCTTTAAAAGCAAGGGTTGAAAAATACAGGGAGGAATGATATGGGCAGGACAGCAATGGAAAGGAAGATACCAAAGAAACCGATGTATGAAGGAGACTGTTGCGATGATTGTGGCAATCTGATATATGACACATGGATTTGTCCGAATTGCGGAGAGCGCTATGAGGTCGATTACGATGACTATGATTTTTGTCCGAATTGCGGACAGAATATTAACTGGGAAGGAATTAAGAGCGATGGAGAAGATCACAGTGTATAAATGCGATTATTGCGGAAAACTCATCAATACTCCGGAGGAATGTGCGGAACATGAACAGCGACACAGGAATGTCGATGGAGCAAATGAAATGTTGAGAAGCGGGGCAACCTTGGAAGAAATCAATCAGAGATATGGAATCTGGTACAGTGTCCCGGAGCATTTGAAGAATGTAACAAAAGACTATTGCTTCACAATTTCCTATTGGCAGTGTTGCAACAAGCCAGCTTACACCATTAAGGGAATCGACATGGATGGAAGATTATATGTGTTTGGAATCGGATCATGGAGTGGTGGATACGGAAACAGCTTGCCGATAGATAGCACGAATCTGAAAAAGGTGCATTCGCCAGAGGAATTGTTCATTGATCCGAGATATGGAAAGGGCAGGTGGTAAGTGTGACAAACGAACAGTTCGATAGAGCAAAAGAGCTTCGGGATGAAATCGTAAAATATAATGACATTATCGGAGAAATAAAAAGTGGATTGGTTATAAAGACCACCAGAGATAAAGAGGTAAAAAGAGCGGAAGAAACCGGAGAATATGTCAGCCGTGGGAAATGGACAATGAGCAAATTTTTCACTTTGAAATTTGCAAAACAGAAAATGGTGTTAGTTCCACATTATGAATTCGCCAGAGGAATAGAGATGGATGCAGAGCCGGAACTTGTCGCACTGGTCATTGATTACTTGGAAAAGAAGAAGGCAGGTTACGAAAAAGAATTTGAACAGATCGGAGGTGCGGATCATGGCTAACAGAAAAAATCTCAAAAATAAGAATGACGGAAAACTTGGGATAAGCACCAACGTGTGATAATGCCATTATTGTAGGGCACAGCAGAGGATGTCCGCCGGAGCAATGTACGCAGTATAAGCGGAAAAAAGGGAAGTAAACCATATTAAAAACGATTAAGGAGAGCGCTATATGGGAGAGATAAAGAGATTACCCGAATGTGAGGAATTAGTGATGTCGATTGTATGGTGTGCAGATGAAGCACCAGACTTGGCAGCGGTTAGGGAAAGAGTAAACGCCAGATACGGTAAGGATTGGAAACCGCAGACGGTATCAACGATTTTATGCCGGCTGGTGAAAAAAGGCTTTTTAAGTATGTACCGGAAGGGCAGGTATTGCTATTATGTGCCGCTGATCAAGCAGGAGGAGTACTGTGAAAGCCAGATTCAGCGCATGGCAGATATGTTTTTTGGCGGAGATCTACAAGAATTGGGGAAGTTTGTGCAGGGATTCTGGCAGGATAAGAACTAAGCAGATCAGACAGGAGGGGCGAATTTGAACAAAGAGGTTTTAAGCGACTACATAGATGCGTGTGCGCTTGTGAAAGAGACGCAGAAGGATATTGCCAGATTGCAGAAGCGGAAACGAACAATCGTTACAGGCAATGTAAAGGGCTCTATGAATGATTTTCCTTATGCAGAGACGCATTTCAAGGTTACCGGAACAGCGTATACATACTCGGATGATGTGCGGCTTCGGGCAGAGGAGGTATTACTGCATGAGAGACAGGCAAAAGCGGAGGAAGTTAAGCTTGATGTAGAGAAGTGGATGTGTACGATCCCGATGCGGATGCAGCGCATTATCAGGCATCACTTTTTTGACGGATTAAGCTGGGAGGAGACGGCGGACAGGATGGGGCGGAAAGCTACTGGGGAGAGTATGAGGAAAGAATTTGAAAGATTTATGAGCGAAAAATAAAAGTTTGTCCGTTTTGTCCGGATTGTCCGTTTGTGATGTGTTAGTATGGTATCGGTGAAAGATGTTCAGGCGCAAGTTTGAATGAATCACCGCTCTCTTTACCCTATATACTTTGTCAGTAGCGGCAATGACTTCTCCAAGTACGTACAAAGAAAGCACTCAGACATACGAGCCTGTTTCGGGCTTTGTAAGTTCCGGGTGCTTTCTTTGTGCGGTACGAGGAATAAAAGCACAAGGAGGTGACAGCCTTTGCCAAAAGAAAAGGATAAGCGGGCAGACGAAGCCTTTGAATTATATAAGCAAGGGCTGAAGCTGATTGAGATCGCAGACCGATTGCAGGTGCCAGAGGGAACGATTCGGAGCTGGAAGAACCGTTATAAATGGAATGCAACGTTGCAAACAGGTGAATGCAACGTTGCGAAAGACAGAAAGAAGAAAAAGCAGGATAAGAAGTCGGCTGCTGTTGAACAGATAGTAAGCAACGCGAGGTTGTCTGATAGGGAGCAGCTCTTTTGCGCTATTTATGTCAGATGTTTCAATGCGACAAGAACGTATATGAAAGCTTTTGGGCATGGAAATAAAAATAGTGCCGCGGTTCTTGGTTGCCAGATGCTAAAGCGACCAGAGGTCGCAGCAGAAATTCGGCGACTAAAGGAAGACCGAATGAACCGTGCGTTTTTCTCGGAAGAAGATGTATTTCAAAAATATATGGAAATTGCTTTCGCGGATATAACGGATTTTGTGGATTTTAAGAACGGGGGATTCCGATTTAAAAATCAGGATGAGATTGACGGTACGATCGTATCGGAAATATCAGATGGTAAAGTTACCAAGATAAAACTGGAAGACCGGATGAAGGCACTCCAATGGCTGTCTGATCACATGGATATGGCTACCGAGGAACAGAAGGCAAGAATTGCTGTGTTAAAAGCGCAGATTGATACCAATAACGAGGAAGATACAAGCAATCCGGCGGTTGAGAGATTTTTACAGGCAGTACGTCCGACAGGGGATGAGCTTACAAGATTATTTGGCGAGGAGAATGGTAGTGGTGAAGAAAAAACGTAAGATAGTCAGATTTAAGTTTGAGCCATTTTCGGATCAGCAGCTGCGCCTGATGAACTGGTGGCGTCCAGTGGTTCGGGCGAGTACGAATAATTATCTGATTGCGGACGGGTCTATCCGTTCCGGGAAAACGATTGCGTGTATATGCGGATTTCTGATGTGGTCGCAGGAGATGTTTTCCGGCGAATCTTTTATTCTGGCGGGGAAGACGATGGGAGCGCTAAAGAAAAATGTGATACAGCCCATGATCCAGATACTGGAAGCGTGGGGATGGTCATATACATACATTCGTTCCGGTACCGATGCGAGAATTGAGATCGGGAGCAATGTGTATTATCTGTACGGAGCAAATACAGAAGCAGCGCAGGATGCCCTTCAGGGTCTTACAGCGGCAGGAGCGTATGCGGACGAGGCTGCTTTGTTCCCAAAATCATTTATTGACCAGATGATCGCAAGATGCTCTGTGGACGGGTGGAAAGTGTGGATGAACTGCAATCCGGCAGGACCGCATCATTTTATACCGGAAGAATATCTCAAACCGGAGGAGGCAAAACGGAAAGGCGTATATCACCTGCATTTCACAATGGACGATAATTTGTCACTGTCTGAAAAGCGCAAAGAGGAATATAAAAACGCATGGCCGCATGGAAGTGTGTTTTACAAACGTTTTGTTCTAGGGCTGTGGGTAGCAGCTGACGGTCTGATTTATCAGCAATTTGCTGATAACGTAAAAGCGTACACAGTATCGACGGCGTGGCTGAGAGAGAATGAGATTATGTACGCGGTGATTGGGGTCGACTTTGGAGGTACAAAGTCGGCTCATTCTTTTACCCTTACGGGATTCACGAGAGGGTTTAAGCAGGTTGTCGTGCTGGATGAGTATTACTGCAAAAAGAGGATAAACCCCAAGGAGCTGCAGGAAGCCTTTATTGATTTTGTGAGACGGGCGCAGATGCAGTTTAAGGTGTATGAAGCTTATTGTGACAGTGCAGAACAGACGCTGATCGCGGGGCTTGAAATGGCATGTATACAGGCTCATGTGGCGATAGGGGTTAAGAATGCGATAAAAGGTCCGATTAATGGCAGGATTGCATTTTATAACAGTCTGATTGCGCAGAATCGCTGGAAGGTTATGGATCACTGCAAGCATATCATCGAAGCATTTGAACAGGCAGTATATGACGATAAGAAGGTAAATCAGGATGTGCGTCTTGACGACGGCTTGATGAATGTGGATAGCCTTGACAGTACCGAATACAGTACAGAATCAATCATGGATGATATTTTATATACAGCGGCATAGAGCGGAGGAATACATGGGAAACAGAATCAGGCAGTATTTAATTGAAAATGGATATGCTACAGTTTCAGATGAGACCTATTGCCATATTGACGAGTGGCTTGACTGGTATCAAGGAGAAGTATCTAAGTTCCATACCTATACGGTTTACAATGGTGTAGTAACCACGAAGCAGAAACGATATAGTTTGGGCATGGCAAAAAAGGTTTGCGAAGATTGGGCGAATCTTCTTCTCAATGAAAAGGTTACGATCAATGCGGGTAATTATGAAACTCGCTTGAATGCCATTTTACAAGCAAATAATTTTAAGGTACGGGGCAACCAGCTTGTGGAGCTGGCATTTGCACTTGGCACTGGAGCATTTGTAGAGTATAAGGCAGAAGATGACGGTATCATGATAGATTTTGTCCGGGCAGATATGATCTATCCGTTGTCTTGGGATAATGGGGACATCACCGAGTGTGCTTTTGGGAGCATCCGGATAATTGATAAGAAGGAGGTTATATATCTACAGATACACCGAAAAGGGAAAGCCGCTGCGGATGAGGGGACCACGGAAAAGCCAGAGCAGTATTATATCGAGAATAAATATATTGATGCTGAATCCGGGAAGGAAGTGGATGCACCGGGAAAAGCGATACCGATTATTGATACTGGGTATGATAAACCGCTCTTTCAGATTATAACACCGAATATCTGTAATAACCTTGATCTCGACAGCCCACTTGGAATATCTGTATATGCAAACAGCATCGCGCAACTGAAAGGGTGCGACATTGTCTATGACAGCTACATAAACGAGTATGTGCTCGGTCGCAAACGTATCATGGTGCCTATTACAATGGCAAAAAAGATGATGGAAAAGGACGGAATCACTGCACCGGCATTTGACCCGAATGATACGGTTTATTACCTGATGCCGGGCGATAACCGTGATGAGGGCAGACCGGAGCAAGTTGATATGAGTATCCGGGCGCAGGAGCATGAGCTTGGCATTCAAAGAAGCCTTGACATTTTAAGTCTAAAAGTAGGAATGGGAACAGGAAGTTACCAGTTCAGTCCTTCCGGGGTTAAGACGGCTACGGAGGTTATATCGGACAAGAGCGATCTTTACCAGAACCGGCAAAAGAATGCAATTATCATCGAGACGGCATTGATCGCGTTGGTGCAGGCGGTTGCGTTTTTGGACGACGGGGCTGAGATTGAGGTTACGATAGATTTTGATGATAGCATCATCGAAGATACAAATACAACGATTGACCGGAATATTAAGCTGGTACAGGCAGGGTTACGTTCAAAATTGACGGCAATCATGGAGATAGATAAGTGTTCAAAAGCGGATGCCAAAAAGGAGATTGAGCGCATTGCGGAGGAAGGACAGATCACAGGGCAGGATATTGACTGGACGGACGTAGAGGGGGACGGAGAAGAAAAAAGACAAATTGATGTTCGTTCAGACAAAGGCGGTGAGGTAGATGAACCAGACAGAGAACCAGAGACACGCTGACGTTCCTACGGGAATATATCAGGATCTCGAGGAGCAGATCATGGCGAACATCATGAGACACTGCCGGGATTATAACCAACCGATCGCCTCTGATGTGTGGCTGCTCCGTAAACTGGCGGAAATCGGGAAACTAAATCAGGAAAACATCAAGATCATAGCGAAGTCTGCAAAGCTGTCGCAGACCGCGATGGAGCGTATGCTGAATGAAACGGCAGAGCAGGCGATAGCAGAAATGGAACCGGCGATGCAGCGCGTGGTTGAGAAAGGTCTTGTTTCTCCGGCGGTATCACCGAAAAAAAGCAGGAATGTAAAACAGGTTCTCACCACGATGCAGGAGCAGGCGAAGGACACGCTGAATCTGTGCAATACAGTGATGCTGTATATGGCGAGGGATGCCTATAAGCAGTTTGTTCAGAATGTGGCTTCCAGGGCGCAGGAGATGGAAAACAAGCCGGAATATCTCCGTATATTAAATGGCAAAATGGCAGCAGTGCTGACGGGGGCGGAATCAAGGCAGCAGGCAATGCGCAAGTGCATTCAGGAGTTTAATGAGAAAGGGATCCCGGCATTTGTTGACAAGCGGGGAAGGGAGTGGACGCCGGAAGCTTATGTGAACATGGTCATGCGTTCAACAAGTAATACGGTCGCCGCAGAGGTACAGATGGCAAGATCGGAAGATTTCGGGGTGTATCTGCTTGAGGTGAGCAGTCATTCCGGCGCGCGTCCCAAATGTGCCAGAGACCAGGGAAAGATATTTGACCGGGCAAATAAGTCTGATAAATACCCACACTGGAACACTTCCAGCTACGGACAGCCGGACGGACTGCTCGGAATCAACTGCGGTCATCACATATATCCGTATATGGAAGGGGTATCGATCCGGAGATACTTTCCGACAGAGGATATGGAGAAAAACGATGAACTCTACAAGAAAATACAGAAACAGCGGGCGTTTGAGCGCGCCGTGCGCAAACAGAAAAGGGAGTGTATGCTGTGTAACGAGATAGGGGATGACGAGGCATTTCAGGCGGCAGCGGTGCAGCTGAAATCGAAGGAGGCAAAACTGAAAGCCTATCTGGATGGCAATGCAGACCTTCACCGCAGGACGGACAGAGAGCAGGTTGTAGGATTCAACCGGAGTGTCAGTGCAAAGGCAACTGCGGCGAATAAATCCTATACAAAGGCTAAAAATACTGATACAATACACATAAAGGACATTATAATACATAAGAGCGTTGGTGCTAAAGCTAGAAATTACAAGGTAATCGATAAGTCTTCTGGAATAGAATACGAGTTTGCTCCGGGAACTCGTATTCAGAATGCAGAGGTATTTGCAGGAAAGGGAACAAAGCACCCGCTTCATGAAGGCGTGGCGGAGGGACTTACGGAACAATATGGCGGAACTGCGGGAAAATGGCAGCACGCAAAAGGTTTTGGAGTTCTTATGGATATGGAAACCGGTGAGGAATTTCGAGCAGAGGTTCATTGGTTTCAGGAGGAAACTGTCGGGAAGGTTGGATTCAAATTGAAGAGGGAGATTGGTGATGAAAGTTAGGTATTTGGGAAAAACAGAGTTTCTGGTTCTCACGAATGATAAAATCTATGATGTTCTTTCAGTTGAGAGAGGCTACTACCGGATCAGGGATGACTCCGGGGAGGACTACTTATATCCGCCACTATATTTTAAGATTGTTGAGGAATAATGCGTTGATTGGATATGGTCAGTGCTGTGTATTACCCGCAATTTAACGGCAAAGGAAAAGAAAGAGAACGGTGATATTTTATGGAAGCTGATGAAATAAAGAACTTGATCTTATCGTTGACCCAAGATGTTACATTTCAGTATGCTGGGAAATATGCCTGCATAAATCCGTGGAGTCCGTACAAGATAGAGGTTGGTTACGGAGAGGATGTAAAAACATATGACAATATCGAGGATGTGATGAAAGATAAATTCTATGACGGAAAATCTCTGGAAGAAATTGCATCTAATCTGGATATTGATTAAACCGATGGGAAAGCTGGATTCAAATGAAAAAGGTTAGTTGCCCGTTGATCGGCAGGGATATCGAAGATACTGTATGCTTTGACATTCACATGGTAGTGGAGGGCATGGCGCCGCGGAGAACTGCGCCAAAAGAGGCAGTGCAAAATCCGCATTTCAAAAAGATTTGTCTTCGATGTCCGAACCATAGGGAGGAATAACACCGCAGGTAGAACTGCGGTGTTTTTATATGCATTTCGGGGAGGTGATGCGATTGATTGTTGTATACATAGGGAAAGCCGGAATTACGGTAGACGGTCATGCAAACTACGAAGAACCGGGAAAGGATATCATATGTGCAGCAGTATCGGTACTGGCGCAGAATCTGATCAGATCACTGGAAAGTCTGACACATGATGCAGTAAAGTACCGGATAAAGCCGGGGCATATTGATATTAAGTATAAGAATCTTTCAGAACACGGAAAAGTTCTGGTTGATTCTTTTTTTATTGGCATCGTTTCCATACAGGAATCTTATGGAAGCGAGTACGTGCAGATAATATAGCACGGCGCCGAACGGGCGTAAAACGGATCATTTAAGAAGGAGGCACAGTATATGAAGTACAGAAACATGGAAAAGAAGTATGGACTGCTTGATTTACAGTTATTTGCAGAAGAAGGTGCAGAAGGCGGTTCAGACGGAGACGATTCCGGTGAAGGTGACGACCAGGCTGATGACGATTCAGACGAAGACGGAGACGATGAAAAGAAATTCTCGCAGAAGGATATTGATGACGCCGTAAAGAAGCGTCTTGCAAGGGAGAAGCGCAGATGGCAGCGGGAACATCAGAAGTCAAAGCTAGACGGGGATAAAGACCCGGAAAAAGATACGAAAGAAGATGAGGAAACCAAGGCTTTGAAGGAAAAAGCTGCAAAAGCAGACGACTTAGAGTTGAAATGGACCTGTCTGGAGCATGACGTTGCCAAAGATTGCGTGGATGATGTAATCGCTCTTGCAAAAGTGCATATGGCAAAGGATGAGAAGATGGATATTGAGGATGCCATTGACGCGGTGCTGAAAAAATATCCGCAGTTTAAAGAAGCATCAAAGGATGCAGATGGGAACGACAGCAAACCAAAGGGCGCGTGGGGAGAAAGACAGCGAGGAAAACCAGGGAAACTTTCTGGTGTAGAAGCCGCATTTTTGAAAAAGAACCCGGGACTAAAAATTGACTAATGGAGGATAAGATTATGATGTTTAGAATGAATTTACAGTTATTTGCACATGAGCACCAGGAGAGATGGTCTTCTATGGTGGATGCAAAGCTGAGGCAAACGCTTGTTACCAGAGATCAGCATATTTTCAATTCCAATTATGAAGGAAATCCTAAAGCGGGGAAGGTAAAAATTCCGGTAAGAGATACTGAGGTCACCGTAAAGGATTACGACAAGGCAAAGGGCGTTGATTTGGAATCCGGGACAACTTCCTATATTGATCTGGATATTGACCGGGATAAGGCAGTAAATGAACTCATTGACGGATATGATGCGGCAGCGGTGCCGGATAATCTGGTAGCAGATCGATTGGATTCTGCCGGATATTCCCTTGCGCTTACAATGGATCAGGATTCGATTAATTGTTTGGAAACAACTGCCGGAGTGCATGTCGCAACAACGAAAACGGCAGCAACAGAAAATACGGCTTACAAAGAGGTTCTTGCCGCTAAGACGTACCTTGGACGTGTGGGTGTTCCGCAGGCAGGAAGGTGGATGATTGTTTCTCCTGAGTTTATGAGTACTCTTATGATGGATGATCACTTTATCCGTCAGGGGGATTTATCGCAGGAATTAAAGACTGCCGGAGCTGTTGGAGCTGTTGCCGGATTTGCAGTATTTGAGAGCAACAACCTTGCGTATGAAAATACGACAATCACTCCATCAAAAAAGACAACCACGGAATTTATCGCGGGACATCCAAACTGGTGTCATCGGGTGCAGGAGTGGGCGGTAGATGTTCATGCACAGGACTTGTCTGGCTCGGGTAAGTATATTGGTGCATCTGCGGTGCAGGGACGTAAAATCTGGGGAAGAAAGATCTCTAAACCAAAAACGGTTTATATTAAGCGCACAGAAGCAGCCGGACAATAAGGGGTGGATGTGAATGTATATCACACAGGAGTATTATACGGATTATTTTTACGGGGAGCCGGTCGATCCTGTCGACTTCCCGTCTTTGTGTGAACGAGCGGAGCAGATCGTGGAAGAAATGACGATGTACAGGGTGACGGGGCTTACGTTTCAAGCTTTCCCGCAAGATATTCAGGAACGTGTTAAAAAAGCAGTGTGCGCAGAGATTGAATACTTAAATGCAAACGGGGGGACTGATATGGATAACGGCTACGACCTACAGAGCGCAGGTCTTGGTAAATTCAATTATACGAAGGCATCCGGCACTGGGGGAAGTTCCAGACAGTCTGTATATGCACCACGTTCAATACGGTTATTGGCTCCGACAGGACTTTTATATCGGGGAGGTGGATTTTAATGCAGGCGATTCCTAAGTGGCTGCTGATCCATAGAGCCATAAGATATAAGACGAGCAAGGATCGATGGGGACAGGAGACACCAGAGGAAGGTCAGGAGCTTGCATATATCCGAATTGAGCCGTCCTCTAAAGTGGTAAGAGATAAAAACCGCGCAGAAGTGCAGCTGGCAGCAACTTTATTCTATGATTGCAGAAACAGCCGCCCAAGAGGTGTAGAGTGGGAGGAAGATGATATTGTCATGGTAAACGGCGAAAGGTATCGAGTCCAGGTGATAGAGCCTCTTTATGACGGAAGAAGACTGCACCACTACGAGCTGGGGATGGTGAGACATGCTTAATATTGATATAAGCATATCGCTTGATAAGGCGATTGCAAAGGAAAGAATACAGGCGGGAGCTGACTATGCTCTATCCATAACCGGAAATCAGGCATTGGGCGATATTAATGAACACGTTCCGCATGACCAGGGAATCTTGCGAGGTAGCGGAATTACGAACAGCGATAAAAAGGCGCAGAATAAAGAGTTTGTTCTTCGCTGGCATACACCCTATGCGAAGTACCTGTTTCATGGGGAGGTTATGTATGGTAATCCCACAAACCGGACATATGGTCCTGAAAAGTTAAGGTTCACGGAGGCGCTTGCCCGTATGGAATGGACGGAGTATGCGGTGGAAAAGTACGGGGATAACTGGCAGACGGTGTTTCAGAAAGCACTTGGGGAGGAGTTGGGAAGATGACATCATATGTTGAATTTATGGAGCTTCTTGGCGCAACAGCAGAGGCAAACTGTAATCTGGATGCACCGGTTTCCTTCGAGGAACTGTCAGAGGCAAACAGTATTTATGCAGAGCTGGGAGAATCCTTTGTGCAGACAGAATATTACGACAAGAGCACAATCCGGACGGTTCCGATACTCTTTCTGTGTCGGCACAATGATCAAGTGCGCTGTTTGGAGCAGCTACAGGAGATATGTGATTACTTCCAAAGATTGCGTCAGTACCCGCAAGGGAATACGTTCCGCTGGCTTGATATGGAGATCGCAAAAGGACCGTCTAAAATCGGCAGGGACGAAGATGGAACGTATCACTATTCCTGCATTTTAAATGCAAAATTATATTTTTAAGAAGGAGGATTCTTCATGAAAAGAATGGATTTACAGGTATTTTCGGAAGTACTGCCGGAAAATACGATTACACCAGAGATCAACTACGAGACAGAAGCATTTATCAATACGACTCCAAGCGCAGAAAGCCCGAAGTGGGCATCTTTGGCAGCTCTTACTAAGAATATGTCGCAGAGTTTGAATGAGGTATTGTATCAGGCGGCTTATTATGCCGATAAGGGCTGGGGAAGTACAGAGGTAACGGGTGGACAGTTGACGCTGACCCTGACCGGAGACTGTAAAAATGGGGACGCCGCATCAGATTATATTTTATCTGAGGGTGTGCAGTATCATTTTGGAAATGCCAGAAAAACACACATGAAACTGCAACGTGGAGACAAGTATATCATCTGGCCAATTACACTTGCAAATGTCACAGCAGCATACGGGGACAGTAATCAGCCAAATGCGCTCACCGTGACGATCCATGGCAACGGGCGTCCGGTAATGGGTACTGTAACCCGTGCGGGTATGCCTGACAAGAACACAAGAGAATAAAGGTTAGGAGGGTACAAATATGCCTTATGTAGCAAAAAGAAAAAAGATTTACGAGGAAGAGTTTCTTCTGACAGAGGGAGATGGAACGGTTGTACATACGCTTCACGTTGCCCTGGACGCTGACAGCATGGTAAATAAGCTGTCTGAAAAATATGTCGCGTTGACGGAGGCGCTGAAAAATGTAAGGGATGTTAGGGAGATGCAGGACGGTGAGCCTGGGAGGAAGATGGAGCTGCTCGGGAATGCGGTGACGGATATTCTGGAAGCGGTATTCGGGAGAGAGGATGCAAAAACCATTCTGGAGTTCTATGACACCCGCTATATAGAGATGTGCCAGGAAGTGATACCGTTTATCACTGACATTGTGATACCGCAGGTGAGGAAGATTGCGCAGAGCAATAAGAAACAAGTCTTAAAGTCGTATGGTCGTAAACAGCGCGGATCACTCTTTGCGGGACGAGATAGATCATGAGCTCGTTAATGGGTGAGGGGAGACCGGAAGTGTGGTTCAAAGGTAGGCGCTACAAACTGAATCTTTCCTATGATACTGTGCTTTTAGTTCAACAGCTTTATGGCGATGAGCGTTTGGATAACGGCGATAAGATTACTCAGGCGTTAAAGTTGATGGTGAAAAGCCGCTTTAAGGTGTGGCTCTTGGGAGATATTGACCGTGCTAAACTCTTAGAGGAGATTACCAAAAAGCACATTGCGCCCACGAGACGTGTGCAGTCTGCTGGTGGTCCAAAACTCATGGATTTCCGTTATGACGGCGGATATATTTATGCGAGTTTTCAGCAGGCGTATGGATTGGACTTAACAGCGGAATGTGGGCGGATGTCATGGCAAAAATTTATTGACCTTCTTGACGGGTTACCAGATAAAACGAAGATTAAAGAGGTCATGCGTATCCGGGCAATGGAGCTCCCGGAGCCAACAAGAACCAACCGTAAAGAGATTCAAAACATCCTACGGTTAAAATCCTATTATGCGCTTCCAGTAAGCGGAGGTGGCGGCAAGGATGGATTGAACCTACTGTTTGAAACATTGGAAAAAGGAGCGAGAAAAATATGACTCCCAAAAAGAAAGCAAAGTGTCCTTACTGCGGACATCCGGTCAATGTATTTTATAAGACGGATGCCTTGTGTAGGGGTATTTTTTTACGCTGCAAAAATAAGGAGTGCGCAAAAATTTTTGAGTTGAGGATGTAAGACGCTGTGCCGATGTGCCTGTCTTTGGTATGAAAGGATGGGTGCAGTATGGCGAGAAAGAAAAAAGGCGATGTTACTTATACACTTCGGGCAGATGACAGCAATCTTGATAATGATTTATCCGCCGCTGAGAAAAAGGTGGAGAAATACACTAAGGAGACAGCACAGAAGACGGAGCATCTTGAAAAAAAGACAGCCCAGGTGCAAAAAGAAGTCAAAGAGGATGTCACGGATTATCACAAGCAACAAAATAAGGAGCAGGAAAATTCAGACGAAGACTCATATAAAAAGAGAGAAGATGCGGCTAAGTCACACGGAGAGAACCTAAAGAACATTGCAGGAGGCACTGCAAAGGCAATCGGAGCCGGTATGCTTGCTGTTGGGACGGCCGTTGTGGGAACCGGTGTACTTGCAGTTAACAGTGCCAATAATCTCGACCAGGCAATGAATCAGTTTGTGGCAAGTACCGGGAAGGGTTCCGACGAGACGGAACGCTACGAGACTGTATTGAAGTCGATTTATAAAAATAATTACGGCGAAAGCTTTGAAGACATCGGTCAGGCAATGGCAGAGATCACAAAGCAGCTTGGGGACATGGATGACACTTCATTACAGGAGATTACAGAATCGGCGTTTGCCCTTCGGGACACGTTTGAATATGACATATCGGAATCCACAAGAGCCGCGAAAGCCATGATGATCAACTTTGGAATATCCGGGGAAAAGGCGATGTCGCTGATCGCTGCAGGAGCGCAGAACGGTCTGGATTATTCCGACGAACTTATTGACAGCATCAATGAGTATTCCGTACAGTTCGCGAAGGTTGGACTGGATGCGGATGATATGTTTAAGATCATCCAGAAAGGCGCGGAAACCGGTGCGTGGAACGTTGATAAAATCGGCGATGCCATAAAGGAGATGTCTATCCGAGTAATTGATGGGTCAGATACTACGAGGGAAGGTTTCCAATCCATAGGTCTTAATGCGGATGAGATGGCAGAAAAGTTTGCGGCAGGAGGGGAGAGCGCGAAGGAGGCTTTTCAGCAGACAGTCGAGGCATTGGCAGGTATGGAGAATCCGATCGCCCAGAATCTGGCAGGTGTGAGTCTGTTTGGAACTATGTGGGAGGATCTTGGACCCGAAGTAGTAACTCAGCTGGCCAGTATTGAAAATGGCGCTTATGATGCTGCAAATGCGATGGGGCAAATAAAAGAGGTCAAATACAATGACCTCGGAAGTATGTTTGAGGGACTCACGAGAGCCATTGAGGTGCTATTAATCCCATTGGGTGAGGAGCTAATTCCCTTGTTATCGGAGTTGATTGACGGTGCGATGCCACTGATTGAGGAGTTTCTTCCGCCGTTTATTGATATGATAGCTGAGTTTGCGGGGAAACTTCTGCCTATTGCCGAGGAAATACTTCCGGTATTTCTTGATTCTATGCAAGAAATGAGCGGTCCGATTATGGAACTTATAGAAGCACTTGGACCGTTAGTTTTTGGAATACTTCCAGCCATTGCACCGTATTTAAGTGATCTGGCGCAGAATCTGATTCCGATATTGGTTGATCTGTTGGATATGCTGCTTCCGCCGTTATTTGAAATTGTTGATGCTTTGCTCCCGCCGCTATTTGAATTACTGAATGCGATACTGCCTATATTGGATTTGCTCATCGGGCTTCTTGCACCAATTATTGATCTTTTTTCGCAGCTGGTGCAGCCGATCGTAACTTTGATAAGTGAAGCGTTAACACCGCTTATGGAGGCACTTGAGCCGATTGTGGAGTTCATCATTAATTTGCTGATACCGCAGCTTAATGTTCTTGCATCCGTATTTCAAAGTGTGTTCGAGGGAATCGTTGGTAACGTTACGACTCAGATTGGTAGAATAACAGATATTCTAAACAATGTTGTGGACTTCATAAAGAATGTTTTTACAGGAAACTGGGAAGGGGCATGGGAGAATGTAAAAAATATATTCGGAAACATTATGGGAGGGCTTGCTGACCTTATAAAGATGCCGATTAATCTATGCATTGATTATATCAATGGTCTCATTAACGGCATCAATGGGATAAAGATACCGGATTGGGTTCCTGTTTTTGGAGGAAAGAGTACGTCTATCCCCAATATCCCGAAACTGCGCGTTGGCATGGACTATGTTCCTTCCGATGATTTTCCGGCGCTATTACATAAAGGAGAGGCAGTACTCACCGCACAGGAAAATGCAATTTATCAGTCGGCAGGAGGCTTTGAGGGACTGATGCAGAGTTTGAGCAGTGCACCGGAGAAGGGGGATACGAGTATAACAGTAAGAAGTGACGGAGGAGGAATGGAGATTGATTATGAGAGACTGGGGAAGGAGTTTAGTAAGTTACTTGTTGGGATGACTGTAAGTATGGATGGTAAGACAGTAGGAAAGCTTGTTGCACCGGCGGTGGATGAGGAACTTGGAAGGATTAACGGAAGGAGAACCTAATGGAATATTTTGGCTTAACGATTGATGAAAAACACACATCGGAGTTTGGTCTACAGATGACCGAAATGTATATACCTTTGCCGGAACCAAAAACGAACCTTATTTCAGTTCCAGGTACCTCGGGCAGTATTGACCTGTCGGAGATCAGCGGTCAGGTACATTACGAGGAGCGTTCTGGTCTGAGTTTTGAATTTGTATTGCTGGATGGCGATTATGAAACATTTGCCCAAACATCAACAGAAATCGCGATGTGGATGCACGGCAAGAAGCTTAAGGTCATTCCAGATAATGACCTTGGCTATTACTATGTGTGCCGCCTGGAGGTTGATTTGAAAAAAAGCAATCCTGTCTTGAGCATCCTTACGCTTACAGGAACAGCAGAACCCTTTAAGTATGACCTGATCGCAAGTGATAAGGACTGGCTTTGGGACCCGTTTGATTTTGAGACAGGCGTGATCCGGGAATACATGAATCTGGTCATTCATGACGCAAATCGCAGCATCACAATCCTTGGCGCCGGAAAGCCGACTGTGCCGGAATTTATTGTCACAGAGAGCTCCAATCTTGCAGTTATATACATGGGAAAAAGCTATAACATGTTTCTTCCCGGTACTTACCGTTTCCCTGCAATACGGATCGGGGAGCAGGATGTGACCTTGCAGTTTTCCGGCACCGGAAGATTATCTATCCGTTACAGGGGGGCGTACCTATGACCTATGAGATTTTGCTTGACGGAAAAACATTATATTATCCCGGAGATCTTCAATGCGTTGTGATCAATGCGAAGCTGGAACAGGCGTTAAATGATTCTGGAACTTTTGAATGCGATGTGCCGGTGACGAATCCTCTATATGCCAGTATCGAGAATCGGCGCAGTATGATTCAGATATTAAAGGACGGGAAAGAAATATTTTATGGTGAGGTGCGGGAAAACGAAGAATCGCTGGATATGACAAAGCACATCTATGCAGTCGGTGAGCTGGCATTTCTATTTGATTCCATCCAGCCGCAGGCAAAGCATCAGGATCAGACCCCGATACAGTTTTTCACAGCGCTTCTCAATCAGCACAATGCGCAGGTGGAGGAGAAGAAACGGTTTCAGATTGGGGTTGTTACAGTCACAGACCCAAATGACAGCATCTATCGTTTTACAAATCGGGAGGATACGCTCACCTGTCTGCGTGAAAAATTGTGTGAAAGCTTAAGCGGGTATCTTCGTGTGCGGAAGGTGGATGGGGTACGTTATCTTGATCTGGTGAAGCTGCAGGATTATGGAGCGACCTGTGAGCAGCCGATTGAGTTCGGAGAAAATCTTTTGGACTATGCCTGCAATACATCCGGCGTTGAACTTGTGACGGCGATCATCCCGCTTGGAGCAAGGCTTGATGAAAGTCCGATTGAAGGGCTGGATGCCTATACGGATATTACATCGGTGAATGAGGGCAGGGATTATGTCTATCTACAGGAGGCAGTGAGCCGCTTTGGCTGGGTGAAAAAAGTCGTACACTGGGATGATGTGACAGAGCCAGCGAACCTTAAGAAAAAAGGCGAGGAATACCTTAAGGAAAATCAGTACGAGCTTCTTTCACTGGATGTAAAGGCCGTGGATATGGCGATGCTGAATGCAAGTCTGGATTCTTTTGAACTGGGGGATAGCGTACATGCATTGGCGGCTCCTTATGGTATGGATGCGTGGTTTCCTGTCCAGAAAAAAACGACGTATCTGCAAGAACCGTCAAAAAATCGTATCGTCTTAAGCAATACATTAAAAAAGAAATACTCGCAGCAGGTATCAAGTATTACCAACCAGCTTGAGGAAAAAATGCCGCAGCAGAGTGCGATCCTGCAAATGGCGAAGAATAACGCATCAGAGCTGATCAAGACTGCGACGAATGGATATATCGTCCTTAATATGAATGAAGATGGAAACCCCAAAGAACTTCTGATCATGGATACAAAGGACATTGACACTGCCCAAAAGGTCTGGCGCTGGAACATTAACGGGCTGGGATATTCCCACACCGGATATAACGGCGAGTATGGCTTGGCGATGACGATGGACGGTCGGATTGTAGCAGATTTTATTACCGCGGGAACGATGTATGCAGACCGCATAAAAGGCGGTACGCTCACGCTTGGCGGGTATGATAATGATAACGGCGTCATGGAGGTTCGAGATGCAGACAAACATGTGCGTGCGAGGATCAATGCATCCGGCATCAACGTAAACGATAAATTTACAGTCACGCTGGATGGAAAGATGAAGTGCATCGAGGGAGAGTTTGAGGGGACTGTCAAGTCTAAAAATGCAGAGATAGAAGGCGGGCACATACATATTGTGGCAGAGGAGAGCGTATCGAATCTGATCGAGTTAAAAAGAACCAAAACCTGTGTGCAGATGGGAACGGACGGATTTCGGGCAACCGAGGGAACGCTTTTAAACCCGAATCACCAGTGTGTGGTGCAGTACAACGGTGTCCGGCTTTATAAGAGCTCTACCGCTACGATTGAGCTTGATGGAAGCACAGGTGTCGGAGGATTCCGCGGCGGTGTTATAGACGGGTCTGATCAGAGGATGAAAAACTCTATTGTGGATTTGGATCGTGCAAGCGCAGCCGCGTTTATTTATTCGCTTGAGCCAAAATCTTTCCGGTACAATTTTGAAAAAGAGGGGCACCATCACGGATTTATAGCCCAAAGCGTGAAAGACAAAGCGGAGGAAGGCTGGGCGGTGTGCAAAAAGATGTTTCCGGCAGATCATGGGGACATGTACTATGGGCTGGCGTATACGGAATTGATCGCTGATTTGGTAGCAACCGTTCAGCTACAGAATGAAAGATTGCGGAAAGTGGAAAAGAAGGAGGAGGAATCATGTCAAACATAGCAGAGTACTTAGAAAAGATTCTCGCCGCACGATATGGTAAGGATGTGAGGCAATCCATCCATGACTCGATTGAAGAAGTGGATCGGGTAGCTGATACTGCGCAGAATAGCGCGACGGCCAGTGCGAAAGCTGCTGCAGAATCAGCAAAAAATGCCGGTAATAGCGCGAGTGCGGCAGCAGGAAGTGCGACAGCGGCAGCGTCGTCGGAACAGAATGCGGCAAACTCAGCACAGGCGGCAGCAGGAAGCGCGACGGCGGCAGCGTCGTCGGAACAGAATGCGGCAAACTCTGCGCAGGCGGCAGCAGGAAGTGCCACGGCGGCAGCGTCGTCGGAACAGAATGCAACAGAATCAGCAAAAAATGCTGGTAATAGCGCAAGTGCCGCCGCAGAAAGTGCAAAAGCTGCATCAGTGTCAGAACAAAATGCGGCAAACTCAGCACAGGCAGCCGCAGAATCTGAGAAGAAGGCAGAAGCTTCAGCGAAACGCGTGGAAGGCGGCGCGACAGCAGCGGAATCTTATGCGCATGGCGGAACAGGCAGCAGAGATAACGAGGAAACGGATAATGCCAAATATTATAAAGAACAGGCGGAGCGTATTGCAGAGGGACTAAAGGGCTCCTTACTGCCTATGGGAACCATTACGTTCGCCCAGTTACCGGAGAGCCCAAAAGAAGGTTATATGTACAATATATCCGATGAATTTGTAACGACTGACCGCTTTAAAGAGGGTGCCGGGCACACGATTCCTGCGGGGACGAATGTATACTACACAGCAGACGGGTATTGGGACTGCATGGCGGGTTCCCCCGTTACGGGCGTAAAAGGGGCAAAAGAGGAGTCCTACCGTCGTGGAAACATAAACCTGACACCCCAGAACATCGGGGCGCTGCCGGAGGATGGAAACGCCGCCACGGCAACTAAGGCGCAGCAGGATGCCACCGGAAGGAATATTGTTGACACCTATTTAGAGAAAACCGGAGACACCGGAGCGAATACCGTAACGTTTACAAGCGGTGACTCTGCGTCTGCTGTCGGCTGGTCGGACATACCTGTGCTTTCGAGCGGGGAGCGTCACAGCTCCATTTTGGAAAAACTATCGACCATGCTAAAAAATGTCCGTTATCTTAATGCGAGTAAGGCAGATAGTAATCATACACATGCGTGGGGGTCTCTTTCGGGAACTCCTTCCTCATTTCCTCCGGCACCGCACGGACATGATTATCTTCCATTGTCCGGTGGAACGGTAACTGGGAATTTCGCTGTGACGGGAAACTTATCCAGTGATAGGTACTACACAGCAACACCTGGGAGAACGATGGTTTTTGAGAGCGGCGGTTTTGTAAATATCCAAGTTGGTCAGTCGGCGCAGGTTAGAAATCAGGGTGATACTGGCTGGGCGGCGATTTCCGCACGTGAATTTGTTCAACAGTCATCCAAAAGATATAAAGAAAATATCGAGGAAATGACAGAGGAATATGCAAAAAAGCTTCTTGAGCTGCGACCTGTTTCTTACGATTACAAAAATAAAGCTGATGGTGTTGGTTGCTATGGGCTGATCGCTGAGGAGGTTGATGCAGTAGAGAGTTATCCAGTGTTTTACAACGACGATCATGCTCCCGAGGGCATCGATTATTCAAAATTTGTGCCTCAGATTATCAAGCTTCTGCAGATGCACGAAAAAGAGCTGGAAAAGCTGAAAGAAAATAGAGAAATAAGAGCCTAAGAGCCGAATGCATGACAAGTGTTATGTGTCCGGCTTTTTTGTATCAAGCAGTCCTTGGACGGAAAGGAGGGTATATGGCCAGAGAACCGCCGTATCATTACAGATATTAAAATATAATGAGGGAGGGACAGATGAAAGACCTGTTGATACAGACCTATTCCGTTGCACTGCCTATTCTGCTTGGGTACATGGTGTGGCTGTTAAAGACGCAGAAAAAAGATAAAGATGCTAATACAAAGGGTACGATGCTTCTGTTGCGTGTGGCACTGATCGAATATCACGCAAAGTACACCGCGATCGGCAGCATACCGTCCTATGCGTATGAGAACTTCTGCGAGATGTACGAAGCCTACCGGGCGATGGGCGGCAATGGGATGGTCGTAAAAATGAAACTGGAGATTGACGAGCTTAATTTGAAAAGAAAAGAGGTAGAAAGATGAAACTGAAAAAGATTAATTGGTTGGTAAGAATTAAGAACAAGGCTTTCTGGGTAGCGCTGATTCCGGCGGTTCTCATGCTAATCCAGATGATTGCGGCGGTATTCGGCTATGAGATGAATCTCGGTGACTTGGGCGACAAGCTGCTTGCAGTTGTCAATTCGTTATTTGTCGTGCTTGCGATTCTTGGAATCGTGACAGACCCGACTACGGAGGGCGTGGCAGACAGTGAGAGAGCGCTTACATATGAGAAGCCAAAGAAAGCAGAGGAGGTACAGTAATATGAGAATCGGATTAAACGCAGGGCACACGTTAAACGGACCGGGAAGCGGAGCAGTCGGGGTACTGAATGAGAGCGTTGAGACACGCCGCATCGTGCAGGCAATCACGCCGATGTTTCAAGCGGCAGGCTGCGAGGTGGTCGATTGTACGGTAGACAAGGCAGCATCCCAGAGCGCATACCTGCAGGAAGTCGTTAAAATGGCAAACAGGCAGGACTTAGACTGGTTTATCAGCTTCCATTTGAACAATGATGCTGCCCAAAAGGGAAAAGGTGTAGAAGCATATACATACCAGGGAAGACAGTACCCGGATGCTGTGGAGGTTTGTGAGCTGATCGCAGCGCTTGGTTTTAAGAACCGCGGCGTAAAAGCAGGGAGCGGCTTGTACGTTATCAGAAAGACAAAGGCAAAGTCAATTTTGTTTGAGATTTGCTTTGTCAACGAGCCGGACGCATCCACATACCAGAGACAGTTTGACGAAATCTGCAAAGCGATCGTGTACGGTTTGGCGGATTACGTCGGAGTGGTCACAAAGCCGGAGCCGCCGAGTGCACTGCCGGAGAAGAAGCAGTATGTGCGTGTGAAGTGCGATAATCTTTCTGTAAGGAGTAAGCCAAGCTGGGCAGATGATGCCGTATGCGGAACCGTCCGTAAGAACGAGGTGTTCACTATTGTGGAAGGACCAATCACGGTCGGCAACGGCAGGATGTACAAGCTCAAATCAGGGGCGTACATCACCGCTGCGGAGAAATATGTGGATGTGTATGAGAAGTAAGGGGCGAGCTGGCGGAGGAGATCTGCCGGCTTTTTGTGTTGCATTTCGTGTTGCATAGTGTTGCATTTTACACGCTTTTTGCGCAAATCCAGAACCTTTCACGCAAGGATATAAAGTGCTAGAAACAGAGTAAAATCAAGGGATGTAGAGAAAATGAGCATTTGAGTGAAAAGCACTAAAAATAGTTCGATTCTCTCATCCCCTGCTAAAAATTCCGAAAAGTTTTATTTAACTTTTCGGAATTTTTTTGTCTATATTTTTCTATGGCACAGCAGGAACCCTTGCAAACAGGCATTGCTCAAGCACAGAGCTTTGTTTTTTGATAAAGTTTGTGAGATGTGGCGTCTAACCTCTTAAGCGGATGGAAAGGCGCTGTATAGAGAGCAAAACACCTGTTGCTTTTATAAGGTTACGAATGGCATTTATGATTGAACGAAGATGCGTACTGCATTATTTGCATTCCTTGCAATCTTCTGTTTTATGAGGCTTTTTATCGCATTCTTCCAGAATCGGTGCGATAAAATCAAGCTTGGATTTTAATACAAGCTCAAGATTTGTGATTTTATCAACCATATTCTCGACAGACTTATTGATCTCAATCAGATTGTTGGTGTCACAGCTAATAGCGATAGCCTTTTGCAGCTTTTCACCCTCGGCATTTAAAATGTGAGAAATAGCGGTTTCCTCCAGTGCGATAGACTGCAGCAGAGAAGATGCGGCACAGCATTTATCAATGTCTGTGCATTTAATACATGGCATACTCATATTGGAAATGCTCCTTTTGTTTTTTCATTCTGTGCAGGGACGAAGAAGGCTGTGAATCATTCAAAAGATTAGGCAGGAGCTAGTACGATTTTACATTGACAAAATTTTAGGGAGGGGGAGCATATACTTATGATGTAAATCAAAAATTTGAATTTATGTAAGGTCATGAGTGTCCGACAGTGATTACAGAAGGAAAACGTTTTTGTCAGATGGCATGCAGTGATAGGATGCGCAGTTTTTCGTTTCTTATAAAAGAAATATGCTCCGCGGGATGATTCTCGCGGAGCATATTTCTGTTTAAGCAGATAACGGGAGTCGAACCCGCCTTTCCAGCTTGGGAAGCTAGCGTTCTACC
>JAHZFL010000018.1 GCA_019421345.1 Roseburia sp. | reverse complement strand
TAGCATACAGTCCTTGGAGAGGGACTATAAACACTACTACTTTATAATACGAGGATTTTTTGTTATGAGAATGAATCTGAACGAGATACTTGATGCAATTTATCACTCAATCGTCGTCTCCTGTCAGGCGCTCCCCGATGAACCGCTCTACTGCGAGGAGATGTCCCTGATGCCCTTTATGGCACAAGCCGCAAAGCAGGCAGGCGCAAAATGCATCCGCACCAGCAGCGTCAGAGACATCGCTGCCATTAAGGAAAAAACAGGACTTCCTGTCATCGGACTGATCAAGCGCAAATATGAAGGCTTTGATTCCTATATCACGCCGACCATGCGGGAGATTGATGAGTTGGTTGCTGTCGAATCCGACATTGTCGCATTGGACTGCACCGGTTTAAAAAGAGGCGACGGTCTGAGTATCAATGAATTTATTGCCAACATCAAGGACAAATACCCCGATATTGCGCTGATGGCTGATATTTCTACTCTGGAGGAAGGACTAAACGCATGGAAATGCGGCGTTGACATTGTTGGAACTACGATGAGCGGATATACTCCCTTCTCCAGACAGGCAGAAGGACCGGACTTTGCGCTTGCAAAAGGTCTCGCAGAGCAGGTTGCCATTCCCGTCATTGCGGAAGGTAAAATCCATTCTCCCCAGCAGGCAAAGGAAATGCTTGCCACGGGTGTTCACGCGATCGTCGTAGGAGGAGCCATTACAAGACCGTTCGAGATTGCAGCACGTTTTTATCAGGGAATCCAATAGGAGGAGGGACTATGATCTACGATAAACTGTCAAACCTGAAAGCCTATCTGGGGTTTTGCAAAAATTTGGACACTGCGCTCAATTATCTAGCCTCACATGACCTGAACAGTCTTCCTATGGGAAAGACCGTGGTGGACGGCGAAAATGTTTTTCTTACTGTCATGGAGGCATCCGCAGCTCCTGCAGCAGAAAAGAATTTTGAAATTCACAAAAATTATATGGATATTCAGATTGATTTGATCGGCACGGAAATTATCGAGATCGGCGACGTCTCCTCCATGCAGACAGAGTCGTATCAGGAAGAAACAGATTTTGGAACGGTTCGCTGCAAATCGCTTGTCTCCTGTACGATGGGCGTCGGGAGCTTTATCATTTGCATGGCAGGAGAACCACACAAACCGGGAGTTGCCGCAGAAGAAGATATTTTTCTTAAAAAATGCGTGGTAAAGGTACATATCTAAGCAGACGATCCCCTGTCGTCTGTCACACGGGAAAGGAACGATTCTATGAAAGCATTGGTATTTGACGTCGGAGGCACCTCCATAAAATACGGACGCTGTGAAAACGGGGTTCTTACGAATTTAAACGAAACGCCTACCGAAGCAGAACGCGGAGGCGCGCATATCCTGCAGCGATTAATGTCGCTCATTGAGAAAGAACAGGATTTTGATGCGATCGGTATCAGCACTGCCGGACAGGTGAATGCCAAAACGGGAAGCATCATCTATGCGAACAGCAATATCCCCAATTATACGGGAATGGAGTTAAGAAAGGAGCTGTCCGCGCGGTTTCATGTGCCTGTCACGGTGGAAAATGATGTAAATGCGGCCGCAATCGGCGAGGCGTCCTACGGTGCGGGCAGAGACTATGACTCCTTTCTCTGCCTAACCTACGGAACAGGCGTCGGCGGGGCGATCATCCACAACAAAGCTATTTTTCACGGCTCGTCCTTTTCCGCAGGAGAATTTGGTGGAATCGTAACGCACGGCTCTGTCAAGCTTGCCGGCTCGGACGCCTTTGACGGCTGCTATGAGCGCTTTGCCTCCACAACAGCCCTCGTTCAGGCAGCCCGGCGCTTCGACGCCTCTCTCACCAATGGAAAACTTATCTTTGAGCGTATTTCCGAGCCCGCCGTAAAAAAGCTTATCGATGCATGGATCGATGAAATTCTTTTGGGTCTGTCTACCCTGATCCATATTTTTAATCCTACATGTATCGTACTGGGCGGCGGTATCATGGTACAGCCCTATATCATAGAACAAATCAACCGAAAGCTTCCGACACAGATCATGCCAAGCTTCGCTCATGTAAAAATCCTTCCGGCACAGCTTGGAAATTCCGCGGGGCTTTTAGGCATTTACTATCTCTGCCAATCCAACACTATGTGATCCTCGCATCGGACATTTGCCTGACAGGGCACAAAGCTTTCAGGCGGAGAATCCCGCTTTTGGGATTCTCCGCCTGCGACAGGTCACATCTGCGTCATAGTTCTATTCTGTATTTTTATTAAACTCTTGCCATACCATCCACACTTAATACAACGCCCGTAATATAGGAAGCCTCGTCAGAAGCTAAAAATACAAATGCGTTTGCAATGTCTTCCGGTTTTCCCAGTCTGCCCAATGGAATTTTTTGGATCATAGGCTCGATCACTTCCTTTGGAACAGCCTTCATCATATCCGTCTCCGTAATTCCCGGAGCCACCGCATTAACACGGATCCCCTTCGGACCAAGCTCGCGCGCCAAAGAAACCGTCAGCCCATTGACCGCAAATTTCGATGCCGGATATGCAAAGCCGCTCGGCTGCCCTGAAATGCTGACCATCGAGGAGGTTGATAAGATCACTCCCTCGCCGCGCTCCGTCATATACTCGCTTGCCGCGCGCGTTGCATGAAAAACTCCCTTGACATTCAAATCCATCACCTTATCAAAAACTTCTTCCGTGTACCGATCAAACGGTGTGCTTTCCGAGATTCCCGCATTATTAATAAGCACGTCGATGCGCCCGTATTTTTTCACGCATTCCCCGAAAGACTCCCGCACAGACTCCAAGTCGGATAAATCAGGACTGATGCCATCTACCTTCGCATCCG
Organism: Roseburia sp.; assembly: GCA_019421345.1. Lineage (GTDB taxonomy): Bacteria > Bacillota > Clostridia > Lachnospirales > Lachnospiraceae > Roseburia. The sequence goes on along the minus strand of JAHZFL010000018.1, from coordinate 35,829 downwards.
GATATTTTTCCTTTAATGCTATGGCTGCCTTGTCGGCGTTCGCCTGCGAGCTGGCTGCCACAATGACGATTGCCCCCTCCTGCAGGAATTTTTCTGCAGTCGCAAATCCAATCCCCCGACTGCCTCCTGTTATGATCGTTACTTTATCCTTTAGTCTCATCGAAACACCCTCCTACGTTTTGGTTACATCATACAATTTTTCAGTTTTCTTACCGTGATGGCATCACTCCCGCGCAAGTGCCGCAATCCACATTCTCAGCAGATTTCTGCACCCGACGGCATCTTCTTCTCCGGTGTCATCAATGCCAGATTACCCTCGGCATCCTCTGCACACAGCAGCATCCCCTCCGAGAGAACGCCAGCCAGCTTCGCCGGCTTTAAATTCACAAGAACCATGACCTTCTTGCCGACCATCTCCTCCGGCGTATAATATTTACGGATACCGGAGACGATCTGCTTTATCTGACTTCCGATCTTCACCTGTGAGCAGAGCAGCTTCTTTGATTTCTCTACCGCCTCGCAGGCAATGATCTCGCCGACCTGAAACTGCATTTTCATAAAATCATCGTAGGCAATTTCCTCCTTCGGCTCAATGTCGATCACTTCCTCTGCTTCCGCCGGCTCCTCCGGCAGCTCGCCGAGCGCACGCTGCTCCTCCTCAAATTCCTTTTTCTGGGCAGCCTGAATCTCCTCGACCTTCGGCAGTACCTCCTTTGCATCCAGACGTGCAAATAAAATTTCCGGCTTTTCCACAACCTGATTTCCACTCTCATAGAGTCCAAACTTATCTAACTCATCAAAGGTGCGCAGCTTCGTATTTAGCTGTCCGGCAATCTTTTGTGCCGTCTCCGGCAGGAAGCTCTCAAGCAGAGACGCTCCAATTGTAATGGCCTCCGCCAGATTGTAAAGCACCTCACCAAGACGCTTTTCATGTGCCTCGTCTTTGGCAAGCACCCACGGCTCTGTCTCGTCAATATATTTGTTGCAGCGGCGGAATACGGCAAACACCTCGGAAATCGCATCCGCAACGTGCAAATCCTCCATCTTCTTCGCAACCTTATCGCGCGCGCCCGTCACAACTGCCTTCAAGTCATCATCCACCGCGTCGGTCACGCCCGTGCTTGCAACCACCCCGCCAAAATATTTATTGCTCATAGAGACCGTACGGTTTACAAGATTTCCCAAAATATTGGCAAGATCGGAATTAAAACGCTCGATGACAAGCTCCCAGGTGATGATGCCGTCATTTTCAAACGGCATCTCATGCAGCACAAAATAACGTGTCGCATCCACGCCAAATAAATTTACCATATCATCCGCATAGATCACGTTTCCTTTGGACTTGCTCATCTTGTCTCCGCCCTGAAGCAGCCACGGATGACCAAATACCTGCTTCGGCAGCGGCAGGTCTAACGCCATCAGGAAAATCGGCCAGTAAATCGTGTGGAAACGCACAATATCCTTTCCGATCAGATGCAGATCCGCGGGCCAGTTCTTTTCAAATAATTCCGAGGAAGCGCCCTCCGCGTCAAACCCGATCTTTGTGATATAGTTGGTCAGCGCATCCAGCCACACATACACGACGTGCTTCGGATCAAAATCTACCGGAATCCCCCATGAAAATGAAGTTCTTGAAACACAAAGATCCTGCAGTCCCGGCAGCAAAAAGTTGTTCATCATCTCATTTTTTCTTGAAACAGGCTGAATGAACTCCGGATGCGTGTTGATATGCTCAATCAGGCGATCCGCATATTTACTCATCTGGAAGAAATATGCCTCCTCCTTCGCCGGCTGAACCTCTCTGCCGCAGTCCGGGCATTTACCGTCCACAAGCTGCGATTCCGTCCAGAAGGACTCGCAGGGCGTGCAGTAAAGTCCCTCGTACGCCCCCTTATAGATGTCCCCCTTATCATACAGCTTCTTAAAAATCTTCTGCACCTGCTGCTCATGATCTTTATCTGTCGTGCGGACAAAGCTGTCATAGGAGGTGTTCATCAAATCCCAGATACGCTTAACCTCACCCGCCACATTGTCCACATATTCCTTCGGCGTAATCCCGACCTTCTCCGCCTTCTCCTGAATCTTCTGTCCATGCTCGTCTGTTCCCGTCTGGAAATAAACGTCATAGCCCTCTGCCCTCTTGTAGCGCGCGATCGCGTCCGCAAGCACGATCTCATAGGTGTTGCCGATGTGCGGCTTGCCCGATGTATAGGCAATCGCCGTCGTCATGTAATACTTTCCTTTTTTACTCATAATAGCCTCCTCAAAAATAATTTCTGACACTCTCTCGTTGTAATAAACTGTAAAGGAAACACACTTTTGCCGCGCACGAAGCGTGTTTCTCCGTCTGCGACACAGTTCCATTCCGCCGCAGGACGAGCCTCCGGAGGGTTTTGCTTTCTAGGAAACGAGGTTTCCTAAATAAAGTAAAAACTCCCGTCCCCCGGAAAGCAGGCGCTGCCGCCCATTTCCCGGAAGACGGGAGTTCTCCCGTGGTACCACTTCCTTTTGCCCGAACCTCACGATCCGTGCCTCCATGAATATCTCTGTAGACAAGAAAAACACAAATGTCCCGCATACGGTCAGCCATTCCTGCATCACTTCCATATTCTCCGCTGTAACAGGCGGTCCTGTCGAAGCTTATCCTTCTCATCCTCAGGCATTTCTATACCGAATGCAAACGAAAGTTCATCTCCGCCACTCTAAAGCCATCTTCCACCTATCCCCCCTCATCTCCTCTCAGCGAACTGCCCTGCGCGCAAACTCCTATGCGCGTGCAAGCAGCCGGAAATCTCTCTGTAAAGCTTCGATTGGTGTACTCTCTTTTTCGCTGTGTTTGTGTTATTAACTTTTCTAAGGGTAGCATGGAACATGCGGAAAGTCAAGGCGTTCGATCAATCACCTTAAAACCGTTTGACATCCTCTCCCCCATTTTGATAGAATAGTCAGGCATGGCTTGTTTAACATACAAGCCGATTTTTACACTCAAATTTGTGCCGAGGCGTCACAAATTTCATCCTGAAGAAAATCTGATATTCGTCTTGTGTTTTCTTATGATAAATCGCTTCGGAATGGAGGAATTATTATGGATATACTGCTTGTTATGTGCATCGGCGTTCTTGTCGGAAAATTTCTGATTCCCGGAAAAGCCAAGACCGCCAACGAATACCTGTCCTTGATATGTACATTTCTGTTAATATTTTCTATGGGGGTCACACTCGGCTCAGACGACAATTTTTTTGAGGAGCTATCCGCACTCGGCGTCACCAGCTTTTTGTTTTTTCTGATCCCGACCGCGCTCTCCATTGTACTGGTGTATCTGCTGACGCGGCATTTTATGCAGAAAAAAGACACTGACGCACAGGGGAGGTCAGAAAAAAAATGATGGTCTTACTTACAATCCTCTCCCTCTTACTGGGACTTGCCTGCGGCTTTTTTGAACTCAAAATCCCGGTCATCTCGATGCTTGGCCAAAATTCAGACATAATTTTGTATGTACTGATGTTCTCCGTCGGTATCAGTATCGGAATGCACAAAGGCATTGTACAAAAAATTAAGGAATACCATATTCGTATTTTTATCATACCGATTGGAATTATGATCGGCTCACTGCTTGGCGGAGTTGTCTGCTCGCTCTTATTTCAGCTTCCACTTGGACATGGAACGGCGATTGCCAGCGGCATGGGCTGGTACAGTCTGGCGGGGTCTGCAATCGGAAATATCGCCGGCGCACAGCTTGGAAGCATCGCCTTCCTCAGCAACCTGATGCGGGAGGTCTTTTCCTTCCTATTAATACCCTTTCTGGCAGCGCACCTAAACCAATATGCCTGTATTGCGCCCGCCGGTGCAACCAGCGAGGATACGACACTTCCTGTCATACTAAAATACACAAACGAGGAAACGGTTGTCCTCTCGGTGCTAAACGGCGTGATCTGCTCATTCTTTGTGCCGATATTGATTTCCTTTTGCCTCGGCTTTGTCTAAAGGCATCCCGAACGGGGCTGTTTCATATAATTTCTTTTGCATAACTGCTTCAAATATCATATATCCGCATAGAAGCAGACAAAAAATTATTTTATACCAGAAAAAGAGACCAAACTCTGACTTCTGATTCACGTTTTGTAACCGCATGATGACAGAATATACAATGACAACGATATTGACAATAGAAAAAAGTATGATCGTCTTTCTTACAATGACCAAATTTCTCATATTCCCACCTTCTTTCTTGCTGCCTTTACGATGGAGGTTTCTACACCTGCCTTCTCTCGATATACCCATCCTTCTCAATTAATTCGTATTCGTCTCAAATGCTTCCCGAACCGGATTGCCCGGCATAGCGTCATAACCGGACGGCAGGTACTTTTTCCCAATATACCACGGATAGCGAATATCTGAAAAATAATTACAATGCGTATTTTCTACATAAATAAACCTACACGCTTCCGGCTCTGTCATCGCATAAATCACCCCTGTTGTCTCATCTGCCTCTGCGGCGATTGCCTCATAAGGAAAACCAGAAATGCCGTAAACACCGTAAATGTCCTCCGGCTCTGTTCCAAGTGCTGTAAGCCGTGCCAGCTCCTTTTCATAATCTTCTTTGCTGCATGTGTATACAAGAACTGCCGCGTCACTGGGGTCCATCAAATCCTCGTGGCGGTATACGAACTTCTCCACTTTTGCAGAGGGTGGCAGGCTTTTTGGAAAAATAGCGCTCTCTGTCAATCCATTTTTCCTATGCTCTCCATTCTCCCCAAAATATTTCCCATATTTTGAGACACCTCGGACGGTAAATGCAGTTCCCGACAAACGCAAAAACAGAAACATTGCTGCAACAATTGCCAAAACCACAAGTATAATAATGACCGTTTTTCGATTATTTTTCTTCATAGCTCTGATGTCCCTCCTTTATTTTTTTGTTCCTCTCAATGATAAGCACATTGATCATGATGACAACAGAAATAGCACAAATCAGGCTCAACCCTATTTGACAAAACATTTCCAATATATCACTTTTTATCATTCCTTCTATATGATCGAAAGCAAACAAGCCGCCTATAGAAAAAACAAAAAGCAAACTACAGATCATCAAAAATTTTTTTACGTTTAACGGACTATCACGCCTCTCTGATTTTCCCCAAAAGGAAGAACTGATACCAGATAAAATCACATACAATATGATATTCCACTTATCGGGAAGCCCGACCCAGCAATCAATTCCTATCGAAATCAACATTGGTAATATGACTGCCCATAAAAATATCCCTTTTTTCTTCAATACTATCCCCTCCACATTTGTTAAGCTATATATCTATAAACCAATTCTATGTTCCAATCATTTCCTGATCAATCTCTCGGTTGCATGAAATTGTACCCAATTCCAAAAATCCCAAAATTTTACGCCTTCCTATCCATATTTGTGCCTCTGATGCAAAAGCACCAACGCATGATACAAGACCTGGATCGCTGTGACTTCCAAAAGGCTCTTAGCCTTGATTCCATGTGTCATAAAATATTTTGACGACCTGAAAATACTGATCCAAAGTCCGATCAAATAGCATTTTGTTCTTTTCAGCACAGATTTTCTCCTCCTATGTGTAAAAACCGTCTATTTCCACCTTGATCTTAAATGGATGCTGCCAGTAAAAACATAAGTCCGGCAAACTGGAATACCACCGCCAAATATCCCATCATAGTATTAGATTTCCCTTTTGTGACTTTATTTTTTTGCCTTGTCAGCCTAACCGCCAATAACACACATGCGAGTGCAAAACAAAAAGCCGCCCCCTCTCCTTCACCCCAATCCCATCGATTCCGTGCATCTCTACATCCAGCAGCAAAAGATCTGCCGCCTCACGATCCCCCAGCAAAGCCTCCCCGGCTTCATACTCCAGACATACCCCTTCCAGCTCACGCTCCCTGCAATAGCGTTCACAATATTTCAACAGGCTTGTCCGGCACTCCTTTTCATCATCGCAAATCGCAATCCGTATCATTCGATTCCCCGCCCCATTTGCATACCTATCAGTCACCGTTTCATTATAACATAGGGTATCCCCGTATGTGAACTCCTTTGTTACTTTACCGCAAAAAAGCAAGAATCGACCCAGAAAATAAAGAAAAATATTGACATCTGACGGAAATCACCTATAATTTATATTGTAAATAGTTTGAACAAACTTTAAATTGAAAAAGAGAGGTATAGAAATATGAAATATTATGTTTGCGAGCGTTGCGGAAATATCATTGAATTTGCAGTAGACAAGGGCGTTCCGATCATGTGCTGCGGTACTAAGATGGTCGAATTAGTTCCGGGTACATCTGACGCTGCACAGGAGAAGCATGTTCCGGTTGCTTGCGTTGAAGGAAACAAGGTCGTTGTATGTGTCGGCGAGGTAGAGCATCCGATGACAGAGGAGCATTTCATTGGCTGGATCGCCATTGAGACAAAGAAGGGCAGCCAGAAGGTAACCTTAAGCTGCACAGACGCGCCAAAGGCAGAGTTCGTATTAGCAGACGGAGACGAATATGTTGCAGCATACGCATACTGCAATCTGCACGGCTTATGGAAAACTAACTAATCCGTACAACAGCGATAGCCAAGAAGCAAAGCTTCTTGGCTATCTTTCTGCCTGTGCGAAAATACTGCAAACCGGCACAAAAGAATTTTGGAGAAAACCGAAATGAGAATTATTATTTCACCCGCAAAAAAAATGAATGTGAATACCGACTCCTTAGCGCCGTCCGGCGTCCCAAAATACTTAGCGGATGCCGAGACGATCAAGGCATGGATGCAGGCGCAAAGCTTTGCCCAGTTAAAAAAGCTGTGGGGCTGCAACGAAAAGATTGCCGCGCAAAACTACGAAAGAGTACAGGCGTGGAAGCTTTCACAGAATCTTACGCCCGCCATTCTTTCCTATGAAGGCATTCAATATCAGTACATGGCGCCTGCCGTCTTTGAGCATGAAATGCTTGCTTATATTGAGGAGCACCTCAGAATCCTTTCCGGATTTTACGGCGTGCTAAGACCGATGGACGGCATCGTTCCATACCGGCTTGAGATGCAGGCAAAAGCAAAAATCGGAGATAACAACGACTTGTACGCTTTCTGGCAGGATAAGCTGTACCGTGAAGTAATCGATGAATCGCATACGATCATCAATCTCGCGTCAAAGGAATACTCAAAATGTATCGAAAAATATCTTCAGCCAAAGGATGTATTCATCACCTGCGTTTTCGCTGAATTATCCGATGGAAAGGTCGTTCAAAAGGGAACCTACGCGAAAATGGCAAGAGGTGAGATGGTTCGTTTTCTGGCAGAGCACCGGATCAAAGACTGTGAACAGGCGAAAAATTTCAACCGCCTGAACTACCAATACAGTGAAGAACACTCCTCACCGCTGGAATATGTCTTTTTACGGAAAACAACCTAGTGTATTGTCTCACTCACATTTCGCATAATGACTTGCCCGAATTTCCATCTGCTGCGTTGTCGTCAATCGACGATGCCACCGCATCGCCTCATTCCTCCGCCTTACAGGCTGAAAATTCATTCTGCGCCATTATACTGAAAGTGAACGAGACAGTACACTAAACATTTTGTAACTTTATCACGGAATTTTATCTGAAAACAGCTTACTCTTAGGATGAGACAGAAAAATCTGTATAAACTAAAAGGAGTAAGACTTATGTTTGAATTATTCAGAAAAAAAGATATGAATCAGGGCGTAGAGGAATGGAAGAATACGGAGGGCGCAATCCTGTTAGACGTCAGAACAACAGAGGAATACCGTGAATATCACATTGACGGAAGCATCAATATCCCTCTGCAGTGTATTGACGATGCAGAAATGCAGATTCCTGACAAGAACCAACGCATTTATGTCCATTGTCTGAGCGGTGTAAGAAGTGCGAACGCAGCAAGATTTTTAAAAAAATCAGGCTATTCGGACGTGATTGATATTGGTGGGATCAGCTCCTACCGCGGTCCGCTCACAAAGCATTCCTAAAAGCCCGCTAAAATCCCCCGCAAACATTTGCCGTCTTATCATAAGCGGCAAATATTTGCGGGGGATTTTCTAAATGCCTTCCGTTCGCTTGCGCAGCTCAAGCATCTGATTATCAACCTTTGCGATCACATCCGAGTATGCCTTGATTTCCCGCTCCACATGCAAAAGCTGACCGGCATCCTTCTTATAGCACATCTGCGCATCAAGCTCCGCCCAGTAATCCATCGCAAATGAGCGGATCTGAACCTCCACGCGTTTTTCTTCTGTTTTCTTTTGATAGGTCACAGGGACGCCTACAATCAAATGTACACTCTGATACCCGCTTTTCTTGGGACTTTTCACATAGTCCTTTTTCTTTATGATATGAAAATCAGACTGGCTCTGCAGAGCATCCGCAATCTGATAAATATCATCACAAAAATAACACACCACACGGATTCCGGCTATATCGTTCAATACCAGAACAGCGTTTTCAAACGTCACCGCATGTCTCTTTTTCTGCAGCTTCTTACAGATACTTTCTGTCGCCTTGATCCGTGCAGACATACTCCTTATCAGTTGTCTGTGGTTTTGTTCCGTCAAATCCGCATTGATCAGCCGAAGCCTCGCCTGTATAAAATCTATCGCGTACGCATAACGAAGCCTGACCATAGGATTTTCTATCTGTTCCCTCAACAGGTTTTCTGCCTGCAATTTCTCCGCTCCCATTTGGTTTTCTTCTATTTTTATTCGCTTCTTTGATTTTTTAGAATCTTTTCCTGCCAAAATCCTCTTATTTCTCCTGTCCATTCTCTATTTCACCGACACTGCACTGGAAACGGAAAAAGAAAAAGCCTATCACAAACATAACGGCAATCACAATGACCCCTGCCTTGGAAGTATTAAACATCTGTGTCGAAATTCCCATTAACATCGTTCCTAAAAACGATGCGCCCTTTCCGAAAATATCAAAAATACCGAAATATTCGCTTGATTTTTCCTTTGGAATGATCTTCGCGAAATAGGAGCGCGAAAGCGCCTGAATACCGCCTTGAAAAACGCCGACAAGCGTCGCCATCATCCAGAACTCCCACGGTTTATCCAACCAGATTGCATACACGGAAACCGCAAAGTATGCCGCAATGCAGACCGAAATTAATTGCTTTGTCTGACACCGCTTTGCAAGTCTTCCAAACAAAATCGCACACGGAAACGCCACCACCTGTGTCAAAAGCAGCGCCAGGAGCAGGCTTGTATCACTGATGCCCACATCCTTTCCATAAGAGGTTGCCATTTCAATAATCGTATATACACCGTCAATATAGAAGAAAAATGCTATCAAAAATAACAGAATCTTTTTGTTGCTTTTAATCTCTGCAAATACATGCGCCAGCCGCCGAAAAACTTCTCCGACACTTTCCTTTTCTGTTTCTACATAATACTTCTGCTCATAGCTTTTTAACAGAGGCAGTGTTATAAGAAACCACCACAGTGCATTCAGACCAAAGGCTGCCGCCATCGCCGCTCCGCCGGAAATTCCCATTGTTTCAGAGCCAAGCACCAGACCAAGACTTAACACAAACGGTATACAGCTTCCGATATATCCCCATGCATACCCCTGCGCAGATACCTCATCCATACGGTCATCTGACGTAACGTCAACCAGCATGGAATCATAAAAAATCAAGCTTCCGGAAAACCCAACCTTTGCAATGACAAAAATCGCCAAAAATGCAATCCAGCCTGCCGGAACTGCAAGACCCGCACATCCCAGCACACCCATCATCATAAAAAAGACAAACAACGGCTTCTTTTTATTTTTCCGGTCTGCGATCGTTCCAAGAATGGGGCCAAGAAATGCAACAATTAAGGTTGACAATGAAATCGCATATCCAAGATATGCAGTGGAATCGGATGCGCTCACTCCGTCTGCCATCGCAATATTTTTATAAAAAATCGGAATAACGGTTGATACAAGCAATGTAAACGCCGAATTTCCCACATCGTACAGCACCCAGTATTTCTCTAATTTAGTCATTTTCATATCGTTTTCCCCCGTCGTCCCTCTCTCCCTGTTTTTTCAGAAATGTAAATATTGTTTCATAATATTTTCTGCGGCTCTCTCTGTCCGCGTTAAATATTTCATGCTTTGCCTCAGGCATCCAGACCAGCGTTGTTTGCTCTGTGCGCTCGGCAAACTGCCTGATTTTATCGTTAATGACCATGTGTTCTTTCCCCGCCCCAAAAAGGAGCACCGGTACGCGGATCTTCGCAAGATTTTTGCGCTTCATCAGCCTTCTGCATGCGCGGATTCCCGCATGCACCCATGCGTAGCTTCCTCCATAGGTGCGGTACTGCGGATATTTCATTCGTTTGTCAAACACATAGTCATAACGCTCCCGTGATACACAACTACTCCCCGCAAAATCGGGCATCTCTGTAAATCCGCTTTGCCCAAGTGCATATTGCCTTCCGCGTCCCAGAATGCAAAACATTGCCGCCACCAAATCTGCAAGCCATGCCGGAAACCTTCCTGTCTGCATGCCGCACATAGGAGACGAAAGTACTGCTGCACGAAAGAGCTTCGGATTCTGCTCTAAGGTCAAAATCCCAATGGCACCTCCCATGGAATGCGCAAAGAGATAAATCTCTTTCTCGTGCGGAAAAACTACTGTTTTTACAAAAAGCACCAAATCTTTGACATAAGCTTCGTAGTCGTCCACATGCACCATTTCTGTGTCAGAAACACTTCTTGCCGAATATCCGTGCCCGCGGTGCTCCGCAAGATAAACCGAATATCCCCCCTGCAAAAAATAGTAGATCATTTCATTATATTTTTCTGCAAACTCACAAAATCCGTGAGAAATAACAATACACTTTTCGGAATTTGGCAGGCGGTAGCAATGATAATGAATCGCTGCTTTATCCTTTCCCATAAACTCGCCCTGCCTGTCATACTGTTTCAAATACGGCTCTGCCTCATGCTCCATCCATTCCGAAAAGCCCGCTTCCCCAAAATATACCATTATACCAATACCTCTTTTTTTCGGATTACCCGCACCAGCTCCGGCTCCAAGCTGCCGTTTCGGTATTCCGACGCAATTTTCTTTCCAAGATCGGGATAGTTCGTAATCATTGCATCTGCCCGCAGCTCGCAGACAGCACGCATATCCGCCTCCTCATTGACGGTCCACACATGCACGCTTTTCCCATGCTTTCTGCATTCTTCAAAAAAACCGGGATAACGAATATTAAAAAGTGCTGGATGAAGCGCATCTGCCTGCACCACATAAGCCGCATAGCTGACCGGATGGATGATTCCGTCGCTGTAGAGCATTCCTGTTTTTGCCTGCGCATTTAACTCCTTAATACGGCGGACGGTGTAATGATTAAAAGATGAATAGATGGTTCTGCCTTCCATCCCCATCCGTGCCGCAAGGTCAAGGACACGCTCCTCCATATCAGGATAAAAAATCTCTCCCGTCTTTAATTCCACATTTATGCACAATTCCGTCGGTTTTATAAGGGCAAAAACCTCCTCAAGTGTTGGAATACCGACTTTTTCATACTCCGGATGCGATCGGTTATAATTATATTTAGAAAGCTTTGCATAGGTAAAATCCTTTACCCATCCGCTGCCATTGCTGGTACGGTCGATCGTCTCATCGTGGATCACGACCAACTCTCCGTCCTTCGTAAGCTGCACATCAAGTTCTATCCCATCTGCGCCAAGCTCCACTGCTTTTTCAAACGCCGGCATGGTATTTTCCGGCGCATAACCGCTGGCGCCCCGATGCGCCCAGACGCGTGTATGTTCCATAAGCTCCCCTTTTCTGCGGCAAATCCAACGCTGCCGCCCTGCTGCACACGCAGCCATTCCATTCTGCATCTTCTTTTTCCATACCTATGCTAATCATTTCCTGTAAAATGTACCCGCATAGTTTTGTAAAATGTATGTAAGAAAAATACAGGTATCCATATCATACCTTTTCTGATTACATCCTGCCTGCTCTGTCTTCTTAAGAATACCACAAATCTCTGCACTTTTACACCATAAACAATAAAATACCCGAACCGGTTTTCATCCTGATTCGGGCATTTCACTCACTTGAATTTAAAAGGATCTATTGGCACTATATCGGCAACTATCCATCGATCGAAATACAGTGCTTCTCCTCAATTTGTGCTTTTGGCTCTTTCTTTGGAACAAATAATCTTAAAATTCCATGCTTAAAGGTTGCCCGAATATCTTCCTCGGTAATTTCCTCTCCTACATAGAAACTTCTTTGACATGCGCCTGCATAACGCTCCCTGCGGATATATCTGCCGCTTTCCTTTTCCTGCTCATCCTTATCCAGTCCCTTGGCAGCAGAAATTGTCAAATATCCGTCGTTTAATTCCGCGGTAACCTCATCCTTCTTAAATCCAGGCAGATCCATCGTCAGTTCATAGCCTCCTGATTTCTCACGGACATCGGTCTTCATCAGATTCTTACCTCTGCGTCCATATAGCTGCTTCTCCAGCTTTTTGAACTCTTTGTCATCATAAAACGGAAAATCAAAAAGGTCATCAAACAGGTCTCTTGTAAATACACTCGGCATCAACATAAGTCATTCCTCCTTTTATCCTTCAATCCTGATATAGTTCTTCTGCTCTACCGCAGGCTTCGGTTCTTTCTTCGGAATCAGCACCCTTAGCGTACCATCCTCAAATTTCGCCTGAATATCTTCCTGCGCCACATCCTCTCCTACATAAAAGCTTCTGCAGGAACGGCCGGTATAACGCTCCCTGCGGATATATCTGCCATCCTCATCCTTCTCCTCCTTCTCCTCATTTGAGGATGCCTGAATCGTCAAATAACCGTTCCTTAACTCTGCTGTCACATCTTCCTTCTTCACACCGGGTATATCCATTGTCAGTTCATAGCCAGCATCTGTATCCTTAATATCCGTATGCATCAGACTGCCCGTATCATAGCTCACCATCGGGGTATCAAAAAAGTTTTCTAAAAAGTTTTCTCCAAAAATACTAGGCATTAACATAAGTCATCGCTCCCTTCCATCATTATGTTTGTTACCTTGTTTTTTGTTTCTGACTACGTTATACACCTAATTATTAGCACTGTCAACACTTGAGTGCTAATAATTTCTTAAAATTATATAAACTTTCCACATTTTGTCAGAATATTTGTTTTACTCATAAATTATCCATTCCCAAGCAATTTGTCGATGCTTCCTTTGATACAGAAGAATTTTTTTGAAAAAACTGCGCATCATAGTCATAGATTATGCCAAAACAGGAGGATTCTCATGAACAAAAAAACTACGCTTCCCGTTCTCAACGAACACGGCTATTTTGAGATACGGCTGGAAAGCATCGGCGGACTTGGGGCGAATCTCTGCGGAAAAATGCTCGGCGAGCTTGGGGCTCTTACGCTGTCTTTGAACTCCTTGAGCTTTTCCAGCTATGGATCAGAAAAACGCGGTTCACCCGTCAAGGCGTATATCCGCTGGTGTGAAAACGAAAAACCGCTTCGCGTGAACAGCCCCGTCACACATCCGCACATCCTTGCCATTTTTCACGAGGGCTTGATCGGTACCTATCCGGTGCTTGACGGGGTTTCCGTTGATACAAAAATCATACTCAACACACCGCTCTCCCCGGAGGAAGCCGCTGAAAAGTACCATATCACAATGGGGGAGCTTTACTGTCTGGATGCTCTCGCCTTTGCAATGGAATCGAAATCCCGCATCAATATGGTGATGCTTGGTGCAATCGCGAAGGTCTCCGGCTTTATCTCCCTTGACGATGCAAAGCAGATCTGCCGCGATTCCATCGGAAAGAAATACCCGGCTTTGATCGATGCGAACCTTACCGGTGTGGAGCTTGGCTACACGCGCCTTGCAAAAGCCGAAACAGAACGCAATGTAGAGCCGCTGAAAAAAAGCGGCAGCGAACAATTTGTATGGGGCTATGACAACGCGCCGATCGGCGGCGTCAATCCGCGTATCGGAAGCACGGTTTCCAATAATCTTTCTCCCTCCAGAGAAGGCTATATTCCTCTCTTTATTCAGGAAAAATGCATCAACTGCGGGCTGTGCGACTCCACCTGTCCGGATATGGTATTCCAATTTGCCCCCGGCATCTACAAAGGAAAGGAATGTATGGTCAATCAGGGCGTAGACTACTATCACTGCAAGGGCTGTCTGCGCTGTGTGGAGGTCTGTCCGACCAATGCGCTCGTCATGGCATTGGAAAAGGATCATCCCCAAAAGCCATATTTTGTTCCGAATCAGCATCTGCTGCCGGACGCGATCACCTACCAGAAAACCGGAGCCAATTCATGGATCACCAGCGACTCGTATCTTGATGAAAAACGCCCGGACGGCGGCGTTGTATAGCAGATGCCTTCCGGCAGCTTAACTTTGACGCAACTATTTGTCTCTGAGCGAAAACAAATAGCTTTTATGGCAAACGCAAATTTGATATTTAACCGCAGCCTTACCGCACATCGCTCGAAAATGAGGATGAAAGAGCGCAGAGCAGCATCCGAAATCAAGCTCTCGTTTTTTCACGCAAAATCGCTTCGGAATGGAGAATGAAAATGGAAGAACAAAAAATAATGTATGACAGCGGCAACGAGCTTGCCGCTTACGCCGCAAAGCAGATCAATTATCATGTGATGGGATATTATCCGATCACCCCCTCTACCCAGATCGCAGAAAACTTAGATATCATGCGTGCCGAGGGAAAGCATGACATTCTGCTGATCGCCGCAGAGGGCGAGCACAGCGCCGCCGGCATCTGCTATGGCGCTTCTGCCGGCGGAGGCAGAGTCTTTAACGCCACAAGCGCAAACGGTCTTTTGTATGCGCTTGAGCAATTTCCGGTGCAGTCCGGCACCCGTATGCCAATGGTGATGAATATCGCATGCCGCACAATTTCCGGTCCTCTTTGTATCAAAGGCGACCACAGCGACGTCATGTATATGCTCAACACCGGATGGATCATTTTATTTGCCGATGAGCCGCAGAAGGTCTATGATTTTAACCTGCTCGCCCTAAAGCTTGCCGAGCTGGTACGCCTGCCAGTCGCAGTCGCCTTTGACGGCTTTTTTACAAGCCACCAGAAGCGCAAATGTCTGGTTTTTGCAGACGACGAGGTCGTCTCACGCTACATCGGACCAAAGCTTTCCAGCGACAATCCGAACACCTCCGCCTTTGCAAAGGAATGCTCCACAGGAGAAAACTGCTTCGCGAGCGTCTTGGATTTGGAACATCCTGTCTCCATCGGCTCTTATATGAACGAGCCGGATGTGACGAACAACCGCTATCAGCTCCACCTTGCCATGGAGGAAGCGCGCAAAAAGCTCCCCGGACTTTTTGACGAATACAAGGAACTCTCCGGCAGAACGCTCTCCTTCTTGGGAAGCTATCAGGCAGACGATGCAGAAATCCTTCTCTTTGTGCTTGGCTCGTCCTACTACACTGCGATGGAGGCTGTCGATACGCTCCGCCGCGAAGGGATCAAGGCAGGCGTCATCACGCTCTATGTGCTGCGCCCGTTCCCGGCTAAGGAGCTGCGCGAGCTCTGCAAGCATGCAAAGACCATCCTTGTCGCCGACCGTCAGGACAGCTACGGCGCAGGCGGCGGAAATATGACGCTTGAAATACGCGCCGCACTTCAGGAGCTTGGCAGTACTCCGCGCATTCTCTCCCGCATCTACGGACTCGGCGGTATGGACTTTTTTGTGGAGGATGCAATCGCGCTCTTTCGGGAGTGTCTGACAGAAACTGCTGCCGATTTTGATTACTACGGCGTGACACTCGGAACCCCCGATTCAGGGAAAGCACAGCCGCAGTATTTTAAGCCGATTACAGAACAGGAAGCCACAAAGGGCATCACTACCTGTGTCTTTGACGAGGCAGCCGGAAAAATGGTCGTAACAGGCGGCGCGTTAAAGGACACGACTGGAATGCCGATGCGCATCGCCCCCGGACACGGTGCATGTCCGGGCTGCGGCATCCCCGTCAATCTGAACCTGCTGCTTAAAGGGATTGAAGGAAATGTCGTGATGCTTTTTCAGACCGGCTGCGGCATGGTCGTGACGACGGGCTATCCAAAGACTGCATTCCGCATTCCTTATCTGCACAATCTGTTCCAGAACGGAGCGGCAACATTAAGCGGTGTCGTTGAGGTCTTTCACCAAAAGCAAAAACGCGGGGAATATCCCGATGGGCAGATTACGTTCATCATGGTCAGCGGAGACGGAGGTATGGACATCGGCATGGGCTCCGCACTCGGCACGGCTCTGCGCGGACACTGCATGATCATTTTTGAATATGACAACGGCGGTTATATGAATACCGGTTATCAGCTTTCCTACTCTACACCGATGGGTGCGCGCAGCTCCACCTCCCATGTCGGAAAGACCCAGTATGGAAAATCATTTTTCCACAAGGATACACCGGAGCTTATGGCGGCGACGCACATTCCTTATATCGCAACGGCTGCCGAATCAAATCCTTCGGATTTTATCCGAAAGGCTGCAAAAGCCGCCGCCTATTCCAGAGAGTTTGGAACTGCCTATCTGAAGGCTCTCTCCGCCTGCCCGCTCAACTGGAACGATAAACCGAATTTGGAGCGCAGTGTCATCGCTGCCGCCGTGGACTGCTGCTACTTCCCGCTCTACGAGATTGAACGCGGCATTACCTCCTTAACCTACAACCCAAAAGAAAAAAATAAGCAGATTCCCGTCACGGAATGGCTTGGCATGATGGGGCGCACAAAGCACCTTTTGAAGGAGGAGTACCGCCCGATCACAGAGGAAATCCAAGCGGAAATCGACCGGCGCTTTGCAAGATTGTGCGCACGCGCCGAGCACCCGCTGCTGTAACATTTTCTACAATTTTAAAATACGTTTGAGAATGGAGATATTTATGTCAGTAAATTTTAAAGACAGCGTTACAAGAGAAAATCTGATGCGGGCATTTGCCGGAGAAAGTCAGGCAAGAAACCGCTATACCATCGCCGCAGGCGTTGCAAAACAGCAAAAGCTCCCCGTGGTTCAGGCGGTCTTTACCTTCACCGCCAACCAGGAGCGTGAACACGCGGCAATTTTTTACCAACATCTAAGTGAGCTTGCCCAAACCTCGATCCACATCGACGGCTCCTATCCGGTTGACATCAGCAAGGATGTGGCAAAGCTGCTGCGTTTTGCCCAGCATAATGAATATGAGGAGCACGATGACGTATATCTTCATTTTGCCCAAACAGCAAGAGAAGAAGGTTTCCAGAAAGTGGCGGCTTCCTTTCAGATAATCGCTGATATTGAGAAAACACACGGAGACCGTTTCGGCCTGTTTGCAGACCTTCTGGAACGCGAACAATTATTTGTCTCTGATGCGGAAACCTCATGGATGTGCTTAGAGTGCGGCTATATCCACCGGGGAACCTCAGTTCCAAAGGAATGCCCCGTATGTCATCACGACCGCGGGTATTTTATCCGGCTGGAGCTTGCACCATATACAAGATGCGGTTCTTCCCCGCTCCTGTAAAAATACCGGCTCTCATATCCTGCACTGCTCACATTCTGTTAAAAACAGCACGCTTCGCCAAAGACTTTTATGTCAATCTAATATGAGGGACGAATCCACGCCCGATTCGTCCCTCATTCTTTATCCCTGCATTAACAGTGCTCTTACTTGATGTATCAGAAAAATCATACGCGGGCATCCTGTTCCGCGGCACCCTTTTCTACTGGTAATAGAGCACTTCCCTCCTGCACTGTTCAATTTTATTTAAAACCACATCTTGATTGTACCGATGAATCTTGATCTTTGTCTCATAAATACTCTCAGCCTCCGCACCAAGCGTCTGTCCGCCCGCATCATCATAAATAATTTCCGGCACGGATAAGGTCAAAACAGAACAAAAATCCTGCATCACCCCCGTAGGGTCAATGTGGCAGACAACCGTCTCCTTCTCCTCACTCGTCTGCCGGTACTGCTCCGCTGCCAGCTCTATCTGCTCCTGTGACTCATCCGAGGTCTGGAGTCTTTGATAATTCTTATAATAATCCTCCAGCATCTGGATACGTCTACGGTTTTGTTTCTCCATATATTCCGTTGTAAATTCATAGGAAATCTCCTGTAAATTTCCCTGCTGCTCTAAGCGGATGTCTAAAATATCATCATCGTCATACGGCAGATCGGTAATCTGTGAAAAATAAGGAATGCTGTCTTCTTCCTCCTCTAAAAGATCCCACTCTCCGCTCCATTCCACATATTCATATACCGACTCCCCATCACAAAACTTCTTCAAATAACGCCTTGTGCCGTCCTCATCCGTAATATAATACTCGCCAACCCAGCTTCCGCTTAAGGTGTCTGCCCAAATGACTGCTTTCTCGCTTTTTGAGGTTCCCTTTTCTGCCAATATATTCTCATAAGAAAATTCCAGATTATCGGTGCGACGCAATTCCCGCATAGCTCCCTGAAGCATGGCAAGCTCTGTACTGCTGACACTTCCGTCCAAAACAGATGCTGCAAGCAGCGTAACTCCAAATGCCATAACCACGACTATACGGAATTTTCTCTTTTCCATTGCATCCCCCCTCCTTCTATATCAGTCCAAGCTTCACAAACGCACGATAAAGTCCGTCCTCTCCGATGGCATCCGTCACCATATCCGCCCGCTTCTTGACATCCAAAAGCGCGTTCCCCATCGCAACACCAATTCCCGCATACTCCATCATCTGAAGGTCATTGGCGCCGTCCCCGATCGCTATCGAATCCTCACGGCTCATTCCGACATAATTCAAATAGCGTTCCATTCCCGTTGCCTTATGGATTCCGTTAATTCCGATTTCCCCGGCATACGCATCAATTCCTTCCATACTAAATGCAATCGCATCAAAATACGGCTCTAAATCTGCATGCACCTTAGCCAACGGAAACGGCGCCTGATAGTAAATGATCTTTTCATTATGACTATTCTTCCACGGTTCCTCCGTTAAATGCATATTTCCCATCAGCCTTGTCAGCCGGCTCTCACTCATGCCGACCTCACGGTAAATCCCTATGATGCCATCAAAGCTCCTCTGATTTAATACAATCCCGTCATCTGCCTGATAACAATATAAAAAGCCGTTTTTCTCCAGATATTCAAAGCTTTTCTTTCCATGCGCCTCGTCAATGTAGGCATGATAAATTTCCTTTCCGTCTGCCTCAACAAACGCGCCTGCTGCCCCTACAATCCCGGAAAAGCCAAGGTCCAGTAGCTCGTCATAAATCTGAAACCGACTCCTTCCGCTGCAGATCACCAATCTGTGACCATTTTCCTGCGCCCGGTGGAGTGCCTCTTTTGTAGAAGCTGGAATCCTCCCCGATGCGTCCACCATCGTTCCATCTATATCCAAAAATACAATCTTCTGTTTCATATCTCTGCTTCTTTCCTATCATCCTTTACCCTTGTATCTGCTATTACTATCATATCATTATTTATGAAAAAAAGAAACGGCAGTTTTGGGGAAATCTCCAAAACCGCCGCTTCTTTTCATTTTACTGACGAATATCTACATAGCCAGTCCTTAGCGCATTCTCACTAAATTCATAACAACTGCTTATCGTATCCAGATTCAAATATAACAGATCCAGCTCATCCGCAGGCACCAGCCATGCCATATGCACCGTCACCGTCTCCCCCGGCTGTATGGAGGAAATATAATTATTCCCGCCTTCACCGCCGTGCACATCATAATACCACATTTCCCTGAATCCCGCGTTTCCGGCATATGTAATATCATCCCATGAGCCATCCTCCGGCTGTTTCCATGAATACAGATGCATTTCGTCTCCGTATTCCTGAATTTTCATCAAGCTGCCCAAAAACAGCACATTCGTAAGCTCCTCGTTTCCGGTATTGGTATAATCAACCGTCACATACACAAGCTTCTGCTCTACGCTCTCCGTGTTCACGACCTCTGTAACGCTGTCCACTCCGTCGCCATATTTTACATACTGGCGCTCTGCCGGAAGCAGCTTCCCGTCTGCATCCGTCTCGCTTTGCAAACTTTCTTTAAAAACTTCGCCCATCAGAGACAGATCCAGTACATCCACATGATCCAAAACCTCTACCTTCTGCATACATACCTTCCACTCATCTTCCGTCGGCATATTGCTGACATATCCCGTCAGCCCAAAGCTTTCGCCGATTTTGTGCGTATTTTTCATTTCCTCTTTCGGGACTGCTGTCAGGCTTTCCTCGGTATTGTACACAAATTCCCTCTGACTTTGTACATAATCGCTCCAGCTCATACAATCAACGAGTGCTTCGCTCTCCGTCCCCTCCTGTGCCGGAAGCAGCCGGATACCCTCAGCGATTTTAAACGCCTCCTCTTTGGAAACATCGGCGGCAACGCACATCTCCATGATATAGTGTACATCCGCATACATAACGTAAATCCGCTGGTTAAACGCTTTGTCATCCCCCGTGAAATTATTTAAAAGCATATACACTGCATCCCGCCCTCCGATCTGACATTCTTCCATCTCTGTCACATCCTTCGTCAGCATTTCAAAATCACTCTCTCCGGTATCGATCTCATAAAAGAAAATTGACAAGCCGCCCCGATTAGGTGAATCCTCATAGCTGTATTCTTGTTTCTCAACCTCGATCATTCCCTCCGGCAGATAACCAAGCTCCATCGTAACCTTCGGAATCTCTATGTTTCCTTCTATGATTTTCTGCTCCGTATTGCCCTCTATAGTCGTATGCACTCCGTAATTGCCCACACGTTCATTGTGCATCTGATACAAAACCCCTGCAAACACGGTTGTCCCAAGCATCAGCGCCGCTGCCACGGAAGCCACAAGCATCCGCTTTGCCAAATGTCTGCTTCTGCGTCGCTGCGCGGTTTCTGTAAGCCGTACCTTCTCTGTTCCCTCTGTCTGCTTCGCCACTTCCTTTTCTACTATCGCCCGTATCTCGTCCGGCATTTGGGGAAATTCATGCTTCATATCCTCTAATCTCATACTGTTACCTCCGTCAACTCCTGCTTTAACCTTGCCCGCGCCCGTGCCAGCCTGCTTTTGACTGCACTCTCGCTCGTCTCCATCAGCTCTGCAATTTCTTTTACGCTGTACCCCTCCATGTAGTAAAGCGCCACGGATAGCCGCTGTTCCTTCGGAAGCCTGCTGACCGCCTCGTACAGATCCGAATAGTCCCGCGCGCTTTCTGCTTCCTCCTCCGGTACATAATCCTCAATGGAAACCACACGTTTTTCTTTCCGCATGATTGTATAACACTCGTTGATCACAATCCGCACCAGCCATGTTTTTGCATAGGAATCCCTCCGCAGAGTGTGCAGACTGGAAAATGCCTTTACGATCGCCTCCTGTATCGCATCTGCGCAATCTGCGTCGCTGCGCAAAAGCGTCTTTGCCACACGATACATCGTATCCTCCGATGCGAGTATCAGTTGTCCCAATTGTTCTTTTTTCATAAGTATCCTTTCTGCCGGCTTCCTGTCGTAATTCGCGCGATAACAGTTTTTCTCCTGCTTATATTGATTAGATGCATGAACCAGAAAAATCGTCGCAGAATATTAAGAGATATTTTTCTTTTTGAAAAATCATTGACAAATCACACCCATATGTCTATAATACCCTTAATTGAAGCAGACGCAAGGCTTTGACGGGAAGAAGTAGGAATAAGCGGAACAGACAGAAAGCAACCGGCTGATGAGAGGTGCATGGAAAGCTTATGACGAATACATCCCTGAGCTTCACACCGAATTCAGCTTTCCGATAGTAGGCTGTGACGTAGTGGCGCACGTTACACGCGCCGGAGTGTTGTCGGACACTCGCAGAGGCAGGCAGCACGAGCTGCTTGTGAACAAAGGTGGTAACACGGTGGTAGATACCCTCGTCCTTTTTTAGGACGGGGGTTTTTTTTATTTTATAGGAAACTTTGTTCCCTGTAAAATAAAACCCTGCGGGGGATCGCACTGCGGCGGAATGGAATTTTGTCGCTAAAGCGCCCCGCTGCAGACGGAAAGCTCCGCAAGAAAAACTATTTTATTTTCAGGAAAAAGGAGAGACGATATGACATTATACGAAGAATTAGTTGCCCGCGGTTTGATCGCGCAGGTGACGGATGAGGAAGAAATCAAAGAACTGATCAACAACGGAAAAGCCACTTTTTACATTGGCTTTGACCCGACTGCCGACAGCCTTCATGTCGGTCATTTCATGGCGCTTTGTCTGATGAAACGCCTGCAAATGGCAGGAAACAGACCGATCGCCTTAATCGGCGGAGGCACCGGAATGATCGGCGACCCGTCCGGACGCACCGACATGCGCCAGATGATGACGCCGGAGACGATCCAGCACAACTGCGACTGCTTCAAGAAACAGATGAGCCGCTTTATCGACTTTTCTGAGGGAAAAGCGCTGATGGTAAACAACGCCGACTGGCTGATGGACTTAAACTATATCGATGTGCTACGCGAAGTCGGACCTCACTTCTCCGTCAACCGTATGCTGACCGCTGAGTGCTACAAGCAGCGTATGGAAAAGGGGCTAAGCTTCTTAGAGTTTAACTACATGATCATGCAGAGCTACGATTTCTATGTTCTGTACCAGAAATACGGCTGCAACATGGAATTCGGCGGCGACGACCAGTGGAGCAATATGCTCGGCGGTACGGAGCTCATTCGCCGCAAGCTTGGCAAGGATGCATATGCCATGACGATCAATCTGCTGTTAAACTCCGAGGGCAAGAAGATGGGTAAGACCCAGTCCGGCGCTGTCTGGCTTGACCCGAATAAGACCACGCCCTTTGATTTCTTCCAGTACTGGAGAAACGTCTCGGACGCTGACGTCCTAAAATGCATCCGTATGCTGACCTTCCTTCCTCTGGAGGAAATCGACGCAATGGAAAACTGGGAAGGCGCACAGCTTAACCAGGCGAAAGAGATCTTAGCTTACGAGCTGACCAAGCTTGTACACGGCGAGGAGGAGGCAGAAAAAGCAAAGGAAGCCTCCCATGCACTCTTTGCCGGAGGCGGTGATTCCGCAAATATGCCGACCGTCGAGCTGACCGCAGAGGATTTTGCAGAGCGCGACATGGATATTATGGCGGTGCTCGTCCGCACAGGTCTTGACAAGACGCGTTCCGATGCCCGCCGCGCAGTCGAGCAGGGCGGCGTCACCGTAAACGACGAGAAGGTTACCGATGTAAAAACCACTTACAACGCCGATTTCTTCCGCGGAGACGGTGTTGTCGTAAAGCGCGGCAAGAAAAAATTCGTAAAAATTCTTATGAAATAGACAACCATGTCTTTACCAGTGTCAGCCAGCTCTGACACTCCGGCTGTATATTGCGTCTGTCCGGGCTTGCCGTCTGCTCATCGCAGGCGGCAAGCCCATGACAGCCCACCGGATACATATGAAATTCCGTGGAAACCCCATGCCTTCGCAGCGCTGCGGCAAATAGCAGGGCATTTTCCACAGGGACAGCTTCATCGGTAAACGTATGCCATAAAAACACCGGGGGAGTCTGCTCCGTCACCTGCTTTTCCAAAGAATTTCTCTCTAACATCTCCGGCGTATACTGTCCGCGCAAAAGATTCTCAAAAGATCCCCGGTGTGCAAATTCGCCCGACGTGATCACCGGATAACAGAGGATCATGCCTGCCGGACGCAGACACTCGCTCTTTACACCGCTCTTTTCTGCCAGCCATTTTTCGTGCCAGAAAACACCAAGACTTGCCGCCAGATGCCCGCCCGCCGAGCTGCCCTGCACAAAAATCTTTTCCTCATCCACCCTCCACTCGTGCGCATAGTCATGTACCAGCTTCATCGCACACGCCAGCTCTAAAAGCGCCGTCGGATAAACCGCAGGCGCACACGAATAGCGCAGTACTGCCACATGGCAGCCCATTGCCAGAAACCGCAGCGCAATTGGCTCAGCCTCCCGATCCGAGGTATAGGCATAACCGCCTCCCGGACAAATCAAAATCAACGGACGTTTCTGTATCAAAAATTCTTCGCTTGCATCCAAAATATAGGTGCAGAGCTTCGCTCCCGGTCTTGACCCCTCTGCCTGAATCGAAAATTCTTCTGTCAGCATATCGTGTGCCCTCCTTTTATACACTGTAAAATTTCTGGTTCTTGCTCTTTGGAGAATCCGGTTTTGTCATTTTAAGCATCCCCCTCTCCAACAGCGGATTGATATAATTTTGTGATGCATAGTAAATTGTGGAAATACCAAGAAAATCTGCGATTTCTTTTCTGGAGCGCTCCTCTCTGCAAAATTCCAGCAGCGCCTCCTGCGATCTGTTTATTACTGCCTTCTGCTCCGTCTCCTCCTCATTATAAAAGGTAACTACAAATTCGTTTCTGGAATCCGCAAATACGGCTTCCCGCAATCCCGCCGTCCGCAGCTCCCGCTGGATCGTCGGAATCCCCGAATAGCGGTTCTCGGTGATCCCAAGCGTCTCTAACGCGCGTGCCAGCACGGGATTTCTCGTGTCCGGCTGCATTTTTCCTAAGGTGTCCAGAGTCATCCTTCCATACAAGCCTCCCGGATTATGAATCTCAATGCGGTTCTTATACATGATAACCTCAATGGGCATCGCCTCGGTGTGCATACTGTAATCGCGGTGGATAAGCGCATTTAACACAGCTTCGCGCAGCGCTACCACCGGATATTCCGTTTTGTCATTTCTCTCTCCTGTTGCGGAATCAATAATGGTCTGCACTCTCATATTTTTCATCAAAAATTTCATGCTCTGCCCCAGCATCTCATCAATCGTCCCCTCGATACGCATATTGTCAAGAAATCTCGCTCCCTGCTCCGAAATCTCGCCTTTTTCATAACCGGGAACCACCATCGCGTTGATCGTGTACTGCGGATAAAACATTTGAGGATAAATCGAAAATAACAGCGTACATACCAGCGTGGGTTTTCCGTCTATACACATATTTAAAAACCGCTCAATTTCTTCCCTTGGCAGCTTTGAAAGTCTCAGATTATTCTCCGTAATCCTGCCCACATATCTCTCAAGCCTTGCAATATCAATGGTTGACATATCAGCGCGTTCATTGATCCGAATATCATCCTGGTATTTTTTGCGAAATGCCTCATAGCTGTAAATTTCATAGTCGCTCATCGGCTCATCAGAATCCCCTGCACGGACATAAGAGCCCTTGGTCCGTCCAGCACCCCCGTAATAGCATGGACGCTCCGTAATATCTATGCCCGGAATCTCTGCGCTGACTACGCTTTTATCCTCAATCATCACAGAGGTAAAAACAGGTCTTACCACGGGAACCATCTGCTTACACTGCTCATTCACCTTTTTTTGCAAATCCTGCATATCATAAACTCCGGCAATCCTATAATCATCTTTCTCATCGATGCCAAAAAGAATAATTCCTCCCACATCCTGATTGGAAAAAGATGATAAGGTATCATATAGGCGTTTCGGACACCCTTCTCTGGCGGTTTTTAATTCCAGCGTCTGCATTTCACATTTCATTTTCTGTACTTTTTTCACAAACTCCAGTAATTCTAATTCCGTCATTGCTTTCCCCCTTTGCTAAAGTTTATGTTATTTCTATATTTTAATACATTTTAGTAAAAAATCAAACGTTCATTTTGCCAAAATTTAGGTTGTTTGCTTTTTTACTTTGCTTATTTGATTATTTATTTTGGTTGTTTGCTAAAATTTAGGTTGTTTAGCATTTTTCTTTGCTTATTTCTTTGCTTGTTTGCTTTTCCAAAAATATTGACAACTTCCATTTTTCCTATCTATAATATCCTTAAATAAAATAACATACTACAGGAGATTTATTCTATGAACATAAAACAAATATATGCTGCTTACTGGAGTCCTACCGGAAATACCAGAAAAATTGCAAGAATGCTTGCCGGCGAATTAGCGGAAGAATTAGACTGCCCGATGGAGCTTCTCGATTTTACGCTGCCAAAGGCAAGAGAATCCGCCATGACATTTTCGTCCGAGGATCTCGTTGTCTTTTGTACTCCGACCTATGCCGGAAAAGTTCCAAATAAAATATTACCTTATATTCAGGAGCAAGTTCTTGGGAACGGGGCGCTTGCAATTCCTGTCGTCACTTTCGGAAACCGCAATTTTGACAACTCTCTGGCAGAACTTAGCGTTACGCTCAAAAAGAATGACTTTCATCTTGTCGCCGCGGCAGCATTTGCGTGCCGCCATGCCTTCACCGACGAGCTTGCTTTCGGACGTCCCGATACCGCGGATGAAACCGAACTAAAAGATTTTGCAAAAAATGCAGCCTGCAAAATCAGGGAGTCGGAGGGTATACCGCTTGCACCCGAAATCCCCGGCGACAGCGACGCCCCCTACTATATCCCAAAAGGCGTTGACGGTCAGCCGGTTCAGTTTTTAAAAGCCAAGCCGCAAACAGATTTATCAAAATGCACAAACTGCGGTGCCTGTGCTAGACAATGTCCTATGGGCGCGATTGACTTAAAAAATGTTGCAAACACACCGGGAACCTGCATCAAATGCCAGCGCTGTGTGCGCATCTGCACCAAACATGCCAAGTATTTCGATGATAAGGCATTTTTATCTCATGTTGCCATGCTGGAGGAAAACTTTTCCGAACCAAAGGAAAATCAGATCTTTTTCTAAACAACGAGCGACACGCTTCGCGAGCCGCTCTTAAATCAACAAAAACAGTGTGTATCTTTTTTAAGGTACACACTGTTTTTTGTTAAGTTTCCACTACTGCAAACGTATCCTCTACGATATAAATTTATATACCGTAGCAGTCCGGTAAGCCTCTCCCGCCCTACATACGGCACTCAAAAACCGGGCATGATTGACCGCATCGGGATAATATTGTGTTTCAAAACAAATTCCCTGTCGGTGTTTGTATAAAGCCCCATTCTTTCCTAATTCTTCGGATAGAAAATTGCCGGAATAAATCTGCACTCCGGGAAGATCCGTATATACCTCCATAGTTATGCCGCTTTTCTCTCCGCTTACCTCAATGACTTTTGCAAACCTATTCTGATTATTCAAACACCAATTATGGTCATAGCCTTTTCCAAAAATCAGTGCCTCATACTCCCGATCAATCTCTGCCCCTACTTCTTTCTTCTGCCTAAAGTCCATTGGTGTTCCTTCCACCGGAACAATCTCACCCGTAGGAATAGATTCTTGATCTGCCCTTGTAAATGCATCCGCATCAACATATAACAAATGCTTTGTAATCGAACCGGAATCATGTCCGTTTAAATTAAAATAGCTATGATTTGTCATATTTATGACAGTATCTTGCTCAGGAATACCATAATACTCAATTTTTACAGAATCATCCTCCGTAAGCGTATAGGTCACACAGATGTAAAGCGCCCCCGGATAGCCCTGATCCCCATCCGGACTTTCCAGTGAAAAAGTAATGCTGTTGGCCGTTATATTTTTAACGTCCCAAATGCGAAAGCTGTAAAAATCAAACCCGCTATGTAAATTATTGTTGCCGTCATTCTTATCAAGATGATATTCTTTCCCGTTTAATTGAAACGCTGCCGCTCCGATCCTATTCGCATTTCTTCCTATCGTTGCGCCAAAAAAAGTCCGACTTAATCCCTCATATCCACTTGGATCATCGTACCCCAGCACGACATCCAGCAGATGCCTTTCTCTGTCTGGTACCCACAATGCATGTAACGTAGCACCAAAATCAGTGACCTCCATGACCATACCGTTCTTATTTTCAAACCGGTATAAGACAGCCGACTCTCCCTTTTTGTTTTTTCCAAAGCTTCTCTGCTGCATACTTATCTCTCCTGATATTCAAAATTACCACGCGAACACCGGTTGCATTTCCACCCTGTCAATGACAAGGGTACTCCCGCCTGTCTCTGAAGAAAGGACGATTTCATTTATTCCCTCGTTCAACTGCACGGAAATAGAAACAGGCTGAAAATATGCAGACGGATAAATGGGCTTCACATATACCTCACCGTTTACCTTTATCTGTAAGCTTCCCAGATCTTCGCCATCGGAAAACTCTTTGAGCTTCACATAAACGTGCAGCAATGCATCCTCTTTTTTCGTACACTCAATCTGTAAAGAAGCCGTTTCCGAAAACTCTAAAAATCCTTCTGCCGCAGCGCCCGAATCACTTTGCGCATTCTCCTTCAGTTCGACGCCTTCACTCAGTGAAAAAGTTTCGGCGGAATATATCTGTCGTTTTGCATCACCGGATGGGATCTTAATGTGTTCTTCCGATGAAACCGGTTCTATATCCATAATTTTCCCGGATTCATCAAATTCTACATATCCAAACCTCACAGAACGGTTCCACCCCGCGCCTTCCCATCTTGCAGCGTGGTAAACGATAATATCCTCTTTTCCGTCCGGTGAAACAGTAAAACTATTATGCCCCGGTCCCCATACGTCGTTTTGCGAACGCAAGATCGGCGTTTCTTTTTTCACCCATGACTCCCGTAATTTTAAGTCATCCTTGATATTCGCTGTCAAAAGTCCCAGACAATAGGAATCGGTCCAGCTTCCGCTCGCAGAATACACGAGATTGATCGTGTTTCCTCTGACAATTACTTCCGGTCCCTCATTCACAAGAGGATCGCCCTGTTTTTCCCAATCATATTCCGGCTCGCAGATCAATATCTTTTCTTCCATTACCTCGGTAGGGGAAATCATTTCTGCCAGATAAAGGTTCTGCGAGACATTTTCATATCCTTCCCAGCCGGACCAGATGAAATACCTGCCGGATTCCAATTCTAAGACAGTCCCGTCAATCGCGAACTTATCATCCATGCCCTTCACCGGCTCGCATCGCCACTCTCCAACAAACGGATCCTCATTCTCATTGATCAGCACATACATATGGTGCATTTCTTCTCCGGGGACGGATGCCGCAAAATAAACATACCAGACATCATCCAGATAGAAGATCTCCGGCGCCCAAAGATCTTCCAGTTCGGAAATCGGTTCATATAAAACACATTCCTCTCCCGCTGCAATTCCTGTAAGACCGGAGGAACGGATCAATTTAACACTGTTTCCCGTTGTCTTTGTATAATAATAGTTTTCTCCGTGCTTAAATACATATGGATCAGCACCCTCCTGATCAATAATAGGGGATATATGATCTGTCATTGTGATACCTTCCTTTTTTGCGCATCCTGCAAAGACAACTGCCATCAAGAGCAATATAACTATCAGAAACCTTTTCATTTTATTATTTTTCATCATATTCCTACCTGCTACTATGATACCTTTCATTGATCGCCCTGATTTTTTTCAAATCGCACTTCGGTCTGCGGTCGTAAGTGAGCAATCCGTTCATTTCCTGTTCAACGTCCGTCAACTGTGTATAACAATATCCGCACAAACCAACAGAATCAAAAATGGTGTCCATAATACGGGTATAATCCTCTAAAAAATCATCCTCGTTTTCAACAGAGGTATAGCCCCATGCGCCTTCACCCGACAGCTCAAAGCCAATCCCGCCAAACTCTGTCAGCATGACAGGCTCGCCTGTATGCGCAAAGCCTTTCGCGTAAATATCCCAGCATGTAGACGGCATGTCAATTAAATTCCTGCTGTTCGCAAGCATTTCTCTGTAATGCGCAAACTTTCTGACTTCTTCCTTTTGTCCATGCATATAATTATGTATTGCACAAATGTCTGTTTCTGTCATTTCCCAGCCATCGTTGGATATGACAAGCCTTGTATCATCCAGTGCATGTAAAACATGATACATGGTCTGCGAAAAATGCTGCTGCATGGAGTTACGATGTACATTGGGGATTCCCCAACTTTCATTAAGCGGTACCCAGACGATAATACTTGGATGATTATAATCTCTCTGGATAATTTCTGTCCACTCAGTCATTAACCGTTTTACCGCTTTGGGATCATACATAACGGTAGACGCACATTCGCCCCACACAAGAAATCCCAGCTTATCTGCCCAGTACAAAAAAATTGGGTCTTCCGTTTTCTGATGCTTCCGGCATCCGTTAAATCCCATTTCTTTTGCCAGCTCAATATCCCGCTTGAATGCTTCATCAGCAGGCGCTGTCATTAAGCCTTCCCGCCAGTACCCCTGATCCAAAACAAGCTTCTGATAATACGGCTTATTATTCAGATAAACCATTCCGTTTTCTTTATGGACTTTTCTGAAACCGAAATAACTTTCTACGCGGTCAAACACATGTCCCTCTGCATCCTTTAATACCAGCAACACCTCAAACAGACTTGGCGACTCCGGTGTCCACGCCCAGCCGTTGTCATGAAAATTAGTCCTGAAAATATGATTCTGTATAAGATCGACATCCCATTTTATGGTATGGTTATGGCACTTAACCTCTCCCTCACAAATCGTATTCCCCTCAAAGCTAATTTGATATGAGATGGCATCTCCGAAATCTGTATCTTCCGTTATGCATATAATACTCTCTTTTCCCTCATCAAACAAGGATGTAAACTTAAGATCCGATATATACTTGTGATTTACCTTTTCAACCCAGACGGTCTGCCAGATGCCCGTTGTTCCCGTATACCAGATGCCCTTCGGCTGATCCTCCCAAATCTGCTTTCCTCTTGGAATCAATTCATCCTCCAGCGGATCGTATACACGGACTGCCAGACTTTGTTCCTTCTTATTTCTATCTAAAAAATCTGTAATATCCACGGTAAAAGAAGTATGTCCCCCCTCATGCTCACAGACAAGCCCTCCGTTTAGAAAAATCATTGCATGATAATCTACCGCGCCAAAATGGAGCAATACTCTTTCTTTCCCATTTGTTTCTATTTCAAAAGATTTTTTATACCACAATATCTCATGGTTTTTATCCTCCTGTATCCCGCTCAATTTACATTGATATACAAAAGGAACCTCGATCTGATCGCGAAATTCTTTCTCATCTAGGTACCATTTTTCAGCCAGCCCTTCATTGTTATCATCAAAGCAAAACTGCCATGATCCATTTAGATTTTGCCACGCCTCCCGCACAAACTGTGGTCTTGGATAAGCTTTTCTTGTTGTCATATATTCCCTCCGGATTTCTTATTTTATTCCGCTGTTTAAAGCCATTGATTGCATAAAATTCTTCTGTGCTGCCAGATAAAGCAAAAACGTAGGTATCAAAGCTAACATTGCTCCTGCAGTTCCAACTCCCGGATATGTCATATATTGTCCCTGCAATAATTGAAGTCCCGGTGTAATCGGCAGCTTATCAATGTCCGTCATTACAATCGACGGCCACAGAAAATCATTCCATGCCCCTGTAAAGCTAAACAATGCAACTACTGTAAGCACCGGTTTGGAAAGCGGCAGAATAATATACCAAAAAATTTGAAACTTACTTGCTCCGTCTACAACAGCAGATTCATCTAATTCCTTCGGTATTCCCTCCATAAATTGTTTGACAAGAAACAGATTGTATACAGATGCCGCCCCCGGCACAATTACTGCTAAAAAGGTATTTGTCCATCCTAATGTATCCACAATTTTAAAATTAGGAATTAAATTTAATACACCCGGAAGCATCATCGTTGCCAGAACAAAACCAAATAATTTATCTCTGTATTTGAATTTTAATCTTGTAAAGCCATATGCCGCCAAAGAGATAACAACCAGAACAAGCAGCATATGTCCCACTGAAATTATCATAGAATTGATAAACCATTTTAATACCGGGGAAGATTCATTATCCACCAGTAACCTGGTATAATTTTCCATTGTCCATTCTCTTGGCCATAAATGGAATCCCATACTCTGTATTTCATGCTCCGATTTAAACGAAGTTAAAAATGCCCACAGCATAGGAAATACCCATATAAGACAAATAAATGTTAAAACTGCAAAGCAGACTGTTTTTTTCATGCGTTCGCTTTTCATTCTGTCCCCCTCCTATGCCTTTGATCTACGATTCATAAGAAACTGAATACTTGAGAATACCATAATAAGCAAGCCCAGCAAAACAGCCATTGCCGCCGACATTCCCGCTGTGGAAACACCTGTCCCGAACGCATTCTGCTGAATATACATCATCAATACTCTTGTTGAATTATTCGGACCGCCGCCTGTCAACATCAATGCCTGACCATAGACATTAAACTGCGCAATCGTAGTTGTAATGGTTGTAAATAAAAGCTGTGACTGTATATTTGGCAGAATGATCCGAAAAAACCTGACCCAGTTGCCAGCACCGTCAAGCGAAGCTGCTTCTATCTGCTCTCTCGGTACAGCATTCAGTGCCGCAGCATAAATGATCATATTGCTGCCCGCACACCACCAGAGCGTAACCAGTACGATCGCAACCCATGCCCACGGCTGTGTTCCTGTAATGTTGACATCCAGCCCGAACCATTCTTTCAGCGGACCATATGACAGGCTTAACTGAAATCCCCAGATGATCATGACAGCAGAAATCGCAAACAGCGTTGGTAAATATAGCAACGACTGATAAAATTTGTACAGCCGGGGTTTTGCAGATAACATAACGGCTAAAAGCAATGGTACTGCAATACAAAGCGGTACTGCCAACAAAACAAATATGATGGTATTCTTAGCTCCATTAAAAAACTGTGTATGATAGATAGACTCTGTATCAAAAAGAATTTTTCTGAAATTTTCAAATCCTACAAACACCGGCTCACTGTACAAGTCCCAGTCAGTCAGAGAAATATATACGCCAAATACTGCGGGAATCAAAACGAACAGTAAAAATAACGCCATGTACGGGCAAATAAAAAACCCCGGCCACAAATTAACCTTTTTTCGATTCATACCTATTCTCCTTAATAAAAGGACTGCTGCGCTGCTAACTCACAACAACACAGCAGTTTAAAAAACTATTTCATTTTTTCATTTACAATCTTCTGAATTTCTTCAAATGTAGCCGCAATGTCTGCTTTTCCCGTGATCATATCCCATGCGCGTGTATCATATTCATTAAATACATAAGAAAGCCCTTCTGTCGCATTGATATTAATTGCTGATCTTCCTTCTTCCGTTGTCAGAAGGAAGGACTGTGGCATAGCAAGATATTCTTCATTTTCCAGCATTGCTAAAGCACTTGGATTTGCTCCTGATTTTACCCACTCTAGCTGGTTACTCTGCAGCCACTCAAGGAAGCTTACCATTCCCTGCATTTTTTCTTGGCTTCTTTCTTCGCTAGATTTAAAAATCGCAAACTGGTCTACACCGCTGCACTGTACCACTGCATTTGCATCCCACTGAGGAGTAAACGTTTCTTTCCATGTAAAATTCGTAATCTTCTCCATGTTACTAAGCATCCATGTTCCTTCCGGCAGGAAAATAAGCTTCTGATTTAAAAACATTTTATTTGCATCTTCGCCGTTTGGAACCATGTAGCCTAAATCATTTAACTTCTTCAATTCCTCCGCAACCGCAACAGAAGTTTCGTTATTAATATTTATCTTTCCCTCTGCATCCAGCCATTCACCGCCCATTTGCAGATACAGATTGCTGTAATTTTGCATACTCCATGTATTTGCATAGCTATAAATACCATCTGCCTTTGCAGCCGCCCCTGCCGCTTCAATTTCTGCATATGTAATATAACCGTCATCCATAGCGCCCGGCGCATATTTATTCATGAGGTCCTCATTGTAATACATGACCCATGATCCCATGGTAGCAGGGATACCATACTGGCTGCCATCCAAATTACCAACATCCCATGCACTTTCCACATAATTTTCTCTTTTTAATTCCGTGCCTGCAATTACCTCATCCCATGAAACCAGCATTTCCTGAGACTGATAGGTCGGCAATGCCTCTGATGCAACCAGCGCTAAATCCGGCACCCCTTTTCCCGAACGTCCTGCTGTTGATAGCTTTGTATTAAACGTATCTGCCTGCATCGATACAAATTTTACTTTATAATCAGGATTTGTTGCATTGTACGCATCAATCGTCTTTTGAATGCCCTCTCCATCCGGTTCGGTCGCTGATGACCACAATAAAATTTCCTGTGCACCGGCGCCGCCTTCCGCAGCTTCTCCATTATCTGCACTTGTCTTTGAATCTCCGCATGCAGCAAGCATACCGGAAGCAACTGCTAATGCCGTAAAACAAGTGATTAATTTTCTTATTTTCATTCTTTTACCCTCCGCTTTCTTCATATACACAAATATAGTTTACTTTTTTATTTACTTTTTTTGTAAAGGCCTTTTACATCTCCTGTAAACTGGTTTAAGTATAGCAATTTTTTGAAATTAAGTCAACTTTACCTATAACTTTTTCAAATATTTTTTCATTATAGTAAACTATATACAATACTACTTTTATATATTGATTTCTCATTCATTATATAGTATACTTTTTTTAAAACTTGTTTTAAATATAGACAAAAAATAGTTTACTTTTTGTGCACTATTTTTAAGGAGAATGACCATGGAACTTTATCTTGATGATGCCGGACTTGTGATTTATAAGGCACTCGCCTCTGAAACCAGGCTCGATATTTTAAAAAAGCTTGCAAATGCACCTGCTACTACCAGTGAACTGGCTCATGAACTGGGATTAAGCAAAGCAATTCTCTCACGACATATAAAAATGTTAGAAGATGCCAAACTGATTCATCAGAGCCACACCTTTGTATCCTCTGATAACCGCAAAAAAATATATACGTTAAAGGTAGACCAGATCCAGATAAACTTTCCGCAAAAAATTTATCTTCCGTTTAAAAAGAAAACAAGCGAAATCCGTCTGGGGTTTTTTTCCGATTTTTTGGTGACACCTACCTGTGGTCTTGCAGGTCCGCAGAATGTCATCGGTGATATTGATGATCCGCGTTCCTTTGTTTTAAATGAACGAATTGATGCGACTCTCCTCTGGTTTTCAGACGGATATGTGGAATATATGATTCCAAACCTTTTAGATAAAAATGAAAGACCTGAATTATTAGAATTATCTTTAGAACTATCCTCTGAATTTCCGGTTTCTAATAATAACTGGCCAAGTGACATCACTTTTTATATTAATGATATAGATGTGGGCACATGGACATGTCCGGGGAATTATTCCGACGTCCGTGGGAAATATACCCCTTCTTGGTGGGACAGTAATTACAGTCAATACGGATTATTAAAACACCTTCGTATCAACCATAAAGATACCGGCATGGATGGTCATAAAATATCCGACATCTGCCTTGACGATCTGCACCTTCCAGACTCTCCGTTTATCAAACTCCGGATCGGTGTGAAAAAAGATGCTATAAATCCAGGAGGGCTCACGATTTTTGGAAGCGATTTTGGCAACCATAACCAAAATATACTGCTCTCTGTTTATTACTCCGATATACTTGAATAATAACAAAGAATCCCGCTTGCGAGATTCTCCGCCTACGGCGGGTCGCATCTGCGACACACTTCCATTCCGCCGCAGTGCGATCTCCCGGAGCAGTTTTGCTTTATAGGGGACGGAGTTTCCTATAAAAAGCAAAAGTGTGCTTCGCACACTCTCTCATTATAATAAACTGTAAATGAAGCACACTTTTGCCGCGCCGCGCATGCTTGCGAAGCAATACTTCCTCTCATGCGCGTGCGCATTCTCACACGAAGTGTGTTGTTATGACGTAGGATTGCAGAGCAATTTCCTATGTCATAACAATACACTTCCATTCCGCCCCAGTGCTATCTCCCGGAATAGTTTTGCTTTATAGGGAACGGAGTTTCCTATAAAGCAAAAAAGCCCTCAAAACATCTCTGTTTTGAGGGCTAAGAGGCGACTAACGGATTTGAACCGATGATCAGGGAGTTGCAGTCCCATGCCTTACC
>JAHZFL010000017.1 GCA_019421345.1 Roseburia sp. | reverse complement strand
CATAAAAATAGCGTAGCAGCCATTAAAACTGCTACGCTTAAAAAGTCTAACTTTTAGGGGGCGCCTCATTTATCATAGAAGACCTTTTAAATCTTTATTTACAGAAAAACTTTCACAAACTCGCAAAAGAGCTGGGATTGCTTCCACACCATTGCGGAAACGCGCATACTTGCTGAATTCCTCAGTTTTATATACTGTAATTGTTTTGCTTTTCCTACTGCCTTCCAAGAAACATCCTTGCGAACTCTGTTTTTTAAGAAATGTGGATTACATCTTTCATTGTAGGGACATGAATGACACTGCTCAGTTTTGAAGTAGGCAACACAACGTTCATTTCTGGAATCATAGGTGCACTCGGTTGGAGGGCAACTATTGATGCGTTCAATTAAAAAGCGTCGGTGTTCTGTAAACTTAAAATGAGCATAAATTTAATCTGGCTTACGTCTGGTAAAATTTGTAGTAACTAGCTTGAGATTGTGTAACGCTGCCATTTGTGAATTCATTTCACTGTTAAAAGCACCATCAGTAACTTTAAATGAGCCATCATCAAAACTATCTTGTTGATTTAGATAATCTTTCATAAACTGGTTGTCGGAATATATATTCTGTTCATATGCATAATCAGTAATAAGGTTACCGGCTTCCCCAACGGATTCTACAAGATTTCCAACATAGCCTAAATGTTTTTCACCAGCTTTATACCGGAAAGTAGCTTCTGGGTCTGTTGTACTTAGCAGAACTTCAGATGGATTTTCAACCTCTTTTTTTGCTAAGGCGTCTGGAGTCAACATCGTCAGATGTAGTTATTTCGCTTAAAAGTACAATCAGGAGCTGATATTCACTGGTGTCATCAAGATCACCTGTTTTATTGCAAATCTCAATCAGCCTTTCTTCATCATGCATTACAACAACGGTTCGCGCTGTTGCATCAAGCTCGCGCTTATGGTAGATACAGCGATTATAATCATCCTTTTCGATGTAATGGTGTTGCTCCTCTGGAAGAGAAATGTCACGTCAGTTCATAATTTTAGCAAGGTTAGCAACACAGGTATAAAACAGTTCTAATAAAGAAAGATTTTTGATGTGCGGTGCAATCATCATGCAGTCTATTCGTTGCATATTTGGAGATATATTCATGAATTCGGCAATTTCTTTTGCCTTTTTTACAATGCATTCATGAATCAGATCTACATCATTCTCTGTTTCGTATGCTAATACTCTTGTCCGGAACCTGTTTAAGGTACGGTCGCTAAGAGGCTGTTCTTGAAAACTTGTTGTATGAAGTACATATTGATAACGAATATAGAACATAAGAGCTTCGACTAATTCATCATCTGTATCGCCGAGAGCTTCCTTTAAAATCAAAGCACCAATAATTACATTGACCGGAGTATTCGGGCGAGAAGTCTTACCGCTATACAAGGGAGAAAAGACAGTTTCATCAATAGCAGGAAAACTTTCTCTGCGAATGTTTTTGCCCATGATTTTTCAAGAAATCTTTTTTCTCTTTCTGTAAGGTTAAAAGTACTATCTGCCAGTATTAATTGTTGTGTAGTATTTGCAACGAAAGACATGTAATCACCCCGATATTTGATACTTATATTTTACTAAATATTCAAATGAAGTGATATATCGTGTTAAGTTTTTAAGGTACAAATTTATATCAAAGGTCAATAACCTTTTGACATCCTAATCCTATCAAGCAAAAAACTTCGGGGATCACGCTGCGGAGAAATAGAATCGTACTGCTGATAAGGTCGCCGCAGTCGGAGATGGTTGTAAACCATGTGTTTTGTTCTTTTCAGAAAAGATGTTGACAAATCAACAAGAGAGGCGTATAATCCGACTTGTTGATTTGTCAACAAGATGAAGAGAGGAGGAAATATGACAGATCGTTTTGAGACCTTTACCGGATATATGCTGCAGTTTCATCGCTATATCCAGAAGATTAAGGAGATAGAAATGCGGCAGTTCGGGCTTCATGCAACGCATACGATGTGCCTGTATTATCTCAGTAAAAATGAGGAGGGCTTAACGGCGACACAGCTTTCGCAGCTATGTAAGGAGGATAAGGCGGCAATTTCCCGCTGTATCAAGCAATTAACAGCATTGGGCTATGTGCGCACGGAGCAGACAGACGCCAAACGTTCTTACCGCAGTCTGCTGTCCCTAAGCGACAGTGGAAAGGAGCTGGCAGGAAATGTGGAAGCGCGTCTGCAGCAGGTGCTTTCTGTTTTGGGAGAAGGAATCGACGAGCGTCAGAGAGAGAATTTATATCAGACATTAGAGGTCATTATGAAGAATTTCGCCTCTTATATTGAGGCGCAGACAAATACAGACGAATGAGACACAGGGAGGCACAGATGAAGAAAATAGTAAAAAGAATACTGATTGCGATTGTAGTGATATTTGCGGTTCTCGCTGCCGCAATTTATATTGTATGGGGAAATGAGATAAAAAGCTTATTATCCTTAGAACAAAAGATTGCACAGGATATGTCGCATGGGGATGGATATACTTATGAAATGACGATTTCCGGCGACTATTATTTCGATGAGTTTTTAGAGCAGGGCGGCGCGACCAGCGATCAGGAGCTGATTTCCTTTGTCACAGAAAAAATAACAAAGGGATTGATCCCGATGACGATTGAGGAATCGGAAATTGCATGCTCCTCCTTCACGGCAAGAACAGAGGACGGCGATTATCTGTTGGGAAGAAACTATGATTTTGACCAGACGAATACAGCGATCGTTCATACGAATCCGGGCAACGGGAAGCATGCTTCCATTTCAACGATTGACCTGCAGTTTATCGGTATTGACCCGAAAAAAGGAGTCAATGGCATCAGTGATAAGATCAAGCTGCTGGCTGCGCCGTATGTTCCGCTGGACGGTGTAAATGACGCGGGTGTTAGCTGTGGAATCTACATGACCTATCAGGGCAAAGAAACGGTGCCGACCGATCAGAATACAGAGCGCCCGGACTTAACGTCGACGACGATGCTGCGTATGGTATTAGATTATGCGGATAATGTGGATGAGGCGATTGAGATGATTGCAAAATACGATCTTCATGATTCTGCAAAAACCTCCTATCATTACATGATCGCCGATGCAGAGGGCAACAGCGCTGTCTTAGAGTGGGTCAACGGAACAGATCAGACAGATAATGACGGCAGTAAAAGAGAGCTTCAGATTACAAGAAACGAGCTGCCATACCAAAGCGTTACCAACTTTATTTTGGCGCCGGGCTATTATGAGGCGAATGACGAGCAGGCGGGGCTTGACCGTTATGAGTATCTAATGGGCAAATTAAACGCTTCCAACGGTGTTTTAGAGGATGAGGAAGAAGCCATGGGGCTTTTAAGGGACGTCGGCAGACGCACATGGAAGGTGGAAGGCGATGTGACAAAGGGCACGACGGTACACAGCGTGGTATATAACCTGACGGACCGCAGCAGCCTTTGGGTAGCGAACGAGCATTTTGGCAGCGAGGAGCACACGCTTACCTATGAGCTTGGGGAGTAGGCAAAAGTTGCGGTGTAAGAAAATTTTCTGCCGACAGCGATTGTTCCTTTTGCTAAGATGTGATAAGATACAGGCGGGAGAAACAAATTACAATAGTTTTTCACAGAGCAAAGGAGGAATGCAAAAATGTTAGAAGCAGGAATCAAGGCGCCGGATTTTTCATTGCCGGATCAAAACGGCACAGTGCATACATTAAGTGAATATGCGGGAAAGAAGGTTATCCTTTATTTTTATCCGAGAGATAATACCCCAGGCTGTACGAAGCAGGCGTGCGGATTCAGCGAGCTGCAGCCGCAGTTTGCAGAGAAAGGGGCGGTAGTGCTTGGGATCAGCAAGGATTCGGTAGCGTCACACAAGAGATTTGAGGAGAAGTATCAGCTTGGCTTTACCCTATTATCGGACCCGGAGCTTGCGGTCATTCAGGCATACGACGTATGGAAAGAGAAGAAGAATTACGGCAAGGTAGGAATGGGAGTTGTCCGCACGACATATCTGATCGATGAAAACGGTATGATCGTGCAGGCATTTGATAAAGTAAAGGCGGCGGAGAATCCGAATCAGATGCTGAAGGTGCTTTCCTAGGGGAAAATACCGGAGCTTGGGAAGAAGGAGGCAGAAAATGAGACTGCCTTCTTTTTTCCGTTCACAAAAGGCTTGCGCTGTATGGGCGGCAAAGCCCTTGAACTACGATTTTTTGTTTTATATTAAGGAGGATCAAGATGCTTAATCCGGGATCGATCATGAAGCTGATGAGTGCAAAGAAAAAGTTTACCGGCAATCATCCAAAATTTATGGCTTTTTTGGAGCGGGTATTTTCTATGGGTGTGACGGAGGGAACCGTTATTGAGATCACAGTCACAAGACCGGGGGAGGAGCCTGTTACAACAAATATGAAGGTAAAGCAGTCAGACCTTGAGCT
Organism: Roseburia sp.; assembly: GCA_019421345.1. Classification (GTDB taxonomy): domain Bacteria; phylum Bacillota; class Clostridia; order Lachnospirales; family Lachnospiraceae; genus Roseburia. The sequence continues at coordinate 40,500 of JAHZFL010000017.1, read as the reverse complement.
GATGAGGGAGCTTGAGGAGCTAGCGCGCTAGGAGTTTGGTACGGCAGAGCGCACAAGTCGCAAAAGAGAGTGTCTGTGTCCGGCGCAAAGAAGCGGTTGGCATGGAAACATCCGGGTGTTTTTGGCATAACATAAGATTGAAGTGATTGATAGGGAGTAGCAAGTGGACTATAATCAGGAGCAGTTTTTTGGAACGCAGCTTTCTGTGCCGAAGATGCCTTTTTATATGAGTTATCCGATGCAGAATCTGTATCTGACAGAAATGGAATATGAAAAGGACATGGATCGGATGAAGGAGCTTTACCCGCGTGAGGTGCGTAATATCTTAGAGCAGGTGGAAGAAGAATGCGATAAGATGGAATATGAGGGAAGTCTCATGTTTGACGAGTATCCGGATCGCCTGATGCTTGAAATGGTGGTGGATCGTATTTATCAAAAGCTTGGGGAGGATGAGACAGACCTTGAGGCGGAGCAGTATCGGGGGGATCATCCGCACCACCGGAACGATCTGAGAAATCTGATCGGTGTTATCTTAAATAATGAAATGTACCGCCGTCGCTGCCGTCACCGCCGCTGCCGCCGTTGGTGGTAAATTTTATAAAATAGAAAGAAAAGTGATTGCAGATTTTAAAAAAAATGCATACAATATAGCTATCGCGTTTGCGATAGCTATTTGTATATCAGAGAGATACCGAAGAATTGGGAGAACGGACAGGAGGAACGACCGTGCGTAAGGGAACGATAAAGGCTGTCGTCTTAATCATCATATTTATCGCTGCAGTACTTATTTTTGGAAAGCTGACGAATCATAATAATGAGGACATGACAACGGAGATGGAGGAGGCAAAGCTTCCGGTCATTTCTTTGTATCAGAACGATACGGAGATGAATCGGCTGCACGGTTATGTAAATGAAATGAACGCGGCTTATATGCGCGATACGATCACGCCAATCCCGAAGGATCGTCTCCTGCCGATTGTCATACAGACCTATGACACGCCTGTGGATGCGATTTCCTATGAGATCAGAAGTCTGGACGCATCGCGGCTGATCGCCAATGCAGAGGTTGCCTCCTACAAGGAGGAGCAGGGGAAAATACATGCGGAGCTTGAAATACAAAACCTTTTGGAAAAGGGGACGGAATATCTTTTGATTCTGCGTCTGGAGAGCGGGAGCCAAAGTATCTGCTATTATACGAGGATCATAGAGCAGGAGAGTCATGTGGAGGAGTGTATCGACTTTGTGCTTGATTTTCATGATAAGACCTTTAATAAGGAGACGACAGGTTCACTGGCGACTTATATGGAGAAAACGACCGGAGATAACAGCACGCTGCATTATGTTTCTCTCAACTCCTCGTTAAAGCAGCTCGGCTGGGCTGATTTTGAGGGCGAGCGGCTGGCAAAGCCGATACCCTCTGTGAAGGAGATCACAGATACCTACAATGTTATTGTGCTTGATTATGTGGTGACGCGTGTCGGGGACAATGGCGAGAGCGAATATTATAATGTAGAGGAATATTATCGCGTGCGCTATACGACGAACCGTATTTACCTGTTGAATTTTGAACGTGTCATGGAGCAGATTTTCCGGGGAGAAAGCTGTCAGCCATATGAGCAGTATCTGCCGCTGGGCATCCGTTCGGGCGAGGTGGAATACCGGACGAACGAGTCGGCGACGGCAGCGGCGTTTGTGCAGGAAGGCGAGCTTTGGAGCTATCACATGCAGGCAAATACGCTTGCGAAGGTATTCAGCTTCCGCGGCTATGAGGGCATCGACGAGCGCGAGAATTACGGAGAGCATGACATTAAGATTGCGGGAGTTGATGAGACAGGAAGTGTTGATTACCTTGTATACGGCTATATGAACCGAGGCGTCCATGAGGGTGAGGTCGGTCTTGCCGTCTACCATTACGACAGTGTTTCCAACACGAATGAGGAACAGGTGTTTATTGCCTCTGACAAATCCTACCAGATGCTCAAGGCGGAGCTGGGACAGTTGATGTATGTCAATGAAGCCGGAGAGCTGTTTTTGATGATGAACGGTACGGTCTACGGCGTGGAGCTTGGCACGCGAAACGTCAGGGAAGTTGTGAATAACTTACAGGAGGGGGCATATGCTGTTTCAAATTCCGGGCGCTATATCGCATGGTGTGAGGCAAAGAAAGGAATGGGAGGCAGCGTGATCCGTGTGATGGATCTTTCGGATATGGTGACAACGGAGATTTCTGCGGAGAACGGGACGCTTGTAAAGCCGCTAGGCTTTATGGAGGAAGATTTTGTTTACGGAATTGCAAGGGAAAGCGATATTTTTGCGGATGCGGTGGGCAGTGTTGCGTTCCCGATGTATCAGGTCAAAATTGTGGACGTGACGCAGGAGGCTTTGACGGAACTAAAGATATATGAGAAAACCGGATATTATGTGGATGGCGTGCAGATTGAGGGCAGCGCTATGTATTTGGAGCGCATGCGCAAAAGCGGCACGGATTATGTTCCCGCGGAGGGGGATATGATCATGAACCGGGAGAGTGAGGCGGGGGGAGCGGCAGAGATCGCCACTGCCGTTTCAGAGGAAAAGCAGACGGAGGTGCTCTTAAAGTTCCAAGAAGTACTCAATGAGAAAACGCCGAAGCTTTTAACGCCCAAGGAGACGATCCTATTGGAGGAGCGCGTGGCATCATTGCCCCCAAAGGGTGATGCCGGAAATTATTATGTTTATGTGAAGGGCGAGATTGTCGCCTCCACGGAAAATGTGGCGGAGGCAGTCAAGCTTGCTAACGAGACGATGGGTGTTGTGATAGACAGTGATCAGCGGTATATCTGGAAGCGTGCGAGAAAGACGGCGCAGCCAAGATTGTCAGATATTGCGGCAAGCACCGAGGATGCTTCGGCTGGAAGCATTGCGCAGTGCATGAATGTGATGCTGCAGAAAGAAGGCTTGAACATGAACGTACAGGCGTTGCTTGAGAGCGGGGAAACGCCAAAGAGCGTGCTGCGCAATACCTTAAAGGAGCGGACGGTTTTGGATCTGACCGGTTGCAGTACGGATGAGATTCTTTATTATGTCAGTCTCGGAACACCTGTTTTTGCAATGACAGGCAATGATTCGGCTGTTTTGGTCGTGGGATACGACAGCACAGGCGTATTGCTCTACGAGCCGGGAACGGATGCGACTGTGCGAAAAACACTTGCGGAGGCGGATGCTTTATTTGCAAATGCCGGAAACGTGTTTTTCGCATATCTGCTGGAATAAAAATGCATAAAAAAATATAGATTCAGAAAACGGGTTCGTGTAAGTTTAACAGATTTTCGAGTGCCCTATTGCAAATTGCAGATTTATGCGTTATATTGCAAGAAGTACTGGAAAAGAGGAAATGGAAAGTTATGAGCAAAAAAGAAATCATTGTATCAAATGTATCAGAAGAACATAATAATCCGGTTGCAGAATTAGTGCAGGTTGCATGCCGCTTTGATAGTGAAATTATATTGGAGAGCAACAACCGCCGCATTAACGCAAAGAGCATTATGGGAATCATGGCATTTAATCCCTGCAAAGGGATGGCGGTGAACATTGTCGCAGAGGGAAGTGATGAGGAGGAAGCCTTAGTGGCAATGGAGAAGTTTTTAGTGTGTGAATAGTTGATACGTTATGGAGGGTAGGCGTTATGGAAAAGACGACAGCGGAAAAGCTTGACTCGACAAAGACAGAGGTATTGACAGACGAGACTCCGGTTGTACAGGAAGCTGTACCTGCGGCGGAGGAAGCACAGAAGGAAGAAACCGTGCCTGCAGAGAAGCCGGTGAAAAGGAGAGGGAGAAAGCCCGGAACGAAAAACGGGCAGGGAACAGCCAAGAAGGTAAGAGAAGAAGTGAAGCCGGAGGTATTTATCCAGTACCAGGGAAATGAGGCGCTGGTAGGGGAAGCGATCGAAAAAGCGAAGCTGGCGTTTGTTGCGGACGGACATCGTTTATCTACGATTAAGAACCTTCAGGTTTACTTAAAGCCGGAGGAGTATGCGGCATATTATGTGATTAATAAAAAATTTGCAGGGAGAGTTGACTTGTTTTAAATAAAAACCGGCAGTTTTTGCAAAAAAGAGTTCCTGTGACGATCAGATGTTATCGTCGCAGGAACTTTTTTGTCTGAAAAAAACATTTAACGTTGATTTTCTTTATATCTTGATACCAGACGCTGAATGCGGTCGTACGGATTTAACAGGTCGCTGATCGAGCTGTCGTGATTTAAGGTATCAATGATATAAGCAATATATTTGCTCATTTCACAACTGATATAGTAGTCTCTGGAGAGAAGCTCCGGCGTCTGATAGGTCAGGTTTGTCGTCACGACCTTATAGATGACGCCCTCTTTTACCGCCTGATCAAATCGCTCTAAGCCGTTTGTGAAAAGTCCGAAGGTTGCAACGACAAAAATACGGTTTGCTTTGCGCTTCTTTAATTCCGTTGCAACGTCGATCATGCTCTCACCGGAGGAGATCATATCGTCAATAATGATCACGTCCTTGCCCTCGACGGAAGCGCCCAAAAATTCATGGGCAACGATCGGATTGCGTCCGTCGACGATCTTGCTGTAGTCGCGGCGCTTATAGAACATACCCATATCAAGACCAAGCACGTTGGCAAGATAAACGGCGCGGTTGGTACCGCCCTCATCCGGGCTGATGATCATCATATGCTCGGCGTCGATCTGAAGATCTGAGACCTCCTTTAAGATGCCCTTGATAAACTGATATGCCGGCTGTACTGTCTCAAAGCCCTTGAGAGGAATCGCATTCTGGACGCGGGGATCATGCGCGTCGAAGGTGATGATGTTGTCAACGCCCATTGCGGTCAGCTCCTGCAGAGCAAGCGCGCAGTCCAGCGATTCGCGTGTTGTGCGCTTGTGCTGGCGGCTTTCATACAGGAACGGAATGATAACGGTGATGCGCTTTGCCTTTCCGCCTACAGCGGCAATGATTCTCTTTAAATCAGCGTAGTGATCGTCCGGAGACATGTGGTTTTCATGACCGCAGACCGAGTAGGTCAGGCTGTAGTTTGTGACGTCTACCATCAGATAGAGGTCGTAGCCGCGGACGGATTCCTTGATCACGCCCTTTGCCTCTCCGGTACCAAAGCGCGGTACGGTTGTAGATATAATGTAAGAATCACGGCGGTAGTCCTTAAACGCAGGGTCGGACTGGTGCTGGTGCTGCCTGTTTTCCCGCCAGCCGACAAGGTACTGGTCTACCTTAAGACCAAGCTCCTTGCAGCTCTCAAGCGGAATAAGACCAAGAGACCCGTCAGGGATGGTTTCTAAGTTTCTTTCATCATTTGGCATGAGTGGTTCCTCCATAAAAATAGTTGCATGAATATCGCTTAATAGATTGCTCTAATTGAAGCCTTGGAAGGGTCAGCGTCCGCGCTTTAAAATACGGATGTCCGCGCCGAAAAGATTGATCAGCGTATAGTGACTGGAGATTCTTGAGAGCACGCGCTCCGAATAAATCTCCGCTAACCGGTTCATTCCCAGATTTGTGGAGATGATCGTCGGTTTTTTTCGCAGAATCCGCTCATTTAAGCAGAGAAAAAGCTGCGACGTTGTAAAAGAATTGGTAAGCTCCGTACCGAGATCATCAATGATCAAGAGGTCGCAGTCAAAAATGTTGCGGTGTGCGGCGATCGCGTCCGCATCCTTTTGAAAGACACCCTTACTTAATATATCAAATAATTGAAATGCCGTAAAGTAGATAACAGAATACCCGCGGTCCATCAGCTCCTTGGCGACACAGTTGGATAAAAAGGTCTTTCCGATACCGGTATCTCCGTAAAAATAGAGATTGGAAAAGGTATCGCCAAAATGCTCGATAAAGATCCGGCATTTGGCAACGGCATCCTGCGCGGTCCTGCGCGAGGAAAGTCCGGTGACCGGATGAATGTCATCGTCAGAATAGTATGCGAAGGAGAACGTGCTGAAATTCTCTGTTTTTAAAATCTCCTTGAGATTCGACTGTGTATAGACCAGATCGATCGCCGCCTGTGTGAAGCAGTGGCAGCGGTTCGTCCCGATATATCCGGTATCCTGACAGTCGGGACAGACATAGGGCGGTGTAAAATAGTCCGCAGGAAATCCGTGTTCCTTAAGCAGAGCTGCTTTTTCGCTGCGGTAGGCGGCAAGCTGCTCGTGCAGTGTGCAAAGAGCGGCGTTATCGCCGTCAAAGAGCCGTTTTGCCTGTGCCACGGAGCAGGAGGCGATGGCGTCGTCAATCTCCTTAAGACGCGGCAGACGTTCATATGCCTCCTTTGTGCGCGCCTCAAGGAGACGCTGGTGCGCCAACTGTCTGGCGTCATAGGAACGAAGGATTTCATCGTACTGAGAATTACTCAAAGGCATGCAGCTTGTCCTCCTGTGATGCGTGGGTGGTAGTCAGCAGCATTCTTTCTAATTGCTCATAGTCATAGGAACGCTGTGAAAAATTATTAAATTTATTTTTTGAAGAAACGGAGACGGAGGCAGACGCCGTCTTTTTCCGGCTCTCGTGCTCCGCGTCCGCCCTTGCAATATCCGCAGGGCTTTTTACCTGCTTTTTATGCCAGTTGGTCAGAATGGAATCGGTGTATTCAAAGCTTGGCTGATGCGTTGCGGAAATCGTGCGCCGGCACGCCTCCGCGATCAGCTCATTGGAAAAGCCGTAGTCATTTTTCCACTTGTCGATCATTTTCGTCTCGGAGGGAATCAGGTTTCTGCCGCTGATGCCAAGCGCCTTCATCACCGTAAAGTACGTCTGATTGTGCATTCCTGCCGCCTGTTTCGCGTCGGCGACCGTTAAGATATTCCCGTCCGCCCATGCAAGGGCGACCTTTTCTATGTAGCGGATGCTCGTATGCCCCTTGCTGACACAGTATTCGATCAGATATTCGATCAGATCCGTTGAGAAGCCAAGACCGTCATAAAAATATAAAATCGTATTCACATCCGTCGCGCTTAAGGTGCGGCTCAGATAACGCTCCGCAATGAAAAAGAGCTCTGCGACTGCCTCATTCCGGCGAAAGCCGTCAATATCATCGGCGGAATACTGACGTTTTTGTGATTTTTGTTCGACAGGCTCCTGTCTGACGGATGCCTGCGATTGCTGCCCGGAATCGTTCTCTGCGGTGATGCAGGAGGAGTCCAGCAGACAGATACCGGTCAGGTTCTGGTTGGCGTCGTATTCCAGCCGGAGCAGGTGCATCCGCTCCCAGTAGCTTAGGGCGCGCTTAATATCCTTCTCGGTATGCTCAAATTTATCGGCGATCGATGAGATGGAGAAGGAGGCGTCCGGCAGATTCATAAGACGCAGGAGATATAAATAGACTTTGACAAATTCTCCGTTTGCGCCTGACATATATTCATCAATAAAAATATTTGAAACACTGGTGGCGGAATTTAAAGCGTCACTGTGTAATGTAATGTTTGCCATGACAAATCATAACCTCTCTCTACAAATCATATCAAGGACAGTCTTCTGTCGTCAGAATTATAGCACAGGAATTTTGGAAAGAGAAGTACCATTTTTCGTACAAGAGCCGTAATGCCGGGCAGCGGGAAATTGTGGATAATGTGGATAACAGACAGTTGCGGCGGGAAAATCAAAAATAAAAAATCCACATCCAAACGTTGAAGTTTTCCCCAATTTGAATGTGGATAATGTGGATAACCTATTTCCCAAGCAGATGTTCGCCAACGGTTACAATATCCCCGGCGCCCATAGTTATCAACAAATCGCCGTTTATACAATTTTTTAATAAAAATTTTTCAATTTCCTCAAAGGAAGGAAAATAAACGCAGGGAGTTCCTTTTTCCTTAAGCCTATCTAACAGGTCGCGGGAGGATATGCCGTAAATATTTTTTTCTCTCGCGGCATAGATGTCGGCAAGCACCACAAGGTCTGCCAGAGAGAGAACCTCCGCAAAGTCGTCAAGAAACGCTTTGGTGCGGGAGTATGTATGCGGCTGGAAGGCGAGGATCAGGCGTTTATGCGGGTAGCTTGCCGCAGCGGTCAGGGTCGCCCGTATTTCCGTCGGATGGTGCGCATAGTCGTCAATGATCGTCACACCGTCGATACAGCCCTTATACTGGAAACGGCGGTCCGCGCCGCCAAATGCCCGCAGCCCCTCACAGACTGCCGGCATGGGAAGCTTAAGCTCCAGAGAGAGCGCGATGGCAGCGAGTGCGTTTGAGACGTTGTGCATTCCGGGCACGCTTAAGGTTACGCAAGCAAGCGCCTTTCCGCGGTGCATGGCGGTAAAGGAGGCGCAGGCTCTTTCGTCAAAGGTGACGTTGGCAGGATAAAGATCACAGTGGTCGGAAAGCCCAAAGGAGACGACTTTTTGGTGCAGTCCCTCTAACAGCCCGGTGTAATCGGGAATATCTCCGTTTATGATAATAGCTCCGTCTGCGCGTGTGTTTGCAGCAAATTGGTGGAATGAACGGCGGATGTCATGAATATCTTTAAAAAAGTCCAAGTGTTCCGCCTCCACATTCAAGATGATGCTGTATTTTGGATAAAAGTGCAGAAAGCTGTTTGTGTACTCGCATGCCTCCGAGATGAACACATCCGACCTGCCGATCTTAAGATTGCCGTCGATCGCCTGCAGGATACCGCCGACCGTGATGGTAGGGTCTGTGTCTGCCGCAAGGAGAATCTGGCTGATCATAGAGGTGGTCGTTGTTTTTCCGTGCGTCCCCGCCACGGCGATCGCATTTTTGTAATTATCCATAATTTGCCCAAGCAGTTCCGCGCGGCTTATCATGGGAATGCCAAGACTTTTGGCGGCACAGAATTCAGGGTTATCGGCGCCTATGGCAGCGGTGTAGACAACAAGCCCGATGCTGTCTGTGAGATTGGACGCCTGCTGTCCGTAATATACGCGGATGCCTTTTTGTGAGAGCTGCCTGGTCAGTGCGGTTTCCCTTGCATCCGAGCCGGAAACGGTAAAATGCTCCGCAAAAAGAATCTCGGCAAGACCGCTCATGCTGATGCCGCCGATGCCGATAAAGTGTACATGAATCGGTTGCTGAAAGTTAATTTTATACATTTGAAAATACCTGCCTGTTTTTGTTTCGTTGTGCAGAAGAAAATCTGCCTGCTCTCCCATTATAAACTTATCTTATTAATTTGCAAATTCTTTTGTCATAAAATATTTTCGACACAATGAAACATTTCAAAAAAATGACGTGTGTAAAATTTGTGTAAAATGTCAAAAAACAAAAAAATAGATAAACAAAGTTGTGAAAAGTGATATACAACGACAATTGAATATGGTATAATTTGAAATATGAAATAGTAAGTTAGGACTAGTCAGAAAGAGACAAGAGGTGATGGACGTGATAAGAAAAGAAATGATAGCCATGTTGTTAGCCGGAGGTCAGGGAAGCCGTCTCGGCGTACTTACGGCAAAGGTTGCAAAACCGGCAGTCGCATTTGGCGGGAAGTACCGTATCATTGATTTTCCGCTCAGTAACTGCATCAATTCCGGGATCGATACAGTGGGCGTGCTGACGCAATATCAGCCGCTTCGTTTAAATTCCCATATCGGCATCGGGATTCCGTGGGATTTAGACAGGAATAACGGCGGGGTAACGATTCTTCCGCCATATGAAAAGAGCGACAACAGCGAATGGTACACCGGCACTGCAAACGCTATATTCCAGAATATGGATTATATGGAGAGCTATGATCCGGAATATGTGCTGATTTTGTCGGGAGATCATATCTATAAGATGGATTATGAGGTGATGCTTGAGTTTCACAAAAAGAATCAGGCGGATGTGACGATCGCGACGATGCCCGTGCCGATCGAGGAGGCAGGCAGATTTGGCATTGTGATCACGGACGAGGAGAAGCGGATCCATGAGTTTGAAGAAAAGCCGGCGCAGCCGCGCAGTAATCTCGCGTCTATGGGTATTTATATTTTTAGCTGGCAGGTCCTAAAGGAAGCGCTTTATGCAATGAAAGATCAAAGCGGCTGTGATTTTGGAAAGCATATCATTCCGTACTGTCATGATGGCGGCAAGCGGCTGTTTGCTTACGAGTACAACGGCTACTGGAAGGATGTGGGTACGCTTGGCTCCTACTGGGAGGCAAATATGGAGCTGATCGATCTGATCCCTGAATTTAATCTGTATGAAGAATACTGGAAGATTTATACAAAGAGCGATATTATTGAGCCGCAGTATATCGCGGCGGAGGCGGTGATCGACAAGAGTATCATCGGAGACGGGGCGGAGGTTTATGGCGAAGTACATAACTCTGTGATAGGAGCGGGGGTTACGATCGGAAAGGGTTCTGTCATCCGTGATTCCATTATCATGCGGGGGACGCAGATTGGTGAGCATACAGTGATCGACAAGGCGATCATCGCGGAGCGCTCTGTGGTCGGCAGCAACGCAGTGCTTGGAGTGGGAGAGGAGGCTCCCAACAAATTAAATGAGAGCGTCTATTCCTTTGGTCTTGTTACGATCGGTGAATTTTCAGTGATCCCGGACGGCGTTTCGGTCGGAAGAAATACGGCGATCTCCGGTCGAACCGTGGGGGAGGATTATCCGGGGGGCACGCTGGAGAGCGGAGAAGTAATCATTAAGGCAGGTGAGGCGGTATGAAAGCAATAGGTATTATTTTAGCGGGCGGCAATAACAGCCGTATGCAGGAATTGTCCAATAAGCGTGCGATTGCGGCAATGCCGATCGGCGGAAATTACCGCAGCATTGACTTTGCTCTCAGCAATATGAGCAATTCGCACATTCAGACAGTTGCGGTTTTGACGCAGTACAGCGCCCGCTCCCTAAACGAGCATCTAAGCTCGTCAAAATGGTGGGATTTCGGCAGAAAGCAGGGGGGACTGTTTGTCTTTAATCCGACGGTGACCGTGGATAACAGTTGGTGGTATCGCGGAACGGCGGATGCGATGTACCAGAACATTAATTTCCTAAAGAAAAGCCATGAGCCGTATGTCATCATTACGAGCGGCGACTGTGTTTATAAGATGGATTACAATAAGGTTCTGGATTATCATATTGAGAAGAAGGCGGATATTACGGTTGTCTGTAAGGACATGCCGGCAGGTACGGACGTCAGCCGGTTCGGCGTTGTGCGCATGAATGAGGACGCAAGGATCATTGAATTTGAGGAAAAGCCGATGGTATCCCATTCCAATACGATTTCTACGGGAATTTATATTGTGCGCAGAAGGCAGCTCATCGAGATGCTGGAGCGCAGCGCAGCGGAGAACCGCTGGGATTTTGTCACCGATATTTTGATCCGCTATAAGAATATGAAGCACATTTACGGCTACAAGATGAAGGAGTACTGGAGCAATATTGCGACGGTGGAATCCTATTATGAGACAAATATGGATTTTTTAAAGCCGGATGTGCGCAGCTATTTCTTCCGTGAGGAACCAAAGATTCGTTCTAAGGTAGACGATCTTCCGCCGGCAAAATATAATGTGGGTTCGGATGTGCATAACAGTCTGATCGCCAGCGGCTGTATCATTAACAGCAAGGTCGAAAATTCTGTCTTATTTAAGAAAGTGTTTGTCGGGAAAAACTGCGTGATCAAAAATTCGATCATTTTAAACGATGTATATATTGGGGACAATACGCATATCGAAAACTGTATCGTGGAGAGCCGCGATACTTTAAGGGCAAATACTTATTATTGCGGGGATAACGGTATTAAGATCGTATTCGAAAATAACCAGAGATATATGCTTTAAGAAGCAGACATGGGAGGACATAAGAGATGCAGATTACGGACGTGAGAATCAGAAAAGTAGAAAAAGAGGGTAAGATGAAGGCAGTCGTATCAATTACGATTGACGAGGAGTTTGTGGTGCATGACATCAAGGTGATCGAGGGAGAAAAGGGATTATTTATCGCGATGCCAAGCCGTAAGGCAGCGGACGGAGAGTATCGGGATATTGCGCATCCGATCAATTCCGAGACGAGAGAGCGGCTGCAGGGGCTGATCTTGGAGAAATATGAGGAGCTTATCGAGACCGAGGGATCGGTTGGTTAATACGGATTGTTAGTTCCGGCGTCACAAAGAAGGATCTCCCGTAGAATTCAGTGTTGTTAGCACCTGATATTCTGCGGGAGATCCTTCTTTTTTTGATCATCTTCTATGAAAACTCTAACTATATTCATTCTGTCAATCGCAAATATCTGTACGTTTCGATGTCATATTTCGCAGTATACTCATTTTAGGGATAAAATGCGTTTTTGGAACATAGGAACAATATTTTCGCCTTTATTTTAGTTAATAATCCTATTGATTTATAAATTTTAAAAACATATAATTACACATATCTATTTAAGGGGTGATTCCAATGGGGTATGGTTTTGGTACACATAAGATTTGGTGCAATGAAGCATAAGGCAAGTCAAGGTGTCAACTAGGAGTGTTTTAAGTTATGAACAATGATGAACGGAAAAAGCTGCGTTTTGTTATTATTTGTTTTGGAGCAGGGGTCATTCTCGTATTACTTATACCGGTGCTATGTCGATTTTTTTATAGAGTAAACGCCGATAGTTTGTCGTGCTTCCCAAATTGGGAAGCACAATTTTTTTGACATAAGGATTCTTTACTCTTATCTGATCATTGGCGAATAAGCCGCAAACATTCAATTTCCCCATCTTGAGTCAAAGCCGTTTATTTTGCAACATCCCTTACTGTATAAAACTCTTGTAAAATCCAAAAACTTCTGTAAAATGAAACGTAGACAAAAATGTATGAAGAACAGATTGGATGACGGGAGAGAGACATGTTTTTAATCGTAGGACTTGGCAATCCGGGCAGACAGTATGAGCAGACGAGACATAATATCGGTTTTGATGCGGTGGATGCTCTTGCGGAGCAATATCAGATCAGTGTCAGTGAGAAAAAGCATAAGGCGCTTTGCGGCAAGGGCGTGATCGCGGGGGAGAAGGTCGTGCTGGCAAAGCCGCAGACCTATATGAACCTAAGCGGCGAGAGTGTGGCGGAGCTTTTACATTATTATAAGCTTGACGCGGAGAGCGAGCTGCTGGTGATCTTTGACGACATCAGCCTTGCGCCGGGCGGCATTCGGATTCGTAAGAAGGGAAGCGCGGGCGGACATAACGGCATCAAAAATATCATTGCGCAGACAGGTACGCAGAATTTTATGCGGATTAAGCTGGGAGTCGGGGAAAAGCCGGAGGGCTGGGATTTGGCGGATCATGTGCTGGGGCGTTTTTCGGCAGCGGAGCGAAGTCTGACAGAGAGCGCCGTTTCGGACGCTGTGACAGCGGCAGAAATGATTTTGCGCGGTGACATTGATAAGGCAATGAACAGATTTAATGGAAAGAAGCAGGAGGGTTAAGTGCGGACATTCACAGAACCCATGAAGGGGTTAAGGGAAATCTGTGATCTTGAGGAGGCGCTGCCAAATCTGGCAGGCGTGGCTCAGATTTCGGGCTGCATCGACGCAGCAAAACCACATATGATGTACAGCATTCACAATGGTTCGGGCAGCCGGATCATTGTGACATTTCATGAGCAAAAGGCGCGAGAGCTCTGGGAGGAATACCGCTTTTTTGATCAGAAGGCAGTATATTATCCGGCGAAGGATATTTTGTTTTATCAGTCGGACATACGCGGAAATGTGCTGACGGCAGAGCGCATCAATGCGCTAAAACGGATTGCGGAGGAGAAGGAATGTACCGTGATCACAACGTTTGACGGACTGATGAACCCGATGCCAAGTCCCGAAAAGTTTATTCAGGCGGTGCGAAAGATCGTGGTGGGTGATCGTCTGGACCTGGAGGAGCTGACCAGACATCTGGCGGAGCTTGGCTATGAGAAAAATTATCAGGCGCAGACGCAGGGGGAATTTTCCGTGCGCGGCGGCATCATTGATATTTTTCCGCTGACGGAGGAGAATCCGGTCCGCATCGAGCTGTGGGATGATGAGGTCGATTCGATCCGCTCGTTTGACGCGGAAAGCCAGCGTTCGATTGAAAATTTAGAGGAAGTGCATATCTACCCGGCGTGCGAGCTTGTGCTTACGGAGGAGGAGCGCAGAGAGGGAATTGCGCGTATCCAAAAGGAGGCAAAGAAGGTTTCCGATCAGATGCGCGGGGAGATGAAAACAGAGGAGGCGCATCGGGTGCGTGCGGCTGCCGATCAGCTTGCCGAGGAGGCGTGCGAGCTTGGAGTCAGCGCAGGGCTTGATGCATATCTGTCCTATTTCTGCGAGGAGCGCGCGTCGCTGCTCGACTATTTTGACGTCGAAAATACGCTGATTTTTCTGGATGAGGTTCCAAGAGCCATTGAGCGGGGAATCGCGACAGAGACAGAGTTTTCCGAGAGCATGAAGCAGCGTCTGGAAAAGGGCTATATTCTGCCGGGACAGATGCGGGAGCTTTTTACCTGTAAGGAGATACTGGCAAAGCTGGAGCGGCGCAAATGTATTTCCTTGGTTGCGCTTGAGACAAAAAATCCGCATCTTGAGCTGAAGCTGCGGTTCCAGCTCCAGACAAAGACAGTCAACCCGTTCAATAACAGCTTTGAACTGCTGGTAAAGGATTTGGCGCGTTATAAAAAGAACGGGTATGGAGTCGTCCTGCTCTCCGGTTCGCGCACAAGAGCAAAGCGTCTTGCGGAGGATTTGATGAACGAGGGGTTAAACGCCTTTTACAGCGAGAGCTTTGCGCAGGCGGTAAAGCCGGGAGAGATCATGACAGGCTATGGCAAGATCAAAAAAGGCTATGAATACCCGCTGATCCGGTTTGTCGTAATTTCCGAGAGCGATATTTTCGGCGGAGAGAAGAAGAAAAAGAAACGCCGGCGCATCTATGAGGGAGAGAAGATCGCGGGCTTTACGGACTTAAGCATCGGCGATTATGTCGTGCATGAGAGTCATGGGCTTGGCATTTACCGAGGGATCGAAAAGATTGAGGTCGATAAGACCGAGAAGGATTATATTAAGATCGAGTATGCCGGAGGCGGCAATCTTTATATTTTGGCGACACAGTTGGAGCTGATCCAAAAATACGCAGGCGCGGACGCCAAAAAGCCGAAGCTTAACAAGCTGGGCGGGCAGGAATGGAATAAAACAAAGTCGAGGGTGCGCGGCGCGGTAAAGGAGATCGCGGAGGATTTGATAAAGCTTTATGCGGCGCGGCAGAGTGAGAGTGGCTTTGCATACGGGCCGGACACTGTCTGGCAGCGGGAGTTTGAGGAAATGTTTCCGTTTGAGGAGACGGAGGATCAGGACCTTGCGATCGCGGCGACAAAGGCGGATATGGAGAGCACAAAGATCATGGATCGTCTGATCTGCGGGGACGTCGGCTACGGCAAGACGGAGATCGCAATCCGTGCGGCCTTCAAGGCGGTGCAGGACGGTAAGCAGGTGGCGTTTCTTGTGCCGACAACGATTCTGGCGCAGCAGCATTATAATAACTTTGCCCGGAGGATGAAAGATTTTCCGGTCAACGTCGATTTGCTCTGCCGTTTCCGCAGCGCCACGGAGCAGAAGAAGACGCTGGAAAATCTCAAAAAAGGTCAGGTCGATATTATCGTCGGAACGCACCGTCTGCTGTCAAAGGATGTGGTGTATAAGGACTTAGGGCTTTTGATGATTGATGAGGAGCAGCGGTTTGGCGTCGCGCATAAGGAGAAGCTTAAGCAGTTAAAGACGAATATTGATGTGCTCACGCTCACGGCGACGCCGATTCCGCGGACACTTCACATGAGCTTGATCGGCATCCGGGATATGAGTGTCTTGGAGGAGCCGCCGATGGATCGTCTTCCGATCCAGACCTATGTCATGGAATATAATGAGGAGCTTGTGCGCGAGGCGATTTCCAGAGAGCTTTCCCGTGGCGGGCAGGCGTATTATGTATATAACCGTGTGCGGGAGATCGCGGATGTGGCGGCAAAGATCGCGGAGCTTGTGCCGGAGGCGAGCGTGTCTTATGCACACGGGCAGATGAAGGAGAGCGAGCTGGAAAATATTATGTACCGTTTTATTAACGGAGAGATTGATGTGCTCGTTTCCACGACGATTATTGAGACGGGACTTGACATCTCAAACGTCAATACAATGATCATTCACGACGCTGATAATATGGGGCTTTCCCAGCTTTATCAGTTGCGTGGGCGTGTGGGACGCTCCAACCGCACGGCGTATGCGTTTTTGATGTATAAGCGTGACAAAATGCTAAAGGAGATTGCGGAGAAGCGTCTCGCGGCGATCAAGGAGTATACGGAGCTTGGCAGCGGGTTTAAGATCGCCATGCGTGATCTGGAAATCCGCGGCGCAGGAAATCTGCTTGGGGCAAAGCAGCACGGGCATATGGAGGCGGTCGGCTACGACCTGTACTGCAAGATGTTAAACGAGGCAGTCAAGGAGGCGAAGGGAATTTCCGTTGCAGCGCATTTTGACACTTCGATCGATATCGTGATAGATGCCTATATCCCGATGGGCTACATTCCCAATGAGTTTCAGAAGCTTGACATTTACAAGCGCATTGCGGACATTGAGACGATGGACGAGGTTGATGAGATGTTAGAGGAGCTGATCGACCGATTTGGAGATCCGCCGAAGTCTGTGGAGAATCTGCTTTATATTGCAAAGATCAAGTCGCTGGCGCACCGCGTTTATTTCACCGAGGTATCGCAGAAGGCGGAGACGATCAAATTTACGCTTTATGAAAAGGCGGAGATCGACGTTACGAAAATACCGGAATTTGTGGCGGGGTTCGGGCAGAAGGTTCGCTTTACTGCAGATGCGAAAGCGCCGTACTTCACCTATTTCTTAAAGCAGAACACGCGGGAGAAAAATATCGGTGCAAAAGAAATCCTTGAGGAGTTTTTAGAGGCAGCACAGATACTGCTGCCCGTGCAGCAGGCGCAGGGAGTGTGAAAAAATCATGAAATATATTGCGGCTTTTTGCAAAAGGCACTATAATAAGCGGGTAGCTGTCCAAAAGTGAGAAGGGACGGCAAAAAGGGAGGCAAACCATGAGGAAAATAAAAGTGGCTGCATTATTGCTTAGCGGAGTCATTGCGGCTTCTGTTTTGGCAGGATGCGGCAGTATTGATAAAAATAAGACGGCAGCAGTCTTTGACGGACAGGAAATCGGGCTGGGACTGCCTAATTTTGCGGCTCGTCTGCAGCAGGCGCAGGACGATGACCTTTATGCGTATTATTTTGGCGGAAGCGGAAATGTATGGGAGAGCGATCTGACAGGCACGGGCGTAACCGCAGAGGAGGAAGTCAAGAACGCGGTCATGGATAACCTGTTTGCGATGTATACGCTGGAGGCTCATATGGAGGAGTATGGTGTGGAGCTCTCCGGCGAGGAGCAGGAAAAAATTGATGCCGCAGCGGCTTCATTTCTTGCGTCAAACAGTAAGGAGGCGCTTGCGGAGCTTGGAGCGGACAAGGAGATCGTCCAGGAATATCTGCGCCTTTTGACTATCCAGCAGAAGATGCGTCAGGCGATCATTGCGGATGTGGATACGAATGTCAGCGACGAGGAGGCAAATACGAGCAGCTATAGCTATGTAAGGGTTTCCAAGACGACCTACACCGACGCGGAGGGAAAGTCTGTCGAGTACACCGATGAGGAAGTAAAGGAGCTTGCAAAAACGGTGGAAAGCTTTGCGGCGGAGGCAAAGGAGAGCAGTCTGGAGGACGCGGCAGCAGCGCATTCCTATACGGTCAGCACCGGCACGTTTACGGCTGACGATGAGGTTTTAGATGAAGCGGTTCTCACCGCGTTAAAGGGCTTGGAGGAGGGCGCATTGTCCGGTGTCATCGACACGGAGAATGCTTACTATGTAGTACGTCTGGATGCCAAGACGGATCAGGCGGCAACAGAGGCCACAAGGGCAGGAATCATCAGCGAGCGTGAGACAAAGCTTTTCGAGGATACGCTGTCCGGCTGGCAGGAATCCCATACATGGGAGGTAAAAAAGAGCGTATGGAAGAAGGTTAAGTTTGACAGGGGATTTACAACCATAGAGCCTGCGTCAGAGGAAACAGAGCCGACGACAGAACAGGCAGAAGCAACGGAACAGTAAGAGAGACTGCCGCATCCGAGGTTTTCGGATGCGGCAGTCTTTTGCTTTATAGGAAACTTCGTCCTCTGTAAAGCAAAAACCTCCGGGGGATCACACTGTGGTGGAGGGCAGCCGTGTCGCTGATGCGGCCCACCGCAGGCGGAGAATCTTTCTTGCGATTTCGGGCGAGGTGTGCTATCCTAAAAAGAGTTGCAGAAGAATACCGGAGAAGGAAAAGATGAAAGAAAATATTGTGTTGATCGGTATGCCGGGGGTGGGAAAAAGCACCATCGGCGTTGTGCTTGCAAAGATGATGGGGTATCGGTTCATTGATGCGGATCTAATCATACAGGAGCAGGAGGGAAAACTTCTGTGCGAGATTATTAAGGAGCAGGGAACGGAGGGGTTTCTTGCGGTGGAGAACCGCGTCAACAGCAGCATTTGGGCACGACATGCGGTGATCGCAACAGGCGGAAGCGTCGTATACGGCGCGGAGGCGATGAGTCACTTAAAGGAAATCGGGACGGTCGTCTACTTAAAGCTCCCGTTTGCGGAGCTTTCGCAGAGACTTTCGGATATTAAGGGGAGAGGCGTTGTTTTAAAGAAGGGACAAACGCTTCTTACATTATACGAGGAGCGTGTGCCTCTCTATGAGCGGTATGCGGATTTTACTGTAGATGAGCATTGTCTGAATGTAGAGCAGACGATTGAGAAGATCATGGAGTTATTTTAATGAAAAGGATAGAGTTTACAAAAAAGGCGAAGGTTCAGGCTTCTGTTGTCGGAGCTGGATGTTTGTGTCTGCTTGCAGCCGCTGCGATGCAGCAGGTCGGGATCGGACAGGCATATCAGACGGTGACGCTAAACGGCACGCCGGTCGGCAGTGTGGCAGACAACACGGATGTAAAGGAACTCCTGCAGGAGGCAAGGCGTGAGGTTTCGCTTGAGACGGGAGGCCGCCTGAGTCTGGAACTTGATTGTGTGACGGCAAAAAGCCGCAGTCTGTTTGAACAGTTTCTTTCAGAGAGCGAATTAAAAGAAGCGTTTAAGGGCATGATAAGGGAAACGAACGCGCAGGGACTGCAGCGCGCATATACGGTAGCCATTGACGGCTACCGTGCGAATTTTCCGACGCTTGCCGATGTGGAGACTTTCTTAAACCGTGTGAAGGCGCCTTTGGATGAAATGGGAGAGTATCAGACGACGCTCTCGGCAACGGATTCCCATATTAAGGGAATTATGAGCGCGGCCCTGGAGGAAACGGAGCCGGAACAAAAGACCGAGGTTATTCCTGAGGAAACGCTTGCCAACGGGGTGAGCTCCGGCGCGCAGGCGGGCGTTACCTATGCGATGCAGTATGCGCTGGCAAATCCTTCCGCCGGAGGCTATGAGACAGGTATCCTTGATATGGAATTTGTGGAAAAGGTAGAGGTTTACGAGAATTTCATAAAGCCTGAGGAGCTTTCCGATATGGAGGCGGCAGTCGTTGAGGTAACAAAACAAAAGGAGTCGAATAAAATATATGTAGTACAGAGCGGAGACTGTCTTTCTGTCATTGCGATGGATCATGATACGACCGTTTCCTCGATCGTGGCGTTAAACGGGCTTTCAAGTGCAGACCAGATGATACGCGACGGACAGGAGCTGATCATTGCAGTTCCTGAGCCGGAATTGCAGCTTCGCCTGACGATGGGGGAGGTGTATGAGGAGGATTATACCGCAGAGCCTGTCATCATAAAAAATGATTCCTGGTACACGACAGAGGAGGTTGTGCATGAGGAGGGAACCGTTGGTCATCGCGAGCGCAACGATATTGTTGTATATCAAAACGGTATGGAAATCAGCCGCGAAATGGTACACGAGAATATCATAACGGAATCAAAGGCAGCGGTTATTGAGCAGGGAACGGTGATTCCGCCGACCTATATCAAGCCGCTTGCCGGCGGCAGATTCACTTCAGGATTCGGACGGCGCTGGGGACGTATGCATAAGGGAACAGACTGGGCTTGTCCGGTAGGCACGACCGTCTATGCGTCCTGTGCGGGAACAGTCATTCAGGCATCCTACAGCGGCGGATATGGAAACTGCGTGGTGATCAGTCATGCGGACGGGCGGACGACGCGCTATGCGCACAACAGTAAATTGCTGGTAAAAACAGGGCAGCATGTAGAGCAGGGCGAGGCGGTCGCATTGAGCGGAAATACGGGACGTTCTACGGGACCGCATGTACATTTTGAATTATATGTCAACGGCGCTGCCGTAGATCCGTTGGACTACATCAGCTATTAAGAGGAGATACCGTCGTTTGTGGTATGAAAGAATTCCTTGACAAATACAGAGAATGGCTACTATAATTACATGTTTGTATGAAGGTTATTCATAGAGGTGTGATATGGAACAGTATATAATTAAAGGCGGTAATCCGTTAGTTGGAGAGGTGGAGATCGGCGGTGCAAAAAATGCTGCGCTTGCGATTCTCTCTGCGGCAGTGATGACGGATGAGACGGTTACGATAGATAATCTTCCGAATGTGAGGGATATTAATGTTCTGCTCAACGCGATCCAGGAAATTGGCGCGCGTGTGGAGCGGATTGATACCCATACGGTGAGGATCAACGGTTCATTTATCCGTGATCTGAATGTAGATAATGAGTTTATCCGCAAGATACGCGCCTCCTATTATCTGATAGGAGCGCTTCTTGGAAAATATAAAAGAGCAGAGGTGGCGCTTCCGGGAGGCTGTGATATTGGAAGCCGCCCGATCGACCTTCATATGAAGGGCTTTCGCGCACTCGGCGCAAATGTTGACATCAAATACGGGCTTGTGATGGCGTCTGCTGACAAACTGGTCGGCACGCATATTTATCTTGATAAGGTTTCTGTGGGCGCAACGATCAATATCATGATGGCGGCGTCCTTGGCAGAGGGGAAGACGATTATTGAGAATGCAGCCAAAGAGCCGCATGTTGTAGACGTTGCGAATTTCTTGAACAGCATGGGTGCGAAAATACGCGGCGCCGGAACGGATGTTATCCGCATCATAGGCGTTGAGAAGCTGCATAAGACGGAGTATTCGATTATTCCCGATCAGATCGAAGCCGGAACTTTTATGCTGGCGGCAGCGGCGACAAAGGGCGATGTGATGATCAAAAATGTCATTCCAAAGCACCTGGAGGCGATCAGTGCAAAGCTGCTGGAGATTGGCTGTGAGGTGGAGGAGTTCGATGATGCGGTGCGTGTTGTTGCGTCAAAGCTTCTGCATCACACACAGGTTACGACTCTGCCGTATCCAGGATTTCCGACAGATATGCAGCCGCAGATGGCGGTCGTGCTTGGAATCTCCGAGGGAACCAGCACGGTGACGGAGAGTATTTTTGAAAATCGTTTTAAGTATGTCGATGAGCTGACGCGTATGGGCGCGAGCATCAAGGTGGAGAGCAATATTGCGATCATCAGCGGTGTGGAACAGTATACGGGAGCGCGTGTCAACGCACCTGATCTGCGTGCGGGAGCAGCGCTTGTCATTGCAGGACTCGCTGCCGAGGGCATCACGGTGGTAGATGATATTTATTATATTGAGCGCGGCTATGAGGAATTTGAGAAGAAGCTGTCCGCGCTTGGCGCGTTGATCGAGAAGGTGTCGACAGAGAAGGATATCCAGAAGTTTACGTTAAAGGTTTCCTGAGAAAGTAAAAAGTCATGGAGGAATCGCACTGCGTCGGAAAGGAAATATGTCGCTGCAGCGACGCGGCGCAGGCGAAGAATCTCGTGCGGGAACAGAGAAAGGACTTGACAGATCGGGGAAAAGGGTGTATCGTAACACCATAGATTTGAAAATTCAATATTGTGCTAAATTTTCTTATTCAGAGTGATGGAGATACATAGGATCGATGAAGTCACGGCAACCCCAATACGGAAGGTGCCAGCCTGAGCGAGCAAATGCTGTTATAGCCACATACCGCAGAAGCGGCAGATGGCTGCAATAGTTCGAACAATAAGAGGATTTGATTATCTATCGTTGTCATATCCGCTTGTGTTCCGCAAGTGGATTTTTTTTACTTTATAGGATGCTCTGTTCCCTATAAAGCGAAATGCTTTTGTTTTATAGGAAATTTCGTCCCCTATAAAGCGAAACCCCTGCGGGGGATTGCACTGCGGCGGAATGGAACTGTGTCGCAGATGCGACCCGCCGCAGGCGGAGGATCTCGCGAGCGAGATTCTTTGTTTTGACATAAGAGTGGCTCGCGAAGCGTGTCGCTCGTTGTTTGTAGAAAAGGAAGTTTGGTTATTTTATTACGAAAGGAAGAAAGGTATTATGGAAAAGAGACTATTTACCTCGGAATCAGTGACGGAAGGGCATCCCGATAAGGTGTGCGACGCAATTTCTGACGCGATCCTTGATGCGTGTATGGAGGCGGACCCGATGAGCCGCGTTGCCTGTGAGGCGGCAAGCTGCACGGGCTTTGTACTGGTGACGGGAGAGATTACGACAAAGGCACAGCTTGATATTCCGGGCATTGTGAGAAAGACAGTCAATGAGATTGGCTATGACGATGCAAAGACGGGATTTGACGGAAATACATGCGCGGTCATGGTGGCGCTTGACAAGCAGTCGCCGGATATTGCAATGGGTGTGGATAAAGCGCTTGAGGCGCGCGAGGGAGCGCTTACCGACGCGCTCGATACGGGAGCCGGCGACCAGGGAATGATGTTTGGCTATGCAACAAATGAGACGCCGGAGCTGATGCCGTATCCGATCTCACTTGCACATAAGCTTGCGTTCCAACTGACAAAGGTGCGTAAGGACGGTACGCTTGGCTACTTAAGACCGGACGGCAAGACACAGGTTTCGGTGGAGTATGATGAGAACGGCAAGCCGCTGCGTCTGGAGGCGGTCGTGTTATCTACACAGCATGACGAGGAAGTGACGCAGGAGCAGATTCATGCGGACATCCGCAAATATGTGTTTGATCCGATTCTGCCGAAAGAGCTGCTGGACGACAAGACGAAGTTCTTTATCAATCCGACGGGTCGCTTTGTGATTGGCGGACCGCATGGAGACGCCGGCCTCACCGGAAGAAAGATCATTGTTGATACCTACGGCGGATATGCACGTCATGGCGGCGGCGCTTTTTCCGGAAAGGACTGCACGAAGGTAGACCGTTCCGCTGCGTATGCTGCCCGCTATGTAGCGAAGAATATCGTTGCGGCAGGCTTGGCAGACCGCTGCGAGATTCAGCTTTCCTATGCGATCGGTGTGGCGCAGCCAACCTCCATCATGGTAGATACAGATGGAACAGGCAGAGTTTCGGATGAGAGACTGGTGGAGATTATCCGTGAAAACTTTGATCTTCGTCCGGCGGGTATCATTCAGATGCTGAACCTTAGAAGACCGATTTACCGTGCTACGGCGGCGTATGGTCATTTCGGCCGCACGGACTTAGAGCTTCCGTGGGAGGCTACCGACAAGGCGGAGACATTAAAAAAATATTTATAAAGCAGCGGTTTATGAAAAGTTTAGACAAATTTACAGTAATTATATAAAATTCGGAATTTTTCATGCTATAATGGGTCATGGGATAGCAATCCTGTGGCCCGTTTTTCCTATCATAGGGAGTTTTTTGTTTTCTGTGGGAGGGAAACACTGAAACACCGGGAGGGCTGATTCGTTGTGTGAGGATGCGCATTCGCAGGTGCAGAAGATTGCTCTGCAAGGATGTCTGCATGGTACAAATGCGCGTTGTTTATAGAGTATTGCAGCGGGAGAGCGTGGTGTATCTTTAGGATGTACGCGTATCTGCGGGGAGCGATGACTGCTGCTTGAAAGGTTAGGAGAAGGGAAGAAGCTATGAAATTTCGGAATAAGATCATGATTTCATTTTGTATTATCATATTTGTTCCGATTTTGCTGTCGCTGATCATGCTGTTTAGTTTTCAGCAGATTCAGATTCGGGCGATCAAACAAACCTATGGTGTGGAGAATGCGGATTACAGTTACTTTTCCAATTCGATGCAACTGTTCAGCCGCTTTACAAAAGAAACATTTACAGAGCTGTCCGAGACGGCGAGACGCCATCCCGAGCAGATGGAGGATCAGAGCTATTTAGAGGAGGTCAATCACAGATTGGAGGAAAAAAGCTCCTATCTCGTTGTCCGCAGGGCAGATATATTGACCTATATCGGGGCAGATGCGGCGTCAGCCCTTCTGATGGAGCTGCCGGGGTATGGAGAGGCAGACAGCAGCGTCAACAGCGGGATGTATATTGACGGTGAGGAGCAGGCGCTGATCAAGCAGATTGATTTTCAATATCCGGACAGTACGGAGGGGAGCGCGTTTATTATTACGCTCATCGATGAGACTGTGCCGGAGATTAAGACGCTGCTTGCCGATGCGATCATCGCGATCGTGATGATCCTGGTGCTGACAGCGTGTATGCTTACGATCTGGATTTATACAAGTATGATCAATCCGATCAAGAAGCTGCAGCTTGCAGCACAGAATATCAAGGAGGGAAATCTTGATTTCACGGTGGAGGCAGAGAGCGGGGACGAGATCGGTGAGCTGTGCAAAAGCTTTGAGGAGATGCGGCAGCGCTTAAAGGACAGCGCGGAGGAGAAGATCGCGAGCGAGAAGGAGAGCCGGGCGCTGATCAGCAATATTGCGCATGATCTTAAGACGCCGATCACTGCGCTCAAGGGATATGCGGAGGGCATTATGGACGGCGTGGCAGACACGGAGGAGAAGCGGGATCGGTATATCCGTACGATCTACAATAAGGCGAACGAGATGGATACCCTGCTGAATGAGCTGACGCTTTACTCCAAGATTGATACGAACCGCATTCCTTATAATTTTGCAAAGCTGAATGTATCTGCCTATTTCAGCGACTGTATTGAAGAACTAAGCCTTGATCTTGAGACAAAAAATATTGGACTTGCATACTTTAACTATGCCGATGAGGGCGTGCAGATCATCGCGGATCCCGAACAGTTGAAGCGCGTGATCAACAATATTGTCGGCAATTCCGTCAAATATCTGGATAAACCGAAGGGACTGATCAATATCCGTATCAAGGACGTCGGTGATTTTATTCAGGTGGAGATCGAGGACAACGGACGCGGCATTGCTGCGCGCGATCTGCCATATATTTTTGACCGGTTTTACCGCGGAGACGCTTCACGCAATTCCTCGACAGGAGGGAGCGGGATCGGACTGTCGATCGTTAAGAAGATCATTGAGGATCACGGCGGGAAAATATGGGCGACAAGCAAAGAGGATATGGGAACAGTCATGTATTTTGTAATACGAAAATATCAGGAGGTGCCGAATGAGTAAGGTATTGATCATTGAAGATGAGGTGGCGATTGCAGAATTAGAGCGGGATTATCTGGAGCTGAGCGGCTTTGACGTGGAGACGGAGAATGACGGGCTTGTCGGTTTAAAGCGCGCGCTTTCCGAGGATTTTGATATGTTTATTCTCGATCTGATGCTTCCGGGTGTGGACGGCTTTGAAATCTGCCGTCAGATACGGGAGGAGAAAAATACGCCGATTTTAATGGTATCTGCGAAAAAGGATGATATTGATAAGATCCGTGGCCTTGGTCTTGGGGCGGACGATTATATCACGAAGCCGTTCTCACCGAGTGAGCTGGTGGCGCGCGTCAAGGCGCATCTTGCGCGCTATGAGCGTCTGATCGGCAGCAATTCCCCGGAAAATGAGGTGATTGAAATCCGCGGCATCCGTATTGATAAGACGGCAAGACGCGTCTGGGTAAACGGTGAGGAGCGGCAGTTTACAACAAAGGAATTTGATCTTTTGACGTTTCTTGCGGAGAATCCGAATCATGTATTTACGAAGGAGGAGCTGTTCCGCGAGATATGGGATATGGAATCGATCGGAGATATTGCGACTGTTACGGTGCATATCAAAAAGATCCGTGAAAAAATCGAGATGAATACAAATAAGCCGCAGTATATCGAGACAATCTGGGGAGTGGGTTATCGGTTTAAGCTGTAGACGCGGATGTTTGTATTTGACATAAGAGTGGCTCGCGAAGCGTGTCGCTCGTTGTTTTTTCATGGCTTGACAGTTTCTGCAAATTATATTATCATCAAGAAAATACAAAAAGGCTGTGAAAAGAGATAGTAGATACTGCGAATATTACAGAGAGAAGCCGTTTGGTGGAAGGCTTTATAGGAGCAGTGTGGAACCGGTCTTGGAGCCGTGCACCGACTATGGGCGTTTGTCCATACAGGCTGCACTGGGATGCGCCCATTACAGCGCGGGAGTATTTGGCGCAGATCGCGCGGGGTACTTGCTGAGGTTTCTGTCGCAAGGCAGGAATGAAGAAAGGTGGTAACACGAAGCGATAAGCTCTCGTCCTTATTAGATAAAGGAAGGAGGGCTTTTTTTATTGTTTCAGATGATGTATGAGGACGATGCGCTGCTTGTCTGTATCAAGGAGGCGGGCATCGCCACACAGACGAGAAGTATCGGACAGCGTGATATGGAGAGTATGCTGCGTACCTACCGTATGCAAAAGGGCGAGCCATCCTATATCGGTGTTGTGCACCGTCTGGATCAGCCGGTTTGCGGTGTTATGGTTTTTGCAAAGACAAAGGAGGCTGCGGCTGCGCTGAGCCGTCAGATTGCGGCAAGGGCGGCGGATAAGTATTATTATGCCGTAACTGACGGTTTGCCCCAAAGGAAATCGGGAAGGCTGGAGAATTATCTGCTGCGCGATGGGAAAACAAACCTCTCGCGTGTCGTTTCCGGTACGACTGCCGGCGCGAAAAGGGCGGAGCTTTTTTATGAAACGCTTGCGCAGAAGAATGACAGGGCTCTGCTGCGGATCAAGCTTTGCACAGGGCGGCATCACCAGATCCGTGTACAGCTTGCGCATGCGGGATGCCCGATTGTCGGCGATCAGAAATATAATTTTAAAGAACATATGAAGCAGACGAAGGGAGCGTTGATGCTGTGCTCTTATAAGCTTGCGTTTACGCATCCTTTCACAAAAAAGAAGCTGGTATTTGAAATGGAAAATCCATTTTCTCTATAAAAAAGAAGGAGATATGCTATGGCAAAGGACAACAAAAAATTAGTGGAAGCAATTACCTCGATGGAGGAGGATTTTGCACAATGGTACACCGATGTGGTGAAGAAGGCGGAGCTTATCGACTATTCCTCCGTAAAGGGGTGCATGATCATCAAGCCGGCAGGCTATGCAATCTGGGAGAATATCCAAAAGGAGCTTGACCGCAGATTTAAGGAGGCGGGCGTGGAGAACGTTTATATGCCAATGTTTATCCCGGAGAGTCTCCTGCAAAAGGAGAAGGATCATGTCGAGGGCTTTGCGCCGGAGGTTGCATGGGTAACGCACGGCGGTTTAAATGAGCTGCAGGAGCGTCTGTGCGTCAGACCGACCTCGGAAACCTTATTCTGTGATTTTTATAAGAATGAGATACAGTCTTACCGTGATCTGCCAAAGGTGTACAATCAGTGGTGTTCGGTTGTGCGCTGGGAGAAGGAGACAAGACCGTTTCTCCGTTCCAGAGAGTTCCTCTGGCAGGAAGGGCATACGGCTCACGCGACGGCAGACGAGGCAGAGGAGCGTACCGTGCAGATGTTAAATCTCTATGCGGATTTCTGCGAGGAGGTTTTGGCGATGCCGGTGATCCGCGGACGAAAGACGGAAAAAGAGAAGTTTGCGGGGGCAGAGGCAACTTATACGATTGAAGCGCTGATGCATGACGGAAAGGCATTGCAGTCGGGAACAAGCCATAATTTCGGCGACGGCTTTGCAAAAGCATTTGGTATCCAGTATACAGATAAGGACAATCGGCTTGCGTATGTACATCAGACCTCATGGGGAATGTCGACGCGCTTGATCGGTGCGATTATTATGGCGCATGGCGATGATTCCGGTCTTGTGCTGCCGCCCAGAATTGCTCCGGTTCAGGCAATGGTGATTCCGATCCAGCAGCATAAGGAGGGCGTGCTTGCGAAGGCGCAGGAGGTCTGCGCGGCGATCGGAGCAGTCTGCCGTGCAAAATTAGATGATTCGGAAAAGAGTCCCGGCTGGAAGTTTTCGGAGCAGGAGATGCGCGGCATTCCGGTTCGCGTGGAATTAGGTCCAAAGGATATTGCTGCAGGCAAATGCATCGTGGTCCGCAGGGATACGAGGGAGAAGCTTGAGCTTGGATTAGACGAGCTGGAGGTTAGGCTGCCGGAGCTTTTGGAAACGATCCAAAGGGATATGTTTGAGCGGGCGAAGGCGCATCGGGACGCGCATATCTGGGATGCGCACAGCTATGAGGAGTTAAAGGAAACCGCTGCAAATAAGCCGGGCTTTATCCGCGGCATGTGGTGCGGAGAGCAGTCGTGTGAAGATAAGATCAAGGAGGAGCTTGCAGTGACCTCACGCTGTATGCCGTTTTCCGATCAGGAGCACATCGCAGACACCTGTGTCTGCTGCGGCAGACCGGCGCATAAGCTGGTATACTGGGGCAAGGCATATTAAAATACGGGAGGATTTGAGGAAGATAGCAGATATGAAGATTGTGCTGCCCGAAAAAGTAAATAAAATCATAACGGCGCTGGAGGCGCGTGGCTATGAAGCATACGCAGTCGGCGGGTGCGTGCGCGATTCGCTTCTTGGGCGGACACCGCAGGATTGGGATATTACGACCTCCGCAAAACCGGAGCAGGTAAAGCAGCTCTTTTCCCATACAATCGACACCGGCATCGCGCACGGAACGGTAACGGTAATGCTGGGACGTGAGGGATTTGAGGTGACGACCTATCGGATTGATGGTGAGTATGAGGACGCAAGACATCCCAAAGAAGTGCAGTTTACGGAAAATCTGCGTGAGGATTTAAGAAGGCGTGATTTTACGATCAATGCGATGGCGTATAATGAAACGGCGGGGCTGGTCGATGCATTTGACGGAATGGGCGACCTAAAATGCGGTGTGATCCGCTGTGTCGGGAAAGCTGCGGAGCGCTTTTCCGAGGATGCGCTGCGGATGCTGCGCGCCGTGCGTTTTGCCGCGCAGCTTGGCTTTGTCATTGAGGAGGAGACGAAAGCCGCGATCAGACAGCTTGCGCCTTCGCTTGCAAAGGTAAGCGCCGAGCGCATTCAGGCGGAGCTCGTCAAGCTTTTGGTCTCTGCACATCCCAAAGAGCTGCGCGCGGCATATGAGACGGGGCTGACCGCTGTTTTTTTGGCGGAGCTTGACCGGATGATGGTCTGCGAGCAGCATCATCCGCATCATTGCTACTCCGTAGGCGACCATACGATAGAGGCGCTTGGTAATGTTGCAGCCGACCGGGTGCTTCGCCTTGCCGTGCTGCTTCATGATGTGGCAAAGCCGCTTTGCAGGACAACCGATGAGAATGGCATTGATCATTTCTACGGACATCCGGCGAAGGGCGCACAGCTGGCAAGAAGGATCTTACGCAGACTTAAGTTTGATAATGATACGACAGATGCGGTGTGCAGGCTGATCGCATGGCATGACGACCGTCCGGCGCTCTCAGAGAGAAGTGTGCGGCGAGCCGTGCATCGGATCGGCACGGAGCAGTACCCGGCGATTTTTGCCGTAAAGCGTGCGGATATTTTGGCGCAGAGCGATTACAGGCGCGAGGAAAAGCTTGCCTATGTGGCGGAATATGAGCGGATCTATCAGGAGATTAAGAGGAAGCAGCAGTGTCTTACGATCAGGGATCTTGCAATCGGCGGGCGCGAGCTGATCGCGGCAGGGATGAAGCCGGGCAGGGAAATCGGCGAAGCGTTAGAGAGTCTGCTGGAGCTTGTGCTTGACGATCCGTCCTGCAACACAAGGGAGCGGCTTTTGGCAGAGGCAGAGAAAATGATCCAATAAATTGCGGCGGGTGCTGTCATGATTTTTTACCCCCTCACATATGATGAATAGACACGGTAGAATAGCCGTAGCTGAAAGCATATGG
Organism: Roseburia sp.; assembly: GCA_019421345.1. Taxonomy (GTDB): domain Bacteria; phylum Bacillota; class Clostridia; order Lachnospirales; family Lachnospiraceae; genus Roseburia. The sequence goes on along the minus strand of JAHZFL010000017.1, from coordinate 10,464 downwards.
AGGGGTTTTTGTGTATAATCGGCCGGAAGAGGTATTAGAAAAATATGAACTGGAAGTAAGCGGGATTGCAAGAGGGCGGGAAAGCTATATTTGTACGACAGACGGAGGGCAGAAGCTGTTAAAGGAATATCGCGGGTCTGTGGAGCGCGCCGGATTTCTGCGGGAGATCCTGGCTTATCTGCAGGAGGGCGGCATCTGTGTGGAGACGGTCAACCTTACAAGAGAGGGACTGCCGATTGCCGTCATGGAAGACGAGACAAAATATATCCTGTATGACTTATGGGAGGGCGCGGAGTGCGATACGAAGCGGAGGGAGGAAATGCTCGCAGCGGTCGAGCTTCTGGCGGAGCTTCACAATGTGTCGTCCTCTTACAGCGGGGATATTCCAGAATTTGTAAAGGGAGATCAGAGCGCTCTTTTGCGTCTTTATGAAAAGCATAACCGTGAGCTGAATAAGGTGCGCAATTACATACGCGACAAAAAGAAGAAAAATGAATTTGAAATGCTGTTTGCCGGAAAGTATGAGCGCTATCGAAAGAAGGCGGAGGCTGTCACAAATGCGCTTGGCGCGATGCGTCCGGATGCGGACATGATTGGCTTTTGTCACGGAGATTACAACCAGCATAACGTTATTTTTTCGGGAAAAAGGATGGCGGTGGTCCGGTTTGAAAGCTTTGCTTACCAGATCCGCGTGAGCGACCTTGCCAATTTTCTGCGTAAGATGATGGAGAAGCACAACTGGAACACCGGACTTGGCATGGATTTTATTCGCGCCTACGACAGGGTGCGTAAGCTTTCGGCGGCGGAGCTGCGGTATCTCTACCTCTATATGGCATATCCCGAAAAATTCTGGAAGATTGCAAACCGTTATTATAATGCGCATAAGGCGTGGATTTCGGGACGCAATATCGAGAAGCTTGAGAAGTTCATTGCGCAGGAAAATGAGCGGGAACAATTTCTGGAGATGTTGTCTCATTTTACGGCATGAGTTATACTGGAAAAGAGAACGTAGGAAAGCGGATGCACAGAGGAAAGGATGAATACAGTTGAAGAAAAAGAAAAGAAGGGTACTTTTTACGCTGGGACTGATTTGCGCGGCGATTTTTTTTACGGCATGTACAAAGGAGCAGAGCAGCTTTGCGACCGGACAATATTATAATCCTGCGCAGGGGACGGAAACCGTGACGGAGCCGTTGGAGGAGACGACGGAGCAGACGCAGGAAGCGCAGGAGACCGTAAGCGGCGATCTGTTTCTGATCACAAGAAATGATATGCAGGAGGAATGCATTATTCTGGAGCAGCTTGCTTCGGGAAAGCAGTATATGTACTATTATTCCGTGACGACGCAGTTTCTGGATAAGTACGGAAACCGTGCGGCAGTCTCTGAATTTACGCCGGGGCGTGTGATGACAGTCGGAAAAAAGGATATTGACGGGCGACTGATGCAGGCGCAGCTTTCAGATGCAGTCTGGGAATATCCAGACGTTACGCGTTACGCGATCGACGAGGAACGCAGGGTGTTTACGATTGCGGATACCAATTATTCCTATGACGATGGACTGTTCATTTATTCGGATGGTCATACGCTGCGCATGTCGGATCTGACCGGAAACGATACGCTTGATGTTGTGGGAATCGGAAAAAAGATTTTATCTGTCTCGGTAGCGACAGGGCACGGAGAGCTGCAGCTTGAGAATACCTCGCTTTTTGATGGAAGCTTTATACAGGTTGGGAATAAGATATTTTCAGAGATCACGCCTGAGATGAAGCTTGAGGCGCCGGAGGGCGTCTACACGGTCGCAGTCGCAAACAAGGGCTACGGCGGGGGCACCGAGGTGGAGATCAGGCGCGGGCAGACGACGGTGCTTGATCTGGAACAGCTAAAGGGCGACGGACCAAAGAAAGGAAATATTTTGTTTGCGGTGGATGTGGCAGATGCAGTTCTTCAGATTGACGGGGAGACCGTCGATTACAGTAAGGCGGTGCCGGTCGAGTATGGCGTTCACACCTTAACGGTGACTGCGGATGCCTACGAGCCTTATGTAAAGAAGCTGTTTGTAAATTCGCCGGAGGCGACGATCGTGATCGGACTTTCCTCAGACGGGGAGGGGGTATCCGGTACGGATAAAACACAAAATAATACGAACGGCGAGACAGTGCCTAATTCGGAAAACGGCGCTTCGGGAGCGAACGGGCAGGCGGGCAGTCTTGCCGGAGGTCTTGCGGGCAGTCATTCTTCGGGAACGGGCAGCAGTCAGAGCGGACAAAGCGGGCAAAACGGACAAAGCACCCAAAGCGGGCAGGGCGCAGTAAGCGATGCGGAATTAGACGCTATTGTAAATAGTATTCTTGGCGAGGAGAACAGCAGCTCAAAGACGGATTACCTTTCGACACTGACAGAGCTGCTCTCTGCCTTAACAGAGGCAAAGTAGACCGCGAAATGTCTTAAAATGCTTTAAAAATGCGGATTTTCCTTGACAAACGTGATAAAAGCAAGTATAAATAGTGATAGATATTTTGAGAGTGCAAAATATCGGCTGTTATTTATTATGCAAACCCAGAGGAGGAACTTTTATCATGAACAAAGCAGAGTTGGTTGCGGCAATGGCTGAGAGAACAGAATTAAGCAAGAAGGACGCAGAGGCGGCATTAAAGGCTTTTACGGACGTCGTTGCAGAGGAATTGAAGAAGGGTGAGAAGATTCAGTTAGTTGGATTCGGAACCTTTGAGGTATCTGAGAGAGCAGCCAGAACAGGAAGAAATCCGCAGACTGGTAAGGAGATGCCAATCCCGGCTTCCAAGTCTCCGAAGTTTAAGGCAGGAAAGGCTTTAAAGGATCTGGTAAACGCTTAGGCAATATTGAGCATAGAACAGGTGGGTTTCGTTTGTCGGAATCCACTTTTTGCAAATAACGGGTGACGTGTTTGATGCGGCATCCGCTGCCGGTACAAAGGCAAGAGAACAGGAGCGCATCGGTTGTTTGGCGAAGGGCTTAGGAAAGGAAATGCAGATGAGACTTGATAAATTTTTAAAGGTATCGCGCCTGATCAAGCGCCGTACGGTCGCAAACGAGGCATGCGACGCGGGACGCGTATCTGTCAACGGCAAGCCGGCAAAGGCGTCTGCGACTGTTAAGGTTGGGGATGTCATTGAGATCGGTTTTGGGACAAAAACAGTCAAGGTGCGCGTGCTGGCGCTTTTGGATACGACAAAGAAGGAAGAAGCAAAGGATTTATTTGAATACCTGGCATAAAAGGAAATACCTCCCATATATTATAGTGAGCGGAGGTATTTTTTTATGGAAGAAAGAGGAAACGGTGCGGCAAAATCGCATAAGGTATTGATCTCCAACAGAAAGAGTGGGGCATTCAGCGGAGTTGTGGATGTGCTGTCCTTTGATGTGGGAGAGATTTTGTTAGAGACGGAGCTTGGAATGCTTTTGATCAAGGGCCATGATCTTCATGTAAATCGTCTGAGTCTGGAAAAAGGGGAGGTAGATATTGAAGGACGCATTGACTCCCTTACATATTCTGAGGTAAAGAGCGTCGGCAAGCATGCGGAATCTTTGCTGGGAAGGCTGTTTAAGTAGATGGCGGTAAGTGAAACGATCGGGCATGAAGCGGTGCTGTTTGGAATTTCGATTCTGGTGGGCGCCGGGTTATTTCTGTTTTATGACAGTCTGCGTATTTTTCGCAGAATCCTGCCGCATGGGAATATTGCGATCGGCGTCGAGGACTTTTTCTACTGGCTGGTGTGCACGGGGACGGTCTTTGTCATGCTTTACCGGGAAAACGACGGCAGGGTGCGTGGGTTTGCACTGCTTGGTCTTGGAATCGGTATGCTGCTTTATTACCTGCTGTTGAGCCGTTATATTATTTCCATTCATGTGCTGGTACTCAAAAAGGTGCTGTGGTTTTTGCAGAAGGTATTTGGAAGATTGTTCGGACCCGGACTGCGTGCAGGGAAAAAAGGCGGACAATTTTTGAAAAAGGAATTGAAAAAGCTGTTAAGAGCGGTTAGAATAGGTTTATGTAAACGATGAGCGGAATGAGGAAACAGATATGGCGGCAGGAAAGAGGACAAGAAAAGATAGCAACCGGACGGGGAAAATGTGGATCAGCTTGATTTTGGCGGCATTTGTTGTCGTTATGTCTGTTCAGATCGTGCGGATTTACCGGAAGGATCAGGAGTATGCGAGGCAGCAGACAAAGCTCGAACAGCAGCTTGAGGAAGAACTGGCAAGGCAGAAGGAGCTTGAGCAATATGAGACTTATACGCAGTCCAATGAATATATTGAGGATGTTGCTAAGAGCAAGCTTGGACTGACTTATGAGAATGAGATTATCTTCAAGGAAGAATAGAGGGGGGATCCGGTCGAGGATTCCTCCCTTTTTACTTTATAGGGGAAATGAATTTCTTAAAAAGCATCAGCATCTTCAAATTCCCTGAAATAGACAAGCGAATAGAAATTTTGGCGAAAAGTTTTTCAAAATCGTTCCATCCTTTGACAAAGATTTTTGGGGACAAAACCTATAATCTAAGGCGTTCGCCGTGAGGCGGAACGCTAGAAGGAAGGAAAGATGGAGCAATGAAAAAAACAGGACTCAGACAAATGATACTCTGCATGGCGGGAGGCGCTATGTGCAGTTTAAATGTGATGGGATGTTACCCTTTAGTGCCGGCATACTTTGCGGCTCTCTATCTGGAGCAGGTGAGCGCGCCGATGCTTCTGGGGATGATGTACATAGGAATTTTTCTGTTTATGCCGCTGACTGCAGGTGTGAAATATGCGATGGTGCTTTTGGTGGTGTGGGGAGCGATCCGCCTGATCGAATGGGCAAATGGCGGCTGCCCCGCCGTTATGGCGGCGTTTTTGTCTGCCGCCGCAACGGTCATTATTTCTTTTGCCGGCGGACTGTTGGAATGGAAAAATCAGCCGGAAATGGCGGCGGTCATATTGGAAGGCGTTTTTATTTGTGGCGCGGTGATTTTGCTTGGGCGTGCGATGCATCTTGTGCTGAACTGGCGGTTTGAGCCGCGGGAGGCAGAAAAGAAGGAGCGCGGCAACGAGGAGCGGCTGCGCGGTTATGCAGAATCGTTTCAGGGTCTGTCACAGGTTTTTTATACGATGAGCAATCGGAAGGAGGCGTATGACGCAGGGGAGCTTGGACAGATCCAAAATGAGCTGACCGGAAAAATCTGTGCGAATTGTGATTCCTGCGCGCTGTGCTGGGAGAGAGATTCTGCTCCGCTTTATACAGTTCTCTCCGGCATGATCACGAATATCTGGAACGGCGGAATCCGGGAGGATGAGGCGGCGGAGCAGTTAAAGCCATATTGTGTGAAAAGCAGGGATATGGTAGAGGAAGCGGTGCGTGTGTTTGAGCGGGTGCATTTAAACCGCGCGTGGTACAACCGTCTGCTGGAAAACCGTCAGGTGATCGCGGAGCAGCTTGACGCAATGGCGTACATCATGCAGGACTGCGCCAAAGAGGAGCGCGTGCTGGACGCGCAGGAAAAATATGCGCTTGCAGAAATCCGCTATCGGGCAAAGGAGCAGGGGATCGTGGTGGAGGAGCTGCATCTGATCGAGGGTGTCAACGGACGAAGAAAGCTGGAGCTTACCGTAAGGAGCCGCAGAGGCGGCTGCATCGGGGTAAAGACACTTCTTGCGGCGAGCGGCAATGTGCTCGGATGCAGGCTTCGGGCGGCGTCCGATGCAAAGACTTTTATCTCTAAGGAGCCCGCAGCGTTTACCTTTTATGAGGATACGCATTTTCGGAGTGTGCAGGGGATCGCGAGGCAGAAAAAGGACGGCGCGCAAATATCGGGAGATAATTTTTCGTTTCTGGAATTGGAGAGCGGTGCGACGGTGCTTGGGCTTTCGGACGGAATGGGTTCAGGCAGCACGGCATGCAAGGAGAGCGAGCTGGTACTTGATCTGGTAGAACGATTTCTGGAGGCAGGGTTTTCGGTGGAAACCGCAATCCGTATGATGAATTCGGCGATGGTGATGAAGGGGGAGAATGATCTTTATTCTACGGTCGATCTGTGCCGGCTGGACCTTTACAGCGGAATGGCAGATTTTTATAAGATCGGCGCAGCGACAACCTTTATCAAAAGGGGCGATTGCGTGCAGTGTATCACCTCGGCGAATCTGCCGGTGGGCGCAAGGACGCAGATTGAGATTGCGGAGTGTCAAAGACAGCTTCAAAACGGCGATTTTGTTGTCATGATGACGGATGGTGTGCTAGAATATCTGCATGTGCCAAAGCCGGAGGAGACGATGCAGGAAATTATTGAGAGCATTCAGACGAATAATCCGGGGATTCTTGCAAAGAAAATCATGGAGCGGGTGATGCTGTTTACGGGCGGCAGGGTTTCGGATGATATGACGGTGCTTGCCTCCTGTATCTGGGAGAAGGCATAGGAGGCGCAAGAACATCGCAGAGGCAGGGACGGAGTATACAATGAAAGAGAAAATATTTGCGTGGATCGAAGAACAGAAGCTGATACGGCAGGGTGATTTTGTGCTGGCAGGCATATCTGGCGGGGCAGATTCCGTGTGTCTGCTGCTGCTTTTGCTGGAATATCAAAAAAGCTGTGATTTTTCATTGGAGGCAGTGCATATCGAGCATGGAATCCGTGGGAAGGCGAGCAGGGAGGATGCAAAATTTACGGAGGCGTTCTGCAAAGAGCATGGCGTTGTCTGTAAAACCTATGCGGTCGATGTGCCGGCGTATGCAAGAGAGCATCGTATGGGGATCGAGGAGGCGGCGCGCAGACTGCGGTATGAATGCTTTGCGCACGCTGCACGAGCGCATACGGGAACGGACAAAAAGCTTGCGCTTGCGCACCATGCGGATGATAATGCCGAGACATTGCTCCTTTGGCTTGCGCGCGGCAGCGGGGTACGGGGGCTTGGAGGTATCCGCGCAAGCAGAGAGGCAGAGGGAGGTCTGACGCTGATCCGCCCGCTGCTTTGTGCGACGCGGGAGGAGATTGAGGCATATCTTGGGGAGCGGCATACAGGATTTCGGATGGACGAGACAAATGAGGATACCGCATACAGCAGAAATTGCATCCGTCATGAGATATTGCCGCAGCTTGCCAAAGTCAACCGTAAGGCATCCGTGCATCTGGCGCAGGCAGCCATGCAGCTTGCCGGACTTTCGGATTATTTGGACAAGGAAGCAGAACGCATCGAAAGGGAGACTTGTATATGGAGGGAAGGCGGCTGTGTGATCGGCTGTGCATTGTTTGAAGAATATCCTGCCGTTTTGCGTCAGACTGTTTTGCATCACGCGATCAAGAAGGCGGCAGGCAGCAGCAGAGACATCGGAAGCGTGCATGTGAAGGCGGTCGAGAAACTATGGGGGCTGCAGGCGGGGCGGTGGGCGTCGCTGCCGTATGGGCTTTTTGCGGAGCGTGTCTATGAGGGAGTGGTACTTTCCAAGGAAAAAGAGGAGCGGCAGGAACAGTCCGTGTTTCGCATTGCATGCAGGAATCTGGAGGAGCTTGCCGCTGGGGAATGGTATGTTTTAGACCTCTCGGACGGCAGCCTGCGGATGCGTATCCGTAATTTTCAGGCAGAAATAGAGAAAATTCATAAAAAAACGTATACGAAACTACTTGATTATGATAAAATAAAAGGAAGTATGCAATTTCGGAAGCGTGCAGCCGGTGATTATCTGACGATTGACGGGGAGGGGCATAGAAAAAAGCTCAAGGAATATTTTATCGATCAGAAGCTTGCGCGCAGCAGGCGCGATGAGATTTGGCTTTTGACAGAGGGCGCGCATGTGCTCTGGGTGGTCGGAGGGCGTATAAGTGCAGACTGCAGGATCGGTCCGAATACGAAAAGGATTTTAGAAGTACAGATAAGCGGAGGAAGCTATTGTGAAGATCAAGAATATTCAGGTATATCTGACAGAGGAACAGATTGGAAACAGAATCAGGGAGCTGGGAGCTATGATCAGTGAGACGTACGGGGAGGAACCGGTATGTCTGATTTGTATCTTGAAGGGATCGGTATTTTTTACCTGTGAATTGGCAAAGCGCATTACCTCTCCGGTAGAGCTTGAATTTATGTCGGTTTCCAGCTATGGAGCGGGTACAACGTCGAGCGGCGTGGTGCGTATCGTGCAGGATCTTGGAACGAGTATCGAGGGGAAAAACGTTGTAGTCATTGAGGATATTATTGATTCGGGAAGAACTTTAAGCTATTTATTGGAAAATTTGAAAACAAGAAATCCAAAGAGCTTAAGACTGTGTACGCTGCTGGATAAGCCGGAGCGCAGAGTGGTAGACGTAGCGGTCGATTATGTCGGCTTTGAGATACCCGATGAGTTTGTCGTCGGCTATGGACTTGATTATGACCAAAAATACCGGAATCTGCCGTATATTGGATTTGTTGAGATAGAGGAATAAATAAAGGAGAAACAAATTGAATACAAAAAAGAACAGTTACAAAGGATTTGGCATTTATCTGCTGCTGATACTGGCAGTTGTCGGTATCTGGTACTGGATGGATGGGAACACCTCGGTCAATGATTATACGCGTGCGGCGTTTGAGAAGGCGCTGGAGGGCGGGGATGTCGCCGGGGTTACGATCGTTCCGAACCGCGGAGAGGTGCCGACCGGAAATATTTATATTACCTTTAAGGATGGTTCTGCAAATCAGTTGGCAGTCAATGACGTTCGTGAGGTCGAGGCTTATTTGCGCCAGCAGAAATTCATAGGTTATACCGTGGAAAATCCTCCGGCAGAGAGCTGGCTTGTGTCGATGCTTCCGTATCTGATCATGTTTGCGACGGTTTTTATCTTTTTTATCATCATGAGCAATCAGACAGTTTCCAATTCCGGGGGAGGCGGAAGCGCGCGGATGATGAATTTCGGAAAAAGCCGTGCAAAGCTCATGACGGATGATCCGGCAAAGCGCATCACCTTTGCAAAGGTAGCGGGATTGCGGGAGGAAAAGGAAGAGCTGGAGGAAATCGTTGATTTCCTGCGTGCACCGGGAAAGTATACGAAGCTTGGCGCAAGGATTCCAAAGGGAGTGCTTTTGGTGGGACCTCCCGGAACGGGAAAGACGCTGCTTGCAAAGGCGATTGCAGGGGAGGCGGGCGTTCCGTTCTTTAGTATTTCCGGCTCCGATTTTGTCGAGATGTTCGTCGGTGTCGGCGCGTCCCGCGTGAGGGATCTATTTGAGGAGGCGAAAAAGAACGCGCCTTGTATTGTTTTTATCGACGAGATTGATGCCGTGGCGAGACGGCGCGGCACCGGGATGGGCGGCGGTCATGACGAGCGGGAGCAGACCTTAAACCAGATGCTTGTCGAGATGGACGGCTTTGGCGTCAACGAGGGAATTATCGTGATGGCGGCGACAAACCGCGTGGATATTTTAGATCCCGCGATCATGCGTCCGGGACGCTTTGACCGTAAGGTGCATGTCGGACGCCCCGACGTAGGCGGAAGGGAAGAAATTCTTGCGGTTCACGCAAAAAATAAGCCTCTGGGCGATGACGTTGATCTAAAGCAGATTGCGCAGACAACGGCAGGGTTTACCGGAGCGGATTTGGAGAACCTGCTCAATGAGGCGGCAATCGTCGCGGCAAAGGATGACCGCGCATTCATCGTGCAGGAGGATATTAAGAAGTCGTTTGTCAAGGTTGGAATCGGAGCAGAGAAAAAGAGCCGCATTATCTCGGACAAAGAAAAGCGTATCACTGCGTTCCACGAGGCGGGGCACGCAATCCTATTCCATGTGCTGCCGGATGTAGGACCTGTGTATTCAGTATCCATTATTCCGACGGGCGCCGGAGCTGCCGGCTATACGATGCCGCTGCCGGAGCGTGACGATATGTTTAATACGAGAGGGAAGATGATACAGGATATTATCGTTTCACTCGGTGGACGCGTGGCGGAGGAACTGGTTTTTGACGATATAACGACCGGAGCGTCGCAGGACATTAAGCAGGCGACAAGACTTGCCAAGGCAATGGTGACAAAGTACGGTATGTCAGACAATATCGGATTGATCTGCTATGACAATGATGATGACGAGGTATTTATCGGCAGAGACTTGGCACATACAAGAGGCTACGGCGAGAATGTGGCGACGGAGATTGATAAAGAGATCAAGCGTATTATTGATGAATGCTATGAAAAGGCAAGGGAGCTGATCACGATGCATCGTAAGGCGCTGGATGCCTGTGCAGAGCTTTTGCTGGAGAAGGAAAAGATCGGACAAAAGGAGTTTGAAGCTCTGTTTGAGGGCTAAAGGTGTAACGCGTCAGACATATCGAGGTGGAAATGGATGTATACAAGGTGCACAAAAATAAATATGAAAAATTGTGAAGTTTGTGCACACTTAATTGGTATGACATGGTATTATAATACCTGTAAAAACCCCCAATACATTATATATAGTTTTTGCTATACCCCATAGTAAAAATACCTTCT
>JAHZFL010000016.1 GCA_019421345.1 Roseburia sp. | reverse complement strand
GCAAAGTCCTAAAAATCTCCAGAAGCACTTACTATTATGAAGCAAAGCAGAAAGCGGAGGAATCCGAATTAACTGCAGCCATAATTGATATATTTAAAGCCAGCCGTAATAATTACGGAACCCGCAAAATCAAGTGGGAACTGGCAAAGCGGGATATGATTGTATCACGTCGTCGTATCGGTCGCATTATGAAGCAGGAGGGACTTGTATCAATATATACAACAGCTCAGTTTCATCCACAAAAGGATACCTGCAATGAATCAAAAATCGCAAATGTTGTAAATCGAGAATTCGATGAACAACCATACAGGAACGTAGTAGTAAGTGATCTGACATATGTCCGGGTTGGAATGAACTGGAATTACATATGTATACTTGTGGACCTCTTTAACCGTGAAATCATCGGTTACAGTGCCGAACCACATAAAACAGCAAAGCTTGTAAAGCAGGCATTTATGACTGTAAGCGACAGTCTGGAAAAATCAATATTTTTCACACAGACCGTGGCAACGAATTCAAGAACCAACTAATAGAAGAAACGCTGGAAGCATTTGACATCACCAGATCTTTCAGCCGTAAAGGATGCCCATATGATAATGCTGTAGCAGAAGCAACTTTTAAAATCATCAAAACAGAATTTGCAAAAAACCAGACATTTGAAAATCTGGATGCATTAAAACTGCAGCTTGCTGATTATGTGAACTGGTTTAACAATCACAGACTTCATTCCTCTCTCGGTTACTTGACACCAGTTGAGTACCGGGAGAATAACCTTAAAAAAGTTGTTTAGTTTACTGTTGACAATCCATCTTTTTGACATGGTAGATTAAAAAGATAAATTCCCGTTGAACTTTGTCGTGAAAAGCAGAATTTAGTGGAGGAAATATTAATGAAAAAAATGCATGTAATAATCGGGAATATTCTCTTATTGTGTTGGTATTTTCTTTCGATGACAGGATTGAAGTTGGGAGATAAATATTTGGTAACAAGTGCATATAAGGAAGAATGGATATTTATGCTTATTCCAACGGTTACATTTGTTTTAATGTTAGTTACTAAAAAGGTTGGAAAGAATATACATTTGATATGGTTGGTGGGGTGGTTTGTTGCTCAGTTCTTAAGTCATGAATGGTATACTTTGTTTGGAAGCGGATTTATGGGAGACAACGACAAGAAGATTGCCTATTATTCTGAATGTATTCAACCGATAAATGTGGATGGAAGATATGTTCCTGATGTATATCATATAGTTTTACATGTTTTGATAATTGCTGCTTTCGTTATGACATTGCTTTATAGAGAAGATAAGACATTGGTTGACGAAGCGTGAAATTTCAGCAATACTGGGAGATGAATTTGAACTTTATAGTGGGGTGATTAGGTGAAAAGTTACAATGATGAGTTTTGGTGTGCTTTAGATGAATTGGTGAATAATTCTGAAATTGTGATAGATAGGCCCAAAGGAACCGCCCACCCTAAATATCCTAATTTCATTTATCGAGTTGATTATGGATATTTGAAAGATACTTCTTCTATGGATGGTGCTGGCATTGATGTTTGGGTTGGAAGCGGAGAAAGATTGACGCTATAATGTGTATCGTTGATTTGATGAAAAAGGATTCTGAGATAAAAATTTTGATTGGATGTACAGAAGAAGAAAAGTCGATTGTTTATGAAACACATAATGAAACTCAGTTTATGAAAGGTGTTTTAATTCGCCGAAATAATGTGGATTAAAAGAATCAAAACACATCAAAAAAACGAGAAAGTACGTTTGACCGATTGCGTGAGGGTGGTAGAACTGTAGGTTCAGGCCGTGTTGCTTCTATCATTGAGTAATCAATAAAAGTCAGATTTTATGGGGCTTTCCGATTTTTCGGAAAGCCCTTTTGTATATGCAAAGGCCGATTGTGGCTGTATTTTAAAGCTATAAATTTTGTATTGCGTGTGACAGTTTGTTTTGTATAATAAAAATATGGACAATGAGGCGCATAAAGGAAGGCGGAGTTTGGACGGGGGAAATAATTATGGGGACACGGATCAAGAAGACAGGAGTAATGACGTTTGCTTTAGTTGGATGTTTGATCCTATCTGCCTGTGGTAAGAATGAGCCGCTTGCAAAAACACAACAGCGGGTTACAGTTGCAGGGGATGCGTCTGAGTATGCGACAGAGGATAGTACGGAAGTACAAGCTGCCACAGAAATTGATGTTCCTTCAAAAGAAGAAGTGATAGCTATGCGGGAGACTGTATTAGAAGGGATGTCAGCGGAGGAGATAGAAAGGCTGACTGAAAATATCAAGGTTGCCAATCTTCGGATGGAATCGGCTTATTTGTATGAACACATTTTTGATAAGCTGTCGGATCATGAGAGTTTGTATTGGAATTATTTTACGCAAAAAGGGGAGATACAAATAGGTTGGTCTTATGAAGGAAGTGCTGTAGAACGCAAAGCAATTATGGCGGACGAGGGGATTTCTAAAAGTGAATTTTATGAAAAATATGGCGAGCCAGTCATGGACTATAACAGATTTGACGCCACTAATTTTATTGATCTTATTGCGGATATGCAAAAGTCCGTGCATAATGAACTGCTGATTGCCGACCTTCAGCAGTTGATGGACTTGACAAGGTTAGCAGAAGAAACACACGAGATGCATTATGTGAACAGCATTTATAAAATCCTTCACGACTTAGATTACTACCTTTTAAGATATGGAGTTGAGGATGTTGGCATGTATACGCTGGATGACAGCATAGTATCTGAGTATTATGGTGTGCTTGCAGTATATGGAGCAACGCCTTTTTTGACAGAGACAGAGAACAAATAGCAGGTTCTGTTTTTCCAAAGGCAGATAGTGATGCGGAAAAATACGGAGCTATCCGGCAGGAACACGAAGTGTTTGGGCATTAGGATACAAGTCTTTTGCATACGCATAAAATTTTAATCGTATGAAACTTTTTTCAATGCGCTAAGGTCTAATCTTTTGTATAAAGAAAATGAATAAAAAGGCGCAAGGGCGCGGAAAAGAGGAAAAAATGAAAAAACAATTTGCAATGCTTTTAGTAACAATGGGAATTATGGGTACGATTTTCACCGGCTGCGGAAAGGAAGATACAACGACCCAGCCACCTGCAGCACCGGAAAGCAGTGTGCAGACACCGCAGCAGGAGGAAGTGCCGAATATGGAAGCAGATACGCAGATTTCGTCAGATGCACAGGCGCAGGCGGGAACGACAGGAGAGACAAAGACCGTTAGCGGTAAATTGGAGGACAAGAAGGATATGCTGTTTATCCTCACAAGTGATAGCGGCGAGTCTTACGCGATTGGCTTTGAAACTGCTCCACAGGGTTACGACCAGCTAAAGGCAGGAGATGCTGTTGTGATGGAGTATACGGGAGAGCTGTCAGAGGTAGACGCGTTTACCGGTGAGATTATTTCGCTGAAGCTTGCACAGTAGTTTGAGTATGGCAGATCAAAATTGCATAGAAGTGCTGACAGGAGAGCCCTGTGTGTGTTAGGAAAGCTAAGACACGCAGGGCTTTTTGTGACATAGGAAATTGCTTTGCCCCCTATAAAGCAAAAGCCTATGGGGAAGCGCATTGCGGCGGAATGGAATTATGTCGCAAATGCGACCCGCCGCAGGCGGAGAATCCCGCTTGCGGGATTCTTTATTGTTTTATCTGACATAAGAGCGGTTCGCGAGGCGTGTCGCCTGTTGCTTGATATGATGCAGCACGGCAGATTTTACAGATGTTAGTTACGGCTTCTGTGCCGACAGGTCTTTAAAGGTCTCCAGAAATAAAAGATCAAGTGCGCCATGCAAGGGAACACCAAGTGTCTGCAACGTATCAGAGAGCGCCGCCATAGTCACGGTCATATCAGCGATATTGGCGTTTGCGCCCATGTGACCGATACGGATGACCTTTCCGGCGAGCGCGTCAAAAGAGCCGGAAAGAAGAATACCATGGGAATCTCTCATCATGGAAAGAATCGCATCCGCAGTTGTTTCCTGTGGAATGTCAAAGACGGTGACCGTATTGGAATAGCCGCCGTTTAGATGGAGGGAAAGTCCTGCGGCAGTTAATGCTGTACGGGTTGCGGCGCCAATACGGGCATGGCGCAGCAGAAGCTCCCGATCCGCAGCTATGCCGTCAAGAGCGGCACGCAGCCCGTAAATATCACTGATTGGCATAGTATAAGGAAACCATTTTTTTTCATAGTAATCTTCAAATGTCAGAAGGTTCGCATAAAAGGAAGCAATCGGCGTCCGGCGGTTTCGCATTTTTTGTTTTGCGGATTCACTGATCGTCACAAACGTCAGTCCCGGCGGTGCGGAGACCGCTTTTTGAGAAGCGCCGCAGAGAATGTCAATTTCGGCGTCGTCTGTCCGCACATCCTCGCCGAACATAGCAGAAACAGAATCAACGACGGTAAGGATGCCGTATTTTTTTAAAATCGGGCAAAGCGTGTGAATATCGTTGAGGACACCGCTTGGCGTATCACAATGTACGAGAGTGGCATAGGCATAGGAATGATTCGTTTTCAAATGCTCCTCAAGGACTTCCGCGGGAAATGCTGTCAGTTCATCGGAATGCAGAATTTCAGGAATGCCGCCATACAGTTTGACAAAATCGGCGAAGCCCCTGCCGTAGATTCCGTTATCGAGGACAAGTACCCGGTCGCCCGGTTCCGTCAGCGAGGCACATGCTGCCTCCAATCCGAGAATCCCCTCGCCGTTCAGGATCAGCGTCTCGTTTTTTGTGTGCAAAAGCGCACTGATCAATTCACACGTTTCCTTATAAAAAGAAACGAAGCTTTCGTCTAAGTCAGGGTTTGTGCAGGGGATGCTTCGAGCCATGCGTACATTTTCCGGAATCTGTGTCGGACCGGGAGTCATCAGCTTATACATAAGAAGCCACCGCCTTTCTGAGAGGTGCTGCGATCGGAAGTACAAGGGCGGCTGCAACACCGACCTGAATGAGGTTTCCGGGGATTGAGGCGACAGGAGTCAGCCAGCTTCCGAATAAGATCACCTCGGCGAGATAATAGCCGACTACCTTAATGACGGCGGCAAGCACAAGTGCAGAAAGCAGACGGCGAAAGCCGTGGCGCTTTTCGGTCAAGGCTCCCACTGTAAATCCCATAAGTCCGACGATTAGTAAGGTAAAGGGCGCCCATGCCGTCCAACCGGAAAGCAGGTCGAAAAGCGCCATGCCCACACCGCCGGCAATCGCGCCGCTTTTTTTCCCGAACAGGATCGCGCAGAGAAAAAGGGGAACGTTTCCGAGGTGGATAAGCCCTCCGTTTGCGGCAATCGGAAGCCGCAGGTTGATAAACGCGGTAAAGACATAGGTCAGTGCGACAAAAAGCGCCGTAACAGTTAAAAAGCGGATAGTTACACCGTCTGCGGCTGTTTTGGTGTCAGATGAAATCTTTTGCATAATATTCCTCATTTCTGGGCTGTTTGTGGTCAGGCACGCGCAAGCATTCCATTTGTGTCTGCCATAAGACTATTTGTTCCTGCCCGAAAACAAATAGACGTGTCAATGGTTGCTTTTTATTTTTTCTTATCATACACAGTATCTGGATTAATTTAAAATGCCAGTTTGTGTAATATTAAGCATACCAGTTTTGAAATACCGAAATGGGAGCAGACAAAAAATCGCTTGCATGGAGGGAGTGCAGCGCGTCATTTTTCGCGTGATTTTAAGGTTGGCGATTGGCAGAAAAAGTGTTATGATAGCAGAGTAGCGTCGGTATGTGATATTGACGACAGACAGATTAGCAAACAAATTTAAGAGAAAGCAAAGCGAAAGTGCCGCAGAGGATGACTGCGGGTTTTAAGGCGCACGGAGGTTTTGATGGAAAAGGAAAAAATAGATCAGATCAAAAAGCTACAAAAGGAAAAGGACGTTGTAATTTTGGCGCATTATTATGTGGATGGTGAGGTGCAGGAGATTGCCGATTATGTAGGCGATTCCTTTTATCTAAGTAAGATTGCGACAAATGTGCCGCAGCAGACGATCCTTTTTGCGGGGGTTGGGTTTATGGGCGAGAGCGCAAAGCTGTTAAATCCGAAAAAGACAGTGTTAATGGTGGACGAGTGCGCGGATTGTCCGATGGCACATATGGTGACAAGGGAGCAGATTGCCGAGGTGCGCGGGCGGTATGAGGACTTGTCGGTTGTGTGCTATGTGAACTCTACCGCGGAGATCAAGGCAGTCTCGGACGTCTGTGTGACCTCCTCGAACGCGGTAAAGGTAGTAAGCAATATCAAAGAGAAGAACATTTTCTTTGTGCCGGATAACAATCTCGGCAGATATGTGGCGGAAAAGCTGCCGGAGAAGAACTTTATTTTCCATGACGGATTTTGTCATGTGCATACAAGCATTGAGGAAGAAAATGTAAGGGCGGCGAAAGCGCTTCATCCAGATGCGTTGATTCTGACGCATCCTGAGTGTACAAAGGAGGTTATCGAGCTGTCTGATTTTGTGGGAAGTACCTCTGAAATCATTGATTTTGCGACAAAGAGCAGTCATACAAAGTTTATCATCTGTACAGAAATGGGCGTGTTTTTTGAATTGCAGCAGAGGAATCCTGAGAAAAAATTTTATTCTGTCGGGCACAGGCAATTCTGCCCGAATATGAAGCGTGTGACAGTTGCTAAGGCTTTGGACGTTTTGACGAAGCTTGGTACAGACCAGATGGATGCAAAGAGGATTGAGCTGTCCGACGAGATTATGGAGCGCGCCGCAGCGCCGCTTTGGTGGATGCTTGAGCTTGCAAAATAGGAAGGAATAGGGAAGGATGCAGAATCAATTTTCCAGAATGGCGTTATTAGTAGGAGAAGATGCGATAGAGCGGCTCTCGCGTGCGAGAGTCGCTGTTTTTGGTGTGGGAGGCGTCGGCGGCTACGTCGTGGAGGCATTGGCGCGCAGCGGCGTCGGAGCATTGGATCTGATCGACAACGATAAGGTTTGTCTGACAAATTTAAACCGTCAGATCATCGCGCTGCACAGCACGCTTGGACGAGATAAGGTCGATGTGATGCGGGAGAGGGTTCTTGATATTAACCCGGAGTGCAAGGTGACGGTGCATAAGTGCTTTTATCTGCCGGAGACAGAAGCGCAGTTTGATTTTACGCAGTATGATTATGTGGTCGATGCGGTCGACACCGTGACGGCAAAGCTTGCGCTGGTCGTGCAGGCAAAGAAAGCAAACACGCCTGTGATCAGCAGCATGGGGGCGGGAAATAAGCTAAATTCCGCAGCATTTCAGGTAGCGGATATTTACCGCACCTCGGTAGACCCGCTGGCACGCGTGATGCGCAGGGAATTAAAAAAACGCGGAATAAAGGATTTAAAGGTCGTTTATTCTAAGGAAGAACCGCTTGTTCCTAAGGAGGAAGCGCATACGGGGGAACAGAAGGAAGCGGCAGAGACAGCAGGAAACAGACAGATGGAGGATGTGGCAGCGGCGCAGGAATTTCGGTCGACGAGGCGGCGGGCAACGCCGGGCTCTGCGGCATTTGTCCCGTCCGCGGCAGGGCTTTTGATCGCATCGGAGGTCGTAATGGATTTATGGATGGAAGGCAAAGGGAAGAACGATGTTTGAAAAGACGATAGAGGAATTATTGAAAGAAACAAGAGAGAGTCTTGTGGTAGACCTGCGGAAGGAGGCAGACTTTCGTAAGGAAACCTATCCGGGGGCAAAGCATATCTGGTGGGAAGCGTTAATGGACCATCAGAGCGAGCTTCCGAAGGATAAACCTATTTATCTGATGTGTTATACGGGTGATGTGAGCGGAGATCTTGCGCAGGAGCTGCAGGAGCTTGGCTATGAGGCGTACAGTCTGGACGGCGGTTACCGCTCCTACTTACGTTATCAGTTGCTCCATGCGATGGAGGAACTGGATCGGACGGACACCGAAGCAAAGGTAAGACAGCGCGAGCGATGTCTGGAGATTGAGCACAGTATTGTCAAAAAATTTCGCAAGGACATCTGGCGCAAATTTACAAAGGCGATCAATGAATACGAGTTGATCTGCGACGGGGATAAGATTGCGGTGTGCATTTCCGGCGGGAAGGATTCGATGCTGATGGCAAAGCTGTTTCAGGAGCTGGAGCGTCATGGAAAGAAAAACTTTGAGGTTGTTTATCTGGTGATGAATCCGGGCTACAATGATTGGAATTATAAGACCATCTGCAGCAACGCCCAAATTTTAAATGTGCCGATCACCGTATTTGAATCGGAGATTTTTGATATTGTGGCAGGGGAGGAGGGATCGCCCTGCTATCTGTGCGCACGAATGCGCCGCGGTCATCTGTACAGTAAGGCAAAGGAGCTTGGATGCAATAAAATCGCGCTGGGGCATCATTTTGATGATGTGATCGAGACGATCCTGATGGGAATGCTCTATGGCGCGCAGGTTCAGACGATGATGCCGAAGCTTCACAGCACGAATTTTGAGGGTATGGAGCTGATACGCCCCATGTATCTGGTGCGTGAGGAGGACATCATACACTGGATGAATTATAACGATCTTCATTTTATACAATGCGCCTGCCGCCTGACCGAGAGCTGCGCTTCCTGCGGCGGAACAGAAAAGGGTTCAAAGCGTGCGGAGGTTAAGGAGCTGATCCGAGAGCTGCGAAAAAAAAGTCCATATATTGAGATGAATATTTTCCGAAGCATGGAAAATGTCAATTTGGACACGGTGATCGGTTATAAGTGTCAGGGAGAGCGTCATCATTTTCTTGATACCTATTAAAAACAAAAATTATATCCCCCGGCGGGGCTTGTAGGCATACGGGAACTTTGTTAAGCTGAAAAAAAGCAATCAAAGAGACAAGGGGGAGAAGTTATGAAACGAAAAATGGCAGCGGCGCTTGGTGTGCTGATCCTTGGCATCTCGATTCTTGCGGGATGTGGAGACAGTGCACAGACAGGCGGGCAAAACGAGGCGGTCACGCAGACAGGCGGCAGCAGTACCGAGCAGGAGATTGGAGCGCAGGCAGAGGAAAGGGACACGGTGATCGTGGCTATGGGGACGACCTCCGAGCCTGCGGCAGGCTTTGATCCGTGTGTGAATTGGGGCTGCGGGGAGCATTGCCATGAGCCGTTGATTCAGTCAACGCTTCTGCGCACGACTGCGGATATGGAGTTTGAGAACGATCTTGCGACGGATTATCAGGTCAGCGAGGACGGGCTGACCTGGACGTTTACGATCCGTGAGGATGTAAAGTTTTCGGACGGCGAGCCTCTGACTGCGGCTGACGTGGCTTTTACGTTTGATACAGCGCTCGCTTCGGCAAACTCGGAGGAAGACCTTAGTATGCTGGAGCGCGTGGAGGCGCTGGATGACAAGACCGTTGTGTTTCATCTGACGAAACCGTACAATGCATTTTTGTACACGCTTGCGGTATTCGGTATTGTGCCGGAGCATTGCTATGAGGCTGGCGCTTATGGAGAGAATCCCATCGGTTCGGGACGCTATCTGTTAAAGCAGTGGGACAGGGGGCAGCAGGTAATTTTAGAGGCGAACCCGGATTATTACGGCAAAGCGCCGAATATCAAAACGGTCATTATTTTGTTTATGGAGGAGGACGCGGCGCTTGCGGCAGCAAAGGCGGGAGAGGTTGATATTGCCTATACCTCTGCCACCTACAGCGAGGAGCAGGTGGATGGCTACGAGCTGCTCGCATGTAAGTCCGTGGATTCCCGCGGTATCTCGCTTCCGACCCTTCCGTCAGGAAATGACGTGACGGTGGAGGGCGACATGGTGTACGAAGGAGGAAACGACGTGACATGCGATCTGGCAATCCGTCAGGCAATGAGCTATGGGCTGGACCGTGAGGCAATGATCGACAATGTGCTAAATGGCTATGGACAGGTGGCTTACAGCGTTTCGGATAATATGCCATGGTCGAGCGACGATATGAAGGCGCCGTACGATGAACAGAAGGCAAAGCAGCTTTTGGCAGATGGAGGCTGGAAGGATTCGGACGGAGACGGCATTCTGGAGAAAAACGGTACAGCGGCATCATTTACAGTTTATTATCCGTCAACGGATTCGGTGCGTCAGGCATTGACTGCAGAGTTTTCCAATCAGATGAGGGAGCTTGGGATCGAGGTATTATATGAAGGACTTGGCAGCTGGGATGAGCTTTATCTGAAGATGTATTCTGATCCGATCATTTGGGGCTGGGGATCAAATTCTCCGGTGGAAAATTATCAGCTTTATCACACGAATGGAGCCTGTAATTATACAGGCTATTCCAATGAGGAGACAGACCGCTTATTTGACGAGGCGCTTGCGGCAACCGATATGGACGAATCCTATGCGCTTTGGCAGCAGGCACAGGCGGCGGTCGGACCAAACGGAGAGGCGCTGTGGGTATGGTTTGCAAATATTGACCATCTTTATTTTGTGAGAGACGGACTTAAGGTAGCTGAGCAAAAGCTGCATCCGCACGGGCACGGCTGGTCGATCGTAAACAATGTGGATGAGTGGAGCTGGCAGTAATATTATGCGGTATATCAAGTTTCTTTTTTTGAATCTGGTGAAGATGGCGACGCTGCTGCTTGGAGTAAGCATCGTTGCCTTCACACTCATTTCGGCATCTCCGGTCGATCCGGTGCAGGCGAATGTGGGAACGCTTAGTTATATGCGCATGACGCCGGAGAAAAGGGCGGAGTTTGCGTCCTATTGGGGAACGGATGTGCCTCCTGCCCAGCGGTATTTAAACTGGGCGGGAGATTTCATTCGCGGAGATATGGGAATCTCCTTAAAATATAACAGACCTGTGGCAGAGGTTGTCTGGGAAAAATTTCAAAATTCATTTCTCCTTATGCTGACGGCATGGATTTTTTCCGGCGTGCTTGGCATTTTGCTTGGTATGATAGCGGGATATTATAAAGATCGGTGGCAGGATAAGCTGGTGAAGGGCTATGCGCTGCTGCTCTCAAGCACGCCGGCATTCTGGATCGCGCTTGTGCTGCTGCTGGTCTTTGCGGTCTGGCTGCGGTGGCTGCCGATTGGGATGAATGTGCCGATCGGCATGGCGGCAGAAGACGTCGGTATTTTGGAGCGGCTGCGCCATCTGATCCTTCCGGCTGCGTCATTAAGCCTCACCGGCGTCGCGCACATCACACTGCATACGCGTGAGAAAATGATTGATATTATGGAGAGCGATTATGTGCTGTTTGCCAGAGCGCGTGGGGAAAGAGGCATCACGCTTGTAAAAAGACATGCGCTGCGCAATATGCTGCTTCCTGCGATCACACTGCAGTTCGGCTCGATCAGTGAGATTTTTGGCGGCTCGGTGCTGGTCGAGCAGGTCTTTTCTTATCCGGGGCTTGGACAGGCAGCGGTAGACGCGGGAATCGGCAGTGACGTGGCGCTGCTGCTCGCGATCACCGTGATCAGCACTCTGTTTGTATTTTGCGGAAATCTCATTGCCAATTTATTGTATGGTGCTGTAGACCCGCGGATAAGGAGGGGGCAAAGTCATGGATAAGAGAAAAAAGGAGCATGCGCGGGCAGGCGGAAAAAATATGCGGAGACAAACATATTTTTGGCTGCTGTGCGCGGCGCTTTTTTTGTTTATGGTTACAGCAGCGGGGGCGCTGCTTGGAGAGCGCGCCATTGCTGCGGATTTTTCCAGAAAAAATCTTACGCCGTGTATACCATATCTTTTCGGAACGGATTGGATGGGGCGAGATATGCTGGCGCGCACGCTAAAGGGGTTATCCACGAGTGTTTTTATCGGCATTCTCGCGTCCTTTGTCAGTGCGCTTATGGCGCTTTTGCTTGGGACGGCGGCGGTCGTGCTTGGAAGGTTTGCGGACACGGCAGTCACATGGCTGATCGATCTGATGCTCGGCGTGCCGCATATTGTGCTGCTGATCTTGATATCGTATGCGCTTGGAAAGGGGGTTTGGGGTGTAACGCTTGGTGTGGCGCTTACACATTGGCCGGGGCTATGCCGCGTACTGCGCGCGGAGATGCTGCAGATGAAGGAGTCGGTCTATATCAGCATTGCCAGGCAGCTTGGGAAAAGTCCGTGGTACATTGCCAAGACGCATATTTTCCCGCAGATACTGCCGCAGCTTTTTGCGGGATTGCTCGTGATGTTTCCGCATGCGATCTTACATGAGGCGAGCGTAACATTTCTCGGTTTTGGGCTATTGCCGGAAAAGCCGGCGATCGGGATGATCTTATCGGAAAGTATGGCGTACCTGAGCACGGGAAAATGGTGGCTGGCGCTTTTTCCGGGACTGTCGCTTGTACTCGTTGTGGTATTGTTTGACCGCATCGGAAGCGGCGTGCGCACGCTGCTTAGTCCCGCAGGTGCGCAGGAGTAAAAAAGGTTGAGGAAGGGGCAGGGGGAGAGCGGTATGGCACAAAGGCAACAGCAGGAGGAAATACTTCGGTTTGAAAAGCTGACGATTTCCTTTACGCAATATGAGGCGGGTTCGACAAGAAAAAGAAAGCTTTCCGTTATCTCGGATCTGTGCGGGGAGGTGCGGCAGGGAGAAGTGGTTGCCGTTGTCGGCAGCAGCGGTTCGGGAAAAAGTCTGCTCGCGCATGCCGTCTTTGGACTTCTTCCCCAAAACGCGGAGGTGTCCGGTGATATTTTTTATCGGGGGACGCGTCTGTCTCCAAAGGATATAGAGAGACTGCGCGGAAGGGAGCTTGCGCTTGTCCCGCAGGGCGTTTCCTATCTCGATCCTCTGATGAAAACCGGAAGGCAAATATTAAATGGCAGGCGGGATGCGGCGGCGAGAGAGAAAATGCAAAGGCTGTTTGGAAGGTATGGTCTGGAAAAAGAGGTGGAGCAGCAGTATCCGTTTGAGCTTTCGGGAGGTATGGCGCGGCGGGTGCTGTTAATGACGGCGCTGATGAGTGAGCCGAAGCTGATCGTCGCGGATGAACCGACGACCGGCATGGATTTTTCACTTGCCGCAAAGGCGATGGAAGATTTTCGCAGCTTTGCGGATGAGGGAAACGGTGTCCTTTTGATCACGCATGATTTGAAGCTGGCGCTGACTGCGGCAGACCGGGTGCTTGTGTTTTATGCGGGGACAACGGTCGAGGCGGCGCGGGCAGAGGATTTTAAGGATGAGAGCCTGCTCCGCCATCCTTATACAAGGGCGCTTTATCGTGCGCTGCCGGAGCATGGGTTTAAGGCGCTGCCCGGCACGCAGCCGTATGCCGGGGATATGCCAAAGGGCTGTCCTTTTTTGCCGCGCTGTCCGCAAGCTGACGGGCTGTGCGCGGGAGAGATTCCGATGATTGGCGTGCGCGGCGGTTTTGTGCGGTGTGTGCGCTATGCAAGGACCGGCTTGCAGGAATCATAACAGTGAAGCAGTTATCTGCGAAAGAGAGATTTGTTGGGATGCTTTGGAATGGAGTGAGCTATGAGGTTAGAGGCAAAGCAGATTACCTACCGTTATCCCGGAGCAAAGCAGAATGTGCTTGAGTGCGTGGATTTTATGGCAGAGAGCCATGAGCGTGTGGGAATTTTTGCGCAAAGCGGCAGAGGAAAGACGACGTTTGGACAGCTTTTGGCGGGGTACCGAAAACCGTCTGCGGGGCAGATTTTGCTGGACGGACAGCCCCTTCCACAGGAGGGATGTTGTCCGGTGCAGATGATCTGGCAGCATCCCGAGCAGGCGGTAAACCCGCGTATGAAAATGCACAGGGTACTGGCAGAGGGAAATCAGGTCGATGAGCGGATTGTGAGGGGACTCGGAATCGTGGAGGACTGGCTGGGGCGTTACCCCGGGGAGCTCTCCGGCGGAGAGCTTCAGCGCTTTTGTATTGCAAGGGCGCTCGGCGAGGGGACGCGTTTTCTGATCGCCGATGAGATCAGCACAATGCTGGATTTGATTACGCAGAGCCAGATTTGGCATTTTTTGTTAAAAGAAGCAAGTGCCCGTGAAATCGGGCTTGTTGTGATCAGCCATGACCGTGAGCTTTTGGAGCGGGTATGTACGAGGGTAACAGAGCTTGTGCTGTGAGGAGGAGCTGTTAAGCGCAGGATCCGGCGCAGATGAAAGAGAAATAGCAGATGGTCAAGATATTGAAAACCCGGCGGTGTGGGGGGGGGATTCCTGCCGCCGGGAGTTTTTATTTCGCATACATTGCGTCGTTTCTGGAAAGAAGGTATACACAATACTGATTCATGCTGATGCCTTCCCTTTGTGAGTGTTCTGCCAATGCCCTGTGCAGGCTGCGGGGGAGTCGCAGCTTGAACTGACCGGAATAATCCTCCAGACTGTCCGGCTCATGGATTTCGATTCCTTCTTCAATCGCAGCCTTAAGCCATGCCCTCTTGGCATCCAGTGCATTAGCCACGGCATTTTCCACTGTCTCACCGCAGGTAATGCAGCCGGGGAGATCGGGATAAGAAACGACAAAGCCACCTTCCTCCTTATCCTCAATAACTTCCATCCGATAGGACATTGCCATATAATCATTCAGAGTATTCATCCTTGTGTTCCTCCTTTTCTACAATCTGCTTTACCATTTCCACATATACCTTTTTGATAGGTTCATGCTTTGGTACTGTAATTGGCATACAGCCTTGTTTCCGAAAGGTATAATGGCTGCTCCCGCTTCTCGGGGCGTTCATTTCATATCCATAGCTTTCTAATACTTTTCGCAATTCATCAAACCGGAGGTCTTTTGATAAATTGCATATGTGTGCTATCAGTTTTTCCCATTTGGACATTTTTATACCTCCTGATTACATTATATGTGGTATCGTATACGGTGTCAATATATTTTGTGCGTATCAATCTTTTGTTTGACATAAGAGCGGATCGCGAAGCGCGTCTCTTATTCTTCATACATACAGGTGAAACGAAAAGCACGCGCCGCCGGAGGGGCTGTCCGTCACCCACAGCTTTCCGTGGTGCGCGTCCGCGATTTCCTTTGCAAGGCAGAGCCCAAGACCGAAATGCTGCTTGTCAGAATGGGCGGTGTCTGTGCGGTAGAAGCGCTCAAAGATACGCTCCTTGCAGTCGTCGGGGATGCCCGGCCCAGTGTCGGAGACACAGAAGCAAAGCTCTTGCCGCCGGAACACGGCGCGCGCCGGAATGTCCGACACGGACAGAGACAGTGTGACGCTGCCGCCGGACGGCGTATAGGAGAGCGCATTGTCCAGTAAAATAGTAAATAGCTGTGTGAGCCGTTCCGGGTCGCACACGCAGGAGGGGGGCTGTTCCTTTGGCAGATCAAGCTGAAGGGACAGTCCCTTTTTGCGCGCAAGCGGCGAAAACTGCTCGTAAACGTCAAGCAAGAGCAGATCCGGCTGAAAAGCCTGCCGGTGCATGGGCAGGCGGTTGGAATCCGAGCGCGCGAGAAACAGAAGATCGGACACAAGGTGCTGCATCCGCAGGATCTCCTGCTGTATCAGCGTGAGAAAATGCGCGTGATCTTCCTTTGAGGAAACCTTAGAGAGAGCCTCCGTGCCGGAAAGAATGACCGCGAGCGGTGCGCGCAGCTCGTGGGAGGCGGCGGAGACGAAATCGATCTGTTTCCGGTGGCTTTCCTCCGCCGGAAGCAGCATCCGTCCGGTGAAATAGCGGCAGAACACAAACAGAACGGCGATGGCGGCAACGCTTAAGCCGCCAAACAGCAGACGCTGTCTGACGATCTGCTCCGACAGCTTTGTCAGCGGAAACAGAAGGACAAAACCGAGTGTGCCGCCGTTTTTTGGGATGGTTCCGACCGACGCATAATAATCACCGCTGTCATCCGAGTAAGAAAACTCGTAGTGCACGGGCAGAAGCGAGGAGGAAGTCCGGTCAAGCTGTAAATGCCAGTTTTCTTCGGCGTGCAGACGCACCTCCTCCATGCGGGCGTCTAAGGCGTCATCTGAGAAAAAACGCTGTGTGTAGAGCGGGTTTCCGTTGTCATAGAAATAGATCAGAAAATGGCTGTCTGCCTGAAGCTGCATCTGCCATTGCAGGGAAATGGCGGACTGGCTCTGCAAATGAATGATCATGGTATTCAGTTCCTTCAAAAAAGACGCCGACGCATTTTCCTTTAAGCTGCTCTCGGAGATAAACAGACAGAGCGAGACGAGCAGCAGGATGGAGACGCTGATCACGAGCGTAAAAAATAAGGTCATTTGTGTGTGAAGCTTTCGGAACATAGATTACTCCTCTGCCGTTTCCTTCATCAGGTAGCCGATCCCGCGCGTCGTGGCGATGGAAACCGTGCTGCCCACATGAGAGAGCCGTTTTCTTAAGAAATGGATATAGGTGTCGAGATTGCCCTCCTCGACGGGGGCGTCCGCGCCCCATACGCGTGAGAGAATCACCATGCGGCGCAGCAGGGTTCCGGCGTCGCGCAGCAGGACCTCAAGCAGTCGTCCCTCCTTGCCGGATAAGCGGATGCTCCCCGCCGGACCACGGAGCGAACGGAGCGCGGCGTCGTAGGAGAGGTCGCCGAAGCAGAGCAGATCATTTTCTTCATATTTCCCGGTGCGTCTGCCAAGGGAGCGGATGCGGGCGGAAAGCTCCTCAAACGCAAACGGCTTGACGAGATAATCGTCCGCCCCGGTGTCCAGCCCCTCGATCCGGTCGTAGAGCTCACCGAGCGCGGTGATCAGAATCACGGGCGTGTGAATACCCTGCGCCCGCGCTTTTTTCAGGACGAGCAGCCCGTTCATCGTCGGGAGCATACGGTCGAGCAGAACCAGATCGTATGCGTCCTGCAAAAATAAGTCCAGTCCGTCCCTGCCGTCATGGCAGACGTCCACGTCGTGCATTTCCTGGTTCAACTGAAATTTTAAGATGTCACAGAGGTTCTTATCGTCCTCGATCAGCAGTATTTTCATAGTCAGTCATTCCTTTTGCCATTGTGTTCTTATCTTATCATAACTGTCTTAAAAAAGTCTTTAAAACCGGAAGAAAATTAAAGGCTCTTTTAAAGAAAGCTTAAAGGAACTTCTGGTATTCTGGTAGCAGAAAAGGAGGAAACACCAATGAAATTCAAACGGATCTTGCGCACGGCGCTTGCACTCTGCTGTATTGCCGGGATGCTGGCGGGCTGCGGAAATAAAACGGAAACACTGGAAAATACGGGGATGGAGGCGCCCGGGGAGCAGGAGGCGCAGGGGAGCGGCGCAAAGGGGCGCTTTATGGAATCGGAGCTTGTGCTGCCGCAGGAGAATGTAGACATTCATGCGATGGGAAAGCTTGCGGACGGAAGTATTGCTGTTCTGGCAGAACAGGCAGAGGCAGAAAAGGGCTATCTGTTCTGCTCAAAAGACAGTGGAGAAAGCTTTGAGACGACAGAGCTTTCATCCCCGTTAAACACCGCATGGCTCAGCGGAACCGCGATCGCACCGGATGGAACTGTGGTGGCTGTGGGTTATTTTATGGACGTCGAGGGTGGCGAACGGCTGGCGCTAAAGACGATCATGCCGGACGGGACCGTGACGTCTGTGCCGCTGGAATTACCCGAGTCGCAGATGGATGGCGTTGAGAATATTTTGCGGCAGCTTGCTTTTGATTCCGGCGGCAACCTGATCGGGCAGGATCTGGAAGGTACGATACTCTGGATCGACCCGGCGCTTGGCGCCTGCACGAAAACCTTATCCTGCGACGAGAAAGTCTCCTATTTTGGCGTGGTGGGTGATAAGCTGCTCTGTGTGACGGAGAGCGGGATCCGCATTTATGGAACGGCGGATGGAGAGGAGCTTTCCCCGGACGATGTGCTTTCGGAGGTCATTCTAAAAAACGCATCGCTGGCGCACAGCAGCTCCACGGAGGGATTTCCGCTGATGTTTGGCGCGGGTATGGAGCAGGATGACATTCTTTATGTCAATACGGACGGTATCTATACGCACCGTATAGGCGGAAGTGTGAGCGAGCAGCTTGTCTCGGGAGACCTGAGCTCTTTGAAAGCGGGGGGAATGCAGTTTGTCTCTCTTGTGATGGCAGGGGAAAAAGATATTCTTTTGCACGCCATTGGCTCTGACGGAGATAAGATTCTGCGCTATCACTATGACGAGACTGTATCGGCTGTGCCGGAAAAGGAGCTGCGTGTCTATGCGCTGCGCGACTCCTCGCTGCTGCGGCAGGGGATTCTTTTGTACCAGAAGCAGAACCCGGACGTTTTTGTCAATTTACAGATTGGAATGACCGGGGAGGACGGCGTGACGGCGGAGGATGCCGTCAAAGCGTTGAACACGGAGCTTCTGGCGGGAAATGTGCCGGATGTGCTGGTTTTGGATGGACTTCCGGCAGACAGCTATATTGAAAAAGGGATTTTGGCAGACATCAGTGAGGTCGTGGATGCGGTCAGCGCGCAGGATGGTGTTTTTGAAAATGTGGTTGGCGCATACCGCGGCGCGGACGGCTGTTACCGGATCCCGGCGAGGTTTTATGTAGGACTTGTACTGGGTGAACCAGAGGCGGTAGCGGCAGGAGCATCCCTGCCCGGTCTGGCGGATTTCATGGAGACGGAAAAAGCAAAGAACCCGGACGCCAATATGCTTCCGCCACAGACGGCGCGGGAACTGTTGCAGACAATGTATGAGACGAGCGGCGCGGGCTGGTTTACGGAGAACGGTCTGGATGAGGAAGGACTGACGGAATGGCTTGACGCGGCGGGAAGAATTTATGCAGTAGACAATCACAAGGAAGATGCGTCAGGCGCGGAAAGCGGGGAGGAATTGATCGGAACTGCGGGAAGTGCGGCGCTTGGGATCCTCATGAAGGAAAACCGGATGGGGCTTGACACGGCGAGCAGTATGTCGAATCTGGCGGATATTCTGGAGGTCACCGAGCAGATGGGCGGAAGCTACGGGCTGTTCGCAGCAGATCAGGTGCACGGCTTTGTGCCGTATCTGGAGCTTGGCATGAGCAGTACGGCAAAGCCGGAAGCGAAGGACTTTATTCTTACCTTGCTTGGAAAGGAAGCGGGCAGCACGGACGATACCGGTTACCCTGTCAACCGTGCCGGATGGCAGGAGCTCTGTGCAAAGAGCATCGAATTGTACGGTGTGGAGAGCACTGTCGCCCTCGCTATGTCGAATGAGGAAGGCGAGCTGGTAAGTCTGAACTATAATCATATGACGCAGGAGGTATGCGACGCCTTTGAAAAGCTGCTCGAGGGCGTGGATACGCCTGCGCCGACGGACGAGGTCATGGAGCAGTTTATTCTGGATGAGGCAGAGCGCTATGTGCTGGGCGAGACTTCGCTGGAGGATGCGGTTGGCGCGATCAGTCAGAAGGTGAAGTTGTATCTGGCAGAATAAAACAGGAGTTGGCATGAAAAGAAAGTATACGGGATTCTATTTTGTATTGCCGGGCTTCGCGGGCGTGCTGCTGTTTTATCTCGTACCGTTCCTCGATGTGATGCGGCGAAGTGTCTGTGCCGCGCTGGGCGATGGCTTTGTCGGGCTGGCAAACTACCGCACCGTGCTCACAAACGAGGCGTTTCAGTTGGCGGCAAAAAATACGGGAAGGTTTCTTTTGACCTGCATTCCCTGCCTGCTGGCGCTCTCGCTGCTCGTGGCGCTTGGGATACGGGAGCTGTGCCGCCTGACGTGGCTGAAAAATCTGTATCTGATCCCCTTTGTGATCCCGTCTGCGGCGACGGTTCTGTTATGGCAGCTTTTGCTGGATGGCAGGGGAGCGCTCAATGGAATACTGGCGGGGATCACAGAGCCGGTGGACTGGATGAACAGCGGCGCAGCCTTTGGCGTCTTGGTCTGCTGCTATATCTGGAAAAATCTGGGGTATCATGTGGTGCTCTGGCTGGCAGGACTGCACGCTGTGCCAAAGGAAATCCTGGAGGCGGCGGCGATGGACGGGGCTGGCAGACGGGAGCTGCTGTTTCACATTCTTCTGCCCTACCTCAGACCGGTCACCTTTATGATCGTGGTCATTGCGATCGTCAACTCCTTTAAGGTATTCCGCGAGGCGTGGATGCTTGCGGGCAGCTATCCGCAGGAAAATATCTATCTGCTGCAGCATCTGTTTAATAACTGGTTTTTGGAGCTGTCAATGGATAAGCTCGCAGCGGGCGCGATGCTTCTCGCCCTTGCAGCGGCAGGCATCATGGGGCTGCTTTGGAAATTCTGGGACAAGGAGGAACGCTCTTGAAAAAATTGTTTGCTCACGCGATCATAGCGGTCATGCTGTTTGCAGTGGGGATGCTGGCGGTGCTTCCGGTTCTGATACTTTTTAGCGGGAGCATCACCGGGGAAGCGGAGCTGTATGGCTGGATCGCTCCTATTTTGGGCGGTCAGGAGGGGTTTGTCCGTCTGAGGCTGTTCCCGGATTATCCGACACTGCGGAATTTTGTGGAACTGCTTTTGGATTCGCCTGAATTTTTCCAGATGTTCTGGAACACACAGCGCATATCGGTTGAGACACTTGCGGGGGGGCTTCTGTTTGGAGTTCCCTGTGCGTGGGGGCTGGCACAGTACCGATTTCCCAGCAGAAAGGCAATTCTCTGGTGCTATATTCTTCTGATGATCATGCCGTTTCAGGTGACGATGCTCTCCGAATATCTGGTGCTTAAGAAGTTCGGGCTGTTAGACACCCTTGCGGCGGTGATCCTTCCGGGAATCTTCCAGACGCTTCCGGTGTTTGTGATGTACCGCTTCTTTTCCAGTGTGCCGAACGCGCTGTTGGAGGCGGCGCGCATCGACGGGGCGGGAGAGCTTGGGATCTTCTTAAAAGTAGGCGTTCCGGTCGGTTCATCCGGGATTTTTTCCGCCATGATGCTGCAATTCCTGGAATGTCAGAGCATGGTGGAGCGCCCGCTTATTTTTTTGAAAAATAAGCAGCTCTGGCCGCTGGCGCTGTATCTGCCGGAAATATCGCCGGAGCGCGCCGGATTCGTGATGTGCGCATCGTTTGTCGCAATGCTTCCGGTGCTGCTGCTGTTTTTCTCGGGGCAGGAATATTTAGAGGCAGGGATTGTCGCATCCGCGATCAAAGAATAAAAAAGGTGAAAAATGTGCGCATGGAGGTAAAAATGACAGAAAAGAAAGGAATCAGCAGGCACGCGGTGCGGATACTGATAAAGGTAATGGCGGTCATCTGCATCTTTACCGTGCTCTCGCGCATCAGCGCGTCGCTCACCGTGGCGGAGGTTTTGGTCGAGTCTCCCTCGGCAAAGCGCATCGAGCACATTGTCGACGGCGAGGGAGTCATCGAGGCACAGCTTGAGACCTCCGTGCAGACGGAGGCGGGGCTTCTCATTAAAAATGTACATGTGAAAAAAGGTCAGAAGGTAGAGACCGGAGAGGTGCTCGCGGAGCTTGATCCGGGGGATTTGGCGGAGGCGAAGCGAAAGCTGGAGGAGGAGTGGGAGATCCTTCATCTGACAAATCAGGAGCTTTTGGAAACGCAGAAAAAGGAGGAAGCAAAAGCACAGCAGGCACAGGAGCGCGCGAAAGAGGACTATGAGCAGGCGGCAAAGGAAAGTGAGATTTCCCTGCAGACAGCGGCAGCGGAACTTAAGCGGGCGCAGGAGCAATATAACGGCTATGCAGCGACGCTGCCGGGGCAGACGACAGACGAACAGTTTCTACAGCTTTTGGAGCTTCAGGCAGCGGCGGAAGCGGCACAGCGTGCCTATCACGCTGCCGTTTTACAGCAGGAGGATATTTTGCGCAAGGCGCAGCGTGCAGTGGAGGACGCGGGGGAAGAACAGGCAGGGAGCGCGTCCGCCGCGATCAATGAGATTAAGCTGGCGCAGCTGGAGCGTCAGAAAAAGAAGCTTCTGGAGCTGGAGGAGGCCGGCGGAAAGCTTGTGGCGCCCCAGGCGGGGATGATCACGGAGGTTTACATTCAGACAGGACAAAGGACGACGGACACGGCGGCAGTGACGCTCACAGATACCTCTGCGGGCTTTTACTATACGGCGGAAATTGAGAAGGATGAGCTTGATTATGCGGCAGTAGGAGATGCAGTCGTATTAAAGAAGGATGGAAAGGAGCGCGGCAGCTTTCAGGTCGATGCGATCGAAACGCTGGAGAATGGAAATGGGCTGGTGACGGTACGGATGAAGGCCGAGGCGGCGGAGGAATTTCGTCTGGGAGAAGCATTGTCTATGGAGATCAGGCAGGAGGCCTTGCTTCATTCGAGTACAGTTCCTGTGACGGCGCTGCATGAAGAAAACGGACAATACTATGTTTATGTGACAGAGCAGGTGGAGACGGTGCTCGGTGAGGAATACCGTGCAAGAAGAATTGAGGTGGAGCTTTTGGATAAAAATGATTCGTATGCGGCGATTGGTGAGGGGGCGCTGGGGGGAGACGCGCAGGTGATCGTCGATTCCAGCCGCTACATTGATGCAGGCAGCAAGGTGCGCCTGCAAAAGCCATGAAACGCCGGATAGAAGGGGAGGAGCGTTTGTTTGCAGTCAGGTGGGCGGCGGTTCTTCTTACGGCGTGCGTCTGCATCGTGTTGTCGGGCTTGTCAATGCAAAAGGCGCATGATCTCCAGCGAAATATCAGCATTCTTTTTGAAAATGAGCCGATGAGCGGCGCCGTGGCACAGGCAATCCGCGATGCGCAGCAGCGGGCAGAGGATGCGGTCGACTTTGTTGCCTGGCAGGAATATAAGAACAGAAGTGTGACAAATGAGCATGGGACGGGCACTGTTTTTACGAATGTCCTAGAATTTTGCGGCTCGCCGGCGCTGCTGCTGCCGGAGGGGCAGCTGCTTGGTGAAACAGGAGAAAACGGCTGTCTGATCGGGGAGAAAACGGCACAGGAGCTGTTTGGAACCCGCCGTGCGGCAGGAAACAGGTTGCGCTACAAGGGAGAGATCTATACGGTGCGCGGCATTTTAAAGGAACCTGCGGAGCTTGTCATTATAGAAAATAATTCCAGGGAGGCGGCTTTCGGGCGTGTGACGATTGCGGCAGAAGCGCAGCGGACAAAGGGCAGGACTGCGGAGCAGTTTCTGGCAGGCTATGGCTTAGAGGGGAGCTGTCTGCGGTACGATTTCTTGGAAGCGCCCTACTGGATGGAGCTGATTCCGGGAAAGTGGTCAGATTTTGATCAACTGGAGCAGAGCTTTTTGAAATTGCAAAACGATATGGCGGAGTTATTTGTAGCAGAAAAGAGCAGCCTTGAGCTGCTCTGGTTTCAAAGTGTTGGGTTTTCCGTCCTGGGATTTTTGGCAGGAGTATTCCTGCTTTGGAAATTATTTTTTCCGAAGCGTGTTAAAACGTAATGTTTGATTTTTGCTTCAGCAGTCTGCCGCCGTTTACGATGAGAAGAATACCGGAAGTGATTCCGCCGATCAGAACGCAGATTCCGATTGCAAGATTGGCAGCGCCGATACCGCCTACCGTTTTATACAGCTTTTCATTCATATCCATAACCTCCTTTGCATGTCTGCAAGCTTCCTGATATTTATTTTAGCATTATCGGCGGAAATATACAAACACGGATTTGTGAAATATTGCAGGCAGCAGTTTTTGAAAAAAACAGAAAAACGGGACATTTTTCTAAAAGAAATTTTAGGGAAATGTCCTTTTTCAGTGAAAACGTTGGTCTGCGAGGTGCAGTATAGACCTAGTTAAAAAATAGTTGTTTGTAGAATTTTTCTCAACAAAATATACAATATACACAAAAAAAGAGCTGATATTGTCTAAAAAAGTAGTTTAAATGGTAAAAAGAGCTAAAAGATAAGAAATATAAATTCGTTTATTGACAAAAAATGACAAGAATGATAGAATTTTTACAAACATAAAACTACAAAGGAAGATAAAGAATGAGAAGAACGTACAGAGAGACGTTTCGCCGATTTTTTTATCTGACAGCATTCTTGCTGATGATCGCTGTTTATACACCGTCTCATGCCTATGCCGAGGAGCTGCCCGACGGGAAATTTATTGTTTTTGTTTTAGATGCCAGCGGAAGCATGAAGACCAATGATCCGCAGCGTCTTGCGATTGATAGTATAGCACAGTTGATTTATTCTCTGCCGTCGGATTATCAGGTGGGGTTTGTTGCTTACAATGCGGGGATTGCTGCCAGTGCTGATTTTGTTTCGGCAGACGGACGGAAACAGGTCATGGATAAAGCTGAGACAGTAGAATATACGGGGTACAGTGACGCGGGTGCGGGCTTAAGCAGTGCTATTGAGATGTTCGCGGAGCATAAGGCGCAGGGAGGGCATGTGGTTTTGCTTTCAGACGGCGAGATATTCCTGCAGTCATCGGAGGAGACAGAGGCATCCGTACAGCAATACGAAGGTGCGATGCAGCAGGCACAGGAGCTTGGAGCCAGGATACATGTAATCGGCTTAGGCGATGACATGGAGGATAGGGATAATTTTATCTTTTCGGCAGCAGAGCATACCGGTGGAGATTCCTTTCATACGCCGCAGGCAGTAGAGATACAGAAGGCGATCGATACGATATTGACGGAGGATTTAGGAATTAAGCAATCGACGGCCGCGTTGATTGAAGCTGACGGAAAGCCTGAGACAGTCTCTGTGGAGCTGCCTTATGCCCATGCCAATAAGGTGAGGGTGCTGTTGACAAGTACGGCTCCGATTAGGAATCTGACCGCAAATTTTCAGGCAGATGACGCCGGACAGGTCAATGGAGAAAGATATTCTCTGATTGAAATGACAAATCCATGGGAGGCTCAGGTGGAGCTTGGCTTTGAAGGAACGGATGGACATCAGGTGAGAGTTAATATCATTTCGGAATATTGTGTGCAGCCGAAGGCAGATATTGTTTATCGGGATGAACAGCCGGAGGCAGAGGACGCGATGTATTATGAGCGTACCGCGAATGTCACCTATTCGTTCTATGATGAGAATAACCGCGAGATTCGGCTATGGACCGAGGAGGTTTTTCAATATAGCCCATTAAACCTATCGGTAAATGGGCATAAACAAGAGATTTCTTTGAAGAAAGGAAAGGCAGAAATAAAATTCCCTGTTCAAGAGAAAAACCAAGTTACAGTCCTGTTTGACTATTCGCAAATGCCTGTCAATGTGATAGGTGATCGGGAATTGACATGCGAGCTTGAGGGGGCGCCGCTGCTTCCCCAAAAGCCGAAACCGCCGTATGGGATGATAGCGGCCGCCGCCGCAGTCGTTCTTGCAATAGTGATAATTCTAATAAGGAACAACCGGAAAAAGCCGATACCGCTTCCGGCGGAGGAGCGCCCGGAGCCGAGCAAATACAGCTATGTGGGCAAGCTAAATATCTATGTGACAAGAACTGCGTCAGGATATGACATTCCGCCGTTGTCATTTAATCTGTTTCGTCTTCCGTCAGGCAGGGTTATTTCGATGAAAGAGATTTTGGAAAGCTGTGACGTTACCGAGGAATTTGCGGGGGCAGGCATGATTTATTTTAAGCCGGGAGCAAACCGGAACCTGATCATTACAAATAATTCAGACTGTACGATCATGAAGAATCGGGAGATTTTGATGAAAAAGAAAAGCTACCAGTTGCCTCTTGATGCGAAGGTGGACATTACCTTTGAGGATGAGATCAGCGAGCTGACCTTTCAGTATAAGGAGTTGAAATCGTCTGTTTTATAAAACAGCACGGTTGAGATAAAAGATAAGGAAATGGAGGAAAATATGGAAACGATAAGTCAGACAAACCGAACTCTGCTTTTGGATGTGATCAATCCGCAGGAGCAGGACCTACTGACCTTAGTGGGGGACGTAAAGGGAATTGACAGCCTGGATGATGACAGAATGCGTGAGATTAACCAGCATTTGGAATGCTATAGCTACGAGGAGGTGGAACAGAAGTTCAAGCCTGTCGTATGGTCATTTTTTGATGCGGGCTCTCAGTCAGTGAAATATACGTTGGAGAAGCCAGAGAGTATACCGGAGCAGATGCTTACGCCGATTTCTATTAATGAATCGGAAAATTTCCAAAAAGCGGTGCTTACGGTCATGCAGTCGAGAAAAGCACAGGGACTGTTAAATGTGGAGTTTGAATTTGAGAAGCTGCTTGAGATTATTTCGCCGAAAAAGGTGATGGACGACATTAAACAGGTAAGAAAAGAGATTCAGTATAATTATAAGAAGTATGAGGAACTGGAGGAAGGAGACCCACAGAAGCTTGATGTTGGGGATAAATTAAATCTTTTATTTGAGGATGCAAGTAAAAATTATAACAACATTATGGCGATGCTCCCGCTGGCAATTGAGGATATTAAGACGAGATTGCTGCTAGGCAGCGCAGAGCAGCAGCAAAACGGTCAGACGATCGTTCCCGGATATTTGTCGTTGGGAGAAAAAGGGGAGCTTAAGGTTTTGGAAGCCCCAAAGACAGATGTGACGGCGCTTGCAACGTTGGATGACAATGTGAATACCGGACTGATGGAGGTCATCAAGGAGGATTATCAAGCATTTAACAGCGAGACGAACGATTATGTGCAAAGTCTTGTAGTCCGAACCTTTTGTCCGTTGACCTCCACACAGCAGTCGGAGATCGATGTGGATACGGAGGTTGCTAATTATAACAGCTATTTGGAGTTTTATCGTACCTCGAAGGATAACTTTATCAAAGTGGTAAAGCCGCTGATGGAGAAGCTTCTCGGAATCAGAATGTTTTTTGACCAGTATAAGACAAAGAGCAAGGGGATGCGTCCGGCTCTTGTGGTTGCCAATATCTCTCCGGAAATGCTGGCAAAAAGCTCGAATCTGCCCCGACTGATCACTTATCTGAATACCACAAACGGCAAGAATAATTTTAAGGACACGATCTGGTATGCGATTTATCCGAATGTGGCATGGAATCAGAATGTGACGAACAAGATTCAAAGGGAGCGGTTCAAAGGAAATGTCAAGAAGGCGAGCAGTGATGTGTACGGTATGGATTCGCTTGGGACATTGCTCGATGTATTTAAGGATTATCGGGTAGAGACATTCTTTTCGTTTGAAAACCGTGAGGAGACGACGTTTAACGCAATCGCGGCGGAGGGTGTGGAAAAAGCGATTGAAAAATGTGCGCCTCTGATCGGAAAGTCATTTAGTGAATTTGCGATTCCCGTACTCCCTAATTTTACCGTGATTCCGAAAAATAAATCAGGCGTTGTGCTCGACAGCAAAATGAAGGTTTCGGAGAATAACGTGGCGGAACTGTCAGATGCAAAAGAGGATATTATGCGTCTTTGGATCGAAGGCGTCTACATCAACGGCGCATATGTTGCTGCCGGATTTCGGGCAGCCTGTCAGTGTCCGGAGTTTTTGAAGGATCATTTCAGCAGGACAAGGGCGGTGACAGATCTGGAGCTTCCCGGTGTACGCTTTGACATAGAGGCGGGAAATAACGCGCTTTTGGCATACACGACGATGCCAAAAGAAATTACGGGATTCACCAACAGCATTAAGTCTCAGATCACGCAAAAGAATTTCGGCTGGATATTTGCTTCTGAGAATGCATCCCTGCAGGGAGAGACGATCACGAATATAACGGTGTATAAGGCGAGAAATCTTTTGTATGACACGGAGACATCCTCGTTTGAGCCTGTATATAAAACACAGGTGACGACTTACATTGAGCGGGTGCTCCGCTATGTGACGGGAGACTTTAAGGAGGATAATATCAAGAGCTTTTTCTCCAATAATCCGCAGAGCCAGAAAAGCAAGTGGATGGCGAAAAAGGACTGCGTGAATGCGATCATCACAGAGGGAGACAACTTGGAGTACATCATTGATGAGGCAAATGGCGTATGCGAGCTTACGATTTCCTTCCACGGAAGTCCAAGAAATCTGGAAGTTCAAATCAATCGTTTGACTTCAAATATATCATAAACCAATAAACATGAATGGAGGAAAAATCTATGGGTTTCAGAATGAAAATTGATGGTTCCGGTCCGGTGCATCTGAGTGAGAAATGTATTACGGGCGTAGAGTTCGATTCCGTGATTCCGGAGGATTCTAATGCGAGAGCGACAGACAATGGTGTTGGTCTGATCATTCGGGGGAAAATGCTGTTTTCTCTTGGAGCGGAGGCGGAGGATTCTACGTTAAATCTTGCAAAGTGGAGTCTTGTGCCGAGTGATTCTGCCGATTGCTACAGAAAAGTGCAGATTGATGTTGTGGCGGCAGGGCAGATCGTGCGCCAGATTACGCTTCCGAATGCTTTTGTCCTGGAGTATGAGGAGGAGCAGGATGATGAGAGCGGTGTGGGTATGTTTTTGCTTCATGTGAAGCAGAAGAAGGATCTGACAGACCGTATGACCATAGAAGGCGGATTTGGACAGTAAGGAGGGAAAAGCATGTCATTAATCGTGAAAATTGAGGGACAGGAAAGTATTGAGATTTCCAAGGAATGTGTGCAGAAGGTAAAATACAGAACCAATATACCGGCGGATTCCAACGCGAGAACAAAGGATGTCGGCTGTGAGCTGGAGATCTCCGGAAAGATTCTGGTCGCGACAGACGGAGATCCGTTTGACAGCACAAGACAACTGGCGCTCTGGTCAGTTGTTCCGGCGGAAAGTGCGGCTGCATATCGTCAGGTGACGGTGGAGATCGTAGAGGCAGGGATCGTAGAGAGAAAGTATGAGTTTCCGCGCGCATTTGTGATCGCATACAAAGAAAGCTACGGAAATGAAGCCGGTGCGGGTACATTTCATATCGTGATCAAACAGAAAAAGGATAAGCTGAATCTCGTAAAAATCGAAGGCGGATATGTAGGAGCTTAAGGCTTTCCGTTGATCAAGCCGGAAGGCACGTCTGATGGGGACGTGCCTTTTTAAAAATATGTTTCTTCCACAGGGCTTTGCGAAACGCTTGGTGCGAGGATCTGTGGAAGAAACATAAGAGGGGAGAGGACTGATGGAAAAGTTTAAAGATTTGTATCGGATATTAGGCGTTTTGGAGAATGCTTCTTTGGAGGAGATTAAGAACAGCTACCGGAGACTCGCCAAGAAATATCATCCGGACGCGCATCCGGGTGACGTCTCATGTGAGACACGGTTTCGGGAGATCAGCGAGGCATACAGTATCCTGAGCAATCCGCAGAAAAGAAAGGCATATGATGAGAAGCGCTTAAACAGCGGGAGGCAGCAGGGTGCGTCCTCTGCACAGGGAAATCCGTTTGCACAGGGAAATCCGTTTGCACAGGGAAATCCGTTTGATTGGTTTATACAGAAGAATCCGTTTGCGCAGAAGGCTTCAGGAAAAGAAGGCTCTTCCGCAGGGCAGAGGTCTTCGTTCGGGCAAGGAGGGGAGACAGATAATCCGCTTGATACAACGGCGTTGTTCGAGCAGTTTATGGGAATTAAGAGGTAGAGGATGGCAAAGGTGACAGACAGAATTATTGCGGCGCTGTTTTTGATCATGGCATGTTTGTTGGTTGTGCTGACCGACTGGAAAAGGAACTGGTACTGGATCGCACTGGCAGTTTTGGGAGCGGGACTGCACTTATGGACGGCGGCAAGGGAGGAACAGACAAAAAACAAAGCTATACAAAAACAATGGAGTCAGGCGGTGCTGCCGCCTGCAGCGCTCACAGAGCTTGTGCTTTTAAGCGAGGATAACACGAAGATTGCGTCATGGAATATTTATGGAAAGACGGGGCTTG
Organism: Roseburia sp.; assembly: GCA_019421345.1. Lineage (GTDB taxonomy): Bacteria > Bacillota > Clostridia > Lachnospirales > Lachnospiraceae > Roseburia. The sequence goes on along the minus strand of JAHZFL010000016.1, from coordinate 23,309 downwards.
TGATTGGACGCGACGTAGGTGAAAATCATGTAAATATCAATTTAAACGAGGTCACTTACGCAAGCATGATCAGCATTGAACATGCAGTACTTAATTATTCGGGCGACAGTTGGTACATTGAGGATATTTCGGAGAAAAACGGCGTCAGCATCGAAAAGCGTGACGGTAAGAAGTATAAGCTCTCCTACGGAAAGCCGTGCAGGCTGGAAAAGGGAGATATTATTTATATAGCGTTGACGAGACTGCAGATTTTATAGAAGAAAAGGATGGGAAAAAGATGGGAGAATCTAATATTATCCGTTGTCAAAACGGACATGTATTCAGTAAAAAAAGATATGGCACAGTCTGCCCGTATTGTAATATCGAGACGGAGACAAAGGAGAAGAAGGAGGTACAGGCTTCAGAAATAGATTTGGAGGAGGAGCTGTTTCGAGAGGACGTAAAGCCGGTATGCGGCTGGATCGTGTGCATTTCGGGTCCGAGGCAGGGAAAGGATTACAAGGTAGTGCAGGGGAAGAATTTTATCGGCCGCGCAGACGATATGGATATACAGGTGCTGGGAGACAATGAGATTTCGAGGAGAAATCATGCGGTGATCGTATTTGACCCGAAGAAAAAGGAGACGGTATTGCTGCCGGGAGATTCCAACGGTCTGGTGTATCTGAATGAAAATGCCGTGTATGCACCGGCAACGTTAAGCGCTTATGATAAAATTGAGCTTGGCAAATCAATCTTTCTTTTTGTGCCGTTCTGTGGAAATTACTTTATGTGGGGAATGGGAGACAACAAAGAAGAATAAAAAACGGAATGGAGTAAGCGATGGATTTGACCTATGAAATTATCCTTATCATCGGTGTGCTGATCGCCATACTTGAAATTTTTAAGCTGGCGTGCAGACCAAAGAGAGATGAGGCGGGCGGGCTGGATATAGGCACCTGTATGACAATCGGCAGCAGGGATGTGCAGGAGGATCAGGTGGGAACACTTGTGACCGAAAGCGGCGTGATGGCGGCGCTCGCGGACGGGGCAGGAAAGATGTTTGGCGGACGGATAGCCGCGAAGCTTGCTGTTGATACCTGCACGGAGCTGTTTCGTGATTATCATGCCTTTAACAATCCGCAGTATTATTTTAGAAAAGCATTCCGCTGTGCAAATACCGAGATTTTAAAGGCATTAGAGGATGAGAGCCGCGGCAATGCAAGTCTTGGCTGTGTGATGATCCGGGAAAGCTGCCTGTACTATGCGCTGGTGGGAAACGTCAGGATCAGTGTCTTTCGGGAGGGGACACTTGTGCCAGTGTCGACAGGACATACGGTTGCTGTCTTGGCGGAGCAAAAATTCCGGGAGGGGAAACTCTCGCGCCAGAGCGCGCTTGCCCTGCTGGAAAATCACCGCCGTTATAATTATCTTGGGAGAGACGAGTTTCGGGATATTGAAATCTTTGACGCTCCGGTCAGTCTCAACGCCTCGGATATAGTCGTGATGATGAGCGACGGTGTCTATGAGCTGCTTGGGACAAAGGAGGTCGAGGAAGTGCTGGGCGGTGCTGGAAGCTGTCAGCAGAAGGCTTTGGCGATCATTGAAAAGATCAACGCCCATATGGGTGAGGATAAGGATAACGCCAGCATAATATTAATACATATGGGGAGTGGCATTTAGTGTGAAAAATCATATAAAGCTATGAGTTTTCACACCGGAGTTTGTGTTCAGACGTCACAAATTCAAAGTGCAGGGTCAAGCTGGATTCTGCATGCTGTTTCCCTTGTAAAATCGCTTTGGAATGGAGATTAGGATGAGAAAACAAAATGCGGAGTTTCTGGCGGCATTTACCTCAGAGGCGGCAAGCGATCTTAAAAATACAGATTATTTTGGGTATGTGGAATTAGATGATTTTGCATGCTATGTCATAGCGGACGGTATAGATGATCAATTGGAGGCAATGAGCGCAAAGCTGACGGTTGATACGGTAGTAACGGTGTTTTCCGAGGCGCCGTCTATGAGCAGACGGATGATGAAAAAGTGCTTAAAGGCGGCCAATCGAGCTCTTTTGGAGGCAAGAAGCAAGACAACCTTAAAGGCGTCTGTCATAATCGTTCTGACAGATTATGTAAAACTGCGGTATGGGCAGGCTGGAAATATCAGGCTGCGTTTATACCGCAATGGTTTTATTAAGGAGGAAACGATTGACCAGTCGCTTAGTACAGATATGGTTCACGAAGAAAAGCTTCCGAAGGATAAGGTGGCGTCTCACGAGGAGCGAAACAATCTTTATACTTATCTGGGGCAAAAAAGCGACTTTCATCCGCACATATCAAAGAAGATAAAGCTGACGAATGCGGATGCGGTGGCATTATATACAAGAGACATCTGGGAGCATATTGATGAGGGAGAAATGAAGGACGTCTTTGCAGACGCTTCGGATAAACCGCAGGAGCTTGTCGATACGGTCGAGGATCTGCTCATGTCAAGACAGCCGCAGGACTTTGGAAAATATACGTTTGCGGTGATCTTTGTTAATAAGATTTTTACAGACCCGAATCGGAAAAGAAAAATAAAACGGATCATGGTCATAGCGGCGGCAGTGCTGTCCGTGCTGATCACCGCCGGTATTTTTTTGTATGTGCGCTATCAGAAAAGACAGGATAAAATTGCGGCAATGCAAAAGGGGTATACCGATACGATCGAATATATCCAGATGGATCATTACAACCGTGCCAAAGAGGTCTGCAAGGAAGCGCAGACGTTGGCAGAGGAGTTAAAGGATGACAAGATGCAGACGGAGCTTGGAAATTGCCTAAAGCTTGTGGAGGCGGTGCTTGCGGCGCAGGAATCATTGGATAACGGCGCATATCAGGAGGCGCAGAAGGGTTTTGGTGAGGCGTTGATCCGTTCGCGCTATGCGGATCACCTCGGAGAGGGTTATATTGAGGAGCGGCTTGCCATGACTGCCGATTATCTGTCTGTTTATGACTATATTTATCTTGGGGATACACTTGCAGAAAACCTACAGTACGAGAATGCGGAGGAGAAGTATCTGGAGGCAAAGGCGCTTGCAACGAAGCTTTATTTTGATGAGGGAAGGACGGAGGCGATCCGTTCGCTGGAGAAGCTCTACGAGGAGCAAAAGGCAGAGAAGGCAGCGGAGGATGAGGAAATGAAAAACAAGCTTGCCAGAGAGACTTCCGCGGCAAATTACTTTGCTGAGGGCGACGCCGCGTATGCGCAGGGCGATTATGAGAGCGCAAAGGTCTTTTATCAGTCGGCGATGCAGACCTATGAGGCGCTTGGCGATGAAGCGCAGCAGGGCATGGCGCGGGAGAAGATTGCCGCAGCGGAAAAGAAAATTCAAAGTTTTACTGCACAGGGAGAGGAGGCGGCGTCCTACATCGTGCAGGCGCAGGCATGTGAAACGGCGGGAGACTATGCCGGGGCAAAGAAATATTATCTTTTGGCAAAGGATATTTACGCAAGACAAAAGGATGAGGCGAAGCTGGGAGAGGTTGAGCGAAAGATTGAGGCGGCAGGCATCAAGGAGCAGCAACAGCAGCAGACCGCAACGGCTCCGTAAACAGAAAGCAGGAGGAGGTGGAACAATGAACGAGTTTGATATGGAAGGGTATATTGAAAAGAGAATGCTGGAAATCAAAGATTTGCAGCAGCGTCTTCTGTATAAGGAAATTGTCGGAGATATTTTAAATAAGGTATACCGGTACCAGGAGCAGGCGCATCGACAGTTGGAGGAGCGGATTTTAAATGAGACAAGCACCAAGCAGAGCGACTACGCCATTTATGTGACGCTGACGGACCGCGCACATTATGATGCTACTGATTCGTTTATGTATCCGATGAAGCTGGAGGATACAAACGAGCATACCGTTACCATTCACGATGTGAAGCTTGCGGTGCAGGAGCATAAGCCATTAAAGCTGTATACGATTTTTCTTCAGACAAATGCGTCTGAGATTTATCGACTGCTGAAGGATGAGCGAAGATTCCACGGTGTGTTAAAGACAAGGACGAAGGCGTACGACGCCGTGTTTTGTGTCAAAAGAAATGAGTGCTATCTTGATCTTATCAAAGAGCTTTATGATGTTTTTATGGTGAATGACCAGTCGTGGATGACCGTCTGCGAGGCATATCTGATGAAGCTGCTGGATGTTTATCTGTGGGAGACCGAGCCGCTTTTGGATCGGGAGGAGCTGGAGGAAATCCGGATTGATTTTGAGGAATATGACAAGGCGGTGCGCAGCAATATGATCCCGCTGTGGAATTTAGATACGATCAGTGAGAAGACAAGCGCTTACCCGGACGCGGCGATTGATAAGATCAATTATGAGCACCAGATTTTTTCGCACAGACTAAAGGCAGAGTGCGAATATCTTGTGAGAAATACGGATGTGGAGATCACTAATATCCGCAGGGTACACGGAGATCTGATGATCACCTGTCCGGTTGACCGCCCCAAGGAGTGGGAATTTTATCAGGTACATAAGGTATACCACGGCAAAAATTATCTGTATCCGATGCTTTCCAATCAGTATAAGGAAAGCTTTGCGGGAAATCTGACGGAAATGTTTCGCAAGAGCATTAAGACAAAGGCGGAGATGGCAAGACTGATCGAATCGTTTCCATATCAGGAATTTCTAAGGTTTCATGATTTTGAGATCATTTCAGAGATGCCAAAGGATTGCGAGGCTGCCAATTATAATATGGATGGATTTATACTGGATGAAATTCGCGTAGGAAATTTCAGACAGACATTGCTGTTAAAGTTTGTTCCGGCAGAGCCGGAGCATTATTTGAATGAGGATATTATGAGCTTTCTTGTCACGCAGGTACAAAAGATTTTTTCGGAATATCAGTGCGTCGGCAGACTTATTTAAAGGGGGGAGCGCTTTGAATTTTTTATGGGATATTGCTATTCGTGCAAAACAGCAGGGGAAGCGAGAGCAGGATTTGTTTTTTCGGCAGGCAAAGGAGTTCAGTCCGTTTTATGAACAGTCCTTTTCCTGCTTAAATGAAAGGAAAGTGACTGCAGATGAGGTGGAATTAAATCTATTATTCCGCTTTGCAGATATTTTTCAGGAGCTTTTGGCAAATGAGGAAGAAGATATGCAGGAATTCAAAGCTTATCTGATAGATGCGGCACTTCATGTAATTCTCCATGCAGACCTGTACCATGGACTTACAAAAAAGGAAGTATTTATGCGAAAAATGACGGAGGAACTGGAGCGAGGAATTTTTTGGAAGGCTGCTGCTGCGGAGTTTCGTATCATTGAGCCGGAAAAGAGAAGCAGGCTTGCCGCGCTCGTCTTAAGCCAGATTCAGACAGGCTCCTCCTTAAGGATATTTCGGCGGGCGCTTTTGATTTTATTTCCGGATGCCGTTCTCTACCAGATGCGTGCGGAGAGAAAAAGGTTGTTATTATATCTGCCGCAGGAGAAAACGAATAGGGAAGAACACAGACTGCAGTTGATATGGGACTTGTTTTTGCCGGTCAGCTATGAGCTGCGCGTATTTTGGAAGTTTCATTTTGGAATTATCGGGGTCGACGCGTCGATGAAAATGGATGAAATTGCAATCTATTGATGGAGGGATAGAGAAGCATGGATCGATATACATACACGTTAAATCGGGAGAAGAAAAAAGAGGAGAGCTTTCAGTCTTACGCGAGGGAAGAACTTGAGATGATGACGATCTACCAGTTGCGGGATATTTGTTGGAGAGAGCAGATCATCAACGGCATTCAGGCGCCGCTTGATAAGGATGAGCTGATCCGGCAGATCATGCGGTTTCGCGGAAGGAAAAAGGATTTATTTATCACGGAGCAAAAGGAGGAGGGATGGCAGCGTATTGAGCAGTTGCTCCATACCGCCACAAATCATTATCTGCCAAAGACGATAAAGGGATGCGCGAAAATCGTGACCTATGAGGGGATTGCGGTTACTTATTTTGACGGTTTTACGATCGGTTATCTTCCTGAAATCGCAAATACGAACGCGCTGCTTGTCAGCGGCGGTAAAATTTGTGCGATTTTTCAGGTCAGGCAGAGAGGCGGCCAAAAGGACTGCCTGTTTTTGACAAAGTCGGCAGAGCTTTTCTGTGAGGAGGCGGCGGTCAAGAGCTACAGCCTCTACTGCATGGAGCGCGCGCAGTCGGAGTGGCTGTACCGTTTGTATGAGTCCGATCATGAAACGCTGCCGGAGCATCTGAACTTCTATGTCGCGCCTGTCATGGATTTTCAGGTGCGTAAGCTGCAGGAAATCAATATGCCGCTCGCGATTGATTTTGGAACGACGAACACAACGGCGGGAACCTATCTGGATTCCGGGTATCTTGAGAAGCTGGCAGGCGATCCGGTGAAGGATGCCCTGCGTGAAAATCAGGTCAATTATGTCACTTATGAAAAAGAGGGGATGGAGGAGACGCCGCTTCTGCCGTCTGTCGTTGGCATCACGCAGATTGACGGAGAACGGGTGCAGTATATGTTTGGGCATCAGGCGGACAGGCTTTTTCATATGAGTTATATTGAGGAGGGTTTTTGTGTTTTTTATGACATCAAGCGCTGGATCAGCAACCCGGAGAAGGAGGAGGAGCTTGTGGATCGGCAGGGTCACCGCTGTTTTGTCAAGCGAAAGGAAATTATCCGGGCATTTTTGGAGTATGTCATTACCTGCGCGACACAGCGGTTTAAATGTAAATTTCGGAGTCTGCACATCTCCGCTCCGGTGAAGCAGAAGAAGCTGTTTGTCAGTCTTTATAAGGAAATACTGCCAGAGTATGAGATTGTCGAGGAGGATATGCTGGATGAGGGCGTTGCCGTGCTCTACAATTCCATCTCGGAATTAATTTCGGAGGGGCGGTATAAAAACGGACAGGAGCTAAGGGCGCTGATCATAGACTGCGGAGGCGGAACGACAGACCTCTCCTCCTGCCGATTCTCCATTTTCAATCAGCGGGTTTCTTATCAGATTCACATAAAAACTGCCTATGAAAACGGAGATACGGATTTTGGAGGAAATAATCTCACCTACCGGATTATGGAGCTTCTAAAGATTGCGCTTGCCAGACAACTGGACGAAGCGGAGGGCTTGATGCCGGACGAGCTGATTGCCGGACTGGGAGATGATATTTTCCGCAGAGTGGATGCAGAGGGCGTGGCGCGTGTTTACCGCCAGCTTGATGAGGCTTATCGGGGCGTGGAGCATGTTTTGCCCACGCGTTTTCGTGATTATGAGCACAGAAGCAACAGTGAGTATTATGCTGTAAAAAATAACTTTTATTATCTGTTTGATCTGGCAGAGAAGATCAAGAAGCTTTTTTATGGCAGGGAAGAAATATTGCGGATTGCGGTATCCGGTATTTCAATCACGGAAACGGCAACTGCCTGTCTGCTTGCCGACCGGTTTAAGCTGTCTGTAAGGGAGGAGGGGCAGCTTCGGGTCATTAAGGATATTCCGACGATTTATTTTAGCGTTAATATGCTAAACAAGCTGTTAAAGGCGGATATTTACGGTATCGTAAAGCGATTTATCGAGAGCCCCTATGAGAGTGGGGAGCTGCAGGAGTATTCCATTATGAGACTGACCGGACAGTCCTGCAAGATCGCGTTGTTTCGGGAGGCGCTAAAGGAGTTTATTCCCGGGAAAATTATAGAGTCCTCAAGGAGGGAGCGGGCGAGCAGCAGTGACTATGAATTGAAGCTGATGTGTCTTGATGGTGCGATCAAATATATCAAGGACAAGCGGTTTGGCTATGCGGATATTCAGATCACAAGCGGACGTGCGGCCTTCCCATACATTGTGACAGCGATCACACATACCGGGGAGGAGAAGGTGCTCATCCAACGGCTGGACCGTAAAAATACGCATGGGTATATTTCAAGAAATATGGCGGACCTGACTTTGCAGCTTTATCTAAAGGATACGAATGATGCAGTACGCTATAAATATAATTGTTTGGTGCGCCCGGAGAACTTTGTGGCAGCAGAGCCGGAGGAAATTGTAGAGAAATATGGCGGGGCAATCGTGCAGGATGATGTGGATGCGATTGTAAATCGAGAGCTTCGGTTTTTTGTGCTGGCGGACGAGGCAAGATGGGGCTTTGTTGTCGTTCCGGTACTTCGCAGGGAGGAACAGATTATGCTTGCAGAGGAGCAATTCTTCTTATTTGAGACGGAAAGCTGGCTGACAAATTTCTTTGATGGAACAAAGTAGGGGAGGGAGAGAAATGAGGATCAAGGAAGTTCCTGATTTGGAAAAGGGATTCATATTAAAGCGTTCGATGCTTTTGGCACTTAGTGATGCGGCAATTTTGACAAATGAGCTTCTGCGGAAGGGATATGCGGATGGAATCCTTTCCGGGTGTGAGCTGTCTGTGACGGAAGATACGATTGTTTTAAACAGCGGACTGATTTTTTTGGAACAGCAGATTTTTATGCTGAAAAACAGTTTATCGGTCAGCTATAAGCCGACGAATATCACGACGCTCTTAAAACTATGTATTTCCGGTGAACTGCGGGATGCGGACTGTGTCTATCGGGAAGCGGAATTGCGGCTGGAGGCGTCGGATGAGCTGCGGAGCGGAGAGCTTGAGATCTGTCGTTTTAAGCTTCAGGACGGAGCGAGACTGCGGAGCGAGTATCAGGATTTTGAGGACAGGAGCACAGAATACGATACGCTCAACAGGATTTACGCGCCGTGTGCGGCGTTGGACGAACCGACCCTTTTGCCGGAAATTACAAAGCATTTTGCGAGAGAAATGTTAGGTTATTCAGATATTTCGGAGTTTGATACATTATTTTGTCTACAGATTTTGGGTCAGAGAGAGGCAGTGACGAAGGAGGCGCTGGTAAAATATATCGAGTATAAGACGAAGACACGGTTGGATTCACATTCCAATCTGCGTGTATATCAGGAATTACGATATATTTTGCAGCAGCAGACAGGCAGTGTGGAACGGGGAGCGGTCAAAGAGAAGAAGGCATGGAGAATGACGATAGAATAAACGCGTCGCAGTACAATGAGAGCATGTGGAGGTAACACAAGGGGGAAATACGGGAAGGAGGCAAGCCTATGGCAGAGGATCCTAAATATATTACGCGGCTGATGAGAATCCGGTGCGATAAGGGAACGATGGATAATTATATCAATATAGAAACCGACCACGGAGTGGTGGCAGGGGCAGATCAGCAGCCGGTGTTAAATGCGAATGACCATACAGACAAAAACATCATTCATTGCGGAAATTGTGAGTCAGACGAAAACCCGGAGCGGGTGTTTCGAAAAGCAGCGGTCTCCGCACTCATGGGACCGGCAGGATTTTTTATCGGCGATGCAGTGACGGATTTGCTGGAGGACGTAGGAATTATGACGTGCAAGTGCAAGCCGAATACGCCGGTGCCTTGGGTCTTTACGAATGAAAGTAATGTTTTGGACGGAGCGCCGGCGCTGACGATGGACAGCAAGGTTGCCTGTCGTTATGGCGGTGTTATTGAGTTTGTGCCGTTGGAGGAGTACCCCGAGGAAATGGCGGAGGAAGCAGAGGGAGAAGGGCAGACAGAGACAGAAGAAGCAGAAAAAGAGAATGTAGCGGCAGCAGTCGGAGCAGCCATGGCGGCAGTCGGGGAGGCGGTTTCGTTTGAAAAAATAAAGGGTATTTTAGAAGATGCGCCTTTGGAGATTGGAAAGAAGCAGCTTGAGATTTTGCAGGGAATTGTGTCGGGCGTCGATCCGATGGTGCAGATGGTCAGGGAATGGCAGTCTCATAAGACGGGAACAAAAGCAGTCGGAATATCGGCATCGGCGACCCCATCTATTTTTGTATTTGATATTGGTATTGTGGTTGCGGCGGATCATAAGGGAAATATTGGCATACAGTGGACGCCTAGTGGGGGAGTTACGGCAGGAACACCGTCTGCCAATCTTGGTATCACCGTGCAGGAGACAAATGCTGCTGATATTGAAAGCTTAACGGGAGAGGGATATAATCTGGGCGGCTCTGTGGGAGCAGAATGTATGCTGGGTGGCGATTTCAATATCATCCCCAGAAAAGACGGGGGATATTATTACGGGCTTACGGTGACAGGAGGCTTGGGGGCAGGTGGAGAGGTTCATGCAACATGGGGAGAGACGAAGGAGATTGAATGTCTGAATATCAATATCTATGATGCATGGGATAAATTTAAGGAGACAGTGGAAGGAATAGAGCTGGAGGAGGGGCTGCATGGATAAGAGAGCATATTATCAAAAATATTATAAGGTCATCCGTCTGATAGGATTTTTATTGCTTCTGATTTTTTATCCTGTCTTTTACGCGTTGGCGGCGGATGACATTGAGGGATATGGCTGGAGTGATGAGGAGCATATTGTCATCGGTACAGAGGACAAGGACATCATGGTGTTTGACGGGAACGGAGCTCTTATGAGAATTTTTTCCGTTGAAAATATTGCAGATACCTACTCCATGTATTTGCAGGAGGGAATCTATATCTTTCCAAACAGGTCAGACAACGCGTATGTCTATGAGCCGGACGGAACGCTGCGGGAAAGCGGCAAACAGGATATATATTGGGAGAGATTAAATATCAAGAGCCGTTCTGTCACATTGGAAGCGGCACGCAGACAGAATCGGACAAATCTGGAATATTCTTCATTTTTAGGAATGAAAAAAATCGTTTTGTACAAAAACGGGGAGGAAAAAATTTTGTTTCAGACAGATACGACGGCTTTTATCATAAAGTTTTTTGTGGGATATGCTGTCGTTCTCGGTGGATTTGGAGTCATTTGCGGCGTGATCAAACGGACATATTTGGAGCAGGGATAGGATAGAGAAAGGGGAGATACGGATGGGGGAGCGAGAGTTTTCGGATGAGCTGATCATCAAGGCGCGGCAGGAGCGGGAAAAACTGGAGGAGGCGCGGCACTCTGAGAAAGTGGTGGAGGAAGAAAACAAACAGTCTATTTATGACGAGCATATTTCAATTTTTGGAATTCCTGTTGTCTTTGCAGACTTCTCCTTGTTAGAGGGGAGAGCGTCGATTCGCCTGCCGAAGGATTTTACGACGCGGTCAGAGGAAGAAATTGCAAGCGTTTATTATCTTGGAAGTAAGCCGCAGACTGTTTTTTCCAACGGCTACTTAAATTTTATGGCGGCTTTTCATTGGACGGGAAACCTGATCACAGACGGAAATATTTTTGATTTTACAAGGTTCGCCAAGCAGGCGATTGAGCGTATCGGACCAAAGTCGCGCATTTTAAATGTAGAAAAACGAAAGCAGGGAGAGCACAGTCTGGCAATTTTGGAATTTCTGGCACAGACGATTGATTCTGTCAATTACAATGTTATGTTTTTTGCCTCCATAGAGGAAAGGCTGCTGATTGGTTCGATCACATTTGATCAGAAATATGTGAAACGTTTGCAGCCGCTGGCGCTTGAAATTGCAAGATCATTTCGGATTATGGAGGAAAAGGAGGAGCTTGTATGAGCACAATTACCTATGAAAATCTTCAGGTTGCGGGAATCCCTTATGAAAAAATTTTAGATCTGTCTATTTCACATGAACCGAATGCACATGGCTGTGCGCGGCTTAAGGGACTGATCCCTTATGAGAAGGCGAGAGAGTTCGCCAAACGGGCGGATGAGACGTTTGCGGTGGAGATTACGACAACGGCAGACGGGCAGCCGTCAAGGCTTTTTTACGGGGGGATTCACAGCATCCGTATGATGCAGCAGCAGGAATATGCCGTTGTGGAGGTTACAGTGCAAACGACGAGTAATCGTCTTGATACAAAGAAAAACAGCCGAACGTTTCAGAATACGGCGAAAACGTACGGACAGATCCTAAACGGGATTCTGGCAGGGAGCGGAACAGTATCGGTGACAGTTACGGATAAGCCAATTGGCGGACTGATCATGCAGTGTAATGAAACTGATTGGGAGTTTCTCGTTCGGATGGCTTCGCAGCTTGGCGCGCTGGCATTTACCGATATAACTGCAAGAGAGCCGCATATTTATATCGGATTGCCACCGTCCAACCATATCAGGGAAATAAAGACTGTTTTTTGTGATTACAACAGGAACGAAGCCGACAGCCGCGCCTATGCAGCCAATACGTCCGGCAGCTTTGCAATGGGAGAAGATTTTGCGTCGGAGCAAATAAAGTCCTATCAGTATCTTTATCTCGGGGATACGATCAGCCTTGCGGGAAAGAATGAGCAGGTTAAGAGCATTGAGGCAACTATGAGAGACGGTATGCTGGAGTGCACCTACACATTGGGACGTAAGACGGCGTTTCAGACGATGCCGGTGCAAAACGCGCAGATTTCCGGCAGAATCATGACAGGAACTGTCACAGATGTACGGGCAGACAGAGTGAAAGTCTTTTTTTCTTCGGTCGATCAGGAGGAGGACGCTGCGGGAAACTGGTGGTTTCCATATTCAACGGCATATTCCTCGCAGGACGGCAGCGGCTGGTATTCGATGCCGGCAGCCGGTGACGAGGTGCGGGTATTCTTTCCGTCTGGGAGTGAGGCGGATGCGTTTGCGGCTGCCTCCGTGGCAAAAAATGTCCGCCCGAATGTAAAAGAGAAATGTTGGAGTGGATTAAACGGAAAACAGATTTTGATGACGGAGGACGGGCTTGTTATAAGCTGCAAGGAGGGAAAGCTCTATCTGAAATTGAGCGATGATAAGGGGATCGAGATTATATCTGATATGGATATTAACATTACTTCCGGTACGAAGGTGAATATTCAGGGTGGCGAGGAGGTAAAGATCATTGCCGAAAACGAGGTGCTTGTGGGCACTGCAACGGCGTATCTTGATATTCGCAAGGAGGGGATTACAGCGACGGCGGAGAATATTATTTTGAATTAGAGGGAGGTGCGTGCAACAGTGAACAGAAGCGAATGGCAGGAAAAGCATCGGAGAGAATGCTATCTTCCGGCTGCCCAAAATTATCTGGAGCGTACGTTAGAATATGTGTTACTCCATGAAAATGAGATACATAAGGAGCTGACCGGACAGGTGGACGCTTTTTTGCAGAGCCTTTGCCTGTTACAGGAAATGGGAAAGCTTGGAGCGGTTCAAACGATCTGCATTTCTTTTCCGTATACCTCTCTGGTGTGCGGCAGTCCGTCGTTTTTATTCGAGGTATACCCACAGGAGCTTTTCCTACATGACCCTATGGTCATGCGGGAATTTCCGGTTTCATGGATGTTTCATGGGTGGGAGGAATTTTTGCAGAGGCTAAAGAGCGAGACGGGAAAATGTGGCATGAACGCAGTCATTCGTCCGACTTACCTAAAGGGCGAGGGGCTTAGAGCTGCACGTATGATCGTCGCCCTTATGACACCGCTGATAAAGGCGCATCTTTACGGATTGGGAGACAGGGAAGCCTATCGGAAGCTGAATAAATCAGAAAATTTTGCTCTTAGCTTCGGAGAATATTATGACTGGCAAAAGACGATTTTGGCGGAGCGCGGGCAGATTGACATTTTCCAATGTGAGGAGGAAGACCTGCGGTTCTGCAGATTTCATCAGGGATGGTATGAAAAGAAGGAGTTTCGGCAGCTTGTACTGGACGATTGCCAATTTGTGGAATGTACCTTTGTCGATACGTTTTTTTTTCAGACAAGCTTTAAGGACGCCAGATTCTTGGGCTGCGTCTTTAAAAATTGTGAGTTGTCAGAGGTCGATCTGCACGGAGCGCGTATGGACGGCTGCGTCTTTGAAAATGTTACGTTTGGCGGCATAAGGACAAACAGCCTTGCGCCGGGAACAGAGCGAATCATGGGAATACAGGGACGCGCGGAGTTTATCAGCACCAGTCTTGAAAAGGTAACGATGAAGAACTGTGATTTATCAGCCGCAGCCTTCCGTGACTGTCGGATGAAGGAATTAAAGACGCAGGATTGTATTCTGCCGGAGGATTTCTCACGACAAATGGAGGATGAAGGATGAAATATTTTGAATTGACAGCCGATAAGGAAATCACAAACCCGATCCGAATACAAAAGCTTCAAGGCTCGGTGTATAAAAAGGGAATTTCAGCGGAGGAATTTGCGGGGATTCCAACGCTTGCCGTCGGCTATTTTGAAAATCTGCCCGATGCGGAATTGTATGACATATTGCCAGAGCCGGCATTTTTGATTTCCGACCGCCTCAAGCGGCTCATTTCTCTTTATGAGCCGGATATGGAGTTTCGGGCAATACAGCTTTTTGCAAGGGAGCAGGAGGACCATACGGCGCCGCTGTACTGGTTTCCTTATTTTACGCCGGTAGACTGCTTAAGCAGCCGGACGGAGAAATATCCAGACGGGATGATCAAAAGGCTGGTACTGGATCAGAAAAAGTCATGGAAAAGAAGTATATTTCGTGTAGACGGTATTTTGGAGCAGAGGATTATTGTGGCGCTCCCGCTTGCGGAGAGTATGCTGCGCAGACGTATGACAGGGGTGTCTTTGCTGCCTGTAATGTTTGGGGGAGGATGAAGGATGATGAATCGTGAATTTCTGGAATTAGGGCAGATTCTTATTGACTTTCCGCTTTCCTATCGGTTTATCAAGGAGCTTACCATTCGGGAGGAAGCGAATGAGCACGGTACGCTTTTCTTGCGGCTCGTGGCGGACCGCATGCTGACGCAGGAGGACATCCTGCGGCTTTCTGAGACGCCGATACAAATTTTAGCGGCGGACGGAAGGCGTCTGTTTGCTGGCGTCTGTGTTTCGGCAGGACTTTCAAGCTTAAATGACTATTGTGAGATTTTACTGACGGCAAAAAGCTGGTCTTATGAAGCGGATGTGAAAAAACAAAGCCGTACTTTCCAAAATCCGTCGAAAATGCTAAGCGAGGTGGCGCAGGAAACGCTCGGAGCGTATGGGTTTGCCGTAAGCATCGAAAAGGATATACCGATTTCTATGATGCTCTCTCAGCAAGATGAGACGGACTGGCAGTTTATAAGACGTGTAACGAATCAGCTTGGATTTCTTGTTTTTGCAGACAGTAAATCAGGAAAGAAGCGCATCAGCATCGGTGTGGTGTCCTTTGGGGAAAAGGAGCTGCCGGAGGCGTTCGCCTTTGAGCAGACAGAGAAAAATATTACGGATTATTTGTGGACAAAGAGTGCATTGGCGCAGGGGGCATCTGCTTATGAATTTTTAAAGCAGGGCTGTCAGACATCGGATGTTACTATGGGAGCGGGCTATACAGTGCGCGGCGGAGAGAGCAGGCAGGTTGTAACAAAAAGCGAGCTGACGGCAAAGCAGGCGCTGCTTGTCAACGAGATTGTCCTCACCTATACCGACGGGGCATATCCGCCCGCAGATGCGGGGGATGCTTCGTCAGCGGCAGGAAACGGACTTACAGCGGGCGGTTCCTGTATGATAAGCGGTAAGGTGCTTGCCGTAGCGGGAACAGATGTGCAGGTGGAGTTTTCCGATGGAACAGCGGGCGGCGTGCGTTGGATTCCCTATTGCAGTATGCTTGGCAATGATATTTATTGTATGCCGGATCAAGGAGATACGGTCTACTGCTATTACGAAAATGACGGAACGGTACTCTGTCTGGGAAGCCGCCGCATTGACACGGGCGGCGATGATTTTACAAAGCCGGATGAGAGGGTATTTACAGCAAATAATCGGATGATCCGATTGAAAAAGGACGGCGTGGAGCTTACCGGAAACCGTGCGCAGATGGACGGCGCAGGCGGGGATGAGATATGTATTAGGATCTCGGACAGCGACGGTGTTTCTATTTCTGCAACAAAAGAGATTCAGATCAGCGCGGACCGCACGCTGCTCATTCAGGCAAACGATTTGGAGAAGGTGAAGAAAGAGCCTACTGCGTGGTTTGACTCCGAGAGAGAGGAGCGGATGAAGCGTTTCGATCAGGAGCAGACGGCAGGTATGGAGCGATATGTGGCGGATGGCGGCAATGACAGCTACAATGCGGCGTGGGACTTAACCAAAACCTTGGGTGGAAATCTGATCGGGGGATTTTGGGAGGATGTGAAGGCGCCGTTTCAGCTTATTTCCACAATCGGGGATATGATAAATCCTCCAGAAGCGCCTGAGGAGCCACCTAAGCTTTCTTTTGATAAGGTGGATGAGTATCAGGTTATGATCTTTGGCATGGACAGTTGTACTTTGCAGGTGCCGGGATTTTCCTGCGTGCGCTTTGCGGGAGAGTCGATCGTTATAAGCGGTCCGAATTTCCGGTGGTTTGGATTTCACCGGATCACCGGCTATCCACAGGAGTCGGAGTCACAGCAGACGCTGATGGATGCAGTGCTGGACGTGGTGCAGGTCGGAATCGACCTGATCGGGCTGATTCCCGGCTGCAATGTCGTCTGCGGAGCGCTCAATGCCGGCATTTCCCTGCTTCGGGGCGATTATTACGGCGTTGTATCGGGAATTATTGGCATGGCATGTCCGGGCGGCGGTCTTGCCTCGCGAGCAATCGGAATGGTGGCAGACGCCTCACAAACGACGAAAAAGGTCATAAAAACGTTAAAGGTGCTAAAGGCTGGTGCGCTGATTACCAATGCCGGTCTTCTGGGAAGTGAAGATTTAAAGGAAATTGCAAGGAGATGGTCGGAGGGAGAGCTTGAGTGGGACGACCCTGATGATATTGCACTGTTTTCTTCGCTGCTGCGAAATTTCCAAACAGCAGCGGGAAGTGCAAAGGATATAGACAGTGAGACAAGAAAAAGAACGCCAAAGGGGGACGATACGCCCGCAAAGAAGCAGGGAGATACGGACGATCCAAGGAAAGCTTCCGATGAGGCGAAGAAAAAAGCAAAAAGCTCCGGGCAAAAGCCGGAAAATGAGGTATGCGACAAAGATCCGATCGATGTTGTGACGGGAAGCCAAAAGATCATGCAGACTGAGCTGGTCATCAAGGATGTGGCAGAGGATTTTCGGTTGCTGCGCACCTATCAGTCCATACATACGAACGAGGGAGGACTGCTTGGCAGCAAGTGGTATCTTAGCGTGGAAAGCTGGCTGACGGTGGAGGGGCAGACTGCGACAGTCATTCTGCCGGATATGCATCTGGAGCATTTCAAAAAAGAGGAGACGGGCTGGAGCAGCAAAAGAAATGGAGACAGGACGTTTTTCCTGACGGAGGCGGACGACGGTTACTGCCTTGCCGTGGCACAGGAACGAAAGAAATACATTTATAACAGAGCGGGACGGCTGGTGCGCATTGTGGATCGGAACGGCAATACCACATGGTTTCGTTATGTAGGGAAGCGTCTGAGTGAGGTGCAGTTTGCAGGCGGGCAGTATTTAAGGTTTGCCTATGAGGACGGCAAGGTGGCAAGTATCACTGACGTGATCGGGCGCACGATGAAATACCGTTATGACGGGGAGCTTTTAACGGAGGCAGAGTACCCGAACATGGGCACGATGCGCTATACCTATACGCCGGAGGGATATATTAGGACGGTGACAGACCAGAACGGTCACACCTATGTCGAGAATGCGTATGATTTTAACGGGCGCGTAATAAGGCAGCTTCTGGCAAACGGGCAGGAGTACCTGATGCTCTATGATGACAGCCGCCGTGTAAACACGTTTCTGACGCCGTCGACAGGAAAGCGGATGGAATATCATTACAACAAGGACAAGCTGCTGACAAAAACGGTGTATACAGACGGCAGCTTTGAGGAGCGTGGGTACGACAACCATCAGAACCTAAGCCTTATCCGGGACAGAAGGGGGATGGAGCTGCGCCGCAGCTTTGGAGAACGTGGGGAGCTGCTGGAGGAGACCCTGCCGAACGGACTGGTGACACGGTATGCTTATGACGAGGCGGGTCTGCTGCTGCGGGAGTGGGATAATGCCGGACGAATACGGGAGTTTTCTTATGATAAATGCGGCAACTGTCTACAGCTTCGCACCGCCATAGACGAGACGCACTGGCAGGAGATTTCCTATACCTATGACAAGAAGGGACGCATGCTTTCCGTCACAGACCCGATGGGCGGGCAGACTTTTGTGTCGTATGAGAAGGACGGCGTTGGCATGGCTTCCTATCAGACAGCGGAGGGATATGTATGGAGCTATGCTTATGATCCTGCCGGACGGTGCATGTTGGTACAGGGCGAGGAGAGCCGTCTCGACTATGCCTACAATCACATGGATCATCCCGTGCGTGTGACAGATGCGCTCGGACACACGACGAAATACCGCTATGACCGTCTCTGCAACCTTACAAAGCGCGTCCTGCCCAATCAGTACGACCGTGTACTGGAGGACGGCGTGGGCACGGAGTATGTTTATGACGAGATGGACGAGCTGATCTGCCGGATCGACCCGCTTGGAAATGTGTTTGCCACGCCAAGGGATCTGGAGGAAAACATCAGCAGAGAAATTCATCCGGTCAGCTATGGTCCAAAGACAGGGGAGGGCGACGGTATCCGTTATGTGTACGATGCAGAGGATCGCCGTATTCGCATCCACTATCCCGACGGGGGAACGGAGCGCATCCGGTATGACGTTGCCGGAAACATTACAAAGAAAACGGCGCCGGAGCAGTACGACAAAGAGACGGACGACGGACCGGGTTACTGCTATGACTATGATTGTGTAAACCGGCTGGTGCAGATTACAGACCCCCAGGGGCAGGTGGTGCGCCGCTATGTTTACGACCTGTGCGGAAATATCGTAAAGGAAGTGGATGCTGCGGGATATTTAGCGGGAACAGATGACGAAAACAGGATCGGCACGCTCTATACCTACAATACAGTGGGGTGGCTTGTGGCAAAGCGTGAGCCTGTCAAGGAGTGTGAGGGAGAGGTCTGCTACCGCTTAACGGAGTATGTCCATGACGCCGCCGGAAACATGACAAAGGAGCGGCGGTATCTGGAGTTTCAGACAAAGGAGAGCCGGACGGGAGCAGTTCACACGATAAGCTATGCTTATGATAAGGATAACCGGCGCACCTGTGTGAGCGACAGCACGGGCGCAGCTATTGCGTACCGTTACAACAGCAGAAACCAGTGTGTCAGAGAGCGCCGGAGGATCAACGACGGACTGTTCTTGATTCATAGCTACGGCTATGACAAGGGCGGGCGGCTGATACAGGCTGTTGTTTCGGAGGAGACTGCGGAGGGAGTAAAGGAAACGAGCCGCACCCGCTATGAATACGATAAGAACGGCAACTGCACGCACATCCGTCTGCCGGAGGGCGGGGAAATCCGCAGGGAGTATGATGCGGCAGACCGCTTGATTTTGGAAGAACATGCGGAGAAAAAGAGTGGTATCCAAAACCGTACAGAATTTTGCTATGACGCTGCCGGAAACCTCACGGAAATCAGAGACCGGCAGGGCAGAAAAACGATGATCACCTATGACCTGAGCAACCGTGAGATCCGCAGGACGGAAAAGGACGGCAGCGTCACCCGCAGCTTTTATCATGGAAACGGTCAGTTGGCAAAGCTTGTGCGTCCGAACCAGTATGATGCTGCTGCAGATGACGGCGTAGGGTATGTTTATATTTATGACATGCAGGGGCGCATCCGCACAGTCGTAGGACCGGACGGTCATGTGCTCACCTGCAACACTTATGATGCGGACGGACACGTCATCCGCCGGCAGGACGGCACGGGAGCAGGAGCAGTATTTTCCTATGACATGGCTGGCAACCGGACAGGCATCCGTACTGCCGGAGGAAGCGCGCAAACGTTTCTTTTTGACGCGAGAGGAAACATCATCGGCGTGGAGGACGGAAACAGGAACCGGACGGCGTATGTGTTGGACGCATGGGGACGGATCACGGAGATCCAAAAGCCGGATGGTTCCACAGAGCAGTATGAGTACGACTGCGCAGGAAACATGATAAGCGCCACCGATGGAGAGGGTCATACCACAGCGTATACCTATGACGGCAGAAGCAACCTGACTGCGATTATCGACCCAATGGGCGGCAGGGAGACATATCTTTATGACAAGGAGGGCAGACTTTCCGAAAAAACAGACCGAAACGGAATCACAACATCGTATGGCTTTAACATTTACGGTGCGCCCCTGTACCGGAGAGTGAAGAATGGCACTGCGGGAGATTTTTATGAATATACACCGGAGGGCTTATTAAGGTCTGCCATTTCACAGAGCGAAACCGGAGGCGGTATGCGCTACTCCTATGCGTATGACGTGATGAACCGCTTGATCCGTAAAGCTGCCAGCGGCAGGACGCTTCTGACATTTGCGTACGACGGGAACGGCAACTGCATCCGTCAGAGCGATGTGACCGGAAAAGTGACGGAGTATCGGTTTGACGACCTTGACCGCATGAGCGAGGTGTGGGATGATGGAGGGGAGCTTGCGGCGTACGCGTATGGAGTGAACGGAAGGGTAAGTCAGGAGAGCCACGGTGCATTGGAGAAGGAATATTTCTACGACGTGGATCAGAACTTAACGGGACTTCGCATTCATGCGGGCGGCAGTCTGCTTGTGGATCATCACTACGCGTATGACGGGAACGGCAACCGCACGTTAAAGAAACAGTTGGAGGGGGAGATAAAGTATCACTTTGATCCGCTGAACCGGTTGGAGCAGGTGGAATATCCGTCGTATCGCGAGGCGCTGTTTTATGATAAAGCGGGCAACCGGACAAGGCGGCTGGTGCACCCTGTCGGAAACAGCAATCACCTGCCTGTGGAGGAGTTGTACCGCTATGATGCAAGAAATCGTCTGATTGAGCTTGTAAAACAGGGAAGTGTGACAAGCTTTGCGTATGATGCGGCAGGCAATCTCCTACAGGACGATGGAGCGGCGTATACTTACGACGACTTCAACCGCACGGTCAAAGCAGAGACATTTGACGGAAATATCCAGATCAACCATTATGATGCGGAGGGGCTGCGTCATGAGATGGAGGAAAACGGGCGGCTGGTGCAGTTTATTTTCAACACGGAGAAGGAGGTTGTAACAGAGACAGAGGGGAATGTCACAAACCGCTTGATTCGTGGCAGCGCACTGATCGCTAGAACCACAGATGCGGAGTGTGCAAGGACATACTATCACTATGCAGCGGACGAGATGGGGAGCATCACGCATCTGACGGATGAGGACGGAAAAGTCTTAAATCGGTACGGATATGATGCGTGGGGTGTGTCAGTAGTCTGTGAGGAACAGGTAGAGAATCGTTTCCGCTATACGGGAGAGCAGTTTGATGCGATCACAAAGCAGTATTACTTAAGGGCAAGGTTTTATAATCCGGTCATTGCGAGGTTTACGCAGGAGGACACCTATCGCGGGGATGGGCTGAATCTGTATGCGTACTGTGCGAATAATCCGGTGGGGTATGTGGATCCGAGCGGGCATGAAAAGAATCTTTTATGGGATAAGGAACAGGTACAACAACGTGTAGATGAGTATGTGGAAGCTAAAAGGGCAGGGCTGGATACCGGTATCGTGCCATCAGCAATTGTCGCGCAGGGAAATGCAGTGATAAAGGCGCTGGAAGCTGTAGATAGGCAGATGGGACATAGAAAGAAGGATACGCAAAAGGATACGGTAAATTCAGCACCCAATAGAGAAGATGCGCCAAAAGCGGACATACCAAGGGCGGAAGCTAGAGGAGATGAGGAGAGTTCAAGAAAATCTTTTAGGGGATTAATGACCTCAGAAGAGAGGGCACGCTATGATGCATATTGGGATAAGGTTGCTGATGATACGCTTAAGAGCAGTATAATGAACTATAGACAATCTATTTTAAATGGAGACATTACAAAATTAACTGGTGGAAAAATAAAATCCAAGGTTATCACAGCCGCAATAGATACTAATACTGGTAATATATATTATGGTATTAGTGGTATGAATAATAATCCTACCAGAAATGTAACTAATCCCCAAATGCAGATAATTTTGGATAGCGTGGATGGGACTATGACAAATTACCCATTAGAAAACTGTGGGGAGTTTAATGCTATTAATAATGCACTAAATGACGGGCGAGATATAGATGCTTTAAGGGTATATAGTGTTGATAGAGTTGAAGGGAATTATAAAGCTCCTTGCATAAATTGCCAAAATTTATATGGAAGCATAGTTTATTTTACAGAATAGGAGGAGAGAGAAAATAATGGAAAAAGTAGATAATCTTTTAAAACAAGCAGGTTATTTTGAAGAAAGGAAAGTGGATATTTCTTCTATATTACATATGTATGAAGAGTGCGGTTATTATTATAATGTGAAACAAATTCAGTTTATAGAGAAATATACTGGTTTAGAAATTCATTATAATCATCCTGTTTGGAAACAGGATGTAGTTCTTAGATTAAATCCAATAGTAGCCCAAAAGACAATAACAATGGATGTAGTAGAAGAATATAATGAATGCTTGCAAGATAATTTATTAATAATTGGAGATATAGAAAAGGAAAATATGACATTATTTTTGTCTGAAACAGGATTTTATTTTACAGGATTTGATGATTGCCTTATAAATTGGGGTGACAATTTTAAACTAATGCTCTATAAGTTAATGTCTGGCGAGAAGGGTGAATTAAGAATAATAGAATGAACTCACTTGATGATTTTAAAAACTCATGTCACATGAAATATACAAGGATGGAAGTTCAACAGGACCATATGCATATGCGTATGACGCGATGAACCGCGTGATCCGTAAAGCTGCCAGCGGCAGGACACTTCTGACATTTGCGTACGACGGGAACGGCAACTGCATCCGTCAGAGCGATGTGACCGGAAAAGTGACGGAGTATCGGTTTGACGACCTTGACCGCATGAGCGAGGTGTGGGATGATGGAGGGGAGCTTGCGGCGTACGCGTATGGAGTGAACGGAAGGGTAAGTCAGGAGAGCCACGGTGCACTGGAGAAAGAATATTTCTACGACGTGGATCAGAACTTAACGGGACTTCGTATTCATGCGGGCGGCAGTCTGCTTGTGGATCATCACTACGCGTATGACGGGAATGGCAACCGCACGTTAAAGAAACAGTTGGAGGGGGAGATAAAGTATCACTTTGACCCGCTGAACCGGTTGGAGCAGGTGGAATATCCGTCGTATCGCGAGGAGCTGTTTTATGATAAAGCGGGCAACCGGACAAGGAGGGGTCTAAGTTCTTCTGAAGACAGTAATCGTTCCCCTATGGAGGAGTTGTACCGCTATGATGCAAGAAACCGTCTGACGGAGCTTGTAAAACAGGGAAGTGTGATAAGCTTTGCGTATGATGCTGCCGGAAATCTCCTACAGGACGATGGAGCGGCGTATACTTACGATGACTTCAACCGCACGGTCAAAGCAGAGACATTTGACGGAAATATCCAGATCAACC
>JAHZFL010000015.1:9351-79067 GCA_019421345.1 Roseburia sp. | reverse complement strand
TCTGTATGCGTACTGTGCGAATAATCCGGTGGGGTATGTGGATCCGAGCGGGCATCAGCCGCAATGTGTGAAGGATGCTGCCGCAAAGTATATGGCAGAGGGGCTTGGGAAGGAGGAGGCTTACCGAAAAGCATACCAGAATCACGCGAAACAAAAGCTTGCGAATGCTGCTTCACTGCCAGTGCAGGAGCGAATCAAGCTGGAGGAGCGGGCAAGGAGACTTGGTCTGGAAGTAGATTCCTCTGTGAACCGGGAGAAGAACCTGGAAGCGAAAACGCCGGATGCAGAGCAGAGGGATAAGAGTGGTACAGAAACAACAAGAGTAGGAAGGTGGATGTCACAAGACGAATATGATAAGATGATTACATCTGGCAAGGTTCAGATGTCAGGAGATAACAAAGTTCATGTTGCTAATCCAGCAGATATGAATGCGTTTGGAAAACAAGCACCAAAAGGTTCCATATATGTTGAGTTTGATGTTCCTAGTAATACTATTTCAAAAGGTGGAACAGACGGCTGGGGAATTATAAATGGACCAGGGTCTTTGCTCGATAGGTTAAATGCCCAAAAAGGCTTACCGAGAATTACTGAGATGCCAAATGTTACTAATATATCGATCGAAGGGAGAAAGTAATATGAATGATTATAATTATGATATTGTAAAAACATCTGTTTTGGAATGGTATGAAAAGGTACTAGAAAGGAAAAAATTTTCAGAGGAAATTATACTCTCAAAAAATACGGAAGATTCGTTAGTTATTGATTTTGATTTTTCAAATTGTATAGCACAGCTTTCAGTGACTAATTCGCAGTATGTTCCGTACCAGTTTGTGTATTTTGAGGCAATGGATATAGAAAGTTTAGAGTTGGAAGAAATAATGCCAATATATGTTTTTTATGACGATGATACCATGAAAAAAGATGATGTGATTAATGCTTTGGATGAGGCTTTATCGTTTTGTTCAAATTATAAGATGGTATAGTTATATTTTTAATTATGTCTCCACATAAGGACACGCCAACCTCCCTTTCCCCTTACTCCACCTGTCTTTACTAATCAAAGCGCCGGATGCAGAGCAGAGGGATGGACGGGAAAGTGGCAGTAGAGAGAGTGGTAATTCCTCTAGAATAATTCCAGGTAGTGATGGAATTGTAACAGGAGGAGACTCGACTAAACTAGGCAAGAACATGATGGAAGATATGGGACTAAAGAGAAGTACAAAATGGTCTGGATATCAGGCACAACATGTTATTCCTGTTGAAATGGCGGACCATCCTATAATAAAGAAAATAGGAATGGGTATGGATGATGCAAGGAATGGTATTTTTCTACGTATACCAGAAAATGATGTTAGTACAATGTCAAGATATAGAGGTTATCATTCAGTTTATAACAAGTTTGTGGAAACTCAATTGAATGCAATGGATGTAAATCAAAGTTCTCAGATATTGCAAAAGCAAGTTTTAGAGTTACAGTCAGATTTGCGAACATTACAGCAAAGTGGTTTACCACTGTATCATCAAAAAGGACAAGGTTCTACAATTGATTTATGGAAAAGAAGTATGGATAGATTAAAACTGAGAAGGAGTTGATGGAATGAATAGTACTTATGTACAGTATGTTACAAATTTTATATACAATATGTCAATAAAAGAAAAGCTTGTCGAGGTTGACAGGATTGATGATCCAGAATTACTCCACGTGATTATGTTTAATTACAATTGGGATGATGGGTTTGAACTTCCGAAATTAGTATTAAAAAATGAAAAATGCCAATTGAGTACAGCTTTATTGATATTTTATCTGGCTGGTGGAGACGAGTTTTTACTTGAAAAACAAGAAATTTCAAATAGTAAAAGTGAAAGGATTAGATTTATTTCACAACTATATAATAACATCATTTCAAACATATATCAAAAAGGCAAAATATATTTTGAACCCCTATTAACAAAGGTTGAAGTCTACAAATTGAAAAAGATATTGACTAATTCTGAACAAGTATTTATAGAACCATTTAGAGAAGAAAAAGTAGAATTTAGTGTGTGAAAAAGATGTATGAAATAATGGGTATGGTGGGTTATCGGACGGTGCATGTTGGTACAGGGCGAGGAGAGCCGTCTCGACTATGCCTACAATCACATGGATCATCCCGTGCGTGTGACAGATGCGCTCGGACACACGACGAAATACCGCTATGACCGTCTCTGCAACCTTACAAAGCGCGTCCTGCCCAATCAGTACGACCGTGTACTGGAGGACGGCGTGGGCACGGAGTATGTTTATGACGAGATGGACGAGCTGATCTGCCGGATCGACCCGCTTGGAAATGTGTTTGCCACGCCAAGGGATCTGGAGGAAAACATCAGCAGAGAAATTCATCCGGTCAGCTATGGTCCAAAGACAGGGGAGGGCGACGGTATCCGTTATGTGTACGATGCAGAGGATCGCCGTATTCGCATCCACTATCCCGACGGGGGAACGGAGCGCATCCGGTATGACGTTGCCGGAAACATTACAAAGAAAACGGCGCCGGAGCAGTACGACAAAGAGACGGACGACGGACCGGGTTACTGCTATGACTATGATTGTGTAAACCGGCTGGTGCAGATTACAGACCCCCAGGGGCAGGTGGTGCGCCGCTATGTTTACGACCTGTGCGGAAATATCGTAAAGGAAGTGGATGCTGCGGGATATTTAGCGGGAACAGATGACGAAAACAGGATCGGCACGCTCTATACCTACAATACAGTGGGGTGGCTTGTGGCAAAGCGTGAGCCTGTCAAGGAGTGTGAGGGAGAGGTCTGCTACCGCTTAACGGAGTATGTCCATGACGCCGCCGGAAACATGACAAAGGAGCGGCGGTATCTGGAGTTTCAGACAAAGGAGAGCCGGACGGGAGCAGTTCACACGATAAGCTATGCTTATGATAAGGATAACCGGCGCACCTGTGTGAGCGACAGCACGGGCGCAGCTATTGCGTACCGTTACAACAGCAGAAACCAGTGTGTCAGAGAGCGCCGGAGGATCAACGACGGACTGTTCTTGATTCATAGCTACGGCTATGACAAGGGCGGGCGGCTGATACAGGCTGTTGTTTCGGAGGAGACTGCGGAGGGAGTAAAGGAAACGAGCCGCACCCGCTATGAATACGATAAGAACGGCAACTGCACGCACATCCGTCTGCCGGAGGGCGGGGAAATCCGCAGGGAGTATGATGCGGCAGACCGCTTGATTTTGGAAGAACATGCGGAGAAAAAGAGTGGTATCCAAAACCGTACAGAATTTTGCTATGACGCTGCCGGAAACCTCACGGAAATCAGAGACCGGCAGGGCAGAAAAACGATGATCACCTATGACCTGAGCAACCGTGAGATCCGCAGGACGGAAAAGGACGGCAGCGTCACCCGCAGCTTTTATCATGGAAACGGTCAGTTGGCAAAGCTTGTGCGTCCGAACCAGTATGATGCTGCTGCAGATGACGGCGTAGGGTATGTTTATATTTATGACATGCAGGGGCGCATCCGCACAGTCGTAGGACCGGACGGTCATGTGCTCACCTGCAACATTTGATCATGAATTGTCACGTCAGATATTTGTTTATTAGGGTAAAAGCTCCTTTAAGTGAAAGCATGAGCTTGTACATATTTAGACTGCTTACGCAAAAGCCTAAATATAAAGAATAGACCATTGACACATCGTCTTAAGCGAAAGTGTCAGCGGTCTGTTTTTTTACTTTAGTAGGAAACGTCGTTCCCTAGTAAAGTAAAACCCTTCGGGGGATCGCACTGCGGCGGAATGGAACTGTGTCGCTGATGCGCGGCGCGTCAAAAGTGTGCTTCATTTACAGTTTATTACAACGCGAGAGTGTACGAAGCACACTTTTGTTTTTGACATAAGAGTGGCTCGTGAAGCGTGTCGCTCGTTGTTTTGTGGATATACGATGTAGAAAAAATGCTTATGGGAGTCTGCCAATGAAAAAGCATTTTTAGAAACGCAGCGTAGGCCTATGAGCAGAAAGAGTGCTCTGCAGTCACGTCAGATATAGCTGCTTAGTGATCAGCCTTAAGCGGAGTTTCGCGGGCAAATTCTTACGATTTAGGAAATAGCGGACCAAGTTTCCGTAGGACGAAAACTTGGATTACAAGAATCAGCAATAGATGAATGTGGAGAAAATGTATTTTATCATTCTAAAGAGGCGTTTATGGAAAAGGAAAAGAAAAACTAAATAGAGGTAATAGGTAAAAAAGCGGATAGTTCATACCGGTTTATCCATTGACAAAAAACAATAATCTACATATAATAGCACTGCAAGTATGATTTCGGACTAAAAAGAAAAAAGATTGAATGGATAAGGAAATTATTAGGGATATAACTATTCGGAATGGAGGAAATATGGAAAAGGTCTATGCGAGACAGGAGCTTCAAAAGTACAACAGACAGTATCGGGAATTTGACGAATTTTACCACGATCTTGCGGCTGCGAGCGGATTATCGGAGAGTGCCTTCTGGATTTTGTATGTTATTTGTGAGCAGGGAGAGGGATGCCTGCAGCGGGATATTTGCAGAGCGGTATGCGTGAGCAAGCAAACGATTCATTCTGCAATCCGTAAGCTGGAGGAGGACGGCTATCTTTATATGAAAAGCGGGCGTGGTCGCGATAAACATATTTTTTTAACAGAACGCGGGAGCCTGCTGGCAGAGGAGAAGATACGTCCGGTCATGGAGATAGAAAATGCTGCGTTTGACGCGCTTGGGGAGACGGAAAGCCGCCGGCTTTTGGAGTTGACGGAACAATATTTTCACGCGCTCGTGGAACAGACAGAGAAAGCAAGGCAAAACGCGAGAAAGGAAGGCAGGATGTCGGAATGAATATACAGTTATCAGAGCATTTTAATTATACAAAACTAATGCGCTTTACACTGCCGACGATTACGATGATGATCGTTACCTCTCTATACAGTGTGGTGGATGGAATTTTTGTATCAAATGTGCTTGGAAGCGAAGCGTTTGCGGCAGTAAATCTTATTTTTCCGTTTCCGATGATGCTTTCAGCGGTCGGGTTTATGATCGGCACAGGAGGAAGTGCGCTTGTGTCCATGACGCTTGGCGAGGGCAGGAAACAAAAGGCAAACGAATATTTTTCAATGCTGGTTGCATTTGTAAGCGCGGCGGGCGTATTGCTGACGATTTTCGGGATTGCATTTATACGTCCCATTTCGATGCTGCTTGGGGCAGAAGGCGAGCTGTTGGACGGCTGCATTATATACGGAAGCTCGTTGATGCTCGGACTCGCGCCGTTTATGCTGCAAAATTGTTTCCAGAGCTTTCTTGTGACTGCAGAGCGACCAAAGCTTGGGCTTGGCATCTCCATTGCAGCGGGACTGACGAACATGGCTTTGGATTTTCTTTTTATTTATGTATTCCCGTGGGGGCTTGTGGGCGCAGCGGCGGCAACGGTGCTTAGCCAGGTGGTCGGCGGCGTGATACCGCTTATTTATTTTTGGCGCAAAAACACAAGTTTGCTGCAACTGGTGTGGTTTCATTTTGAGTGGAAGCCAATTATAAAAAGCTGTGTAAACGGATCGTCAGAGATGCTGACCAATCTTTCCACATCGCTTTTAAATATGCTGTATAATCTTCAACTGATGCGTCTGGTGGGAGAAAACGGTGTGTCTGCCTATGGCGTGATTATGTATGTATCCTTTATTTTTACGGGAACGTATCTGGGCTATGCGATTGGAGCTGCGCCGATCGTCGGCTATCATTACGGAGCAGGGAATAAAAAAGAGCTCAAAAGCCTGTTGCGAAAAAGTCTGCTGCTCATTACGGCTGTGGCGGTTGGCTTGACTGCGCTCTCGGAAATACTTTCCGGGGGACTTGCCGGAATTTTTGTTTCCTACGACCGCGAACTAATGGAAATGACAAAAATCGCGATACAGATTTATTCGCTGTCTTACCTGATCAGCGGCTTTAATATTTTTGGATCGGCATTTTTTACAGCGCTCAATGACGGTCCGGTTTCCGCGCTGATTTCTTTTGTGAGGACGCTTCTGTTTCAGATTATTATGATACTTGTGCTTCCTGCGCTTTTCGGATTAAACGGCGTGTGGTTTGCAGTTGTGGCGGCGGAGGCATTGGCGCTGCTCGTGACGATCATCTGCTTTTTGGCAAAAAGAAAAAAATATCAGTATTTTTAATGATTGTCTTTCGTCATACGGGGGAGTATGATAGGAGAAAACGGATGAGAAAGGTTATAACATGCTATGCAGCAGGAAAATGCACAATATAGAAAAATGACAGAGACGCCTGTCTCAAAGCTGATCATCATGCTTGGAATCCCCACGACGATCAGTATGCTTGTCACAAATATTTATAATATGGCAGATACTTATTTTGTTGGGCGGCTTGGAACAAGCGCTTCCGGCGCGATCGGCGTTGTATTTGGTCTTATGGCGATCATACAGGCGTTCGGTTTTATGTTCGGACATGGGGCTGGCAGTATCATCTCAAGACGCTTGGGCGCAAGGGATGTGGAGAGCGCCTCACGCTTTGCGTCCACGAGCTTTTTTGCTTCGCTTGCTGCAGGCGGTGCGATCACATTGTTCGGATTTTTGTTTTTGGAGCCGCTGGTAAGGCTTCTTGGGAGTACAGATACCATATTGCCGTATGCAAAAACATATGCGGGGTTTATCCTTGCGGCGGCGCCGTTTATGGCAAGCAGTTGTGTGCTCAATAATATTTTGCGGTATGAGGGACATGCGGCGATCGCTATGATCGGTCTTACGACAGGAAGCGTGCTTAATATTTTTGGCGACTGGCTCTTGATGGAAAAAATGGGATTTGGGGTAGAGGGAGCAGGAATTGCGACGGCTTTATCCCAGACGCTCAGCTTCTTTCTTTTGCTTTTTATGTTTTTTGGCGGAAAAACACAGAGCCGTATTTCGTTTTGCTATGTCACGAAAAATATTTCAGAGCTTGCACTGATCTGTAAGACAGGTTTGCCAAGCCTTATGCGTCAGGGACTTTCCAGTATTGCGACGATGCTGTTAAACGGTCAGGCAGGAATGTACGGGGATGCCGCGGTAGCGGCAATGTCGATCGTAAACCGCATTTGTTTCCTTCTTTTCTCGATTGGTCTTGGAATCGGACAGGGCTATCAGCCGGTGGCGGCGTTCAACTATGGGGCAAAGAAATATGACCGTGTGCGAAAGGGTTTTTTCTTTACATTGTGTGCGGGGGAGGCGCTGCTTGGCAGTGCCGCGCTCATCGGGCTTCTTGCCCCTGCGCAGCTTGTGGCATTTTTCAGGAATGATCCGGCGGTCATTGAGGTCGGGAAGGTTGCCCTGACGGCGCAGCTTGTGGCGTTGTTTTTTCAACCGCTTTCCATATGTGCGAATATGATGTTTCAGAGCGTTGGGAAAAACAAGATTGCAACGTTTTTGTCAATGCTAAGAAGCGGGCTTTATTTTATACCGGTCATTGTGGTATTTTCGCAGGCGTTCGGATTGTTTGGGGTTGAGATCGCGCAGACGGCGGCGGATATACTTGCATTTTTCACGGCGCTGCCGTTTACAGTCAGCTTTTTGAGGAAGCTTGCAGCTCCCTTGCCGGACGATCCAAAAGAAACGCTTGCCGCGGCAAAGAAAAATTGATTGACAGTCCACAGGGAAAGCGTTATCATACTAACAATAGTTTTTTACTGCAATTCGTTAAAGTTTGGTTTGGGAAAGAAGAACGGGTACAGTGAGGAAGGCTTTGCTGAAAATTTACATTGGGAGCAAACGCTTTGAAATGGAGGAACAGACAGAGATGGAAATGGAGTTTTTAAGGAAGCTGCCGACACCGAAGGAGCTGAAGGAGCAATATCCGATCGGCGCTGAGATCGCGGCGGTAAAAGCGAGGCGGGATGAGGAAATCCGCAATATTTTTGAGGGGAAATCCAATAAGCTGCTCTTGATCATCGGTCCCTGCTCTGCGGATAATGAGGATGCGGTCCTTGCATATATCGCAAGACTCCGGAAGGTGCAGGAGAAGGTGGAGGAGAAGATTTTTATCATTCCGCGGATTTATACGAATAAGCCGCGGACAATGGGCGTTGGTTATAAGGGGATGCTCCACCAGCCGGACCCTGAGAAGGAGTCTGATATGCTAAAGGGTATCATTGCCATTCGTCAGCTACATAAGCGTGCCGCAGAGGAGACCGGTTTTACCTGTGCAGACGAGATGCTTTATCCCGAGAATCACAGATATTTGTCGGATCTTTTGTCCTATGTTGCGGTGGGGGCGCGTTCGGTGGAGAACCAGCAGCACAGATTAACAGCAAGCGGCGTCGGGATTCCGGTCGGCATGAAGAATCCGACGGGAGGCGATATTGCAGTGATGATGAATTCCATTACTGCGGCGCAGAACGGTCACATGTTTCTCTACCGCGGCTGGGAGGTAAAAACAAACGGAAACCCGTTTGCACACGCGATCCTGCGCGGCTATGTCGACAAGTTTGGGCGGAATATCCCGAATTATCATTATGAGGATTTGCAAAATCTGCTGGAGGCTTATCGCCAGACAGATGCGTCCTGTGGAAAGGCGCTGGAAAATCCCGCTGTTATTATCGACACCAATCACTCCAATTCCGGTAAGCATTTTTTGGAGCAGATGCGTATCAGCAAGGATATTATGCATAGCTGCAAGGTGTCCGGGGAGATTCACGATCTGATCAAGGGATTGATGATCGAGAGCTATCTGGAGGACGGCGCGCAGAAGGTTGGCGACGGCTGCTATGGTAAGTCGATCACAGACCCGTGTCTGGGATGGGATAAGACAGAGCGGCTGATTTATGAGCTCGCGGAGCTGTGGTAAAAAAGAGAAAAGGCAGGAGAGCAGATGTATCGCATTTTTGTGGTGGAGGATGATGAGATTATCGCGCGCAGCGTCAGGCGTCATTTGGAGAGTTGGGATTATACGGTTGCATGTGCGCAGGATTTTTCTGTTGTATTGCAGGAATTTTCGGCGTTTACACCGCAGCTTGTGCTGATGGATATTAAACTTCCTCTTTTGAATGGCTATCACTGGTGCGCCGAAATCCGCAAAATTTCCACCGTGCCGATTATTTTTCTCTCCTCGGCGGCGGATAATATGAACATCGTTATGGCAGTCAATATGGGGGCAGATGATTTTATTGCAAAGCCGTTTGATCTTGACGTACTGACCGTAAAGGTACAGGCAATGCTGCGCCGCACCTATGATTTTAGTGGGGAGGGCGAGGTGCTTTCCCATCAGGGCGTATTTCTATATCCGGCGGAGGCGACGGTAAGCTACGGAGAGGATAAGCTGGAGCTGACCAAGAATGAGCTGCGCATTCTGCAGACGCTGATGGAGCACAAGGCGCAGGTGGTTTCAAGAGAGCTTTTGATGGAAAAATTGTGGGAGAGCGACAGCTTTGTGGATGAGAATACGCTCTCGGTTAATGTCAATCGTTTGCGTAAGAAGCTGGACGGAATCGGGCTGGAGAATTTTATCATTACGAAGAAAGGGATTGGCTATCGCATTGGATAGCAGGGGCGGATCAAAAGCTTTTGGAATGGACAGAGTAAATTTTTTTGATTATATAAGAGCAAATATTCGGTGGATAAGCATAGTCTGTTTGTTTGGCATTCTGATGACCGTGCTTCTGCTTCTAAATAATGTACCGAGCCATGAGATTTTGTACGGAATATGTTTGTGTGCGATGCTGTTTGCAGTTGTACTTGGAGCGGGATATTATGCTTGTCTCAGGCGGTGTCGTAGGATTGCGGAGCTTGGGGCAGCGGTCGATATTTCGCTGCGCGGACTGCCTGATTGCATTGACCCGGCGGAGTGTCGGTATCAGGAATTACTGCGGGCACTGTTTGTAAAAAAGCAGCAACTGGAGCAACGGATGCTTTCCCATGAAAAGGAGCAGACGGAATATTATACGATGTGGGTGCACCAGATCAAAACGCCGATAGCAGCATTGAAGCTTTTGCTGGAGGAGGAAAAAGGAGGGGAAGGGCGTCGCGCAGAGGAGCTGGCAGAGCTTTTTCGGATTGAGCAGTATGTGGAGATGGCATTGTCATATACACGGCTCGAATCTGAGAGCAGCGATTTTGTCTTTCGGAGAGTAGAATTGGATGACGTGATCCGAGAGGCGGTGCGCAAGTACGCAAAGCAATTTATCCGAAAGAAAATCAGTCTCTGCTATGAACCGATCGGGCAGAGAGTGCTGACAGATGAGAAATGGCTGAATTTTGTGCTTGGTCAGTTACTTTCCAATGCTTTAAAATACACGCAAAAGGGAAGTATTTCCATTTTTATGGAGAAGGATTGTCTGGTGCTTCGGGATACGGGGATCGGGATCCGGGCAGAGGATTTGCCGCGGGTGTGCGAAATGGGCTATACCGGTTACAATGGACATGCAGATTCCCGCTCAACGGGCATTGGGCTGTATCTGTGCAGCCGGATTTTAAAAAAGCTTGGGCATGGATTTTCGATCACCTCACACGAGGGAAACGGCACATGTGTGATGATACGGTTTGAGGAAAAGGAACTAGAGGAATAAAAGGAACAGGGAAGTCTGCTTGCAGGCTTCCCTGTTCCTTTTATGACATAGGAAATTGCTCTGAAATCCTATGTCATAAAAACACGCTTTGTGTGAGGATGCATACTTTTGTTCTTTAGGAAACTGTAAATCTCAGGAAACCTTTACACCGCTTCTTTCGGAAATCAGATTTATCCTTTCATTGCGCTTTTGTACGGAGATTTTGTCTTCAACCACCTTTCCGTTCTTATCAGTATAAGTGATCGTAATCCCAAATGGTAAAAACATTTGGGTAGATTTGCTAAGGGCACGAATACTGTTGTAGGGGATTTCAAGATATCCCAAAACTCCCCAGAAGCAGATAATTTTCTGCTCTGTAAAATAAATCCAGCCCGGTCTCCACTGCCCCCCCCCATTTGCCGAGGAGTCTCTCCTTGGTATTTCCCTGCGTGTATTCGAGCAGGTTGTCGCTCTCGTCCATAAGCTGCTTTTTTACAAGTGTGTTCTTTTGCGCTTGGAGTTTTGCGTTGTTCATTATCCTTCTTCTTTGTAATAAAATTTCGATTTATCGATGACTTTATTGCAGCATGGCGGTTTTATAAAATCTATGAAAATTTTCTACTGCGCGCGCCTCTTTTTCTCCTTACAGGCGGCAAAAAAATTCCAAAGGAGTACCAGAAAAGCAAATGGAAGCGCCAATACACTGAAGGAGAGCTGTGTCTCCTCGTCCAGTGACAGCTCATTTTCGTGATAGGAGAGTGTGACCTTATGGAAATAGTCAGAGTGCTGGTAAAGCTCTGCTCGTTGGAAGGTCACAGGCTTGGACAGATCGTAGGACTTCCAAAACGGAAAGCGTGTTGCTGTGGAAAGATACAGCTCGCCGTCCGCAGTTTTCCAAAGGTAGTAAAAGGAAGTTTCCGAAGCGGTATGTACGCTGTCAGTAAGAAACAGTGTTTGTGCGGGTGTTGAAAAGGTTCCCTGCTCCTCTATGGCAGCGAGTTCTGTCCGGGAATAGGGGAAACGGACAAGGACAAGGAGAAGCAGGAGGGCGACGGATAAGAGCGGAAGAAATAGTATGCGGGATGAGCCAAGGAGTTTTTTGAAAAGCAAGCGTATCGCCTCCAATCCGGGAATACCGATCATATTGTTTGAATTATCGTATCACAAATGATTGAGAAATCCAAAGAAATTTTCATTCTATTTTAAAATTTTCTTGACAAGCAACTGAGTATACTGTATATATAACATATAAACAGACGGAGGGATGAAGGGAAAGGGGAGTATAGATTGAAGATATTACAAAATTCCGGTGTGCCGATCTATCAGCAGATTGCTGAGGCGCTCAAGGCGGATATTCTGGCGGGAAAGCTCGCGCATGGAGAATACCTGCCGTCGATCCGCAGTCTGGCGAAGGACCTAAAGATCAGTGTCATCACAACGATGAAGGCATACGAACAGATGGAAGCGGAAGGACTTGTCACAGCGGTGCAGGGCAAGGGATTTTATGTCAATGCGCAGGACAGCGAGATGCTAAGGGAGCAGCACCTGCGAAAGGTAGAGGAGTGTCTGCTGGAGGCGATCCATGCTGCAAAGATCGCAGGCATGACGGAGCAGGAGCTGGCTGACACATTAAAGGCATTGCAGCAGATGCCGGAGGAGGGAGAGCGATGAACATGGAATATGTAATAGAAGCAACGGATATTAAGAAAAAATACAAGGGATTTGAGCTGGACATTGCAAGCCTTGCGATACCGAAGGGCTTTGCCACAGCGCTGATCGGGGAAAACGGAGCGGGAAAGAGCACGCTCATCAATCTTATGACGGGCATTCGTCTCGATTATCAGGGGAGCATCCGCTATTTTGATGAGAAGGAGACGGACGTGGAGAAGGTAAAGGAGCGTATCGGCTACACCGGACCGGGAAATTATTTTCTGCCGCACTGGACGGTCGCGCAGACGGCAGAGGTGAGCGGGCTTTTGTTTGAGACATTTGACGGTGCGCGTTACCGGGAATTGTGTAAGGGACTTGGCATTGATGAGAGCGGAAAGAAAAAAGTGTCCAGTCTGTCCGACGGAAACAGGATGAAGCTTGCGCTGGCAGCAGCGCTCGCGCGCAAAACGGAGTGTCTGATCATGGATGAGCCTGCATCGCCGTTAGACCCGTTGATGCGTGACTGCCTTTGCGGTATGATACGTCAGTATCTTGAGGAGGGAGGCGGAGCGCATAGTGTCCTTTTCTCCACACATAACATCGCGGATATGGAGCATGTGACCGATTATTGCGTGATCATGGAGCATGGAACGGTCGTAGAAGCCGGATTCGTGGAGGATTTGAAG
Source organism: Roseburia sp. (assembly GCA_019421345.1). Taxonomy (GTDB): domain Bacteria; phylum Bacillota; class Clostridia; order Lachnospirales; family Lachnospiraceae; genus Roseburia. The sequence goes on along the minus strand of JAHZFL010000015.1, from coordinate 66,178 downwards.
GAAAAATATGTGCTCGTGAAGGGAGAGGCAAAGGATGCCGAGGAGGCAAAGAAGCATCTGTTCAGCTACACCGGAAGCTCCTATGGCTTTGAGGGGATTTGTCTGACAGAAAGGCTTTACGGACTGGAGGGGATGGATATTTATACGGAGACGCCGTCTCTGTCACAGATCAGCGTTGCAGTCATGAGGGCAAATTCAAGGCTGAACCTTTATTAGGACATGTGCAGTTAGGAGGGACGTGAGTTTGAGAAGGATGATAAAATGTTACCTTACTTTTTCGACAAGGCTGTATCGTCTGATCGTATTTTTGCTGCTTCCGCTGTTGGCAGTCATCATTGCGGTACTGCTTGGAGGTCTTGCGGCAATATTCTTATTGCTGTCGGCAGAGATTCTGGCGGATCGGCTGAGCTTTGGAGGTCTTGCCGCACGCGGGGTTGGACTGCCGGAATATATCAAGTCCTCCCACAGAGGCCTTAGCATGATGCGAAGCGCGCTTGTGTGCAATCTGTTCCGCCAGTTGATTTATATCGCGGCAGTGACAGCCGGCTGTATTGGTCTTGGTGTGGCAAAAGACATTTTTTGCATGACGGGGGATTTGTGGATGCAAGCGTTTGACCTGTGTTTGCTGGCAGCCGTGCTTATGGCGGCATTTGTGACGGTTGTGAGGTTTTTTGAGTTGACATGGGCGGGACTGATCGCGTCAACCTTTGCCGATGTCGTATTCATAGCAGGAATCGTTCTTGTTGGAAAGAGTCCTGTGCTTATGGCAGCACTGCTGCTGCCTGCAGCAGTGGTTGTGCCCGTGGTGGGACTGCGGGTGATCGAGAAACGTTTGGAGAGGAGCTATTATGATGAAATCGATGAAACTGGGGCTTAAACTATTGCGCTATGCGTGGGGCATAAAAACGACATTATTGTCTGGCGGAATTTTTTTCCTGCTTGGTCTGCTGCTTTTTAGCATGAGTATTGAAACATGGTATCTCGGAGGGTATCTGATGATGATTCTGGCAATGTATCCGGCGCAGTTGCTGTCTTCGCTGTCCGTGTCAAATCTGGTACAGACGTCGCCGTGGAAAAAAGCGCTGCAGACGTCAGTTCCGACAGCTTTGACGGCAGGAGCGTTTGTTCTCACCTATGGAGGCGCGCTCATCATCAGCCTGCTCCGTTTAAATGCAAGACCGGAAATGCGGGAGGATATGGTGATGATACTTGTTCTGTTTGCATTTGAGATTTTTTTGATCATGACCTATTGTGGAATTGCGTATAAAACCTATGTTCTGGGAACTGCGCTGTTTATCATCGCCTTTGTGATCGGATCAAGTGTCATTCAAATTGGCGCGGCGCTCGGAGTAGTTCGTGGCGTATCGGTCTTTGTGGCAGCATGTAGCGGCTTTGTGGCGATTCTTTTGGGGAGTGCGGTACAGTACGGATTATCGCTGATGCTCTATAAAAGAGCGCTCAGCAAAAATGCGCAGTATGCCGGATTGCGAAAATATATATAAATAACAGTTATCTTACAGAAATGTAAGAAATAAGAGGGGAAATGTAAGCGGAAGCAATGGCTGGCATTTCTCCTCTTTGTTATACTAAGCATAAAGAAACAGAAATGAGCAGAGTGAAGAAAGGGATTTTTATGGCGATCTTAGAGGTAAAGAATTTAAAAAAGATTTATACGACGCGGTTTGGCGGCAACCAGGTACAGGCTTTGTCAAATCTGAACTTCTCGGTGGAGGAAGGCGAATATGTGGCGATCATGGGAGAGTCCGGTTCGGGAAAGACGACGCTTCTTAATATCTTAGCGGCGCTTGATAAGCCGACCGGAGGAGAGGTTCTTTTAAACGGAAGGAATATTGTCGAGATTCGTGAAAAAGAAATTTCGGCGTTCCGCAGAGACAACCTTGGATTTGTTTTTCAGGATTTTAATCTGCTTGACACCTTTTCCGTCCGGGATAATATTTTACTGCCGCTCGTGCTTTCCGGCGTGGCGGCGCAGGAGATGGAGCCGAGACTTTTGCCGATAGCAGGAAAGCTTGGGATCACCGAGCTTTTAGATAAGTTTCCGTATGAAATATCGGGCGGGCAGAAGCAGCGGACGGCGGTCGCGCGGGCGCTGATCACTAAGCCGCAGCTTATTTTGGCAGATGAGCCGACCGGAGCATTGGATTCTAAGGCAACAGACAGCCTTCTTTCGCTTTTTAACGTCATCAATAACGGGGGTCAGACCATTCTTATGGTGACGCATTCGATGAAGGCGGCAAGTCATGCAAAGCGTGTGCTGTTTATCAAGGACGGTGAGGTATTCCATCAGCTATACCGCGGCGATCTGCGCAGCGAGGAGTTATATGCAAGAATTTCAGATACGCTTACGGTTTTGACAGCCGGAGGCGCTCCGGCGAAGGAGGCGTTTGCATATGAGGTGGAGGAAAGCTGGGAAGCGGGAGGTTTATCGTGATACAATTATATAGAAAACTGGCAGTCATCAATATGAAAAGCAATCGGCGCTTTTATCTGCCCTATCTGCTGACCGGCATCATCTCTGCTGCAATGTTTTATCTGGTAATGGCAATGCAGGATAATCCGGGACTTTCCAGCCTTGGCGGCGGAGCGCAGGACATTCAGATGATTTTAACATTTGGCGTTGTGGTAGTCGGCGTTTTTGTCAGTATTTTTTTGTTTTACACAAACAGCTTTTTGATGAAGCGCAGGAAAAAGGAGCTTGGAATCTATAATATTCTGGGGATGGAAAAGAAGCATCTCACAAAGGTGCTCTTGCTGGAGCAGCTTTTTACCGCGGCAGTGACGATCACGGGCGGTTTGGTGTTCGGCATCACATTTCATAAGCTTTTGGAGATGATTTTATATCGTCTGACGCGGCTGCCGGCAAATATTCCGTTTTATATTTCTCGAACGGGATGCGTGCATACGGTGCAATTATTTCTTTTTATCTACACGGCGACATTTTTGTATAATCTGATGCAGATCAAGCTGGCAAATCCCATTGAGCTTTTGCACAGCAGGAGCGCTGGTGAGCGCGAGCCAAGGACGAAGCTTTTACTGACACTCATTGGAATTATCACATTAGGTGCCGGATATTATATTGCGGTGACGACAACGGACGCAATTTCGGCGTTGACATGGTTTTTCGGGGCGGTGCTGCTTGTGATCGCAGGCACCTACTGCCTGTTTACGGCGGGAAGCATCGCGATGCTGAAACTTTTGCGCAAAAATAAAAGGTTTTATTATCAGACCGGACATTTTACGACGGTTTCGGGCATGATCTATCGGATGAAGCAGAATGCGGTGGGGCTTGCCAATATCTGTATCCTCTCGACGATGGTGCTGGTGACAGTTTCAACGACGGTCTGTATGTATTTAGGCTTGGAGGATTCCCTGAAGGCAACCTATCCTTCGGAAATCAATATCGGTGCGTATTACACGGCGCTGCCGGAGGATAAACGGGAGGTCGCGGCGGTGACGGAGGAGGCACTAAAGGAATCCGGGCGCGTGATCACCGGACAGCGTGCATATTTAAATATGGGAACAACAGTGGTGTGTCACGAGGACACATGGACTCCCGTCGGCGTTGGCGCGGGCACAAATTACGACATCAATGACGTTGCCATGCTTGTAGCGATTCCGCGTGAGGATTATGAGGTGCTCACAGGACAGGAAATAGCGCCGCTCGCAAAGGGAGAGGCGGCAGTTGCCGGCACAGTACCCTATAAATATGACCGTGTGGCGGTTGAGAATATCGAGTATCGGGTCAAGCAGCATTGTGAATTTCCCGAAGATGAGACGTTGGGATATTTGTCAATGACGCAGGGGCTGTATTATCTGATCGTGCCGGATGATGCGGCGCTTGGTGAGCTTTTTTCCGCGATCCGGAAAAACTGGAGCAATGAGCGTGTAGACTTGTATATCGTTTATACGATGGGCTATGACATTGATGGTGATGCGAACGAGCAGCTTGCGGCGGAGGGGAGACTGCGCGAGGCACTCCTTGACTGGGAGCAGTCGGGGGAACAAAAGAGCAGCGGTTATCAGTATGTATATTTGGAGGGGCGAGAGGAGAATAAGCAGTCTTTCTACACGCTGTACGGCGGACTGTTTTTCCTGGGGATGTTTCTTGGAAGTCTGTTTTTGATGGTGACCGTGCTGATTATTTTCTATAAGCAGATTTCGGAAGGGTATGAGGATAAGGAGCGTTTCGCGATCATGGAAAAGGTGGGAATGAGCAATGCGGAGGTGAAAGCGGCAATTCGTTCACAGGTGCTTTTGGTATTTTTCCTGCCGCTTGCCGCAGCGATTTTGCATGTGACTATGGCGTTTCCGATGATCACCATGCTGCTGGAAAGCTTAAAGCTGATCAATCAGCAATTATTTATGGCGTGTGTGGCAGGAACATCGGTGATCTTCACAGTGATTTATCTTTCGGTATTTCTCATGACCTCCCGCAGCTATTATAAGATTGTTGGAAATCAGGTTTAGGAGAGGGGGTGGCGCACATTCATCTGTTCCCATACATGGAATTGTGGTACAATAAAAACTAGTATACTGTATCACTCACAGTTCGCATCATGACTTGCCTGAATTTCCATCTGCTGCGTTGTCGTCAATCGACGATGCCACCGCATCGCCTCATTCCTTCGCCTTACAGGCTGAAAATTCATTCTGAGCCATGATGCTGAAGGTGAACGAGACAGTCACTAGGAGCATTGCATGAAGGCTGCAAAGAAATGAGGACGAGTGATTAAGGAATATCCGCAGCAGATTGATTAGAAAAGGAGATTTTTATGAGATACCCCAAATATTTGCCAAAGGAAGGCACCATTGGCTTTGTTGCACCATCGTTTGGCTGTAATATTGAGCCGTACCGATCCGGCTTTGAAAATGCCCAGAGGAAGTTTCGTGAGCTGGGGCATCGGCTTGCGATCGGACCGAATTGCTATGAGGGGAGCGGAATCGGCATCAGCAATACGCCGCAGGCGTGCGGAAAGGAGCTGACGGAATACTATTGCAGCGACGAAAATGACGTGCTGATCTCCTGCGGCGGCGGGGAGCTGATGTGCGAGACGATCGGACATGTGGACTTTGAGCGGATAAAGGCGGCAGAGCCGAAATGGTATATGGGCTTTTCGGATAATACGAATCTGACATATCTGCTGGCAACGCTTTGCGATACTGCGTCAATCTATGGACCATGTGCGGCGGCATATGGCATGGAGCCGTGGCATGAAAGTCTGCACGACGCCTATGGGCTGCTGTGCGGGACAAAAAATACCGTGCACGGCTATGAGAAATGGGAGAAGGAGAGCAAAAAGGATGAGGAGCACCCGCTTGAGCCCTATGCGGTGACAGAGCCAAGAAGGCTGCGTGTGTTTTTGCCGCAGGGGCAGAGTGGAACGCTGCAGGAATCGGAGCATCCCACGATCCATATGCAGGGGCGTTTGCTTGGCGGCTGCATGGATTGTCTTGTGACGCTGCTTGGAACAAAGTACGATCAGACCGCGGAGTTTGCCGAGCGGTATCGGGAGGACGGAATCATCTGGTTTCTGGAATCCTGTGAGCTGAATGTGATGGCGATCAGACGCGCGGTCTGGCAGATGAAAAATGCCGGATGGTTTTCTCATGTGAAAGGATTTTTGATCGGACGTCCGCTCATATTCGGTCAGGAGCTGATGGGATTGGATCAATATCGTGCTGTCTGTGATTTGCTTGGAGAATACGGTGTGCCGGTTGTCATGGATGCAGACATCGGACATCTGCCGCCGATGATGCCGCTTGTGTGCGGAAGCTATGCAGATGTCCGTGTCGCAGGAAATGATATTAGGATTGAGATGGAAACGCGTCTATAGTGACAGATTGATATTCTTGCCTACGCCGGTATTTAAGAGTAAATCTAAATCAGAACCGTTTCCGTCAGACAGCGGCTGTGCGGCTGCGGCAGCGGGCGTCACCCCTGTATCGTTAGCGGCAGAGACAGCTCCTCTCTGTGCGCGCTGCGTTTTGTGCGTCTGCTCTGTTAAAATGAGATTGTCGCTCTGCCGCTCTATTTTTCTTGCACAGGCAGCGGTGCGCTGCATGAAATCCGAGTCCTTGGAAAAAAGCTTTTCAAATTTTGAGAGGCTGGCGTTTGAAAAGAGTGAATCACGGCGCGTGAGTGTGCCGTCATCGTTTACGGTGATACCCATTTTATCCAGGTCGGAGGCATATTCCTTCGCAATGGATTTTAGCTGCTTCTGCGCGCGCTCTAATGTGCGGTCACCGGAGTGTGAAGTGGATGTTATGGCATTATTGTACGTCGTGATATAAGCCTTGACAGCGTTTCGTATATCTGCGTCATTTTCCTCGGAAAATTCCAGCGTACCCAGTTTTTTTACGGCGCGGCGCAGCGCCATACTGTCTGCGAGTGTCAGCTCCGAATTTGTCAGTTGTCTGCGCTTGGACGCAGTTCCTGCGGTGCGGTTGGATGTATAGAAGCTCCGGAGATAAAAATTAGAGCTTAAACTTGTGCCGATGCCGGCAAAGGTAATGTTTGATCCCATGGTGTCATTCCTCCCATAAATACTATTACTATATTTTTCGGCAGGAAACTGTATATAATTAACCATAGAAATGAAATTTGGAATATGTTATAGTATTTATAAAGAATCCTGCGTGTCAGAGTTAAGAGAAAGTGGCAGGGACAAAGCATAGAAGGGAATGAGGCAGTATGATGGCGATTATCTGGATCGGAGTGATTATTCTTTTTGCAGCAGTTGAAATTGTGACGGTAGGGCTGACGTCAATCTGGTTTTCGGGCGGTGCACTGGCGGCTCTTGGCGTCTATGCGCTGGGGCTGGAATGGCAGTGGCAGTTTGCCGTTTTTGTGGTGGTTACGCTCATTTTGCTTGTGTTTACGAGACCGTGGGCGTTAAAGTATGTAAAGCCGCATCTGACAAAGACAAATTATGAGCAGATGATCGCGGAGCGTGTCTGTCTGACAGAGCGGGTAGATAATATAAAGCAGACCGGAACGGCAGTTTATAAGGGGCAGGAATGGTCGGCGCGGGCATATGACGGGGATCAGACGTTTGAGGCGGGAGAGATCGTGACGGTAAAGGAAATTCGCGGAGTGACGCTGTATGTGGAGGCGGACGGGAATATGCCGCGGCTGAAAGAAGGTGGAGGAGTGCAGCAATGAAAATCGTATTTTTAGATGCAAAGACGATCGGTGATGATATTGACCTATCCGGCTTCGGGCAATTGGGGGAAGTCGTAAAATACGAATATTCTACGCCCGAACAGGCACGCAGCCGGACGAGAGACGCGGATGTTATCGTGTTAAATAAGGTTTTGGTCAATGAGCAGACGATCGGAGAGGCTTCGCATTTGAGGCTGGTATGCGTGACGGCAACAGGAACCAATAATCTTGATAAAGCTTATCTGGATCAGCAGGGAATCGCATGGCGCAATGTTGCCGGATATTCGACAGAGACGGTGGCGCAGCACACCTTTGCGCTGCTTTTTTATCTGTGGGAGAAGCTTCCTTATTACGACGATTATGTAAAGTCTGAAAAATATGTTGCAGATACGATGTTTACGCATTTTGCAAGGGCCTTCCATGAGTTAAACGGCAGGACGTGGGGCGTGGTCGGTCTTGGTGCGATCGGACGCAGGGTAGCGGATATCGCAGGGATGTTTGGCTGCCGTGTGATCTATTATTCTACCTCCGGCAAGCATGATGCGCCCGGTTATGCGCGTGTGGATTTTGATACGCTTTTGGCGCAGTCCGACATAGTGTCGGTGCACGCGCCGTTAGACGCGAATACGGAGCACCTGATGAATGCCGATGCCTTCCGCAGGATGAAGCGTAGCGCGATCTTTTTAAATCTCGGCAGAGGACCGATCGTTGTGGAGAGCGATCTGGCGGAGGCGCTAAAGAGCGGCGAGATTGCGGCTGCGGGGCTGGATGTGCTGACGGCAGAGCCGATGACGGCGGATAATCCGCTGCGGGAGATCAAGGACAGCGGAAAGCTCATCATCACACCGCACATCGCATGGGCGAGCGTGGAGGCGCGGACACGTCTGATGAAGCAGGTGGAGCAAAACATCAGAGAATTTTTTGAGTGATACTGATAAGGCAGAGGAAGTCCGCCAGAGAAAGACAGGATAACAGGTCTTTCTTTGGCGGATATTTTTGGTGCAAGGGTATTTCCTGTCGATTTTCAAAGAAGTAAAGGGGATCGGCAGGTAATTTGGATTTTTTTGTGAAAAGGAAAGCGGAAAAATTGACAAACCTGCGAGTCATGATAAAATAGTGGTTATTATGAAGATAAAATTTTGTTGGAAAAAAGAAAATATCATAAAAGCTGCGGCAGCGCTGGTACTGGCGGGAGTTCTTTGTTTTCAGATCGGGCTTGCCGTATATGTGTGGATCGGCTTTGGCGCGCTTTATTTTGGCATTACGGGTATGGAGCTTTCGGGGAAACCGAAGCTGTCTTGGCTTTGGGCGATTTTTCTGATCGGCGGCAGCAGTATCTTTACCGCTTATCTGATGCAGTATCTGCTGCTGGATGCAGAGCTGCGCGCCAAGATTTCGCAGGAAAAGATGCTTTTGAATATCGTGTGCGCGCTTGTAGTCTTTCTGGCGGTGCAGGCGGTCACAAAGCATGCGGGACTTGCCTGTGCGATCTCATATACGCTGCTGATGCTTTTGGCGGGTGTCAATTATTTTGTATATCTGTTTCGTGGAAATGAGTTTATTTTCAGTGATCTGAAATCTATCCAGACAGGTCTGTCGGTGGCAGGAAATTATGAGTTTGTGCTTGATGACAGGGCGGGCTACGTCATACTTTTGTCGGTGCTGTATGTTGCGCTGGTGCGAAAGCTTCCGCTCACCTTTGAAAAGAGGGGGTGGCTGGCGGCTGTCTGTGTCTCGCTGGCGGTGCTTAGCTGCGTTTATGTCGGAGAGAAAAGTGCATATCTTGTGACGGAGACGTGGGAGCAGAAGGGAAGCTACCGCAACGGTTATCTGCTTAACTTTATGCTGAGCATCCGTGACTGCTTTGTGAGTGAGCCGGACGGATATTCGGCGGAGGCAGTAAAAGCGCTTGAGGAGCAGTATGAGGGCAGGGAAAACCAAGCGGAGGGCAAAGAGGAAAAGCCGACTGTCATTGTGATCATGAGCGAGTCGTATGCAGACCTTAGCGTTGTGGGGGACTTTTCCACCAATCAGGAGCTGACGCCGTTTTATGATTCGCTGACGGAAAATACGATAAAAGGCTATGCCCTTTCTTCGGTGTTTGGGGCAAAGACGCCAAATTCTGAATGGGAGTTTATGACCGGTAATTCCATGGCGTTTTTGCCGGGCGGTTCGGTTGTCTATCAGCAGTATATTTCGGATACGCCGACCTCAATAGTTTCCAATCTGAAAAACGAGGGCTATACCTGTGTTGCGATGCATCCGTACTACGAGACGGGCTGGAGCAGGAATAAGGTCTACCCGAATATGGGGTTTGATGAGATGTATTTTCTGGAGGATTTTGACCAGACAAAGCTGCTGCGTGAGTATATCACCGATCGGGAGCTGTATGAGAGCATTATTGAGCGTTATGAGAGCCGGGCGGCAAATGAGGAGCTGTTTATCATGAGTATCTCCATGCAGAATCATGGCGGCTATACGGAGAAATATGGCAATTTTGACGAGCAGGTGCGGATGCTTGGGCTGAATTATCCCGACGTCGACCAGTACCTTTCTTTGGTGCATGAGAGCGATGCTGCGCTGGAATATCTCATCAATTATTTTGAGCATGTGGATGAGCCTGTGGAAATTGTTTTCTTTGGCGATCATCAGCCAAGCCTGTCCGCAAGCTTTTACCCGTATCTCAACGGCAAAGGCTTGTCGGGCTTGACGACAGATGAATTGCAGGCGCTCTATACCGTGCCGTTTTTTATCTGGACGAATTATGAGAGCGCCGAGGAAGCGGTAGAGATCACAAGCTTAAATTTCCTTTCGTCAATGGCGCTTGAGCGGGCGGGCTTGCCGCTTTCGGCGTACGACCGGTTTTTGCTTGAGCTTAGACAGGAGATCCCGGCGATTAATTCCCGCGGCTACTATTCCAAATCGAAGGGAAAATTTCTTCATCTGGAGGACGCAGTGGGAGAGGAGGCAGAGTGGCTTCAAAGATACGAGATACTTCAATACAATAATATGTTTGACAAGAGGGATCAAAGCGAGATATTTTTTCCTTATCTGAAAGAGCAGAAATCGTAGGAGCAGCAGAAAGAGAGGCTATAGATCGCGGAGGCAAAAACCGGCGCATGGGTTTTTGCTTGGTAGGAAGCTTTGTTCATGGATCGCATGGGAAGGAAGGATGACATGAAAAGAAAATACGAAACAATTATTTTTGATATGGACGGAACAGTACTTGATACCCTGGAGGATCTCACGGATGCAGTCAATTACGCCATGCGTAAAACGGAGCTGCCGGAGCACTCTATTGACGAGGTGCGCGAGTTTGTCGGAAACGGCGTGTATCGTCTGATGGAGCGCTCTGTGCCGAACGGTGAGAAAAATTCATGTTTTGCGGCGGCGTTTGCGGCGTTTAAGGAATATTACGGATCGCATTGTAATGATAAGACAAGGGCGTATGACGGCATTTTACCGCTGCTGCGGCAATTAAAAAGAGACGGCTATGCACTGGCGATTGTCTCCAATAAGCTGGATAGCGCGGTCAAAGAACTGGCGGAGCTTTATTTTGAGGGAATCGTTCCGGTTGCGATCGGTGAGACAGAGGGTGTTGCAAAAAAGCCGGCGGCTGACATGGTTTATCGGGCGTTGGGCGAGCTTGGAATGCCAAAGGAGACAGCCCTTTATGTGGGCGATTCTGAGGTTGACGTTATGACGGCAAAAAATGCCGGACTGCCGTGCATCTCCGTTTTATGGGGCTTCCGCAGTGAAGCTTTTCTGCGGAACTGCGGCGGGGAACTGTTTGTGAAAACGCCGGCGGAGATCAGGGATTTTTTGGAGTCATGTGAAGAAAAATGAGTATAAAATTCCTCCATTTACAGATACTATTTCCAGAAATGGAAAGTACAGTAGATGGAGGAATTTTTTATATGAAGGCAACAGGAATCGTTAGAAGGATAGATGATCTCGGAAGAATCGTCGTGCCAAAAGAAATCCGGCGCACGTTAAGGATCCGGGAGGGAGATCCGCTTGAGATATTTACCGACCGGGAGGGGGAGATTATTTTAAAGAAATATTCTCCGATCGGGGAGTTGGGGCAGTTTGCGGGAGAGTATGCGGAAAGTCTTGCGCAGACGACGGGGCATCTGGTACTCATCACCGACTGCGATCACATCATCGCAGCGTCGGGAAACGGCAAAAGAGAGTTTGAGGGGAAGCCGATCAGTCCGCAGCTTGAGTCTGCAATCGGAGAGCGCAGAAGCTTTCTTGCCTCAAAGGACGATTCCTCCTTTATCCGGTTATCGGCAGATGACGGAGGGGCCTATCATCATCAGGCAGTCAGCACGATCATCTGTCAGGGGGATGCGATCGGCGCGGTGGCGCTCTGCTCGAAGGAAGAAACAAAGATGACGGAAACAGAGAGCAAGCTTGTGGCTGCCGCTGCCGGTTTTTTGGGCAGACAGATGGAACAGTAGGAAGCTGGAACTGCTGGCAAAAGAATTGTCAGCAGTTCTTGTATAATCCGGCGGGAGCGTGTAAAATAAAACATAGAAAATATGTTTGGATGAGTGAGGAGAGGCATGTGAGATTTATACATATTTCCGACGTCCATCTTGGCGTTGCGCCGGATACCGGACGGTCATGGAGCAGCAAACGTAAACAGGATATTTGGGACTCCTTTGAGCAGGTTATCCGAACGGCGCAAAAGCAGCAGCCGGAGTTTTTATTTATTACGGGCGATCTTTTTCATGGGCAGCCGTTAAAGAAGGAGATCAAGGAGGTGGACGCGCTGTTTCGGCTTATTCCGGGAACGCGCGTTATGCTTGTGGCAGGAAACCACGATTATCTGAGGGAGAAGTCCTATTATCTGACTTACCCATGGGCAGACAACGTGTATTTGTTCCGGCGCGAGGAAATCGATTGCTTTGAATTTCCGGAGCTTGGGACTGCGGTTTACGGATGCAGCTACTGGCATCGGGAGATCAGAGAGCGGAAATATGATGCGGCTTTTCCAAAGGAGAACGACCGGATTCATATTTTGATGGCGCATGGCGGCGATGAACGTCACATTCCGTTTGCGGCGGAAACGCTGGTGCGCAATGGCTTTGACTATGTAGCGGCAGGGCATATTCATAAGGGCGGTTGGCTGGCAGAGGGCAGGGCGGTCATGGCAGGAAGCCTTGAGCCGACGGACAGAAATGATACGGGAATGCACGGCTACTGGATGGGAAGGCTGACAAAGGAAGGAGCAGAGGCGGTATTTCATCCGATCAGAAAATGTGAATATTGCCATGAGACGTATGAGGTCAATGCAGATACGACAGAGCGTGCGATTACTGCATGGGTGCAGGGGCTTTTGGAGAAGCGTCCGGCATATCAGTATTTTTGTCTGACGCTGGCGGGGACAAAAGATCCGGAAATCACCTATGATCTGAGTAAGCTGCGCGGTCTTGACCGCATTGTGGATATAAAAGAGGAGCTTAAGCCTGCGCATGATTATGACAGGCTTTTGGAGGAGCATGAGGATTCGATTCTCGGCGCTTATATCAAAAGGATGCAGCGTCAGGGAACGGATGAGCTGACGGAGCGGGCGCTTGCCTACGGCGTAAACGCACTTTTGGGCTATGAGCTGTAGGGCGGTGCTGCGGCGGATAAATCCGGCGGGAGTGTGGAGACAGAGAACAGATGCAGATAAAGGAAGCAGAGATTTTCAGCTTTGGAAAGCTGATGAATAAAAAGATAACATTTGCTCCGGGGATCAACGTTATCTATGGAGCAAATGAGGCGGGAAAAACAACGCTGCACGATTTTTTGACTGCGATGCTGTTTGGTATGGAAAAGGGCAGAGGCAGGGGAAGCGCGGTGAGCGGCTACCGCCGTTATGAGCCGTGGCATGCGCCCGCCTATTACAGCGGCGCGCTCCGGTTTGCGGTCGGCGGACGTCCGTTTTATCTGGAACGGAATTTCTATCACAGAGAAAAGAGGGACATTTTGCGAAATGAGGCGGACGGCGAGGAGCTTTCGGTTGCCTACGGCGATCTTACCATGCTGCTTGGCGGCATACATAAGGAGACCTTTGCAAATACCTTTGATATTCCACAGTCGGGAGCGGCGACGGGAAAGGAGCTTTCGGATACGCTGGCAGAATATTTATCGGATGCGGCTGAGAGCGGCAATGCGGGCTTGCGGGTGACACAGGCGGTGGAGAAGCTGCGGGAAAAGAAGCGCAGGCTTGCAGCAGAGCAAAAAAAGCTGCGGGAGGAGCGGGAAGAACGTATCCGTGCGCTTCGCGCGGAGCAGGAATGGCTTGCGAGGGATTACCGAAAGCAGCAGGAGGATTTAAACGATGCGAGAAGGAAGCTTGCGAAAGAACCGATGTCGGAGCAGCTCATTCCATTGCCGGAGCAGACGGATCCGCCGTCCCGGCGGGAACGCAGCGGGAAAATGTTTTTGGCGGCGGGCGGACTGTTTGTCGGGATGGTGTTGTTGCTGTTAGCCGGAAGGAAGCTTCCGGCAGCAGGTTTCCCTTTGCTCTTTGGGGCAGGCGGGCTTGGGTTTCTTGCCTTTTTTCTTTTGGTCTGCGCGGTCGTCTGCCGCAGGGGAGAACAGCGAAGCGGGCAGGCGGGGCAAACGGTACAGCCGGCAGAGGAGTCACCTAAGGCACAGCGGGGGCAGCCGGCAGAGGAGCTGCTTTTGCTGCTGGAGGAGTCTCTTGCGGAGAAGGAAACACGTTTCTTTAATATCGGAGAGCAGCTTAAGGAGCTTGAAGCGCCGGGAGATACGGAGTGTGAGCTGCAGCGTGAGATAGATGCGGCAGAGCTTGCGGCGAATGAGATTTTCACTCTTTCGCGTGAGTTCTACGAGGAGGCGGGCGATACCTTAAACAGTGAGGTGTCGCGTCTTGTTTCAGCCTTTACGGGAGGCACTTATGACAGCATCCGTGTGGATGAGAGCGGTATCCTATGGGCAAAGACGGAGGGAAAAGAGGTGACGCCGGAGGCATTAAGCCGCGGAACACTGGAGCAGTTTTATCTGGCGCTGCGTCTTGCGGCGGGGCGGGTTGTGACTCGTGAGGAGGCAATGCCTGTTTTTTTGGACGATGCGTTTGTCATGTATGATGATCAGCGTCTTGCACAGACGCTTCGGGTGCTTGCGGGTCTTGGAAATCAGGTGCTTTTGTTTACCTGCCAGAGGCGCGAGGAGCTGCTTTTGCGTGAGCTTGGCATTGACTATTATAGAATTGACATAGGAAATTAGGGAAAGAGGTGTGTCTGTTGGCAGAAAAAAAGAAAAAGCATAAGCATAAAAAATTCCGTAAATTCCGCATTTTCTTTAAGATACAGTTCGCGCTCTTTTTGCTGCTGATGGCAGGCGGTGTATACTACCTGTACAGTACCTACGGACCGGAGGTGCGGGCGCTTAGGGCGGAGGCAGAAAAGCTGGTGCGCGAGTCTTCGGCAGAGACTTTTCGCGGAAGTCAGACGAGCCTTGTGTATGCTGCCGACGGGAGTGTTATTTCCACCTTAAAGGGTACAAAGGAATCGTATTATCTGATGTACGAGCAGCTTCCGCCTGATGCAGTGGATGCGATCGTCAGTATCGAGGACAAAAAGTTTTACCGTCATGACGGCGTTGATTACCGGGCGCTTTTGCGGGCATTTAAGGCAATGCTTGAGAACGGAAGGGTCACGCAGGGCGGCAGTACGATCACAATGCAGCTTGCGCGCAATATTTTCATTTCGCAGGAGAAAACATGGCAGAGAAAGGTGGAAGAAATTTTTATTGCGCGGGCATTGGAAAAAAAATATACAAAGAACGAGATCATAGAGTTTTATCTGAACAATATTTATTTCGGGCATGGGTATTACGGTATCCAGTCGGCGAGCAGGGGCTATTTTAGCCGGAGCGTGGACGAACTGAGCTTGTCGCAGATTGCTTTTTTATGTGCGATTCCCAATAACCCGACGCTTTATGATCCGCTGACCAATATGGACAATACGCTTGCACGCCGGAACCGGATCCTGGAAAATATGGCGGAGGACGGGAAAATTTCGGAGAGCGAGTATATTTCCGCCGCCACGGAGGAGATTATACTGGAGCGCGCGGAGGCTGCACAGAAGAACGATTATGTGGAGACATATGCGTATTACTGTGCGACACGGGCGCTGATGGAGCAGAGCGGGTTTGCATTTCGGTATTCCTTTGCCACGGAGGCGGAGCGGGAGGCATATGATGAAAGCTATGACGCGCTTTATGCAGAGTGTCAGCAGAAGCTTTACACGGGTGGCTACCAGATTTATACATCGTTTGATCTTGCGCTTCAGGACGAGCTTCAGCAGACGATTGATGATGCGCTTTCCCGATTTTCGGATGTCAACGAGGAGGGCGTTTATGAATTGCAGGCGTCTGCGGTATGCATCAATAATGAAACCGGATATGTGCAGGCGATGGTAGGAGGACGGAAACAGGATTTTGCAGGATATACCTTAAACCGTGCGTATCAGAGCTTTCGCCAGCCGGGCAGCGCGATCAAGCCTCTGCTTGTGTATACGCCGCTGTTTGAGCAGAATTATACGCCGGAGAGTGTGGTTGTGGACGAGCCGATCGAGGATGGACCAAGAAACGCAAACGGTGCTTATATAGGAGAGACGACTGTGCGTACGGCGGTTGAGAGATCGATCAACACAATCGCATGGAGAATGTTGGAGCAGCTCTCGCCGGAGAAGGGGCTTTCCTATTTAAAAGAGATGAATTTTGCAAAGCTGGACGCACAGGATTATCGTCCGGCGGCAGCGCTTGGAGGCTTTACAAACGGTGTATCGGCGCTTGAGATGGCGGCGGGCTATGCGGCGATCGCCAATGACGGAAAATATCGTGTGCCCACCTGCATTGTAAAAATGCTGGACGCTTCTGGAAATGAGGTATACGTTTCTGCGCAGGAGGAAAAACAGGTTTACAGACAGAATGCTGCGCGTATGATGACGGATGTTTTGACAGGGGTATTCAAAAGCGGTACGGGAAAAGGTCTGGGGCTTAAGGATATGCCGTGTGCCGGAAAAACAGGAACGACGAATGAGCAAAAGGACGGCTGGTTTGCGGGATATACGAGATATTACACGACGAGCGTTTGGGTAGGATACGATATGCCGCGAAAGCTTGAGGGATTGATGGGCTATACATATCCGGGAGAAATCTGGCAGAGTTTTATGGAGCAGGCGCATAAGGGGAAGGAGCCGTTGGCATTTTTGCCGTATGCGCAGATGTCGGATGCCTTTTTGGAGCAGACTGTTCCGCAGCCGCAGGATGAGGAAGGAGCAGAGCCGCTTGGTGAGGCTGTGCCGGAGGCGGGAACGTCTCCGCTTTCCCGGCCGCAGGGTGAGGAAGGAGCAGAGCCACCTGGTGAGGCTGCGCCGGAGGAAGGGATACCAGGCGGCGAATTGCCGCAGAATTGACAGAAGGGGCATAACACGTTATCATAAAATCATCATGAGAGATGCGTGATGAGAAAAAAGAACAGGAGCTTGGAAGATGAAGAAATATGCGTTTGGAGTAGATATTGGGGGAACGACCTGTAAGATGGGGCTGTTTGATACAAGCGGCAGACTTCTGGATAAATGGGAGATTCCGACAAATAAGGAAAATCGAGGCGCCGGCATTCTTTCTGATGTGGCGGCAGCCGTAGAGGCTAAGCTTGTTAAGGAAGGGATTGGAAAGGATGAGGTTGCGGGAATCGGTGTTGGGGTTCCCGGACCTGTCAACAGTCAGGGCGTTGTGAGCGGTTGTGTCAATGTCGGCTGGGGAACGGTAGATGTGGAGGCAGAGCTTGGCAGTCTGACGGGATTTGCGGTCAAGGCGGGAAACGATGCAAACGTAGCCGCGCTCGGCGAAATGTGGCAGGGCGGCGCAAAAGGCTGTAAGGACGTTATCATGGTGACGCTTGGTACGGGCGTTGGCGGCGGGATCATTGTGGACGGAAAAGTCGTGGCAGGCTTTGACGGAGCGGGCGGTGAGATCGGTCATATTACGATCGATCCCGCGGAGCAGGAGACCTGTAACTGCGGACGCCGCGGATGTCTGGAGCAATATACCTCTGCAACAGGGATCGTTCGCCTTGCAAAGAAAAAGCTTGCGGCAGATCCAAGGGAGACCTCGCTTAGAAATCATGAACCGCTGACGGCGCGTGACATTTTTGATGAGGCAAAGGCAAAGGATGCGGCAGCGCTTGAGCTTGTGGACGAGGTCTGCAAAATTTTGGGTACAGCGCTTTCCAATATTGCGTGCGTCGTAAATCCAGAGGTTATCGTAATTGGCGGCGGCGTATCAAAGGCGGGGGAGATTTTGACGGAGCGCGTGCAGAAATATTATAAAGAGGCGGCGTTCCCGTCATGCAGGGAGACAAGATTTGCGCTGGCGGGACTTGGAAATGACGCGGGTATGTATGGCTGTGTGCAGATGCTGCTTGGCTAATGCAATGAATCATAAGAAACTGTCAGCTTGACTTGCCAAACATAGAATATCATTGCTTATATCTTTTTCTAGAGGAGCGTTAAGAAATGAGAAAAATTGAAATTATTAAGCTTATTGTAGCGCTTATTATAGGTGCATTTTTAGGCTTTTTTCTTATTGGAGCGTGGATTAAGCAGTGGAGATTTATCGAAAATAATATTGTTTTTTGTTTTATGCGTGATAGTTGGTTTTATGTTAGGGAATGTCAAAAAAAGAGAGCCTTAGGGGCTCTCTTTTTGACATAAGAGTAAGCTGCGAAGCGTACTGCTCATCGTTAGGATTGGAATAAGATTGCAGGTGATTTTTCAAACTATCAAAATGCAACTATCTGCAGACGGGCTGCAAATATAAGCTTTTGGCGGAGCAGCACGACATTTTCCATTAGTTCTCGACTGCTTGTCTTTTTACCTGCGCAAGCGCCTTTGCAACCGGTGGGATCGAGATAATGATCAGTGTGACAACCGCCTCCGGAACGAGATACGATGCCTGATAACCGGCGGAGTAAACGAGCGGATGCATTCCCTCCGGTGCATAGGAGGCGAAGAAGATAACGCCGGATGCGGTAGAGAAAAGAAAACGTCCGAGAACACCTGCTATGTAGCCGATCTGAAGTCCGTATTTTTTATTGTGAAAAAATCCGGCAAGTCCGAGCGCGCCGAAGGCGAGCGGATAATCGAGCAGCATTTGCGGCAGCGTGTAGAAGATCGGCTCTGTTACAAACTGTACGAGACCATAAGCGACAGCCGTCATGATGCCGACATAAGGACCGTACCAGTAGGCGATCAGCACGATAAAGAGCATGGATAAGAGTGTTACAGAGCCGCCCATGGGCATTTCAAACAGCTTGATCATGGAGCAGACAACGGCAAGCCCGATAGCAGCGGCAGAATAGACGAGCTGCTTGGTGGTCAGCACCTTTTTTTTGCTGGAATTGCGCTGACGCCAGATAGCAGCCCCAATGATGAGCGCTGCGATAACGATTACAAGGATCGTAATTCCGATCGGAGTGACATGGACGGAGCCGTCTCCCCATGCTCCTTCGGGTGTAGCAAAAAAGTTGTTCATAAAAAAATCCTCCTTATAGGTGAATACGCACCGACAGGGGGATTTACTTGTAAAAAGTGAAAAAGCTTCCTTACGCCGGTATTATCCGGTTCAAGTAATAAGGGTCGATGGGAATCCATCTCTCAGCAAAAGCCCCCCTAGCGTTGTGATATTCAATTTTCTTTTGACGGAACTAACTATAGCAACTTGGTGTGGGAATGTCAAGTGCAAAAATGTTTTGCCTGCGCAAGTAATTATGCTATAATGGATAAGCGAATCTTAGGGAAGGCTTTAGAAACAGAGGTAAGAGTATGACGGCAGATGAAACATTAAACGAATTGCTGGTAAAATTATTTAAGGATATTATGGAAATAGAGGGGCAATGTCTTGTGTGCGAGGAATTTGGAGACATTACCTATAACGATTTTCATGTGATCGAGGCAATCGGGATCAAGGAGCCAAAAAATATGACAGACATTGCCAGATTGCTTGGCGTGACGACCGGGACGCTCACGAAGGCGGTTGCGGGGCTTGTCGATAAGGGGTATGTGTGCAGGGAGAGAAGCAAACATGATAGGCGTGTGATATGGGTTTCGCTGACAGAAAGAGGCAGAAAGGCATATGCGCACCATGAGGGCTTCCACCGCAGGATGATCTCGGAGGCGAAGGGACAGTTGAACGAGCAGGAGACAACGATTTTGATCTACAGTCTGGCAAAGCTGATCGATTATTTTCGTGACGAATATAAAGAGAGAGAGAAAGAGAGGGAGACAAGATAATGGGACGAGGAATTATGGGTAAGAATCACTGGGCATTGTTTTTGCTGCTATTGGCGGGAATCGTGCTGGGAGGCTTCATTGGAAATCTGGCTGCCGGTGTACCGGGCTTTGGGTGGCTTAATTACGGGCAGAGCTTTGGACTGACAAGTCCGATCGTGCTGGATCTCGGAATCATGGTGCTCACATTTGCGCTGTCTATTAAGATCACAATCGCAAGCATCATCGGGGTGCTGCTTGCGATCATTATTTACCGATTGATATAATACCGTCAGATTTCACAGAAAAGTCCGGCACAACGGTGCGTACTTTAACAATTTAATGAATGAAAGAAAAGAGCCTTGCGCTTCGGAAAAAAGTATACTAAAATAACGTTACAAATGTTGTGCTGGAGACAAAGGCTGCGGCACTGCACTGGAGACTATAAATTTTAGAAGGAGAATGTGCAGGATGGGATACGTTGATGAAGTTTTAGCAAAGGTAAAAGAAAAGAATGCTTCCGAGCCTGAATTTTTGCAGGCAGCAGAGGAGGTGCTGGAGTCTTTAAGACCGGTGATCGACGCCAACGAGGCAGTATACAGAAAAGAGGCGCTGTTAGAACGTCTGGTCGAGCCGGACAGACAGTTTAAGTTCCGTGTTCCGTGGGTGGACGATCAGGGACAGGTGCAGGTCAATATCGGTTACCGTGTACAGTACAACAATGCAATCGGACCATACAAGGGAGGTCTGCGTCTGCATCCGTCGGTAAATACCGGTATTATCAAATTTTTAGGATTTGAGCAGATTTTTAAAAATTCTCTGACCGGGCTTCCGATTGGCGGCGGTAAGGGTGGCGCTGACTTTGACCCGAAGGGCAAATCTGACCGAGAGGTTATGGCATTTTGTCAGAGCTTTATGACCGAGCTGTGCAAATATATCGGCGCGGCCGTTGATGTGCCTGCCGGAGATATTGGAACGGGTGCAAGAGAGATCGGGTATATGTACGGACAGTATAAGCGGATCCGCGGTGTGAACGAGGGCGTTCTGACCGGAAAGGGCTTAAGCTACGGCGGATCGCTGGCGCGTACCGAGGCAACGGGATACGGTCTTTTGTATATTACGCAGGAGCTGATGAAGTGTCATGGGGAGTCCATGGAGGGCAAGACGGTCGTGGTATCAGGTGCCGGAAACGTTGCGATCTATGCGATCGAGAAGGCACAGCAGATGGGGGCAAAGGTTGTGACGTGCTCCGATTCCACCGGATGGATCTATGATCCGCAGGGAATTGATGTTGCGCTGCTTAAGGAGATCAAGGAAGTTAAGCGTGCGCGACTGACCGAGTATGCGGCTGTGAGAAGTGGAGCGGAGTATCATGAGGGACGCGGCGTATGGAGCGTGAAATGCGACATTGCGCTTCCGTGTGCAACGCAAAACGAGCTGCTCATCGACGATGCAAAGCAGCTTGTGGCAAACGGTGTAAAGGCTGTCTGTGAGGGGGCAAATATGCCGACTTCTTTGGACGCCACAAAGTATTTGCAGGAGAACGGCGTGTGGTTTATCTGCGGCAAGGCTTCCAATGCGGGCGGCGTGGCAACATCGGCGCTGGAGATGACACAAAACAGCGAGCGCTTAAGCTGGACCTTTGAGGAGGTTGACGAAAAGCTGCAGCAGATCATGATCAATATCTATCACAATATCGACGAGGCGGCAAAGCGCTACGGTATGGAAGGCAACTATGTGGCAGGAGCGAATATTGCGGGCTTTGAGAAGGTTGCGAATGCGATGCTGGCACAGGGTGTCTGCTGATGACAGGGATTGTTGAATTGTAGAATATGAAATCAGACAACATACAAGCGTAGGATTGTTTGAACCGGAAAAATATGTTATTCTCTGTGAAAGAGAGTGATCGTGTACAGAGTGGCAGCCTCCCAGACTTACGCAAGAGGGGAGGTGGTGCGGATGGAAATGTTTTCATTTCAGGACTTGATTCTGTTTGCAGCATTTTTAATCACACTGCTTGCCTACATAGATAGGAATAACAAGCGAAAATAAATAAGCCACTCTTGTCTTAGCCGGACGAGTGACTTATTTTTGTCATACTATGAGGCTAACCACTTTGTGGGCGGTTGCTCTCTTTATGATTATTATAGTATATGGCTGTTAAAGTTTCAACAGCAAATTTGCAAGCTATTGGGAAGTTCCATAAACCATGTGTTTATGGAGCTTTTTCTTAAATAATTATGTGGTTGGCGGAAGATACACTAATATAAAATAAGGCAAATGTAGGATTGTTTGAACCGGAAAAATATGTTATTCTCTGTGAAAGAGAGTGATCGTGTACAGAGTGGCAGCCTCCCAGACTTACGCAAGAGGGGAGGTGGTGCGGATGGAAATGTTTTCATTTCAGGACTTGATTCTGTTTGCAGCATTTTTAATCACACTGCTTGCCTACATAGATAGGAATAACAAGCGAAAATAAATAAGCCACTCTTGTCTTAGCCGGACGAGTGACTTATTTTTGTCATACTATGAGGCTAACCACTTTGTGGGCGGTTGCTCTCTTTATGATTATTATAGTATATGGCTGTTAAAGTTTCAACAGCAAATTTGCAAGCTGTTTATGGAGTTTTTTTTTAAAATTATCAGGTCAGCAGATACAAGCTTGAAAAAACAGGGATGACGTGATACTCTTATTTCGTTAAAAAAGAATTGACAGCAAATTAGAAAGAGGCGGGTGCACATGGATAAAATTGGATTTGACAATGACCTGTACATGAAGAAGCAAAAGGAGCATATCCTAGAGAGGATCGAGCAGGCGAAGGGAAAGCTTTATCTCGAATTTGGCGGCAAGCTGTTTGACGATTATCATGCGGCAAGAGTTCTGCCGGGCTTCGATGTGAATGCCAAGATCAAGCTGCTCTATGAGCTGCGTGAGACGGCGGAGATTATTTTTACGATTTCTGCGGGCGATATTGAAAAGACAAAAATGCGTGCGGATCTCGGTATCACCTATGACATGGACGTGCTGCGCCTGATTGATAATATTACGCATCTTGGCATTGAGGTCAACAGCGTTGTCATCACCCGCTATACCGGACAGCCTGCGGCAGATGCGTTTATGTCAAAGCTTACGATGCGTGGCGTGAAAAATTATGTGCACAGACCGATTAAGGGTTATCCGACAGAGATTGATTACATCTGCAGCGAAGAAGGGTTTGGCGCGAACCCGTATGTCGAGACGACAAAGCCTCTGGTAGTCGTGACGGCGCCGGGGCCCGGCAGCGGCAAGCTTGCGACCTGCCTGTCACAGGTCTATCATGAGACGATCCGTGGAAACGCGGCGGGTTATGCCAAGTTTGAGACGTTCCCGATCTGGAATCTGGCGCTAAAGCATCCGGTCAATCTTGCGTATGAGGCGGCAACCGCGGACTTAAATGACGTCAACATGATCGATCCGTTCCATCTGGAGGCATACGGTGAGACGACCGTCAACTATAACCGTGACGTGGAGGCGTTTCCGATCGTGGAGAGCACGCTCGCAAGCATAAACGGCGGCGTGTTCGACTACAAGAGCCCGACCGACATGGGCGTGAATATGGCGGGCTATGCGATTTTTGACGACGATGCGGTAAGCGCGGCGAGCTGTCAGGAGATTATCCGGCGTTTCTTTGCAGCAAAATGTGCGCACCGGCAGGGAAAGGGAGAACAGGAGGCAGTGGAGAAGATCAAGCTGATCATGCGTCAGCTCAATATCACGCCGGATATTCGTGATGTGGTGAAGGCGGCGCTTGACAAATCTGCGGCGAGCGATATGCCTGCGGCGGCGATTGAGCTTCCGGATGGCAGGATCGTGACCGGAAAGTCGAGCGAGCTTATGACGGCAAGCTCCTCTGTAGTCTTAAATGCGATCAAGGAGCTGACAAATATTGACGATGATCTGACGCTGTTAAGCCCTGTGATCTTAAAGCCGATCGTGGAGCTTAAGACGAAGATTTTAAATAATCACAGCACGCTTTTAAATTTGGAGGACGTGCTGACTGCGCTGTCTATTTCGGGAGCGACAAACACACTGACTGCGCGCGCCATGCGTGCCCTACAGCAGCTGCGCGACTGTGAGTTTCACTCAACGCAGATGCTTTTGGCGGGGGATGAGGACACGCTGCGCAAGCTTGGGCTGCGCATGACCTGCGAGCCAATCTATCCGAGTAAGGAACTGTATTTTTAAAGGGGAGAGCGCATGAATTTTTTGGAAGAACGCATCAAAAGAGACGGCATTGTCAAAGAAGGCAATGTCTTAAAAGTTGATTCCTTTTTAAATCATCAGATGGACATTGCTCTTTTTAACGAGATGGGAAAGGAATTTCAGAGGCGGTTTGCGGGAAAGCCGATCAATCAGATTTTGACGATCGAGGCGTCCGGCATCGGAATTGCCTGTATTGTGGCGCAGTATTTTAACGTGCCGGTCGTATTTGCCAAGAAATCCAAGAGCATCAACATCGAGGGAGAAATGTATGTGGCGGAGGTTGAGTCCTTTACACACCACTGCAGGAATCAGGTCATTGTCTCCAAGAAGTTTTTAAATGAGGATTCGCATGTTTTGATCATTGACGATTTTCTTGCAAACGGCTGTGCCCTTCAGGGACTGATACAGATCGTACAGTCCGCGGGAGGCACGGTGGAGGGGATCGGAATCGCGGTGGAGAAAGGCTTCCAGTCCGGCGGCCGTATGATCAGAAATCTTGGCTACCAGCTGGAATCGCTTGCCATTGTTGAGTGCATGGATGCTGCAACAGGTGAGATACATTTTCGCGCCTGACAGACGGGCGGTAGGTCAAAGATAGAGCCCCATATCATCCGAGGACAGATGAAAATGACTTTTGTCTGCCCGAAGAAGCCCCTCTTTTTGCATTTTGCTAAGTTCATTTGAGAGCGCGCTGCGGTCTACGTTGAGATAGTCGGCAAGCTGCTGTCTGTTAAATGGAATGATAAAATCGCGGCTGCCCTGCCGGATTGCCTGATAAGAAAGGTATGACAGCAGGCGGCCGCGAATTGTTTTTGGCGCTGTGTGCAGGCTGCGGCGCGACAAATGAAGATTTTTCTGCGCAGAGATACGGAGCAGATTTTCAATCAGCTTCTGGTGATAGGTGCAGGCGTGGTGGCAGACAGCAAGCAGACGCTGTACATTTAAAAATAAAATTTCCGTTGTCTCACAGGCAACGACCTGAAACATCAGGGGCTCATCCGGGATGCTTGCGTATGCCTCTGCAAATACCTCGCCGGGGGAAACGATATCAAGCACATTTTTATTTCCCCAGAAATCATCATTTTCAATAAAGACACTGCCGGAGAGAACGATGCCGAGGGAGTGTATGACAGTTCCCGCATGATAGACGACGTCATTTTTGACGTAGCTTTTTCGCACTGCCTGCACACAGTCAAGTATCGCTGTAATCTCGTCTTCGGAAATACCTTGAAATAATCCGGTCCGTGTTAAAAAAGAAGTATCCATAAAAACCTCGCACGTTGTAAAAACAACATATTTGATGCAAAAATCATAATATACTGAAATCGAAAAGTCAAGACGACAGAATACAGGAGGAACGAGGATATGATTCGCAGAATTATTCAGATTGATGAGGAAAAGTGCAACGGATGCGGACTTTGTGCCGAGGCTTGCCATGAGGGGGCGATCGGAATGGTGGATGGGAAGGCAAAGCTCTTGCGGGATGACTATTGCGACGGCTTGGGAGACTGCCTGCCGGCTTGTCCGGTTGACGCGATTTCCTTTGTGGAGCGTGAGGCGGCAGCCTACGATGAGGCGGCGGTTCTTGCAAAAAAGAAGGAAAAGCAGCAGGCGGCGACGTGCGGCTGTCCGGGCGCACAGGCACGGGCGATTGTGCGGGAGAGCGTGCAGGAGGAGAAACAAACAGCTGTATCGTCGCAGCTGCGCCAGTGGCCGGTGCAGATGAAATTAGCGCCGATTCACGCGCCATATTTTGACGGGGCAAATCTGTTGATCGCTGCAGACTGCGCCGCTTATGCATACGGCAATTTCCATAATGAATTTATGAGAAATCATGTGACGCTGATCGGTTGTCCGAAGCTGGATGAGGGGGATTATGCCGAGAAGCTGACGCAGCTGATCGCCGGAAACGAAGTAAAGAGCGTGACGGTTGTGCGCATGGAGGTGCCGTGCTGCGGAGGAATCGAGAATGCTGTGAAAAACGCGCTGCGCGCAAGCGGAAGGATGATTCCGTGGCGTGTTGTGACGCTGTCGACAGACGGGCGCGTATTAGAATAAAGCCGCATCAGCGGCGGCTTTCTGCTGCGAAGCTCTTTGGCGTTACGCCATATTTTTTCTTAAATTCCCGGTAAAAATACGAGAGGTTGCGAAAGCCTGCGGTCAGAGAGACCTCCAGTACAGAGAGCTCCCCCTGTGCGAGCAGCTTTGCAGCCTTTTCCAGTCTTAAGTTCTTGATATATTCCAGACAGGAGATACCCATATATTTCTTAAAAAAGCGCATAAAATAGTACTCGCTGAAATAGCAGAGCGCCGCGAGCTGTCCGATAGAAAGCTCCTCGGTATAATGCTGTGTGATATATTCGAGCGCGGCTTTCAGCTTGGCGGCATGCTCCGCATTCAGCGCAGTCTGTGCAGAAGCGTTGTGGCAGTAAGGGATGATCTGCGCCAGCAGTCTTAGAAAATCAGCTTTCATAAGCAGCTCATAGCCCACGGGCGTTGTTTCATAGCACAGGTTTAGGTCTGAGAACACCGTGGATAGCTGCTGATAAGCGGGATGCTTTTTGGAAAAGAGCACCGGAGGAAGCAGGGAGAGCGAAGAAAGCGGTGTCAGATAGCGGACGGCACAGATGTCTGCGGCGTGCATGCCTAGAAAATGCATATGGAATACATACGTTTCCGTGCGCAGATACCCGCCGTGCGGCACATGGATGGCATGGAGCACAGTGGGCGGCAGAAAAATAAAATCTCCGGCAGTTACCTCGTAGGTCTGAAGCTGTACCTGATAGATGCCGCTGCCCTCCGTTACAAGGGTAAATTCCGCCTCATCATGCCAATGTGCAAACACGGTCGGATGGGAGCTGTCCAGAATCGTCAGATATTTTTTTAAGGGAAACATCTGCTCGCCGTGGCGGGCATTTTCTTTTTGCGCGGGCGTACGCTGCGTGGTTGTCTGCATGATTTTCTCCTGTCGCTTTTTGAAAAAGCAGTATTGTGCAATAAACAGAAACAATACTGCAAGAAAAATCAATAAAATAAGCTATAATAACAGTATCATACAAAGAGAGGGGCGTAAAGCCAAAAAGGAGAAATACAATGGAAAAAAAGTGGTGGCATGATAAGGTGGCATATCAGATTTATCCGAAAAGCTTTTTGGATACAAATGGAGACGGGATTGGCGATCTGCGGGGAATCATTTCCAAGCTGGACTATTTAAAGGCGCTTGGTATTGATATAATCTGGCTTTCTCCAATTTATCAATCACCGTTCGTGGATCAGGGATATGATATTTCAGATTATTATAAGATTGCGGAAGAATTTGGTACGATGGAGGAGTTTGACGAGCTTTTGGCGGAGGCAAAAAAGCGGGAGATGTACATTGTGATGGATTTAGTCGTCAATCACTGCTCCGACCGCCATGAGTGGTTTCAGAAGGCGCTGGAAAATCCGCAGGGAGAATATGCCGATTATTTTTATTTTAGAAAAGGTAAGGACGGTAAGACGCCGAGCAACTATCGCTCGTATTTTGGGGGAAGTACCTGGGAGCCGGTACCGGAAACGGACGAGTATTATCTGCATCTGTTTGCAAAGGAGCAGCCCGATCTAAACTGGGAAAATGAAAAGGTGCGCAAAGCGATCTATGATATGGTGAATTGGTGGCTCGCAAAGGGTGTCAGCGGCTTTCGGATCGATGCGATCATCAACATCAAAAAGAATTTGGAGTTCCCCTCATTTCCGCCGGACGGAGCGGACGGGCTGGCGAGCTGCGTTAAGATGGTGGAATCTGCGCAGGGAGTCGGTGTGCTGTTGGAGGAATTAAAACACGAGACGTTTGAAAAGTGGGATGCTTTTACTGTCGGAGAGGTCTTTAACATGAAGGAGGATGAGCTGAGAGAATTTATCGGAGCGGACGGTCATTTCTCTACGATGTTTGATTTTTCCGCGCATGAGCTGACAAGGAGTGAGCAGGGCTGGTATCAAAACCCGCCGCTTGTATTTTTGGAGTGGCGAAAGACTGTCTTTGCATCGCAGCAAAAGATGCAGGGGGTGGGGTTTTTAGCGAATATTATTGAGAATCATGACGAGCCGCGCGGAGCAAGTCATTATCTTCCCGCACATGCACAAAATGAGATGGGAAAGAAAATGCTTGCAACGACCTCCATATTGCTGCGCGGGATCCCGTTTCTTTATCAGGGGCAGGAGATCGGGATGACAAACTGCCGTCGCAGCAGCATCGAAGAATATGATGATATTAATACCATAGACCAGTATCAGGTGGCGCTTGCCGCCGGATGCAGTAAGGAGGAGGCTCTGCGCTGCTGCTATGAGAACAGTAGGGATAACGGGCGTACGCCGATGCACTGGAGCGCGGAGGCAAACGCAGGCTTTACGGCGGGAACTCCGTGGCTTGCCTTAAATCCGAATTACACGGAAATTAATGTTGCAAAGCAGGAGGAGCGTGAGGATTCTGTTTTAAATTATTATAAAAAGCTGATTGCGCTCCGCAAAAATCCAAAATACAAGGAAATATTTACCTATGGAAGCTTTGTGCCGGTTTATGAGGAGTATGCGGATATTTTTGCGTTTGAGCGCGTGGCAGATGACGGTGAAGGGATGATCTGTGTAGCGGCAAATTACGGAACGGAGTGTGTGACACTGGATCTCAAACAGAGCAGCTTACGGGGTGAGGTGCTGCTTTCCAATACAAAACGAGAGAATGAGTGCCGCAAGGAGATGGTTTCACAGGGAACCTTGACGCTCAAAAGCTGTGAAGTGATCGTTTTTTGCTGATAAAATATTGCGTTGGGTAGTGTTTTTTTAAAGGAGGGTATGATATACTGTAACATATGTTTGTCCTGCATCGGCAGAGGCGGTAAGGGAAAGGATGTGTTATATGATGGATGATAAGATCACAATGGAAATTACCAACGATAAATTGGAGGAAGCGATCGGCGCTTATGTGAGAGAGCGGACACAGGAGAAGCTGGTTGCGGTTTTAAATCTGCTGCGGCCGACGAAGCTTTTGGTACCGGCGATGCTAAAGGAGCAGAATCAGCCGACGCCGTGTCTGCTTAAGAGCAATAACGGAGATCAGTTTCTGGCAGTATACACCTCAAAGGCGCAGATACCGGAGGAGCCGAAAAGTCAGGCGATTCTTTCCATGCCGTTTCAGGCGTGCAACGGTATCATCGTAAAGCCGGAGTTACAGCTTACGGGAATGGTGATCAATCCGTTTTCGGACAATCTGATCTTAAAGCGGGAGTTGATCGAGAAGCTGCATGAGGCGGATGTGAACGCGGGGCAGATGAAGCAGATCAAAATGACGCCGGAGCAGTTTCAGGCGTTTGTGAAAAAGCAGACGGAGTTTTATATATTTCCCAAGCGGCTGCATACGGAGGGGGAGAGCTTCGTGCAAAGTCTCTGCGATGAAAAAGAGGCGTTTGTCAATCGGATATTTGCAGAGGCATATAAGGAAGAAAAGCTGTACCCGTATACGGAGGAGGACTATTCGGTGATGGCGCTTGAGATTGCAGAGGATCTGACGCTGATTCGCGTGGATCTGCCGGAGAGGGGGCTGGCAGCCGGACTTTGCAGCCGCGTTTACGTTACCTTTGATCCGATTGCGAAAAAGGCGGGATATTATACGATTGAGCTGACGAAGGAACGAAACGTGCATCAGCTCGCACAGATATTGCCGGACGGAAAGCGCGTGGAACTGGGGGAAGCGCCGGTGGAGGGCGCGGAGCTCCAAAAAATCATTGACCTTGCGCGGACGGAACAGGCAGAGCTTACAAGCTGACGGGAAAGGAAAGGCGAAACGGAATTATGATGGATATGATAAAGAGGATGAAAGCGGATATGTTTCTTTCTGCTGCGCTTTGTATCGTGCTTGGAGTGGTGCTTTTGATCTGGCCGGCGCAGACGATCGATCTTTTTTGCAGAATACTGGCGTCGGGACTGATCGTCATCGGCATCGTCAACCTTGTCTCCTATTTTGCGAACAGGGAACTGCATCCCTTTGGCGCAGTGCTCGGCACGATCGTGACGCTGATTGGGATATGGATATTTGTGCGTCCGGAGAGCGTTGTCAGCTTAGTTCCGATCGTGATCGGCGTGCTGCTCTGCATACACGCCATTCAGGATATGCGTCTTGCGTTTGAGACAAAGCAAAACGGCTATGAGCGGTGGTGGAGTATGCTGGTGATCGCGCTTATCAGTCTGATCTTTGGACTGCTGTGTATTAGCAATGCGTTTGGAATCGTGACCCTTGCGCTGCAGTTTATCGGCATTGCCCTGATCTATGACGGACTGACGGACATCTGGATTGCAAGCAGGGCTATCCGGGCGGTGCGGGATAAGGAACGGCAGGAGGAAATGCTGGAAGCAGAGTACCGCGAGGTGGATACAGAAAAGGATGATTGGAGCTGACGGAAGCAGGCAGACGAAGACCTGCAAAAAGAATGGCATATCTGCCGCTTAGGGATGGTATGATGAGACGAGAAGAATTTAAAATGGAGCGGACCGGACTGCTTGCAGTGGGCGATGTTTTGCCGATCACGGAGGGGAAGCTGCCCAATTCCTATTATTATACGCTTGGAAAGGCATATGCAATGTCGGCGAATTATGCCGTCGGCGAGCGAATCGTATCGGGCGAGGGCACTGTGGTGGAGGTGCGTGAAACGCCGAAGGGCTATTTTGTGACGGTAGAGTTTGACGAGTAGTCCTGAAAGCAAACAGAAAATTGCGGCGGACAGCGGGTCTATGAAAGGGAGCTATGACGGGACAGGGGAGAGAGGCAGTCGATGCGCTTTTGGCAGAGAGCTTTAAGGAGCTGGCGTTAAAGCAGCCGATTGAGAAAATCACGATCAAAGAGATCACGGATAAGGCGGGATTGATACGCCCGACATTTTATAATCATTTTCAGGATAAATATGAGCTGATCGAGTGGATCATCATGACGGAACTGCTAAAACCGATGGAGCCTCTGCTGCAGAATGGTATGGTGGATGAAGCGCTTTTGCTTTTATTTACGAAAATAGAACGGGAGCGGGATTTTTATACCAGGGCATGCAGACTGGAGGGGCAAAACTCCTTCGAGAGTATTGCCAAGGGCTGTGTGGAGC
The DNA here is from genome assembly GCA_019421345.1 of Roseburia sp. GTDB lineage: Bacteria > Bacillota > Clostridia > Lachnospirales > Lachnospiraceae > Roseburia. The sequence continues at coordinate 35,338 of JAHZFL010000015.1, read as the reverse complement.
GTGTACTGCTGCGGATCATTCAGGAGACGCCAAACGGAAAGCTGCCAAAGTATGTCTGGCTTACGCCGGAGCTGATCGCGGAATACTATGCACAGTCAATGTGTTATGTGCTGATCCGGTGGATCGAGTCCGGTATGACGATCTCCGGCAGGGAGCTCATTGAAGTCTATAATTATATGATGAAGCATTCGATGGACGAGGTGCTAAAGGAGCTGTCCGGCTGACTGCTTGGCGAATGCCTGCGGATACAATTTCAAAGCTTTGTCGCGGAAGATATACATTTTTTGGTATTTGTATAGGGAAGCGATACAGACGGAAAAGATTGAATATTTCATATTCAGTCTTTTTTTTATACAATGCGGGCATGGAAAAAGAAAGCGGGCAGGAAACGGCGGCGCTTTGGAATGGAGGTAAACATGATCAAGTTTGGAAAAGGAGTGGTAAAGCTTAGAATACCGATTCTGATTTTGAGTATTCTTCTGCTGATCCCGGCGGGGCTTGGGTATTTGAATACAAGAGTGAATTATGATATTCTCACATACCTTCCCGAAGATATTGAGACGATGCAGGGGCAGGACATTCTGCTGAAGGAATTTGGAACAGGCGCGTTTTCCTTCTGTGTGGTAGAGGGCATGGAGGCGAAGGAGATTGCCGCCATGCGGGAGGAGATCGCAGAGGTTCCCCATGTGAAGGATGTGATCTGGTATGATTCCTTTGCAGACATTAGCATTCCGATGGAGCTGCTTCCCGATGAGCTGTATGAGTTTTTCAACAATCAGCAGACGGGCAGCACGCTGCTTGCGGTGCTCTACGATACCTCGATGTCAGCGGATGAGACGATGGATGCGATCGAAGAAATCCGTGCCGTTGTAAAAGGCGATTGCTATATCAGCGGTATGTCGGCGGTCGTGACAGATACGAAGAACCTTTCTAATCAGGAGACGCCGGTGTATGTGTTGATTGCCGTCATACTTGCGGTCATTGTGCTGTCGCTGACGATGGATTCGGCGATCGCTCCTCTTTTCTTTTTATTAAGCATCGGCATGGCAATTATTTATAATCTGGGGACGAATGTATTACAGGGGGAAATTTCCTATGTCACACAGGCGCTTGCGGCGGTACTCCAGCTTGGCGTTACCATGGATTACTCTATTTTCCTATGGCACAGCTATGAAGAACAGCAGACGCGCTTTTCGGGTGATAAAAAACGGGCGATGGCACACGCGATTTCCAATACGGTCACATCGGTCGTCGGAAGCTCGATCACGACGGTGGCAGGCTTTATCGCACTTTGCTTTATGAGCTTTACGCTGGGGATGGACCTTGGAATCGTCATGGCGAAGGGCGTGATTTTCGGCGTGCTCTGCTGTGTCACGGTACTTCCGTCAATGCTTTTAATTTTCGATAAGGCAATCGAGAAAACAAAGCATCGCCCGATCATGCCGGATCTCGGTGTGATTTCCGGCTGGATCGTCAGACATTATAAAGTATTTTTGGTACTATTTCTTGTCATCTTGGGACCGGCGGTCTATGGCTATAACCACACACAGGTATATTATGATCTGGCAGGCACGCTGCCAAAGAGCCTTGAGAGTATTATGGCAAATGACAAGCTCGATGAGAATTTCGATATGGGAGCAACCCATATGATTCTTGCGGACAGCAGCCTTCCGGCAAAAGAAGCGAAGGCAATGCTCTATGAAATCGAACAGGTGGATGGCGTCAAAATGGCGCTGGGCTTTGACTCGCTCGTAGGACCGAGCGTGCCCAGAGAAATCATTCCCGACGATGTGCGTGAATTACTGATCAGCGGAAATTATCAGCTTATGCTGGTGGGTTCGGAGTATGCGGTGGCGTCTGACGAGGTCAATGCACAGTGTGAGCAGATCAATACGATTATCAAAAAATACGACAGCGCGGCAATGCTGATCGGAGAAGCACCGTGTACGAAGGATCTGATCGAGATTACAGACGAGGACTTTAAGCGTGTGAGCGCTGTCTCGATCGGAGCGATTTTCCTGATAATCGCACTTGTATTTCAGTCGGTTTCGCTTCCGGTCATTTTAGTATCTGTCATTGAATTTGCAATTTTTATCAATATGGGTATTCCGGCATACACAAAGACGACACTGCCGTTTATTGCCTCTATCGTGATCGGAACGATACAGCTTGGAGCAACCGTAGATTATGCGATTTTAATGACGAATAAATATAAAAAAGAACGCTCCCAGGGGGCGAAGAAGGAGGACGCGGTGACAGCCGCGCTGCGCAGCTCGATGCAGTCAGTGATCGTGAGCGCGCTAAGCTTTTTTGCCGCAACGTTCGGTGTCGGATTATATTCGAATATTGATATGATCAGCTCGCTCTGTTCGCTTATGGCACGCGGCGCGATCATCAGCATGATCGTTGTCATCTTTATTCTGCCGTCAGCATTTATGATTTTTGACCGTCTGATCTGCGTGACGAGCTTTGGCTTTAAGCAGAAGCGTGTGCAGGGAAAAGAAGAAGCGATGATTCATTCGTAATTTGATTTTTAGAACATGGAAAGGTGGAAATTTTATCATGAAGCTGCAAAAATTAAAAGAAACATTCAAACACAAATATGCGATTCGTATTTTATCGGGAGTGCTCATCGTAGCGCTGGCGGGCACAGGCATATCGGTTTCAAGCGTCAGTGCGGCAAAGGCGAAGGGCGAGCATAAGCAGACGCATGTGCAGGTAGTGTCGGACGATACGGACGGGCAGAGCCGGACGGAGGATGCGCTTGAGGATATATTAAGCGACAGCGTGACGATCACAGAGACCCAGATCGGAAAGGAGGAGACAGTCTATATTATTGCAGACGATCAGGGCGCGGCAAAAAATATGATTGTTTCCGATCATCTGCTGAACCATGAGGGCAAGGAAACGATCACGGATGCGTCGTCATTAAAGGACATTGAAAATGTAAAGGGTGAGGAAACCTTTACGCAGGACGGGCAGATGCTTACATGGAATGCAGGGGGCAATGATATTTATTATCAGGGAACCTCGGAGAAAAAACCGCCGATTACGCAGAATATCACCTATTATCTGGATGGAAAAGAGATTGCGCCAAAGGAGCTTGCGGGAAAATCAGGAAAAGTAAAAATACGCTTTGACTACACGAATCATGAAAAATCAGGAGACGTCTATGTGCCGTTTATGGCGATCAGCGGAATGGTTCTTGACGACAGCTTCCGCAACGTTCAGGTGACAAACGGCAAGGTCATCGCAGACGGAAACAGACAAGTGGTTGTCGGCTACACGCTGCCGGGGCTAAAGGAGAGCCTTCAGGTGTCGGATGGTGATTTTGACGCCGGGATCACGCTGCCGGAATACTTCGAGGTGACGGCGGATGTCACTGATTTTACCCTTGATATGACGATGACGGTTGTGATGAATGCGGCAAATTTCATCCACGCGGAGGGTGGGAGCAGCTTATCCTTAGAGGATGAACTAAACAGCCTGACGGATGCGACCGGACGGCTGGAGGATGGATCGGCGGCGCTTGCCGACGGAGTTGATACACTAAAAAGTAAGCTTGGTGAATTTCAGAATGGCATGAATACGCTGGCGGACGGGGTAAACTCCTTACAAAACGGAGCGGGAAGTCTGGCGGACGGCGCGAATGAGCTCAATACAAGCGCGCAGGCGATCAACAACGGCATTGCCGCGCTGGATACAACGCTGCGAACGGCATTGACTGAGGAGGAGAAGGCGGCATACGCCGCACAGGCGCAGGCTTCCGTAGATGCGACGTTTGCACCCGGATCAGATACCTACAATATGATTTTTAATTCGGCAAAACAGAGTTTTACCGATGCGATGAACCAGAGCACGGGCATGATCGCACAGTCTCTTGCGACCGATGCATCCGGCAATCCGACTGCTCTGTATCAGGCGCTGTTTGCCGCGTCGTCGGAACAGGCATTTATGCAGTATGCACAGGGGCAGGGGCTTGATCTGACGCAGATGAGCGTGGCTGATTATCAGGCGGCGCTGGCGCAATTTCGCGGGGCGAATCAGGCAGCGATCCACGAGCAGGTGATGGCAGGGCTTGAAACGATCGCAAGCGGTGTGACAGGCGGCATTGCAGCACAGGGAGCGGACACGACGGCAGCCGGTGTCGTAAGTGCATGTCAGAGCGCATCAAAGCAGGCGGCGGCAGGCGCACTTGTCACGGGTATTGAGACGACGAAAAATAAGATCGCGGATTCGATCGAGACGACACAGGCAAACGGTTACAGTCTTGTGACGGGTGCGGCGGCGTTAAGCACCGGAACACAAGCCCTCGCCGCAAAGGTGCCGGAGCTTGTGAACGGCGTGAATGCGTTAAAGGACGGAGCAGGTAAGCTGCAGAGCGGAACAGGTGCGATCGTAGATGGCGTCGGCACACTGGGCGAAGGCGCGCACGAGCTTGCGGACGGCATTGTGACCTTCAATGAGGAAGGAATTTCCAAAATCGTCCATGCATATAACGGTGACATCGAACCGCTTCTTGACCGTGTACAAAAGGTCATCGACGGAGGAGAGGCTTATCAGAATTACAGCGGCATTGCGGACGGCGTCAATGGAAGCGTGAAGTTTATCTATAAGACAGACGCTATAAAAGCAGAGAAAAGATAGTTTTTGAAATTTGCATTTGATGTGTCTTTTCAGAGAGCGTATAATGGAAAGGAACGGATATGGGGGAGAGGGCGGATGAACTGGATAGAAAATTTTCTGATCATAGCAGGAATTTCACTCGATATTTTTGCGGCGATGGAATGTCAGGGGTCACTGGTTGCGCGAGTCGATAAAAAGCAGTTAATTGTTATCTGTGTACTGGCGGGTGTATGGCAGCTTGTGGCTCTGGCAATCGGAAACGGGGCGTCTGTCCTTCTTTACCATAGCAGAATGACGCATGATGAGAGCTTGATCGGACTGGTGATAGCGGCAGTGATCTTTTTTGCACTGGGCGTCCGGCTGCTTTTCAAGGCAGTGCGAAATGAGCGCATCAATGAGCGCAGGGAGGAGACGCTTCACATGGCAAGCTTCTGGAAAATGGCGGCGGGAACGAGTATCTATACGCTGCTTGCGGGAATCGCATTTGGCTTTTTACGCACAGATCTGCTCTTGATGCTTGTTACGGGTGCGTGTCTGACTGTGGCAGTTGTGATCACGGGGATGTATGTGGGGTATCATTTTGGCTTTGTCCATAAGACAAAGGCGTATATTGCCGGTGCATTTCTTCTTTGGATCGCGGGCGCGGATGTGGTCGTGCGTCATATTTTGCACTATGTATAAAAAGAACAACGGCAGGACTGTCTGCGGAGAAAAATTTTTGCTCCGCGGCGGTCCTGCTTTCTGTGCGTGAGGTCATAGGACATAACCTCAAAAATCAAAGGAGAGATAAGAGATGACAAAGATATTATTGACCGCAGTCAACGCGAAGTACATTCATTCCAATCCGGCAGTTTACAGTCTGCGCGCATACGCAAGGGCATATCAGGAAACAGAGACGGACATCGTGATAAAAGAATACACGATCAATCATCAGATCGAGGATATACTGGCGGGAATTTATAGGGAGAAGCCAGGGGTACTTTGTTTTTCCTGCTATATCTGGAATATTTCGTATGTGGAGGAATTGGCGGAGGAATTTCATAAGCTGTGTCCCGATGTGCCGATCTGGGTGGGAGGACCGGAGGTTTCCTATGAGACGGAAGCGTTTCTTGAAAGGAATCCGGCAGTTTTCGGCGTGATGCTGGGGGAGGGTGAGCAGACATTTTTGGAGCTCTGTGCGCACTATGCAGACACGGAGTGCGGCGGGGCGCCTTTTAGGGCTTGTTCCGAGCAGGTATGCGGCGGGAGGCTTTCAGAGATTGCGGGAATCGTATACCGCAGCGGAGAGGGAGTTTGCCGTACCGCAGAGTGTGCGCCGCTTGCACTCAGTCAGATTCCGTTCTGCTATGAGGAGCTGGAGGATTTCTCCAACCGGATCATCTATTATGAATCGAGCCGCGGCTGCCCGTTTAGGTGCAGCTACTGTCTGTCATCTGTGGATAAGCAGCTACGTTTCCGCGATCTTCGCATGGTAGAAAAGGAGCTTGCATTTTTCTTGGAAAAGAAAGTACCTCAGGTAAAATTTGTGGACAGAACCTTTAACTGTAAGCATGAGCACGCAATGGGAATCTGGCGTTTTCTTGCGGAGCATGACAATGGGGTGACAAATTTTCATTTTGAGATTTCGGCGGATTTGCTGACGGAGGAAGAATTAAAGCTGCTTGCGTCGATGCGTCCGGGACTGGTGCAGCTTGAGATCGGCGTGCAGTCAACAAATGACGCGACGATCTTTGAGATTCACCGCACGATGGATCTTAAGCGGCTTGGAGAACGTGTGGAGCGTGTGAAGGCGGGAAGAAATATTCATCAGCATCTGGACTTGATCGCCGGACTGCCGTATGAGGACTACGATACCTTTGGGCGTTCGTTTGACGAGGTGTACGCGTGGCTGCCCGATCAACTGCAGCTTGGCTTCTTAAAGGTGCTAAAGGGCTCTTATCTGTATGAGCACGCGGGGGAGTACGGTATGAAGTATCGCACAAAGCCGCCGTATGAGGTGCTTGAGACAAAATGGCTGCCGTTTGCGGATGTGCTGCGCATCCGTCAAGCAGAGGAAATGCTGGAGGTTTATTACAACAGCGGGCAGTATCAGGTGACGATGCAGCTTTTGGGAACGCAGTTTGACAGTGCGTTTGCCATGTATCAGCGGCTTGGCGCATTTTATGAGCGCAGGGGGTATTTTGCGATGAGCCATACAAGAATGCGCCGTGCGGAGATTTTGCTTGCGTTTGCCAAGGAGGAGGCAAAGGGGGCTGCGTCTGTAATCAGAGAAAGTCTGATTTTTGATCTGTATGCGAGGGAAAATATGAAAAGCCGTCCAACGTGGGCGGACGAGCTGTCAGAGTGGAAAGCGCTCACAAGAGCGTGGTGCAAAAGCGGAAAGCTTTCGCATGTCGAACGGTTTTCCTATGAGTTTATCGGGCTGGGGCAGCAGTCCGTCAGGACGCTGCCGCCGCGCAGCGCGCAGCCGGTGTATGTCCTGTTTGACTACACGAGACGGAATGAGCTTGACCGTCAGGCGTATTGCAGGTATATTACAGAAGTAGAGCAGGAATAATCGAAAGGACGTGACAATAGATTGTTAGAGGATTATACGGTGATCGATCTTGAGATGACCGGTTTAAATGCAAAAACGGACGCTATTATTGAGACGGGAGCGGTGCGTGTGCGCGGCGGTGAGATTACGGCGACCTGCGGCGCGCTGCTTTTTACGGGAAGGAGGCTGCCGGAGAAGATCACAGAGCTGACCGGTATTACGCCGGATATGGTAAAAGCGGGGCGTGATCCGAAGGAGGCGATGGAGGAATTTTTCGATTTTATGGGGGAGGATATTCTCGTCGGACAGAATGTGATCTTTGACTACAGCTTTTTGAAGCAGTGGGCGGCCAATCATGCATTTTCCTTTGAGCGTACGGCGGTTGACACATTAAAGCTGGCAAGACAATTCCTACCGCCCGAACAGAAGAAGGATCTGGCAAATTTGTGTGAATATTTTGGAATCGCGCGAGCGCGAGCGCACCGGGCGCTGGATGACGCGGTGGAGACCTTCTGTATAATGGAGCGGTTAAAGGCACGCTATGGCGCAGACCATGCGGAGGCATTTGTACCGCAGCCGCTCCGTTATCAGGCAAAAAAACAGACGCCCGCGACCGGACGCCAGCTTGAATACCTGAGAAGATATGCTGCGCACTATGGAATTAAGATCAGTGAATTGGAAAACGAAATGACGCGCAGCGAGGCGTCAAGGCTGGCAGACCGCCTTATTGCGCAGTACGGCAGGCTGCCAGCGCATCCTCAAGATGAGAAATGATAGAAGCTTTCATCGGGGTGCGGAGGGTCTTGGCATTGGCAAGGAGTTCCTTAAGCCGTGCGGTATTTTCCTGTTCCTGATAGAGTGACGCCAAAAGCTCATAATTTTTGCTGTGATCGGAGCCGCAGTCGATACCAAATTCAAGCACGGTCTGCGCTTCGCGGTGATAATTGAGGTCGCACAGCACCTGCGCATAGGAAACAAGCGTCCGGCATAAGTCTGTAAAATGCTCGCCGCATTCCGTAAGGGCTTCCAGATTGGCAGGACCGTAGAGCATTTTCAGATCGGTGTTGCTCTGATGTTCAAGATTTAAAATCCGACAGTCGGAAAGCTGCTTTAATTTTGCTTCGGATGCGATTAATTTGGGGTCATCGCAGATATTGATTGGAAATTTCTCTAAAGGTATGGTAATATAGGGGAGACTGCTGATGTCCTTGCGGCGGACATGATTTGCCTCATTTTCGCGTTCCCAGAAGGCTTCTTCGATGTTCTCCTGGTCACGCAGACCTTTTTTGCGGTAGTAGGCAAGCAGAAAGATAAAAAAGATAAACAGTCCTAAAAATATCATAAGCAATCCTTTCTTGTGGTAATTATGGCAAATGGAGGAAACTATGTACGATTTTGGTAAAAAGAAAAACCGTAAACTGCTGGCAGCGGTCATCGTTGTGATCGTAGGAACGATGCTGCTTACAACGATACTGACAGCGTTCATGTAAAATATACTAAAAATAACAGGGCGCGTCAAATATATTCGTGGTTCTGCATCTTGAAAAAGAAAGCGGGTATGTTAAAATAAGACGAAAGTAACGGAAATATGGGAAAATAGCGCATGGTGGGCGCACAGAAAAAATCAGAGGGGAAAGAATGAAGAAGAAAAACAGATGTTTGATGCTGCCGAAAGCGGCGGTATTTGCAGGTCTGCTTTTGGCGATTCCGGTCACTGCACAGGCAGCGGAGAGCGAGACGATCGCAGAGGGCGTCTATATAGGAAGCATTTATGTAGGCGGCATGACGAGAGAGGAAGCCGCGGATGCAGTGGATACCTATGTGCAGGAAGCGGACAGTGCGGAGCTTACGCTGTCGGTGGGCGGCAAGAGCGTGGAGGTGACGGGAGAGGAGCTTGGAGTTTCCTTTTCGGACATGAGTATTATCGATGCGGCTCTGGATGTTGGTAGAAGCGGGAATCTTATTAAGAGATATAAGGATAAGAAGGACTTAGAGCAGGGGGAGAAGGTGATCGAGCTGCGTCTCTCCGTCGACCATGCCAAGGTTGCAGAGGTATTGGAGGAGAAGGCGAAGGAGCTGGATCAGGAGGCGGTAGACAACGGTCTGGAGCGCAAAAACGGCAGCTTTGTGTTTGTGCCGGGGGAGCAGGGGATTGCCGTGAACGTCAAGGAATCGGCAGCCGCTATCACTTCGTTTGTGAGAGAGGAATGGGACGGAGCGGCTGCAGAACTTCCGCTGGTGGCAAAGATCGTAGAACCCCGCGGTAGTAAGGAGGAGCTGTCTGTCATTGAGGATCTGCTGGGCGGCTACAGCACAAATTATAAGGATTCCAATGCAAACCGCTGTGCGAATATTACGCTTGCGGCGGAGCTGATCGACGGTACGGTTTTGTATCCGGGCGAGGAATTTTCCGTTGCGGACGCGATTGGACCGCTGGATGCGTCTATGGGCTATAAGCTGGCGGGCGCCTATGAGAACGGGCAGACGGTAGAGTCTTACGGCGGCGGTGTGTGTCAGGTCTCTACTACCCTGTATAACGCAGTGATCCTGGCGGAGCTTGAGATTACAGAGCGCTTTAATCACTCTATGGTCGTAGGCTATGTCAAGCCGTCTATGGATGCGGCGATTGCAGGAGATTATAAGGACCTTTGCTTTGTCAATAATTATGACAGCCCGATTTATATCGAGGGCTATACGGTCGGGAAAGACCTTTATTTTAATATTTACGGAGATGAGACGAGACCGAAAAACCGCGTGGTGACTTACGAGAGTGAGATCGTATCAAGACAGGATCCGGGAGTTCAGTTTGTTGCGACATCACATCCGGTCGGATATATCGGGGTGGCGCAGGGCTCGCACGTCGGATATGTAGCAAGACTGTGGAAGGTTGTTACGGTAGACGGTGTGGAGGAAAGCCGTGAGGTGTTCAATAAGAGCACTTACCGGGCATCGCCAAAGATCGTAAATGTCGGCACTGCGACGCCGGATGCAAATGTTGCCGCAACGATCGGGGCGGCGATCGCGACCGGAGATGAGGCTACGATTTACGCGGCGGTATCTCCTTATACCGCGAGTGCAAATGCGATCTTAAATCCGACGCCTCCGCCGGCACCGCCGGTAGACGGCAGCCAGCCGCCCGCGGCACCGCCGGCAGACGCAGGTCAGCCTCCGGCAGGACAATAACAGAAAATTGAACGTAATAAGGCTGCCTCGCAACGAGACAGCCTTAAATACCATGAAGGATGATATTTGGAGCGGATAGATGAAAATAGGAAAAATACCGGAAAACGTGTTAAAGCGCAGTGTGTTAAAGCAACTGCATACGAAACGGCAGGAGGTAGTCTTGGGCGCCGGCGTCGGAGAGGATTGCGCCGCGGTCAAGCTTGCCGCGGACGAGATGTTCGTGCTGTCGACTGATCCGATCACCGGAACCGTGGAGGATATAGGCAAGCTGGCAATCCAGATCACCTTAAATGATCTGGCAAGCGCCGGAGCTGCGCCGATCGGCGTTCTGCTTACGATTTTGCTGCCGGAAGATACGACCGAAGCAGGATTAAAGGAGATCATGGCGCAGGTCGAGGAGGCGTGTCAGGCGGCGGACGTGCAGGTCATGGGCGGGCATACGGAGGTGACCGCGGCAGTTAATCAGGCGATCATCACTGTCTGCGGCGTCGGAAAGGTCAAGGACGGAAAAGTCATATCTACGGCAGGCGCAAGAGCGGGAATGGATATTCTCGTGACAAAGTGGATCGGGATCGAGGGAACGTCGATCATCGCAAAGGAGCAGGAGGAGAGGCTGCGCGAGCGGTTTTCCGTGCCGTTTATCGAAAGCGCAAAGGGATTGGACTGCTTTCTGTCCGTGCTCCCGGAGGCAGAGATTGCCGTCCGGTGCGGTGTTTGCGCGATGCACGATGTGACGGAGGGCGGCATTTTCGGTGCACTCTGGGAAATGGCAGAGGCTTCCGGCGTTGGTCTTGAGATTGATGTGAAGAAGATTCCGATCCGGCAGGAAACAGTGGAGGTCTGTGAGTTTTTCGGCATCAATCCGTATCAGTTGATTTCAAGCGGCTGCATGTTGATGGCTGCGGAGAATGGTATGACCTTGCAGCGGGAGCTTGAGAAGGCGGGGATTTGCGCGTCGATTATCGGCAAGGCAACAGAGGGAAATGACCGTGTGCTGCTCAATGAGGATGAGCGGAGGTTCTTAGAACCGCCCAAGACGGATGAGCTTTATAAGGTGTAGAGGGAATGGAGGCAACAATGAGAGAGAAGATATTGACATTTATTGAGAAAAACAGCCGTATTGATCTAAAGGAGCTGGCGATCATGCTTGGGGTTGATGAGGCGGCGGTGCTTAATGAGCTTGAGCGTATGGAGGCGGAGCATGTCATCTGCGGTTATCACACGATCATTGACTGGGACAAGGTTGGAATCGACAAGGTGACGGCGATGATCGAGGTGCGTGTGACGCCGCAGCGGGGGATGGGCTTTGATAAGGTGGCGGAGCGCATTTATAATTATCCTGAGGTGAACTCGGTGTATCTGATTTCCGGCGGCTTTGACTTTATGGTGACGCTTGAGGGAAAGACGCTGCGCGATGTGGCGCAGTTTGTTTCGGATAAGCTGTCCGCGCTTGATTCGGTGCTCAGCACAAAGACGAATTTTATTTTAAAGAAATATAAGGATCACGGAACGGTGATCGCGGAGCAGACCAAAGACGAAAGGATACAGATGATACCATGAGAGACCCATTAAATAAAACGATTGTAAATATCCAGCCGTCCGGTATCCGCAAGTTTTTTGATATTGTAAGTGAGATGAAGGACGCAATCTCTCTTGGTGTAGGCGAGCCGGACTTTGATACGCCGTGGCACATCCGGGATGAGGGTATTTATTCTCTGGAAAAGGGCAAGACGCATTATACGTCGAATGCCGGCTTAAAGGAGCTTAAGGTTGAGATCGACCGTTATCTGACGAGACGTTATGGCTTAAGCTACGATCCGGATGATGAGATTTTGATTACCGTCGGCGGCAGCGAGGCGATCGATATTGCGATGCGTGCTATGCTAGACCCTACAGACGAGGTGCTGATCCCGCAGCCGAGCTATGTTTCTTATCTGCCGTGCGCCGTGCTGGCGGGCGGTACGCCGGTAGTGATCGAGCTAAAGGAAGAAAATCAGTTCCGTCTGACGGCGGAGGAGCTTGAGGCTGCGATCACTCCGAAAACAAAGCTTCTGGTGCTTCCGTTTCCCAATAACCCGACGGGGGCAGTTATGGAGCGCGCCGATTTAGAGGCGATTGCAGAGGTGATCTTGCGGCACGATCTGTTTGTGCTCAGTGATGAGATTTATGCGGATCTTACCTATCTTGAGAATCATGTTTCGATTGCGGGGCTTTCCGGGATGCGTGAGCGGACGCTTGTCATCAACGGATTTTCCAAATCTCATGCGATGACGGGCTGGAGACTCGGCTATGTGTGCGGTCCTAAGAGGATCATTGAGCAAATGTTAAAGATTCATCAGTACGCGATCATGTGCGCGCCGACGACAAGCCAGTATGCGGCGGTTGCAGCGCTGCGGGACGGAGACGCGGATGTTGCGGGAATGCGCGAGGAATACAACGGCAGACGGCGCTATCTTTTGCATCGTTTTAAGGAGATGGGGCTTTCCTGCTTTGAGCCGTTCGGAGCATTTTATGTATTTCCGTGCATTCGGGAATTTGGCATGACCTCGGAGGAGTTTGCTACGGAGCTGTTAAACGCACAGAAGCTTGCAGTCGTGCCGGGGACGGCGTTCGGAAGCTGCGGCGAGGGCTTTATCCGTATTTCCTATGCATATTCATTGAAGAATTTAAAGCTTGCGATGGATCGTATGGAGGCATTTGTCGCAGAGCTGCGCAGCAGAAAATAGCTCGGAGCGCCGTGTATCCGGCGCAGATTAGGAAAAGGAAAAATGGCAGAGTTAAATATTGTATTATACGAGCCGGAGATTCCGGCAAATACGGGAAATATCGGGCGTACCTGTGTGGCGACGGGCACAAGGCTTCATCTCATCGAGCCGCTTGGTTTTCGGCTGGATGAAAAGGCGATCCGCCGTTCCGGCATGGATTATTGGAAGGAGCTTGACGTGACGACCTATGTCAACTGGCAGGATTTTTGTGAAAGGAATCCGCACGCAAAGCTTTATTTTGCAACGACAAAGGCGCGCAGGGTCTATACGGAGGCAGTATATGAGCCGGACTGCTATCTTGTATTCGGAAAAGAGAGCGCCGGAATCCCGGAAGAAATTTTAAAGGAAAATGAAGAATACTGTGTGCGGATTCCGATGATCGGGGAGACGCGCTCCCTGAATCTGTCTAATTCTGCGGCGATCGTGCTTTATGAGGCGCTGCGGCAGAACGGCTTTGACCATATGAAAACGCAGGGGGAGCTGCACAGACTGCGCTGGGAGGATTGACGGAATGGGAATTATCAAGGCTAGACAACTGGTTCATGAATATATCAGACGCGACGAGGAGGGCAATGTAGAGTCGATCGCCACGGCGCTTGACCATGTGGATCTTGACGTGAAGGAAGGGGAATTTATCGCGGTGCTCGGTCACAATGGTTCGGGGAAGTCAACGCTGGCAAAGCACATCAACGCCCTCCTTGCGCCGGGAGAGGGAACGCTCTGGGTAGACGGCAAGGACGTTTCAAAAGAGGAAAATGTGCTTGCCGTGCGTCAGACGGCGGGTATGGTGTTCCAGAATCCCGATAATCAGATCATCGCGAGTGTTGTGGAGGAGGATGTGGGCTTTGGACCGGAGAATATCGGTATGCCGACGGACGAGATCTGGCGTCGTGTCGAGGAAAGTCTCGGCGCGGTCGGGATGTTAAAGTATCGCCATCATTCTCCGAACAAGCTTTCCGGCGGACAAAAGCAGCGTGTGGCGATTGCGGGCGTAGTGGCGATGCAGCCGAAATGTATCGTGCTGGACGAGCCGACAGCGATGCTTGACCCAAACGGACGGCGTGAGGTTCTGCAAACGGCGCATGAGCTGAATCGAAAAAAGGGTGTGACAGTACTTTTGATCACACACTATATGGAGGAGGTTGTTGATGCGGACAAGGTGATCGTAATGGATCAGGGCAAGGTTGTGATGCAGGGAACACCGCGTGAGATTTTTTCGCAGGTGGGAAAATTAAAGGAATACCGTCTGGATGTTCCGCAGGTTACGATTCTGGCAGATATGCTCCGGCAGTCGGGGCTTCATATTCCGATCGGCATTCTGCGCAGGGAAGAACTGGTGGAGGCGCTGCTGAAGGAAGCGCAGATTACTGCATGAGATAAGGCATAAGGGTGGAATGGATGTCAATTATTTTAGATAAGATCAATTATGTATACAGTGAGGAGACGGCATACCGGATCCAGGCGCTTAAAAATATTAACCTTGAAATCAAGGAAGGACAGTTTATCGGGATCATCGGACATACGGGTTCGGGAAAGTCGACGCTGATCCAGCATTTAAACGGCTTGATGAAGGCGACCTCCGGTACGATTTATTTTCACGGGCAGGATATTTATGCGGATGATTTCGATCTGCGCGAGCTGCGCAGCCGCGTGGGACTGGTGTTCCAGTACCCGGAGCATCAGTTGTTTGAGACGACGATCTTTGACGATGTATGCTTTGGTCCGAGAAATCAGGGGCTGACAAAGGAGGAAGCGGGACTGCGCGCCTTTGAGGCGCTGCGCAGCGTCGGAATGCCGGAGTCGCTTTATTATCAGTCTCCGTTTGATCTCTCCGGCGGGCAAAAGCGGCGTGTGGCGATTGCCGGCGTGCTTGCGATGAAGCCGGAGGTGTTGATTTTGGACGAGCCGACGGCGGGACTTGATCCGGCGGGGAGAGATGAAATTCTTGATCTGGTGGCGCGTATGCACAAGGAACGCGGTATCACGGTGATTCTTGTCTCACACAGCATGGAGGATGTGGCAAAATATGTGGAGCGCATCATCGTTATGAATCAGGGCGAGGTCATGTTTGACGATACCCCAAGTCAGGTGTTTTTGCATTATAAGGAGCTGGAGCAGGTCGGACTTGCCGCTCCGCAGGTGACATATCTGATGCATGAGCTAAAGGAGCGCGGGCTTGCGGTGAATACGGCTGCAACGACCGTGGAGGAGGCGCGGCAAAGTCTGATGGAGGCGCTTGCGGGAGTTGACGCGGGGCGCGCGGACGTTCACAGATAGTAGTACGGAGGAAACAAACATATGTTGAGAGATATTACACTGGGCCAGTATTATCCGGCAGATTCGCCCATTCATAAACTGGACCCGCGTGTCAAATTATTTGGCACACTGATCTATATTATATCGCTGTTCTGTTTTCGCGGTTTGGCGGCGTTTGGCATCGCAACGATATTTTTGATCGCAGTGATCCGGCTTTCTAAGGTTCCGTTCCGTTTTATGGTCAAGGGACTCAAAGCCATTTTGATCCTGATGCTGATCACGGCGGTCTTTAACCTTTTCCTGACGCCGGGGGAGACGCTCGTATCTTTCTGGGTTTTTGAAATTACAAAAGAGGGTGTGAAAAATGCGGCGCTTATGGCGGTTCGTCTGTCCTATCTGATCCTTGGAACGTCGATCATGACGCTTACGACCACACCGAACCAGCTGACGGACGGACTGGAAAAAGCACTGATGCCTCTGTCAAAGATCGGCGTTCCGGTGCATGCGATCGCAATGATGATGTCGATCGCACTTCGTTTTATTCCGATCCTCATTGAGGAAACGGATAAGATTATGAAGGCGCAGATGGCGCGCGGCGCAGATTTTGAGAGTGGAAACCTGTTAAAGAAGGTAAAGAGTATGATCCCGATCCTCGTACCGCTGTTTGTATCGGCGTTCCGGCGGGCAGACGATCTTGCGATGGCGATGGAGGCGCGCTGTTATCACGGCGGCAGCGGACGCACGAAGATGAAGCCGCTGCGCTATGAGGGCAGAGACCGCGCGGCGTATGTGATCGTAGTCCTGTATCTGGCGGCGGTTCTTTTGTGCAGAACATTTTTAAACTGGCCGCAGTAGGAGAAATTTGATGCGTGTAAAAATGATTGTTGCCTATGACGGCACGAACTATAAGGGGTGGCAGATACAGCCGAACGGTATTACGATCGAGGAGGTCTTAAATCGGGAGCTTTGTGCACTTTTAAAAGAGCCGATCGTGGTGACGGGGGCGAGCCGGACAGATTCCGGCGTTCATTCACTGGGGAATGTGGCAATTTTTGATACGCAGACGAGAATGCCGGCAGATAAGATTTCGTTTGCATTAAACCAGCGGCTCCCGCAGGACATTGTCGTGCAGGGGTCGTGCGAGGTGCCGCCGGACTGGCATCCGCGCTATCAAAACAGCGTGAAAACCTATGAGTACCGCATTTTGAACCGTACCTTCCGTATGCCCACAAGAAGGCTCGATACTTATTTTTATCACCATCCGCTTGCGGCAGATAAGATGCAGGAGGCGGCTTCGTATCTTGTGGGGGAGCACGATTTTAAGAGCTTTTGCGCCATCGGGGCACAGGTGAAGTCTACGGTGCGCACGATCTATGCCTGTGAGGTGGAGCGCAATGATGACATTATCACGATCCGGGTGAGAGGAAACGGTTTTTTGTATAATATGGTCAGGATTATTGCGGGCACGCTGATCCGCGTCGGCGGCGGAGAGTGGGAGCCGGAGCATATGGCGGAAATATTGGCGGCGTGCGACCGCGGCGCCGCCGGACCGACGGCTCCAGCGCACGGTCTGACGATGATGGGAATTGTATATGAGGAACAGGAATAGGGCTGTCGCACGAATAGTGCGCAGCCCTTTTTATGACATAGGAAATTGCTCTGCAGTCCGATGTCATATCAGCATACTTCGTGTTAGCAGGAGCACGCACATTGTTATAAAACGCAAATGAAAAACAAAAAATATTGTGCGTATTCATGGTGGTGCATGAAAATCGATTGGATAAAATAAGCGAAAAAAAGAATATGAAAATACAAATATTGGAGAAAATGACAAATAACATACAACTTATTTAAAAAAATAAAAAAATTTGTTGTATTGGTAAAATGATTCCTCTAAGATGAAGTATATCGAAAAGTTATTGGCCGATAACATGATAAAAAAGTCAGCAAAAAAGGAGAGGAAAAATGAAGGGACGTTTTGTAAGTGCAGTTATGGCAGTGGTTATGGCAGTGGGACTGATGGCAGGGTGCAGCGGCTCCGGTAAGGAGAGCTGGAAGGTTACCTGTCCGTGGGCGCCGTCAGGGGTTGCGGCAATGGTCAGCCAGAAAGCGGCTGAAAAATCAGCGACATATTCTGAGAATCTGACATTGGTTGCAGAGGCGGTCAAAGGAGACGCTGCGACTGTCAACACATGGGTGGCAGATACAAAAGCGAATGATAAAGAATTGGTATTTGTGGGTGAGGGTTTATTTTCCATTACATCTATTTTAGATCCGGCAAAGATGCAGTTTACATATGAGGATTTTGCGTATGTGGAGAATCTCTATTCCTCGATTTTTGTATTGTCGGCAAAATCAGACTTAAATATTAAAAATATTGCGGATTTGGAATCTTTTGCGGCAAGCGGACAGGAGATCAGCGTGGCAGTCAATGGTTCTACCGGCTCGGAAGCGTTTCTGGCAGCGGCATTGTTTGGCGAGATGGGCGCAGGTGAAAACCTTAAGCTTGTAGCATATACTTCGGCGGCAGAGGCTGCGCAGGCAGTTGCAAAGGGGGAGACAAACTTTGCCGTTTCTCATCAGGCGCAGATTTTAGAGACCTATCAGCAGGGCGGCGTGTCGATCGTGTGTGCGTTTGATGAAAAGCCTTTGGAGAGCGGACCGTTTGCAGGAACAGAAGGCGTTGGCGAGAAGGGTTATCCATATTTTAGAAACCGCTGCTTTATCATGGCAAGCGCAGGCACGGATGAGGCAAAAATCGAGGAGCTTCGCAAGCTTTATGATGATATTCTTGCAGATGAGGAAGTGACGACATGGCTTTCGGATACCATGCTTCTTGAGACAGAGCCGATGTCAGAGGAGGACGTTAAGGCGCATATTGAGAATGTGAAGGCGATTGTAAATGAATATAAGGACGTTGTTTCACAGTAATACACATAGGAGAGGTTAGGAGGGGGGATGACTGGTGAACAGATGGGGCAAAGCGTTTGATGACAGGATCGACAGGATCGGAGCGCGGTTAAAGGATAAAGAAATCCGCATTCCCATAAATCTGACGGCAAGTGTGCTCTGCTTTTTGTTTGCACTTGTGATTTTGCTTATCATGCCGCAGCAGGTACAGATTTCGGAAAAGGATGTGGTCAACGGCAGGGCGTTTCCGACGCTTTTGATGACGGTCATGATGTTATGCAGCGGTATGCTTGCAGTAAAAGAGGTCTATAAGATCATAAAAAAGCAGCCCTTAGAATGGAAATCCATTCAGGTGCTGACCGAGGTAAAGGCGCTCATTATTTTTGGCATCCTGTTTTTTACTTATTTCTTGAGCAAGGTGACAGGGCTTTTCCTTGTCGGAGCGGTCTTTTGCAGTCTGGGTTTTCTGCTCTATTTCCGGTGCAGAAAGCGGAGCTACTATGCGATCACGCTGTTTTTATCGGTTGTCATATGGGCAGTATTCCGTTTTGTGCTAAAGGTAGGATTTTAGGGAGGAGGTGCAGGTGCTATGATGAAATATATTGTTCCGGCAGCCGGACTTCTTTTTACGCTGGAAAATATTTTATGGATCAATCTCGGTGTATTTATCGGTTCTGTGTTTGCGGCAATTCCGGGACTTAGCGTGATCTTATGTGTCATTTTGTTTTTGCCGGTGACTTATTCGATGCCGGCGATTCCGGGTATGATGTTTTTGCTCGGTATCTACTGTGCAGGAGGTTATGGGGGAAGCGTGTCTGCGATCCTCATTAATACACCGGGCACGCCGCATGCAGCGGCTACCATGCTGGACGGACATCCGCTGTCACAGAAAGGACGCACAAAAGCAGCGTTAAAAATTGCGCTCTACGCCTCTGCGTTCGGCGGCGTATTTTCCGCACTGATGCTTTTGTTTTTAGGACCGCAGGTGGCAAAGGTGGCGGCACAGCTTGGAACGCCGGAATATTTTATGGTCTGTGTATTCGGACTTACGATCATTGCCGGAGTATCGGGGAAAAGTATCGTCAAGGGTCTGATCTCCGCTTGTCTTGGACTTTTTATCGCCTGTATCGGTGCAGACCCCATGACAAGCTACGATCGCTTCACCTTTGGCAGCAGCCGATTGTATCTGGGAATGGATTTGGCAGTCTGTCTTATCGGTCTGTTTGCGCTGGTTGAGATTTTGGCAAAGGCGGAGAAAAAAGCAGGAGCGCTTCGGCTGGATACCGCAAAGATCGAGGATGACGGAAGGATAACGAAGGAGGAATATAAGCGGATGGCAAGACCGGTCCTGCTTTCTTCGCTGATCGGCGTACTGGTTGGCATTATTCCGGGCACCGGCGCTTCCGAGGCGTCGTGGTTTAGTTATTCGCAGGCAAAGAATATGTCAAAGCACCCGGAGGAATTTGGGCATGGCTCTGTTGAAGGAATTGCGGCGGCAGAATCTGCCAACAACGCAGTGACAGGCGCGACGCTGATACCGCTTTTGACACTTGGGATTCCGGGAGACGGTACCGTTGCGATCATGCTCTCGGCGCTTATGATCAATGGGTTGAATCCGGGGCTTAGCCTATTTACCACGGACGGCGATATTATGTACGCGATCATGCTGGGACTGATCCTTGTCAATTTGTTTATGCTTTTGCAGGGAAAATTTCTTACGAGTCTGTTCGCAAAGGTGGTGTCGATTCCGCAGGAGATCTTAACGCCGATCATCGTGATTTTCTGCATGGCGGGCGCTTATTCCGTAAACGAAAATTATTTTGACGTTGCGGTAGCGCTGGTATTTGCAGTATTGGCATGGTTTTTGCGAAAGCTTGATCTGCCGACGGTTCCGATCCTTCTTGGTATGGTACTTGGCGGCATGACAGAGACAAATTTCCGCAGAGCTCTGCTCATTTCAAATGGCAGTCCAAGCATTTTCTTCAGCAGTATTTTCTGTTGGATTTTTGTGGCATTGATCATTTTTGCAGTTGCGATGATCCTGCGCGGAAAATGGAAAGAGCGCGCGGCAGGAAAGCAGTAACGGGAGAAGGAGGATTTTATGGCATACAATATTATATTTTATTTTTCGGATCAGCAGCGGTGGGACACCTGCGGCTGCTTTGGACAGCCGCTTGATATTACGCCGAATTTAGATAGGCTGGCGAAGGAGGGCGTAAAGTTCGACAATGCATTTTCTCCGCAGCCGGTATGCGGTCCGTGCCGCGCACTGTTTCAGACGGGGAAGTACCCAACCGAAACAGGATGCTTCCGCAATAATATCATGCTTCCGCGGGATGTAAAAACGCTGGCAAATTATATGGAGGAAGCAGGGTATGAGACGGCGTATATCGGTAAATGGCATCTGGCAAGTGATGGCGAACTGGAAAAGCCGCCTGTGATCGATCATACGATTACTGCTGTTCCGGCGGAATACAGGGGAGGATATTCGGGATTCTGGCGTGCAGCGGATGTTTTGGAGTTTACTTCTCACGGGTATGACGGTTATGTGTTTGACGAGAATAATCGGCGGATTGATTTTAAGGGTTACCGGGCGGACTGCATCAATGACTTTGCGCTGGAATATCTCGATCAGTATCAGGGAGAGAAGCCGTTTTTCATGACGGTTTCCCAGATTGAACCGCATCATCAAAATGACCATGAGCACTACGAGGGGCCGGAAGGATCAAAAGAAAAATATGCCGATTTTGTTCTTCCGCACGATCTGGCGGTTTTAAAGGGAAATGCGGCGGAGGAGTATCCCGATTATCTGGGACAGTGCGCAAGTCTTGATGAAAATCTCGGCAGACTGATTGACAAATTAAAAGAAAAGGGGTTATATGAAAATACAATCCTCATCTATGTGTCCGATCACGGTTCTCATTTTAAGACGCGCAATACGGACAGTCACCTAAACGGCTATGACGATTATAAAAGAAGCGGTCATGACGGGGCGCTTCATGTTCCGCTCGTGATCGCGGGCGGACCGTTCCGGGGAGGAAAAGAGGTTCGCGAGCTGGTGAGCACAGAGAGTCTGCCAAAAACAATTCTTGCTCTGGCGGGCGTAGACGTAAGGGATGCGATGATCGGAGAAAACCTGCTGGATGTTGTGGAAAAGAAAAATCCGCAGAGAGAAAATCAGGTCTTTGCGCAGATTTCGGAAAGCAGAATCGGACGTGTGGTGCGCACCGAGGATTATCTCTACGGTGTTTATGCGCCAGGCATCAACGGCGGGAAGCAGGGGGCGTCCGAGCTTTATGCAGATGATTATCTGTATGATTTGAAGAAAGACCCGTGGCAGCTTGAAAACGTTGTGACAGAGCCGGCTTATCGTGAGGCAAAAGAGGAATTGCGCCGCCGTCTTTTGGATTGGATCGAAAACGCAGAGGGGTATCGCCCAAGGATCGTGGATGAGAAAAAATAGCGGGAAGTTATTATGGAAGTTTTGAATCGAAAGTGGGAGCGGGTATATCGCTGGATTTTGGCATATATCGACAGGAATAAATTTTCAGAAAATCTGAAACTGCCGTCTGAAAATGATATTTGCCGTTACTTAAAGGTCAGCAGGGATACCGTGCGCTGTGCGATGAAGCAGTTGGAAAAGGAAGGGCTGATCCGCAGAGTACAGGGCAGCGGGACATATTTCAACAAGGATGTAAGTATGTCCGCTGCCTTAGACAGCGGAACGGCAGAGCGAAAGATCGGATTGATCCTTCAGGGACAGGACGGCGATGCGGAGGCGGAGCTGATCCGGGGAATTCGCAGCGTGATCAAGGACCATCAGGTGGATCTGCGGATTTTTCTTACCGATAATAAGTTTGCAAATGAGCGGAGATGCTTGCAGACTGTTATGCATCAGGATTTTCAGGGGTTTATCGTGGATGGCGTAAAAGCCAGCATGGCAAGTCCAAACCTTGACTGTTATCAGGAGATTCAGCGTCGCGGGATACCCGTGATTTTCTTTAATAATTATTATCAGAATCTGCACTGCCCGCGGGTCGGCGTTAATAATAATTCCGGTGCAAAGGAGCTGATACGGCTGTTGGTTTCCGCGGGACATCGCGACATTGCCGGTATTTTTGTCTATGATAATTATCAAAGTGTGGAAAAATTTCAGGGGATGTTTGCGGCGCTGCTGTCATGCGGTATTGAGTTTCGGGATGATTATATCAAATGGTGTATTTCCAATGAGGCGCATGACGAGAGGTTCGCACGTTCCATCTGGAAGTTTTTAAAAAGCGTACCGCGCGCGACGGCGATTGTCTGCTGTAATTACAGGATTTACCGCCTGGTGCGGCAAGTGCTGCAAATGCAGGGGAAGCGTGTACCTTTGGATTATTCTATGGTCTGCTTCGATTATTCGGCGGAGGGGAAGGAGCAGGAAGGGATTACCTGTTCTGTTTATCAGGGGTATAAAATCGGATGCCGTACGGCTGAGCTTTTGATCAGAATGATAGAGCGCGGGGAACGCGGTAATCGTGATTATTCGCTGATCCTGCGTCCTGAGATTTATATTGGAAATTCTATTAAGCAGATGGGGGATAGGACTTTGGCGTCAGAACAATAAGAGATGAAAAGAAGGGAGATTCGTTTGATGCAGCATGTGAGCATATTGATAAAGCCGGCGTCTTCTGCTTGTAATATGAAGTGTTCCTATTGCTTTTATGAGGATGTGGCAAGCTGCAGGGAGCAGGAGTTTCAGGGATTTCTGGCAGAGGAACAAATGGAGCAGGTGATCGTGGAGGCAATGAAGCTGGCAGAGCGATCCTGCTCGTTTTTATTTCAGGGAGGGGAACCGACGCTTGCGGGACTTTCCTTTTATGAGCAGACAGTCCGGCTGCAGAAAAAACATCAAAAAAAAGGGGTTTTGATTTATAATTCGATCCAGACGAATGGATACGGTCTGACAGAAGAAATGGTTCGTTTTTTTGTGAGAGAGCGGTTTTTGATCGGGGTGTCCCTGGACGGACCCAGTCAAATTCATAATCGTTATCGAAAAGACAGGAGAGGGGCGGCTACCTTTTGCGAGGTGATGGAAACGATCGCCCTGTTAAAGCGTTACCATGCCGATTATAACGTTTTGTGCGTGGTAACGGCAGAAAGTGCCAAAATGGCACGCAGTATTTATAATTTTTATCGGGAGCAGGGGATTTCATGGATGCAGTTTATCCCCTGCCTTTTACCGTTTGACGGGACGCTGTCGGGCACGGGGCATACGCCGTCCCCGGAAGCCTACGGCGTTTTTTTGACAGAGCTTTTTGATTGCTGGTTTGAAGAATTAAAGAGGGGGAGATTTGTGAGCATCCGTCATCTGGACAACTGGATGGCGATTCTTTTGGGCGGGCAGCCTGTGTGCTGCGGGATGGTCGGACGGTGTTCGATCCAGTTTGTCGTAGAGGGAGACGGGGGCGTATATCCCTGCGATTTTTATGTGTTGGATGAATGGAGGATAGGGACGGTAGGAGAGCAAAGCTTTGCAGATATGTGCGAGGGGGAAACGGCACGGAAATTTTTGGAGGAGTCGGCGAAGCTGCCGGAGGAGTGCAGGGACTGCCGCTATTATGTGCTTTGCAGGAATGGCTGCCGCAGAGAGCGCAGCGAAGGAAAACATATTTATTGTCAGTCTTATCAAATGTTTTTTTCAAACAGGGAAAAGGAGCTGGAACAGGCGGCGCTTCTCATAAGAATGAAAGAAATGTGAAAAATTTAATTAAAGATTGACAAATTTCTACAAAAAGGTATTATGGTATCATAGTATCGCAATAAAGTTACTTAGGAAGGTTTATGTTATGAAAAACAGTATGAAAAAAGTTTTGACTGCAAAGCTGTCATTTGTGTTGGGTGCATTTTTGATCATGCTTCTGTTTTCTCTGGGTGCATTGTTCGCAACAAGAGCTTCGATCAATAAAATGAATGGGGCACAGGAGCTGCATACGCGTGCCGTGGAGGCGGAGCGTGCGCATTATCAGTGGGCGGAGGGCTTGTGCTCTGCGATCGGTCTTGGTACGGAGTTTGAGGGAACGCTTGACTATAAATCCTGTGAGCTGGGTAAATATCTTTATAGCGCAGCGGCGAAGAAGGATAAAGAGGTGGCACCTTTGATTGAGAAAATCATTCCGGTGCATCAGAGAATCCATGAAAATGCCGCGACGATTGATTTTTCTGCGGGCGGACAAAAGGCGCATCAGATTTATCTGGAGAAGATCCGTCCCGACATTGACGAGCTGATCGGACTGCTGAACGAGGTCATCGCGGTCAGTGACAAGCAGGTAGAGCGTTCCAAGCATTTTACGCAGACTTTGCTTGTAGTGTCTGTGATCATTCTTCTGGTGCTGGCGGGAGTTGCGTTTGTCGGAACGATAAATGCGATCAAATATATCAAATTTAAGATCACAGAGCCGATTCGCGTCATTGAGAAAAATGCAAGGCGTCTCCAGCAGGGAGAGCTGAATTATTCCATTGAGGTTGATACGGATAACGAAGTCGGAGAGCTTGCGGCATCACTGACGGATTCGATCGGGGAACTGAGCAAATATGTCAACGAGATCGGACGGGTGCTAAACGCCTATGCATCGGGTGATTTTACAGTGGGCTGTGAGGTAGAGTTCCGCGGGGAGTTCGTGCGCTTGAAAGAGTTTTTAGATCATATGCAGGAAAGCTTAAACGAAGTGTTTCGTAAGATTGACCGGAATACGGAGGTGGTGCTTAGTGCATCTACGCAGGTGTCAAGCGGTGCACAGGAGCTGGCAGAGGGCGTTGAGGCACAGGCAAACATTATTTCGGAGCTTTCAGAAAAGATGGGCACGCTTCTGACAAGTGTGAATGAGGATGCAAAGAGCTCCATGAGAGCGACGCAGATTGTTTCCTCCATCCGTTCCAAGATGGCGGAGAATACGGAGCAGACCCGTGTTTTGGATGGAGCGATGGACGAGATACGCGCACGCTCCCATGAGATCAGTAAGGTGGTAAAGACGATTGAGGATATTGCATCGCAGACCAATATGCTCTCCTTGAATGCGTCTATTGAGGCGGCGCGCGCCGGAGAGGCAGGAAAGGGCTTTGCAGTCGTTGCGGATCAGATCAGAGATTTGGCGGCAAAGTCCGCACAGGCGTCGCAGGATACGACGGGGCTGATCATAGATACGATCCGTTCGGTGGATAACGGCAGCGAGATTGCACAGAGGATGGCTGAGTGTATCAGTGAGACAAATGCGGATACGGAAGCGGTCATTGAAGCAGTGCATTCGATTTCCGAAAGCGCACAGTTCCAGGCGGGGGCGATCAAGGAGCTCCGAGAGGGAATCGAGCGTATCAATGAGGGCGTATGTGCAAGCTCCGCAACCTCGGAGGAAAGCGCGGCTGCGAGCGAGGAGCTTGAAAGTCTGGCAAATAATCTGGACGACCTCGTAAGGCAGTTTTCGCTCAAATAACGCGGAAAGCTAAGAAAATACTTGACACACGGGGGCTCGTGTACTATACTATGTAAGTCTGTAATAGTGAATAAATGTTGCTCCAAAGCCCCGGAGCTTCGTTTTAACTATAAGCAACACGCAGAGGCGGTGTGTCCGGACATTCACATCGTAGGCGCGTGAGATTACATTTTTCTAGGAGGAATCACATGAAAACTTTTATGGCTAGCCCAGCTACCATTGATAGAAAATGGTATGTAGTT
>JAHZFL010000015.1:0-9341 GCA_019421345.1 Roseburia sp. | reverse complement strand
ACATTAGGACGTTTAGCATCTGAAGTTGCTAAAGTATTAAGAGGAAAGAATAAAGCAATCTTTACACCGCACATTGACACAGGTGATTATGTGATCGTTGTGAATGCAGAGAAGATTCAGGTATCCGGTAAGAAGCTGGATCAGAAGATCTATTACAATCACTCCGATTATGTTGGTGGTATGAAAGAGACCACATTAAAGGAAATGTTAGCAAAGCATCCGGAAAGAGTTATCGAGCATGCTGTTAAGGGAATGCTTCCAAAGGGTCCGTTAGGCAGACAGATGTACACAAAGCTGTTTGTATATGCAGGACCGGATCACAAGCATGCAGCTCAGAAGCCTGAGACTTTAACAGTTTAATGAGGAGGGAAAGAACATTGGCTAACGCAAAGAATTACGGAACAGGAAGAAGAAAATCATCTGTTGCCAGAGTATACTTAGTACCGGGTACAGGTAAGATTACGATTAATAAAAGAGACATTGATGAGTATTTAGGGTTAGAGACCTTAAAGGTTATCGTTCGTCAGCCGCTTGTTGCAACAGAGACTGTTGACAAGTTCGACGTTTTGGTAAACGTTCGCGGCGGCGGTTACACAGGTCAGGCAGGCGCAATCCGTCATGGTATTGCCCGTGCGCTTCTGACAGTAGACGCTGATTACAGACCGGTATTAAAGTCTGCGGGATATTTGACAAGAGATCCGCGTATGAAAGAGCGTAAGAAATACGGTCTCAAGGCAGCTCGTCGCGCGCCTCAGTTCAGCAAGAGATAATCTGCAGTGAACGAAAGATACGAGAAAGATCAATTTTACAAGGGTTACAGAGGTTGTGGAAAGTTGTCAGATATGTTGGATTATAAACAGTATGCAACATGAATATCAATGATGTGTATAGGACATTTTCAGAGAAATCTGGGAATGTCCTTTTTGATGTGTTTAAATCTTGTTGACCGCATTTACAAGTTGCTTAACGGCAAAGTGGATATATACGACATCATGAAACGGTTTGTGGTAGAAGGAATCTACTGGAGAGGTTTTAGGGAGAGTGTGGGATAGGCGGTTGAGAAGGTTTGGGAGGGTTTAGGAGGTAAAAAATGGCGTAAGTTGTAGAGATGCAGCTTGCTTTAATTAATATTTAGAAAGAACAAATGTTTGAAAAAGTTCTTGCGATTATTCAGATAAATGAATATAATAGAGTATATGGATAAGGAGGATCAATATGAACTATGTCACAACGATAGAAATGTCAGAGGTATGGGGCATATCGGCAAGAAGGATAGCTTTATTGTGTGAACAAGAGCGTATAGAAGGTGTAATAAAGAAGGGGAAAACATGGCTTATTCCGGAACATGCAGAAAAGCCGGCAGATAAGAGAAAAACGTAAAGAAAGAGGAAGTTTCTTATGTACTACATCAGCAATAGAAGATATACAGGTAGCAAATACAAGCTAATTAAATGGATAGAAGAATTGGTATTACAAAATTGTGAAGGAGAAAGCTTTTTTGATGTATTTGCAGGAACTGGAGTTGTGAGTGCACATATGAGTAAACACTACAAAAAAGTTATTATGAATGATTTTTTGTATTCCAATGAGATTATATATAAGGCATTTTTCGGAAGCGGAGAATATGATCAAGCAGTAATCGTCAAATATAGAGAACAGTTTCAAAAAATTAATCCTAATAGATTAAAAGATAACTATTTTTCCGAGAATTTTGGTGGGAAATATTTCTCTAATAATGATGCTAAAGTAATAGGTAAAATAAGAGAAGAAATTAAAAAGTTAAAGAGAAGTTTATCGGACAGAGAATATTGTATTCTGTTAGCATCGCTGGTGTATTCGATGGATAAAGTGGCAAATACAGTAGGACATTATGACGCATATAGAAAGATTAATAACATTGAGGATAAATTTATTTTTGAGTTAATTAATCCGGAAGATACTTCTGAAAAGTTTTTTATTTACAGGGAGGATGCAAATAAATTGGTGCGAAAAGTGAAGGCTGATATCGCATTTATTGACCCACCATATAACAGTCGTCAATATAGCAGGTTCTATCATGTTTTAGAGAATGTTGTTCAGTGGAAAAGGCCTCAATTAGAAGGAACTGCATTAAAGCCACAAGCTGAGAATATGAGTGAATACTGTAGAAGTAGTGCTCCGGAAGTTTTTGCAGATTTAATAAAGCATATTGATGTTAAATATCTTGTTGTTACATATAACAACACCTATAATTCAAAGAGTAGTTCTTCAAAGAACAAAATTACTTTAGAAGAAATAAAAGATATTTTGTCATCTAAGGGACAGACTACTGTTTATGAAAAGAAACATCAGTGTTTTAATGCAGGCAAAACAGAGTTTGACGACCATAAGGAATTTGTTTTTATAACGAAAGTAGGTGCAAATGATGGAAAATAAAAACATAATAAGATCTCCTTTTTTCTATGTGGGTGATAAATATAAGCTCATGCCACAAATTAAACAGTTTATGCCAAAGAATATAGAGCAGTATATTGAACCATTTGTGGGGGGAGGAAGTTCTTTTTTAAATTCAAAAGGGACTTTATATATGTTAAATGATGTTGATTCATATGTGGTAGAATTGCATAAGCAAATAGGAAGTTATACGGGTAGGGCAGAGGAATTGCTTGAAGAGTTATTTGATATAATTGATTTTTATGGGCTATCTTGTTCATATCGTGGTATTTGTGTGCCGGAAGAGATGAAAAAGAAGTATGTGAAAACATATTATTCAAAATATAACAAGGATGCATATATTCGAATGAGAAAAGATTTTAATGCGGAAAAAGATGATTTTCTTAGACTGTATTTGCTTTTGATATATGGTTTTAATCATATGATTCGTTTTAATGGAAAGGGTGATTTTAATCTTCCGGTCGGTAACGTAGATTTTAATAATAATGTATTTCAAGCATTAAATAATTATTTAAAATTTGTTGGGGAACATGAGATTGAATTCTTTAATATGGATTATATATCATTTTTGGAAAAGATTAAGTTTGGAAAGAATTCGTATGTGTTTTTGGATCCACCATATTTGATTTCCATGAGCGAATACAATAAATTGTGGAATGACAAAAAAGAGGATCAATTATGCGAATATTTAGATTCGTTAAATGATAGAGGCATTAGGTTTGGTATAACAAATTTGATTACTCATAAAGGAAAGGTAAACCAGAGATTTTTGGCTTGGTCAAAAAAGTATTGGGCTTATGATGTAAAGAGCAATTATATTAGTTTTAATGATAATACGATAAAGGCTGATTCACAGGAGGTGTTTGTTATAAATTATGCATAGTAGAAAAGCTGAAAGCAAGCCGTTGTCATTTTCAACAACTATGAGAAATCCCAATAGAATTGTAAGTTTTTTGCGTTGCTTATTACCATATGAAAATCAGATTTTGACACATGATGTAATTATGGAAGTGGTACATAATGCAATTAGAGAGAAACTTTACACACCGGTGATTGTGAATAGAACACCTGACTTGGCATATATTTGGAAAAGTGATGATGAAAAATACTCAGATAGACAAATAGATTTTATAATTGAAATGAGCCCACAAAAGCATAAAGAAGCAGGGTTTGAATATGGGTGGGATTCCAGATTTGATACGATATTCAAATTACCAATGGAATTTGGATTTGTTAAGTATGCGATGGGAGAACCGATAAGGATATCGACAACGGGGCATATGTTGATTGATGCATTGAATGAAGAAGAGCCTAATGAAGAGAAAATACAGATGGTATTTCTTAATTCAATGATCAAGTATCAGAGCAATAATCCTTATAGAAAAAATGCAAATTCGAATGTACCATTAATTCTATTACTACAGGTATTGAAGATGCTGAAAGCGGATTTACAGGAAAATAGTGCGGGAGTTTACCGACAAGAGTTGAGCCTATTTATATGTTGGCCAGATAATGATGCGAAAGCCCTGTATGATAAAATAAAAAAGATTAGAAATGAAGTAGGTTATTTATATAGCGATGAATATATGTATGAAATCTGCTTAGGATTATTGGGGGCAACTGATGAGCAGCGTAATAGATTCAAACTTTCACAAATTTGCGGTGAAGCAGTAGATGAGTATATTCGCAAAATGCGTACTACAGGCATCATTTCATTAAGAGGTAATGGGCGTTTTATAGATTATAATGCTTGGGAAATTGATAAGATTGATTACATACTGGGACATTATTCAGAATATAAGATTTTTGAATCAAAGGATGAATATTTTGACTACATTGGAGCGGTTGATACTACCGTAATAAGTATGGAAAGTACAGTTCCAACCGACACAACAGATTTGAGAAAAACTGCGCTGAAGAAGTTTGCAGCAGAATATTCAAAAGAAGAAATATATTCTGAACTGAATAAGGTATGTAAAAAAGTGGCAAGTACAGATTATATGTTAAAATTATTGCCAGGACCGGTACGTTTGGAGTTTTTGACTAGCATTGCTATGATACAGAATTTTGAAAATTTAGATGTAACACCTAACTACATAATAGATGATGAAGGATTGCCAACCAATACAGCATCTGGTGGAAAAGCAGATATTGTGTGTGTTGATCAAGAATATCAGAGTTTAGTGGAAGTAACATTGATGTGTGGTAGACAGGCTCAGATGAACAATGAAATTATACCAATAAGAAGGCATTTGATTGAGGAAAAGAAGAATCAGGAAAAAACATTTTCCGTCTTTGTCGCACCTACAATTCATGAAGATACAAAGGAAATCGCAGAGTGGTACAAGTTTAAAGAAGATTTGGATATTGTCACATATGCTATTGATGAGTTTGTGGATAAAATTAAACAAGAAGACAAAATTTCAAAATTGTTGGAGTAAACAATGAATATAGATGATATTATAAAGTATAGTAAACGGAATAAAAATAGTACATTTAATTCGGCAAATAGGGATGATTTTGTATGTTTAGAAATCAATATTTCGTGTAAAAGTCAATGGATGAAAAGAGTGTGTTCATATGCACAAAAAATAGTTTCCAATTTGAATGTTGGACAGGCGAACTCTTCTGAATTGAGGGAGTTAAGTGTGGTAGAAATAGATAATTTATCTGGGCTGATTGCGGAATATGCATGTGAAGAAATATTAAACTGGAGATATGGTAAAAAGTTGATTGTAAAGCCAGAAAATCATACATCGTATAACCAGATTGATTTAAGGCTATATAATGGAAAGACCATAGAGGTAAGATCATCATGTGTGCGCAATGGGATTGACTTTGCTATATTTGCTCAGAATAAAAATGTTGAAGGAGAACAGTATTTTGATGTTATAGGTCCCTATTTGAATGAGTATAAAAAGACTGAACTACTTAAAGATTATTATATGAGGGTTTTATATGAATGTGATAAGAGGAATTTTCTTAATTTGCTTGAAAGACCCACTTTAAGGTTATATGTTACGGGTGGTGCAACAAAAACTATGATGAATGATATTGACTACTATCAAATTAAGCATCTAACACCAGCAGGTGGTCAAATTAGAATTGAGTCAGATTATAGAGTTATTCCGTTGGCAAAAAGCTTAGATATTAATGAATTTTTTGAGGTGTTAGAGAAAGAAAATGACAAATTAGTTGTTATACATTGATAGGAAAATCCAGCGGTGTGATGTCAAGTGAGAACTGATAATAAAATCATATATTTTTGATATGTCTCACGAAAACAAAAAACATCCACCTAAGCCCTGTCGACCATGTTTTTTGAAAATGAGCAGGGCGTAGTTCATCAGCAGGTAGACGAATCTATCTTGCCGGACGATATAGACGATTGTCTTTGAGCAGTACAAAGACTAACCGCACAAATTTACGGGTAGTTAATGCGAGTGCACGTTTGTGTTGGCATCTGTTGACCTCTTTATATTTGAGGTGGTAGAAGCCGCTGTATTCTTTGTCGCATTTTACAAGAGAAAATGCAGCTTCACACAGATAATACTTTAAAAATCGGTTGCCGGATGGAATGGGCTTTGTAACTTCGGCTTCAAAGCCACCAGACTGGTGTTGCTTCCAGGCGAGACCTGCATATTTAGCAAGTTGCAACCTGATTATCAAAACGATTGATATCACCGATTTCAGCCATGATTCCGGCTGAATAGACAGGTCCAATACCTGGAATGGATATCAATACATTTGGCAAGAGTTCCATCTGGGATTTGATAGCTTTATCGAATTCTTTGATCTGAGATTCCAATGCCTTCATGGAGGTTATGGATATAGAAAGCACCTGATTGACAGAATCATTCACCGTTTTGGGTAAATGGTAGGAACTGCGGGCAGCTTTCTGGATTGCTTTGGCTATTGCATCAGGATCAGGAAAATGATTCTTTCCTTTTTCAATGATGAAGTCGGTAAGCTCATGTAAGTCCATATTTACCAGTGCTTCTGCGGATTCGAATTCTTCGTAGACAGCAAGAGTCGTAGTGCTGAAAGTATCAGAGAATACTTTCTCCTGCGTCATCGTAGAATACTTCTTGAACAGCACATTCATGAATCGCTGCTTTTCTTTGACAAGATTTTGAACAGCGAAGAAACGTGCTGGTGTGAGGGTTCAGAGTGCTTTGTAGTGATAGTCTCCCAGATATACCTCTTTGTTGATTCTACCGAAACGTAGGCAGTCCGCAATAACAAAAGAGTCAACATAATCATTCTTTGGCAAGTCATTGTAAGCATCATGAAACTTTTTAACTTGCTTAGGATTGAGGACATGAATCTTTCTGTTAAACGGTGCCAGAGTGGCATCTTCCCTTAAGAAGTACACGAGATTGTCCCCATAAACAGAGGTTGCTTCAAGACCGATCAGAATCGTATCAAGGGAATGAGAAGTTAAAGCAGAATAAATTCTTTTTACCAACTTGGTAGAGCCTTCATGAGAGTTAGCAACAGAAAAGTTACTGTGCTTATCATCATTTGTAAGCATTAAGAAAACACATTGGATTTGCTGCTTACATCAATACCGACGTAAAGTGGGTTCATAAAAATCACCTTCTTTCGTAATAAGATATGAGTGCTCAATCGACTTGGTAAAACCCATGAACATGGAGCATCGACACCCTCGCATATAAGAATCCAGCTTAAGATGGACAGATGCGAAACCACACTGCTAGATGGTCGTCCATGTACTTAAGCAAACAGCCAGCCGGTTTGAAGCTAACTTCCATGTCAGGGAAACAGACTTTCAATGAAGCAACCATTACTGGTTCAACAGGAAGGAGAAGAACTATTACTTGATTGACACTAGGGCAATTATATCGTGGGCTTAGCTAAGCCTATTGAACAATATTTATTTAGTAACTTATTAACCAAGATACATGTATTTATGTATCTAAATGATATTATACGAGGAAGGTATATTATGGAACTAAAATGGGGTAATCAAGGTCAATTAAGTTTTTTCAATGAAGAAGAGTATTATATGGCACTGGGTATATTTGCCAATCCAAAGTTGGCAAGAGTGTATATAGAAGACAATGCAAAAAGAGGTTCTTTTTCCGATGCAAATAGATTGCACATTTATTCTGATACACAAAGAGCAAATTTGCCTCAAGCATTAAAAAATGCAATGAAGGATGGTGGAAGAATTAATTGCAATTCATATGTTGATAATTTGATAAAGAATCATGGATTTATATTATCAGGAAATGTGGTGGTTGCTACATTGGAAAATGTATTAAAAACTATTCCAAAGGAAGAAATACAAAATATGGCTGCATTTATGAGAGGTTACTATTTGCTTCAAGAAGAGATGACAGTGTTAGGACAAAATATAACATATACAACGGAAAGTATTGATACTTCAAAAGCTAAACTTTTTTGTCGCGATATACCGAAGAAAAGTAATACAAGGGGTGGAACCAAAAAGAAACAAGGAAAGAGAGATTATATTAAGGATGCTATAAATGACTTTGAAATTGGTGAAGCAGGAGAAAAGATAGTTTATAATCATGAAAAGCAGAAATTAGTTGATGCCTATAATGCTGGTAAAATAGCTAATTTGAATAATAAATTGGAATGGGTCTCAAGATTTGATGATTCATTGGGTTATGATATTCGTTCTTATGATGTTGATAATCAACAAGAAATGTATATTGAGGTAAAAACGACAACTGGAGGTGCTACGATTCCATTTTATATGTCAGAAAATGAAGTTGTGCAGTCGAAGAAATTAGGAAAGCAGTATTATCTGTATAGATTGTATAAAATGGATAGATATAAGCCGGAAAACGTGGATTATTATATTCTGAATGGAGATATTTGTAAGAACACAGATGTAAGCATAGAGATGCAAGGATACAAAGTTGTAATAATTAAGGAGAATGATTAGTGTAATGTATTTTTTAGGAGACTTCACTCCCTGCGAAGATTAGGGTGTCAAAAGACACATTAATAGATACTGATTTTGTTTGTATCTTGAAAATTTAACACGAATTGAGTTGAGAAATTGCTTTTGACCGGATTATGGAGAACTCATAGATAGTACTCGTTGTTCTTGCTTATGCTATTTTTGTTTTTTGAGTGCAGTTTTCTAAGCTATTGATATAATCTAATAGCTTTTGAAAATCCAATGTGGCTATTTTAAATCTAAAGTGAAAGTGACTGCGACTCTTTCCTCTGGTTGGAATCTTATCCACGTTATATCTCCTTAGCAAAAGATAGTGTGTGAAGAAAAGTCTGTAATTAAGATCTTCTATGATAATGATTGGGGCTGGACGCTCGTTTCAGAGCTTTCAGCCCTCGTTTTATATATAACAGTACTGTCAGGACATGTCAAGAGCAGGCGGATTTTCCGCCTGTCTTGTTAGAACTTTCAGGATTATTCCGGCAGCCGTCCCTCATACATGATACTTAGTTCTCCATAAATCTGTCCCCAGCTACGAATCGCCAGTGTGAGACCGTTTCAAGTTTTGTGTAAATTGCAAAAACTGATATAAGATACGTCATTAGTTACTTTGAGCAGAGCCGATTTTTGAGGTTCTGCCCTTGTTTGTATTATAATGCAGTTTTGGGATATTCTCGGAATTGTTAGTTTCTTTGTTTCGATAATCATACTTTGAATAACCCAATTCCTCATCCAATTCCTGCTCCAATGCTCCCTCCAGGATAATTGATATCATATTACGCATGATAGAATTGACATCCGTACCGTCTTTTACTTTTACATTATTTTCTTTCAGGTAATTTCCCATCATTTCTCTGAGCACTGCTTTTTGTGGTGAATCTTTTTTTCTTGCCATAAAATAAACCTCCAAACTGAGTAATTTTATCTTACATCAGTTTGGAGGTTTACACAAACT
>JAHZFL010000014.1 GCA_019421345.1 Roseburia sp. | reverse complement strand
AATCCAAGAGGATATATAGCTCATTTAGAGTTTACACAGAATTAATTACAGTCTCCCCATGGTATTACTATGATTGCAAAAATAGCCAAGCCAATATATTCAACAAAACTCCATTTTTCTTGTTTTTCTTGACAATTATTTAAAAATTCAATGAATGGAATTAGTATGAATATCATAGCGTAATAATAATTTGTCTTAGGAAAGAAAATTAAAATCAAAGTGATGCAGAGTAACTCCTGCCACCTCTTCTTTAATACAAAAAATCCTATAAAAAGTAGACCAATGACAACCCCAGATATACATACAATAAGTGTATCACTCATTTTTACATTAAATATAATACCAAAAGTCTCAATAATATTATATAATGATATATTAATTCCATATCCGTATACATCCGAGTAATTAGTCATATATCCCAGCGCATTTATCATACTCTTAAGAGACTTAAAACCGTCATAATAAAAAAACGGAACTACAAATGCGATTATTCCATATAACACAAGGCGCACCGTTTCCTTAATGCGTTTTCTTTTTAATAGCAAAAATCCAAAAATTGCCGGATATATCTTTATTCCCGCTGCGATCGCCAAGGCAATAAACGCCAGTTCTCGCAATACCTTATTCTCACTCTCAAAATAAAATGCAAAAAACATTGTTAATACAAAACTTAACAGAATCAAATTACCTCTTTCAAGGGTAAAAATCATAGGTGTGCTCAAAAGAACAATTACAGAAAAAAGAATTTTACTATTATTCTCTAATAAACTCTTCTTATACACAATCATTTGAATAAACCATATAATGAATACTATATAAATAATAAATGGCAGCATTGCTGTCTGTGTATTTCTTAAGGCAAAACCGTCCCCACCTCTAAACTCTGCTGGCACCATTGCTAAAAATGCCTTATATATTAAGCAAGCCATTGCCGGATAATTGGAAAATTTGTCGTTATATGGGTCATATTTCGCATCATTTACAGAATTAAAATGATCCATAAATGTATTGTCGGATACAATAGGAAATATCGACATAAAATATTTGCCATCTACCAATACCTGCAAAAAATAATAGACAAAATATAATACACATATTGCGATTAAATAATAAAATATT
Source organism: Roseburia sp. (assembly GCA_019421345.1). Classification (GTDB taxonomy): domain Bacteria; phylum Bacillota; class Clostridia; order Lachnospirales; family Lachnospiraceae; genus Roseburia. Next base: position 85,041 of record JAHZFL010000014.1, on the reverse strand, counting down.
ACCTTTCGCTTACTTAATTCTATTTTTTTCATACTTTGCTCCTTGATCATTTATCCTAAAAATATACTATATTTATATATTCTTGACACAGTTTAGCTTGCAATTAATAGTAAGTGTAACAAACACTCGACGTGCTGATAACAAGCTTCCTTTTCTTATGTATTTTCATAATTTCCACCATCAAAGAAATGTGTAATGAAAAACAAAATTGGGAGATGCCTAGAAGTGTTTATTTTCTTCCAATGCACCTCCTGCAATTTTCCAGCATAATTCCCATTAACATTACTGATTCATTTACAGTTAAAATACAGATATTACACCTAACAACTTATTTAGCAATTAGAATTTCTTACTTTATTCTTTCTTTGATATAAATATATTAACGCTATCGCAATGACAGAAAGTGCTGTAATACCACATCCTACTATAAATGATTTTGACACATATTTTATTTCTACAATATGTTCTCCTTTTGTCAACTTAACTCCCAAGAGAGAAATATTGACTTTTGATGTATCAACTTTTTCCCCATCTACAAAAACCATCCAGCCTTCATCATAAGGAATAGAGAAGCTTAACATTGCTTGTTGATCCTCGATGTTAGCTTTCATCTTTATGTTATCACTTGAGAAACTAATAACATTACAGCTATTTGCATTTAAACTTGACGAATTTTCTGGAAAATTATCATATTCTTCATTATCTAAAATTGTTGTATCTAAAAGTTTAGACAGTCTATCATCATAGGATAATTTAATGAAATCATCATATCTCATATATTTATTATTAACAAAACCTAACTCATATGCCATTGTATTCTCATATACATCTATTCCATTTTCACTATATAGATACTTAAACTTACTCAAATCAATGGAAAATGTATCACTTGAACGTTTCAAATAATACTTGACTCCAAGATAATCTAACAACTGATATTTATCATCTATTCCATTTATATAATTTAACTGTGGACCATTGAAATCCTCAGGCTTTACATTTGCCGCCCTTAATTGCCCAACATCCGGAACACACGCTACATATACTCCTAACTTCTGTAAAAAGTTAATATATTCCGGATTGTTTTGAGATGAATAGCTTTTTAGACCATAGTAAGATTGAGCCATGGCGTCATTATCAGATGGAATTTGAAAAAAATCATATACAGAGTCAAAATCCTTATATATTCTATAAAAGGGCGAATTATCACTTTTAGCTATCTTTTCTATAATTGCCGCACTACTATCGTCATAGCCATATTGACTACCAACTTCAAATTCATTTTTCAAATTTTTTCCATACCATTCCGAATAATTCCCTCCCAACTCAACAAACATCACTAAAAAGAGCACACTATAAATGAGGTAAGGTCTCACTTTTTTATTCTTTACATAATTTGTCATGTAAGTAATCACTATAAATAAAATATAAATAATAACTACGATAAAAAAGTACTTCCCATTTGACATTAGATGATTAACAGCCGTTTGCTTATCGTATCCTCTTTCTTTGAAAAGATAAGCCATAACCAAAAAACAACATAACGCACTAAAAATAGAACTAATCCATGTTGTACGTATATCTATCTTTCCATTATCTATTATGGCATCTATTGCCATAGCTATCATGCAACACAATGCAATATGAATACAAAACATCCATCTGTAATTAATTGTTGAGCACGCATTGAAAATATATGAAAAAACAGGAAATAATGTAAAGATTAAAATACAACCGAACCATTGTGTTATTTCCTTATGCTTATCTTTTCTTAATTTCCATAGGTGTGCAAACAGCACTGGAAAAAGACATGTAACAAACCCTTCTATCTGATAGTAATCTGAATCAGGAAGCATAATAAAATTGGTTGTTATATTGTCTCCCAGAAGATTTAATCCCATTGATCGTATTAACATTGTAGCCAAGGTTCTAAGAGACGGTATTATTAACTCCATACTCCATACTACATCTTTTGCACTATTTGTCCGAGCATTATTGAGCAAAAGGTATATTTGTGGGAATAATGTAAATGCACATACGCATATGGATATTAAACCGGCAAAAAATAGCTGCAATACTGCCTTAGCAATATTTTTCTTTTGCTGAATACATCTTATAACCAAATATACAAAAGTCAACGCTCCTGTAACAAAAAGCAAATAAAAAGATAGCATTCCTACAAGACATAAAGAAAAAACAAGTAATTTTTTTGAACTTTTTTCTAAATAATCATCAACACCCTTTAATACTAATGGAAAATATACCAACACCGTTCCTATTGCAAAGTTATATCCCATGATCAAAGAGTATCCACAAAATGCATACACCACCGAGGATATTATTACAGATGAATTGTGTTTACAATATTTACGTATAAAAAAGGAAAAAGCTAACCCTTCACAAAGTATTTTAGCTATTAACGACCAAACCATCAGATTAGCAATATTATCCCTTCCCCCTATAAACATAATATAAGTAAAAGGGTCAAAATAGCAATCTGCATGGGTCATCATCTCCGTACCCAATCCCATTTCCCATGACCATAAATGAAATCCCTGTGTTAAGGCATCATATAGGTGAATATAGGTTGGTAGATTTATTCTGATCAAATCTGATTTGATCCCTGTTTGTGCAGCGAATATTTCACCATTGAATAGGTATTCTCTAAAAATAAATACAGATAATATTCCTATCAACAGAGTAATACCTAACTCAATAGACCATTTTGCCCCCCTTCCTTTCATGTTTTGAAGAAATCTATCTCGATTGCTGTTCATTCAACACCTCATCCATCTTATTAGACACTTTTATAAACCAATTTGTTCTAATTATCAACGACTCCAAAATTTTCTGTCTTAAATAATCAATTACACCACACACAATAAAAATACCAACTACTATAATCACAAACCCTAGCAGGAAGTACTTACTATAAAAGAAGCTTTCGGTAATAACTATATCATTCCAGAACCAGTGCCTTAAAAAATTATGGTCATGTATCAGAAGTATTCCAAATGTACATCCTGAGATTGTGTTAATGATCCTACTTGGTTTTATATGAATATTTAAGAATAAATAAAATAATGCATATCCGCCAATGATAAAAAATATACTCGATTCATCTGCAGTGATTCCATACATAAACTGCCCAAACTCATTCAATCCCTTACTATATAAGATATAGTCCAATATAAAAACATAAGCATAAACTGCAATTACAACTGCAAAAGTAAACAGCTTATTATTTAAAACTCTCAATGGATAACGCTTCAAGTTTAATGATAGCAAGTAGCAAAATACAAATAATGTCAATTCGCTAAAAACAGGTTGGGTATATCCTGTTAATGCTCGCATAATCTGTGATAAAATCTGTATACCAAATGTAACTACCAGTAAGTACCTTGCCTGTATTTTTGAACAATTTCTTGTTGCTCGCAAAACAAACGGATAAATAAGCAAAAATAGCAGATACGATGCTGCAAATCCATGAGAATTACTCGTCATGACAAAGAAACTGCTGATAAAGTCTCTGATCCGTATAACTCCTCCTAAACCATAAGTCGCTATTGTTAAGATAACCGAATAAAACAGCACCTCTAACCAACATTTCAAAAATCGACTAAACTTTGCTTTTCCGTCAACAAGAAAATACATGCTAATTGCTATAAATGCAAGAAAACAAATTTTACCTATAGGTAAAAATATCAGTCCTACATATTTAGCTAAGGAAAACTCTAATCCTAATAATCCCCCATGAACTCCATAATGATGTGCCACCAACAGCAACATACAAATACATCTAAGTAGCTCTATATTAGAATCCCTTTCTTGTCCTCTAATTACTGAATCGTTTTGTTTTTTACCCAAGAGTGCTATTAGCTGAGTTATTACAACTGAAAAAATCAATAATGATAATATAGATGCAATCCACTGAATATCTGTTCTCAGAAAATCAATGTATCTATTGCAAATATTGATGGTTCCGCTGTTCAAATTTAATGCATGACTCCCATCCATAGAGATTACATATATTTTGGCATACTCAAATGTGGTTTTATCAAAATAAAATTTAACTTTTTCGGTTCCTTCTCTGACAGTTTTTTGTTCAATTAAACGTTCATTTGTCCCATCTCCAAAAAACAACTGTACGGTAGCATTCTCATCAAAAGCTTCGTCAAATTGAAGTTGTATCTCGTTGGTCTCTATGCCTGAAGCTTGCACATAAATATAACTTCCCGTTGAATTTGGTACATAAACTTCACCGGATTTCTGAAATTCCACCATTGTTTCATTGCTATTTTCTAATGATAGCAATACTTCCTCTCGATATAATAGTGAATTTTTAAAAATTAATATGCCGGTAAAGAAAATCAGCATAGCCAAAAATATATTCTTTCGGTTTTTCATAACTCTCCTTTTCTATCACCCTAATACAGTCACTTTATTTAATAAAGTTATCACTCCTCCAAAATTGCAGTAGCCTCCCTACTGCAATTTTTCAAACACATATTTCACCGCAGCTTCAATCTCATCCCGCTTCACGTCATGCACGATCACAAGCTTCATATCATCCTTCATTAGAACTGCCGTCAATTCTTTTCCTATCTGCTTTTTATCTTTATGAATTGCGCTGATGATCTCATCCATATCTACCTTCATGTGTGCCGCGTCAATATGGATAATCTTCCACAAAATGTTTTCGACACGCTCTGCCTTATCTTTTTCCAACCATCCTCTGGAAAGTGAAATGCGGTTTGCCACAACCGTTCCCATCGCCACCGCTGTTCCGTGAGGAATCTCATAATTGCTCATCGTCTCAAACGCATGTCCAAAGGTATGTGCAAAGTTAAGATGGATCCGCACACCGCGGTCAAACTCGTCCTCCTCAATAAAATCCTTTTTAAACAGCAGAGAGCTGTTGACAAACTCCTCCAGCTTATCATCCGAACGCGAGATCAGCGCATCAATATTCTCCTCCATGTTCCTGATGCCGGATTCACCAAACATCACGTTAAACTTAACAACCTCCCCAAGACCGCTCAAAAAGTCTTTCTCCGATAATGTCCTAAAAAACGGGGTACAGATTATGATCTCATCCGGCGGGAAAAACGTTCCCAGCAAATTCTTAAACTTCTTATAATTCAAAGAGGTTTTTCCACCAATACAACTGTCACAGGCAGCAAGCAGCGTCGTCGGGAAAAACGTCCAATGGATCCCGCGATATAAGATATTCGCGACAAATCCTGTCACATCCTGCACAATACCGCCCCCAAAGGAGATCAGCCTCGCATTTCTTTTCGCAGGGATATTTGTCATGATCTCGCAAATCTCAAGCGCTGTTTCGATCCGCTTGTTTTCTTCCGTCGCCTCCAGAATATAGAGCTGCTCCTTTGGTATACTGCTGAACATTTCTTCCTGATACAGACCGTATAAAAGCTTGTCAACTACAACAAACGTATTTTTATCAATCCCGATTTCTTTTGCCTTCGCAAAATCCCTGTAAATATTCACCTCATAATCTTTTGTGCTGGATTTAATGATCATCGCTCCGTATAACCTCCATCTACCGCAATCTTCTGTCCTGTCAGATATGTATTTTTATCACTTCCCAGAAAATACACCACCTCGGCAATCTCTCTTGGCAACGCCATTCTCTTTATGGGAATCTCTGAAGAAATGTTAGAAATTTCCTCATCTGTATTATTTTTCTTTGTCAGCTCTGTAAGCGTAAAGCCCGGACATACCGTATTCACAAGTACATTATATTCTGCCAGCTCTACTGCCAAAGTATTTGTCACTCCATGAATCCCGTTTTTTGTCGCACTGTAAACACAGCGTCCTGCCTTTGATACGATTGCCCAGATCGACGCCATATTTACGATTCTCCCATATCTGTGCTCTTTCATTGCTCCTGCAAACCCACGCAGCAGCTTAATCGGCGCAACAAGATTCAGCGCGATCATAGACTCGATTTCCTCATCTGTGATATGCTCGATCTCATGAATATCATTGCAGCCCGCATTATTGATGATGACATCAAAATACTCGTTTTTATGCAGCTCTACATAGGCATTGATGGACTCCGCACTGCCAAGGTCAAGCTCTCCTCTCCCAGGCGCTACAACCTCATAACCATTCTCCGCAAACACTTCGGCAATCGCCTTTCCTATCCCACGCGATCCGCCTGTAATCAATACTTTCCGCATAATTCTTCCTCATTCATCCGTATCATCAAAATTGATACGTTCTTCCTCTATGATCATAGGACGCTTTGTAACCCTCGTTAAAATTGCGCCGACATATTCCCCTATGACGCCAATAAACGCAAGCTGGATCGAAGCCAGCAAAAACATTCCGATCAGGATCGGCGCTGTTCCCATCTGGAAATCATACCAGTTCACAAGCTTCATGATCAGGTACACAAGCGCCACCAAAAAGCTAATGACAGACATGATAAACCCGAGCATCGTTGCAATCCTAAGCGGCTTTTTCGATACATGCGTCAGACCTGTAACCGCAAAATCAAAATATCTGCTGAAATTATAGCTCGATTTCCCAACCTTTCGTTCCTGCTGTGTATAAGACACCAGACACCACTTATACCCAAGCTGAGTGATCAGACCTCTGATATAGGGCTCGGGATCATCCATCCACTTGATCATATCAAGCACCTCTTTATCAAAGAGACCATAGCCTGTGACATTGGTCAGGTGCTCTGACTCTGACAGCCACGACATAATCCTGTAATAGAGCTTTCTGATCTGGAACATGAGCGGATTCTCTTTACTTTTTGTTTTCTGTCCCATCACAACCTTGTAGCCCTCCTCCCACTTTCGGAGGAATTCAGGAATCATCTCAGGAGGATCCTGCAGGTCGCACACAATGCAGATGAGCGCGTCCCCTGTTCCCTGCATCATACCGTAAGTACCGGAACGGTTCGGTCCAAAATTCATCGCATTGAAAATAACCTTAACATTTTTATCCTTTGCGGCAAGCTCTCTTAGAATTGCTCTTGAAGCATCGGTTGAATAATTATCAATAAAAATATGCTCATAGGTATACTGCGGTAATTGCTCAAACTGCTCCTTGACTGCAGTATAAATATTTCTGATATTTCCCTCCTCGTTGTAACACGGAGTCATCACGGATATGTGCTTCATTTTACTTCTCCCTTATACCACTCCATAGTTCTGCGAATACCTTCCGCAAAATCAATCTCCGGTACAAAGCCCGTGTCCTCTGTCAATTCACTGATATCTGCCGTTAATCGCATTACCTGATTCGGATAATAATCCCGCTCTCCAATACCGATCTCCAGGGATGGATTTACAACATCCCGGATGATCTCTATATACTCCCGCAGAAGCTTGCTTTTTCCAGAACCGATCGTGTATGCTTTTCCGTGCTTCCCATACTTGCCGATCAGATAAAATGCCATGGAACAGTCACCTCCATATACATAGTCCCAAATCTGATCGCCCTTCGTAAAGCTCATCCGCTCTCCGTTCAACATTCCGATCACACTCGACATCACCATCGTATAGCTGTTATCCCGTGGCCCATAGGTACTCACGATTCTTCCCCACGACTGACGCATACCAAGTCTCTCGCACATAATAGCGCTGAGCCGTCCGGCTGTATATTTTGCAATTCCATAGCCTGTCACCGGATTCTTCGGAATCTGATCGGACAGCTCACCCTCTACAAAGCCAAACTCTGCCTGTGAACCCGCTCCGACAAACACCTGACATCCAAGCGCATGAGCAAGCTCGACTGCCTCTAACGTATTGCGTACATTTTTTTCCTGGAGCATCGCATCATTTCTGCTGTCTCCGTAAGTTCCGTCCCACGCAAAATGGTAAAATGTGTCATACGTCCCCGTTAATACTGACTTTAATGTCAAAAGCTCGTCAATATCGCATTCTACCACTTGAATATTTTCATGGTCGATCAGATTTCTTCTTTTCTTTGAATTTGGTCTTATGACCGCAGTTACCTTAATACCGTCCGCCACCATCTGCTCGATCATGGAAGCACCCAGCATTCCCGTTGCTCCTGTTACAATCACCTGATTCATTTTCTATCCTACGCTCCTTTTACGAATGAAAAGTAAGCAGAAAAATCTCTCTGCCTACTTTTCGGGTAATTTCTATTCATTTTCCCACATCGGGATGATCATAATCTGTTCCAGCTCCTCGCGAGGTAAAAACGGAGCAAGATCCTCCAATGGCGGAGATACCAGTGTTCCGTCCGGCAATTTTTTTGTTGCACTCTTTGGCTCAAATTTCTGATTAATATCAACAAAAATCTCACACATCGCATAGCCCTCCGCTGCAAGCATCCGATCCACCACATCCGGAATCTCCTGATTGCAGGAAGCTGACATATATGGGATGCCGTATGCCGCCGCGATCTTCTTCATCTCAGGAAAGCTTAAATCTCCGCTCTCCGGTCCGATTCCAACCTTTGTATATTCCGGGAATAAATTTCCCTCTGTCTGTCTCATGGAGTGATACCCCTGATTATTGACCACAAAAATTTTGATCGGAAGCTTGTGGAATACGATTGTCTGCAGCTCCTGCAGATTCATCTGAATACTGCCGTCTCCTGTCAGACAGATCGTCTCCTTCTTATCCGTTGCAAAGCAGCAGCCGATGGCAGCCGGCAGATCATAGCCCATACTTGCCGCGCCACTGTTACTGATAAGTTTTGTATGCTCTTTGATATGAATGGCATGCAGACATGCTTCCACTGTTCCGTTTCCAAGCACGATAAACTGATCTTCTGCTGCCCTTCTGCTCACCTCATTTAAAAAGCAATAAGCGTTTGTCAATCCCTCGCTGCTGTAGTGCTTTTCACTTACGACAGGATAATTCTTTTTCCAGCCCTGACAAATCCTGGTCCAGTCTTCATGACCTGTCAGCTTCATCTCTATGGCTTCGTCTAACACCTGCAAAAACTCCTTTGCGTCCGCATGAATCGGGAGCTCCACATGAATACTCGGCTTGATCAGCTCATACTTGTCAATATCCACCATAATGACATAAGCCTCTCTTGCCCATGATTTCACATTATACCCCACCTGTCTGCAGCTTAATCTGCATCCGACAGACAGCACAAGGTCGGCATTTTGAACTGCCCAGTTACCGGCGCGATCTCCCAAAAGCCCTGGGATACCGACAAAAAGCTCATTGTCATGCGGCATCAGATCAGAAGCGTCCCATGCAACGGCAACCGGAATATTTAATTTTTCCGCCACCTTTCTCATTAATGCGACACTGTCCGTGCTATGTATTGCACTGCCGACATTCAATACAGGCCGCTTGGCATTTTTTATTTTTTCAAGCACCTCTGCAATCGTCTCTTTTGTCACTGCCGGCGGAAGCTCGCCCGCTGTCTCTGCCGGGTCAAATTCCACAAATTCTGCGGGATCGATATATCCACCCTGAATATCCAGCGGAATATCCAGCCAGACAGGTCCCGGTCTTCCGTGTGTTGCCAGATATAACGCCTTTTGGATATGATATTTTACCATTTGTGGCTCAATGATCATCTCTGCATATTTCGTCATATGGGAAACCATCGGTGTAATGTCATACTCCTGATCCCCCATCGCACGAACAGGGATTCCCGCCGCTCTTGCCGTTGTTGCATAACGAATCTGCCCGCTGATGATCAGCATAGGAATACTGTCAAGCCATGCGCCTAACACTCCGGTCAGCGTATTCGTGCCTCCCGGTCCCGTCGTACAGCAGACCATCGGTAATTCGTTTGTTGCCCGAAAATAGCCTTCTGCTGCAATCGCTGCACTCTGTTCATGCTGAACAAAAATATTTTTCAGCCCCTCCTGATGACCAAAGGCAACATTCAAATGCATCGCCCCGCCGCCCGGTACCGTGAAATTATATCGAATCCCCTGCTCAACCAGATACTGTGCGATCCAGTCTGCTATTTTCACTTTCATAACCTGTATTTCCTTTCCTTATGCCCTATTAAGCATACAATGATTCTGTAATAAATTCGATGTCCAGCTTTTTCCCAAGCTCCTTTAACGTTTCCTTGACATATTCATTTAATGCCTTTGCCTGTTCTGCATTAAAATGATATTCCATATTCGGATTGATGTAATTGCTTGCTGTATCTCCTACATAGCCGTCAAAGCCGGCCAATGCTACATGACCAACGCCAAGTTTGATCATAACCTTTAACAGCATGATAAACGAATTATCAATTACCTCAGCATCCTCATCCAGCAATGTACTGTATTTTAAAGTATAATCAAATTTTCCGCTCGTTTTCGTTACATTTGAGGTTGCGATCACCTCAAAATCAAGGTTTTCGTCTGCCAACGTGCTCGCCAGCTGGACATAACGCTTAGAATTGCTCAGGAAAATATAATCTACCTTCATCGGCTCCGGTACAAAATTAACGGAAACAGTCATCGGCTCATGTTCCTTTTGATATGCCTTCACCAGCTCTGACTGCTTCTCAATACTAAGTCCCGGTCCGATCAGCAGCACATCGCGCCCCTCAAACAGACGGCTAAGCGCAGCAACATCTTCCTTATCGTCAACATCAATGTCCTGATACTCCTTGTAAAGCCGCTCTACATAATCCTTATCATACAGCAGCTTCTTCTCTCCGGTCAGCTTTCCTAATATCTCATTGATTGCCTGAACGGAAAGCGTTCTCTTATCCATCAGATAAGACACATAGCTTGGATGACAGTCATTGGACGCAGCCAGATAAAAGAACATGCTGTAGCCCCATGTCATCGTCTTGTAAAAATTCATGATATTAGAATCGATCGCCTCCAGAAACTGGCTGATGTTATAGTTCTTTCCATATCTGTCATTTAAGTACATCGCAATCAGCTCGATCGGCGCATTTCCGGCGCTCTTGCCCATACCATAGATCGTTCCGTCCACCGCCATCATACGGTCTGTCTTTTGGGACATCATCGTAATGCAGTTGGCATATCCCATCTGGAAATTGTTGTGCGCATGATAGCCGATTGCAATCTCCGGAAGCAGATTTGCGTCCAGAAGGTCAAAATAATGCTGCAGATTATCCTGATGCATCAGACCATAGGTATCTACCATAGACACGGCATATGGCTTCACCTCATTTGCAAGGCGGATCAGATCCATGATCTCATCATCCTCATAGCTTGTCACAGAGACAAGCTGCGCGAATACCTTATACCCCTTCTTCTGAATCTCTGCACAATACTGCAGGGCTTCTTCCCGCAAATGTTTCTTAAAAATAACGCGGATCGCATCCAAGTAAGATTCACTGCATGGCTTAATGTTCTCAAGACGGCAGGTTCCGTAATCGATCATACCAACCACCATCGCCTGCTTCTTGTCAATCTTGCCGAAAATCTTTTCTACACAGTCTGTATCGGGCATAATGCTTCTGTTAATATCAAAGCTCCTCGAATCATCTAAAAATCCAACCTCGATAATATCGACATTCGCATCGATCAGACGCTCAAAAATACTCACAAGATTATTATGCCCAAAATTCCAGTCATTTAAATAGCCGCCGTCACGCAGCGTACAATCCAGTAATTTAATCTCTCCCATTATTTCTCCATCCTAAAAAACTCATTGATCTGTCGATCCATGCATACGGACACATCTCCCTTTTCCATATACACCTGAAACCACTCTACGGTCTTCTCTATCGCTTCTTCTACATGCCACCGCGGCGTCCACCCGAATACCTTTTTCACCCTTGAGCAATCCAGTTTTAAGAAGTTTGCTTCGTGCGGTCCCTCGTCACAGCGGTTCACCCACTCGATACCCTTTCCCCACTTTAAGCAAAACAGATCCACAAGCTGTCCCGTTGTCACACAGTCACAATCATCCGGTCCCACGTTATATGCCCCTGCATACGTTCCATCCTCATATTGCGCCATCGCAATCATAAGATACATTGCCAGCGGCTCAAGCACATGCTGATACGGCCGTGTAGAATATGGATTTCTTACAATGATCTCCCTATTTTCTCCGGCTGCCCGCACGCAGTCGGGAATAATACGGTCATTTGCAAAATCGCCGCCTCCGATCACATTCCCCGCTCTTGCAGTGGAAACGGCTGTCCCAAGCTCCCCAAAAAAAGAATTGATATAGCTGTGCGTGATCAGTTCTGAGCAGGATTTACTGTTGGAATACGGGTCGAATCCATCCAATGCATCCTCTTCACGGTAACCCCACTCCCACTCATGGTTCTTATACACCTTGTCCGTCGTTACATTCAAAAAGGATCTCACGCTTGCAGTCTGCCGCACACACTCGCAGATATTTACCGTTCCCATCACATTTGTCTCATAGGTATAAACCGGATCTTTATAGGAATCACGCACAATCGGCTGTGCCGCCAGATGGATCACGATCTCCGGCTGGACCTCTGCAAACACCGCTTTTAAATGCGCCAGATCCCTAATGTCCCCGATCTCTGATTTCATCCTGTCTTTGATACCGCATAATTCAAAAAGATTTGGCTGGGTAGGCGGCTCCAGCGCATATCCCGTCACCTGTGCCCCCGCCTCTATCAGCATCCTGCACAGCCAACTCCCCTTAAATCCGGTATGACCCGTTACTAATACTTTTTTGTCCTTGTACCATCCAATATCCATCATAGCTATTTCTTCCACACCATCCACGGCGCACGACCGCTTTCTATCATATTTTCAAGCTGTTCCTTCTCACGCTGGGTATCCATGCACTGCCAGAATCCGTCATGCTTATATGCCGCCAGTTCTCCCTTTGCAGCAAGTCTCTCTAACGGTTCCTTTTCAAATACCGTTGCGTCTCCGTCAATATAATCAAAAATCTCCGGTTCAAGCACCATATAGCCTGCATTGATCCGTGCGCCGTCCGCTTCTGATTTCTCACGGAATGATTTGATCTCATCCTTGGCATCTATATCCAAGACACCAAAGCGCTGTCCTACACGCACCGCCGTCAGCGTTGCAGTCTTTCCCTTTTTCTTATGGAACTCTACCAGCTCCTTAATATTCACGTCGCACACACCGTCCCCGTACGTCAGCATAAACGTCTCGTCGCCAACATAATCACGGATGCGCTTCACGCGTCCTCCCGTCATCGTCTCTAATCCGGTATCAATGATCGTGACTCTCCACGGCTCTGCCACGTTGCTGTGCACTTCCATCTTTCCGCCATTAGAAAAATCAAACGTAATGTCGCTGTTGTGCAGATAATAATCTGCAAACCACTCCTTGATCACATGCTGCTTATAACCTGCGCATATGATAAAGTCATTATAACCATAGTAAGAATACTCCTTCATGATGTGCCAGAGTATCGGTTTCCCTTCGATGTCGATCATTGGCTTTGGTTTTAAATGGCTTTCCTCACTGATTCTTGTTCCAAATCCGCCTGCCAGTATTACTACTTTCATATCGCATTCCTCTCATGTCAATATTTTCTTGCGAAGGCAACGCCCATATAGCTGTTCCCCAAATTACACAGCTACTGATATGTTCTCTTTCCATCGCTTTTATACGACAATACTTTATTGCCCTACTATAACCCATAGTTCGACAAAAGGCAAGTAGAAAAATACCGCGTATCTGCCTATTTTCCCCAAATTACAACATTAATTTCTCTTATTTTTTTCCAATCTGCCGGAAAGGATAAGATAAAGCACAGATGCAAGTACTCCCGCAATGCTGCATACGGCTCCAGCCTTAATCGGCAAATACTCATACTCAAACAAAATACGGTTTTCTCCGCCGTCAATCCGAACCGCCATCAGTCCGTTGATATTGAGAACCTCGCGCTCCTCTCCGTTTACCTTTGCCTTCCAGTATTTGTCATACGGCACAGCGAAAAATACATATTTTTCAGTGTCTGCCGTGATTGTGGACTCAAAATAATTCTCACCTGTCTCAAATTTTTGACTCGTCTCCCGGCTGCGCTCTGCAATGGCTCCCGGCAGGCTGTCCGCACTGATCACCTCGCCGTATTCCGGGTAATGAAACAGATATTTGCTTACCTCTGCCTCGTCCTCATCCTCAATCACGAGCGTTTTCAGCATTACGACTGCGCGTACATCCATTCCCAGATTTTCAAATTCGCTCCGCTTGATGTAGCTGTCATAGGTAAATCCGAGCGGAAGCGCGGCTTCGTTTTCATAAAGATACATCTGCTGCCCATTGCTGTTCTCCAAGGTAGCCAGATACCTGTACGCCGGCTGCTCGATTGCGGAGACGATATAACGCGCCGCCAGCAGTTCCCTGACTCCGCCGACTGCTCCGTTCGTCCATGTGCCCCTTCCGATCCCAAGCTGATCATAAAACTCCGTGATCGACGCATGCGCCGTGCTGATAAAGGAGTTAATGGACGGCAGGGAATTCATCAATTCAAGGTTATAATAAGTATGCCCAATTCCCTCGTCAAAATAATAACGATACGGTAATATTTCCCTGTCTAATTTCTGCGGTATCTCCGTCAGATAATTCGCAACATTTTTGGCATAGCTGTTCGGATAAGTTTTAAAATCAAGATTCGAGTTATCGGTTGTCGACTGGTAATGATGGATATTGACGCCCAGCGTTCCGACCGAAAACACGAATACCAGCAAAAGCAGAACCGTATTTCTGCCTGCCTTTACCCACCGGAACACCGCGCAAAGAAGCAGGATCCCCACAAGCGCAGTGACGACACCATACAAATACCATCCCCTATTATAAATAATGCTCTGCTCCTGTTCGCTCCATGTCACCGCACAGGTCAAAAGCAGGTAAACGCCAAGCATCGCCCCCCAGACGCCAAGCGCCTTTTTGATGGGGTATTCCTTTGGTGTCTCGATGACCTTTGCAGTCGCGACCGCCATAACCAGAATGAGCATATAGTACCATCTCCTATAGCCGCCCGGCATAAAGGTCATAAACACACTGTTTAATACCGGAATCACCGCGATCACAAAGCAGGTCTTTATTAAATTAGAGAGCCAGTCCTTCTTTTTAAACAGATAGGCAAGCACAAAAACAAGACTAAACACCGGCAGATACGCCGCATTTGTCATCCAGTCTGACGTTGTGACACTGGAATAATCATCCATCGTCTCTGCCGGCATCAGGAATGCCTTAAGCAGCATCAGCCAGTCCTTTGTCTTCATCGTAAGCCACTCCTCTCCCAGGATATGACTTGTCACCCGCTCATTGGAGAGCGTGCCGATGATCGACGGAATAAGCAGGATTCCTGCCGCCATACACCCGATCGCCCCCTCGATCATGCAGTCTATGATCGGAGCAGCATAATGCTTGATGCCCCTTTTTCCCGCCTGTATATCGGGTATCATATATTTCACGACATAATAGATCACAAGGAATATCACACCGCTGATAAAGAAGCTGTAATTACAAAGGACATTAACGACGCACGCCGCCAGCAGTCTGCCTCTCTTTTTCTCCTCCACAAGCAGCTCCAGCCCTGTCAGCATGAGTGGGAAAAATGCCACCGCGTCCTGAAAATGATAAAATACAACGCTGCTGCACTGAAATCCTGAAAATGCATACAGCAAGGATGCAAGCAGCACGATCGTCCTGTTCTTGATATGGCGGTTTAGATAACCGGCCGCCGCTGCACCCGCTACGGCAAACTTAAGCATCATAATAACGCCCATGACACGCGGCGTCAGCTCAGGCGGAAACAAAAACGAAATCCATGAAAAGGCGCTGCCCAGATTATAAAAGCTAAAGCTCTCCACAAAATTTCCGCCAAGATCGATCGCCCAGTTCCACAACAAATTTCCCGACCTTACCGTCTCATTCATAAAGGTGTGGAATGCAATCTCCTGCGCTGTAAAATCATGCGACATTGCGATATAGCCCTCATCACGCAGAAGAAACGGCAGAATTGCAATCACCGCCCCGACAAGGCTCAGTAAAAAAGCTGCCGCCCAGCAGGGCATCCTCATCCCTTTTGATCCTTTCCTATCAGAATTAATTTTTTTCATTCATACGACCTCCATACACGAACCTATATTATATGCATAATCAAAAACCCTGTCAATCTCTTGCTTTTTTTGAGTTTACTTGGTAAACTCAAAAAAAGCAAGAGATTGACAGGAAATCTATCCATATGCCATAATATTAGTATATTTTTTCACAAATATTTCTCGTTTACAATAGTCACAAATACCCTTTAGAAAGGAAAGTATGTGCATTCTGCGTCCATACAACAATTAATAAAATGAACAAAAAACAACATCTTTATAGTCTTTCTGGTCTGAAAGTCATTGCAATCTGGCTTATTTTTTGGCTACACAGTTGGCTTACTGACCCACCTTGTGATTTAGGTGCCCGCTGTTGTGAATTCTTTTTTGTTGTATCCGGTTTTCTTGTCTATTATACACAAAAGGATACTTCTTCCTGCACATGGGGCGATTCTCTTCGTTACGTTAAAAGCAAGCTTGTCTCTATCTGGCCGATGCATCTGCTTGGATTTATCCTAAGTCTATGCTCAATGCCGCTTAGCAATATATTTTCACAATCAACTTTGATAAGAGGTGTTATTAATCTCTTGTTATTACAATCATGGTTCAATATTGAGACCGTTTTCTTCTCATTTAACGGCCCATCTTGGTACTTGTCATCTTTGTTGTTCTGTTATCTGCTTACTCCTGTTTTACTGCGCATGATCCGGAACAGACGTAAGGTTATTATCTATTTCCCTGTCGTGTTTTTTGTACGATATTTTATTGAGGAAACACAGTTTTATTACCCGAACACTTATACTGATTTCAACATCCATGTATCTCCGGTATTGCGCATGTTTGAGTTCTTCTTAGGAATGATGATCTGTAGCGTTTGGCGCACATTGACCGAGCATTTAAAAGATAAGTCTGTCAAACTTCCGGTCAATATTACTTTTATCCTGGGAAGTGTTGTTGAAGTATTCCTACTTTATATCACTGCCACGCTCTTTGTTACAAAGCAAAATTCTTGGGGACGTGCTATATTTGTCCTCTATTTCTGCTTTTTTGTATTGCTCTTTGCTTTTGACAGCGGTATTGTGTCTCGCTTTTTTGCTACAAAACCAATGCGATGGTTTGCGGCTATCCAGCTTGAATTTTTTATTTTCCATATTCCGGTTATCAATCTGGTAAATGTATATGTTGCGCCACACGGGTTTACATCCTACGAATTAGCAGGTATTACATTCACAATTGTCCTTGTAATCTCTTGGCTTTATCACGTTTTTCTTAAGAAACCTGCCGAGAAGCTTACAGCACGTGTGTTGCATGAACTTTATCATTGGATTACGTCATAGTCATTTACATAGCATACGGGAATTTGCCGGTTAGTTTCAAGGGTCGGAGTTCAGATACACTTTGTGCGGCGGTTTAATGACAGGTCTTACAAGCTTTAGCTTTGCCGTCTCAACAGAGACTGTTATTGACAAATGAGCAGATCATCCGCCTGATAAACGTGATGGAACAAAAGGTATCTATGTCAATGTCAGGGCAACCGCATAAAAAATAATTGATCCCAAAATCACCATTTTTCCGTTATAATAAAAGAAAAGTGGTGATTTTTATGATGGAACTGAAAAAGAAAAAAATGACTTCTAAAAAGATGAGTATGTTATATACGTATCATTTGGAGTATGTGTAGGAATTGATTTTCTTGGAAATTGCAGAAAACATTTAAAAATATCCATCAAGGGATTTTAGTTTGAGGTACCCCCCAAGTTAGACTTTTTATGCGCTTGCCCTGTTTCCTATCTTTGCAAAAATTATATTTTGTTGTATAATAAAAATTATACCATATAATAAATTTTAAACAAAGGAGCAAAAAATGATGAAACGTTCAAAGCGCAGTCTGCTCGGCTTGTTTTTGGGAGGAACCATAGCCGCAAGTGGATTTGCACTCACCTCTCCTTCGGTTGTACATGCTCAGCAATATCCCTCAGAGTTATTGCTGGGAAGTTTTTGGGAGAGTGACAGCAACACAACCGACACACTCTACTGGTCTACGGATGGGATAAACTTCTATGAGCTCGCAGAGGCTTATGTAGATGCTACACCAAATGATCCAAACACCAGCTGGATACCAAATACCCCTTATAATGTATCAACCCTGCATGATCCAAGCATTATCTATAAGGACGGTTATTTCTGGATGCTTTCCGGCTTTAGTACCAATAATGATCTCGGAAGGCGCTATGTGCCAATGATGGGATATTCTAATGATCTGGTTCACTGGAGTTATCCCAACAGCGGGAGTCAAATTAATGTCGGAGTTACGGAAGCGCCTCCCGGTGCAGACAAGTACGGTGCAAACTGGGATGCTGTCGCGCCGGACTTTTTTGTCGACGATGACGGTACGGTATGGCTGACTGTCTGCATGGGATATTATGCCAATTTTCATGGCGATTCCTCAGCTAACGACGTGATGAAGCCCTATCTGATCAAGTTGACCGGACTGGCGCCGGGCGTCGCAGATCCGACAACTAATCCAGGCGCGCAGCCAAAGGTGACCTACTCCGATGCAGTGCCCATCAATCTGCCAAAATACAACACAGACGTACATAACCGCATTGACAGTTCCATTTTCAAGGAAGGCGGCTACTACTACTTCTGTGTGAAAAAGGACGGCGTTACAAATGAAATCTGGCGCACGCAGACACTCACGCTCGAATCCGTACAACAAGAAAGCAGCTGGGAGCTCGTATGCGACGATGCTGTCACCGGATTTGAGGGTCCTTCTCTCACTAAATACGGCGGAACTTATTATCTGTATACCGACAAGCTAAGGGATTATCCGCCGGACAATCCTGACGGCAAGTCAGGTGTACATGTAAATATCGCATCAACGGCAACCACCGGACAAATGGATAAATATACCGGATGGCTTGAGGGAAACCAGTTTAAAATCAAGGCACATGCTGCAAACGGTGGTGAAAAGGAAACGCATCACGGTACAGTCATTACACTGAAAGACCCAACTGCCATACAAAAAGTTTGGGATCGGAAAGCACAAACAATTTATGCCAATTACACCGGCCATGAGGAGACCCCGGCTCTTGTTTCCTCCGGCTGGTATCAAAAGGAAAGCTTTAAAGGGCCTGCCTATGGCGGCACAGAGGTCTGCTACTGGTACGACAATCATGTCAGACAGGGACTCACCGACAGAGGCAAGGAAATTTATGACCCTGCTACAAACGGCTGGTATTGGATGGACAGTCTGGAAGATGGTAAAATGGCAGTCAACAAGGATGTCTATCAGCCTTACACGGTTCAAGGTCAGGACGGTATCGGAAAGTGGGTGCGCTACGACCATTTTGGCCGTATGCAAAAGGGACAGGTGCACGCTCCCATAAACGGTTCGAATGAATGGGGCTACTGGTGGTTTGACGAGACAACAGGCGCAATGAAAAAAGGGCTCACCGAGGTCAATCAGGTGCGCAGCCGTGAGGTTCCGCTCACAGACAGATATGGCAATGTCATGAAAAATCCCGATGGCAGCACTGCCATGAAAACAGAGTGGTATATGGTCGACGGAAACAATAATGAGGTTACAAACCCGAATGACGCCGCAAAAAAATGGGTATACTATGATGACAATACAGGAATTATGTTAAAGGGCTATCATACCATCGGAGACACGCTCTATTATTTCGACGAGTATGACGGAACTGCCATCAACGGCTGGCGCAGTGATTCCAATGGTACTCTGTTCTGGTATGAAAAAGGTGCCAGACAGGGCTACAACGTCAGTGATCCTAATTACCGCGGCAAGGAAATCTATGATCCCTATACCGATGCATGGTACTGGCTGGATAATGTACAGCAGGGGGCATTTGCAAAGAATAAGGACGTCTATCAGGAATATAATGACGGCACTGGCAAATGGGTACGCTATGACAACTGGGGCAAGATGGTCAAGGGCTGGGATTGGGGCGCTCTTGATAATCAAGGCATCAGTCAATATTTTGATCCTGTAACCGGCGCTATGGCAAAAGGCGATGTATGGATCGGAGATGAGCATTGGTTCTTTGACTGGCAGACCGGTCAGGGACGACGTCTCAATTAAAAAAGGTCGTCACGCTTCGGGCGATGAGCATAAAGCAATAAAAACAGGATGCGGTAAATTACCGCATCCTGTTTTTATTGACATAAGAGTGGCACCTAGTGCGTTCCGCTCGTTCTTATTTTATCTCCTGATTCCCGTTATCTCGTCATAGTAGGCTCTTGTTCCGTTTGGAAGCGTCACCCAGCCATGCGCCATAATACCGGTCGTCTGGTCATAGTAATACCAGTTGCCATTTCTATAATATTCCCCATGAATCATTTTTCCGGTCCACTCATCGAAATAATACCAGTTCCCGTCGATACAGCTCTCTCCGTGGTGCATCTTACCGTCCACTTCATCGTAATATACCCACTTACCTTCTGTACCGGCCTCTGGAATAAATACAAAATCCTTTATCATCTCGCCTGTGATCGGATCAAACCAATACCAGCCTCCATAACGGTAGTCTTCTCCTTTTTTCATATGCCCGTTCACATCATAACGAACCCATTTGCCTTCCGTCCGCTGATCATTTGTCGGAACAAACACATCCTTGTTGGTCGCCATACCGCCGTCGCCATCGAACCAGTACCATGCATCTGTTTTCGGATCGTATACCTCCTTATCACGCGCCATCGTGCCGTCGTCATACCAGTATTTCTTTCCGTTCTCCACATGCCATCCTTCCATTTCTTCCCCGACAACCGGAGGCGTATCCCTGTCGCTTACGAGCGTAATGCGGAATCTCTGGTTTGCACCCGCATTTCCATCCCACAACTGGATATTATTGCCCATGTTTACCGATCCTGCTATATCAGCGTACAGGCCGCTTGCCGCAGAAATGATGTAATAACTTCCGTTTCCTGCGTCTTTGAAGTACCATTTCTGGTTATCTGCTCCATTGCCGTCATACTGGATCATATTTGCACCCGCATGACCGCCGCCCCACTCGGCATCCACATACTTTCCGGAATGCTTTGCAGAAATTGTATACTTATTTCCTCCGGCATGGTTGATATAGAATTTCTGGTTATTTTCATTCTTTTTCTCCCAGAGACCGACATTCGCGGAATTATGGCCAGCCGCATCGGTAACATCCCACACAAGGTTTGAATCCTGCTCTGCGGAGATCATATATAATCCGTCTGCCACAGACTGTGTATACTCGACGCTCTTAAACTTAAATTTCTGATTCAGTCCGCCGTTATAATTCCAAAGGTGGATATTCGCGCCATTATGCGCGCCTCCTGCAACGTCCATGCACATCTGGCTCAGCGCGGAGCGAATATAATAATTTCCGTCTCCGGCATCCTGTATGTACCACTTTTGATTATCTCCGCTGTTGCCGCTGTACTGCACAATGTTTGTACCCTCGGTCGTACCGCCCCATTCTGCATCCAGATATTTGCCGGAGCACATTGCCATGATCGTATACTTACCGTCCCCGACATATGTCACCTTAAAATCCTGCTGGCTTGCCGCGTTCTTTCCAAGGAGCTGCAGATTCGCACTGTTTGCACCCGAACCATCCTTAATATCGAGCACCATTCCCTCGTCCATCGCCGTCGCGATCGTATAAATACCGTCTCTGACCGTCTGTGTATAGATCTTTGGCTCATACCAGAAATTGCAGTCGACTCTGCCCGCGATTCCGTTTACATATCCGCCGCTGGTATACTGCCAGAACTCATAATTCCCGCCGTATCCCGCTGCAAACGGCGCAGACTGCGGGTAGCGTGCAAGCCATATTTTATAAGGAATGCTCCATGAATTTAAGGAATTTTCAAGCATACTCTTATTTGCGTAGATCATCGGCTCATAGCCCGCATTTCTGATCGTCGCTCCAAATGCATTTACGATCGCGGTATGCTGGTCCCTGCTCAAATGTGCTGCCGCAAGCCTTCCCTCTGCTCCATTTGAATAATAGGCATACTCAAAATCCATAACGATCGGCATCGTGATGTTATATCCCGCAACCTGCTGCAAAGCAAACTGCGCCTCCTGAATTGCCTCCGCCTCATTGACCGCCTGTGAGAAAACGTAAGCGCCTACCTTTAAGCCCGCGTTGATCGCTCCCTGAAGATTCTGCTTTGCATAAGGGTCAACCGCCATATTGCCTGGTTGCGCATAGCCACGGTAGCCAACGCGTACAAATACAAACTCCACACCGCTTGCCTTTACCGCATTCCAGTCAATATTTTTCTGGTAATAGGATACGTCAATCCCATGACGGACCGTATGATTGGAGAACTTCGGATCATGCACATAGCCCTCTCCAAGTCTCGGATAAACCGCTGAGTAAAAGGTACTCCTCCTGCTCCTTCTGCTCCCTCCCTGATAGCCCTTCTGCTGCTCTAAATATTTCAGATATTCAGGGTCATCCGGCAGTGACTCAATCTCTGCTTCTTTTTTATCCTTCTGTTCTGTTGTCCCGGTCTCCTCCGTCAACTTCTCCTCTTTCTTTTCCGTTGACTCTGTGGATTCCGTCTCCTTCTTTTCTTTATCCTCTGTCTTTTCCGTGCCTTCTGCTTTTTCCGTACTCTCGGTCGTCTCCGTTTCCTTCTTTTCCGTTGACTCCGTCGGCTTCATCTCTGTTCCAGGCACGCTCTCCGTCGTCTCCGTTTCCTTCTTTTCCGTTGACTCCGTCGGCTTCATCTCTGTTCCAGGCACGCCCTCCGTCGTCTCCGTTTCTTTCTTCTCCGTTGACTCCGTCGGCTTCGTCTCCGTTCCCGGCACGTTCTCCATCGGCTTCGTCTCCGTTCCCGGCACGTTCTCCATCGGCTTCGTCTCTGTTCCCGACACACCCTCGGTCGCTGTCGTATTTCCTTGCGGCACGCTCTCCGTCACGCCGGTTTTCATGGATGCCGCATATGCGTTTACGTTGACATTTGGCGTCACCAGGCTAAGCGTCATCACCATTACCAGCATAGCTGCTATTTTTCTTCTCATACCTTAATTATTCCTCTTTTTTCTTTGTTCGGTCACTAATAATGTATCTTGGTCTCTCTTTTACTTCCATATAGATCTTACCGATGTATTCGCCCAATACGCCGATGCTGATCAACTGCACGCCTCCGATGAAACAGATAATGCTCGTCATGCTTGCCCATCCCGGTACCGCCTCTCCGATCAACTGTACGACAATCGACCAGATCACGGCACAGAAGCTTAACACGGCAATCCCGCATCCCATGCCTGTGATCAGATGCAGAGGCTTTACACTCAGGCTTGTAATACCGTCAAATGCCAATGCCAGCATTTTTTTCAGGGGATAATGGCTCTCTCCTGCAATGCGCTCATGGCGCTCGTAGTACACGCTCGTGCTCTTAAACCCGACCAGAGGGAACATTCCCCGAAGAAAAATGTTCACCTCCTTAAAATTTGCAAATTCCTGCAGCACTCTGGAGGAAACGAGACGATAATCCGCGTGATTAAAGATGACCTCCGCACCCATCCAGTTTAACAGCTTATAAAATCCCTCTGCCGTAAAACGCTTAAAAAAGGTATCAGTATCACGCTTCGAGCGCACGCCGTAGACAACCTCACAGCCGTCCGCATACGCATCGATCATCGCGTCCATCGCATCAATATCATCCTGACCGTCACAGTCAATGGAGATTGTAATATCACAGACATCCTTCGCCTCCATCAGACCTGCCAGCACCGCGTTCTGATGTCCGCGGTTTCTGCTCTGACTGATTCCCATATAATGCCGGTCTGCTTCTGCCAGCTTACGGATGATCTCCCACGTCTGATCCCTGCTTCCGTCATTGACAAACAGGATTCTGCTCTCATCGCTGATCTTCTCTTTTTCTACCAGCCCGTTGATCTTTTCCAAAAACATACTGCATGTGATCGGCAGCACCTTTTCCTCATTATAACAGGGAATGACAATATATAAGATTGGTAGCATTCTTTTCCTCCTCTGCTTCCTCCAATTACTCAAGCGTAAAGCTTAATGTGCCCACATTGGTATTATTTCCAACTGCACTGTTAAAGTAACTGCTGAAATTCTCAACCGAAAACTGCGTGCAGTCCAAAATCACATTGTCAATCAGGTCGTTGCAGTAGCAGTCCTCCCCGATATAAATTCCCGAATAATGATGACCGGAAATGATATTTCTTGCAAGGATATTTTCATAATCTGCCGTAAAGTCCAGTCCCTTGACCGGCTCGTCCGGCGTGCTTGCATGACCAAGCTCGATTCCAAAGCCGTGATATGCCTCGTTTTGTCCGGCGTTATTATCCGTGATCAGATTTGACAAAATTACATTCCGGTAACCTGATCTAACCATTTTCACCCCGCTTCCTGAATTCTCATTGATATTATTATTATATACAATATTATAGGCAGAGTTATCAATGGAAATGCCTGGCAGCTTTGCCGTAGAGGAACCATCCGGCAGCCTTCCGGCGCCGAGAATGAAGTCAGCCTCAAGATCCTCGTCCGTCTGGCGGTTTCTCTCGCCGTTTCTTTGGATCGTATTGCCGCTGACATAAGTTCCGAACGTTCCATAGTCTAAGCACATACCCTCTTTTTCATTATCCTCGATCACATTGTCGATCACATAATTGAGATATGCGCCGTCCGAATAGAAGCCGGAGGAATAATTTCCCTGGATCAAATTATCCATGACCACGTTATGATTCGGCGTCTTTTTCAGATCGTACAGATATTCATCTAAAAATTCATTGTACGGTGTATACGGGTCTTCCACGATCATAGATGAAAATACGATCCCCGCCGTCAGATTTCTTGTCCCCCGGTTCTGATACACGGCATTATGCTGGATGATACAGTTTGTGATCTCTCCGTTCAGAAAAACAGAACCGTTTCCATTCTCATGGATCGAGTTTCCCACAAGGTTTACATACTGATTATCGTCCATAACGCAGAGCGCCTTATGAACCGCATTGGTGATCTCATTTCCGTAAATCAGCACCCTGTTCGATCGGATGATATAAATGCCCTGCTCAAAACCGCCAAGCAGTCGCATGCCCTTGACGGCAGCATTCTGTGTATTTTCCAATAAGACAGCATAGGGAACGTTTTCCTCTCCGTTTACGATCACGCCGTTTCCCTCAATGCTTACATTGGACGGCACACGGATCGTCTCGTCCAAAAGAAGCTCTTTTGCTGCAATATCAATAACAACATTTGCGCTTGTCTGCAGTAATGCGTTTAATTCAGATGCCCGCGTGCCCGAAAATGTCACATGCTCGTCAAAGGAAATCGCATCTTTCACTGTTGTGATCGAATCATTATAAATTTTCTTCCAGTAATACTCCGGTGTGTAAAAGGATAGCACATCCGCCCCAAGCGTCTCGATCCTTTGAAGCACCTGCAGGTTTGACATTTTCCCCGCCGCATCCTTCTCGTCCATTCTCACAAGCGGCGGAAGCTGATAGCGCGAGAGCAGATTCTGCTTATCCTCCTCTAACAGCAGCACGTCCTCTGTTTCCTGATACAGCCCCGACTGCCCCGGCGCTGCATATTCCAGCGTATTTTCGACGACCTCAAACGTTCTTTCTGCAAGAGCAGCGTCGATAGGGTCTACCTCCTTTGGCTCCTCCTCCACCACTGCGGGCGGCTCCTCCTTTTTCTCAAAAACACCGGAGACGACTGCCGCTGAGAGTCCCAGATATGCAACAAGCACGGCTGCAATTACGATTTTTTTCTTCATATTTTTCTCCATTCCAAAGTGTCGCAATTTTTTCTCTTAGGAATCAAGACCTAAAAACTCATTCCAGAACGCAAGCGCGCGAAGGCGCATGCCCTCCGTGCGATATGCCTGCTGCGCCTTTTTTAACCGAAACGGCAGCACGCAGATCAGCCCGAACACCTTGCCCATATATTTTAGGGATGCTCCCACGGACTTCTCGGTGATAAATGCTTTTTTACTTGTCACATCATACTGCATGACACGCTTCTTCCTGTAAAAATGGACCGGTCTCGCAGCCGCCATCGGAATGATATTTGTTCCCTTCGCCCGCAGAAAAAGTCCGTTAAAGGTCAAAAGCCGCTTGATCTTTGACTTTTTATTATCTACATACTCATAGCTTTCCTGATATACCGGATAGTTAAACGCCATATCCAACTGTTCAAGCTCCTGTGCCTTATATCCTGCTGCCATCACAGACTGATGCAGCGCTTCGCCGTCCTGCTTCATAAGCCACTTTGGCCCTTTTAAGAAGTCCCTGATCCCCCGCAGATACAGATCGACATTTTTATAGCGGTAGAACATGATCTCTCTCATGCAATGACCAAGCATCGACTTTGCAAGCTGCTTTGCCCCATACCACTGGCAATGAAAGGAGTTATCAATCAACTGATTGCGCATGATGTAGTACTCCAAAAACGAGGAATACTTATTCTCAAACGGCTCATGCCAGACACAGATTCCGTTCATCAGGATCAAATGCTTCATGTTGCGAAGCCCGTATTCCAGATCGTCTCCGCGGATAAAGATCGGCAGCGGCAGATTGTCCGGTGTCACGATCTTCATTGGGAAACAGCAGTACCACCAAGCGTTGAACTCCGTATACTCCTCCACCTCGTTATAAAGGCAGGACTTGCATTTCTTCAGGTTTAAATTGTGCTTTAAGGAATTTAAGTGCCCGCCATTCCATGAGGCGCCCGCCTCTACCTGAATCGCCTGCTTGTCAAGGCGCAGCATCGCACCGCCCACAAAGGCGTCCTCATAATCGTCCTTTAGCAGTGAAAGGATCCGGTAGGTCTTTACGAGTGCCTCCGGCTCGATCACAATATCATCATCCATTAACAGCGCGTGTGTGATTCCAAGCTCCTCGTTATGATTCATCATCTCAATCAGATCGCGCGTGAAGCCTCCGGCTCCTCCGAGATTTCTGTTTGGATTGATACAAATATGCTCAGACGACAGGCGCTCTCTGTCAAGAGATTTTCCGTTATCGGCAATAAACACCTTCATACGTCCATACAGCGGAGAAGCAGGATTATTTAATATCTCCTCGTTTAAGATTCTGATATTTTTTTCGACAAACGCTTCTCGTTTAAAGGTACAGATTGCGATTCCGATCTTTACATCGCGGATACGCTCCTGCGCAACGTCGGTGATATATGTGCCACCAAAGAAGCACGCTCCATCCGAAAGCGCCTCCAGACAGAAGGTATACATACCCTTCTTCTCTCCAAGCGTATAAGGAAATTCAAAGTCACCTCTGCCGTCGCACTCCACAACGGTCTCGCTGATCACCTTTGTCAGGATGTCCTTATGGATCTGCTCCTTACCAAGCAGCGTCACCTTAAATTTTCCGGACAGGGACAGCCGAAGCGCTAACTGCTGCAATACTGTATACTTCATCCATTTCTCAATCGAAAATCCATTGAAATATGTGTCGAAGGTCACAACCGCATGCTTGCGAAAGGTAATACTTTTTTTGTCTCCGCGATATTCGGTTTTCTTTCCCAATCGGAAATACAGCTCTGTTTCGGTGCACCTTCCCACCTCCGGGAATAAAATCTTCTGAATATCCATACCTGATTCCTCTCCTAACTATTTCAGCTCGCTCTCACACATCTGCAGCGCCGCCGCAATGACCTTATCCATGTCATAATATTTATAACCGCCGAGACGTCCGCCAAAAATAACCTTCTGCTCTTTCTTCGCCAGCTCCTCGTATTTCTTATAAAGCTCGTTGTTTTTCTCATTATTTACCGGATAATACGGCTCGTCTCCCTTTTCCCATTCCTTGGAATACTCTCTGGAGATCACGGTCGTCGGCTGCTTTCCGAATTCAAAATGCTTATGCTCGATGATCCTCGTATACGGCACCTCACGCTCTGTATAATTCACCACGGCATTTCCCTGATAGTTCTCGCAGTCTAATTCCTCCGTCTCAAAGCGAACCGTCCGATACTCCAGCACACCAAGCCGGAAATCATAAAACTCATCGATCATACCGGTAAATATCGTCTTTGGCGCTATATTTTCATGTTCCTTGATAAACGCGAAGTAATCCGTATCTAACAGCACATCCATACCGTCCAGCATCTTTTCCACGATTGCGGTATAACCGCCGATCGGAATACCCTGATACCTGTCGTTGAAATAATTGTTATCATAGATAAAGCGCAGCGGAAGCCTTTGGATAATAAACGCAGGCAGCTCCTTGCAGTCGCGTCCCCACTGCTTTTCCGTATAACCCTTGATCAGCTTTTCATACACATCTGTGCCGACAAGCGAAAGCGCCTGCTCCTCCAGATTCTTCGGCTCTGTGATATGAAGCTTCTCAATCTGCTCCCTGATCTTCTTCTGTGCCTCCTCCGGCGTACGCACGCCCCACATCTTACTGAACGTATTCATATTAAACGGGAGATTGTATAACTCATCCTTATAGACTGCCACCGGTGAGTTAATGTAATGATTAAATTCCGCAAACTGATTGACATAATCCCAGATTTTTTTGTCGGAGGTATGAAAAATATGCGCGCCATATTTATGCACATTGATTCCATGCACATTCTCACAGTATACATTTCCTGCAATGTGCGGCCGCTTGTCGATCACAAGACAGCTCTTTCCCTTTTTCTTTGCCTCATATGCAAAGACCGCTCCGTAAAGACCTGCTCCAACTACCAGATAATCATAACTTGTTTTCATTTTGACGTCCTCCTAACTCCAAATATCTGCTCCAAAATGTCTCCGAGCCAAGCTCCTTCCTGTGCGCACAATATGCTTTCACCACAGGCTTGTAATGTTTTTTCAGTTCCATATAAATTCTAAAAACCGTTCCCGCAAGGGAAAACAGCTCTCTGATCTCTTTTCCTGTATAAAATCCCAGCCTTGTATCCGGATCATAGATAAACACCCGCCTTCTGCGGTAGCACGCATGGGGGCTGTCCCCTGCCATCACCGGTGTCGGAGCGTCGTCTTTCCTTGCCGGAAGCAGCCAGCCGTTGAGTGAAAGCAGCTTCTTTCGTTCGATCTGACTCGAATTGCTTCTTCCCGCCAAAAGCCCGGCAAGCACCTCCTCGTTTCGCTCCTCCCATTGCCCCTCATACTCCTCACAGTAACGGTAGCCCGCCGCGACAATCTCCTGATGAAGCTTCTCGGCATCCTGCTCCATAAGCCACTTTGGTCCGCGCAGAAAGTCCCTTACAGCGCGCGCACTCAGTCTGATGTCACGATAGCGGTAGCGAAACAGATTTGTGAGCATCCGCCGCACGACCATACGAACCGCACCGCTGCCGCTCTCATCCTGCCCATACAGCGCATTTACGATCAGCGCATTGCGAACGTCGTAATACTCATTTGCCGAGGGGCGCTTATGCTCAAACGCCGCATGCCAGACGCAGATCCCATTCATTCGGATAATCTCCGTACCGCAGCGCAGTCCGTACTCAACATCGTCATTGTGAAGAAATAAGGGCAGCGGCAGTCCTGCTTTTTCTATCACATGCATGGGAATACAGCAGTACCACCACGCATTGTAATCCGCCCTTTCAAGGCTTTCATTTTTTATGACTGCTTCCGCCTCCCGCAGATCAACTCCGGTGTGAAGCGAGGTGATGTGCCCTGCCCGGTAGCAGCCGCCCGCTTCCTGCTGCACGAAACCATAATCAAGACGCAGCATCGCGCCGCCGACCATCGCATCCCGATACGCAGGCTTTAGCATGCTAAGAAATACATAGGTGCGCTCAAGCGCAGCCGGATTTATCCGTACATCGTCATCCATCAGAAGTATATGCGAAAAGCTCCCATTCCTTTTTGCCTCTATGATCCCTCTTGTAAAGCCCGCCGCACCTCCCGCATTTTTATTTGGATAAACAGAAAGTCCCTCCCACGTTTTCTCCGGTGCGATCGACCTTCCGTTATCGACAACAATCGTGTGCAGCTTATGATACAGAACGGAATCCTCATTCTCCCACAGCCTTTGATACAGCAGATCCAGATTTCGATAGAGATACTTCTCTCTTTTATAGGTGCAGATCGCGACCGCCAATGCAATGTCCTGCACTGCATTCTGCTCTGTCACATACTCACCGTCGTAAAAGACCGCTTCCTCTCCCTGCGACGCTTTCAATTCTGCATAGAGAATGCCCCTCTCACATCGATCCAGCGGAATTTCTATCCGGTACGCCGCCCTTTGCTCCTCTGCGGCGGAAAGAGAGGCAAGCTTCGCTTTTTCCAGCGTTCCATCCTCTTTCTCCCACGCATTCCACACCGTCAGTAAAAAATCTCCCGCTGCCTCAAAGCAGAACGCCAACTGCTTTAATTCTGTATAGTATTTCCATTTTTCAATCGAAACTGCATTAAAATAAGTATCAAAGCGGACAAAGCCGGGATCACGCACCTTCACTCCTCCCGTTTCCGTCATTTGTATGCCGTTCTCTGACCCATGCAGGTACAGCTTCCCCATGTCCGCTTCCATGCTGTTTGGAAATTCAATTTTTTGGATCTGCATCCCGCCTATACTCCTTTGACATATGCCTCCGTTACCGCCTGCACCTCGCCGCTCATTTTCAGCACGCCCTTATCCAGCCATGCCGCATGATCGCAAAGCTTCAAAATATCCTCCATCGAATGCGATACCAAAAGCAGCGTCGTTCCCGACGAGAGCATCTCCTCCATACGCGCATTGCATTTTTCCCGGAACTTAAAATCTCCGACTGACAAAACCTCATCCACGATCAGGATGTCCGGTCTTACCATCGTCGCAATGGAAAATCCGATTCTCGCCTGCATACCGGAGGAATAATTCTTGATCGGAACATCTAAAAAATCCCAAAGCTCTGCAAAATCTACGATCTCGTCAAAATGCTCGTCCATAAACCTTCTGGAATGCCCCAGCAATGTGCCATTCAAATAGATATTCTCTCTTGCCGTCAGCTCCATATCAAACCCTGCGCCAAGCTCAATGAGCGGCGCGATCGTTCCGTTCACCTGCACGCTGCCCTTATGCGGCGTTAAGATGCCGCTGATAAGCTTTAGCATCGTTGACTTTCCAGCTCCGTTCGTGCCGACCAAGCCCCATGCCTCGCCCGGTCTGATCTTAAGCGACACATCCTTAAGCGCCAGGAACTCCTGAAACATTAGCTGGTGCTTTAACATTTTTACAAAATATTCCTTGAGATTATCTACCTTTTCCGACGCCATATTAAACCGGACCGTAACATTATCGACGTCAATCATATACTTTTCATCCATCAGTTTGTGTCTCTCCCTTTAAATGTACAAAATAAACTTATTCTGATTCTTTCGGAAAAACCATGCCCCGATTGCAAAGACAAGCAGCGAAATAATGCACCCTCGGTAAAACAACTGGAAGGAAGGCATCACACGCTCCAACACAATGCACCGGAATTGTTCTATATAATAGTACAACGGATTTAGATGTGTCACAACCCACTGGATTTTCGGCGGCAGAATACTTACCGGATAGAAAATCGGCGTCGCGTACATCCATGCTGTCAAAAATACCGCGTAAATATATCTCATGTCACGGAAAAATACAGTCGCCTGCGACAAAAACAGACTCATTCCCAACGTAAACACATATAACTGCAGCGCTACATACGGCAAAAGTACCAGATACATCGAAAACTCTGTTCCCGTGATCACCATGACCAAAACCATCGCGCCAAGCGAAAACAAAAAATCAACCATATCGCTCGTCGCCTTAGAAAACGGGAAAATATATTTGGGCACATAGACCTTTTTCAAAAGAGAGCTGTTGTCCGTAATCGAATACATGGCATGATTTGTCGCATTCGTCACATAATTGTAAATCATCTGTCCGATGATCAGATAGACCGGATAATTTTCGACATCAAAGCGAAAAATGCTGGAAAACACCAGCACCATGACGAGCATGATCATCAGCGGATTTAAAATACTCCACAAATATCCCAGAATGCTTCTGCGATACTTTAGCTTAATATCCTTGGATACCAGCTCATACATCAGATCCTTGTAAGCTACCAAACCCTTTTTCTTCATCTCTTAGAACCTCTCACAAAATAGTAACGAAATTATACCGTATCTTCCGGCGCTTGGCAATATTCCCCTGCGCTAGCCCTTTACCAGCCGATATGCGAATGCTCCGAACGGGAGAGCCAGATACCCTGTCCGCCGAAGCAGCGTAATACTTTTCTTTCTTGTCGCCGCATAGATGCGCGGATAGTTTCTTTTAAGCGCCTGATCCCAGCGCCTTAGCTCCGAAAAAATACCCTTACAAAAGCCCATGCTGATATAAATCTGAAACTGATTCTCCACCACCTGCGCAATACATCGCTCGATATAAGCACGCTTGCCCTCCGGCAGGGCGGGAAGCTTATCATAAAAGCTTAACAGACTGCTTAACACCTGCATATGCTGCGCCCGATTTCTTTGCATGCTCAAAATATCCATGCTCTGTCCGTTTCTTCCGAGGCGGTACATATAGATAAACTTATGATAAAAATAGACCGTTCCGGCATAAGGAATCGGATAGGTAATATACTCGCAGTCCACATAATAGCAATGCTCGTCGATCGTGATCCCGTGCTCCTTTAAAATACTTGTGCGGATCGTGAGCGCATGCATTTTGATCACCTCGTCGACCTCGCCCTTGGAAAGCTCACACAGGCTTGCATATTGACCTTCGTTCCTTGTACAATATTTTTCCTGCAAAATCCGGTCTGTCTCATCCTCCACACACAAAAAATCCGCCGCCACAATATCGGCATCCGAATCCTCCAAAAGACGCAAAAACTCCGGCAGCTCCTTCGTATTCAGCCAGTCGTCGCCGTCGAGCACCTTAAAATATTTCCCCGTTGCTTTCTGAATACCGTAATTGATGCCTGATCCATGCCCGCCGTTTTCCTTGTTATATAAAAAATACGTCTGCGGATATTTCTCACAGTACCGCTTTGCAATCTCCGGCGTCGCATCGACGGAGCCGTCATTGATGATGAGCACCTCAAGCTTTGTGAGAAGCTCCTCCACCTCCAACGACTGTAAGCATCGCTCCAAATATTTTTCCACATTATATGCCGGTACTGCAATACTCAATATTTTTCCCATAACGTCCTCTTATTTACGCAATAATCTTCGATAAATCAACTTTCTTAAAAATCCGGGCTGCAGCGTGATCCCAAAGGTTAAGCACAAGGAAACCAGATATTCGCCGCGTGTCAGACGCCCGATTGCACGCTGCTCCCTGCGCAGTGCAAAATAATTGCGCGCATAGGCAATCCCGCCGCGTCTTTCGTACACATCGCTGTTATTTCGCATACGCACAAGAACTTCCGGCAGATTATAAAACACCATGCCGTCCGCAAGCATTCTGCTCCACAGCTCGTAATCCTCCAAATTCGGAAAGTGCCGGTAATTTCCTGCCCGAAGCACATCGTCCTTTCGCATCATAACCGTCATGTGGTTGACCGGATTGCGGTAACGCCCGTACCTACGGATTTCCTCATTTCTCTCCGGCATCCGCTTAACGCTTTGATAAGTCTCCTCATCGTTAAATTCTTCCATCCAGCCGCCCACGAGGGAAACCTCCGGATGCTGCCGCATAAATTCATACTGATGTGCAAACCGTTCGGGCAGCGCAATATCGTCCGTATCCATCCGCGCGATCAGCTCCTGCGAGCAAAGGTCTACGCCTTTTGCCAGCGCCCTGCCAAGCTGTACGTTTTCCTCAAACGCAAACACGACCATCCGCGCAAAGCGCTCTTTATAATCCGCGACCACCGCTTCCAAAGCCTCCGGCAGAGGACCGTCCTTGATCAGCACAACCTCGTCGGGCAGCAGCGTTTGGGACAACAGGCTCTCAAACGCCAGCTTTAAATATTCCGGTTTTTCTTTGCAGTACACTGACATTAATACTGAAAATCCCATCTCATCACCTAGCGCTTCATCGCCGTCTGCTGCTCCTCATCGACCCCTTCCGTATTTTCCTTCTGGAATAAAATCTTAAAGGTCAGCAGCAGGATCTTAATATCAAGCCACAGAGAATAATTCTCGATATACGTCAAATCCAGCTTCAGCTTGTCATACGGCGTCGTGTTATATTTTCCGTATACCTGCGCATAGCCGGTCAGACCTGCTTTCACCTTTGTGCGCAGTACAAACTCAGGAATCGTCTCCTCATACTTATCGGAAATCTCCTGCCGCTCCGGTCTTGGTCCGACCATCGACATATCGCCCTTTAAAATATTAAAAAGCTGCGGCAGCTCGTCAAAATGAATATTGCGGATCACCCGTCCCACGGGAGTGACACGCTTGTCCCCCTTTGACGCAAGTCTGGCGCCGTTCTTTTCCGAATCCATTTCCATGCTTCGGAACTTATAGATCAGAAACGGCCGACCGTCTCTCGTCAGACGCTCCTGCTTATAAAGCACCGGCCCTCTGTCATAAAGCTTTACCGCAAGCGCGATCAAAAGCATAAACGGAGACGCCAGAATAATTCCGATCAGGGAGAGCAGCACATCGCAAATACGCTTTACGATCCTCTGATTAATCGACAGTCCCTGATTTCTGGATAATAAAAGCGGGGTGTCAAACAGGTGGATATCGTCTGCTCCGCGAAACAGAATATCCGAAATCTTCGGCGTCACATAGGTGCGGACCGACTCCTGATAGCAATACTTCATGATCTGGTTTCTTGCCTGTGACGGCAGATCGCAGAGCACGACCGCATTATATTGACGGATCATCGGATACAGGCTTTGATACCCGATCCGGTAGCTGACCGATTCACAGATGTTGTACTTATCCTTCCTTGTATTGATCTTCGCGATCAGATCGTCGGGAGAATACTCCCCGTAAATCACAAGCATCTGACGCGGCGGATAAAGCCATGTATATATTTTTCTCACCACATAGATCCACGGCAGAATAAATAGGATCTCAAAGATCATAACCCCAAGCACCGGATTGATACTGACATAATCCCTGCAGACCAGACACAGCTCCAGATAGCCGATCACGCCGCTTAATAAAATCGACAGGACGTGAGACAGCGCAATATCCGCAATTCTCATATAGCCGATATTATATCCGCCCAATACCTTTGTAAAAAAGAAAATGATCAATACATATAAACCGATAACCGCCCAGTTTCCTCTGCGGAAAAATCCGTACGAGTCCTCATACACGTTGTACCAGATAAAGGCAAAGGCGGCTCCCTCTACCGCCAAGGATATTAAATTGGCGCTGTAATTGAGCAAATGCTTGTATTGTTCTTTGATCCTCATTTACATTCGTCCCTCTTTCTCAACAAGACATATACTTTGCTATTATAGCATAGACAGCATGCAATATCTATATTTATGTTGTCTATATTTTCTATTGCCTGAAGTACACGGCATATTTCTCTGTTCTTCCCAAGCAGACAAAACCCGCCTGCGTAAGCTGTCCGGCATCCTCATACTGCGTTTCCAGCAAAATGCAGTTCCCTCCATAAAGCTCCGCCGCCTGGATCTGATACTCTACGGCAGACGGAACGGCAACGATCGCCGTACACAGCTCCACAAATTTTTGCATTTCCTCATCCGCAGGCTGCAGCGTCTTATCCACCATTTTCTCGATCATAGCCTCCCCGTACATCAGCTTCACCTGAGGATTCACCTCTCGGATCAGCCCGCAGATTTCCCTTGGAGCGATCATATTCTGCGGCACGATTCCGGAGGTCTGAATGATCTCATTCACCGCCGCAGCCTCGCGCTCCTGCTGCCTGCGATCGTTCACCGCCTGCACCGGATTCCTGTCAAACGCAAAAAACGAACCGGCTGCGATCACACCTATGCAGCAGACAAGCATCACCGCCCCCTTGAAAACGTTCTTTAAACCTGCGGCAAGCTGTGTTGCGGCAAACGCCACAAACACGAAGGGAAGCGCCGCCATAAACAGCTTCCAGTAGTCCTCCATCCAAAAGGAGCGGATGATCTCATAGCCGAACGGATTTGCCAAAAGCAAAAAAATCAACACCCCATACTGCGTCAGACTTTTTGCACCGCCCCTTAGCCGTTCCCGCCGCGCCATGCAAAACAGCAGCGCAGCCCCCGCCAGCGCCGGGCTGATGCTGCTTGTCCCAAAGGTATGAAATTGCTCCCTTAACGCCTCAAATGCTTCTATCATCCTTTTTCCATTCTCCCTTTATCCATTCTGCGATCGCCGCCACTGCCCAGAGAAACGTTATGATAAATCCGCCGTGCTGATACAAAAGCTGCCCTGCTCCGGCACAGACCAGATAAGACAGTCCCCACACAAGGCGATTTTCCTTTCTTAGCAAAAGCCACACCGCAAACGGCAGCATTCCCGCAAAAAACAGCGTCTCTCCATTCCAGCAGCCAGCAAAAACCTGCACCATGACCGCCCGATCTGCAACCAACACCGACGCATATAAAAGCCACAACATGCACTGAAACAGCACCCGCTTGCCCTTATTTCTGCGGAACAGTTCAAACGCCCAGATGTGGTATACACCATAATAAAATGTCATCAAAAAAACAGGGAGCATAAGCTTCATCAGCTTTACCGGATTTAATCTGCATATCCGTCCGTTCACCGCATAATATGCCTCTATCGGGGACTGTGCCGCCGCTTTCAGCTCCTCGATCTGTACGGGAAGCATTTCCTGTGCGCCCTTTCCGGTCGTCGGATCATAAACATACAGAGTATCTGTCGCATACATCGTAAGCGCCGCCTCCGCAGTATACTCCTTCTGACTGCTGCTCCCAAACACAAACGCCAGTCCTATCAGGATAAGCAGCGCCGCGCCCTGCCCAAGCCACTCCCATTTCCAGACAAGACGATGCCGTCTAAAAATACGTCTTTTTATGCCCCATGCCACTGCAAACACGGTCAGCACAAGCTGACAGATCAGCCAGAGCCTTGCAAGCTCCTGCACCGGCAGCTCCCTGTCAATCGCCCATTTTGCCAGCACAAAAAATATCGCCCACTGTGTAACAAGTCCGGTCAGATAGCTGATCAGAAGCTGATTTGTCTTTTTGCCGCCCGGTTTCCTCCATACACTCCCCAGCAGAAGTGGAAAGATCAGCCACAGATAGATTACCGCAAAAATTTTTACAACGATAAGCAACTTCCTTTTCCTCCTTAACCGTGTATACAGCGATACAGCTCATAGCCGTCCACGCTGTCTACATACTCGATATTTAACTGCTTTAGATATTCCTCGGAATAAAACCCGGTATTGCGCACAAAAAAATCTACCTCCCGCGTTTCGATCACCCGATTGACCGTCTCCGGCTCTACCTCCACGCCCCGCACGAACATGGAGAGCGCGCGCCCCTCGCTCTCATACTGCTCGTTTGGATCAATGTCCTCCTTTACGATCCAGCGGTATAGCTGCATTTCTCCCGCATTTACCGCCGCGATCAGGGACGCGTCATACTGCCTGATCCAGTAATAGAGCTCCTCATCATAAAAAACGATCGGACGCTCGTTGTCTGCATGCTCTCCGATCAGCTCTGCGACATCGATCACCTGATCGTCGATTTTATAAACATTATCATCAAGCTGCAGACTTGTCGCACTGCCGCCGCTCAAAAAAAGCAGACAGACGATCAGAAGAACGGCAGCCGTTTTCTGCCGCGTGTCCTTTTGACGTTCCAACAGACAGGCAAGCAGATAAGCGCTTAAAATCTCTGCCGGAAGCATCCAGAAAAACCGGCTGTAACGGTCTCTGAAATCCGCTGTGTTTCTAAGAACCGGCTCGACCACAAACGGGTTAAAGACCGTGAACAAAAAAATCACAAACGGCGTCACAAACACCCGCTTCATGAGCGTGTCCCTCTGATACACCACATAGAGCAGACCGCCCAGATAAATCACGAAGAACAGTCCGTACTCCCAATAATTTGTAAAAATACTCCTGTAAAGCTCAAAATTCCAATCCATTTCCTGCATATCGCCTCTATCCCAATCCCTACAACAACAGCCTGATGATACCGACCAGCACTCCCGGCAGCATACAAAGCGCCGCACCAAGCCAATACTGCCAGCGCCTGCGATAACAAATCAGCGCAAGCAGACCCACGCCGATCATGACGCACAAAATGAAAATTCCGCTGATCGACAGCGAAGCGCCTGTAAAAAAGACAAGCGCAAGCAGCACCCAATACTCTCGCCTGCCCATCTCCCTTGCGAGCAAAACAAGCGCAAGCAGCGCAAGCGGCAGATAAAGATTTGCCAGCATAGACTTCGACTCTGCCGTCCTCTGCCACAGATAAAACCCGCGTCCCTCGTCAAATTGATAACAGAAAATACTGATTCCCGCATGGAGTCCGACCGTCCAGTTTCCAATTCTCCGGTTTCCGTTTGACAACCGATATGCAATCTCATACACGACCAGATTCATTAGAATGATCTCCAAACAGGCAAGAACCCTGTTTGTCATCACCAACGGGTGCATCCAAAAGATTTTTGACAAAAAAGCGATCAGCATCGGATAGCCGTCGTGCACATAGCTCTCAGAACCGATAAACTCTCCCGACCGCGCGCTGTACTGATACATTGTGTCGGTGTAAAGCGCGTTGACGGCATGTCCGTTATAGTAGGAGGTGTCAAAGCCATTGATTCGGATGCCGTTGTTCATTCCGTAAATCACCTGCAGCCCGATGAGCAGGATCAGCGCCAATGTGACTGCATCCGGCTGTACCCATTCCCTTTTTTTTCCAAGCATCCCTTCCTTCCGGCAAAAGCGAACGCACCAAAAGAGCACTGCGGCAAAAGCGGCAAGCTCCAGATACACAAGCATATGAAAGGGAAGCTTAAGCTTCTCCACGGGAAGCTCGATCAACGAAAAAACGGCAAAAAACACGACTGCTCCAACCAGCAGTTGGAACGAGAGGCGCTCCTTTCTGTGAAAAACGCCGCAAAAACAATGACCTGTCAAGAAAAACAAAACGCCCAATATAAGCAGCACAATGCATGCTCCGATCGCCGAATCCATCTCATCACCTCTCTCATAGTCCTCAAATGATACCATTTCCCTTTGCGCTCTGCAATCGCTATGCCCCGCTCTCCTTATGCGCCTTAAGCTTTTGGATCAGCTCCATCAAAAGCTCGTTGCGAAACAGGAACAGACAGACCGCATAGCAGAGGGCTGAAACTGCAATGACAACCAGCACGCTGCCGGACGTTCCCTGAAAAAGCGCCCTCATGCCAACTGCCGCGCCCGCCATGACAAGAAGCGCCGCGCCCGTGCTCCACAGATAATTGCGGCTTGCGCGGATCCTATAGCAATCCTTTGCATACCACAAAAGAAGCGCTGTCAC
Organism: Roseburia sp.; assembly: GCA_019421345.1. GTDB lineage: Bacteria > Bacillota > Clostridia > Lachnospirales > Lachnospiraceae > Roseburia. Next base: position 45,724 of record JAHZFL010000014.1, on the reverse strand, counting down.
CGTAAGCTCAGACAGCACGGACGCCGCCGCCGCGCCGTCCTGCCGAAGTCTTGGAATCAGCAGGAAATTTGCCGCTGTATTTATCACCGCCCCAGCGACTGTGGCGCGCAAAATCATACGCTCCCTCCCGGTTGCCGTCAAAACAATATGTCCCAAAAAATAAGCAACCGAAAACACAAGCACCAGAATTGCAAGAACCCGAAGCGTGCCAACTGCCGGCAGAAATGCCTCTCCGAAAAGCAGAGGAACGATCTGATCCGCCGTCAAAAAAAGTCCGACCGTACAAGGCAGAGCGAGCAGCAGCAAAATCTGCGTCCCACGGCTAAGCAGCTCATTACACGCCTCCTGCCGCTTCTGTTTATAATACATGCTGATCCGCGGATAAAAGACCGCCACAAGTGCGATGACTACCGTATAGGTCATGCGCACGATCTTAACTGCATTGGAATAATACCCGACAGAAACATCACCGTGATAATATTCAAGCATTACCGTATCCAGCATAGTATAAACCTCTGTCGCGATCGTTGACGCAAGCAAAATTAATACCGGACGCAGATGCTGCCCCATCCGCATTCCGCTCTGTGCCGCATTGCCGTTCTTTTTCGGAAAAAGTACGGAAAGCGTAACATATTTGCGCAGCTCGAACGCATTGAGCAGATTGTTTCCGGCAGTCGCAAGACAGAGAATGAACGCATAGATCAGGTAATCTCCACTGTCCTTTACAAACAGAAGCATCAGCACAAACGATGCGATCTTTACGACAAAGCTTCTGGTCGCAATGTAGGTGTACTCCTCCATACCCTGATAAAACCAGTCGATATTAAAAATATTAAGGATCAGCAAAAGCCCCATCACCCAAAAGAGCTCTCTGCGATCCGCAAAGTGCGGAAAATAAGTGACGAACACATAATACGCCGCAATACACAAAAGCGTCGCCGCCAGATTGATAAAAAACAATTCAAAAAACGTCCGGCTTCTCTGCTCCTTGGTCTCATCATTCTGCGCGATCGCTTTCACGCCATAGCTTGGCAGTCCAAGCGATGCGAGCAGAACAAAATACGCCACGATCGTATTGGCATACGCCACCTTTCCAACGCCCTCCGGCAGCAGCACATGCGAAATATAAGAGGTCGTCACCAACGGGAAAAGGGCTGTAAAGCCCTTATACGCCATGTTGAAGATTGAATTTTTTACCAATGATTTCTTTCCCATCTCTCGTTCCCGCTTTCATGCACTGCGCCCTTGCATCTACATGCGATGCAGCAAAAACAGCAATTCTCTTTTCCAGTAAAACAAATTCCGGTGCAGCCAATCCGTCCTCACAGTTCCGCACACCGTTCGGATCATCGAGATCCTGCACACTCCTGCCCCCGCTCTCCCAAGCCTGTCATAATGCGCCGCAATCCTGCGCAATCCCACATTATAGGAATGGTCGATATGACCGCCGGATTCATGGATGAGCGGCAGTCTGCACACCCATACCCTGTTTCCCGAAAGCCTTGCGCGCAGACAGCGCTCCACCGCGTACAGATGCCAACTGTGACACAGCTTTTCGTCAAACGGCTCTTTCAAAAAAGCGCTTGTCCGTCCCCCGAAAAAACATTCATCGACCGTATCACACGGCGCGATTTTATAAAACTCCCACTCTCCCGGACAGGAACGGTCTTTTCCGTGCAGAATGTAGGAGAGCACACAGGTTCCCGCCCGATCTCCGACAACGCCAGCCACCGGACTTTCAGCCTCCGCGGCTCCCGCAACGCCGACAATATCGTCCGCGCCAACCTGCCTTACATACTCCACAAACTGTGAGAGCATATCCTCCTTTGGCAGACGTATATCCTGATGCGCGTAGATCACATACTCTGTCCTGATCTTTGGCAACACGGAATTTAGCGCACTGCTGCAGGAGGAAAACTGCTGCCCGCGGTTATCGATCCCCAAAAGCTCGTATGCGATTTTCTGCTTTTCCAATGAGGCACAAAACGCCTCATATTGTCCGCTGTCATTGTAGCAGCAGACAATCGTAACAATTACTTCTTCTCTTTTACTCATATTCTCTCATCAATTTCAAAAACTTCCGATATGACCTTGCCACATTGGAAAAATAAAAAATCTTAGCGTCGCAAACATCCTGATAAAGCTGCTTTGTCGTCACCGCCTCCTTGTGCATACACGTCACCTCCGGCGTATAGAGCAGCCGAAGCCCTTTTTTCTTTGCCAGATAATAAAGAATTTCTTCCTCGGCATATAAAAACGTCTCCTGCCAAAACCCGTCAAGCTCCGCAAAAAAATCTACGGAAAACACAAGACAGCAGCCGTGGAGCAGCACATCATAAAGCTCCTCGTCAATCCGCGAATCCGCCGCCACAGACCTTCCCTCCACCTCGCGTGTCGTCAGATTTTTTGCACCGCCGCACACATCCGCGCCCGCCTCATTTGCAGCAACCCCATAACGCCCCGCCACCGCTTTTTTGAGATGAAACAGCTTGATCGCGCGAAATATCCACGCCTTAAGCTGCGATACCAGCACCTGCTTTCTCATATAAGGGATCGTGTAGACACGCGCTCTTGCCACCGGGTTAAAATGCTGGGTACGGCTTGCGTCAATAATATCGCCTCCCAAAACCGCAAACGGCTTCCTGCGATAGATCTCAAACAGCTTCTGACAATAATCCGGCTGTTCAAAAATAATATCACTGTTTGCCGCCACAACAAAATCCGGCGAAAAATGCTCTATCACATAGGCGATTCCCAGATTATTCCCCTGTGCAAACCCAAGATTCTTCTCCGCCGCAATGATGTGCACCCGTTCCTCGCCGCAAAAGCGTGCCTTTAACTGCTCGACACTGTCATTTCCCGAACCGTTGTCGACAATCACGATCTGAATGTCGGGATAGGTCTGTGTCTTTAGGATCGACGCCGCACAGGCAGCCGCCTCCTCATATGCCTTATAATTTAAAATCACAAAACCGATCGTTCCCATGCCAACTCCTAAGCTTCTTCCAGCTTCCTAATATCCATCTGCAAAAGCGCCTGACTCCGCTCCTTGATGCGCACGCACTGATAGCCCATGTAGATGCCCCACGGCTTTGTGTCCCTTGTCGCCAGTGTCATCGCACACAGCGCGCAGCCCTCCGCGATCGTAACACCCTGCAGGATCGTGGAGCCCGTTCCGATGATCGAATGCTTCCCGATCACCACCGGAGCCTCGATCACATGCGTAAACTCCTGCGGAACGGTCGGATTCGTCATAAACTCACCGGAATAATCATCCGTTGTCGCATACACACCGCAGCGGGAGGAGATTCCCGTATAATCCTCAAACGTAATGCCCGCCGTTCCTCCAAACAAGACAGTCGAAACTGCCACATGCACATAATTTCCAATCGTAATCTTTCCGCTGAGCACACAGAAATCATCGATTCTCACATGATTGCCGATATGCATCTGCGCAGCCCCGTAGATACTCGCCTTCCGGCTGATTTTTACATCATGACCTACCTGCGCAAACCCAAGCTCCTTTAACTCCTCGTCCGTATAAAAGCTTTCCGCCATATTTCCTCCATTCCAACGCCCCAAGGCTACTCCCACACAATCGCGTGCAGCGCCTCTTTTTTCTCTCTCCGCCTGTATTCCTCCAGAGTCAGAGCATATTCCCTCTCGTTTTCATCCTCGCTTACGCACGCAAATCCAAGCGCATCCCACAAATGCTCTACCGGCTGATTCTTTGCTGTCTTATAATAAAAGGCACGCACGTTTGTCACGCCCTGTATAAAAAGCTTACTAAGGATCTCCTCCACGATCGCATCCTCAATGCATCGTCCCATCACACGGCAGCTCATTAAGAAATTATCAACAACTGCGGTCGTCCTGTCGATATGATATAAAAATTCGGCCACCCAGCCGCTGCTGCCGTACTTATCGGAAACCTCCGCCATCAAAAGCCGGCCGTTTTGCTCTCTCTGATACCGCTCAAGCTGCAGCTCATCCATGCGCAAGGTGCAGACGTTAAACTGGTTTGTCTTATTCATCAGTTGTACGGCGCGCACTTTTGTTTCCTCTGTCACCTCTGCAAGACGGATATTTATCTGAAGCGATTTTAAATACTCCTCATAGGACGCCGCCGCCTGCTGCTCGCTGCGGCGCAGCTTCTCCTGCCGGTACTGTACCGTCTTTTCCAGATCCTCCCTCGTCAGACGAAAGCTCCAGAAATATTCCTCATAAACCTCACGCATACAATCTGCCAGCCTTGTAATATCCGACGGAAAATCAACAACCGCTACCTGCGGCGCATGAATCTTCATTCCCTCGCGCTCCGCCTCGTTATCATCCACAAAGACAAAGGCATCCAGACCGAGATTAAGCTCCTCCGCCATCCGCCTTACATTGTCCCACTTCGGATTCCAATCTGCATAAATAGCGGCAAAATCATCTTCCCTTAAGATCATATGCGGATGCTCCCGAAGGACGGCACGGACGTCCTCGCTATTATTTTTGGATGCGATCGCAAGAAGCACACCCTGCGTTTGCATTTTCTTGATCTCCCGCTGTGCGTCCCGATAGATCGCCCCCTGATGTGCAGCGTCCAGACAGATTCCCTCCATGCCGTCCTCCCCAAGAACGCCGCCCCAGAGCGTATTATCTAAATCCAAGACAAGCACCTTTTTTCGTGCAGTCTTTAATTTATTTACCGTTCGCCCGATCTCGCCCGCCAGCGCGTGCAGCGCTTTCATCTCATACGGAATCGAGCCCATGTACCAAAACTTTTCGGAATAAAATAATTTTCTTCCATAATTCTCGATAAAATCCCGCAGCTCCAGACGGTGGATGCCATCGTTTTCCTCCGCAAGCCCCGTTACCATCTCATCCCAAGCCGCAGCGGCACGCAGACTGAAATCCGCGCCGTCTCTCTCTCTGATCCGCTCCTGTCTCACATCGATCGTCGATACAAAAAGATGGCTGCCCGGATAATGCTCTGCCAGCTTTTTTACATAGACCTCGGTCTGCGCGAGCTGCTCCTTCACCGCCTCCCATGAGCCGCAGCTTCCAAGCAGCTCGTTTCCCTCAAGCAACAGGAGGATGCACTCCGGCGCAAACGCCAGCAGACGGGCATCAGGCTTAAGCGCATAGGTGATCCACCCGCCATAGCCCTCCGTCTGAAATATTTCATGTTCTTTTTTCAAAAGTCCTGACAGCATATCCAGATTCACATTCGACAGAACCGAAATTCTCATCTTGCACCTAAACCTTTCCCGTGTTACTTTACAAACTGATAAAAACCGCCGAGCGTTGTGATCGTCGAGACAGCGTCCATCGGGATCGTCACGCCGTATTTTGCCTCCACCTCACCAACAAGACGTAGCTGCATAAGAGAATCCCATGTCTCTACCTCCTCCTGCGTTGTCTCAAGCGTCAGCTTCTCCCGATCCGTCTCAAGTATTTCTGCCATAAAGCTTAAAAATTCTTCCATATTTTCCTCCATTTCAAGCATCCGCCTTTATTTTTCGTTCTCTCCACAGTATAGCACATTTCTATGCCCCTGAATATCTCGTCTTTGTTCCGAGCAAAATACGGATATACGGTGTCATCGAACGGACAATCGCCGTTCCAAGACCGAAATTTTTCCGCAGAAAATGAAACCAGTCCGCAAACGGCAATCCCTTTCTGCTCTCCTTAAGCCGGATGCGCTCCATTCTCGGAAGGCTCTCATCCTGCCAGGTCCGCTGTAGGGTATTGTCATTGCACTCGCCCACATATTTCTCAAACACACGGATCGCATATCCCTTTTTGCTGATCTGCAACCCGTAATCAAAATCACCGATGCTGTGCTGATAGAACGGGTCAATCCCCACCTGCATAAAAATATCATGCGGGATCACGGCACAGTTGGCATTGAATGTATCAAAGCAAAGCTCCTGCTCCTTTGGTCCGTATTTTTTATACTTGATACCCTTTATATATTTGATGCCGCCGTAGCTTAGACTGCCGTCCTCGTTGCAGATTGCTCCGACCATCACCGTATCGCCCTTTAAGGATGCAAGCATCTCATCAAAGACGCCCGGAAAAAATTTTGTGTCGTCGTTCATCAGCATATAATAATCGTAATCGGGATGATGCTTTTTCGTGTGCTCGATCGCCTCGTACATACCACGATTCCAGAACAGTCCGCCATCGCCATTGACTACATCGATCTGCTCCGGCTGTGCCGCCAGCATTTCTGCCGTCCCATCCGTGCTCCCGTCATTCACCACGACATAATCAAAGATTACCTCCCGATTCTCCCGCAGTGTACGGATACTTTGCTCCGTCAAATCCCTCCGGTTAAAACAGGTAAAAATCGCCAAAATCCTCATATCTGTCTCCTTCTATCCTTCCGGCATCCGTTTGCGCAGATCATAAGCGCTTACCTATACCTCTCGTTACCGCAAATCGTAAGCGCTTGCCTATAAGGCGCTTACGATTTAAGTTTACGGTTCTCCTACATAATTTCTCCGAAACACCTTATGATACACGCGCTTTATCATGCTTGGCTCCGAGATCCGGATCAATTCCTTTTTCAGTCTCCGGCGCACATCCGGCAATTCTTCGATGCGATCCGGAAACGCTGTGACCGCCTCGGCTGTCTTTAAGGCATGTACCGCTGTCGGAGCAGCGCCGTCCCCACAGTGGACACCCGAACCGTCCCAGCCGTCGTTTGCCACAAGCGACCTTGTCGGAGCAAGAATCAAGCCGTCCTGCAAAAACGTCGTATAATACCAGCGGATCGCCCACGAATTTGTGCCCGCATCCTGCTGCTGCGCCTTTAAAATCTGATAAAAATTATAAGTATTATCGTAATTAAACCGCTTACGGTAAGCCGCATCTGTGATCAGCCGCTCCCACCCTTGTGCATTCGCGTCAAACGTTTCCCAACGGTCTGCCCAGGTCGCCCATGACCAGCTTGTTCCCGTCAGACCGCAGAGATAAGAAGGCTTATCATAATCGGCGCCATCATCCAAAAACGAATATCCCGTCACACCCGTGACTCTCTTTTCCTTCTCGTAACGATCCAGCCCGTCGTTCATGAAACGAAGAAAAAACGGATTTGTCACAAGATCATCCTCTAAAACGATCACCTTTCCATAGCGATCTACGATCTCCGTCACGCCCTCGATGACATTTCGCGCCAGACCATAGTTCTCATGCCTTTCCACCAGCGTGACGCTTGCAAATCCGGTGATGTCTGCCGCATAAGCGCGGATCTGCCCCACCTTTTTTACATTTCCCCGCCATGCCAGCTCTGCCGCCTCGCTGTCATCCTTTTTCGGCTTCGCCGCATCTGAAAAAATATAAAGCTCCGTTTCGTCTGCCAGCTCATTTGCCGCCAGCGCTTCTATGGTATTCCTTGTATGCTCCGGTCTGTTGTAGGTAAACAAAATCACCGGCGCCGTTTTTCTTTCACTCATCCCTTACCCTTCTGCTTTGACCCAGTTTACATAATCAAAAACGCCTGCCTCAAGCTCTTTCTGCTTCTGATAGCCGATTTTTTTCAGCAGGGAAATATCCGCGCACCAGTTCTGCGGGTCACCCACCTTTGTCTCCCCGGTAAACGCCACGATTTTCTCATCCCTGCCAAGCTGCTTCGCATAAATCTGCGCCAGCGCGCGGATAGAAACCTCCTCGCCGTTTGCCACATTAAAGACCTCCTCGTCTCCGTCATAAGCAAGGATCAGCGCGATCGCACGCATAATATCCGACACATGGATAAAATCTCTCGTCTCATTCCCCGTGCCAAACAGCTTGATCTCTCCGGTATTTTGATATTTCTGGTACATATCCCATAAAAGCTGCTTGCGCAGTCCGCTGCCATAGGCAGAAAAAATACGGATCGCACGCGCCTGATAGCCGTGCACCCTGTTATAATAGCGGCACAGCTCCTCGCACATCAGCTTATGCACGCCATACGGAGAAATCGGCGCAAGCGCATCCGTCTCGCGGATCGGCAGGTGCGTGGGATTTCCGTAGACAGCCGCGCTGGAAAAGAAAATAAGCTTCGGTCTTTTTTCAAATGACTTTAATGCCAGCAAAAGCTGATAAAGGCTGTGCAGATTTCCGTCCAGATCGGCCATCGGATTGACTACCGACGCACCGACGTTTGCACTTCCCGCACAATGCAGCACGACATCCGGCTGCATATCGGTAAAAATATTGGCAAGCTCCGCAGGATTCTGCGACATATTGCACTGATAATAGGTAAAACTGCCGGCGCCGTTTTTCTGACCGCAATAATTCTCTGCTAAATCAATGCCGATGATCTCATAATCCTGTTCAAAATATTCTTTGGCGCTTCTTCCGATAAATCCATTCACGCCGGTAATCACCATTTTTTTCATTTCAACGCTCCTTATAGAAATACACGCTCCAATGCCTTCGCATATTCGCACGCTTCCCGATACATATTTGCGATTCCCTGCTCGATATTCCCCGCAAACTGCTCCGCCGTCTTGGGGCTTTGCGCTTCCCCTGCCAACTGCTCCATCAAATCCGCAAGCTCCCCCGGTTCGTTCGGGTCGAACAGCCGGCACTTCTCATTCATCTGCTCCCTGTGCACCGGAATATCAGACAAAAGAACCGTCTTATCGAGCACCTTTGCGTCCTCAAGCACTGTTCCCCAGCCCTCGCAGAGAGACGGCTGCACAATAAACTGTGCGTTTTTCATAATGCACAGCTGCTCTGTGCGGTCCACAAAGCCAAGCAGACGTATCGCATCCGCCACCTGCGGCGCTTCCATAATTTCCTTTAAGCGGTTGATATACGCAGGATTGCGGTAATCCTCCAGATTTCCGGTAAATACAAAATCATGATCAGCTAAGGCACCGCGCTTTTTTAACTCCTCGATCGCCCGCACCGCCACAATATGATTTTTGTGCTGCCAGAACTGGTTCGGCAGATAGATGTACTTCTTTTTCAGTCCAAACTTCTCCCGCACCTTCTCCTCAAGCTCCGGCGTGATCGCGCGGATTTCCGGCTCTATATAAGAGACAAAATGCACGACCTCAATCTTGCAGCGATAACCGGGATAAAAGCGTTCCAGATCATTCTTTGCATCAAGACTGCTTAACACCATTGGATTTTTGCTCATCACCATCTCGGTATCCTTCTCCTGCTTTCTGGCAAGCTCCTCCTGCGAAAAAAATTCCGGCAGCGTCCGATGCTGGAAATCGGGTATCCAGAAAATCCCTTTGCGCTTAAAAAAACGTCCGATTTTGTTTAACTCCAGCGCATAGCAGTATTTTACGCCCTGCACCCAAATCAGCCGCATCTCATAAAGCATCAGCTTCCACTTGCTCTCGCCCGCAAAAATACGAATCTCAACGCCGTCCGTATCTGCAAAGCAATCAAAAATATCCGCGTGCTTTGGGTCGATCAGCACAACCATGTCGAAGCTGTTTTTAATTTTTTCACTCTGCAGACAGCTGAATATAATATTTTTCAGATAATAAAGGCCGCCAATCCAGCCGCGGTTTCCCAAACCATTAAATAATATCTTTTTTTTCATTTCTTCTTCCATTCCATCTATTCGCCAAGCACATACCGAAGCGCCGTGATACAGCCTTCTGCCACCCTCGCAAACGAAAACTGCTGCGCCCTCTCATAGCTGCAAGCGCCCATCTGCGCAAGCCTGCCATCTGCAAATATGCCATCGATCGTCTTGGCGAACGCTTTCGTATCCTCCGGGTCTACCATATACCCGTTCTCCCCCTCTGCCAGCAGATCTCTTGCGCCGTCCGCATACTTTGAGGAGATCACCGGAAGGGACGCGCACATCGCCTCTAAGATCACAAGCCCAAAGCAGTCCTCCCTCGTCGGAAGCACAAAGACGTCCGATGCGTGGTACAGCTTTCGCAGTGCCTCGCCCTCCACAAAGCCCTTCCATTCTACCCGGTCTGAAATACCAAGCTTCTCTATCTGTTCGCACAAAGCCTGCTTCTCCTGCCCCTCCCCGACGATCACAAGCCGGATATCCTCCGCCGTTTCGGCAAGCGCGGGCAGCAGCAGATCAAGTCCTTTTCTTTGGATGAGACTTCCCACATAAATCATCTGGCGCGCCTCATAGGAATCTTTTTTTGCAAGATATTTTTCAATATCCACTGTCAGATAAGAAAGAAAACACTTCTTTGGGTCTGCGCCGTATGCCGTCTGCGCCTCCCTTGAGGCAGTGCTGCTCGCCACAAACGCCGCCGCGCGCTTTATGATGTAGCGTCTGGAAAGACGCTGCACGCGCCCGATATTTCGCTCGGAATAAAGCGTCCCGTCCGTCCAGCTCACAAACGGAACATGATGCCGCACGCACCAGTGCACCGCGCGCAGAATCGTCGGATTGTACTCCATCGCAAATACCATATCCGGCTTTAGCGCTGCCAGCGTCTTTTCCACCCCGACAGGCAGAAAAATATATCGGTCGTCATACCGCTTGCGGATCACGATCGTGCGCGACTTTAAAAAGACGGCATTCTCAAGCTCCCGCAGCTCTACGCTCCACTGGCGATTCTCCATGCCGGCGCCCGAAAATATCACATGAAACTCATACTCCGGAAAATTTTTCTGCAGATAGACAAAAAAATCAACGCGGTACGGCGATGGAATATTAGTAATAAAAACTGCTTTCTTTCTCATCCGGTCTCCCTCCTCTCCTCTAGGTGTGCTTCCTTAAAATATCCTGATAGATCTCCTCCAGCTTTCGATAATTATCCTCCGGTCTTAACCGCTTTTGATAAAAGGCTCTGGCATTCTCCTTTAGCTTGTGTACATCAAGCGTCTCAAACTCCCGCACCTTCTCTGCAAGCTCCTCCGCCGAATTGTACTGAAACTTCACACCCGTGATCCCTTCCTTCACCATGCCGTCCATATTGCCGACACTTCCGGCAATGACGGGCACGCCGTAGGAATATGCCTCTGCGATCGTCATCGCAAACGCCTCATAGCACTGCGAGGTCATGATCACCGCCCTTGCGTGATAAAAACGCTCCGACATTTCCTCCTTCTGCAAATATCCCAAAAATCTGATATTCGTCAGCTGATGCTCCTTCACATACGCCTGCATCTCCTCCATCATCGGACCTGTTCCCGCAATATAGAGCTTTTTCTCCGGGAGCTGCTCAAACGCCTTGATCGCAATATCAATGCCCTTTAGCGCCTCCACACGCCCGGCAAATAAGAAATACTCCTCCTGCCCGCTCTCATTGCTCGGCGCAAGCCCCTCCGCAAAGGTGAAATTCGGCTTAATGTAAACACGGTCCGCATCCACCGCCCAGCGCCGCTTTGGCACGCTTGGTGCATTGAGCGCATTTAACAGCTTCTTTCGGTTAAATTCTGTCAGACAGATAAAATTTACCCGCCGGTAGGTGCCAAGCATCCGATGGATCTTTAAAATCATCGCGCTCACCACGGTCTGCGCCGTACTGCCGCGATAGCATTTGTGGCGCACGGCACAGCGCAGACCGTCGGCAACGCATTCCTCACAGATCACATTATCACGGAAAAAAGACCCTGCCGGACAGAGCATCCGAAAATTATGCAGCGTCTGCACGACAGGCACATGACACCGGAAAGCCGCATAAAAAACAGACGGGCTGACCATAGTCAGCGTATTGTGTACATGCACGATGTCGATTTTATTTTCCCTTATGATCTTCTTGACCTCCCGCACCGTCCGAAAGGAATAGACCGAGGTAAAGGGCAGACAAAGCTTGCCCCAGATCCCCTTTTCCTTCAATTCCTTATTCGTGCGGTAGTAGGTAAAAACCGTATGCCCATGCTCCTCCAGCAGCCGCTTTTCATTGCGGACCACAACGTCCTCGCCACCCGGAATCTGATAAAAATTATGCACCTGTAGTATTCGATATTGTTTCATATGACGCCTCATGCCGCTCCTGCATTGTTGCAGGCGATTTTTCAAGAATATTCGGGTACAATAAAATTGCTCCCAGCAAAATAAACGGATTCATAAAACCGTTCATGACAAACTGCTCCAGCACTCCGTATAATGCGAGCGTTCCGATCATGACAAGCTCCTTATAATGTCCCAGCTTATAGAGCCGAAACAGCGTCCGGCACATCAGGGCAAGGAAAAAGAGCGCCACGATCCAGCCGCAGTAGAGAAGCACAAACATGTAGGAATTATCAATCAGTCCATAATAGCTTGCATAAAAGGACTCCTGCGTACGCGGATAAAGTGCAAGACCCTGATCCCTAAAGTAGCTGCTCATAATATAAATTCTGCCCGATACATAGTGATTGAGCAGCTTTAGCACCGGATTTTCCGCATTATAAATGACCATTGTACAAAAGCTAAACAGCGCGCCGACCGGGACGGATAACGCCAGTATGAATTTTGCTTTTTTATTTTTGACGCACTTCTCAAAAACGATCAGCCCCCAGCAGAAGAAAAATACTGCGATTCCCGTACGACAGAACGTCAGCTCGTAAAAGATCAGCGCTACTGCGGCTGTTCCCAAAAACCACCATTTATTTAATCTTTCATAATTATAATAAAGGAGCAAAAGCATCGTCAAAAATACACATAAAAATGCGTAATTGGGTTCTCCCATCGCAAAGCTGTAAACCGGAATCTCCACATAGCTGGTATCGGGCGTCGTCTTATATCCGATGTCATACACGCCGAAGGTCGATCCCAGCACAAGAATACAAATGCTGAACATACGGATATAGAGCGCAATTTTGATCAGATTCCGGTAGCTGCAATTCTTCATTCCGATGATCGTCAGAAACAAAAGCAGCCATGTATTTGATTTTGTGATAATGGACAACGGAACTGCCACACCGATCAGGATTCCTGCCCAGCAGATCTCCCGCAGCGTATATTTCGTCGTGATCAATTTGATCACAAGGAAAAACATTCCAAACGCAAAAAAGTATTTATAAATATTGTCCCCGTGGTCATAGGCAAACGCCTTCATCAGCATATTGACTGCAAAATAACCGTAGTACGAGGCAATGCCTATTCCAGTCCAGTCCGTTTCCTCATAAATCCTCTTTATTCTCTCCATCTGTTCTCTCCAAGCTACTGCTGCACCATTCTGCGGTAAACCGCGTAATCCTCCTGCACCACCGCGATTTTTTCATAGCCGTATCCGGTTAGATCCTCCGGTATCCGGTGAAAGGATGTGTTAAATACAATATACCGGCACTCTCTTGCCCGTGCCACCTCCGTGACAAGCGAGAGATCCGGCTCCTCCTTGCTCATCTCCTCATAGACCATCTGCTCGTCCGGCGCAATATCAGAGATAAATCCGCCGGCATTTCTGCCGTAGAGCAGTCCGACCGCGCTTGAATACTGGCGCACATCACAGAGCAGCTCATTGGGGACAATGATATTTTCCTTCCAGCTCAAAAGATTTTGCGCCACAATGTCGGATATTTCCACTGCCGCCTGTGCAATCTCATATTCATTTTCTTTTTCCTGATAGGTCTTGGCGGAAAACTCGCGCTCCCCCGTCACAATGATACAGACGCAGGCAATCACGATTACCGCAATACGCACCGCATCCTTGTTCTGGCGATACACAAGCCTCGTGAGCGCATAAGCGATGACAAACGACACCGGAAGCATCCACAGGAGCCGCCAGTAAACGCCGGACAAAAATTTTGTTCCGATCGTCGCATAAAAAAGCGGGTTAAAGAAGAAAAGGAGCACGAGCACCGACGGCCAGAACAGCCGCTTCCTGTCACCTTTTCCCAAAAGCACGCAAAACAGCAGCGCCGCGCAGAAAAGAAGCCAGTGCAACAGCCCGTTCCTTCCCCCTATAAAGTTCATAAATTCATTCCAAACCGCATAACAATAAGTAATCATGAATCTCCCTATCTGATCAGATAATATAACAAAAACGCAGCGTTGGGCACTGCCGCCATCAAAATCATAACCGTTTTTTTTCTGTCACGGTAAGTGAGAAAATCAACAATCCCATACAACAGCAGAATCACAGGCACCGTCGTAATTCCGATTCCCGACAAAAGACATCCCCCGGTCGCAGCAACATACAAAAGCGCCAGCCAGCCCCTGCGATACTCCCTATGCATCAGACGGTACATCAGGTAGAAAAACAGCGGTATCAGAAAGCTTGCGCAGACTGCTTTGCCCTGCCAGATGCGAAGCAGCAGCATCGACGCCAGCGTGTGTGTCGAAGTATAGCCCCACAGATGGACGACAGACAAAAAGATCAAAAACAAAAACGTCTTTTCCCAGTCTCCCCGCATCAGCACATGACCGATCAGCAGATACACTGCATAGCATAGTAAAATCAAAAAAAACGGCAGATAGGTGTGCGAGAGCACTGCGGGATGAATGCCGCTGATCCGGCTGCACATTGCAATATACATTGCCCAAGGAGAAGTCAGATCCTTTTTCACCTCTCCCTGATCCCAGTACATCTCACTTCCGGAGATCGGGTCGTCAATGTACATCGTATCATGCTCAACGGCGGATACCTCCTCGGAAATAAACCGCGCATCATCATCGTCGCCGTGCTCATAGCGCGCCGGAATATATGCCTGAAGCAAAATCATCACTGCCGCCAGCGTTCCAAATACATACACCCAGCCTTTTCTTGACCTATCCCCTGCCTCGGTATGACTTTCTTCCCCAGCGTCTGCACTTCCCGTAAGAAATACCAGCTTTCCGCGCTTCCAGCGCCGAAGCAGCAGACCGAACGAAAAAATTGAAAAAACCGTCAGCGCCATTTTCCATAGGATCATCGCAGTTGTCAGCGTCTGCTCCAATGCCACAAGCGGCACCAGAATCACCTGCGCCACTGCAAGCATCGTCACAAATCCAAGCACCCATGCGTGTACGATACGGTTCCAGCCCTCCCTGAGCTTTAAAAACTCTGCCCACAGATAGCCGACCCACATGGGGAGCAGCACAAACAAAACGGTCATAGCCAGGATGTCTTTATAATTCATAAACCAAAACTCCATCAATGCGGATACCGTTTACATCTGCCGTATTTTTCGCACGGTATAAATTCTCATTGGTCACGGTTTTTCTTCCGCAGGTCACAAAGGTTTTATTGCAGAGCTTTGCCGCAGCATAAGCGTCAGCGCTCTTTACGGCATCGTGACTGTTGATCACGATACACTGATATTTTTTACTCATCTCATCCATCAAAAGTGCAAAGCGCTGATTTCCGGCAATATCCATCCCCTGCTCCCTCGTCTGGCTTCTGCAGACAAAATCAAGGTAGTCGTTCATCTGTGCCGGAATCACCTCTGTCTGCTCTCCGAGCACATAGCCGCTGATCGAGTTTTCGCTCTCGCCCTCCTCGCTGGCAAGGTCTACATAAAGTGTTTTCTTCTGCTCATTGGCGTAGCTCATGGCAAGCTTTAACGCCGCATCCTTCTTCGGACACTGCAGACTGATGCAACTGATCCTATTGCAGGAAACATCGGGATCGCTTAAATAAAGCGCAGCCTTTTTAAAGGCATCCTCATTATCTCCGTCCTTTTTGAACACATCAATGATATTTGCGTCAAGGCTCTCCCTTACTTCCTCGGCATTCTTTGGCTTTTTATACATCAGCATCCAGAACGTATAGAATACCACCTCCACAATGATACCAAGCAAAACGCCTGCTGTCACCGCCTTCATCAGAGCCTTGTTGAAATCCTCCTGTGTGATGGAATAATTTTCAATCTTCACAACCTCCTGCGTCGCATACGGATCATCCAGAATGCTCACACAATCAGCCCCGATCATTTCCTCACTGACTGCGATCGTCGCGTTCATAACTCCCTCTGCAAACTTTGCGGCTGTCTCCTCATCAGCAATGGTAATCGTTCCGACTGTCGCAGGAAACGTCACATAAATGGAAGCGACACCGGACGCCTCTCCCTGTATCATCTCAAACAATCCCATATATTCATCGAGTGTCAGCGTCGTATCCATATCCGAGGCAAACCTTTCATAGGTTCTGCTGCTCTTTGCGATCTTAATGACATTTCCGACACGCTCTACCACGCTTGCCTGACTGTAATCGCTGACAAATAATGACGCCACGACCTGCTGCTTGTTTTCGTACATCTCATTTTCCACATACTGATGCAGCGTCTTGTACTTATATCCTCCGAGCGCCGCCGCGCAGAGCAGCGCGAAAATAACCGCCAGCCACCACATACGAAGATTGTAGCGCACAATCTCCAAAAAACCGTATTCCTTATCCACCTTGTATTCTCTGCTCATCGTTGTCTCCTCCCTTATTCTCCGCCTTTTTCAAATACGACCCGGATCGTCTTAAGTATGATCTTGATGTCAAGTGCAAGACTCCAATTGTCAATATACTGCACATCGAGCCGTACGACATCCTCAAAATCCTTGATGTTGTTGCGCCCGCTGACCTGCCATAGCCCTGTGATGCCCGGCTTCGCACTCAGCCTTCGCTTTTGGTGCGCCTCGTACTGCCGGAACTCATCGACCGTCGGCGGTCTTGTTCCGACCAGACTCATATCGCCCTTTAGCACGTTAAAAAACTGCGGCAGCTCGTCAATACTTGTCTTTCGGATAAATTTTCCTACCTTTGTGATGCGCGGGTCGTCTTTCATTTTAAACATCAGACCCTTCATCTCATTTTGATCTGCCAGCTCCGCTTTCCGCTCCTCCGCATCACGGTACATCGAACGGAACTTATATATCTGAAAGAACCTTCCGTTTTTTCCCACACGCTTTTGTGCAAAAAACAAAGGTCCCGGCGATTCGATCAGTAACGGCGGCGCCAGAAAAACAGTGATGACCGCTGTGATCAAAAGTCCCACGAGCGCTCCCACAATATCCATCAGCCGCTTCACAAACAGTCGTTTCCAATCATACTGCTGATTGGAAAATGTCACAACCGGAATATTTCCCATCATATTAAAGCTTTTATAATAATCGTCAAACTGATTTAAAATCTCTATACTGACATGGACGGTTGCCCCCATATCCTCAAACGTATTGACCACCTTCGCAAGCGAGGCTCCCGTATCATAGGGCACATTGATGAACACCTCGTCCACGATCTGCTCCTTTGCATATTGGTACATATTACTGTAGGTTGCCACAACCGGCACTCCCTCATACCATTTCCCGACCTGATTGTCGTCAATGACCGCAATGCTCGCCAGACGGTGTACCCAGTCGGATGAGCTTTCCGCCTCCTTGATAATACTCTCCACACGATCGGCAGTCGTCACCAAAAGCACCTGATTGGTCGCCCGTTTATTGCGGTACACCTTGAGCAGATAATACTTAATTCCTGCATGGGCGATGAAAAATAAAATCAGGTTTACGCCGGCAATGCAAAAATACACACCGCGTGATGCGTCCGCATTATTATGAAGCAGAAAAATCGTCAGCGACGTCACAAAGATGATGACTACGCTCGCTTTGATCGCCGCCCAAAAATCACGATAAAGATTTCTCCTGATAAAATTCCTTTCAATATCCGAAAATATCATGACCAGCATGTAGATGACCAGCACGATCCCAAAGCTGTCGAGAAGCTCCACCTTCATATTTTCTATGGACACATTCCGGTAACCCACCAGCCAGAAATAGCCTCCGGCAAAATAGCTTATGATAAAACAAAGCATATCCGCCAGCAGCAGAATCACATCCTGAATCCTTTGTCTTGATTGATACATAGCAAATCCTCTCTCATCCTATGCCCAAAACCGCTTTATTTCAGGCTCTCACCGCGGTATGTGCACTCCTTCCTCCCCAGCGAAAAGAAAAGCTCCCACTCCTCGCTCTGCGGCGCCACAAAGACACAGTCAAAGCCCCATGCCGGACTTCCCGCGCACCGCAGATGAAACGCCTCTGCCACATCCTTGCGCTCTCCTCTTACAATCTCCGCAGGCAGCTCCTGCCCCCCGTGCCCCCGCACCTGTATATGCACCGGGAGACATCTGCCGTTCCATGTCTTTGCAAACGCCCAGCCCGCACAGACATAACTGCCGTCCTGATATTCCAAGCGGTCAATCTGATAATAAATCCTGCGCACCAAAAGCGCTTCCTCCAATGCCTCTGTACTCCCGACCGTCTGCTCCTGCCCTGCTTTGCAAAGCAGCTCCTCCAACGGGGTAACCGCCGCTCCCATCAGCCGCTGCATATTGCGCACCGGAACTGTGTCTCTGCCGATATACGCCTGAAAATGCTCCTCCATCTGCTGATAGACCGCTGCCTCCTCCTTTGTGATCCCCGCCAATGCAAGCACGTCCGCAAGACCTCGTCCCGTATCATATAATATCTGATAATAGGCAAAATAAAGCCCCCGGTAAATCAAAAACCTCTTTGGTATCGGGAACGAAAACGTCCATTCATAATCAATGACCTCCCACGGAGCATTTTCCTCTCCGCCGTCACCTGCATCGACAAAGAGATTGGAAAAGATCATATCAATATCACTGATACACGCCGATACCGACGCCCCCGCGCCGCCCTGCTGCAAGCCTCCCCTTGGAAGCGCTCCGAATATTTCTTCAAATTCATCTGTCACGACAAAGGGACGCTCCCCTCCATCCGTTGCAATCCTTCGCACATACTCCCGCAAAAGACGCTCCACATGCGCCTCATCCTGCTTCTGCACCGCGCGCTTTAACGTCTCCTGCAGGGACTCTCCGCTTAAAAACGGAAAGACCGCACACACGTTGCCGCCGGAATCTGTCTTGCCGGTGCACGGGCAGAAGCGCAGAACATCCTTATCATAGCTTTGCGCCAAGCCACGGAAACTGTCCACAAACCGCTCCACATGCGCCCGTCCTTCGGGCAGAAGCGCCCATTTATAAATCCTCTTTGTTCCCTCATTATCTGACGTAATATCTGTTCGGATACAAAACCGCTCCGCCCGCTCATTGGAATATTTGGAATATATCGTCCGTTCCAACGCCTCACCTCCCGTCACAGCCGCTCTATCCATATGCCTCGATCAGATAGGAGTTTGCAAATGTTTCAAACACTCCCTCCGCCAGCAATGTATCATAAACCGCCCGCTCATCAAAAAGCTTAAGCCTGTCTCTGTCAAAATTTCTGCGGTTATCCATCAGCTCTCCCGCCTGCGGCAGCCAATCCTCTGAATAAATACAGCTTGGAAATTTATAGTCAGGATAGGGATAATAAAAATACAGCTTCCCAAATCCCGCCTCCGTGAAGTACCTTTCATATTCGCCCTTCGTGTAGCATCTCGGCGTCTCTCCCGTATCGGGCGCACCGCCATAGCCTTCCACACCGGAAAAATAGCCTCCGCCATATTCCTCCTGACATCCGGCAAAATACCGCAATCCCATACGATTGGCATCTGCAGCAAATAGTCTGCCGTCCGGTGCAAGCTGTTTTCGCAGCAGCGAAAGCGCTCTGCGATGGCGATAAAATCCACCCACCAGAAGTATCACATCAAACTTCTCCCCGTCTTCTGTTTCACCGGAGGAAAGAAAGCTTTCCGCCTCGCCGACAACGATAGCGAGCCTCTCTCCTGCGTCTTTGCAGCGTGCCCGGATGATCTGGGCATGCATCTCATCCTCTGCGAGACAAGTTACCGCCCCCGCCTTTTCCAAAAGCTTTCCGGTCAGCGCGCCGCACGCAGGAGCACATTCCAGCACACGCATCGTTTTCTCCATCGGAATCCAGTCAATAAGATTCTGTCTGATCTCCGAGAGATGATACAGATAAGGATAGGACGCCTTTTCCCGGATCACCTGTCCATAGCTGCCGCGCTCATAATTATTTACTATTTCATGCAGCTCTGTCAAAAACTGTTCATCCTCCATCGCATCCTCCTGCCGCATACGTCTATGCCTCCGCACGCTCCACCGTCGTCACGGAATTCATATCATAAAATCCGACTGTGTTTTTATCGGAAATTACCGTGACACCGACCACGTCATACAACCTGTGGTATGCCCGAAACTCACCGCCGACATAGCCCGTACAACTGATGGAGAGCAGATATTCACCGCCCTGCAGATCCATATTCTGCTGAAAGGAGGCAACATAAATCTCTCCTGCCTTCGCCAGACCAATGCCTGCCTTTTCATACATCGTGTTCGTTCCGGTCACTGCCGTCCCCTGCACCGTCTTAAATGTATAAGTAAAAATAGGGTCCATAATATCTGTCTGGAAACGCACTTTGGAGCGAATGGTGAAGGAAGTTCCCTTCTGAATACAGTTCGTATAGCTTCCATATTCATCCACCACTGCAAAATCAATGATTTCCGCTTCTCCCGTTCCATATTCATTTACATCGGGATTCAGTTCATAATGGCTTTTCCAAAGCGCTGTTCCAGCCTCCGTCCCCGCAGTCTCCTGCGCCGTAAGCACCTGCCCGCTCGTGATATTCTGCGACTGATTTAAGAGCACCTTCTTATACAGATCAATGATCTCCTTTGGCTTCCCCTCTGCCAGCTTCACGCCCTGATTTAACAAAATCACACGGTCACAGTACTTTGCCACACTGCTGATGTCATGACTGACAAAAATAATTGTCTTGCCCTGTGCCTTAAAATCATCAAATTTCTTATAACACTTTGCCTGAAAAAACGCATCCCCTACCGAGAGCGCCTCATCCACGATCAAAATCTCCGGGTCGATATTGATCGCCACGGCAAACGCAAGGCGCACAAACATTCCGCTCGAATACGTCTTGCACGGCTGATGAACGAAATCTCCAATATCTGCAAATCTAAGGATCTCCGGCAGACGCTCGTCCATCTCCTCCCTACGAAAGCCCATCATCATCCCGTTTAAATAGACATTCTCAATACCCGTATATTCCATATTAAAGCCCGCGCCAAGCTCAAGCAGCGCGGAAATTCTGCCAGAAATCTCCACCGCTCCCTCGGTCGGAGAGAGCACGCCGGTGATGATCTTTAAAATCGTCGACTTTCCGGAACCGTTTGTGCCGATAATGCCGATCGTCTCGCCCTTTTTCACCTCAAAGGATACATGGTCAAGCGCCCGGTGCTCCTTAAAGCGGTTTTTCCCTGCAATTCCAAGCGCATCGAGCAGACGCTCCGAGGGCTTATGATATAATTTATAAATCTTGCTGACATCCTTTGCCCTGATTGCTATCTTATCCATCTCACCCTGCTTCTTTCCTCTCATTTCTTCTCTCTTAGAGCACATCCGCAAAATGCGGGCGCAGCCGCTTAAATACAGAAGTTCCAACGATCAGTATCAAAATCGTAACGACCCAGAAGTAGATCGTCAGCCCCCAGTTTTCCCAGAAACCGATTTTATGGATCAGTGCATTGCGGTAACCCGACACGATATAATACATCGGATTCAGCTTCAAAAGCACAGCCGCCCAGCCCGGTATCTGCGTCATCGCCTCAAAATTCCACATGATCGGCGTCACCCACATGCCGATCTGAAGAAGAATTGCAACAACCTCCTTCATGTCACGGAAAAACACAGTCACCGCTCCTGTCGCGTAGACAATTCCCGTCGCAAGCACGATCATACAAAACGAATAATAAATCACCAAAAGCGTATACAAATCGGGCGGATAACCCATGACCCAGAACACCGCAACGGCAAACAACACAAAAAACAAATGCGTAAACAGCGCCGAAATCATCTTGACGACCGGAAGCGTATCGATCTGAAATACCACCTTTTTTACAAGATAGCTGTACTCGACCAAAACGCCAGTTCCGCCGTTCATCGCCTCCTGAAAATAAAACCACGGCACAAGCCCCGCCATCAGCCACATGACAAACGGTATCTCAATGCCCGTGCGAAGATCGCTCGCCTTCTGATGCAGACCAAACTCAAACACAAACCAGTACAGCAGCACGGTGATCACAGGCTGTACAAATGCCCAGACAATTCCGAAATAAGAGCCTGCAAACTTCTTTTTAATATCATTTTTTGCAAGATTCCATATCAGTCCCCTGCTGCTCACAAGATGTCTGGCCAGCGACACATCCCTTTTCTTTTCTGCCATCATTTTCTCCTACCCTTGCACACCGTGCGCCTTCTTATATGCAGCAAAGCTTCCCAGCAGCCTGTCCTTATCCGACAGGAGCAGCTCCTCTGCCCGCATTCCCTCCGGCATCGGCCATTCCACGCCAAGCTCCGCATCATTCCAGAGAATACCGCCCTCGTCATTCGGATGATAAAAATCAGTCACCTTATAGCAGAACTCCGCATGATCGGACAATACGAGAAAACCGTGCGCAAAATTCTTCGGCACAAAAAACTGCTTTTTGTTCTCTGCCGACAAATGCACGCCATACCATTTTCCAAAGGTCTTAGAGCCCTTGCGCAAATCGACTGCCACGTCAAACACCTCTCCGCTTATCACGCGCACAAGCTTATCCTGCGGATAATCGATCTGAAAATGAAGTCCCCGCAAAACGCCCTTCTTAGACGCCGACTGGTTGTCCTGCACAAAGGTACAGTCAATGCCGGCCTCGGCAAAATCCTGATAATTATAGGTTTCCATAAAATAGCCTCTCGCGTCCCCAAACACCGCCGGCTCAATGACCTTAAGCCCCTCTATCCCGTTACAATTTTCTGTTACCTTGATCTTTCCCACGTCTTTTTCCTCTTTCCTTACAGTCCTTCCGCAATCTCCATCAGATATTTTCCGTAATCGGTCTTAAGCAGCGGCTGCGCCAGCCGTACAAGCTGTTCTCTGTCGATAAAGCCTCTTTTATATGCAATTTCCTCGATACAGGAAATATAAAGCCCCTGCCGTTTCTGGAATGCCGACACAAAATCCGCTGCAGCAAGCAGCATATCGTGATTGCCGGTGTCAAGCCATGCAAACCCGCGGCCAAGCGTCTCCACGCACAGGGTTCCCCGTTTTAAATATTCATTATTGACGGAGGTGATCTCTATCTCGCCTCTGGCAGAGGGCACAACATTCTTTGCAATCTCCACCACATCATTATCATAAAAATAAAGTCCCGGCACAGCATAATTCGACCTTGGCTGCGCCGGCTTCTCCTCGATAGAGAGCGCTCTGCCGTTTTCATCAAACTCCACGACGCCGTATTCTCTGGGGTCTCTTACATAGTATCCGAAAATCGTCGCGCCCGCCTTCTGCTCCGTGCGCTCTGTGGCTCTCTTTAGCACCTTCGAAAAGCTCTGTCCGTAAAAAATATTATCCCCAAGCACAAGCGCCACCGCATCTGCTCCGATAAAGTCCTCCCCGATAATAAACGCATCGGCAAGTCCGCGCGGCTCCTCCTGCACGGCATAGGAAAAACTCATGCCAAGCTGGCTGCCGTCTCCAAACAATTCCTCAAACACCGGCAGGTCGCGCGGCGTTGAGATAATAAGTACCTCCCGAATCCCCGCCAGCATTAAGGTAGAAAGCGGATAATAAATCATCGGCTTGTCATAAACCGGCATAATCTGCTTGGAAATCGCCTTTGTCAGCGGATAAAGTCTCGTACCGGAGCCCCCGGCAAGAATAATTCCCTTCATAATGTTCCTCCAATTTTAACAATATATGGCATTTATCTTAATATTTCCATTTATCTGCGGTTAATTTTTTCTTAAAATTCTAGCAACACTGCCCTTATATTAACGCAAACAAGCAGTATCGCCGAATGGCGGTACTGCTGTGTGCCTCCCTTATCTGTCCCGATACATCTCCTCATAGTACTTCTGGTAATCGCCGCTTGTCACGTTTTTCATCCAGTCCTCATGCTCAAAAAACCACGCAATGGTCTTTCTGATCCCCTCTGCAAACATCGTCTCAGGCTCCCAGCCAATCTCCGCCTTAATCTTATCAGGAGCGATCGCATAACGTCTGTCATGCCCTTTTCTGTCCTCCACATAAGTGATCAGGTCCTTGCTCACCAGCGCCCTGCGCGGGTCGTCTGCCGGAAGCATCTCCTGCAGCGTCTCTATAATGATATTGACGATCTCAATGTTCTGCTTCTCATTGTGTCCGCCGATATTGTATGTCTCACCCAATCGCCCCTTCTCCTGCACCATGTCGATTCCCTTTGCATGGTCATCTACATAAAGCCAGTCGCGGACATTCTTGCCGTCTCCGTAAACCGGAAGCTTCTTTCCCTGCAGCGCATTGTTGATGATCAGCGGGATCAGCTTCTCCGGGAACTGATACGGTCCGTAATTATTGGAACAGTTCGTAATATTCGCCGGGAACTTATAGGTATCAATATACGCCTTTACGAGCATGTCCGAGGACGCCTTGCTCGCAGAGTAAGGACTATGCGGCGCATACGGTGTCGTCTCATAGAAATAAGTGCCGTCCTCCTCCAAAGACCCGTAGACCTCGTCCGTCGACACATGAAGAAACTTCTTGTCCGCAGCAAATGTACCGTCCGGCTGCTCCCATGCCGCTTTGGCGCAATTTAACATCACGGCAGTTCCGAGAACATTTGTCTTAACAAACACCTCCGGATTCTTAATGCTGCGGTCCACATGGCTTTCCGCCGCAAAATGCACGACGCGGTCAATCTCATTTTCTGCAAAAATGCGTTCCATCGCCTCTTTATCCGTAATATCCGCTTTTACAAACGTATAGTTTTCTCTATCTTCCACACCCTTTAAATTTTCCAGATTTCCGGCATAGGTCAGCGCATCCACATTAATGATGCGAATCTCATCTCCGTACTTACGGAACATATAATGAATATAATTGGAACCGATAAAGCCGGCTCCTCCCGTCACCAAATAAGTTCTCATAGCTTTTCCCTTTCCAGCTCGCATATTTTCTGCCAATTACAACCAAATTCCGTGATAATGATTATGATTTTATCACATATTTTCCGCTAACACAAGTTTAAGACAACTTTTCGCCAGCCCCTTCCTCCTCGTCGGTCGCCGTCTCCTTTGCGATAAAGACCGGACGGTTCTTGACCTCCAGATATGCCTTTGACAGATAAAGACCGAGAATCCCGATGCAAAGCAGTTGTAACCCGCCGATCAGTATCACGATACATGCCATCGAAGGCCAGCCGTAGGCAGAGCCCCCAAACAGCAACTGCCTTATGATGATAAATAAAATCGCCAGCACCGCCACTCCGCACATCCCCGCGCCGAGCACAGAGGAAATATAAAGCGGCGTTGAGGAAAACGCGACAATTCCGTCGAGCGAATATTTAAACAGCTTCCAGAAGGACCATTTTGTCTCCCCTGCGATACGTTCCACATTTTCAAACTCAATCCACTTTGTGCGGAAGCCGACCCAGCCGAACAGCCCCTTAGAAAAACGGTTGTACTCCTGAAGGCTTAAGAGGGCATCTACATATTGCCGGCTCATCAGGCGATAATCCCTTGCCCCGTCCATCAGCTCCACATCACTGATACGGTTCATCATCCGGTAAAAGCAGCGTGCAAAAAAGGAGCGGATCGGCGGCTCGCCCTTCCTTGTCACTCTCCTTGTCGCCGCAGAATCATATCCTTCCTTAGTCACCGCGCGGTACATTTCCGGCAGCAGCGAGGGTGGATCCTGCAAATCGGCGTCCATGATCGCCACATAATCGCCTGTCGCATGCGTAAGCCCCGCGTAAATCGCCGCCTCTTTCCCGAAATTGCGGGAAAAGGACACATACTTTACCCGCTGATCCTTTTTACGAAGCTCACGCATACAGCGGAGTGTCCCATCCCTTGATCCGTCGTCCACAAATACATATTCAAACGTATTTTCCGGCATCTGCGCCGCAATCCGCTCCATCTCCTCATAAAAATAATGGATCGCCTGTTCCTCATTATAGCATGGCACAATGACCGTGATTTTCTTCATTCCCATTTCCTCCTACCACCAGTCAGTTGCCGGCGGTTCTTCCTGTGCAGACAGCCGCACCACGACGAGCTCGTCTGTTACCGCAATACAGCCGTCCGCCGGAAAATCCGAAAGCGGCTGCGCCATCTGCGCCGCAGCAAGAAGCTGCTCCTCTGTGACAGCCTCCTCCAATACCGCTCCGGTATGTGCCTGTATCAAGCCTACGATCCGGTGCGTTGCTCCCGTAGGTCTATTGCTGTCATAATCCCACTCATAAAACGACCAGCCATACATCTCCGTCCGTCTGCACCATTTCGGCAGCTCCGCCTGCTGATAGCCGACAAACGCAATCGGCTGTGTCGGCAGCGTCCCTCCGTTTGCCTTTGCAAGCAAAGTAAGAAGCTGCTCGGTCTTTGCCGCATCATCTTCAAACCGCACCTGATCCGTATAGGCAAGCCGCAGATTATAGGTACACTGCCCCAGCAGTACGACAGACACAAAGACAATGCCAAGCCTCCTCGCCCACACGCAAACGCCCGCGGTTCTTTTTTGCTCCTGCGCTTTTGTCTCCCTTTTTACCCGTTCCGACAGCCCATCTATCGCATACATACCAAGAAACGCTGCCGCAAGCGGCAGTGCAAACTGCGCGCGTGTCACCAGCATTTCTCCCATATAAATCGTCATAAAAAGGGGAGATGCCAGCAATGCGGTCAGAGCCAAAAGCCACAGCACAAAACGCCTGCCGCCTTGCCTTCCATATATGCCCGCAAAAATCCTCACAAGCCACACTGCAGTAAACAAAGCTGCCGCAGGGTAAAAAGAAAAGTTGCGCGGACCGCTTGCAAACAGCAGGTTCTTCGCCGTGCGCAGTACGTTTTTGATACAGTCAGTCACCGGGTATCTGCTCCACCCCGACTGCGCATTCATATAATCTGCCCCCGCCATAAACCATGTGTCTGCGATAGCGGCATAAGCCGCATACGCACAGGCAAAAAATAAGACAAGACCAATGCAGCGCAAAAGCAGCCGCCCGTCCTTTTGCTTCTGTTCTATCCCTGTTTCGCGCCCGATCCCCACCAGAAAAAAGATCAGACAAGCTGCGATATAATAGACCGCCAGCGCCTGATATGCGCCAAGCCCCAGCACAAGCAGGACAAAGGATACCAAAAGCCGCCAGATGCGAGCAGCTCCCATTTTCTCAAATACTGCCTGTACTGACAAAAATGCCGCCGACACCAGCAGGAGCATCGCACACGCCACCTCTGCCTGCTGCACCGAAAAATAAACCTGATAGCTCCAGATATTTGACGTACTGTAAAGCAGCAGAAAAATCCAATACGAATAAGACTTTCCACCGGAAAAATGGTAAATGCCAAAGGTCAGCAGATTTGCTCCAAGCCAGAAAAACAAAAAGAACAGCAGACCGCTCCAGACCATATGATGCGTCTGCAATCCCAGTATATCCTTTAAAAAGGCGAGCCCGAACCGACCGATGGAGAGCCAGCCTAGCTTTGAACCCGGATGGTTCATCAGCTCCTCCGTGTCAATGCGGATCGTTCCCGAAAAAACAAGAAAGCCATAGCAAAGGACAGCGGCTGCCAGAGATACTAAGAGCAGCATCCCGTATTGCTTCCCATAATTCCGTATCTCCTCTCTTATCACAGCGCTCCTCTGCTTTGGCTTCTCCATATCTTATGCTCCAATATTCTCCAATGTTTTCATATACTCATCCAGTGCACTCCGCCAGTCTGCCATCCGGTAGCCATCTGTCAGACGCATCATGTAATTGTCCAAAATCGAGTAGGCAGGACGCTCTGCAGACGCCGGATTCATGCGCGCATACTCCTCACTGGTCACATGGCGAACGCGTGTCTGCACACCCGCCCGCGCAAAAATTTCCTCCGCGAACGCTGCCCAGTTCGTGTCTCCCTCACAGGTAGCGTGAAACACACCATAATTCTCTGTCGGTTCAAAATGACAAATGGCGCGCGCCAGCTCCTTTGCGCTTGTAGGCGAGCCCTTCTGATCGCACACAACGCTTACCTCCTCATGATTTTCGGAAAGGCGCAGCATTGTTTTTACAAAGTTCTTTCCGTCTCCATACAGCCAAGCTGTCCGAAAAATAAAATACCGCTGTGCAAACGCCTGCACAAACCGCTCCCCCTCAAGTTTTGTCTTTCCATAGGCGCTGACCGGATTTGGCAGATCAAACTCTGTATACGGCTTCGTTCCGTTTCCTTCAAATACATAATCGGTCGACACATGGATCAGCTTCGCGCCAACCTTTGCCGCCGCAATGCTTAAATTTCGCGGTCCGATCGCGTTGATGCGGTACGCCGCATCCCACTCCTTCTCACACGCATCCACATTTGTATGTGCCGCGCAATTTATGATGACATCCGGCTTTGCCGACTCTACAAGTGCAAGCACCGCGTCAATATCTGCAATGTCAAGCGCCCTCACGCCCTCTGCCTCCATGACGTCCGTGTTGATAAACTCTACCGCTTGCCCATCATATTCCGTGCGGATCGCACGACCAAGCTGCCCGTTGCAGCCCGTCACCAAAATCTTTTTCATAATACTCTCCATTTCGAAGCAATTTATCGCGAGGAAACTAAAAATCCTCTCCTATGCTTACTCACCGAGACCTCCCTCAATGGCTGACACAAGTGCCGTCAGCGCTTCTGTCTCATCCTCTCCGTCGCACACCAGCTCAATCTCGTCTCCCGCTTTAATACATGCGCCAAGCACGCTTAAAACGCTCTTGGCGTTCGCTGTATTTTCCCCATAATGGAAAATAATATGCGCCTTAAACTGCATGGCTTCCTTACACAAAATACCCGCCGGTCTTAAATGCAGTCCGGTCGGGTTCTTAATCTGAACCTTCTGACTAACCATAGCTTCTTCTCCCTTTCATCCCTATCCTTAAAACCGCACAAAAAGCCCTGTGCGCCCCTTTGTTCCCTACAACATACTCCTTGTGATCAGCTCCGCCAGCTTTTTTGCTTCTTCCTCGATCACGCTCTGCTCTTTTCCCTCGATCATCACACGCACAAGCGGCTCTGTGCCGGATGGACGGATCAACACCCTGCCCTCTCCGTTAAACTTTTTTTCCACACAGGCAATCGCATCTGCAATCTCCTGATACTCCAAAAAGCTTTCTTTCTTATGATTCGGCACCTTCGCGTTCACAAGCGCCTGCGGTAATACCTCCATCACCGAAGCCAGCTCTGACAACGGCTTTCCTGTCTTTACCAGCACCTCCAATAAATGCAGCGCACTTAACAGTCCGTCGCCTGTCGTGTTATCATCTAAGAAAATGACATGACCGGATTGCTCGCCGCCGAGATTATAACCGTGCTCCAACATACATTCAAGCACATAACGATCCCCGACCTTGGTCTTTTCGATATGAATCTGCTCACGCTGCCCCATCAGCGTAAACCCAAGATTTGTCATGACCGTCACGACCATCGTATCGTTCTTTAAGGTTCCCTGCTGCTTCATATAAAGACCGCAGATCGCCATGATCTGGTCTCCGTCGATCAGCGCGCCGTTCTCATCCACCGCCAGCATCCGATCCGCGTCTCCGTCAAATGCAATGCCAATATCCGCCTTCTCATAAACGACACGCGCCTTCAGCTCATCCATATGCGTCGAGCCGCAATTTGCATTGATATTTGTACCGTCCGGTTTTGTATGGATCGCAACAAGTTCCGCGCCAAGGTCTGTAAGTGCTTTAACAGAGGTGTAATAGGAAGCGCCCTCCGCGCAGTCTATCACAATCTTCTTGCCCGTCAGATCGACCGGCACACATTTTTTGATAAATTCCACATATTCATCTCTCAGATCAAAACCGTACTCAATCTTCCCGATGCCGGAGCCTGTCGGCAGCACCACATCCTTCATCTCATTGCGGATCAGCGCCTCGATTTCGTCCTCCAGGGCATCCGGCAGTTTGTAGCCTGCCCCGTTAAAAAATTTGATTCCGTTAAACTCCATCGGATTATGGGAGGCAGAAATCACAACACCAGCATCCACCTTATGCTTTCTTGTCAGATAAGCGATCGCAGGCGTCGGCATCACGCCAACAAAGATCGCATTTGCACCGACCGAACAGATTCCCGCCATCAGCGCGCTTGCAAGCATCCCCCCTGAAATTCTCGTATCACATCCGACAATGATCGTCGGCTGGTGCTCCTGCTCCTTTGTCAGCACATAAGCCCCTGCCTGCCCAAGCTTTGTCGCAAGCTCTATCGTAAGCTCAGAGCCTGCCACTCCGCGCACTCCGTCTGTACCAAACATTCTAGCCATTTATTTTTCCTCCACTCTATCCGATTTTTTTACATCACCGTTGTTCCTGCCGCAGAATCATTTGTCGTCTCTGTCGGCGAAACTACGTCGCGTCCCGCTTCGCCGCCTTGCCCGTTCTGTTGGTTCTGTGGCGTTTCCTCTGCAGTCGCACCTTCATTTCCGGTAATCTGCACCGGCACCTTGATCGTCTCTGTCAGCCAGCAATACTTTTCCAGCGTCAGATCAACCGTCATCTGATGCTTTCCCGTGCCTGTTCCGTTTGCATTTACCGTCCCCTTAATATCCTTCGCCTCAAGATTTGAAATGATGCTCGAAGGACCGCTGATCTCAACCGGAACGACATCTTCCTCAAATTCAAGGCGGTATCCCTCTCTTAAGTTGTTTACAGCCAGATTGGCAGTCGGCACCTCAAAGCTTTCTTTTACCACAGCCTCCACCTTTACCGTAACATCTACCTTTGCATCAGACGCAAGCACAAGCGCTGTTCCCTCCGGCAGATAGGAGGTAATATCCACCGTCCGCACAAGGTCCTCCGTAATATCCGTTACCTCTAAGACCTCCTTTGGAATCGAAATTTTGTTTACCGTGTTGAGTGTCGCGCTCTCTCCCTTGATACGGACCGTCTCAAGCGGATATTCGATTCCCGTAAGCATATAACCGTCTGCCGGTTTTCCCATGGTCTCAAAGCTAAGCGCCACATCCTTCGTGCTCAAAACCTGCGCCGATACCGTGACGGTACTAAGGCTCAGCTTCAGCCTTGTCGTATCGATCACATTCCCGTCCGCATCATAGAGCACCGGAACCACACTGTCCGTGACATCCGTTGAAACACCGTCCACATTGATCGCAGCTACCGCCGTATCGATCTGACTGATGATCGAGGCAGGTCCTGATACCTTCAGCAGGTTGGAGCCTACGATCTCAAGCGTACCAAGCGCACAGCCGTCTGCCACCGTGCCTCTTGTCACCGGTGTGATCACCTTCTGGCTCGTTCCCAAATCCTCAAGCGAAACCCCAAGATAAAGCTGCTTGGACGTCACCGTCACCTTATTATTATACCGCTTCGGCGTGATCGTGACCGGCACGCGGTAGTTCCCTGTATCTTCATTATATTCAATCTTTTCCATATCGGCAGTCGCCGAGAAATCAGAGTTCGACATTTCCGTCAGAATACTGCGTTCTGCGGATGCGTTAAATGTCACGGTATTCTTCCCGTCTAGCACCTCAAAATATTTATTCTGCGCCGTCAGATAGCTTGTGTTCTCCGCAGTGACGCTCGTCGTAAAAGGAAGTATGATCGTGGGATCGTCAATATTGATCACCGCAACCCAGAGCACAATTGCAAACAGAGCCGCCAGCAGCTTGAGGCCAAAATTGTTTGTGATTCTTTTACCGAGCTTCTTTAACATGCTTCAGCCTCCTTTTCAATAATTCAATTTTAGAAGCCTGCTGCTTGCGGTGCTGCAGATACGCAAGCTTATTCTTTAAAAAGTCTGCATCCACATTCCGGTAAAGCTCGCCGCCTAAGGCGATCGACACCCTTCCCGTCTCCTCGGACACAACAATCGTCAACGAATCGCTCACCTCGCTGATACCGACCGCCGCGCGGTGTCTCGTGCCCAAATCCTTGCTGATCGTCAGCGAGTCCGTCAGCGGCAGATAACAGGTCGCCGCAACGATACGGTCGCCCCGCACGATAACCGCGCCGTCGTGCAGCGGCGTATTCTTTTCAAAAATATTGATCAAAAGCTGACTGCTCACCACTCCGTCGACCGCGATTCCCGTCCGTTCATACTCCGAAAGGACGATATTATCCTCAACGACGATCAGCGCACCCGTCTTGACCTTTCCCATCTCATAGCACGCCTTCGCCATCTCCGTGATCGTACGGTCGGAAAACTTCGCAGTTTCCCCCTTTGAAAAATCAAACGGAAGCAAGGACGCGAGAATATTCTTACGTCCAAGATTCTCAAGCGCCTTGCGCATTTCCGGCTGGAAAATAATGACAAGGGCGATCAAAAGAATATTGAGCGTATTCTTGGCGATCCAGATAATCGTATTCATCTGGAAAACTGCCGCAAGCAGAACAAACAGCAGGATCACCATCAGCCCCCGCAGCAGCACCCATGCTCTCGTATTCTTGATCCACAGAAGCATATAGTAAAATAAAAATGCAATTATGATAATTTCCACAATATCCGTGGTCGTTATTTTTGGCAAATTCATGTACACAGATACCTTATTCCAAAAGGCGTCTAATGTCGCTAACATGTTCTGCACGTCGTCACTTCCTTAAAATTAGTCTAATAAATCCTCGTCAATATCCATCTCTCTTACAAACTGCCTTTTTGCCATGCGCTCCCTGCCATCATTTCTTCCGCCGAAGCGCTTTACCTGCTTATCCGTGCCCGAAATAAACACCTTCGGCACAGCCTTGACATAATAGTAATATTCGTCATCCTCAAATTGCATACGCTCCGTTCTGGAATAATCCAGATTAAAGAAAACAAACTGCAGCAGCAGCGCGATCAGAGCGGAAACGGTAGTCCCCACCAAAACACCGACCAGTTTTCCGGAAATTCCAAGCAGCATATATCCCGCAGTCAGAGCTGCCGCTTCAAACAGCGCGCCTGAGATGATCGCCACACACCATGCATTCTCGATCGACATTCTGCGGACCACATAGACGATCAGCAGCGTCACGACCATCACGCCGCAAACCAGATACATCTCTTTGTTGCCGATGAGCTGGTTAAGCGCAACGGAAAACATCGACGTATCCTCTCCCTCAACATCAATCGCCCCGCTGATGACCTTTGCATTATTCTTGACTCCGTCGAGGAAAAAATATACAACATTTCCGCAGATCAGCGCAAATACTGCATACACCTCACGAAGTAATCCCATACCAAGCGGCATCACATACGGAATAGAAAGTCTGCAGCAGACCGCCGACAACAGGACATCGTAGCCGTACTTTGGCGCAAAGCGGAAATAAAGCAGATAGATCAGCGCAAATAAAAGAAATGTTACAAGACACACCTCCAGAGACAGCGCGTACATATCAAGCAGAATCACCGCCGTAGCGATCAGCATCGTCATCCGTACCGGAAGGATCGAACACAGCAGCGCCAGAATGAGCGCGACCGGTATACTGCTGATACGCTCCATATATCCGATATTCAAATTGATCATCAAAAACACAACAAATGCCAGAATAAATCTTATCACCGGCAAAAGGTACGCCTCGTTCTTCCCGTAAAAACGCACCATCTTTTCTTTTAGTTCCAATATGGCTGTCATAATCTCCTCCTGCCTATTCCCATTCTGCACGATCCGTCCGCAGCCGTTCTTCCCGCTCGTACATCTGATTGACCTTCTTTAAGCTTGCATAATACTTCTTGACCTTTTTCCGCCCTTCCGTATACTTGACATGAAATACAATATAGGTCACTCCGAGGTAAAATACTAAAAATGCCAGATAAGTCAATACAAAAATCATCACGAGTGTCTGAATCTCCATCGTGTTGATCCACGCAAACAATTCATCGACCGACTGCAGCGCCCACAAGCCAAACAGCAGCACATAGCTGAGCGTTCCCGTGACAAAGCTGATCAGCATCTGCAGTGCCACATAATCCTTCCTTGCATACTGAGTCATCGGCTTACAGCTCTTGCCGTCGTTTTCATCAAACTGCGACAGCCTGATCATATGCTGTAAACGTTCTTCATTTACCATACAGCAGTCTTATCCTTTCTGATTCCCGCAACCACGCAGCCTCTTTCCTGAAATTTGCACGCAATTACGCATTCTTATCGTTTATTATATCATAATGTGCTTCAGTTTCAAAGAAAAAGTAAAAAAGACAGAACCTAACGCCGCAGACTCTGTCTTTCTTTCTTATAGGAACCGCATACGATTCCCGTCATACTCCCGCTGCGAATCCTCAGGCACCTTTGGCTTAGCAAGAGCGCCAGCCAGCGTATTCGCCATGCTGGCTTTACATTTATCACAATATTTTCCGGTGCAGATCGGTGTTCCGCACTGCTCGCACACGATCCCGTCCGCGCCCGCAGTCGTTAAGGAAAGGCGCTCCTCCCGAATCCATTCCTTAATCTGCTTGGCAGAAATATCCAGCTCCTCGGAAACCTGCCCGATCGTTGCGTGAGGTCTCCTGTCCAGATAGGTCTTCACCTCCTGAAACCTCTCCTCCAATACGTTCCTGCATGACTGACAATACGGCGCTCCTCCGATATAATTAAATAGCCGTCCGCATACCTTACAATTTCTTACATCCATCTCCAGTCCTCCCATCTATCCGTCAGAATCCCGCTCCAATGCTCACACAGATGTAATAAACCTGTTCTGCGCCTGCCGCAAGCAGCGTCTTTGCCGCCTCATCCATTGTGCTCCCTGTCGTATAAATATCATCTACCAGTAATATCTTCCTATATTTTACTATATCCGGTACTAATTGAAAAGCATTTTTTAAATTCTGTCTGCGCTGCCTGTCGTTTAACTCCTTCTGCGGCACAGTGTCCCTGTTTCGCACGAGAAGCCGCCCTTCCACCGGAAGCCCCGTCTCACGCCCCAGCGCACGCGCAAAGACCTCGGCTTGATTGTAGCCGCGCTTTTTTTGCTTTTTGCGGTACATCGGGATCGGTACGATGACCTCCACCTGCTTTCTCCTAAGCCACGCTCCATGCAGCCGCACGGCATACCTCGCGTAAAACTGTGCGTATTCTCTCCGATTGGCATATTTAAAGCGATACATAGACTGCCTGATCCCTCCGCGGTATACAAACACCGCCTTTCCCTGACAAAAGCTGTGCCTCTTTCCCGCGCAGTCGCCGCAATACTCCTGTCTTTCATCCCCGACCGGCTTTCCGCAGCTTGTGCAGACAGGCTCTAAAACCGGCAAAAGCTCCTTTTCACATCCCCTACATAGCTCCTCGTCCGGCAGAATGACCCTGTCGCAGACCGGGCAACGCGGCGGAAAAAGAAAATCTGCGCCTGTTTTTAATAATTTGTGCATTCCCTCCCGTCTCTCCCCAAGACCTGTGCACGCTCTCTTATTTCCTGTTTATCCTAGCATGTTTCTCCCACGGATACCAGAAACATTTTCTTAATTTTTTCTTGAGAAAATACCGGCACGCAAAAACCCAAAAAGCCCCTGCCGCTCCTGCTTATCTTCTGATTTGGCATGTCCGTCCTCACCGTCTGCCATCCGCTCCTCGGAAAAAAAGATGTCTGATGCAGTCTCCCGCTTATAAACCTTTTGACAAAGCTCCTTTAAGACCTCCATGACCGTCTCCATCATGCGCCGCGCGTTCTGCGCCATCCGATCCGAAAACGCCATCCCCCGATCCGGTGCCGCCTCACCGCCCATGCAATCGTCTCCCAGCACGCGCAGCTTGTTCAAACGGTCTCTCTGTTCCTTTCTGACCGCGCTCAAAAAGCGGCTTACCGCCGCATTATGCGCCTCCTCGCCCGTATAACAGAGAAAGCCCTCCAGCGACGTTTCCGCAGGAAAGCCGAGCTCATAGTACGCATTGTAGATCAAGCAGATTTTTTCTGCAACTCTTCGCAAAAAAATGCCGCTCTCACGCGGAGACTGAAAATAGCATTGCTCCGCCGCCTCCAGATCCGCCCTGACCGCGTCAAGCAGCCCACAAAGTTCCTCTGTCCCGCTCTGACATTCCTTCAAAAAATCAAAATTCATCGTCTGCCCTCACATCTGCGCGTTACCGCAAGCCCAATCCAGTATTTCTCCGCAAACCTCACGCGGCGTTTTCCCGTCCGTCTTTACGGCAACATCCGCCGCTGCCTCATAGTACGCTCTGCGCTGCTCCATCAATTTTTCTATGTCAAAAGCTCCCTGACAGCCCCTAAGCAGCGGACGGCTCTGTCTCCCCCGCACACGCGCCCATACAGTTTCCGGCTCTGCCGTCAAAAGAACGATCTTACCGCCGCTTTTCATGGACGCTATATTTTCCTCCCTTAAAACAACGCCGCCGCCGCACGATATGACAAGACGCTCCCTAAGCTCCAGACGCTTTAAAAGCGCCGTCTCCAGCTCCCGGAAATATGCCTCCCCGTGGGCGTCAAACAGCTCTGAAATCTTTTTTTTCTGCTCCCGCTCAAGCTGGGCATCCAAATCCATGCACATGGTATCCATCTGCTTTGCCAGCAATCCCGCAATCGTACTTTTTCCCGTTCCCATAAATCCGGTCAGATAAATATTATTCACCGCCATCTTCCTCTCTTACAAAAAGTCCCGTGCATACACATTTTCCGCAGGCTGCGTTCTGCCGCCGCACATTCTTTTAGACTTTTTCATCCCGACAAAAGTATTCTATAAATCAAAAAAGCGTTCTCTTACCTCCGCGACCGGCATTTCCTGCCCCGTATAAAGTGAAAATGCAGCCGCTCCCTGCCACAGCAGCATTCCCGTCCCGCCGATACAGACACAGCCCGCCGCACGCGCTTCGCGCAGCAATCTCGTCTCTCTCGGATGATATACAATATCTGCCACAACAAGTCCCTGCCGGAAGGCCTTCGCATCCTCCACCACGCTTTTGTCCACCTCCGGCGCCATTCCAACGCTCGTTCCATTGACAAAAATATCCGCCGTGCGCATTTCCTCCGCCAGCAGACGCTGATCCGCCAGCTCGCAGACCCTGATCGTGCACTCCGAAATCTCCGAACAGATCCGCTCTGCCGTCCTCCTTGCTTTTTCTGCGGTCCGATTGAAAATCACAAGCTCCCTTGCCCCGTCCAGCGCGCACTGTACCTGGATCGCCGTTGCCGCGCCGCCGCTTCCTGCGATCACAAGCTTTTTTCCGGCAACCGAAACGCCATGCTCCCGCAGACTGCGGACAAAGCCCTCTCCGTCTGTCATGTAGCCCTTTAGCCGACCGTTTTCATTGACGATCGTATTTACCGCGCCGCTTAGCCGCGCCGCCGCCGAAAACTCGTCAAGATATTTCACCGCCTCTGTTTTACAGGGCATTGTCACATTGCACCCGCACAGCGGAAGCGTCCGCACCGCCTCTACCGCCTCTCTCGTTTTGGCAAGCGGAATATCAAATGCCACATAGACGGCATCAATCCCAAGACGTTCAAAGCTGTAATTATACATCGCCGGAGAGCCGGAATGGCTGACCGGTGAACCAAGCAGCGCAAAGACCTTCGTTCTTCCTGAAATCCTTCCCTCCATAGCCCCTCCATTCTTTCTGAAAATGTAAATCAAAAACTGTCAGATCAACGTCTCCAGACCGTCCGTGTCTGTGACCGTGATCCTGCCGCGCGAAAGCTTTACATAGCCCTCCGCCTCAAAATACTTAAGCATCCGCGACACAACCTCTCGCGCGCTTCCGATATATTTTGCGATCTGCTCATGCGTCATGGCAAGCGTAAGCTCTCCTGTTTTCGCAGTCTCATCCAGCAGAAACATTGCCAGACGCTTATCAAAGCTCAAAAACAAAATCTGCTGCATCGCCCACATCACATCCGAAAAATGCGATGCTGTCTGCTTGTACAGATAATTTTCTGCGTAAATATTTTCCGCTGTGATCCGCTGAAAAACAGACGGATTGATCAGCACGATCCGGCTGTCGGTCTCCGCCTCGATCATCACCTCAAACGTGATCTCATTCATAAAGCAGGACGCCGACAGGGTACAGATGTCTCCCGGCTCTAACCGATAAAGAGTGACGTCCCGTCCCTCCTCCGATTCCACATATACGCGCAGCCTTCCCTGCTCCACCAGGATCAGACCCAGACATTTTTCACTGGCGGAGTGCACCATGCCGCCCTTTTCGTACGCCTTGCGCGTCGTGCCCGCCAAAAGCTTCTCCCGCTCTGTATCGCTTAGCTTTTCCCAAAAAGAAAACTCCTCCGTCAGTACTTCCCTTAAGCCCTTTTCCATTGACTGTTCCCTCCTTTTTTGCCCTAATAACTGCTTCACACGGGATGCAGGCTTCTCATCCCCTCTTATCCATATGCAATAGCTCCTGATCCAAAGAGCGGCGGACCAAAACGGTCCGCCGCAATTCCTTCCTACCAGCAGAGAACCTCATGTCCCTCCTCTGTCACAAGAACCATAATTTCCCACTGTGCAGACGGCATCCCGTCCTTCGTGTATACTTCCCACTCATTCTTATCATCTATAAAAATATCCGCGCCGCCCATATTGAC
This sequence comes from Roseburia sp., assembly GCA_019421345.1. GTDB lineage: Bacteria > Bacillota > Clostridia > Lachnospirales > Lachnospiraceae > Roseburia. The sequence continues at coordinate 7,474 of JAHZFL010000014.1, read as the reverse complement.
CATCGGCTCTATCGTAAAGATCATACCGGGCGCCATAAGCATTTCCTCGCCCCTTTTGCTGTTATAGCCAACCCACGGCTGCTCGTGAAATGCAAGACCCACGCCATGCCCGCCAATCTCTCGTACAACCGTATAGCCGTTTGCAAACGCATGGTCATGGACTGCCTGCCCCATATCTCCGAGATTGCCCCACGGCTTTACCTCTTTTAAGCCAAGCTCTACACATTCCTTAGTTACCTGAACAAGCCGCTTTTTTTCGGGGCTGACCTCGCCGATACAAAACATCCGCGAGGAATCCGAAAAATATCCGTTCAAAATCGTCGAGACATCCACGTTGATAATGTCCCCCTCCCTCAAAATAACCTCTTTTGAGGGAAACCCGTGACAAACCTGATCGTTGACAGAGGTGCACACGCTATAAGGATACCCCTGATAATGCAGGGGCGCCGGCACACCGCCAAGCTTTGTCGTCAATTCATATACGATCTGATCGATCTGCGCCGTGTCCATTCCCGCATGAATCTTCTCCTCTATCTCGTCGAGAACCGCAATATTGATCTTGCAGCTCTCCCGAATCCCTGCAATCTGTTTCTCATTTTTAATGATCTCACGCGGCGGTACAATCTGTCCTCTTGCTGCCGCAAACGCGATTCTTTCATCAAAGCTCTGATGACACACCTTATATTTTTTGCCGCTCCCACACCAGCAGGGAGCATTTCGATTTATTTTTACCGCCATTTTCCCGCTTCTTTTCTTTTATTTTCTGCCCGTCTAATGCTTCACCGTCACGGAGCCGAACGGAACCCGCTCCCAAATATCCTCTGCAACCGTATATTCATGCTCCGAAAGCAGCCGCTCATACGCCTGCCCGCCAAGTGAATATTCCTCAAAGCTGCATTGCTTTATCTCTGCCAAAAGCTGCTGCTCCTTCTCTGCAAGCGCGATCTTTCGGATGCTCCAAAGCAGCGTATCCTCGGAAATTCCAAGAGCCGCGCGCTCCTCCTCACCCAGATCGCTCCAGAAATCATATCTGTCATTTGCGATATGCTCCTCCTCCTGCGGCGTCAGCTCCAAGCCCTCTGCAACTGCCATCTGATAAAAAATCTCATCGTGCACCGCCATGTCTAACACCGCCTGCTTGCCCTCGTCCCTCAGAAACATACGATTCCCGTGCAGACTCCAGTATTCATTCGTATTATCGGGATTATAGATGCGTGCCGCCGCCTCGATCTGCTGCTCCTGATAGGCAACATAAAACGCAAGCTCGGAAAGCTTAAGCTCCTTTTGATCTACCGTAACGATGACCTCATCCAACGACTTTGCAAACACAAGCTCCCTGCGGCTTTCATATTCTGTAACAGAAAAAATACCAAGAACCAGCACGATCAGCAGCAGCACCGCCGTGACCTTTAGTTTCTGTTTCATGACGCTCCGCACAGCTTTTTAACAACTGCATTGATGACGCTGCCCTCCGCTTTTCCCTTAAGCTGCGGCATGACGCTTTTCATAACAAGCCCTTGATTCCCGCCGGCAAGCAGCTCTGCAAAATTCTCGGTTATAAACTGCTCTACCTCCTCGGCAGACATCATGCTTGGAGCATATTCCATAAAAATATCATAGCGCGCCTGATACTCTGCCCGCAGCTCCTCCCGATCCTTTGGACAGGTTTCAAGCTGTTCCTTGACAGACTTGATCTCCTTTAAGATCACACTGTCTGCCAATGCCTCCGGCACATCCTCCCTGCATCCCTCGTCGATCGCACACTTCTTCACCGCCGATACGAGCACGGAAAGCGCGTCCTTTCGTACCTTATCTCTCGCCTTCATTGCGGCGATCATATCATCCTGCAACTGCTTTAACTGCATATCACATCCTCCTTTACTCCTGTTTGACCTGATTCTTCCACAAATTATACCACGCGCTGTTCAAAAATACAATTTCCCCTCCACCTATCTTCTAGAGCACACGGCGCACCGCCACGATAGTGCGGTAGGTTGCGTTTCCGTAACAGATTCCTGTCCGCGGATTGGAGGCGTGGATAATGCGCCCGTCCCCGACATAGATCGCAACATGACCTGCATAGCAGATCAAATCGCCGGGTCTTGCATTTTCATAGCTGACCGCCTGTCCGCAGGTTCTCTGTCCATACGAAGTACGCGGGATCGAAATTCCAAACTTTTGGTAAACTGCCATTGTGAAATTAGAGCAGTCCGTTCCGTTTGTCAGACTTGTCCCTCCAAGCACATACGGATTGCCGAGAAACTGGCTTGCATATGCGACAACGTCATTGCCGTTTATTCCGGTCGCATAGCCGGGATTTAAGTTTCCGTCCGTCAGCCCGGTAGAGGAACCGCTGCCCGTATTCTGGGGCGGTATCTCCCCACCCGTATTTTCAGGCGCATTCTGTCCGCCGTTATTTGGCTTCTTGTTCGCATTCGCAGCCGCCTGCATAGCTGCCTTTTCCTTCTCCTTTGCGATAATCTGATTCTGCTGCTTGATCGTCTGTGCATACTGCTGCGCCAGCACCTGGGCATTTGACAACTGGCTGTCAAAGTTCTCCATCTGCGCACGCTTCTGCGCGATGATCTGCTCCAGAGACGCCTGCTCCTCCTGATAGTATACCTTCATCATCTCCATCTCTGCCATCTCATCCGCCAACTGCACAGTCAGCTCCTCCACCCGACGAACCACATCCTCATACGTCGTCAGCAGCCTTCTGTCATATTCATATACATCCGAAACATATTCCGCACGGTTTAAAAAATCACTCATTCCGTCCGCATTGGCAAGCGCCGCCAGCAAAGATGCTTCACCATTCTCATACATGTACCGGATGCGCACCTTCATCGCTTCATACTGCTTCTCCTTTTCCAGCGTCGCATTTTCAAGATCAACATTCGCCTGCGCGATCTCCTGCTCCTGAAGCTCCATATCACTTTGCAGCAGCTCCATATCCGTCAAAACCGCCATCAACTGTTCATCATAGCCTGCCATCTCCGCCTGCAAACTGTTTTGCGCCGCCTGAATACCTTGGATCTGTCGGTTGATCTCATTCAGATTCGCCTGTGCATTTTCCTTTTCCTTCTGTGCATCACCGATCACATCCGCAGCAATCGGTCTGGCGCAGCCAATTCCAAGCACAAGCAACAGCAGCATTGCCGTGCGTTTTTTCCGCTGATCGTTGTTTCCCTTTAATGCTTTCCTTAAATTCATAAAGCATCTCCTCTGATTATCGTAAATACTATCCATTGTGTTAGTGAAAAGCGGCGGGTCGCTTCAGCGACATGATTCCATTCCGCCGCAGTGCGATCTCCCGCAGGGTTTTACTTTATAGGGAACTAAGTTTCCTATAAAGTAACAAAAACAGGGCTACCGCACCTTCCCCGCGATAACCCTATCTTATCATAAAACATTATAAATTTGTTAGAATTTAAAGAATTTCACAAATACTTAAGGATTAGTTCCAGCCGATGAAACGCAGATCAAGCATGTCAAACTCTCCTCCATAGAAGCCTACTGCAATGGAATTATCGTCTGTATCATAATACATATCACTGTGATTGTACCACTGATAAACCTTATACTCCGGCTCCTCCGGATCATCATACTTGTAATCAGGCTCACTGTAGGCCTTCATGAAATCCTCGCCTGTCGCATAATGCGTCAGACCGTTCGGCAGAGAAAATGTCGTTCCATTCGCAATATCAGAATCCTCAATATAAACGCCGAATACCATAGAATCCTTCATCGCAAGCGCTCCCTCTGTCTCGTTTCCAATATAAACCTCTCCGACCTCTGCGCCGTTTGCATCATAAAATGTAACATCGTCATATTCATCCTGATTGAGCACATACTCCTGATCCTCTGCCTCAACAGAAAATCCTTGGGCTGCAAATTCCGCATAGGTAAGAGGGAATGTCACCGTCACTCCATTCAGAGTGATCGTCGGATCCACAAAGCCTGTTCCGGACGCTACCTCAACCGGCGGCTGCGGCTCCTGTGTCTGTACATCGCCCGCAGAGTCGTCAGACAAATAGTCGTCTGTATCATAATCATCCGTATAGTAGTCATCCGTATTGTAATCGTCATAGTATGCGGAATTATATCCTTCCTCAAAGCCTTGCATAAACTGCTGCCCCACGCCGCCGATCGTCCATAAGAAAATCATGTAAATACCGTAAAGCACAGCAAAGCCGAATCCTACCCATAAGAAAATAGACGCTGTCTTTGATTTTGAACGGAACTCCTCCCACCGGTTCTCCTTGTAGGCATTGTTTGCCTGCACGGTAAACACGCAGCCTAAAATACCCATGATCATCGCAATGATATTGCAGCCGCAGCAGCATAAAAGCTCTAAAATTGAGAAGGTCAGCTTCATCGCAAAGTTGTTCTTAAGCGGCATACCGTTTTTATCAAGCGGAACCTGCGATGCACCGTAAGACGTCTGACTATACGCTGACTGTCCATAGCTCTGCTGCCCCGTCTGACCGTACGACGACTGTCCATACGCTGACTGCCCATAGCTCTGCTGTTCCGACTGTCCATACGCTGACTGCTGCGTCGGCTGGCTGTAATACGACTGCTGCGTCGGCTGGCTATAGTACGACTGCTGCTCCGCCGCTGCGTTTTCTTGCGGCTGCTCTGCCGCGCCGCTCTCCGGCTGCAGATTCTCTCCGTCTGCTCCGTAGGAATTTTCCGGCTCTGTGTTCATCTCCTTATTTTCATCCATACTTTTTCTCCTCCTTTTTCTCTGCGTGACCGCTCTGCCGCCACCTATCTATTATATGATACAGCAGTCAGACCAAAAGTGTCACTCGTATAAGTTCATCATAGCATAGCATTATTTTCCACACAAGTATTTCCGTCGTTTTTATGGCGCTTTTCTTTTGTTTTTATGCACACTGACACAGCGTGCATACAGGCTTTCTTCCCGACGCTATCCCACCTGCTTTACGATCAAAACAGTATCTCCCTTTGCAAGCTCCTTTTCCTGCCATCCGTTCGTCTCCAGAATATCACGGATCGTCGTGTGATTCTCCTTTGCAATATCCCAAAGCTCATCTCCCTCCTTTGCAATATAGCCGATCAGCCCCGGACGGTTCTGCAGCTCCTCCATATCAAGCGCCTCCTCCTCAAGCTCCTCAATATTATTTACCTGCTGCTTTAGGATTGCAAGAAGCTCCAGATGCACGACTGCCTTTATCTCAATATGCTCCTGATCCAGCATGACTGCCGCAAGCTGCTCGATCCCGCAGTCTAACTCCAGTTCCAGCGGTTCTTCCATGTCTGGAATCTCGATCACCTGGGAAAACGGATAAATCTCCCGCACGGTGCCCACAGGCATATTGTCATCGGTGGTAATGTAGAGCAGCTCGACCACAATGCTTCCCTCTGCCTGTACGCCGTTTTCCACAAGCATTCTGCGCTCCAGACTGACCTTCCCCTCACATGCGCAAATCTGCAGAATACGCTCCTGTGTCTCTGGAAGCTCGATCTGCTCGGCAATTCTGCTTTTTGCATAATTTTTGACAAGAAGCTTTTCTAAAATGCGCTCCCTGTATACCGGCACCAGCTTCTTTTTCAGAGAGTAGACATCCTCCAAAAGCTCCAGCCGTTCCTCCCTCCAAACGCGTATATCTACATGAAGGGCAAGCTCCAGCACGAGGATACGCTCCTCCCCGTCATAATCCGGCTTCACCTCAAGTTCCATGGAGACCGGCGTTACCTTCACCTTGCAGATGACGTCCTCCTCCTCTACCCCGCAGTCCGTCCCGCATTCTAACGGCACCGTCGTCTCATACCACTGCAGACGTTCCGTCTCCTCCTCCTCGCTGTAGAGCACCGCGATCAGCACCTCCCCGTCGAGCAGTACCTTTCCGTCCTGTATACGGCTCTCCACATTGCGCAGCTCGATGCTCCTCCAGAGAATTTCGCGCACATTCGGCTTGCTTGACGGCAGCACAGTCTCACTTTTTTGTCTGCACACGTCGCGGCTTGCTGCAAGAAGCGTCATTCCCTCTCTTGTCACCAGCTTCTGCTCATACTCCCCCTCCGTCTGCGGTCTTGCCGTCAGCTCCTCGTCAAGTTCCTCCTCTGCGCGCACCGAGAGCACTGCTACTGCACGGATACTAAGCTTTCTGGAATTGATAACTCCAACCGTAAGATCCTCGATCTCTCCCTCTGCGGCAATCTGGTCAGACTCCTTTGCACCGTCGACATTTAACTTTTCCTGAAATGGCAGCTCTCCCTTCAAACAGCTAATCTTCCCATTGCCCTGCTCGCTGCGGTAGAGCACCCGAAAGCTCAGACTGCCCTTTACCCACACAAAGCCAGCTCCCGCCTTCACCTCATCAAAGCGCAGCTCTCCCTTTTCCTTTAGTACCTTTACAATATCCGGACGGTAATCCGGCACATTATAATCATCGTCCAGCGTAATCTGACTGACCGCCGAACCGATTTCCTGTTTTCTATGTATTTTCACTTTACAAAGTTCCAAAAAAATTCCCCCTTATCCGAAGCTTTTTCAACATCTTATTCGGATAAGAGGAAATTTATACATCAATTCCGGTATTCACTTAACAAAGCTTCATCCGTATATCTCTTGTAATAATGTCTGAATAACTAAAGGACAAAAGCTGCGGAGGATTCTGCTCCTGTTCATCATCGATCAATATCGTAAAGACACTGGGATATGCCTTTTGAATGACTCCTTCCTGAATATCCACCTTATTGCGTCCACGGTCGAGCTGAATCAACACCCTCCTGCCGCATTGCTGATGCACCGATGCGCGTACCCTGCTGATGTCTTGCTGCTGCATATCTCTACCTCCCGTTTTGTCTTTCCATATTACTCCGCTTTAGTTTAGCATTGCACTAAATTTTTGTCAAATAAAATATTTAATTTTCTTAAATAGAAAGAATATTCATTCAAATATAGTACTCTGCTCCTGATTTTTCATTTTTACAACAATATACGGATAGCTCGGACTTACCGCTGCATTTTCTCCTTTTCGGGGTCCGATAAGCTCTGTGTCAAATAAAACGGCGTTTGAGGTAAGGTAGCAGTCCTTGATTCGGATGCTGTAGCCTCCGGTCGCCTGCTCTCCATAGCCGCGCACAATATAAAGGTCCTCCTCAAGCTCATAAGTCATTTTAAAATCTGCCGCCTTTTTCTCCTCGATCATCCCCAAGAGCTCCTCCGGTATCTGATCCTCCTCCACAATGGAATATTCAATATCCGCGACCTTCGTCCGGTTGGTCTCCTCCACGCTGCATCCGCTTATCATACATCCCAAAAACACGGTGGCAAAAAGAAGCCAGCCCCTGCTCCGTTTTTCTCTCCGGTTCATTGACGCACCCCCAGTTTTGCTTCTATCCTCATTCTATGCACATGCCCGCAAAAATATGACACCATGATTCTTGTAGGATTACAATACATATGTTACAACTGAATATTTAAAAAGCAGAGATGCCT
>JAHZFL010000013.1 GCA_019421345.1 Roseburia sp. | reverse complement strand
AGGCATCTCTGCTTTTTAAATATTCAGTTGTAACATATGTATTGTAATCCTACAATATTTTCCTATCATTTTCACATTGTCATTTGATATATCCTGTCGTATAATGTACAATGGTTTCTTTTTTGTCATATATTATAAGAAGTAATGTGCACTACTCAGATCGATAAAGCAAATATCGCACAAAAGGCATCATGGAGGAAATCTATGGAAAATGAGATGTTATATAAGCTTGGGATCGATATTGGCTCGACAACAGTCAAAATCGCAATCCTTGATGAGCAGGATACACTGCTTTTTGCTGATTACAAACGACACTTTGCAAATATTCAGGAGACACTTTCGGATCTCCTTTTGCTGGCTCATGAAAAGCTCGGAGACATCACGGCAGCTCCGGTCATTACGGGCTCCGGCGGCTTAACGCTCGCGGATCACCTGAACGTGCCATTTGTGCAGGAGGTCATTTCTGTTTCCACCGCTCTCTCGCACAATGCGCCGCAAACAGACGTTGCGATCGAGCTTGGCGGCGAGGACGCAAAGATCATCTACTTTGAGGGCGGCAATGTAGACCAGCGCATGAACGGCATCTGTGCCGGAGGCACCGGATCATTTATTGACCAGATGGCGTCTCTGCTTCAGACAGACGCCGCAGGACTCAACGAATACGCAAAAAATTACAAGGCGATTTATCCGATTGCCGCACGCTGCGGTGTTTTCGCCAAGACAGATATTCAGCCTCTCATCAACGAGGGAGCGACGCGCGAAGATCTGTCCGCGTCGATCTTTCAGGCAGTGGTCAATCAGACGATCAGCGGTCTTGCCTGCGGCAGACCTATCCGCGGACACGTTGCATTCCTGGGCGGTCCTCTGCATTTTCTATCAGAGCTTAAGGCGGCGTTTATCCGTACGCTTCATCTGGATGATGCGCATGCCATTACACCGGAAAATTCGCATCTGTTCGCCGCGATCGGCTCTGCCTTAAACTGCCGGAACGATCATCAGACGACGCTTTTGACCCTGATCGACCGGCTGCGCAGCGGCATTCAGATGGATTTTGAGGTTGCCCGCCTAAAGCCGCTCTTTTGCGATCAGGCAGACTACGAGGCGTTCCTCGCACGTCACAATGGGCACCATGTAAAAACCGCAGATTTATCCTCCTATCAGGGTGACTGCTATCTCGGCATCGACGCCGGCTCCACAACCACAAAAATTGCGCTCGTTGGCAGCGACGGCTCTCTTTTATATTCCTTTTACAGCAGCAATGACGGCAGCCCCCTTACGACTGCGATCCGCTCGCTAAAAGAAATCTATGCCCTGCTTCCCAAAGGCGCGCAAATTGTGCACTCCTGCTCCACGGGCTACGGGGAATCGCTGCTGAAAGCGGCATTTTTACTGGATGAGGGCGAGGTCGAAACCGTAGCCCACTACTATGCCGCCGCATTTTTTAATCCCGCGGTCGACTGTATTCTCGACATCGGCGGACAGGACATGAAATGCATTAAGATCAAAAATCAGACGGTTGACAGCGTGCAGCTTAACGAGGCGTGCTCCTCCGGCTGCGGCTCTTTTATTGAAACCTTTGCCAAGTCCTTAAACTACACCGTGCAGGACTTCTCTAAGGAAGCGCTGTTTGCAAAAAATCCGATCGATCTTGGCACACGCTGCACCGTATTTATGAATTCCAAGGTCAAACAGGCACAGAAGGAAGGGGCGGCAGTCTCCGACATCTCTGCGGGTCTTGCCTATTCCGTCATAAAAAATGCGCTTTATAAGGTCATCAAGCTGTCTGATCCGCGTGAGCTTGGCGAGCACATCGTCGTACAGGGCGGAACCTTTTACAATGACGCAGTCCTCCGCAGCTTTGAAATAATTTCCGGCTGCGAGTGCATACGTCCCGACATCGCGGGGATCATGGGCGCCTTCGGCGCTGCCTTAATTGCCAGAGAGCGCCATGAGGAGGGCTTTCAGACCTCTATGCTTTCCATCGAGGAGATCAGCGCGCTTACATTTGATACGAAGCTGACGCGCTGCAAAATCTGTACCAACCACTGTCTGCTTACCGTCAACCGGTTTTCCGGAAACCGACAGTACATCACCGGAAACCGCTGTGAGCGCGGGCTCGGCAAACAGACGCATACGTCAGAGATCCCCAATCTCTACGAATACAAAAATAAGCGCCTGTTTGATTATCCGCCGCTCTCTGCCGAGGAGGCAGCGCGCGGCTCGGTCGGACTTCCGAGAGTCTTAAATATGTATGAAAATTACCCGTTTTGGGCAGTTTTCTTCCGAAAGCTGGGATTTCGGGTCGTACTCTCGCCGCACTCTACCCGAAAAATTTATGAGCTGGGTATCGACTCGATTCCAAGCGAATCCGAATGCTATCCGGCAAAGCTGACCCACGGACATATCGCATGGCTGATCCATCAAAATGTGGATTTTATTTTTTATCCGTGCATTCCGTATGAGCGCAACGAGTTTCCCGATTCCAACAATCACTATAACTGTCCGATCGTTACCTCGTACGCCGAAAATATAAAAAATAACGTAGACGAGATCACCTCGGGGCAGGTGCGGTTTTTAAATCCGTTTATGTCCTTTGCAAGCGAGGAGACGCTCTCCTCCCAGCTTATCAAAACCTTTTGCACCGCAGACTTTGGATTGACCGAGGAGCAGATTCGCGACGCGGTATCGGAGGGCTGGAAGGAGCTTGCCGTCTTACGCATGGAACTCTCGAAAAAGGGTGAGGAGACGTTAGCATGGATGACGGCAAATAAAAAACACGGCATTGTACTTGCCGGACGCCCTTATCACGTTGATCCCGAGATCAACCACGGCATCCCGGAGCTTATCACCTCCTACGGTCTTGCCGTGCTCACGGAAGATTCCATCTCCCACCTTAAAAAGGTAGAGCGTCCGCTCATTGTGATGGATCAATGGATGTACCACTCCAGACTGTACGCTGCTGCAAGCTATGTAACGACGCGTGACGACTTGGATATGATCCAGCTTAATTCATTTGGCTGCGGTCTGGATGCCGTGACGACAGATGCCGTCAACGATATTTTGGCAAAATCGGGAAAGCTTTATACCTGCTTAAAAATTGACGAGGTCAATAATTTGGGCGCTGCCCGCATCCGCATCCGTTCTCTGCTCTCAGCGATCCGTGTCCGAGAGAAAAACAGGACGAAACGGGAGGTTCACTCCTCGGATTACCATCGTGTTGTCTTTACCGAGGAAATGCGCAAAAATTATACGATACTCTGCCCGCAGATGTCTCCCATCCACTTTGAGCTTCTGGAGCCTGCGTTCCGCGCTGCCGGCTATAACTTTGTCATTCCAGACATTCCAAGCCGCACAAGCGTTGACGTCGGTCTTAAATATGTCAATAATGATGCATGCTATCCGTCGCTGATCGTCATCGGTCAGCTCATGGCTGCGATCACATCGGGAAACTATGATATGACAAGAACCGCAGTCATTATTTCACAGACGGGAGGCGGCTGCCGTGCCAGCAATTATATCGGTTTTATCCGCCGTGCGTTGGAAAAAGCGGGCTATCCGGACGTTCCCGTGATCTCCTTAAACCTAAACGGTCTGGAATCAAACCCCGGCTTTAAGCTGACGCTCCCGCTGCTCCAGCACGGGCTCTACGCATTGATCTTCGGCGATATTTTTCTGCGCTGCGTCTACCGCACAAGACCGTATGAGGCAGTTCCCGGAAGCACCAATGCACTTCACGAGAAATGGAAGCAGGAAGTTATCGCCTTTATCAGCCAGAAAAAGACGCTCTCCCACCGCAGATTTCTTAACATGTGCCGTGCGATCATCCGCGACTTTGACCGGTTGGAGCGCCTGGACATAAAGAAGCCGCGCGTTGGAATTGTCGGAGAGATTTTGGTGAAATTCCATCCGTCTGCCAACAATCATCTCGTTGATCTATTAGAGGAGGAGGGCGCGGAGGCAGTTGTTCCCGACCTGACTGACTTTTTGCTCTACTGCTTCTATAATACAGCCTTTAAAGCAGATCATCTTGGCATGAGCCGGAAGTCAAAACGGATCGGACGGCTTGGAATCCGCTTCTTTGAGTGGCTGCGGAGCGCCGCCCGCGACGAATTTACAAAAAGCCGTAACTTTGACGCGCCCGCCCGCATCGACGAGCTGGCAGCCTACGCCAAAGACATCGTTTCGGAGGGAAACCAGACTGGCGAGGGATGGTTTTTAACCGGGGAGATGCTCGAACTGATCCATAACGGCACGCCCAACATCGTCTGCGCGCAGCCGTTTGCCTGTCTGCCGAACCATGTCGTCGGAAAAGGCGTCATCAAGGAGCTGCGCCACCGCTATCCGCAGTCGAATATTGTTGCGATCGACTACGATCCGGGCGCAAGTGAGGTCAATCAGCTCAACCGCATAAAGCTGATGCTTTCAACGGCAAAGAAAAACTTAAAATAGGTGAACAACGAGCGACATGCTTCTCGCTCCACTCTTATGTGAAAAAATGGCTGGCACGATCAGAGTTCTTCTCCGATCGTGCCAGCCATTCTCATAACAGAAAGTATCTGATTCTATTTTTTTGTGCGGAACCGCTGGATCATATTTTCCAATAAGACAGCCTGTCCTGATAATTCCTCCGCCGTCGCCGCGCTCTCCTCGCTGTAAGCGCTGTTTGACTGCACGACGGCAGAAATCTGATCTGCTCCCAATGATATTTGTTCAATGATCACTGCCTGCTCCTTCGATGCCTCTGCAATTTCTGTGATATGGCTGTCGATTCCGCGTGCCTGATCAACCACTTTGGCAAGTGCCTCCTCTGTTTCGCCCATCAGCTCAACGCCCCGCTTCACGGAAACTGTCATATCGTTGATCAGCTTGCTAATACCCTTCGCCGCCTCTGCCGATTCTGCCGCAAGGTTTCCGACCTCTGTTGCAACGATGGCAAAGCCCCTGCCCGACTCGCCGGCTCTCGCCGCTTCGATCGACGCATTGAGGGATAATAATCTGGTCTGCGTCGCAATCTGATCGATGATATTGATGATATTTTCAATCTCCGTTGACTTTTCTTCAATCTCATGGATTGCCGCAGCCGTCTCATTGACCTTTTCATTTCCGTATACGGCGCCGGACTCTGCCTGTCTGGAAATTGCACTTGTCTCCCGTGCTCTGTCCGCGCTTGTCTTAAGCTGCTCCAAAATCTCATTGATGGACGCCGTCAGCTCCTCAACGGCGCTCGCCTGCTCCACCGAACCGTTTGCAAGCTCCTGTGAGGTAGACGAAATCTGCTCCGAGGACACCTCCACCTGCTTGGAGGCGGACTGCATCTCCTCCATGATTTCTGAGATCTGTCCCTTCACATGATCAATGGAATTTCCGATCTCCTCAAAATCCCCGATATAGGAAACGGCATGATCCGTCGCAAAATTGCCCTTTGCAAACTCACTGAGCTCCGTGCTGATCCCCATTACATATTTGTGCAGCTCCTCCAGAGAGAAACGGATATTATTGCACATCTCCTGAAATTCATTCTCGGTGTCATAGGTAAACTGATACCCCAACTGTCCCTCCGAGAGTGCGACCAGCGCTTTGTTGACCGCGTCGATCGGCTCCATAATGGAGTCGATGAGTTTTGCAATGATCTTGATACTGCCGATACAGCCCACAATAAAAAGACCGATGCTCAGATAGGTCAGCACCAAACGTCTCGTCTGCCGCTTTCCAAGCTCCTCGTTTAATGCCTTCGTATATTCCAAAGTAAACGCATCCAGCTCTGTCACAGCTTTTATGATAAGCGGAGAAAACTCCTGCTGATAAAGCGCAAGGGCTTTCTCCTCGTCCGTACCCGCGAGCGTTTCCAGCTCTTTTCGCACCTGTGCGATCTGATCCAACAGGGCGTCGATCTCCGCCAGACGCTCTCCCTTAGAATTCTGCTGAATAAAGTCTATGCTCTCTGCCATTGTCTTTTCATGCGAGCTGTTGTCCCCTTTTAAGGATTTTATGTACTCACTGTCGTCGAGCATCATCATTTCCAGCGTATTCGCCAGCGTTGCTATCAGGTTTCTCTTTACCATTCCGATCTCATTGACCGTAGGGATCGTCGCATCCTGAATCGTATCAAGATTCTTTCCTGACTCTAACAACGAACTTGAACTGATCCCGATCGACAAAAACGCCATACATATGATTCCTGTAAAGGTTACAATTAATCGCTTTTTGATTTTCATAAAAGTCTTCTCCTCTGTATCTGATGCGCCTCAGCCTTTCTCCTGCCGCTTAAGCTGCCTGAAACATTTATATTGATTATCCCTATTATATACAATTTCCATATGTTTTAAAATATGGAATCTTCCACAAAATGATTTTTTCATACCATGCTTCTTCTTATTAAATACGACTAACTGTGTCGTCTTACTTTTGAATGACTCTCGGAACAAAAAATATTTGTTATTTTGTAAAAAACAGTCATATGAAGAATCACTCTATCATATAATAGATAACAGGAACAAGCCTACACGATTTGTTTTACATTTCAGAAAGAGGTGATTCCCATGTTTTATTTTTTATGAAGGATTCTTTTGTCGCTGAATGATATCGCAGGTGAGACCGTGTGCCAAATAACATTCCCATGCTTATTTTTCACACAGCTATTTGTTTCCGGGCGAAAACAGATAGCTTATATGACAAGCGCAGCCCTGCTCTTTGCATTTTCTCCCTGTGACAGACCGCTCAGAAATGGAGAATTTTATGAAAAAACTGATTACGGCGCTTACCGCTTGCACTTTATGTATGACTGCATTTCCAACGGCTGCATTTGCAGAAACGACAGACTCATGGCAAGTGATCGAATGTGTGGACAACCAGATGGCAAGCTTTCGGAGTATCCCGGAACTGCCAAACGCAGAGCCAAACTGGGAAGACAGCCAGGTGCTCAGCAGAGCGGCTTCCATCAATGTCAACGTACAGTCTCCGCTTGAAGACTCCTGGCGCAGCCGCTACAGCGACTACTATTATGAGGCAAACAAAGTGGTAGAGCGTATTGACGATTATCTGGCGAAGCAGTTTGGGATTGATTTTTACTCCGCTTCACAGCCAAATTGGTCTGCCGGTAATACAAGCAACGCAAACAACGCGCTGGAGAATGCAACAAATCATGTGGGCAAGGGAAACGCGGACCTTATGATCGCCTTCGCCGGACCGGTTGCTGATACAGGAAGCAGCGTTACCTTTGGCGTTGCATACTTAAATCAGCCCTATGCGCTTGTATTTGACCACAGCTATACGCAGAACTGCAAGAGCGCACAGCACGAGGTCGGACATACATACGGGCTTGAGCACTGCACAGACAACTGCGTTATGAAACAGGGCTGGGATCAGAACTGGAGCTTATTTGAACATCTTTGCTCTGCGCACAACAGTCAGTGGAGCAGCGCAAAGAATAAATACTAAACAGCTACTGCTGTATCAGATTGTACTAACCGTATAAAGGAGACGCTGCGTCTCCTTTATACGGCGTTAAGGAGGACACGGATCATGAAAAAATTAATTATCCCCGCTTTGGCAATTTGCTTGTCACTTACCGGCTGCTCCAGTACGGGAGCAAGTCAGGATATTCCAAAAAAAGATATTCTGCTCACTGTCAACGGAGAAGCGGTCTATCAGGAGGAATTTGATAAAATTTCTGCCAAATATAAGGAAAAAGGGCTGACAGAGGCAGAGATTCTGGAAGGTATGGTACTTGAGCTTGTGACGCTTGAAAAGGCGGACGATTTTTCCGTTTCCGTCAGTGAAGAAGACGTTCAGGCAAGATACGAGGAATTATTAGCCCTCGACCAATCTCTCTTTCAGGAAAAGGCACTGGAACAGTATGGAAGTGAGGACGCCTTCTTAGAGGCGCTTCATTATAAGCTTGTCTACGAGGAGACTGCCGAGCATATCAAGAGTTCTTTTTCGCAGAGTTTCTCCTTAAACGACGCCGTTTTACAGGAGCGCACCAGAGATTATGTTTCGCAGTATGCCAAAACTGATTTTGAGGAAAACGATATGGACGCCGCAGACTTTGAGCAGGAAACCATGCATACCTACGCCGACTCTCTGCTCTCCTCCCTACAGGAGCTTTATTTTAAGGTCTGGCAATACCAAACGGCGGCAAACAGCGAATTATCCTATGTCAGCTATGACGGAGAGCCCTTATTCCAGAAATCGGACTATGCCATCGCCCCCGACTCCCTGACCTTAAAGGGCAAAACCTATGACCTAAAGGAGCTCTCCTTAGCGGAGGTTCAGGATCGATTTGGCAACTACTTTTATCTGTCGAATGCCTTGTCTGCCTCCTATGGGGCGCTGAACGCAAGCGCCGTCCACATCCCGGAGCAGGATGTACGGGCTCTTTATGCCACGCTGGACGGCGATAAGCCAGTCACGATACAGTTGATCATCTCTCCGCTTCTCTCGCTTTACCATGATTTTAAGGGAAACGGGTTTGTAACAAGCACGGAAAACGGGATGACAACGCTTACCTACCTGGAGCCTGCGCTTGGCATTTATTATGAGGTGAGCGCAGCGCTTAACGAAACGGAATTAGAAGCCTTTTTGATGCAGTGTCTTCCTTATATATCCGCACAGTCCTCCGATCTGGTACCGCCGGAGGAATTTCAGGCAAAGGTCGAACTGACGGACGGTGTTTTATATTTTAATGACTATACGACTGCGGAGAGCGACATCGCTTATTTCAGCGAATCTGCGCGAACCGAGCAATGGGACACGACGCAGGTTACTGACTATTTGGGCGTTTCCTTCACTCCCGCCTATGTTCCTGCCGGATTGACGCTTTGTCAGACACCTTACTCCGATACGTTTCTCTCGGAGACTGTCAATGATACGATGTACTGGACTGTCGCCTACGAGAATGATTCTCTCGTTTTTGATAACTTCGGTCTCTTTTACAGCGATTCCTTTTCCGAGGAATATAACCCTCTGCGAAAAACGCTGGTGATCGAGGTATCCAAGCACAAGCTGCCGCAGTCGGACGTACTCTATCACTACGATACGACGGAAGCCTCGACGCTTCAGTCAATCCCTCTGACGATCGGCGCATACCAGTCTCCTTACTATGAAGGCGGCGACCAGCCGGCAGGATATGTTCCGTGCTATGTTGCGGAATTTATGGATCAGGATGTGGGATATCGCGTGAGAAGTGAAAATTTAACGCAGCAGGAATTTATTGATGTTTTACGCTCCCTGCCCGTCTTTCAGGAGAGCTGATATACTAGCCAGAAACGGAAAGATATGCTAAAATACCTAGCACAGACAACAGACGGTCTGTGTATCGCAATGTCCATCTGGAGGATTTTATTTTATGAACCCAACGATAAGCATCATCGTTCCGATTTATAATTCCGAAAAATATTTAAACCGCTGCGTTGACAGCATTCTCAACCAGGAATACAAAAATTTCGAGCTTTTTTTAGTGGATGACGGAAGCACCGACGCCTCCGGCGCCATCTGTGATTCTTACGCTGCCGCTGATGCACGCGTGCGGGTCATCCATAAGCAAAATACCGGCGTATCTGACAGCCGCAATACTGCGATCCGTCAGGCAACCGGAACCTATCTGCAATTTCTCGACAGCGATGACTGGATGACGCCCGATGCGACAAAGCTGCTTGTGCGCGCTGCCAAAACCTATCACTGTGACCTTGTTATTTCTGATTTCTATCGTGTCGTGGACGACCGTGTCGCACAAAAGGGAGATATTCAGGCAAACGGCGTCCTTACGCGCGAGGAATTTGCAGCCCATATGATGGAAAATCCGGCAGACTTCTATTACGGCGTTCTCTGGAATAAGCTCTACCGCAGAGATTTGGTGGAAAAATATGAGCTGCTGATGGATCCCTCCATCAGTTGGTGCGAGGATTTTTTATTTAATCTGGAATATATCCTTCATGCCAATGTCTTTTATGCCCTGCAGGTTCCTATTTATTATTATGTGCGGACAAAGGGCTCGCTCGCCAGTCAGGGCATGAGCATCAGCAAAACCATTAAGATGAAATTTATGGTATTTGAATATTACAATAATTTCTATAAGAATCTTTACGATGAAAAGTATTACGAAAAAAAGCGGCTGTCTGTCTACCGCTTTTTTGTCGAGGCTGCCGGCGACGGCGCTGTTCCTTCCGCACTGCTTCCGGGTGTTTTAAGGCTCGGAGAGGAACGCTCGGCAATCAATGCCGCTGCTGTCGCCAAGGAAGGCGTGTTGGCAGAAGCCTACCGCAGCCGCAAATTATTGGAACGCTATTTGGAACCGTGCGCGCTCCGCAATGATCTTAGTCTTCGGGAAATCAGACTGCTGCTCCACCTAAGCGAGCTGGACGAGGTCCACAGCCGCAGGGAGCTTGCAGATTTTTGCGGTATGACAAAAAGCAGCCTCTCTCTTGCGCTGCAGCGTCTCTCCTCCAAAAACTTTATCAAAGTGACCGGCGTAGATGCGGCTGCTTCCCAAAAATCAGGCAAGCGTGCGCTGCACATTGAGCTGCTTGCTCCCGCGCACAGCCTTTTGCCTGAGCTTACGCTCGCGCTCAATGATTTTGACGCTGCACGGTTTCGTGATTTTACGGAGGAGGAATACGAACAATACCTAAAACTTTCCTCCAAAATGCATGAAAACATCCAAAAAGTTCTTAGCAGCTAAGCAGCTTTTCCCTGTGCCAGCTCATCGAGGGAATGAAATTCATACCCCATTTCCTCCCATTTTGTGAGAAGCTCATCCAGTATCTCTCCGTTCGTCTTTGAAGTGGTGTGGAGCAAAACGATCGCTCCCGGATGGATTCTTTTTAAAAGCTTATCAAACGCTTCCTCCTTTGATGGCTGCGCATCCACATTCCAGTCCACATAGGCAAGACTCCAGAAAAATGTCTGATAGCCAAGCTCTTTTGCCATTTTAAGATTCTCGGTGCTGTATTTGCCCTGCGGCGGACGGTAATAATTTGCCAGCTTCGTTCCGGTCGTCTCGTAAAAAAGCGCCGCCACGTCATCCATCTCCTTCTGAAAGGACGTCATATCCGAAATTGCGGACATATCAGGGTGGTGGTAGGTGTGATTGCCGACCGTATGCCCGTCTGCCACCATGCGCTTTGCGATTTCCGGCGCCGTCTCAAGAAAATGACCTACGACAAAAAAGGTGGCGGGAGCATGATGCTTTTTTAATGCATCAAGGATCGGCTCTGTATTTCCATTTTCGTATCCGCAGTCAAAGGTCAGATAGATGACCTTTTTCTCCTGCTCTCCCACATAAAACGCATCATATTTTTTTAGCTCCTCCGCCGTTGCATTGCCCGACGGCTGCGCACCCTCCGCACCAAATCCAAGCCCCCAGTTTTCCGCCTGCCGGATGGGATTCATAACGCCAATGGCATGCTCCTGCCGTAGCTGTGCCGCCTCACGTCCGGATAAAAAGAGAACGGAAAAGAACAACACAAGACATATTCCTTTTTTCCAACTTTTTTTCATTTCATTTTCCAGATATTTTTGTATATCTTATGAAAGGAAAGCCTTGTCTCATTCCTTCCGCCATGATTGCCAAATGCCCGCATTTTCATCGTGCATCACAAATACACAGCTTTCACACCCCTTTTATCCGCTATTCATTATTCCGGTAACCGCACTTCGGGCAGATATTTCCTCCCCGATATTCATATCCGCAGCGATAGCAGCAGATCGTCTCATGACGCTCGCTCGCCAGATAGGAGAGGCTTCTGGAATCGGGTTTTTCCTGAAGATAATGCACAAAGGAATCCAATACCTCTCCAAACGCCTCAAGCTCGCTGCCCAAAACGGCATAGGGGAGCTTTAGCTTCGCGCCGTCCTTTTGGTACAGGTAAAGTCCCTTTTTTAAAAATCCCGTGCTTCCCTCAATCGATGCGATCTTAGAAAGCGGCACGCCGTACGCATTCAGAAGCGTGCTGTAATACAAATGCTCCGTGGTTAAAATAATGCCTTCCCTGCCCGTTCCATTGTGTGTGGCATCCACCACAAAAATCGGATATTCAAACATCCCCCTTCGGGCCGCATAGGATGCCAGTGCAAATTCGATCACCTCAAGCTCCTCCGGGGACGCCTGCCGGAGCAGTACCTTACGCGCGGGGTAAAAATGATGTCTTGGATTCTCTGCAATGTTCGCTTCCTTCAATTCCTCCGCCAGCTTTCGTACTAAAAGCTCGCACTCCTCCGTCTTAATTTTTGTCAGACGCTTCGTGAGCTGCTTTAGTACATCCTCCTTTAATTCCGGCAGAAAATCTCCCCCCTTGATTTTCTCATATGCCTCCATTCCTTCCGCAAAGCTCATCTGCATCGGATTCGGACAAATCTGCGCAATTTCCTCTGCGTCCATCTGTCTGATCCGCTCCTTGATCTTTTCCTCATACGGCGAGAGCAGCTCCTCCAAAAATTCCTCCGCACGCAGTCGGTCCAGCAATTCAAACAGCTCTCCGCGATCGGTCTTTCTTGCACGCCGCACCATATCTGCAATTTCCTGCTTCTCCGCCTCGGTTCTTTTCTCGCTCAAAATTTCTTCATACGGTGTCAGATCTGCATCCTCATAGCTTTTGATCTGTTCCAGATACTGCTTGTACTGCCTTCTGCTTCGCTGCGGCGGCATATTCCTAACAAGCGTTTCTACCTCGTGGTCAGCCTGTTTCTGTCTCCATGCGGAAAGTTTTTCCAAAAGCTCTCTCTTTTCTCCCTCCGGCGCCGGCGACTGCCGTACCTCCTCAAGCACCCGCTGAATGATGACATACGGCTTGCCTTCTGCCGCCTGCGTCCTCTCCCGCAGCCGCTTGATCTCCTTTTCTGCCGCACGCTCCGCTCGTAAGCGCACGATTTTCTGGCTCGTTGTCAGCTCCGCTTGAATCTCTGTCTCCTGCTTTGTGTCCCTCTCCTGCTTTGTGTCCCTCTCCTGCTTTGTGTCCGTCTCCCGCCAGGCATCTCTCTCCCGCTCTGACTGCGCATATCTGTGACGGGCGTTCCGCAAATCATCTGCTTTTACGGAGACATCCTCCCTGCCCGTCTCTGCGGCGGATACGCGTTCCTCCTCACCGGCTGCATCCTCCCGGCTGTTTTTCTCCCTCTGCACTTTTTCCCAAAAAGCCAAA
Organism: Roseburia sp.; assembly: GCA_019421345.1. Lineage (GTDB taxonomy): Bacteria > Bacillota > Clostridia > Lachnospirales > Lachnospiraceae > Roseburia. Next base: position 75,962 of record JAHZFL010000013.1, on the reverse strand, counting down.
GACTTTGTCTGGCGTCCGCTTTTTTCCTTCTCCATATCGGACGTCTGTTCTTCCCGTTCCTCCTGCGTATGCCGCAAAGATGCCTGCACCGGACGCTCCTGCTTTTCAGCAGAAAAAGGCAATGATCTGCCCGCCCTTTCTCTGCGGGCGTCCTCCGCCCGAAGCTCATCATGCGGTACGCCGGATGCTGTGCGCGCTTCCGTCTGTTCTGCTGTCTGCTCCTCCTCAGTCGTCTGCCCTTTTCTTTTTTCCTCTCTGCTGCCCTTTCCTTTTTTCCGCTTCTTTACGTCCTGCTCCATTTTTTTGACACGTTCATCGGGATAAAAGCCCTCCTCCATCCGTGCCGCGAGCTTATTTAGCTCCTCCTCCGATAATTCCGGCAAATGGGCGGAAAGCTCGTCTGCTCCGTCTGCTTCGCCGTATGCATCCGCCACCTCTCTGCCGTCCTCATATTCATTGCAGTGGCTGTTTGACACACGACGCCCCGTGCCTCCCAAAAGCTCCAGATAATCCTCATATGCCGCCTCGTCCTCCTCAAAATCCATCACATAGGCATCTCCGTCAGCAAACAGCTTCTTTGGTCGCGGTGTAAAAAAGCTGCGGCATTTGGCACAGGTTGCCGCGCGTGCTAACAGCACGCCGCCCTCCTCCGTCTCGATCCGAAACTCCTTCCCCCCGGGATAAACCACCATATGTAAATTTCTGCCGCAGTCAGGGCACAGATAACCAACCATATAAAAATTATTGCCGAGTCTGTTTCGTCTGCGCTCCGCCACCGTCGTCTCCACCCGCGTAAACTCCGCGCGCATCCTTTTCCAGATCATTTTGTGCCAAAGCCCCTGTCCGTCTCCGCCGCTCTCCTGCTCCGGCTCATCCTCATATTCTAACGCGAGCTGAATCACATCCTCATAAGTAATCCTGATCCCGTTTCTGTAAAACCGCAGATATAACGGCGTATATTCCGGCTCTGCGCCATACTCCCGCATAATGCCCGCAAACAATCTGCTAAGCTCGCGGTTATCCTTGTCGACACGGACGCCTCCGATCGTCCCCCATTTTCCAAAGGCATAAAGAATCATATTGATCGCGTTTTGTACACGCTGATTCTCTCCTACGTCCCGGATCTCCTCCTGCTCCGGTATCTCTATAATGTTCGATGTAACCTTTTTTGTATCAAAATGAAAAAACAGGGAACGCACCTCTCCCTGCAATATCATATAATTATCAACAACGACAAAGATACCGTTCCACTTCACCGGTACCTTTGCCGCCCCGATCAGCCGTTCAAATGTCTGCTTTAATTCTGCGTTTGCTCTCAGTCGTATCATACAAATCTCCATTCCAAAGCATTGCCCAAACGGCGTACAGACGCACCTGTACGCCGCTCCTTTTTTCATGCCCGTCGCCGCTTTTTCTTTCTTATTCAGTATATACATATTTTTCTGTTTTTTCAAATATTGTTTTTCCTGTTTTTAGAAAGTTTTAAGAATCACAAAAGCCTTGATTTTTCTTGGTCTGCGCCCTGTTGTTAGCACTCGTGGAAAAAGAGTGCTAATTTCCTATTGACTTTTTATTTTTGCAGTTATAATATCTTATTTAGAAAGAATTACAGATAAAGGAGTGTTTTATTATGGCAAACAAACATGGAAGTCTGTCCATTGACAGCGATAACCTTTTTCCGATTATTAAAAAATGGCTTTATTCTGACCACGATATTTTCTACCGCGAGCTGATCAGCAATGGCTGCGACGCGATCACCAAGCTAAAGAAGCTTGATATGATGGGCGAATATACGCTGCCGAATGATTTTAAGGCAAAAATGCAGATTATCGTCAACCCGGAAGAAAAGACGCTAAAATTTATTGACAACGGTCTTGGCATGACTGCCGATGAGGTTGAGGAATACATTTGTCAGATCGCCTTCTCCGGTGCGACCGATTTTATCCAGAAATACAAGGACAAGTCTACCGACGATCAGATCATCGGTCATTTCGGTCTCGGCTTTTACTCTGCCTTTATGGTTGCCGACGAGGTCGAGATTGACACACTCTCCTATCAGGACGGCGCATCTGCGGTACACTGGACCTGTGACGGCGGCACGGACTATGAGCTTAGCGACGGCACAAAGGACACCGTCGGCACGGAGATTACGCTTCATTTGAATGAAGATTGTCTGGAATTTGCGAACGAATACCGCGCAAGAGAGATCATCGAGAAATACTGCTCCTTCATGCCGACCGAGATTTATCTCACAAAAGCAAATGCAGAAACGCAGTATGAAACGATCGATGCTGCCGATAAGTTAGATTCCGATACTGTCGTAGAGGAAATCCACGAGGAAGCAAAGATGGAGGAAAAAGAAAACGAGAACGGCGAGAAGGAAATGGTCGAAGTTTCTCCTGCAAGGGAAAAGCTAAAAATCGTAAAGCGCCCGGTTCCGTTAAACGACACAAACCCGCTGTGGCTTAAGCACCCGAACGACTGCACGGATGAAGAATACAAGGCATTTTACCGCAAGGTATTCTTAGATTATAAGGAGCCGTTATTCTGGATCCATTTAAATATGGATTATCCGTTTAACCTAAAGGGTATCCTCTATTTCCCGAAAATCAATACCGAGTATGATTCGATCGAGGGAACGATCAAGCTTTATAACAATCAGGTGTTTATCGCCGACAATATCAAGGAGGTCATTCCTGAATTTCTGATGCTGCTAAAGGGCGTGATCGATTGTCCCGATCTCCCGTTAAACGTTTCCCGTTCCGCACTGCAAAACGATGGCTTCGTGAAGAAAATCGAGGAATATATCACGAAAAAGGTGGCTGACAAGCTTGCCGGCATGTGCAAGACAGACAAGGAAAATTACGAGAAATACTGGGATGACATCAGCCCGTTCATCAAATTCGGCTGCTTAAAGGACACCAAATTCTGCGACAAGATGAACGACTATATCTTATTTAAGAATCTGGATGACAAGTACCTCACTCTGCCGGAGCTGCTTGTAAAAGAGGAAGAAAAAGACAACGAAAAGGCAGCCGAGGGCGAGACTGGCGCTGAGACCACAGAGGAACATGATACTTCTGACATCGCAGAGGAAAAGGACGCACGCAAGATCATCTACTACGTCACTGACAGGGTACAGCAGGGACAGTATATCAAGCTGTTCAAGGAGCAGAGCATGGATGCGGTCATTTTGGACCACAACATCGACACCTCCTTTATCTCCCAGCTTGAGCAGCGCAACGAGCATTACAAATTTATGCGCATTGACGCTGACTTAACCGAATCCCTAAAGGATGAGACCTCCGAGGAGGAATTAAAGTCTGAGACCGAGACGCTGACCGAGGTATTTAAAAATGCCCTGCATAATGACAAGCTGACTGTCAAGGTGGAGAAATTAAAGAACGAGAGCATCTCCTCCATCATCACACTCTCCGAGGAGGGCAGACGTATGCAGGATATGATGAAAATGTACGCAATGGGCGGTATGGGCGGCATGGACCCGAATATGTTTGCCGCAGACCAGACCTTAACCTTAAATGCAAACCATGCGCTTGTGAAGTACATTTTCGAGCATAAGGACTCCGAGCATGTACCGATGTTCTGCGAGCAGCTTTACGATCTGGCAGTGCTTGCCAACCAGCCGCTGTCGGTTGAGGCAATGAGCCGATTTGTCGAGCGCAGTAATCAGATCATGATGCTTTTGGCGAAATAGAATAAGATATAAAAAGAGTTTCGCCTGCGAAACTCTCCGCCTGCGGCGGGTCGCATCAGCGACACAGTTCCTCTCCGCCGCAGTGCGATCCCCCAGAGGGTTTTACTTTATCAGGGAACGAAGTTTCCTATAAAGTAAAAATACCGCAGGACGGCACAGCGTTTTGACTGTGCCGTCCTGCGGTGTTTATTTCCAACGCTCTACCTTGGGTTCCTCAAAATACAATAAAATAATCAGCGTAAGCACTGCAAGTTGCTTTTGATTTTATAAACCTGACAACGTCCTCATTACCAGGTCTACATCCTGATTCTCTAATTCCTGAATAATGTGCGATATGTTTTCTGCGTCGTTGTCATACTGGCATGACCCAGTCTGCGGGCAACACTTGCAATCGACACCCCTGCAAACAGCAGGATCGACGCATGTGTATGGCGAAGTCCATGGATCGAAATTGCAGAAATTCCACACGCCCTGCAATGTCTGGTAAGCGCATCATTTACAGTGGAATTATAAATCTTATCCTTGCCAACAAAAATAGGCTCATCCTCCGGCATTCCTTTTACCAACTCTGAAAACTTAACAACAATCCGCCAATCGATCTGGATCTTTCTAACGGACGACTTATTTTTTGTCGGAAGAAAACCACCCTCACCTTTATAATCCCATGTCTTACTGATCGACAGTGTCTGTCTCGCAAAATCAATGTCCCCCGGTGTAATCGCAAGCGCTTCCGAAAACCGCATTCCCGTTTTCGCCACTAAAAGAATAAACCAATCCCAGTTTGGTTCTTCTTTCAAATTCAGATGTGCGATCAGCGTATGAAGTTCAAATTGATTTAAATACTTAATTTTCTTACTTTTGGGAGTCTTTCCCTTAATAATTGCCTTTCTCGTTGGGTCTCGTTGGATCAGCCCCTCGTCTACAGCATCGAGAATTGCTCCTTTCATCTGATGATGAAAGTCCAGCGTCGTCTGTTTTTCATGCTCTTTCGCATAATCATTCAAAAGCTGCTGATACGCTGTCCTCGTTAATTCTGATAACTTCAATTCCGGTGCAAGTTTTTCGATCCACTTTAAGGTCATCTTGTATTTTGCCATTGTCGCTTCCCTGATCGCACCTTTTTTATATACCTCTACCCATTGTTCATAGTAATCGCAAAAGAGTGAGGATTTGTCCATATCGTTTCGCATAAGCTACCTCCATTTCCCAAAAACGCTTACGCTGATATACGAACTGTTTTCTTAATGGAGGCAGCGCCGCACCATCAGATTTCATGCGACAAGAGCGGCTTAATCTCTTCTTCCAAAATGATTTCTAATGCCTTCATCGCATCTTTATAATACAGTAATTTGGGAAGCGCCCGCTCCTGTGCTGCCTGATAGCTCTCAAAATCAAGCGTTGCTTTGATCGCACTTTTATACGGAATCTCTCCTTCTCTATAATGTGTTGCGGCGTACATGACATCCTCTTTAGACGCGTACCATGTAAGACAGTAATCCGTAACAACACGATCAATACAATCTTTCTTCATATTTTCCACGATATTAAGGATCGACTGTCCCCGATATTTCGTTTCGTCTAATTCGATCTCATAGATCAAACCGGACATAAGATCCGCCACTTTCGGATTCTCCTTGCGCAGTTCCTCCACATACTGCTTTACTTCATCAAGCTTCCTTTGCCTTTCCTCCGGCGTAATATCCCCTTCATCATCCTTTGGATTCACGATATTCTGAATGAGATTGATGATATATTCATAATCAATTTTTGTACTGCTGTATGCCATCAATTCGTAATCCGCATCGACCTCCGAAACAGAATCCTTTTCTTCTTCTGTCTTCTCATCAGATCTGATTTCTTCCAACGCATTCAGATAATGCCCTGCATAGTCATAGTACTCTTCCTCCGTGATGCCGTACGACTCCATCATCGAGTCCTCGTACTTCGTAAAAGACTTCAACTGTGCAAACAGCCTGTCAAAGTTCTGAAATACCTTCACAAATCCCTTCGCTTCCTTTTTGGACATTTCCGGCACATCCTTTGGTGTCGCAGCACAAATGCGAAGCGCCGCAAGCGCTTTTTTAAATTCTTCCTCCACTTCTTCCCAATCAGACATCAGCGCCTCTTTCGTACCGCCCGCCGAATAAAGTTTTACTGCGTTATCCACACATTTCTTAAACAGATTCGGCGCCTGGAAAGTGACGATCTGCCCATACGTCTTATTGGAATCGAAAATACGATTTGTTCTAGAAAATGTCTGTATCAGATCATGCGGTCCCATCGGCTGTCTGTCGATGAAGATCGTCGACAGACAAGGTGCGTCGAACCCTGTCAGCAGACGATCTACGACGATCGCCAAATCCAACTGTTCCTTTCTGCTCTGGAACTTTTCTCCCTTTCTCGCAAGTCTCTTGTTCAGATTTTCATTATAAACCTGAATCCGGGAAGTATCGTACGTCGTGCCAAACATTTCATTATAATCGTCCAGCGACCTCTGCATTTTCTGCTGATTCACACAAGAGCCTTCCTCATTTTCAGAAACTGAATATGTAATTGCAAACTTCGGAAAATCCGGCAGCACCTGTTTCATTTTCTCGTCAATGACAAGTGAAGTCTCTCCATTCTTTACTCTTGTAAGCAGCTCATAGTATCTTTGTGCCCTCTGAATAGAGCTGGTTGTAAGCAACGCCGCATAGGTCTTTCCCTTGCCATTCTGGAAACCCAGCTTGTGATAGGACTTATTAAGTACCACATCCAATACCTTCAGCATATGCGTCTCATTCTCATATACGCTGCTGTCTGTTTCGTCAGTTATATTTTTAGGTCCACAGTGCTCTACTTGAAATCCAAGCACCGCATTGTCATGGATCGCATTCTGAATCGTATACTTGTGAAGCCTCTCACCGTATAATTCTTCCGTCGTTCTCGGCAGGTCACCCATCTGCGGATATGGATTTTCCGCAAATCTCGGTGTGCCGGTAAATCCAAACCACAAGGAATTGCCAAAAAATCTCTCCAACTCTCGCTTGGTCGCCGGCGTAACTGCCCTATGGCACTCATCTACCACAAATGCGATCCTGAGTCTTTTGATTTTATTGTATTCCGGTGTTCCCTCCGTCAACCGCTTCGTAATCAGTCTCTGTAACTTCTGGATCGTTGTCACGATCACCTGTCTGTCATCGGACTTTAACTTTTTCTTTAGATCGTTTACATTATCTGTTTCATCGACATCTACCAGATCATTATTGGCGTAAGCCTGAAATGCCATAGTCGTCTGCTTGTCCAGATCTTTTCTGTCGATCAAAAAAATCGCTTTATCAATTGTTGGAATATCCATCAACAGGTTTCTTGTAGCCTTGTACGACGTCAATGTCTTTCCGGAACCGGTCGTATGCCAGACAAAACCTGATTTACCGCATTTTGACGCTTCACGAATCGCCTCGATGGCATGGATCTGATAAGGACGGAGCAGAATCAGCTTCTTGTATTCCTCATCCAGCACTGTGTATCTGGCTATCATCTCGTGCGCTTCCGGAATGCGAAGCACACATTTCGCAAAGTCAAGATAATCTGTCACCGGATTATTGTCCTGATCCAGCCAGCCGCTGATGAATTTTTCATTTAACTCTGTATCGCCTGCGGCAGAAAAATACTTTGTGTTGACGCCGTTACTTATGACAAACATCTGTACCGCAGAAAAGATCCCCTTGAATTTCCCCTCCCCGATGTACTTCTTGATCTGCCAAAAAGCCTCCTTGTAAGAATGCTGTTTATTTTTTAGCTCGATATGTATCATAGGAAGTCCGTTGATCATCAGAGTGACGTCAAATCTTCTGTCTCTTTCAGGCGTGTTGCCATCTTCATCCGCCGCTAATGCATTATACTGATTGATCACCTCATATACACTGCTGCCCCCTGCAATATGCTCATGGTTCATCACCACAAGATGCAGGCGTTCTGTATCCCGCTGTACATGAACCATCACCTTTCCATTTTCACCGACTAACCATTCTCCAGCCTTGTAAAAAGAAGAAAACCGGAGCTGGTTCTTTACCTGCTCAAACTCCGAATCCGTCAGTTTTTCTCCGTTTAGCCTGTCCTTGTTGTTCTGTTCCAGAATATACTTGAAATTCGCCCACAGATCCTCTTCCGTTTTCAGGTCTTCCCGGTACGTCCACTGCGAATCCCCATATTCCAACTGCTCAATTAACTTTTTCTCAATGATCGCTTCTAATTCCGGCATTCTGATCGTCTCCTTTGTTATTTGTAATTGAATTTTTATATGTTTTACGGCATTTTCCATGCCGTTTTGCTTTCGCTGGTGAAGAGTGATGAGGTGGTCAATTTTCAAGAAATATTCTCCAATTTTAATCTGTTCCTCTATTGATGAAGAATATTTAACTGGAATTTCAGCTAAATCACCAAGGTAAATACCTGGTTGAGCAGATGTTGACTTTCTACTTTCTAAATCTTTTTGAAATGTAGGTGTCTGTATTTTTGTATATAAGAATTCTGAGGTAATATTTTTATTAGGCCTTAAAAATGCAACACTACGTTGAAATGTTATGTTTTTCGCTCCCTTTAATATAGCAGTTTCTCCAATGGAGCCTACAATGGTAAGAAGAATATCGCCGTCCTTCAAACAAAATTTAGAATGTATTTTTTCGTATTCTTCTTGAGATATTCTTCTGTCAGATTCATCCCATATAATAGTTCCATTTTTTATATTCTTTGCACTTAAAAGAAGTGGGCCATCTGCTACATCAGCATGAGTTCCATGTGTGCCATCCTTTAAAAGTGATAACATTTCCCCCAATTTACGCTGTTCCCAAGTATTATCCCTCTTTTTTCAATTTTTCTCACACTTACACTGATCTTCATCTACATACCGTATCTCTATATTTCCGCCTGAATAATATGTCCAAAATTCATTTCATCCTTGAAGAGGTCATACACATATTCCGAGCTTTCCAAATATAAACCCGTTTCATGATTTTGAAGTTTTTTTAAAATTTCTGAATTATAAAATTTATTCATAGCCTCATCATATTCGATCCCCTGATCGGTAGCGAACATATCGACAATATCCTGAACGATATATTCTACCATCTGTTCCTGCTTACTCATATGAATTTCCCACCTTTCGCAAAAGTTTGATACCTTTTTCTGTATGAAACGAGTACTGTGATGACGTCTTTTTATAGATCATTCCCTTTAACAAAGTTTGAAAATCAATCACTTCATTTTCATACTGTCGAAACAATAACGCCATATTGTCATCTGCAACAGGGCCGATCACAATATCGTATTTATTATCCCGATTACACAACGCATCTTTCCAGTCGGTAAAATTTCTATTTCTGTTATTCATTACAAATTTTGCCCATTCTTCTGTTGTTTCCACGCCAAAATCCTTCATGTTGATGTCTTGTATTTCTTTAAAATCATCCCGTATTTCAAAAATATTGACAACCGGATGACCGCCATAAATTTTCGACACCCTTACCGCCATTGTTTGCGCCTGTTCTTCCAGATCTGTCAAATAAAAACCTCTACCAAAATCCTTATAAGGTCTGCACATCGCCAAATTTATGCTGTCTATCACAATGTTACTTCCGTGGTACAATCTCATAACGTTCCTCCGTTCCTCCGGCACAACATTTCCAAATCCTCAATAATTGTTCCAAAATCCAGCGTGTGCTCTGCCTCATAATTTTCTTTTATAAAAGAAATACCCTTGAATTGAAACAGATACCGAAACGCTTCCTGTGCACCGAGACTGTGCTGTCTGGCAAATTCATTGACACACGCCACCGTAAAACCAATTCTTTTTTTCTGTTCGCTCATCTGTAAAACTCCTTTAAACCCATTTCTTTCAACTATGATGCATTGCATCGTAAGCCAAGTCTGTTTTTATGTGATCCCGTCTTAGAAACATCTTCTTTTCCTGATTCAAGTTTCCACATCATCCGCATGGTATTTTTTTAAACAAATAGATTTTGCAACATAAATTTCTTGATTTTCTGTAATTCTTCATACTTTCGCTGGTGAAGAGTGATAAGGTTGTCGAGTCGTTCAAAATAGTTATTAATTTTCTTCTTTTCTTCTTCATTTTTAGGAATATGCACCACAATATTTCTGATATCTTCAACTGTTATATTAGCATGTGAAGATGCCTTTACAAGCGATTCAAAATACTTTTGACCAGTTGGTGATAATAACTCATATAAAGCTGTTTTACCATCTTCAAGGTTATTCAATTTACATATTCCTACTGCACCACCAATAAAAGCTTTTTTATTCAATGAATATAAGCCAACATTGCCTATCTTTCCTGAAATTGAAATCAATAACGATGGTTGGTCCAATGTTATTTTCGGATACTTTTTAGCAACATCAACCGGAATATAAAAATCAGTATCTAAATTGATATTCATTCCACCAAAATCTTTATTTTGAATAAAAGAGTATGTGTTCTCGTCTTTACTTTTTACTAACGAAGGTTTAATTGTTGCTGAATAATCGAAACCAGTTTGTTTAGTAATTAATGAACACATTTCCCCTAACTTACGCTGTTCCCAAGCGTCAGTAAAACCTGAAAATCTAATTTCTGGAACATTTGCTCCATCTTTGGGAAACATTTTTTGAAGCATAAATTTTTTTAATTTTTTTGTCTGTTCACACTTTCGCTGGTGAAGAGTGATGAGGTTGTCAAGCTGCTCGAAAAACGAACCAATTTGTTGTTGTTCATTGTAATTTGGTAGTAACAAATCAAAGTCTGATAATGCTTCTTTTGTAATGGTCTTTATTGTTCCGCCCGGAGCTTTGCGAGCTTCTTCTATAAATTTTTGTTTAATAACATAAGCCCAAAATAAATTATCTATCTCTGTCTTGTATTTTTCAAAAATCAGAACTGTCCTATCCACAAATGCTCCATATTGCGTAATTGCAACACGCCCAATACTTCCTTGTAAAGTGACCAAGACAGAACCTTTTTCTGCAAATACACTCATAGGTTGAGCTAATTTACTGATTTTTTGTTTGGTGTCTTCAACCAAATTCATAGCGTCTGTTACATCAGCAACTTGAACAAATGGCTTAGATTCTTCTCCATCATACCATTCACTTTTTCCGTATGGCTGAGGGAATGAACCACGTCTGTAAATAGCAATCTCTCCTAACTTACGCTGTTCCCAAGCATCTGTGTAACCTTTAAACCTAATTTTCGGACTATCCATACCTATCACCCCTCAAGTATTCCAATGAAGCTGCTCAGCGACGCCATAACACTTTCATCCTCCGACGTCAGCTCCCGAAGCATCGATACAAATTGCCCCTGAACCTCTGCGATTTGCTTATCCGTGTCCTTCATCTCATCAAGAAGCGCATTGAGATCAACTTCCTCTTCCTTTTCAAAATTATCCACATATCTCGGGATATTCAGGTTAAAATCGTTTTTCTCAATATCCTCAAATGTCGCAAGATAAGCTTCTTTGTCCACGGTTTCTCTTTGATTATATAATGCAATTACAGCATCAATATCCGCTTCTGTCATCGAATTTTGTTTCTTTCCCTTTTCGTACTTCCGGGAAGCATCAATAAACAAGACATCTCTTCCGTCCCTGTGCTTCTTCAATACAATGATACAAGTAGGAATGGAGGTATTATAAAACAGATTTGCGGGCAGACCGATCACGGCATAAATATTACCGGACCGAAGCAGTTTTTCCCTGATCTTTCCCTCTGCCGCACCTCGGAACAAAACGCCATGCGGCAATACGATCGCCATCGTACCTTTGCTCTTCAGGTGATATAAACCGTGAAGCAAAAACGCATAATCTGCTTTTGACTTCGGAGCCAATACGCCATAATCACTAAATCGCTCGTCCTGCAAAAAGCCCGATGCGGCGCTCCACTTCGCAGAATAGGGCGGATTCATAAGAACCATATGAAAATCCGTCTCTTCCCCGGTAGGCCAGTCCCCATCAAGCGTATCGCCATTGCGAAGTTTCTGGTTTTCCGGCATAATTCCATGTAAAAACATATTCATTCTTGCAAGGTTAAATGTCGAGGTCATCAACTCCTGACCGTAATATTTAATAAATCCCGGTTCTTTTGCATACTTCTTTGCATTCAGCAAAAGCGAACCGGAACCCATGCACGGGTCATAAACGGATAAGCCTTTTTTCTCTTCCTGTCCGCTCATCGCAATCTTCGTCAGAATTTTGGATACTGCCTGCGGAGTGTAGAACTCACCCGCTTTTTTTCCGGTCTCAGACGCAAATTGTCCGATCAAATATTCATACGCGTTTCCCAACACATCTGAATCTGAATTTAATAAATCCGCTTTGTCAATCTCTTTGATAAGATTTGCAATCGTATCGCTCTGCTTTTGATCACCGGTTCCAAGGCGATTGGAATACAGATCGATATCCGTAAACAGATCCGCAAATAACGGATCGCTCTGCTCAATACTATGAAACGCCTTCTGCAGCTTCTCCCGATTGAATGCATTATTTCTCGCCGCATCTGCAAAGCAGGTATAGGTAAGTTCGGGCTCGATCACATAATGGAACTCCGCCTTAACCTGTTCTTTTAATTCTTCTGCGATCTCTTCATCGCCCAATGCTTTCTCATACGCTTCTAATGCCACCCGCAAAGACTCCGGTTTTTCATCATAAATCAGATCATAAACTTTGATCAAAAACGAATCCGACAGATATTTGTAGAAAACAATTCCCAAAAGATAATCCTTATATTCATTTGCATCCATTTTGGAGCGCAGAATATCTGCCCCACTCCATAACACACTGATCAAGTCTTTGCTGTTCTCTGCCTCCGCCATTCTATATTCCTCCATGCTCTCCATCGATTTCAAACGCCGAAACTTATGATCGTCCGTATCGACAGCCATAGTATAGCATAAATACAGCGCATTCACAATCACATTGTCTGTGTTCTCAATCAACCAGTCAAATCGCAATTGCCTGCTCCACAGCCAAAATATGCCTTCCCCGCTTGCACATCCCGCCCGATTATACTAAAATAGAAGCATTCATGTATGTAACTAAGGAGTTGTTATGAAAACCATTTCTTTTATTTTTCAGTATCTCAAAAAACACAAACTCAGATACGCAGCAGGCATTCTGACTCTGTTTATCGTCGATTTTGCAAACCTTTTTATTCCAAAGCTGACGGGCACGATCACGGACGGTCTGACTGCCCGCACACTTGACTGGCAGGGAATCAAACTGTGTCTGCTCGCCATTTTATTGCTGGGAGCGCTGCTCTCTCTCGGCAGATTTCTGTGGCGCTATTTTCTGTTTGGCGCTTCCCGTTCGATCGAGCGGGAAATCCGCAACGATCTGTTTGCCCATCTGGAACAGATGGACGTGGAATATTACAACGAACAGGGAACCGGCGATCTGATGACGCGATTTACAAGTGATCTAAATGCCGTGCGCATGTCGATCGGACCTGCGGTCATCTGCGTGTTTGACGCAACCGTCATGACGCTCATGGTCATCGGTCAGATGATCTACTATGTGGATCTTCGGCTGACCCTGCTCGCCATTCTCCCGATGTTTCTGATCTGTATCGGGGAAATTTACTATGGCAAGATCATCCATAAACGCTTTCTCGAACGGCAGGAAGCCGTCTCTGACCTGACTGACTTTGTGCAGGAAAGCTTTTCGGGCGTGCGTGTGATCAAGGCGTTTGTGCGCGAGCGTGCAGAATTTTATTCATTTGCAAAGGCAAATAAAAAGGCAATGGACAAAAATCTCCGTGTTGTACGTCTGCAGGCGATCATCATGCCTCTGTTGGATGTCATCATCGGACTTTCGAGCCTGATTACACTCATTTACGGCGGCTATCTGGCTCTGACCGGAGAAATTACACTCGGACGGTTCGTCGCCTTCCACCAGTATATTAATATGCTCGTCTGGCCGATGCTCGCCTGTGGCGACGCTGTAAATATGTTTTCACAGGGCGCAGCCTCAATGCGCCGCATTCAGGCAGTCTTTGACACGCAGACCGAGGTCTTTGACCGCTCCGATGTTTCCGATACCGACGTACTGACCGGACATATCACACTCTCGCACCTTACCTTCATCCATCGCGGACATACCGAGCCTACGCTAAATGACATCAGTCTTGATGTACCTGCCGGCACAACGCTTGCGATCGTAGGGCGCACCGGAAACGGGAAATCGACGCTGGTGAATCTCCTTTTGCATCTGTACAATACGAGACCCGGCATGATTATGCTTGACGGAACGGATATTAACTCCATTTCCCTAAAAACACTGCGGGAAAATATCGCCTATGTGCCGCAGGACAATTTTCTGTTTTCTGACACACTAAAATCAAATATTGCGTTTGGCGCGGAGGAAGAAGATATGGAGTCCATTGTACAGGCAACGAGAGACGCCTGTATTCATGAGAGCATTGCCTCCTTTCCGGACGGCTATGAAACGATTGTCGGCGAGCGCGGTGTGACGCTCTCCGGCGGTCAGAAGCAGAGAAGCTCCATTGCAAGAGCCCTGCTCAAAAATGCACCGATCCTGATTTTAGACGATGCGCTCTCTGCCGTCGACACCGATACCGAGGAACAGATTCTTGGCAACCTGAAAAAGAACCGCGCCGGAAAGACAACGATTCTGATCGCACACCGCATCTCTACCATACAGAATGCCGACATCATTATGGTGTTGGAGGATGGAACGGCAAAGGAAATCGGAACGCATACAGAGCTTCTTGCTCAGGACGGCATTTACCGTGATATGTTTGAACAACAGCAGTTGGAGGCTGCCGGACAGTCACAGACAGAGGGATTGCAGCACAAAGATCAGACTTTGGGAGGTGCACACGCATGAAACGCTTGCTTACATATTTAAAACCGCATAAATGGGTCATGACAGCCGCCACCCTTCTGGTACTCCTTATCATCGTCATAGAGCTTTATCGCCCGATCATTATCGGCAATGCGATTGACGACTCGATCAACGACTACCATGACCCCTATACCATAACCGAGGAGACTTCCGCTCCTGCTGTCTCTTACAACAATATTTATCTGACGAAGGATGAGGCGGCTCTTAGCGCTGCGGCGGACGGCGACTATTATCAGCTTGTGCTCTATAACGACCGCTATTATATGGCAGAGCGGCTCTCTGCCGAAGAATGCAGGCTGCTGCGCGACGCTGCTCCTGAGGTGATCGCGCCGTATATCGCGAATTTGGAGCCATTGGGCAGGGAACAGCTCTTAGCGCTGCGCCGCAGCGACTTTTCCGACATTTTGTCTGCCGCTGCTTTTTACCTGCTCCTTCTTTTGCTCGGCTTTGTTTTAAACGCTGCGGACACATGGATGCTCCAGAAAATGGGTCAGAAAATTATCTATCGGATGCGCGAGGATGTGTTTACCCATATTCACAGCCTGTCCTTAAGCTTTTTTAATAACACCCCGATCGGTAAGCTTGTCACGCGCGTCTCCAACGATACGGAGGCGATCAACGAGCTGTTCACGACCATTTTAGTGAAGCTGTTCAAAAACACGGTAAAGATTATTGGCTATGCCGTAGTAATGCTCTCCATCGACGTGCGGATGGCAGGAATCTCATTCCTGCTGCTTCCGCTCGTGGCTGTGCTGACCTTTTTGTTCCGCTTTCTCTCAAGAAAGGCGTATCAGATCACACGCACAAAGATCACGGAGCTCAACACCTTTTTGTCGGAGCATATCTCCGGTATGCGCCTGATCCAGATTTTTGCCCGCGAAAAAGAAAAATATGCGCAGTTTGAGAAAAAGTCCGATGAACTGTTTGCCGCAAACTGGCGCGAGGTCATGACATTTGCCGTTTTCCGCCCTTCCATCTACTTTGTGTCGGTGCTCGCAATGATTCTTGTCATCGGCACAGGAAGCGCCTCCGTGCTTAACGGCACGCTCTCGCTTGGCACACTGTTTATCTTTATCACTTACATCAGCTCGTTTTTTGAGCCGATCCAGGAGCTTGCCGAGCAGTTTGGCACCTTACAGTCCTCGCTTGCCTCCGCGGAAAAGGTATTTTCCGTACTGGATGAAAAACCGGAAATCGTCAATCCTCCAAAGCCTGTGGACGTTTCCATTCGCGGACGCATTGAATTTCAAAATGTCTGGTTCGCCTACGAAAAAAATGCCGACGGCTCCTACAATTACGTTTTAAAGGACGTCAGCTTTGTCATCGAGCCCGGCGAGCGCGTCGCCTTTGTCGGCGCTACCGGAGCAGGAAAATCTTCGATTTTAAATTTGATCGGACGATACTTTGATATTCAAAAGGGGCGTATCCTCATTGACGGCGTAGATATTAAAGACATTGACACCGATGTGCTCCGGCGAGCGATCGGGCAGGTACAGCAGGATGTATTTCTCTTTACCGGAGACATCAAGAGCAATCTCACACTTGGCAATGAAAATATCTCTCTGGAGGATGCAAAACGTGCCGCGAAAATTGTCAATGCCGATGACTTTATCGCAAAGCTTCCGGGCGGCTACGACGAGCCTGTCACCGAGCGCGGCAGCACGCTTTCTGCCGGACAGCGCCAGCTTCTCTCCTTTGCCCGAACATTGGCATACGATCCCGCCATTCTTGTTCTCGATGAAGCCACTGCAAATATTGACACCGAAACGGAACGCGTGATCACCGAGGCGCTAAAGCGCCTGATGAACGGACGAACGACGATCATGGTCGCACACCGCCTCTCCACCATTCAGCATGCCGATACGATCATCGTCATGCACCACGGCAGAATCCATGAATCCGGCAGTCATCAGGAGCTTTTGCAGCAAAACGGCATTTACAAAAAGCTTTATGAGCTCCAACTGGCAGATGCTTAAGACGTAACGTCATTTTTTACAGATGTTTACTTCTGAAAAAAACAGCACCTACAAAAGAAAGGGATACAAATGAAAAACTTATGCCTTGTACTTGTCCTAATCACGATACTGCTTATGCTCTATCTCTTTCTGATCGCACCGCGTATGTGGAAAAAACCGGACCGCACGCCGCTCCTTAACGTTCTCTATGCGCACCGCGGTCTGTTTGACAACAAAACCGACGCTCCCGAAAACTCGCTCCCTGCCTTTCAAAAGGCGGTGGAGGCAGGGTACGGCATCGAGCTTGACGTTCAGCTTTCCAAAGACGGTGTTCCTGTGGTATTTCATGATGCCTCCTTAAAGCGCATGTGCGGCGTGGAAGGAAATGTCCGGGACTATCCTCTGTCTGAACTAAAGCAGCTAAAGCTTGCAGACTCAAACGCCGAGGTTCCGACACTTGCCGAGGTTCTTGACGTTGTAGACGGAAAAGTGCCGCTCATCATTGAATATAAGCTTTACGTTCCACAAACGAAAGTCTGCCGGCTTGTCAATGACTTCCTTCGCTCCTACACCGGCGCTTATTGCATCGAATCCTTTCATCCATTGGCGCTGCTTTGGTACCGCAGACATCGCCCCGATGTCGTACGCGGACAGCTTTGCATGGAATTTTGGAACGAAGATAAATATCGGGGCAATCCCTTCTTTTTCGTGCTCTCCTACCTTGTGACCAATGCAGCCGCAAGACCGGATTTTATCGCATATAAGCACTCAGACGCCTCCAATCTCTCCTTCCGTCTCACAAAGCGTATGGGAGCTCTTTCCGTTGCATGGACGATCAAGAGCCAGACGCAGCTTGAGGAGGCAAAAAAGCATTTTGATCTGTTTATTTTTGATAGTTTTATACCGAAAAAAGAATCACCCCTTTGAGATGTCAGGAGTGACGTTTTAAAAATCTCTGCGAAAAAATTACGGACACATATAAATGTGAAATGAGCAGCCATGCTCAAGCGGAGCAAATCATGGACTGTCTCGCAAAAGGTTCTGATTTGAGCGCTGAATTTTACAAAATCTCTTAAATGAACAGCTTGGTCCTGACTGCCCTTATGTGCAATGATCCATGCTGTACAATATCAGACACACGCAAAAGATACTGTGTTCCCTTTTTATCGGTAACACAGTATCTTTTTTCGCTTGAAGGGCTTTATTGATCAGTTCTTTCGTGACAGCATTCAACTGCTTCCCCATGATTCAATTCCCCATCTTTTGATAAGGTACTTCTTCTGCCTGAAATAGCTTACCGGGAAATCCTCTCAATATTACAAAGCTCCTCCTCGGAAAAAGCAGGAGCGCCGACAATCGCAGCATTCTCACGAATCTGCTCCGGTGTTGACGCTCCGATCAACACCGAGCAGACCTCATCATCTTTCAGCACCCACGCTAATGCCATCTGCGCCAGCGTCTGGCCACGCTGCTGCGCCAGCTCATTGAGCGCCTCCACCTTTTTCATCTTCTCCTCTGTGAGCGCCGTTTGATTCAGATACCGCGATCCCTTTCCGATTCGGCTCTCCTGTGGAATTCCATGCAGATATTTGTCTGACAAAATTCCCTGCGCCAGCGGACTAAACGCAATAATTCCGATTCCCGCTTCCTTACAGTACTTCTTGACGCCGTCCTCCTCAATCGTGCGGTCGAATATCGAGTATCTTCTCTGGTTTACGATAAACGGACAGTGCAACTCCTTTAAAAGCTCTGCCGCTCTCTTTGTATATTCCAGATCATAATTGGAAACGCCTGCATACAGTGCTTTTCCGCTTCGCACAATATCTGCAAGCGCCTGCATTGTCTCCTCCAGCGGCGTCTCCGGGTCCATTCTGTGATGATAAAAAATATCGACATAGTCCAACTTCATGCGCTTTAGGCTCTGGTCAAGACTTGCCATCAGATATTTCCTGCTGCCCCAGTTTCCATACGGTCCGTCCCACATATCGTATCCGGCTTTTGATGTGATCACCAACTCGTCCCGATACGGACGAAAATCCGCCTCCATGATTTTTCCAAATGTTTCCTCCGCACTTCCATAGACCGGTCCGTAGTTATTGGCAAGGTCAAACTGCGTAATCCCCAGATCAAACGCCGTCCTGCACATCTCCCTGCTGTTTTCATAGCTGTCCCTGCTCCCAAAATTCTGCCACAGCCCCAGCGAAACCGCCGGAAATTTTAAACCGCTTCTTCCAACCCGATGGTATCTCATCTCATCATAACGCGTTCCGGACGCCGTATAAACATTTGCAACATTTGCCATTTTTTTATCCCCTTTCACTTCCGCTCCTCATACAGATCGTCTCTTTTTTTAGCGATGTGCCAAATCCCACGCAATGACCTCTATACGGTAAAAACACAGCCCATTACTTCCTGTAACTAAGCAAACGCTCCTGCCCTTCTGACAGAACCACGATAAGGCGTTTCATCCAAACACAAAATGGCATCCTCTATTACCGCATGGCATACATCTGATCTAGCATTTATATTTCACAAATCTTTGATCGGTCTAATCTGTTGCATAAAACACACCCCCTCTTTCTTTGTACGCGATTGTAACATAATTATCTAGATTCCACAATTCTTTTTTATATCACCAGATTTTCATTCCAACAATTTCAAATAAACATATCCTATTATCACTTCCGTAAAATTCTTTTTTTTGCTGATTCTTACAAGCATACTCCTATTTTCATAGTTGGAATATCCATTGCGCCACATATATCATAATTTTCAGCAGGAGAAATACATACGTCACCCTCAAAAGGGGATAACCGTGCATCCAAGCCCACTCCAAAAACAACGAGTGCCACGCGCCGCGAGACACTCTTATATTAACAAAAGACGAGTGAGGACACATGTCCAAACCCGTCTTTATCATATTTTTATTGTTTTTATCACACCCGGCTTCTGAAAAAACACATCTTCAAGTCTTTTATCCTTCATTTTCCATGTTGCTCAGCTTCTTTGCCTGGTCGGATGTGCAGAACAAAGACCTCCAGGTTTATAGGCTCGTAACAGTTGCCTCTATTCCACAAACAGGCTCAGAGCATATACCTCTGCCAAAGCAGGCACGAAACAAAAGCATCCATTACCACCCAGCCAATGCTATCAATACAAAATCTGACAGTTCCATAGCATTTATCCAACAGAACCTCACATTATAAAAAGCAGCCTGTATTTTTCGATAATCTTACATTGTCCCATTATAACCTACTCTGATAATTTTCCAATTGATGAAAAACACCAACCACATTTACAACTGCTTCTCTCACATCAAAAATGACGACATAGTCCATCTGTGGAACAACTGCTTCATGATAACCCCTATTCGCCAGACAACGATCTCTACTAACAGGGAATTGAAAAGGATTAATTACTAGTCTGTCATATATACTATCAATACCATCTAATAAATGTTTTGCAGCTTGCTCGTTTTTTAAACGATAGACCAGATAATATATCAGACTATTAAGCAATTCATTTGCATATTCTGATATAACTAATTTATAATCCATACTTTGCCCTCATTTCGCTGAGTGCTGTTCTGGCGTCTCTTACCTGACCTGCCTCAATCTGCTTTTCAGAAATTTCAATATCTCTATACATCGTGAGTTTTTTCATGGTAGACTCATAAATTTCCATACTCATAATGACCATATCGCCATAACCATTTTTAGTAATGTAGATAGGCTCCTCTGCTTTGTGACACATATCAGAAATCTCTGATGTATTTTTTAAATCCTTAATTGGAATAATCTGTGGCATAAGTAACACCTCCTAACTATGGGTTAATTATGTCATAATTATATTCTTTTTTCAACACCTATATTCATCATCATATCCCAATCTTTTATTTTTCTTAAGAAAACCAGTAAAATCAAGACTTTTATCCTTCATTTTCCATGTTGCTCAGCTTCTTTGCCTGGTCCGCCGCAATACATGCATCGACAATCTCCTGAATATCACCGTTCATGATCTTATCCAGCTTATAAAGCGTCAGATTGATCCTGTGATCCGTTACGCGTCCCTGCGGGAAATTATAGGTACGGATTTTTTCCGAGCGGTCTCCGGTACCGATCTGACTTCTTCTCGCCTCTGCCTCCGCGTCATGTGCCTTCTGACACTCCATATCATAAAGCTTTGCGCGAAGCAGCGCAAACGCCTTTGCCTTATTCTGCAACTGCGATTTCTCCGTCTGGCTGTATACGACAATACCGGTCGGATAATGCGTCAGGCGCACCGCAGAATCCGTCGTGTTGACGCACTGACCGCCGTTTCCTGACGCACGCATCACATCAATACGAATATCCTTCTCGTCGATTTCAACCTCTACCTCCTCGGCCTCCGGCATTACCGCTACGCTGATCGTTGAGGTATGGATGCGTCCTCCGGACTCCGTCTCCGGCACACGCTGCACACGATGCACGCCCGACTCATATTTCATCACAGAATATGCGCCTGATCCGTTGATCATAAACGATACGCTTTTCATGCCGCCGATACCTGTCTCGTCGACCTCCATCAGCTCGGTTTTCCAGTTTTTGCTCTCTGCGTAATGCTGATACATACGGTAAATCTCTGCAGCAAAAAGTGCCGCCTCATCACCGCCTGCACCCGCACGAATCTCCACGATAACATTCTTATCATCGTTCGGGTCTTTGGGAAGGAGCAGAATTTTAAGCTCCTTCTCAAGCTCCTCGATGCGGTTCTTTGCCTCGTTTAACTCCTCCTTGGCAAGCTCCCGCAGCTCCTCATCAGACTCCTCCTCAAGCATTGCAAGAGAATCCTCAATATTTTGCTTACACTGCTTATACTCCTTGTAAGTCTCAACAATCGGACTTAAATCACTCTGCTCCTTCATCAGCCTGCGAAAACGCTCCGGATTATTTGCCACATCCGGTTCGCTCAGCTCACTCATCAATTCCTCAAAACGAATAATCAGATCTTCCAGTTTATCAAACATAACGCATCCTCCCCTTCCCTGTCATTGATCGGCTGCGGTCTTAGAGCATTCCGCACACAACCCTGTCATTGCCCGCAAGGTCTTTCATGACACAAACGCCCTGAAACCCAGCTTGTATAAGCAATTCCGAAACAGCGCTCCCCTGATCATAACCAATCTCTAAAAAAATCCTTCCGTCCGCATTCAGATATTCCTTTGCTTCCTCTGCGATCCTCCGGTAAAAATAAAGCCCGTCTTCTTTTCCGTCGAGCGCCTCCGGCGGCTCGAACAGCCGTACCTCCGGCATCAGATTTAAAATATCCGCAGACGGAATATACGGCGGATTTGACACGATCACGTCATAGGTGCCTGTCACACGCTCAAACAGATCGCTCTGCTCAAATACCGCATGCACCTCGTTTCTCTTTGCATTCTCTCTTGCCACGTTAAGCGCCTGCTTGGAAATATCTACGGCACAGCCGTCTACCTGCGCAACATTGTGTAAAATACTGATAATAATACAGCCCGATCCGGTACACAGATCAAGCACGCGCATTCCCGGCTTCACCGCCTTGAGCGCCTCCTCCACCAGCGTCTCCGTATCCTGTCTTGGAATGAGTACACTCGAATTGACCTTAAACCGAAGTCCCATAAACTCCGTCTCGCCCGTGATATATTGAAGCGGAACATGCTCTGCCCGCTTTTTGAGCGCGATCTCGTATCCCTTTAGCTGATCCTCCGGCAGTTCCTCCTCCATATGCAGATAATAAAAGCTCCTCTCAATTTTGCATGCCATAGAAAGAAGCAGCCATGCGTCCGTTTTTGCATCTTCGATCCCCTGCCCTAAAAGAAGGCTCTCTCCGTGCCTAAATGCTTCCCGATATGTCATACCGTCTCATGCCCTTCCCTGCGAATTTCTTTGATATACGAGCGCCAGTCAAATACTGCCTCAACAGATGCAATGCCAACCTCGATCATCGCATCCTCCGGCTCTCTCGTCGTTAAACGCTGCAGCCACATCCCCGGTCTGCTCAAAAAATTAACAACCGCATTATCACTGCGTCCCGCAAGCCGGATAAACTCATAGGCTACACCCGCGATGAAGGGAATCAGCAATACGCGAAGAACCAGCCTTAAAACGCCGTTATCCACACGAAGAAACATAAAAAACACGATACTGACCAGCATCACGATGAGAAGAAAGCTTGTTCCGCAGCGCTTATGCTCCTTCGAGCTCCTTCTCACATTCTCCACCGTAAGCTCCATACCGCGCTCAATGCAATTAATACACTTATGCTCCGCACCGTGATACATATATACACGACGGATGTCCGGCATCAAGGAAATCGCGCCGACATATCCGACGAACACCGCAAGACGGATCACGCCCTCGATCACTGCAAGGAGCATCTGCGATGTAACAAAACGCGCAAAAAGTGTAGAGAGCATATACGGCAGTATCATAAAAACAGCAACCGCCAAAATAACAGAAAATGCAACGGTTCCTCCGATCACAACGTCCTCACGTCTCTTTTTCTCTTGTGATGTCTGACTGCCCCTCTCCTTTTTGCCGCCACGCTCCACTGCGCCGTTTTCTCCTCCGCTTGCAGCCTTCTCTCCGCTCTCTGCTTCCTCCTCAAAAAAAGAAGCCGAAAACATCAATGTTCTCATGCCCAGCGTCAAAGCCTCTATAAAATTAAATACACCGCGCAGCAACGGTATATTTTTGATCTTCTTATTGATTCTAAGACCGCTGTATTCCGCAGCCTCCACTACAATCTCTCCGTCAGGCTTACGCACGGCAACGGCATAATGCTCCTGATTTTTCATCATTACGCCCTCCATGACAGCCTGACCGCCAATTCCTGAATATCTCATATATCTTTGACCGAAAAAAAATCCTCTGATTTTAAAAAGGTTGAGATTAAACAACCTCAACCTTATCTGTAACTGTTCTTTGCTTACTGCTGAACACCATATTTCTTATTGAACTTGTCAATACGTCCGCGAGCCTGTGCAGCCTTCTGCTGTCCTGTATAGAACGGATGGCACTTGGAGCAGATCTCAACGTGGATATTTTCTTTCGTAGAGCCTGTCACAAATGTATTGCCACAGTTACATGTAACAGTTGCCTGATGGTAATCTGGATGGATTCCTTCTCTCATGATCTTCACCTCTTTAAAATCTTATCGTTATTAATAGCTCACCTGTTCCTAATCCCTTTGTACCCGTATACCCGATTCGCATATGATACTTACTGCAAGAGATAGTCCCGAATAAACAGTGCTTTTACTATAGCACAGACTTTCCAAAAAAGCAAGTCCTTTTAGATTATTTTCATCTTTTTGACCATTCCGATATACTCGTGATTCGTTCTCGTGCGCGCGAACATATTTAAAATATTTTCGACTGCCTCATCCGTACGCATACCGTTGATCGCCTTTCTCATAATATCAACCGCCTCCTGCTCCTCATCCGTCAAAAGCAGATCTTCCCTTCTCGTGCCAGACTTTACAATATCGATTGCCGGATACACGCGCTTTTCCGAGAGCTTACGGTCTAGCACCAGCTCCATGTTGCCGGTTCCCTTAAACTCCTCAAAAATCACATCGTCCATCTTGCTTCCGGTATCAACGAGCGCCGTCGCAAGCACAGTCAGGCTGCCCCCCTCACGCATATTGCGGGCAGCTCCGAAAAACCGCTTCGGCATATGGAGCGCCGCCGGATCAAGACCGCCCGATAGGGTACGTCCGCTTGGCGGAACTGTCAGATTGTACGCCCGCGCCAGTCTCGTAATGCTGTCAAGCAGAATCATCACATCCTTGCCATGCTCCACAAGACGCTTTGCCCGCTCAATCACCATCTCCGAAACACGCTTATGATGCTCTGGGAGCTCGTCAAAGGTGGAATAAATCACCTCCACGCTCTCTCCCTCAATCGCCTCCTTAATATCGGTAACCTCCTCCGGGCGCTCATCGATCAGAAGAATGATCAAGTGCATCTTCGGATCACCCATCGTCACAGACTTGGCGATCTCCTTAAGCAGCGTCGTCTTACCCGCCTTTGGCTGCGAGACGATCATGCCGCGCTGTCCTTTACCGATCGGGGACACAAGATCGACAATGCGCATCGCCACGCTGCTGCCCGGATATTCCAGACGAATCCTACGGTTTGGAAAAATCGGCGTCAAATCCTCAAAATTCTTTCTCCGCTGCGCCACACCCGGATGATACCCATTGACCGAGGTCACATAAAGAAGGGCGGAAAACTTTTCCTGCTGTGTCTTGACGCGTGTATTGCCGCTGACAATATCGCCTGTCTTGAGATTGAACTTGCGGATCTGAGACGGAGAAACATAAACATCGTTTTCTCCCGGCATATAATTTTCGCAGCGGATAAAGCCGTAGCCATCCGACATGACCTCCAAAATGCCGTTTGCCGTAATCCCGCTGTCTAAATTCATCAATGTCTCATCAAAAGCTGCGCCCTCACGCGCATTTTCCCTTGGAGAACCCTCTCTGCCGCCCTCGCGCGCATTTTCCCTTGGAGAACCCTCTCTGCCGCCCTCGCGTACATTTTCCCTTGGAGAACCTTCTCTGCCGCCCTCGCGCGAACTGCTCTCTCTTGCCGTCTCACGTCCTCCGCTCTCGCGTACTCTCTCGCCGGACGTCTCCTTTTTCTCCTTTGCCTGCCGTGCATCCTCTGCCAGCATCAGCTCTATCAAATCGCTTTTCTTCATGGCGGAAACATTTTTCAATCCTCTTGCCTTTGCAAGGTCTTTTAGCACAATCGCAGAAAGACTTTCATACTTCTCTCTCATCTGATACTCCTTATTCTCCTGCTTTTTCTTAATAACCGGGAATTCTGTCTGATGTGACAAAACGACTGTTTGATGCTTGTATTATACACCAGCTCTCCCAAAATAGGAAGTCCTAATTTTCTTGATTTGTCAAAATGATAATGGTATGATTGATTCATATGATCGGAGGTACTTATATTATGGAAGATAAACATTTAACCGCCGCGCAAAAAGCGCTGCTGATGCATGAAAAATGGAAGGGAAAGCTTGAGACTGTCGCAAAGTCAAAAGTAAATACCCGTGAGGATCTGGCGATCGCCTACACGCCTGGTGTTGCAGAGCCCTGCAAGGTGATCGCAGAAAATAAAGAAGCCGCCTACGCCTATACAATGAAGGCAAATACGGTCGCCGTGATCTCTGACGGAAGCGCAGTCCTTGGACTTGGAAATATCGGCGCTTACGCAGCCATGCCTGTCATGGAGGGAAAATGCGTGCTTTTTAAGGAATTCGGCAATATCAACGCTGTGCCGATCTGTCTTGATACACAGGACACGGAAGAAATCATCGCAACGATCAGGCATATCGCCCCGGCATACGGCGGTATTAATCTGGAGGACATCTCCGCCCCCCGCTGCTTTGAGATTGAGGAACGTCTTAAAAACATGCTCGATATTCCGGTATTCCACGACGACCAGCACGGCACTGCGATCGTCGTGCTGGCGGGCATTATCAACGCCCTACGCATTACGGGCAAACAAAAGGAAAGCTGCCGCATTGTCGTCAATGGCGCGGGTTCTGCGGGTATTGCCATCACAAAGCTTTTACTCACCTACGGCTTTTCCGATGTGACCATGTGCGGACGCTCCGGCATCATCGGTAAGACCTCCGAAAATTTGAACTGGATGCAGCAGAAAATGACTGCGGTGACCAACCTCTCCAACCGGAACGGAACGCTCTCCGACGCCCTTATCGGCGCAGATATTTTTATCGGCGTTTCCGCTCCCAACGTCGTCACACCGGAAATGGTAGCGTCCATGAACGATGATGCGATCCTCTTTGCTATGGCAAATCCTGTGCCGGAAATCATGCCGGAGGCGGCAAAGGCTGCCGGCGCGCGCATCGTCGGTACGGGACGCAGCGATTTTCCGAATCAGATCAACAACGTTGTCGCTTTTCCGGGCATCTTTAAAGGCGCGCTTGAGGGACGTGCGACACAGATCACCGAGGAAATGAAGCTTGCCGCCGCCGAAGCGATCGCAGGACTTGTCTCTGACGAGGAGCTATCGGATGATTTTATCATGCCGGAGGCATTTGACCCGCGTGTGGCAGAGGCTGTCAGCCATGCCGTCAAATCACATATTTCTCGTTAGCGGATAAGACCGACATGAATACGGAACATGATATGACACCACGCTTCTGGGGAGAAAAACGCTACCACTCTCTGGATTACCATTTAAAACAAACCTTTGGAGAGAAGGTCTACCGCCTGTCATTAAACGGCGGCATGACATGCCCCAATCGTGACGGCACGCTTGGCACGGGCGGCTGTATTTTTTGCAGCGCTGGAGGCTCCGGTGATTTTGCCGCCGCGCCTTCGCTCTCTGTCACCGCTCAGATCACGGAAGCAAAAAAACGCATTGCCGCAAAGACCGGCTGCAAGAGATTTATTGCTTATTTTCAGGCATATACAAACACCTACGCGCCGATTTCATATCTGCGTGAAATTTTTACGGAAGCAATCTCTCACCCGCAGATCGCGGCGCTTTCCATCGCGACCAGATGTGACTGTCTTTCAGACGAGGTGCTCGATTTACTGGAAGAATTAAACAACAAAAAGCCGGTCTGGATCGAGCTTGGCTTACAGACCATGCATGACGATACCCTAAAGCTGATCCACAGCGGCTTTTGCCGCGCCCAATATGAGGCTGCCGTCTTGGCGCTTTCTGCACGCGGCATTGCTGTTGTTACCCACTTAATTTTCGGACTTCCTGGGGAAACGGTCGAAATGATGCGCGCCTCCGTCTCCTATGCCGCATCACTTCCGCTGCAAGGAGTCAAGCTGCAGCTTTTGCATGTCCTGAAAAATACGGAACTTGGACTTTGGTATGAGAAAGAACTGTTTCCTCTTTTTTCTCTTGCAGAATATTGCGAGCTTGTGACGGACTGTATTGCATGTCTGCCTCCGTCAACCGTCATCCACCGCTTAACGGGGGACGGTCCGCGCAGCCTCTTACTTGCTCCCTTATGGAGCACCGATAAAAAGCGCGTCCTGAATACGATTCAAAAAAATCTCCGGGAGAAAAACCTCTGGCAGGGCAAATATTTTCAAACGAACGGGAAGGAAGGATCTTATGGCTGAACCATTTACCATTTATAAGCTCACGATTTTAAATATGCTGGATCAAGTAGATTTTCCGCTGACGAATACACAGATTTCCAACTTTTTTCTGGAACAGGAATACACCGACTATTTCCGCGTCCAACAGGTGTTAAACGACCTTACCGACGCAAACCTGATTCGCTTTGAATCCACCCACAACAACACACAGTATTCAATTACCGCTGCGGGCAAAGAAACGCTCGGCTTCTTCCGCGACAAGCTGACGGATGCCATTGAGCACGACACGATCGCCTACTTCGAGAAAAATAAAATGGAGCTTCGGACTGTCAACTCCATTCTTGCGGACTATTACAAAACGCCGAATCAGGACTATGCCGTCCGCTGCCAGTTCCGTGAGCGCGGCACAAACCTGATCGACCTGACGCTCACCGTCAAAAAAAAGGAACAGGCGGAGGCAGTCTGCAACAACTGGAAAAAGCAGAATGAGGACGTTTACGCCTACCTGATGGATATTTTGATGAAATAAAAGTTACTGAAACAGAGAAGTGATATTTGAAATGGAGAACCTTATGTCAAAGCAGGAATTTAAACCTGGCAATATGCTCTACCCGCTCCCGGCAGTCATGGTAAGCTGTGCGTATCCGGACTCGGACGATCCCCAGTGCCCGGATCCCACGCTCTCAGGTAAACCAAACATCATCACCGTCGCATGGGTGGGAACGGTCTGCACCAATCCGCCGATGCTCTCGATTTCCGTCCGTCCGGAGCGCTACTCCTATCATATGATCGAAGCATCCGGCGAGTTTGTCGTAAATCTGACTACGGAAGCCTTAGTGCGCGCTGCCGATTACTGTGGCGTCCGCTCCGGCAGGGACGTCGATAAATTTGAGGAGCTTCATCTGACGCCACAGGCGCCGCGTGAGGTCTCCGTGCCCGGCATCGCCGAGAGTCCCGTCAATATTGAGTGCCGCGTCCGGCAGATTCTGCCGCTCGGCAGCCATCATATGATTCTCGCCGACGTTGTCGCTGTCACTGTAGACGCAGACGCGATCGATGACCGCGGTAAATTTCATCTGAACCGGACAGGTCTTGTGTCCTACTCCCACGGTGAATATTTTCTGCTTGGAAAAAAACTTGGCACATTCGGTTACAGCGTTGCCAAAAAAACTCCTGCCAAGAAAAAGAAGCGGAAACAACGCTGACGCACCATCCTTTCAGGATATGCTTTGCACAAGAAAATATTTCCCTTCCGCCGCAGTGCGTTCCCACGGAGGGTTT
This sequence comes from Roseburia sp., assembly GCA_019421345.1. GTDB lineage: Bacteria > Bacillota > Clostridia > Lachnospirales > Lachnospiraceae > Roseburia. The sequence goes on along the minus strand of JAHZFL010000013.1, from coordinate 46,995 downwards.
TGCTTTATAGGAACAACCTTTTCTATAAACAACAAGCGACACGCTTCGCGAGCTACTCTTATGTCAACAGAAAAAGAGAGGCAGACACCCTGTCGGTGTCTGCCTCTCTATGCTATTCTCTCCCAAACAGACCGTCTATCCAGCTGTCAAATTCCTCAACACTTACCGTCACCTGATCGATCGCTGCCGAGAGCTGATCGACGCTCTCAAGCAGCTCCTGTGTGCCGGAAACCGTCTGATTGATCGCATCCACATCAATCTCCTGCAGACGCTCTGCCGATGACTTTATAGCTGTGCTCATCTGTTTGACCTGACTGATAAACATCAGTCCCACCGCCAGCACGACCACAAGAACCGCTGCCAAAAGTCCTGTGATGATCTTCTGGAAACGGAGCTGCTTTTTGGCGAGCTCTGTCAATTCCTCCATAAGGCTCTCTCCTTTCCCGTCTTTTGCTGCAGCCTTAGTTTTCCTTCATATATTTACTTGCAAACAACTCATCCTTTGCTACGCTGATCGCATTTTTCACACTGCCAGCCTCAAACGGATTGTGTACGTTCGCATGACGGAGCGTCTCCAGATAGCTCATGCTACCGCCGCACTTGCACAGCTTTAAGTAATCCTCCCATGCCGACGCATGATCCTCGTAATTCTTTTTCTTGAACTCCATCGCTCCCATCGTCGTGAGCGTGTAGTTGATATAGTAGAACGGATATAAATAAATATGCAGCTTGTGATACCAATATCCGCCGCGGTCAAAGAAATCATCCGCATCGTATTTTCTCCACGGCATATATTTCTCCTCGAGCTTCTTCCACTCCAGCGTGCGCTCCTTCGGCGTCAGGGACGGATTTGCATAGCAGATATGCTGAAATTCATCGACTGCCACCCCAAACGGTACAAACGTCATCGCCTCCTGCAGATGTGCAAAACGGAACTTATCTGCATCCTCCCCGAAGAACTGCTCCGCATAAGGATAAGAAAACTGCTCCATCGACATCGAATGGATCTCCGCAATATCCGTAGACTCGGAGTAGTATTCCATGACCGGCTGGTGACGCATCGCCATGTATCCGGCAAACGCATGGCCAAGCTCATGTGTGAGCACCTGCATATCAAAGATCGTCTGGTTAAAGCAGGAGAACACAAACGGAGACTGGTAACGCGCCAGATACGTCATATATCCGGTCGACGCCTTACCCGGCTTATTTTTTAGATCCATCAGTTCATGCTCGATCATAAAGTCGATAAATTCTCCGGTCTCCGGGCTGATCTCATGGTACATTTTTCTTGCCTGCTCCACCATAAAATCATCGTCCCCTGCCGGAACTGCATTGCCGTCTGCAAACACGCGCGATTCGTCATAGAATTTGAGCGTGTCGATTCCAAGCCTTTTTCTCTGCGCCTCATACAGCTTCTCACAAAGCGGTACAATTTCCGTAAGCACCTGCTCGCGGAAGGACTCGACCTCTTTTTGTCCGTAATCCGTACGTCCCTGCTGCATATAGCCAACCGGAATAAAGTTCTCATAGCCGAGATTTCTTCCCATCTCATTGCGGATTTTAATCAGTTCATCCCAGATCTCCTCCAGACGCTCCTCATTCTTATGGTAAAAATCAGAGTACGCCTTCACCGCTGCGGCACGGATGCTTCTGTCCTCATGCTCAAAATATTTCTGCACGCCATAGAGATTTAACGTCTTTCCATCAAACGGGATCTCCGCTGTCGCCATCATCTTCTGATATTCATTCGTCAGCTTTGCCTCCTGCTGCATCAGCGGGATATTCGCCTCACAGAATATCTTTTTTTCCAGCTCCTTTTGCACGAAATACTGCTTGCCGTATTCCTTCTCAATGTCTGCCCGAAACGGACTGTTCAAAAGCGCCTCATCAAGCGCAAGAAGCTTCGGTGTGAGCACAGGCATCTGCTCGTCGATGTACTCCTGCTCCTTTTCGTAAAACTCGTCTCTCGTGTCTAAGGTATTGCGAATGGAGGCGATCACACACATCGTTGTGAAATCCTTGGAAGCCTCCTCATTCTCCTTCATCAGCGCCTTTAATTCCTCATAAGAGCCTGCCTGCTTCATCCGTTCCGCCATCTGCTCTGCAAATGATCCGACTGCCGCAAAGTCCGGTCTCTGATACTCTAACGTACTAAATGTAAAATCACTCATCTCTTACCTCCTGTTTTTCCTATACTTTCTATGTATTATACAGAAAAAAACGCGGCTTTACAATCCTTCTCTTTCACTTCGGCTTCCTTTTCCCGTTTCCGTACCTTTCTGACTGTGTCAATGCGTCATGCTCCCTGTCTGCCAATCGCCCACACCTGCTTGATCTGACTGCCGATGCGGTCAAACGGCCAGCTTGTCTTACTGCGAGCCACACAATTCGGATCGTTTACCAAAAACCCTTCCCTATTGTAGCCATAAATGACAATAAAATGTCCTGCCGCCGTAAAATCTCCCGGTCGTACGGCGCAGATCAGCACCTGCCCGTTATCCAGACATTCCTTCCATGACGCCTCGTTCAACGCCGGTCGCTCCACATCCAGTCCATAACGGGGCGGTACATCCTCGATCAACGCCCAAAGTGTTCCCGTCCCATTCATATAATAGCCGTTTTCCATGCTGTATTCCGCGATCACATCCGGTGTCAAAGACGCATCCCCGGTAAGCTCATAAAGCGCCATCGACAGACAGGTTGGTCCGCAGCCGGCTAAGCCGATATTGCTGTCATCACCATAGGACCGATAGCCCCAACGCGGGTCCCACTGCAAAAACAGCGGATGCTCCTGCTTACGCTCGCTCTCTGTCAAGCCGCCCGCTACGCTGCCGTCCGCTTCCAAATAACCCAGCACAAAATCTGCCATCTCAGGATTATTTGCCAGCGCCTCAAGCATATTGGGCGGATAAGCTTCCTGCTGCTCTAAGACCTCGCGAATCTGTCCGTGTTCCTCTGCCAGCTCCTCCAAGCGCTCCAAGACCTCCTCCTTAGAACGCTTCAGGGGCTTGTCTACCATATCAAGCCCGACCTTCTGCACATAATCTCCGCCCTCTGTCTCATTTTGCCCCGCGCTCATACTCTGATCGGCTTTATGAGGCATGACTTCCGCTTCCTGCGCAAAAACCTCCTTATTTTTTCCAAGCTGTATCTTAATATCCCAAACTAAAAATGCAATCGCTCCTATCATCACACATTGCAGTGCGAAAAATGCAAGCCGCCGTCTCCTTTTTCTCTGCTGTCTGAGACGCTTCTGCTGCAAGCGCCGCCTTTTCTCCTCCTTTGTCATCCTCATCCCATGCTCCCTTGTACCATGCTTCATAACCTTTCCCTCTCCTCACCTTTCTCACATCCATACTGCACAGCGCCTGCGGCTGGCTGAAGCAGCGACAAATTTCCATTCCGACGCAGTGCGTTCCCCCGGAGGGTTTTGCTTTATAGGGGACGAAATTTCCTATAAAGCCACAAAATGGACGCTGTTCCTATCTTAAACAGCATCCATTTCAAAAGTTTAACCATTCTATTAAAAATCATTTTGCGCTTTCTTAAACTTTTCTTAACTCATCGCCCAACAAAGGACGCTGCCGCTCCGTCCTCCATATTTACCGCATCATAAGACTCATTGATATAATAGCCCATATAATTTGTGTCATAAGGCTCTGCCGCCTGCTCTGTTCCCCCTGCGATCACAGATTCATTATGAAGCACAAGACAGACAAAGTCCTCCTTTGTATAGGTTTCATCCTTGTTGATGCCCTCATATCGTTCGGCAAGCTCCTCCTCCGTTTTCCCATATACTCCAAGATATGTCATAAGATAAGATTCCGCAAGCTCGGCACGGTATGCATCATAGGTTCCTGTCGCAAAATGATCCTCATGCACCGCATCGTCCTGATACCAGATAAAGGTGCCGTCCGCCTCCAGATAAATGACAGAGCCGTCACCCATGACATAAGAATTTCCGGCAAACGGATTTTCTTCGTTTGCTCCGTGTGTCTCCGTGTCCTGTGCCTTCTCTGTGGTTTCCTCCTCCGGCAGCTTTTCATCGTTATGCGACAGCGTTCCCTGCGACTCCCCCGGAACACCGTACATCTCCTCCATCATCTGATACCACTCGCTGTTGAACTGCTCCATTCCTACCCGAACCGTCAGCATGACCGTCATCAGCAAGACAATTCCATAGATAATTCCCACATAGGAGGTAATGATTCCCGCAATCGCCATTCCCATCTTGCTCTCATGCTTTACCAAAGAAACGATCCCCAAAATCGCTCCGGGAATGCCAAATAAAAATCCTCCGTACATACAGCAGAGCACGATCGAGAGGATTCCAAGCACCAACGAGGCGATGGCAAATCCCTTCCGCTCCGGTCCCTGCTGCCCATATGGCGGCTGATACTGCTGATTCCAATTATTTTCCTGCATGATTCTCCTCCTTTCTCTCTGTACGCTTTGCATGATGCCAAAGCAGCAAAAAAGCTCCCGCAAATAACAGTAACGAAAAGCCGATCCCCGCCGCTGTCGGCTGATAGGCAAAGTCAAGCCACCCTGTCTCCTGCCGCACAACTGCCGCGACATTGGCTGCTATGTGACCAAGAACCGGCGCATACAGCTTTCCCGTCGTCTGCATCAGATATGCCAGAAGCAGTCCGAGGATTCCCGCATACAAAAACTGCACCAGATTCACATGCATGACGCCAAACAATACCGCAGACAAAATAAGTGCGGGCAGATTCCCAAAAAGCATCCGCAGACGCTTCCATACAACACCGCGGTACAAAAGCTCCTCCGCAAACGGAATGATCAGACAGGAGCCAAGCAGTTCATAGAGCACCGTTCCTGCAAAAAAAGAACTGTTTGCCTCCCCAAAGCCTGCAGACACCTTGATCAACGGCGTCATCGCGATCACATTATTGACAGCGATCCCAAGCAGCGCCCCCGCCCCAAGCGAGCAGACGATATTGCGGATCGTCTGTCCGCGCGTCTGTTCGTCCGCTCCGTAGACGACCGTTTCAAACTGTCTGTCCGCGCGGTAAAACGACAGAATTACCGGTATCGTACCTGCCGCGCAGATCAACTGACGCAGCATATAGGTCTGTTTCTCTCCTCCGAGAAACATTGTCACAAAAAAGTATATCACACTGGAAACAACATAGTAAATCCCGATCGGATAAATGATCTGCCAGATTTTATACGCACCTGTTTTCTTCAATATAGTTCTCCACTTCCTCAATTCCCGCAAAAACTGCTTCTGCTCCCGCTGCAAGCAGCTCCTGCTCCGTTCCAAATCCATAGCTTACTCCGATACACGCAATGCCGAACGCCTTTGCTCCCGCTGCATCATATTTTGTATCTCCGATCAGACACATCTGATCTTTTCCGATCGCAAGATGCGCCATTCTTCGTCCAAGCTCCTCCAGCACCTCCTGCTTCGTGCTGATACTGCCGTCCAGCGTCGAGCCGACAACCTCATGAAAATATCGCAGCAAATCAAAATGCTTTAAAATGCGTCTGCACGCGGCCTCCGGCTTTGAGGACGCAAGTGCCAGCACATAGCCCCTTTCCCAGAGAGAGCGGATTACCTTTTCCACTCCCTCATACAGACAGCACTCAAAAATCCCCTTCACATCAAACCGCTCTCGGTACTTCTCAACTGCATCCCATGCCTCCTGCCCTGTCATCCCGTATTTTTCCTGAAAGACAGGCTCCAAAGGCGGACCGATAAAGCACAGCAGCTTCTTTAAATCAGGCTCATCAACACCATATGCCTTTAACGCATACTGCACACATTTTGTAATGCCCTCCTCGGAATTGATGATCGTTCCGTCCAGATCAAATAAAATCGCTCTCATGACCGCTTCGTTCCTTTCGTATCACGATTTCCGATATGCAGACGATTTAAGGCGCATTCCTTTCCCTTCACCTCCGCACTGACAGTCTCGCCCTCCTTCAGCAGATAGATTGCAGCGAGAGCATCGCCCGTACCAAGACGCATTCCCCTCACACCGGCTGCCCCTTTCTTCTTCTCCGGTATGGAAGCCGCCTCAATGCGCAGGAAAAAGTCCTTCTCCGACTGCATCACAATCGTCTCATTTCCCTCCAGACAGCCGACAAAGAGCAGCTCATCGCCCTCATTGAGCTTCGTTGCCGCCGTTGTGCGCTTTGCCACATCAAACTCACTGCCGTCCACAACCTTAAGCATAGACGCCTTCGTGCCAAAAATCACCTTCGAGGAACAAAGAGCGCCAAGATTCCTAATAAAGATAAAGCTCTCCTCGCTGCTGTTATAATTGCTCAGATTATCGATCGGCGTTCCCTTATCGCGAAACTTTCCAAACGGCAGGTCGAGCACCTTTAGCAAATGCATCTGTCCCGTATTTGTAAAGATACATATCTTATCCGTATTCTTACAGGTGATCACATAACGGTTCTCCGCATCTGCCGCCTCCTTATTTCTCTCATAGACCGCCACATCAATCGTCTTGGCATACCCGAATCGATCCATCAAAAAGACAACGTCCGTCTCCTCGATCTTCTTCTCCTCAAGCACGACCTCTTTGAGATTATCGATCACCGTCCGGCGCGGCGCGCCGTATTCCTTCTTGTACCCTTCCAGCTCCCGGATGATCACCTTTGCCATGACAGCACGGCTGTTTAAAATCTCCTCGTACCTCGCGATATTGGCAAGCGTCTTTTCATGCTCCTTCATCAGCGCCTCGATCTCAAGACCGATCAGCTTGTACAGACGCATCTCCAAAATTGCATCTGCCTGACGCTCTGTAAAGCGAAGCTGCGCGGCTTCCATTTTTGACTTGTCAGACTTAAAGCGGATGCCCTCGGTGATGCCTGCCGTCAGACATGCCCTTGCCTCCTTCACATTCGTACTTCCGCGCAAAATCTCGATGATCAGATCGATCACATCACACGCACGGATAAGTCCCTCCTGAATCTCCCTGCGCTCAAGCTCCTTTGCCAGCAGCGTTTGATACTTGCGTGTCGCCAGCTCATACTGAAAATCCACATGGTGACGGATGATCGGCACAATCCCCATTGTTTCCGGTCTTCCGTCTGCCACGGCAAGCATATTCACGCCAAAGGTGTCCTCAAGCTTCGTCTTTTTATAGAGGAGGTTCTTTAGGTTCTCGGCATCTGCACCGCGCCGCATCTCGATCACAATGCGGATACCCTCCTTCGACGACTGGTTCGTAATATCTACAATATCGCTCGTCTTTTTCGTCTCCACCAAACTGTAGACGTCATTTAAAAATTTACCGATATTCGCCCCGATCATCGTATACGGAATCTCCGTGATCACAAGACGATCCTTACCGCCCTTACCGCGCTCGATTTCCACCTTGCCGCGAAGCTTGATCTTGCCCATGCCAGTAGCATAAATGGCAAGCAGATCATCCTGATTTGCCACGATGCCTCCCGTCGGAAAATCAGGACCCGGAATATACTGCATCATCTGCTCCGTGTTAATGTCGGGATTCTTCATGTAAGCGATGACGCCGTCAATCACCTCCGTGAAATTATGCGGCGGAATACTCGTCGTCATCCCGACTGCAATCCCCTCCGCCCCGTTTAGCAGAAGATTCGGCACTTTTACGGGAAGTACCAAAGGCTCTTTCTCCGTCTCGTCGAAATTCGGCACAAAATCGACGACGTCCTTATCCAGATCGGCGAGATATGCCTCCTGCGTAATTTTCTTTAACCGTGCCTCGGTATATCGCATCGCCGCCGCGCCGTCGCCCTCGATCGATCCGAAATTACCGTGTCCGTCCACGAGCGGCAGTCCCATCTTAAACTCCTGCGCCATGACAACAAGCGCCCCGTAGATCGAGCTGTCGCCATGCGGATGATACTTACCCATCGTATCGCCGACAATACGCGCGCTCTTACGGTACGGCTTATCATAACGAATCCCAAGCTCATACATATCGTAAAGCGTACGTCTTTGCACCGGCTTTAGCCCGTCCCTCACATCCGGCAGCGCGCGCGCCACGATCACGCTCATTGCATAGTCGATATAAGATTTCTGCATTAACTCAGAATATTCCGTCCGAATAATCTGTTCTTCCTCTCTCATACTTCTGCTCCCTTTCTATCTCTCCGCACCAGACTGCCGCTATATATCAAGCTGCGCGTCTGTCGCATGCTCATAGATAAATGTTTTTCTCGGAGGCACGTCGTTGCCCATCAAAAGCTCGGTAATATCAGACGCCATACGACCGTCCTCGATCTCAATCCTCTTTAGCATACGCCGTTTCGGGTCGAGCGTTGTCTCCCAAAGCTGCTCTGCATCCATCTCTCCAAGTCCCTTATAGCGCTGCAGTGTAAAGCTTCCCTTGTGTGTGCGCCGATAGCGCTCCAGCGCCGCATCATCATAGAGATACTCCTCCTCGCCCCTTCCTGGAATCGCCTTATAAAGAGGCGGCATTGCAACATAGACATGCCCCTCATAAATAAGCTCCGGCATAAAGCGGTAAAACAGCGTCAGCAGCAGCGTGGAAATATGCGCGCCGTCGACATCGGCATCTGCCATAATGATGATCTTGTCATAGCGGAGCTTCGTAATATCAAAATCATTGCCGTACCCCTCCGAAAATCCGCAGCCGAATGCATTGATCATCGTCTTGATCTCGGCATTGGCAAGGACTTTGTCGATACTCGCCTTCTCTACATTCAAAATCTTTCCCCGAATCGGAAGAATCGCCTGAAAGCTCCTGTCTCTCGCCGTCTTGGCTGAGCCGCCCGCCGAATCTCCCTCCACAATAAAAATCTCACAGATAGAAGCATCCCTGCTCTCACAATTTGCCAGCTTACCGTTGGAATCAAAGGAAAACTTCTGCTTTGTCAAAAGATTTGTCTTTGCCCGCTCCTCCGACTTGCGGATTTTCGCCGCCTTCTCGGCACAGGAGATGACTGTTTTTAACGTATCGAGATTTTTATCGAAATAAAGCTGTATCTCATCTCCCGTGACCTTCGCCGTCACGCGCGAGGCATCCTGATTGTCAAGCTTCGTTTTTGTCTGTCCCTCGAACCTTGGATCCGGATGCTTGATCGAAACGACAGCCGTCAGCCCGTTTCTTACGTCAGCTCCCGTAAAATTCGCGTCCTTTTCCTTTAGGATGCCAAGCTCTCTGGCATAGGAATTGATCACGGTCGTAAACACCGTCTTAAAACCGGTGATGTGCGTACCGCCCTCCGCATTAAAAATATTGTTGCAAAATCCAAGGATATTCTCATGAAACTCGTTGGTATACTGAAATGCCGCCTCCACTGTAATGCCTTCTGCCTCTCCCTTGAAATAGATGACATCGTGAAGAACCTCGCTGTTTTTATTAATATCCTTGACAAATCCCTGAATCCCCTCATTTTCATGGTAGACGATCTGCTCCGGTTGCTCGCCCCTGCGATCCTCATAAATAATCGTAAGCGCTGGATTTAAGTAAGCCGTCTCGTGCAGACGACTCTTGACCTCGTCCTCCTTAAATCTTGTCTTTTCAAAAATCTCGGGATCAGGCAGAAAGTTGACCTTCGTTCCCGTCTTTTTCGTCCTTCCAAGCTTCGGCAGCAAGCCGTTTTCCAGCTCCACGACAGGAACGCCTCGCTCATAGCGGTCATGATGCACATACCCCTCGCGGCTGATCTCCACATCCAGATACGTCGAGAGCGCATTGACGACAGAGGAGCCCACTCCGTGCAGACCTCCGCTCGTCTTGTATGCGGAATCATCGAATTTCCCGCCCGCATGGAGCGTCGTGTAGACAATCCGCGCCGCGGAAACGCCCTTCGCGTGCATCCCGATCGGAACGCCCCGCCCGTTATCCTCCACGGTACAGGAACCGTCTGCCTCCAGCGTCACATAGATCGTATCGCAAGCCCCTGCCAAATGCTCGTCCACCGCATTATCTACAATCTCATAGATCAAATGATTCAGCCCCTTCCTCGACACGCTTCCGATATACATACCGGGTCTTTTCCTGACGGCTTCCAATCCCTCCAATACGGAAATACTGCTCTCGTCGTAAGCTGCTGTCTTTGCCATTTCTTAAAACCTCGTCTTTCTGCTCAAAATGCGTCTTTTGCTACTATACCATACTTTTCCACTGATATGCAAGCAATTTAGAACATATGTTTTGTCATGAGACACTCCTCCCGTAGACGACTGCGTCTGCAGCATCTGTCGATCCGCCGCAACGCGATCCCTACCGTCCGTTTTATCCGATCTAAAACAGGAAATTTCCTAATTTAAAACGAAAAAATACGCGGAAGCGAATTTACCTGCACTTCCACGCACATCTCCTGTCTCTCCCGGCAAATACGCTATTGCCGCTCCTCTACATACTGCATATGCGAAATTACCATCATAGCAATTTTAAAAGTCATCGCATCGTCAAATCTGCGAATATCAAGCCCGATAATCTTCTGTAAACGTTCCAGACGGTATACCAGTGTATTCCTGTGTACATAAAGCTGCCGCGCCGTCTCCGAGATATTCAGATTATTTTCAAAAAATTTCTGAATCGTCGTTGTCGTCTCCTCCTGAAATACATCCGGTATCTCATCCCCGAATACCTCATGGATAAACATCTCACACAGCGACATCGGAAGCTGATAGATCAAACGCCCAATGCCCAGATAGCGGTAAGCGACCGTCTCCTTCTCCGCGTAGAAAATCCTGCCGACCTCAAGCGCCATCTTTGCCTCCTGATAAGACCTTGCAATATCCTGCAGATTCGTCACGCGGTTTCCATATCCCACGCGTGCGCGCACCATCGCCTCTGTATGCATGTTATCCACGATCATGGACGCCAGCGCATCAAGCTTTTCATCATCCTGCAGCTCCTCCGTGTCCTTGATCAGTATGATGCTCTGCTCGTCCACCTCTGTGACAAAATCCTTCGCCCTTGTCATAAAAAGGTTCTTTACCAGCTCCATCGCGGCAGAATCCTTGCTGTTTTCCAGATCGATGACAAATACCACGCGCTCTGTCTGCTCGATATGAAGCTTCTTCGCTTTGTTATACATATCTACCACAAGCATATTTCCGAGAAGAATATTCTGCATAAAATTATTGCGGTCAAACTGCTCCATATACGCCGACACCAGATTGCGGATCTGGCACACCGCCAAGCGTCCCACCATATATGCATCCTCCGCAGGGGAGCGCGTCAAAAGAACATATTCCAACTCTCCGTCTACCATCACCTTAAAAAAATGACAACCGGAAAGCATCTGACTCTCCGCCATAGAGTCGGCAAAAGAAACAACCGCAGCCTCCATATCCTGATCCGGCTGAAACGTCGCGGCTATTTGCTTTCCCTTTTCCGTGTAAACTGCCAGATCCATTTTGGAAATTTCCTGTATTTCTTCTAACGCTACCTGAATCCTGTGATTTGAAATCATTTCTCCTACCTTCCTATCCCTGCGTCACACACATAAAAACTGGGTACAGCCGCACCCAGTTTTTGTCTATACCTGTTTTTATTTTACTGAATTAATTTGTGATTGTCAATTCAGTTTCTTTGTCAAATACATGAATCTTTTCCGGATCCATTGCAAGCTTGATATGATCTCCCATGCGTGCAGTCGTTCTTGAGTCAACCTTTGCAGTCATTGCGCCACCCGCTACGTTAAAGTATAACAAAACCTCTGATCCTAAAAGCTCATAGCCGGTCACCTCTGTCTCAAAGGAAGCATCCTTGTGTGCCTCGATCTCGATCTGGGAATCGCCGATGTCCTCCGGTCTGATACCCATTACAACCGTCTTTCCGTTGTAGCCGCCGTCTGCCAGCTTCTTAGCCTTTGCAGGAGGCAGTGTGATCGTTGTATTCTCAAAGGTAAGCGTTACCTTCTCTCCCTCTACCTTACATGCTGCATCCACAAAGTTCATCTGCGGAGAGCCGATAAATCCGGCAACAAATAAATTATTCGGTTCATTGTACAGCTTCTGCGGAGAATCTACCTGCATGATCACGCCGTCCTTTAATACGACGATTCTCGTACCTAATGTCATAGCCTCCGTCTGATCATGTGTAACGTAGATGATCGTTGCTTTCAGTCTGTTATGCAGGGAAGCGATCTCGGAACGCATCTGCACACGCAGCTTTGCATCCAGGTTGGATAACGGCTCATCCATCAGGAATACCTTTGGATTACGAACGATCGCACGTCCCATCGCAACACGCTGTCTCTGACCTCCGGAAAGAGCCTTCGGCTTACGGTCCAAAAGCTTCTCAAGGTCAAGGATTTTCGCAGCCTCCTCTACCTTTTTCTTGATCTCGTCCTTTGGAACCTTTCTTAATTTCAGACCAAACGCCATATTGTCAAATACGGTCATATGCGGATAAAGCGCGTAGTTCTGGAATACCATCGCAATATCCCTATCCTTCGGCTCAACATCGTTCATCAGCTTGCCGTCGATATAGAACTCACCGGAAGAAATCTCCTCCAGACCTGCGATCATACGAAGTGTCGTAGACTTACCGCATCCTGACGGTCCTACGAAAATAATAAATTCCTGATCCTCCACCTCAAGGTTGAAATTCTTGACAGCCTCAAAGCCGTTTGGATAAACCTTGCAAATATCTTTCATTGATAAGCTTGCCATTGGTGCATGTACCTCCTAAAAAATCCTTACGTTCTTGTTATATTTACTATACAAAAAAAACAAAAAAAACACCATAGACCGGCTACACAAAGAAATTTCGCAATTCTTGTAGAATCTCACAGTCATTGAGATTGTTTCCAAAAGCGTTCGTCAAAGTGACAGTTTTTGTCAAAAAAGGGAAGCAGGTTGACGAAAAGTTCAGGCTGCGCGCCGCCGATTCGCTATGGGCTGATTGAACATTTCCTCCTGTCAATCTCCCTGCTTTCGCTGAAATAATCTGCCGCTTTATTTTCATCACGGGGAAATATAACCGCAAAAAGAGGATTTCCAACGCACGCATGCAAATTGAAAATCCTCTTTTATCCAGACTGTTTTCACAGCCGCTTTCTTATATTACGGCTGCAATCCATAAATTGCCTTATTATAACGGCAATTCATTCTAATTCCGCCATTCGTAAGCAGTCGAATTTTTCACAATATGAAACTAATCAATTACTGCAGCAGCGCCAGAACTCCCTGTGTTGCCTGATTTGCCTGTGCAAGCATTGACTGACCTGCCTGTGCAAGGATGTTGTTCTTGCTGTATTCTACCATTGCTTCTGCCATGTCAGTGTCACGGATGCGGGACTCGGATGCCGTTGTATTCTCCACTACGTTGTCAAGGTTTGCGATCGTGTGCTCTAAGCGGTTCTGTACTGCACCGAGTGCCGAACGCTGCTCGGAAACCTTTGCCAATGCGTCAGAGATCGCGTCAACTGCATAGGTTGCGGCTACACCTGTATCATCTGCGATATTTAAGCCCTTTACACCAAGATAAGCGGAATCCATGGCGTTGACGTCAACGATGATCTTATTTGTCATATCCGCATCTGCGCCGACCTGAAGATTGAAGGAAAGCTTCTGGGAAACGTCTGCGTAGCCCTTGTCAATGGTGAAATCTACCTTACCATTTGCAGGAGTACCCACTGTAACAACCGCCTTATCACCTGCTGCGTTGGATACACCGATACTATTTGCTCTAAGCAATTCTTCTTCCATTAATTCATATGCCTTATCGGCTGTAATAAGAGAAGAATCCGTATCAGAAACACCACCTGTAACTTTTCCCATTCCTTTCATTATAGTTCCATCAGAAAATTCAACTGTACTAGTGTCCTTGATAAGTTTTTTTAACACATTTGTTATATCTGCAACTTTAACCTCACCCTTATTAAGGTCAGTTTTACCATTATTATCAACTATAGTATATTGCTTGCCGTCAATAGTTACTGTATCGTCCTTTTTTGTTACAGATGCATCAAATTTGGTATCTATTGCCGTTTTCGTCGAACCAATAGTATAACCCTTGCCGCCGATATTGACATTTTGTCCATCTTTCAGGACATCCATCGTAAAGGTTGCTCCGTCTAAAGTCTCTGTCATCGTTCCCTTTAATCCGGCGTCATGTGCCTTCATGTACTCCTTGACAGTCGTTCCGTCGCCCTTAAGCAGATAGCTCTCGTTGAACTTTGTGGTCTCTGCCACACGATCGATCTCTGTTGTCAACTGTGCGATCTCGTTCTGAAGTGCCTGACGGTCTCCTACGGAGTTTGTTCCGTTGGATGCCTGTACTGCAAGCTCATTCATACGCTGCAGCATGGAATGCACCTCTGTCAACGCTCCCTCGGCTGTCTGCACTGCGGAAACACCATCCTGTGCGTTTGTTGATGCACGGTCAAGTCCGCGGATCTGCTTTCTCATCTTCTCAGAGATCGTCAGACCTGCTGCATCGTCTGCTGCACGATTGATCCTGTAGCCGGAAGCCAGCTTTTCAGAGGACTTTGCCTGCTGACCTGTTGTAACTCCAAGCATTCTGTTTGCGTTCATCGCGGTTAAATTGTGTTGTACTACCATATCCTTTTACCTCCGTGTGATAAACAACGGGCATTTCTCTTTTTGGAACTGCCCTTTTGTTAATAATGTTACGCCGTATCAGGCGCCCGCCTTTGCGGTATTCCGGGAATCCGTTCCCAAAAAATATAACCGGCACGGCTTCGTGCCGTATAATAAGCCAAGCCCCTAGGTTAGCCTGACATTATTACCGTTTGTGCCTCTCCCGCATTAAAATACCTGCGATCTCCTTTCTCGCCTCTGCGGAAATGCCCTTTTCCCTATAATAGCTCGCATGTTTCCCCTCTCCGGCGGAGCTTCGCGCAATGTTGATCTCCCGCGGCGCGTCCACTAAGAGGTGAATGTTGTTGGAAGAACCACCCGAAAATATCACCCGGACATTTTCTCCGATGTCAATATATTCTCCCGGTCGAAGTGAAAGCTTTAGCATAAGGCAACCTCCCTGTTTCTTTGTCTCTCCTGTTCCATGTTGGCGTAGACCCAAAATGCAACAGTTTTTATAATAATGTTGCATTTATATATGGAAAAAGGAGAGCTTTTGTATGGGAACCACACAGCCGATTCGGAAAAAAAATGATTTAAAACACTTTTTAAATTACTATCAGACTGTACAGCCAAACCCGCGGAATTACGCGCTTCTTGCACTTGGACTGCACACGGCGCTGCGCGTGAGCGACCTGCTTTCACTGCACTGGTCAGATGTTTATGATTTTTCACGGAGGTGTTATAAGGAGCACCTGTTTATTCAGGAAAAAAAGACGGGAAAGCACACGGTGATCGCACTGAACGCGCAGGCTGCGGAGGCGCTTGCACGTTTAAAACAAACACGCAAAAATGCAGACAAAGACGATTATATCTTCACGAAAAGCACGGACTATACGCTTCCGCTCTGCCGCTCACAGGCATACCGGATCGTGAAACGTGCGGCAGAGGAATCTCTGCACAAGGAACATATCAGTTGTCACTCCCTGCGCAAGACGTTCGGCTATCAGGCATGGAAGCAGGGCGCGCAGCCGGCGCTTTTGATGGATATTTATAATCATTCTTCCTACGGGGTTACAAAGAAATATCTTGGAATTGAACAGGATGAGAGAGATTCTCTCTTTTTAAAAATGGACTTTTGAAACATAGGTCGAAAAAAATTTTATTTTAGATGTTAAGTTTTCAAAGATATGTCCGATATATGATATGTAGACAAAATGCAACATTATTATAAATAATGTTGCATTTTTTTATACACAAAAAGACAAAAAATAAACTTTTTATTTACTGCTCCATACAAAAACAATGGAAATCACGCTTCGCGTGCCACTCTTATGTTAATAACAAGGAGGCATGCACTGCAAGCTCCCTTTTGCCCGCTGCAAGTCTCCTCGTTGCTAATCGCTAATTTTTACCTGTGCTGCCAAAACCGCCGCGGTCTGCATTTCCAAGAGTCTGTGTCTCCTCAAAGCAGATCACCGGCTGATGCTTTTGAATACGAAACTGACAGATACGGTCATTCAGATGGATCGTTGTATCACGGACGGCAAGCACGGGCATTTTCCATACGTCATGATCTCCGCAATAGCTCTCGTCCACGACGCCCATATGATTCGTCTGAATGATCCCAAAATTCTTATAAGTGGAGCTGCGCGGCACAATGACCGCCTCATACCCTTTGGGAAGCTGCATGGATACGCCAAGACATATCATGCGAAACTCTCCCTTTTTTAAGACAACCTCCTCCGCTGCGCGCAGATCGATCCAATCACTCTTTCCGGCAATATAAGTCAGCCGCTGCAATTCATCGCAGTGATATTTAATACGAATCGTCTCTCTCTCCATCGTCATCCTCCGTTCCAAAACACCTTAACGCACCTGCATTTTATGCTTCTTCCCATGCAAGTCCGCTGTGCTCTGCCTTCTTATCGCGCAGCATCAGCGCCATAACCGCCTCCCTTGCCGGCGTATTGGCAAACAGTACGTCATTGACTGCCTCGATGATCGGAATTTCGATCTGATACTTTGCGGCAAGCGCACAGGCTGCTTTCGCAGAATACACACCCTCCACAACCATCTTAACCTCATCCATCGCCTGCTGCATCGTATATCCCTGCCCGATCAACATTCCTGCCTTGCGGTTTCGACTGTGCTTGCTCTCACAGGTAACGATCAAATCTCCAATTCCCGTCAGCCCGTTGAGCGTTTCGGTCTTTGCCCCCATTTTTGTTGCCAAACGGGTCATTTCCGCAATGCCGCGTGTAATTAACGCAGCCTTCGTATTATCCCCGTATCCAAGCCCGTCCGCCATACCGGCAGCCAGCGCGATCACATTTTTTAACGAACCGCCAAGCTCCATGCCAAGCACATCGGGGCTTGTGTAGACGCGGAATACCTCGTTCATGAAAATATCCTGCACGCCCTCGGCAATTCTTTTCTTTCTCGCACCTGCCACAACGGTCGTCGGCAAGCCTGCGCCAACCTCCTCCGCGTGGCTTGGTCCGCACATAACTGCAACTTCTGCCGTCTGAATTTCTTCCTCCACGACATCAGAAATCGTCTTTAGCGTCTCCTCCTCGATCCCCTTTGCCACACATACAATGACCTGTCCCTTTTTTACATACGAAGCCATGCTCTTTGCCGTGCTTCTGGTAAACACCGAAGGAACAGCAAGCACCAGATAGTCCATCCCCTCCACTGCTGCACGCAGCTCTGAGGTAAACGTCATATCCTCCGGAAGCTGTACACCCGGAAGCTTGTCTACATGCTCATGCTTCTCCCGAAGCATCGCGATCTCCTGCTCTACGATCGACCAGACCGTTACCCGATTTCCATTTGTGTGCAGTACCTTCGCAAGGGCAATTCCCCAGCTTCCTGCACCGATCACTCCAACATTTGCCATGCCACTCCTCCATTCCGAAGCGATTCTTCCATATTAGTTCCCGTCTTTCCTGACACCGAATTTATTCTCCGTCCCGGTCAAAAGACGCTTGATGTTCGCGCGATGTCTCCAAAGCCCCATCGCCATAAAGCATGCGCTCACCACATAAAATTCGGGAAGATACTCAGAGACTACGCCAAGATAGCCAAGCTGACCGAACAAGATCACCTGCGCCAGATAGCTGCATACCACAAGAATCGAGCCAAGCGATACATATCTGGTTACGGCGATCGACGTGATAAATAAAAAGAGACAAAAAGGCGCTGCAAGCGGACAGACTGCCAGAATCATGCCTGAGGTACAGGCAATTCCCTTGCCCCCTTGAAATTTTAAATAAAATGGGAAATTATGTCCAAGCACTGCACCAAAGCCTGCATATAATTCTAATACCTTGACAGCTTGCGGGTACTTTTCCCGAAAAAGGAAGTGCACCAAAGCCACTGCGAGGATCGCCTTAAACAAATCTCCCAAAAATGTGATCAATCCCGCCTTGACTCCCAGCACACGCAGCGAATTTGTCGTTCCTGCATTTCCGCTCCCCTCACTGCGAATATCGATTCCTTTACTTTTTCCGTACAGATACCCTGTCTGAAAAAGCCCAAACGCATAGCCGATCACCAATGCTGTCAGTCTTGCAACCATCATCCCTGTTCTTCCTTTCTCTCGCGTATGATAAACCGCAGCGCCGTCCCCTTAAATCCAAACGTTTCGCGAATCCGGTTCTCCAGATACCTCGTGTAGGAAAAATGCATCAGCTCCTTATCATTGACAAAGATCACAAAGGTAGGCGGCTTGACCGCAACCTGCGTGATATAGTAAATCTTAAGCCTTTTTCCCTTATCCGAAGGCGGCTGCTGCATCGCAACTGCCTCTGCAACGATTTCATTTAACACACCCGTTGCCACACGCATACTGTTATTCTCGATCACAACGTCGATCAGCTCAAAAAGCTTATGCAGACGCTGCCCCGACTTTGCTGAAATAAATAATATCTCCGCATACGGCATAAAGCTTAAAATCTGACGGATTTTTTCCGTATGACGGTAGATCGTCTTGTCGTCCTTCTCGATCGCATCCCACTTATTGACGGCAATGATGATGCCCTTGCCGCGCTCATGCGCAATTCCTGCGATCTTTGCATCCTGCTCCGTGACGCCCTCGGTCGCATCGATCACAATGATGCAGACGTCGGCGCGCTCCACTGCCGTCACGGCACGGATAATACTGTATCGTTCGATTTCTTCCTTAATCTTATTCTTTCGGCGCAGTCCCGCCGTATCAATAAAAATATATTCTTTTCCGTCAAACTTAATATCTGTGTCAATCGCATCGCGCGTCGTTCCCGCAATATCCGATACGATCACACGCTCCTCCTGTGCAAGCTTATTGATCAGTGAAGATTTTCCGACGTTTGGCTTTCCGATGATCGCAACCTTTGGACGCTCGTCTTCTTCCTCGTCCTTGCTGTAATCGGGAAAATGGGCCACCACCTCATCCAGCATATCGCCGATGCCAAGCAGCGAGGCTGCCGACACCGCCACCGGATCGCCGATGCCAAGATTATAAAACTCATAGACGTCCGGCATATACTTTTCAAAGCTGTCTACCTTATTGACCACAAGCACCACGGGCTTGCCCGAACGGCGCAGCATATCCGCAACCTTAGAATCGGCGTCCTGCAGCCCCTGCCGTACGTCTGTCAAAAAGATAATGACGTCCGCCGTTGCGATCGCGATTTCCGCCTGCTCCCGCATCTGTGAGAGAATGACATCCTTACTGTCCGGCTCAATACCTCCGGTATCGATCAATGTGAATTGATAATCCAGCCAGCTTACCTCCGCATAGATACGGTCTCTTGTCACTCCCGGCGTATCCTTTACAATCGAAATCCGTTCGCCTGCCAGCGCATTAAACAGTGTGGACTTTCCCACATTCGGACGCCCTACGACGGCTACTACTGGTTTACTCATCTATCTCCCTGTCCTTTCTTTCATTCCAAGCATCGTGTCAAGCAAGTCCTGACCGCTTGATTTTACAATATCTATCTCTACTTGTAAAGCCGTTTTAAGCTGTGTGAGCGTCATATCATCCAAGAGCACCTCCTCACCGCTGCGCAGCAGATTGCACGGTAAGAGCAGACGCTCGCCAAGCGGCTGGTCCTTGAGCTGTGCGACAATATCCTGTCCGGTCAAAAGCCCCGATACCGTGATGCGCTCCCCAAAGAAATCATTGCGTATGGCATACACATGAAACGTATAATTGGGCAGAATGCTCTCCACATCGTCTGCCATACGTTTGATAAACGGCGCCATGAGCCGTCCTGTTGCCAGCGAGACGATATGCGGACAGTTTCTGTCCGGGATCCCGGAGACTTTTCCCTCCCCTTCCATGCGCTCCTTAAGCTTTAAAAGCGCTTCCGCAAATTCATTCAACAGTAGCCGGATCATGCCGACTCCGTTTTCAAGCTGGATATAGCCGTCATAGTTATCCTCGTCCGGCAGTTCTTCTTCCGCCAACAGATACCACTCGTCACTCGCATGTACAAAATGGGTGCCGTGGCTTTCCATGCACACCTCCTGCCATTTATGGATCATCGCAAGCACCTCTTTTGCATCCTCTTTGGTGAAGGGTTCCAGCGGATGTAATCCCTTGCGGTGCTTGGAAAGTCCTACCGGAACGATCGACACGCTCTGCATATAAGGAAGATATTTCGTCAAATCCCGGATCGAACGCTCTAGCTCCGCTCCGTCATTGACCCCCTTGCACAAGACAATCTGTCCGTTCATCGGCAGCTTTGCCTCATAGAGCCTGTCAAGCTTCTTTAACGCCTCTCCCGCAAAACGATTGTGCAGCATCTCACACCGCAGCTTGGGATTTGTCGTCTGAACCGAAATGTTGATCGGCGCAAGCTTATATTCAATGATCCGCTCAAAGTCCTTGTCCTTCATATTGGTGAGCGTCACATAATTCCCCTGCAAAAAAGAGAGCCTCGTATCATCATCCTTAAAATAAAGGGTATCACGCATTCCCTCCGGCATCTGGTCGATAAAACAGAAAATACATTTGTTATGACAGGTCTTATAATTATCCATCAATCCGTTTTCAAAGACAATGCCCAAATCCTCGTCATAGTCCTTCTCAATCTCAAGCTCCCATTCCTCCCCGCTGCTTTTTAAAATCGACACATCTAAATATTCATCATGTATCAGATAGTGATAATCAAACACATCCTCTATTTCTTTTCCGTTGATCGAGAGCAGAATATCCCCCGCCTCGATCTCAAGCTCCTCCGCAATGCTGCCCGGCTCTACTTTGTCTATTACATGCTGTTTTAGCTTCATGTTATTCTCCATTTCTAAATGTAAAAATTTTGTCTGCGCGATCGCATCTTTTTCTAGTTTACACCAAAAAAGGCGGAATAACAACTATTCCGCCTTCCTTTTTGCTTTTACCTGTAATACTCGCTGCTGGTATAAAGCCTCCATACATCATTGGTGATCCCAAGCTCCTCCAAAACCGCAATCGTATAAACACATTTCGGACCGATTCTGATATAGCCGGCTGCCGCAGCCTGCTCCTGCTCCTCTTTCGCAGACTTTTTCTGATACTGATCATAGTAGGAATAATAATCCCACATATCAATGCTTTTACTTGCATTATAATAATCAAGAGAAATTCCATTGACATAAGCTTCCTCCTGCGAAAGACAGGTCAGATAATAGGGCGTAAAATTCCCCGCCTCAATATCCTTTTCCACCGCTGCCATGACTACTTTGATCTCCTCCTCGCTCAGCATATAGCTGCGGTACTCCTCCTCCTTATTATAAAGCTCCACATAACCGGAAAGGTACTCGTTTTTCTCATAATCAGGGCCAAACATCATGCGCTTTAGATTGTTTCTGTCACGCTCCCACGCTAAGATTCTTGACGCCGGAGAGTTCTCGTCGGCAAACGCCTCCTGCGTCACTGCAAGCGGATAGCGGCGCTCAACCTTCGTACCGTCCTTTTTATAATAACGGAAGGTCGTGTAATAATAGCCCCTCCCCTCCCGCTCAAGCTCCTGATATTGCTCCTTATTGGCAATCACATCCTCATGAATGGCAAGAAGCGTCGGAATGTCCTCCGCCGGAACCTCTACCGGATAATCCATATTGATAAAAGCCGCTGCAAGCTCCTCCTCCTTTGGCACATAGCGCTCCATTCCAAACAGATCCACCTGAAACAATGTCAGGAATAAAAATACTGACGCCGTAAAACAGCCCCATTCGAGAAACCGTTTTTTACAGAATACCTTAAAATTCTTGCGCAGAAGCATTTCCGCCGCAAAAAAGCAGAGGAAACCAAACACCAACACGCAAAGCAGCAGCCACGGATAGACATTTAGCATATGCGACAACTGTATGAAGCTGATAAAAATGATCGAAAGAAGAATGCTTCCGCAAAATGCCACGCCCCAGCGAAACACCGGCTTGACAACACGGTAGCTGATCCAGTCCCCCGCAGTCTCAAGCTGACGCCTGCGGTACAACAGATACGCAGCAACCGTAATAAACACGCCTGCTGCCGCATAAACGAGCACCTCCGAAAGCCCTGCGATCTGAAGTCCCGTAACTGTGTTCGTCTCCTGCTCATAGCTTGTTGTCACACCGATCGCACCAGATAAATAGTAAAGCGGCGACAGCATCGCCGTCCGCCCCGCGTGCAGCCTGTCCTCCACACCGTAATTTAACAGATCCGTAATACTGTTTACCATAAACATACCGCTGACATAAAGATAATTTACAACCAGATAATAAACCGGCATCGCCAGAATCTGTCCGGTAAACATTGCTACAAAGACTGCAAGTGAGTATGCAAAAAACGAAAGCCCCATCTGGACAAGCAGTCCGGTAAACAGATACTGAATGCAGGTGATCTCATTTGACAGCGCCACCAGTATCGTCAAAAAGAACGTGATAAGCTGCGGGAAAAACAAAAATGAAAGCCCCGACAAATAATTTGTCACAAAAAGCTCCAGGCGGTTTACCGGAAGCGCGTGCATCATATTTGCGTTTTTCGCTGCATACAGATAAGAAAACACGGCAAGCGCCATAACGCCTGCGGCAATGAAAATAAAAAACGGAGAAATCTGCATCTGCACCGCATTTTCTATGATCATATGCATCCGCTCTGTGGCGCCGTAATTTTCCCTATTCCACTGGCTCGTTCCCATCTGCCATGTGGCAAACGGCATCATCACAAACAAAATACCAAAATATGCCGCCCACAAAGGCCAGAAATGTACCAGATTCTTTTTAAATATGGTGCGGTTAAAGAAGAATGTCTTTGACTTCATAATCTGCACCTCCCATTTCATAGATAAAGATCTCCTCCAGCGTCAGCGGCAGAATATCTACAAGCGCCGTTCCGCTCTCTGTCAGCGCCCGCGCCGCCTCCTTGGGGTCTCCCTTAACGATCATCGTATAGACGCGTCCTGTATTTGACATGTGCAGTACCTGAAAATGCTCGGGGAGCTTTGGCATCCCGCTTGTACTCGCCACCTGAAGCTTGGAAACGCTTCCCTGAAGATCACTGAGCGAGCGCTCGATCCAGATACTCCCCCGATGCATGATCCCCACATGGTCGCAGACATCCTCAAGCTCTCTTAAATTATGGGAGGACACCAAAACCGTCATCTCATGCTCCGCTACCTCGGACAAAATCATGCTCCAAATCTGCCGCCGCATCACAGGATCCAGTCCGTCCACCGGTTCATCCAAAATCATAAGCTTTGGCTTACAGCAGATCGCAAGCCAGAAGGCAACCTGCTTTTGCATCCCCTTTGAGAGTCTTCGGATATTCCTCTTTACATTGATGCTCGGAAAAAATTCCTGCAAACGGTAGAAAAGCTTCGCGTCAAACTCCGGATAAACTCCCTCGTAAAAGCGTTTCATCTCCATAGTGTCCGCCTGCATAAAATAAAACAGATCATCCGGTATATACGCCATCTGCGCCTTGATCTGTCTGTTTTCAAATACCGGTCTGCCGCAGACTAAGACCTCCCCCTCATCCGGTCTGTAAATCCCCGTCAGATGACGGATCAGGGTCGACTTTCCCGCGCCGTTTGGACCTACCAGACCGTAAATCGCCCCCTTTTTCACATGCATATCCACACCGGACAACGCCAAAAAGCCATCGAATGACTTTTTTAAGCCATTTACCTCTATCATGCCCGCTCTCCCTCCTCTGTCAAATGATCGATCCGTTCAATGAGCTCTTTTTTCCCGACAGAAAGAAAGCAAAGCTCCTCAACGATCTCATCAAAGCTCTCCAGCAATTCATCCGTTCTTTCCGCAAAATGTCCCTTATGCTCAGCAACAAAGGTTCCCCTGCCCGCAACCGAATACACATAGCCCTCGCTCTCAAGCTCATGATACGCCCTCTGAATCGTATTCGGATTGATCGCCAGGCGGGACGCCATCTCGCGCACACTTGGCAGCTTCTCATTGGCAGAAAGAGAATTGGAGACGATCAGCTTGCGCAGACCATCCTTGATCTGCTCATAGATCGGCTTCGCATCCCGATAATTTAATTGAATCAAATCGGACCTCCTATCTGTACCAACCGTACTATTTCTTTTAGTACAGTTAATATAGCATGAGAGGTCCGCATTGACAAGGAAGATAATCCTATGAAATTATTAAGTTTTCTTTAATCCGGCATTATCCCAAATATGCCTGAAGCAGTAAAAATGTATTTTTCACCCCATCGATATGACTTCTCTCGTAGCCATGCGAAGCGTACACGCCCGCGCCGATCAGACCGTGACGCACGTCATAGCCTGCGGTCAGCGCGACATCGGCGTCCGAGCCGTAGTACGGATACACATCTACCGCAAAATCAACCCCCGCCTCCTTTGCCGCACGGATCAATCCGGTCACGACCTCGTAGCTGTACGGCCCGCGGCTGTCTTTTGCGCAAATGGAAACCTGCGTCTCCTCACAGGTGAGTCCCTCGCCGACGCACCCCATATCTACCGAGAGAACCTCTGTCACGCCCGCGGGAATAGACGCCGCGCCGCCGTGACCAACCTCCTCATAAACAGTAATGTGCTGATAGATCATGCGCTCGGGCGTCACATGTTCCTCCTTTAAATATTTCGCATAACCAAGCAAAATACCGACGCTTAGCTTATCATCCAGAAACCGGCTTTTGATATAGCCTGATCTTGTCACCGTTGTCCGAGGCTCAAAGCAGACAAAATCTCCGACCATGATCCCAAGCTTTTTTACATCCTCCGCCGTATGCACCTTCTCGTCAAGCACGACCTCCATATGATCAAAGGTACGCTTTTTATCATTATAATCTCCGTTTACATGCACCGATGCATCGATCAGCTGCATCGTTCCCTCAAAAATCTCACCAAAGCGTGCATGAATGCGGCAGTTCTCCGCCTCCGCATTATTGGCGTTCAAGCCTCCGATCGGCGTTACCTTCAGCCTTCCGTTTGTCCCGATCTCACAGACCATCGCGCCAAGCGTATCCATATGCGCCTCCAGCAGCACGGCATTCTCCTGATCCGCGCCGCCGATCGCAGTCAGCACCCCGCCCTTTACCGTCTGCTCCGGCTCATATCCAAGCGCCCGGTACTCCTGCATGACATAGTCTGCCGCAGCTTTTGTAAAGCCGCTCGGACTGTCGATCGCCAATAATTTCTTTGTCTCCTCTACAATATAATCCACATAGCTTTTTTTCTGCATATGATATGATTCCTCCATTCTTATAAGTCTCACCTAAGCTTTTGCCTGCTGCCAATCCATATCCTTTAAAATGTCAAAGCAATCGAATGTACGGAAATAATCCTCCGGCGTCTCGGCACGGCGGATCAGCTGCGTCGAACCGTCCTCCCTTAGAAGCACCTCTGCCGAGCGGAGCTTTCCGTTATAGTTATACCCCATTGAGAAGCCATGCGCGCCCGTATCATGAATGACCAGAAGATCGCCCATCGCAATCTCCGGCAGCATCCGGTCCACGGCAAATTTGTCGCAGTTCTCACAGAGCGAGCCTGTCACGTCATATTTGCGATCGCAGGGCGCATCCTCCTTTCCCATCACAGTGATGTGATGGTATGCGCCGTAAATTGCCGGGCGCATCAGATTGACTGCGCAGGCGTCCACGCCGATGTACTCCTTATGCGTGTGCTTCTCGTGAATCGCATGCGTCACAAGGCAGCCGTACGGCCCTAGCATAAAGCGCCCCATCTCCGTATAGATCGCCACATCTCCAAGCCCGGCAGGTACTAAGATTTCCTCAAACGCCGCGCGCACGCCCCCACCGATCACCCGAATATCATTCGGCGTCTGCTCGGGAGTATACGGGATCCCCACGCCGCCGGAAAGATTGATGAACCGAATGTCGCAGCCCGTCTTTTCCTTTAATTCGACAACAAGTTCAAAAAGCTGGCGCGCAAGCTTCGGGTAATATTCATTTGTCACCGTGTTACTCGCTAAAAATGCGTGAACTCCAAAATATTTTGCGCCCTTTTCCTTTAGAAGTCGAAATCCCTCAATGATCTGCTCATGTGTAAACCCGTATTTTGCATCTCCAGGATTGTCCATAATGCCGTTGCTCATCTTAAACACCCCACCCGGATTGTAGCGGCAGCTGATCGTCTCAGGAATCCGCCCGATCGTCTTTTCCAGAAACTCAATATGGGTGAAATCATCGAGATTGATGATCGCGCCCAACCGGTCTGCAAGCACAAATTCCTCTGCCGGCGTATCATTTGACGAAAACATAATGTGCTCCCCGTCAAACCCCTGTGAATCCGCCAGCATCAGCTCCGTGAGGGAGGCGCAGTCGCAGCCGCAGCCATATTCCTTTAAAATATTGAGAATATACGGGTTCGGCGTCGCCTTGACCGCAAAATATTCCCGAAATCCCGGATTCCATGCAAATGCCTCCTTCACCGCTTTTGCGTTCTCCCGAATGCCCTTTTCATCATACAGGTGAAACGGCGTCGGATATTTTTTTACGATCTCCTCTAACTGTTCCTTTGTTACAAACGTCTCTTTTTTCATATTTCCCTCCATTTCCCTCTTTCCCATTTCCGTAAATTGTGCTATACTCGTAATAGTTATGTATATTTCTATTGATTTTCAATGATAAAGGAGCTGCTCATGAGCATTACTGTTTTGCCTTACCACGATCAGGCATTTGTTGATCAGATAAATACTGCTGCAGTCGAACGCGCACGCGCGTTGGAGGAGGAAAAGGCTGCCCGTGCGGCAGCGGCAGATTTCTCCTCAGCCCTAAGCAACGCGTCCGCCTCCTATGGCAATACGGCTTCTGCGCCGCTTAGCGAATGCCCGCCTGATCTTTATGCTATTTTTAAGGAGGCAGGGGAGGCCTTTGGCGTCTCTGTCAATCTTTTAACCTCCATCGCACGCGCGGAATCCGGCTTTGATCCAAACGCTGTAAGCTCTGCCGGCGCCGTCGGCATGATGCAGCTCATGCCTGCTACCGCCGCCGCGCTTGGCGTTACAAATTCCTATGACGTGCGTGAGAACATCATGGGCGGTGCAAAGTATATCTCACAGCTCTTAGACAAATACAGCGGAAACACTGCGCTTGCGCTTGCCGCCTATAATGCCGGCAGCAGCAATGTAGACAGCTACGGCGGCATTCCCCCTTTTACGGAGACACAGAATTATGTGCAGAAGGTGCTTTCCTATTTTGATACCGAGAATAAGAGTGATTTAAAGGAATGCCTAAGCAATCTTCTTTCCGCTGGAACCCTCCATGCAGATACACTCCGTTCATTTGCCAAGCAGTTCACCTCGTCGGAAGCTGCTGCCGATCCGCCTGCACCGCCAGCCGACAGTGAAACCGAAAAGCCTTCTATTACCGTAACAGTTCTCTAAGATCTATAGTTTAAGCCCGGCTCTGCCGGGCTTTTATTCCAGAAAGCAGCTCATTTCCTATCGCTTAAAAACACGCTGCGGGAAATCGCACCACGGCAGATCACCGGTAGCTGCTTCCACCGCTCTTTCCTATGCAAGCTGCTGGATCTGTTCCTCCAGATAAGCATTAAACTCCTGCATAAATGTATACACAGTTGCAATTTCTTCCTTTGGATAGCGCGCCAGAAATTCCATATCACGCTTTTCCCAGAGCCTGTGCCGCTTCGCATGCTCCTCAAATACAAGCTGCCCCTGCTCTGTCAGCCGGAAATAAATCTCCTTTTTGTTCGTCTCAAGCGTATATTTCTCGATCATCCCTTTCGCAAGCAGCTTTTTCGTCATCTTGCTGATCGCCCCGCGCGTCATGCGCATATGCTCCGCAAGCTTCGTGACATTCGGCAATTCCAGCCTGCCGATAAAGTCGATGCAATGCGTCTCTGAATAGCTATACTCATTGAGGCATTGATTTTCCGTTAATTGCGACAGCATATCCTGCCGCTCCAGCATGAGCGCAAGCTCCTTTAGCAGCAGCTCGTGTTTCTTCATAACGCCTCTCCTTTTGTTTCCTTGTAAACATTATATGATTTAATATAGCGCAAACACTCTGTGCTGTCAAGGGGCGGCTCACTCTGTGATCTTCCCGTAGCATTCCGGTCTGCGGTCACGGAACAGCCCCCATTCCAAACGCTTTGCAAACAGATCCGCCAAATCGTACGCGGCATACAGTATCTCCTCCTGCTCACGCCCCGCTTCAGCCACAAGCTCTCCTGTCTCGTCCGTCAAAAAGGAAGAACCGTAAAACGCAAGCTCCGAGGTCTGTCCGCCGTTTTCCTCACACGGAGAAACGCGCTCCCTGCCAATCCGGTTCGCCGCTATCACGGGCATCAGGTTGGCTGCCGCGTGTCCCTGCATACAACGCCGCCAGTGCGGCATACTGTCACATTCTAAAATCGGCTCAGACCCGATCGCCGTAGGATAGAACAAAAGCTCCGCTCCCATGAGCGCCATACAGCGCGCGGTCTCCGGAAACCACTGATCCCAGCAGATGCCCACGCCGATCGTTCCATAGCGCGTCTGAAAAACACGGAAGCCCGTATTTCCCGGCGTAAAATAAAACTTTTCCTGATAGTAGTGATCGTCCGGGATATGTGTCTTTCGGTATACGCCAAGCAGGCTTCCGTCCGCATCGATGCAGGCAATGGAATTGTAGAGATTATTCTGCTCGCGCTCATAAAAGCTGATCGGGAGCACAACGCCAAGCTCCCTT
Source organism: Roseburia sp. (assembly GCA_019421345.1). Taxonomy (GTDB): domain Bacteria; phylum Bacillota; class Clostridia; order Lachnospirales; family Lachnospiraceae; genus Roseburia. The sequence goes on along the minus strand of JAHZFL010000013.1, from coordinate 18,358 downwards.
GCAAGGCGCATCCCCATCTGCACCGCGTCATTTTCCTCCACAGGCTTTGCGTAATGGTAAAAATCATAACGTCTCTGCTGACAAAAATAGGGGCGCTCAAACAGCTCCGGCAAAAGGATGATCTTCGCTCCCTCTGCCGCTGCAAGGCGCACCTTTTCTTCTGCACTCTTTAAATTTTCTTCCACTGTATCCGCGCAGCGCATCTGAATGCCTGCTACCTTGACCTTTTCGCTCATAACATCATGCTCCTTATTTTCTTCCCGCCGGGATCTGCTGTGTGATGCAGTGGATATTCCCTCCTCCGGTCAAAATGTCTCTCGCATAGACCGGAATGACTTTTCGCCCGGGATTCCACTGCTGCATCAGCGCCACCGCGCGCATATCGCTCTCCTCATTCTCTCCGCCAAAGACGGGCATCACGACCGCCCCGTTGGAAAAATAAAAATTCACATAGGACGCCGCCAGACGCTCTCCGATCTCTCTCTCATCCTCGCCCTCCTCAAACGCATAGCCTTCGACCTCCGCCTCCGTCAGACAGACCGGATGGTCGGGAATCGGAAGCTTGTGTACAGTGATCTTCCTTCCCTTTGCATCCCGCACACCTTCCAGATAGTCCAGACACTGCGTTGAGGGTTCATACTGCGGATCGCTCTTATCGTCCGTCCACGCCAGCACGACCTCGCCCGGCCTTAAAAATGCACAGACGTTGTCGACGTGCTCGTTTGTCTCGTCCATATAGATGCCGCGCGGCAGCCACAAGACCTTCTCTGCTCCAAGATACCGCCTTAAGCGCTCCTCAATCTCCTCTCTGGAGAGCTTCGGATTACGTCCCGCGCTCAAAAGGCACGCTTCCGTCACAAGAACCGTTCCCTCGCCGTCGCTGTGTACGGAGCCGCCCTCCAGCACAAACGGCGCTGCATCGATCAATTCATATCCGAATCTGTCCGCGAAGCATCCGGCAAAGGCATTGTCCTTTTCCCATGATGCGTACAGCCCGTCCACCGTACCGCCCCATGCGTTAAATTCCCAATTGACCGCGCAGATCTGCGGCGGGTTTTTGCCGTCCTCTTTTCGCACAAAGGTGGGCGCGACGTCGCGCGCCCATGCGTCGTCCGTCTCCGCCGCAAAAAGTGTGACATTCTTCTGCCACTGCTGTTCCCCGCACAAAAGCTCCTTTGCCGACGCCCTTGAAGTCTCGCTGACTGCCACATAGACATGCTCGCTCTCAGCGATCGCGGCGATCACATCACGAAATGCCCTGCGTGCCTCCCTGGCGCCGTTCCTCCACGAGCCCGGACGCTCCGGCCAGATCATGATACAGCCCTCATGCGGCTCAAACTCTCCCGGCATCAAAAATCCGGATTCCCTACTGTTCTTTTTTTTCATTATGACAACCGCCCCTTAAAGTCCTCGTAGCCAAATTCCTTTACCAGCTCCGCCGTACCGTCCTCGTGTAAGAGTGCGATCGCCGGGAGCGGCATTCCGTTAAATGTATTATTCTTCACCATAGAATAGATCGCCATATCCTCAAAGACAAGACGGCCGCCGACCGAAATTTTCTCCTTAAAGCTGTAATCGCCGATGACGTCCCCCGCAAGGCAGGTCATGGATGACAGCCGATAGGTATACGGCTGCTCTCCCGCCGCATAACCGTCACGCAGCGGCGGACGGTAAGGCATCTCCAGCACATCCGGCATATGGCAGGTCGCCGACGCGTCCAGAATTAAAATATCCATGCCGTTGTGCACGACGTCGAGCACCTCCGTCACGAAATACCCGGCATTTAACGCAACTGCCTCCCCCGGCTCCAGATATACCTCAAGCCGGTACGTTTTTTTGATATGATCGATCAGCTCCATAAGCTTGTCCAGCTGATAGCCCTCTCTGGTAATATGATGACCTCCACCCAGATTCAGCCATTTTACTTTCGTCAGATACGGCTGAAATTTCTCCTCAAACGCCATGAAGGTACGCACCAGATCGTCGGCGTCCTGTTCACAAAGTGTATGAAAATGAAGTCCCTCAATATCCTCCGGCAGCTCATACACACCATCCCCAGCGCACGCCATACCAAGCTTCGCCAAATCCTGCTGAAGCTGACGAAACGTAACGCCAAGCCTTGAGCCGGGCGCGCACGGATCGTAAATGGCGTGCCCCTCCTGTGTAGAATATTCGGGATTGATGCGAATGCCGATACTCACCGGACGCATACGCTGTCCGCCGCGCGTCACCGCCTGCTTATTGTGCTCCGCTATCGTCCCTCTATGCTTTTCGTACTGTGCGATCGAATTAAACACAACATGGTCGCAGATGTTTACCAGCTCCGCCATATCCGCATCCTTATAGGCAGGAGAAAAGACATGGTTTTCTTTTCCCATCTCCTCATATCCGAGGCGCGCCTCATACAGACCGCTTGCCGTCGTTCCGCTGATATATGCTCCGATCAGCGGATAGAGCGCATACATCGAAAACGCCTTCTGTGCAAGCAGCACATGACAGCCTGTCTCACGCTCCAGATTCTGCAGGATTTTTAAATTTTCTTTTAGCTTTTTCTCATCCACGCAATAGCACGGGGTCGGTAAATCGTTCCATGTCATGCACGAAACCTCTTTTCTTTCTTATTCTACGATCTGCGGGTTCTCGTCGACTACCCACGGCAAGCCGTATTCATTTAACATCTCCATAAACGGGTCCGGATCGAACTCCTCAATATTGAATACGCCGTCCTTATCCCAGACCTTGTCCACGACAAGCGCAGCGCCGATCATCGCCGGCACGCCCGTGGTGTAGGAAATCGCCTGAGAGCCGACCTCCTTGTAGCACTCCTGATGATCGCATACGTTATAGATGTAGACAGTCTTTTCCTTTCCGTCCTTCTTTCCGGTAAAAATGCAGCCGATATTTGTCTTGCCGACCGTTCTTGGTCCAAGCGAAGCCGGGTCCGGCAGCAGCGCCCGCAGGAACTGGATCGGAACAATCTCTCTGCCCTCATAGGAAATCGGAGAGGTCGATAACATTCCGACATTCTCCAGACATTTCATATGTGTTAAGTAGCTCTGTCCAAAGGTCATAAAGAAACGGATGCGTTTCACGCCCGGCACATTCTTTGCCAGAGATTCGATCTCCTCGTGGTGAAGCAGGTACATATCCTTCTGCCCTACCTGTGGGAAATCATACTCTCTCTTGATCTCCATCGGCTCGGTCTCCACCCAGTGACCGTTCTCCCAGTAAGAACCGTTTGCCGATACCTCGCGCAGATTGACCTCCGGATTGAAGTTGGTCGCGAACGGATAACCGTGATCGCCGCCGTTGCAGTCCAAGATGTCAATGTAGTCGATCTCGTCAAAGTAATGCTTTAGGGCGTACGCGGTAAACACGCTCGTCACACCCGGATCAAAGCCGCTTCCGAGCAGCGCCGTGATGCCTGCCTCCCGAAAGCGCTCCTGATATGCCCACTGCCAGGAATAGTCAAAGTATGCCGTAAATCCCTCCTCCATGCAGCGTTTCTCATAAATCTCACGCCACTTCGGATCGTCCGTATCCTCCGGCTCATAGTTTGCGGTGTCGATATAGTCTACCTTACATGCAAGGCACGCGTCCATGATCGTCAGATCCTGATAAGGAAGCGCCACATTTAAGACAGCATCCGGCTGATACTCCTTGATCAGCGCGATCAACTCATCGACATGATCTGCGTCCACCTTTGCTGTGGTAATGACCGTATCTGTTGTCTTTTCAAGCTTCTCCTTGAGCGCATCGCATTTTTCCTTTGTACGGCTCGCAATGCAGATTTCCGAAAAAGTTTTGCTGTTCTGACAGCACTTTTGGATTGCAACTCCTGCGACTCCGCCGCATCCGATAATCAATAATTTTCCCACTGTTTTTTCCTCCTATCTTCTTCCTTCTTCTTCCTCCAGCATATCCTCCACATATTTCGGCAGCATAAATGCCCCCTTGTGAAGATTTGTCGTGTAATACCACGTCTTTATGCCGCGCTTCTTCCACCGCTCGGTATCCAGATCCGTAAGCGGATGATACTTCTTTGATGCAAAGCCAAACAGCCAGTACCCTGACGAGCAGGTCGGAATGTGCGCCTGATAGACACGGCTGATCGGAAAGCTATGGCTTGCCTTCCGGTGCATGACACGACAGGACTCCTCATCCTCGTCATAAAAAGGGCTTCCGTGCTGGTACACCATGATCCCATCCTCTTTTAAGGCACGGTAGCAATTTCCATAAAATTCCTTTGTAAAAAGTCCTGCCGTATGTCCCAGCGGATCGATCGCATCGTTGATGATCAGATCATATGCGTCATGCTTGGTACGAAGAAAGCGAAGTCCGTCCTCATAATAAATATTGACGCGTTCATCCATAAGACCGCACGCGTTATCAGGAAAAAACTCCTTACAGACCTCCACAAAAACGCGATCCGGCTCAACCACATCAATCTGCGCAATCTCCTTGTAATAGGAAAGCTCACGCGCCACACCTCCGTCCCCGCCGCCGATGACAAGCACCCGCTTTACCTGCGGATGTACTGCCATCGGCACATGCACGATCATTTCATCATAAACAAACTCGTCCTTTTCCGAAAAAACGATGCTGCCGTCCGAGCTTAGGAAACGTCCAAATTCCTTAGAATCAAACACGTCAATGCGCTGAAAATCCGTCTCCTGTCCAAATAACTGCTTTTCCACCTTCACGGACACCTGAACCTGATCCGTATGATAATCTGAAAACCAAAGCTCCACTGCCCTTCCTCCTCTATTTCCATACCTGCCTGTCATCTACCAGCACATTCAGGTACTCAACGTCCGGGTCTTCCGTTCCCTGCATAGAACAGCCCTTTTCCTTCGCATATACAATATAGTCAATAATCTCCGGCGTGATCATCTCGCCCGGCGCCAAAATCGGTATCCCCGGCGGATAGCACATCACAAACTCTCCGCAGACGCTGCCCGCCGTCTCCCGAATCGGCATACATTTCTTCTCGGAATAAAACGCCGCCTGCGGTGAAACAAGTACCGTCGGATTGATATATTCCGTATTTAACATCGTCGCCGGGTCTTTGGAATAGAGTCTCTTAATATCCGCAAGCGCCCCCACCAGCCGCTCGATGTCCTGAATCCGGTCACCGATGGAAATATAGGCAAGGATATTTGCAATATCTCCAAGCTCGATCTGTATGTCATACTCATCACGCAGCAGGTCATAGACCTCGATCCCCGCAAGTCCGATGTCTCTGGTATAGACAGACATCTTTGTCACATCGAAATCGTAGACGCTGCCGCCGTTTACCAGATCCTTGCCATATGCATAATAACCGCCGATATTGTTGATCTCCTCTCTGGCGTACTCCGCCATCTGCGCCACCTTCGCAAAGGATTCTCGTCCGCGCAGCGCCAGATTTCTCCTTGAAATATCAAGGCTCGACATCAAAAGATACGACGCGCTCGTCGTCTGCATCAGATTGATGATCTGACTGACATATTCCCAGTTGACATTTTTCCCCGTCAAAAGCAGGGAGCTCTGCGTCAGGCTTCCTCCCGATTTATGCATCGAAACAGCCGCCATATCCGCCCCGGCGTCCATCGCCGCAACCGGAAGATTTTCACCGAAATACAGATGCGTTCCATGCGCCTCGTCGACGAGCACGAGCATCTCGTGCTCGTGCGCCAGCTTTACGATCGAGCGCATATCCGAGCAGATACCGTAGTAAGTCGGATTGTTGACCAATACCGCGACTGCCCCCGGATTGTCCAGTATGGCGCGCTCCACCTCGGAAACCTCCATACCGAGTGAAATGCCAAGCCGCTTATCCACCTCGGGATTGACATAAACCGGGATCGCACCGCAGAGCACAAGCGCATTGATGACACTCTTATGCACATTGCGCGGCAAAATAATCTTGTCTCCGGCACGGCAGACTGACAGAACCATGCTCTGTACAGCGGCGGTCGTTCCCCCCACCATAAAAAAAGCATGATCCGCACGGAATGCTTCCGCCGCCAGCTCCTCCGCCTCCTTGATCACAGAGACGGGATGGCAGAGATTGTCAAGAGGCTTCATGGAATTTACATCAAGACTCATGCACTTTTCCCCCAAAAGCTCTGCTAATTCGGGGTTTCCGCGCCCTCTCTTGTGTCCCGGCACATCAAACGGTACGACGCGCCGCTTTTTTAATTTTTCCAGCGCCTCGTACACCGGGGCACGCATCTGTGGATTCTTTTCCATGATAAACCTCCATATTTCCATATCTTTCGCGAACGCAATGTTACGCCTGTGACGGGTCGCATTTGCGACAAATTTCCTTTCTGCCGCAGTGCGTTCCCCGGAGGGTTTTGCCCGACAGGAATGAAGCTTCCGATCAAAGCAAAAAACAGGCAATAGTCACACTATCACCTGTCTTTCTATATCTAACCTCGTCCTATTTGCGCATGATGTTCAATCATTTTATCAAACACCCTTTAGAGTCTTACCCAGCACTTCCGCCAGCAAATATTTGCTAATCCTACGCTTTATTGACCGTTTCACAAGTGATACTTATAAAATTTGAGCTTCTAACTCAATCAATAACGTGGCTCATCGCCACAATCGGCAGCTGCCCCGCCTGTCCGTATGGGCTTAACCAATTCCTTGGTGGGCAAATATTTGCATGAAAACTCTTTCGTATTCATGTAAGCTTGATTGTAGCACACCTCACTAAAAAATGCAAATAAAATTTACTCTGTTTTCCCTGCCAAACACATAAAAGGAGCAACCTATACATCAGATTGCTCCAAAAATATCAGTCTGTGAAATTGTTGATCGTATCTAACCATTCGTTAATTCCAGATGAATTTATCTGCCCATCATATTTGGTCACATCACCATCGCGAACAAAACAGACATAAGGAACGAGAACAAATTCTGGAAAAATACTTTCCAGTTCTGTACCTGCATTTTCACCATGACCAATTTCATATTCAAAAATATCATACTTATACTTGGTATTTTTATTATTATTTTCTATGTCCTCTTTTAGCACCCTGCAATCTGGACAGTCTTCCCTGCTTATGATTAATAAAAAACTCTCCTCACCCTCAAGTTTTTCCAGCAGTTCCTCATACCCAATATATACAACTCCATTAGAAGCTGTTTTCTTAAACATGTATGGCACTGTCAAAATTGCAATGACACCTACAAGGGAGACAATGATAACATATAGTAATTTTTTTATTAACAGCGATTTTTCCAATTACGCCCCTCCTAGTTATCAAAACATTTCACAAGTGCTGCAACATCTGCCGCACCAATAGAACCTGTATCTGTAATTCATTCTGCACAAATTGGAACTACAGCCGGACAAGAAGCAACACATGTACTCGTAATGAGCAATGCAACCGTAATACTTACACCTGCTGCAACAGCCAGACAACCGGCAATCTCATTAGCTTCTCCTTTTTTATTTACTAATACAATACATTTATAGTTTTTGATTGTCAAGAAAACCTTGCTATTTTTTCAGAATTTTTGACTATCATGCTTCATTTTACTTCAAGCGTATAAAAGCAGCAATCACCCCTTTTAGAGCAATTGCTGCTTTTATTTCAATCATTTTTTCATCGAAACTACTATATTGACTTTCTCTAATTCTTAAAATGACACTTCTGTCAAATGATGTATTGAAAACATGCAAACTTCGATCCACGCTTCACAAACTACCCTTACGTTAATAAAATTTACTCTGTCCACGATCGTACCAACGCAATCTCCCGCTTATACCCTTCATCGTCGTTCGGCGTCTCTAAGATAAACGGCTTTCCGGCAAGCAGCGGATGAGTTGCAACGCGCTTCATTCCCTCCAGTCCGATATGTCCCTCCCCGATGCGGGCATGTCTGTCCTTATGTGCGCCGCGCTCGTTCATGCTGTCATTAAAATGTACCGCACGCAGACGCTCCAGCCCAATCACTGCGTCAAACTCCTCCAGCACCTCATCCAAATGGTTTACAATATCATATCCGCCATCCCAGATATGGCAGGTGTCAAGACAAATTCCAAGCTTCTCGGAGAGTTCTACCCGGTCGATGATAGCGCGCAGCTCCTGAAAGCTTCTTCCGACCTCAGTTCCCTTGCCCGCCATCGTCTCAAGCAGCACCGTCGTGGTCATGTCCGGTGTGAGCACCTCATTTAACGTCTCCGCGATCAGTCGGATGCCCTCCTCTGCCCCCTGCCCCACATGAGAGCCCGGATGAAAATTATAATAGTTTCCCGGCGTATACTCCATTCTCTTTAGATCGTCGGCAATCATATCCCTTGAAAACTGCCGGATGTCCTCTTTTGCCGCGCACAAATTCATTGTGTACGGCGCATGTGCCACAAGCGTGCCAAACTGCCGTTCCCTTGTAATGTCAAGCATCCCCTCCACATCAGACGGGATCATCTCCTTTGCCTTTCCGCCGCGCGGGTTTCTTGTAAAAAATGCAAATGTATTTGCTCCAAGCTCCACCGCCATTTTTCCCATCGCGGCATAGCCCTTTGTCGTTGACAAATGATTTCCTATATACATAGCTTATTTCCTTTCAATCTCCTTTGTTTCTGATCCGCTTCATTTGCATCATAACCTTTTCCCGCGTATTTTTCAAGTAGCTTAACGCTGCGCTCTGATGACATCCTGCATATCGTAAAAGCCCACCGGCTTCCCTGCAAGGAATTTGGCGGCCTCCACCGCTCCCTTGCCAAACACACTTCTGGAATATGCCGTGTGCTTAAACGTAAGCACCTCATCCAAGCCTGCAAAAATAACCTCATGCTCCCCGACAATGCTTCCCCCACGCACCGCAGAAATTCCAATCTCATATTTTTCCCGCTTTTTTCGCTCGGTACTCCTGTCATATTTATAGCTATACGCATCCAAAAGCACATCGTTCATCGCATCCGCCAGTGCAAGTGCTGTTCCGCTGGGAGCATCCACCTTCTGATTATGATGCTTTTCTACAATTTCTATGTCAAAGCCTGCCGATGTGAGCGTCGCTGCCGCCTGACCGAGCAATTCCAGCAAAAGATTGATGCCAAGCGACATATTCGCGGACTTTAAAATTGCTGTCTGCAAAGAAGCCTTCTCTACCTGCACAAGCTGCTCCTTTGTAAGCCCTGTTGTACAAAGTACAACAGGGATCTGCTTTTCGACACTGTAAATGAGCAGATCATCCACTGCCTGTGCATTGGAAAAATCAATAATGACGTCTGCCTTCACATCGCAGAGAGAAATATTGGCAAATACCGGATAGTCGTTTGCAGCACCGCCGTGGAGGTCTATACCCGCTACAATCTCGACATTCGGGTCCTCTCTGCAGATTTCCGAAATAACTTGTCCCATCCTCCCGTTACATCCATGCATGATTACCTTTATCATTCTGTTTTCCTCCTAACCAACGACTCACATGATACTTTTGCCGCCTCTATGTAAAGCAAAGTTTCGCTCGAAAAACTCCCAAAATGCCTCTGTTCCGATAACGTACTTTCCTTGCGGAGCGCTTTTATTTTATTAGGAGCCAAAGTCTCCTAATAAAATAAAAACGAGTGCAGCCCTGCGCTATGCCAGCTTAATCCCGTAATCGCGCATTGCCTGCGCAAGCCTTGCCGCGTTTTCTTCCGTCATCTCCGTCAGCGGAGAACGAAGCGCTCCGACCTCTTTTCCCATCAAATTCAACGCTTTCTTAACCGGGATCGGATTTACCTCACAAAAAAGAGCGTCGATCAGCGGCTGCGCGGCAAGCTGCATCTGCATTGCCCGCACCACATCGCCTGCCGCAAACGCCGCGCACATTTCATGCACGTCTTTGGGCGCGATATTCGACCATACGGAAATAACGCCCACGGCGCCGATCGCCATTAACGGAACGACGATGCCATCCTCACCGGAATAAAGGTCAAGCTTTCCATCGGTCAGATACATGGTCCGAACCGCCTGCGCCACATTTCCTGTCGCTTCCTTGAGCCCTACAATATTTTCTACATGATGAAACAGCTCTGCCGCCGTCTCCGGCAGAATATTGCAGCCCGTTCGCCCCGGCACATTATACATAATGATCGGAAGCTTTACCGACGCTGCAAGCTCTGTATAATAACGGATCAATCCGCCCTGCGTCGCCTTATTGTAATACGGAGTGACTGCCAGCAAACCATCCGCTCCTACACGCTCTGCCTCCTGCGAAAGATGGATCGCCTCTCTCGTACAGTTTGAGCCTGTTCCAGCAACTACCGGAACACGATGTTTGGTAAATCTTACCGCTGCCTCGATCACCTTCGTATGCTCCTCGGTCGTAAGTGTCGAGCTCTCCCCTGTCGTTCCTGTGATCACGATACAGTCTGTTCCCTGCGCGATCTGCCAGTCGATCAGCTCCTCCAGCTTTTCGTAATCAACATCCTCATTTTCTTTCATCGGTGTAACGATCGCCACACCAGCTCCCTTAAAAATAGACATTGCCATTCCTCCTAACTCCATTATATGCATCGAATATGGCGGGGTGACAGCCCTCGTTTTTGTTGCAGCCTGTTTTCCCACAGGAACTCCCTGCAAAAAGTGCATCCGCGACACGATTCCTTTCCGACGCAGTGCGATCTCCCGGAGGGTTTTACGTTATAGGGAACGATGTTTCCTATAAACAAAAGTGTGCTTCGCACACTCTCGTGTTGTAATAAACCGGAAAGGAAGCACACTTTTGCCGCGTCGCGCATGATTGCGGAAGCAATACTTCCTCTCATGCGCGTGCGCATCCTCACACGAAGTGTGTTTTTATGACATAGGATTGCAGAGCAATTTCCTATGTCATAAAGAGAATCTCGCAAGCGAGATTCTCCGCCTGCGGCGGGTCGCTTCAGCGACACAGTTCCTTTCCGACGCAGTGCGATCCCTCGGAGGGTTTTACGTTATTAGGAAACAATGTTTCCTAATAACGTAAAAAACCGGCTCCTATGAGCCGGTCTGCTTCCACTGCTGCAAATATATCTATTCACAAAAAATATAGAAACCGATAGCGCCCCATCCAAAAAGATGACAGTCACAGGGCTCTTAACCCTATGCCCAAGCAGTATGACGGCAAGTGTCATACGCTTTCGGCGTGCTTTCCTTTCACTCATCTTCCTCTGCGCTTGCCGCATCCAAAAAGCTACTCTTAAAGTACGCAACCTCTATCAACTATGTATGATGTTTCTTCTACCATAGCACCATCTGTTCTGCTTGTCAATCAATTCCTGCCGCGCCTTGGACATTTTCTTGACAAGGATCATTCCTCAAAGAAATCTATTTTACTTACAGAAACCTCATATGCCACACGCTTTTCCGTCTCTGTCTCAGAAAGCTTTTTGACGTACTCTCTGCTCTGGATCCTTCCCCAAACCTGCACATGACCGCCCACCTCAAAGCCTGATGCAAACCGCGCATTTCTTCCCCAGCAGATACACGGTATATAATCCGATTTCCCGTAAGAACGATTGACCGCGATCAAAAGGTCGGCAATTTCTCTCCCCAGCGGGGTTTTTCGGTAGATCGGCTCCTTACAGATGTAACCGTCCAAAAATATCTGATTGCTCTTGATATCCTCGGAAAGCTCTGAAATAAATTCAAGCTCCCGGACAAATACAGAGAGCACCAGCCGGTTTTTCTTTTCCTCATGACGGTTAAAGGAGCGGAACTGTCCCGTTACATAAATATACTCCCCTATGTAATTTGCCGTCACATCGATCAATCGCTCGGAAACCATCAACGGAATATAGTCCAGATAATTGCTCAGGCGGTTCACTGCCACGTCCACCATATAAAAGCCCTCTCCGTAAACCTCGTGGCTGAATCTGAACTCCGATACAATTTCCCCCACAATTGACACCTGGTTGTTTTCAAAAATTTTATCTGCCATGAATCTTTCTCCCTTCCTTGAGGTCCTGCACCTTTTTTCTGTATTTTTATTTTCTCTTTTTGTTCTTCGGGTGCGACCTGCCTGACACACTATTTTTAACACGAAGCCTCCGCAGAATTTCCATAGAACATGTCGATAAGAAAGAGAATGAAATGGCAGTTTTTGTCGCATAATACTTGCGCATTTAGAAATATATGATAGAATGTATAGGCTGGTTTTTTCAGATGTATCAGTGCGCATGGATGCGCAGAAAATAAAACATGATCAAAATAGAAAGGAATCGTTATTTATGAAAATGAAACGTGAAGATGTCCGCAATATTGCAATCATCGCTCATGTAGACCACGGCAAAACCACGCTCGTAGACGAGCTTTTAAAGCAAAGCGGTGTATTCCGTGAGAATCAGACCGTTCAGGAGCGTGTCATGGACTCTAACGATATTGAAAGGGAACGCGGCATCACGATTCTCTCAAAAAATACAGCCATCACTTATAAGGGGACAAAAATCAATGTGATCGACACACCGGGTCATGCAGACTTCGGCGGCGAGGTAGAGCGCGTTCTTAAAATGGTAAACGGCGTTATTCTCGTCGTGGACGCTTTTGAGGGCGTTATGCCACAGACAAAATTTGTTCTGATGAAAGCGCTTGAGCTTGCGCTTCCGGTTATTGTGTGCGTCAACAAGGTTGACCGCCCGGAGGCCCGCCCAAACGAGGTTGTCGATGAGGTCTTAGAGCTGTTTATGGACCTGGATGCCTCCGACGAGCAGCTGGACTGCCCGTTTTTGTTTGCTTCTGCAAGGGACGGCTATGCAGTAAGTGAGATTTCTGATCTGATCAATAACAGAAAGGACATGACACCGCTGTTTGAGACGATCATCTCCTACATTCCGGCGCCGGAGGGCGATCCTGACGCAAGCACGCAGGTGCTCATCAGTACGATTGATTATAACGAATATGTCGGACGCATCGGAATCGGCAAGGTAGATAACGGCTGCCTGAAGATCAATCAGGACGCCGTCGTTGTCAATCATCATGAGCCTGACAAACAAAGAAAGGTCCGCATCAGCAAGCTTTATGAATTTGACGGTTTAAATAAGGTGGATGTGACAGAAGCCAAGATCGGCTCTATCGTCGCAATTTCCGGTATCGCCAATATTCATATCGGTGATACCATCTGTGCCCCCGAAAATCCTGCTGCGATTCCTTTCCAGAAGATTTCAGAGCCGACGCTGTCGATGAACTTTATTGTCAACGACAGTCCGCTCGCCGGACGGGAGGGAAAATTCGTCACCTCCCGCCACATCAGGGAGCGTCTGTTTAAGGAATTAAATACTGACGTTTCCCTGCGGGTGGAGGAAACAGACAGCCCTGACTCTTATAAGGTATCGGGACGCGGAGAGCTCCATTTATCCGTATTGATTGAAAATATGAGACGTGAAGGCTTTGAATTTGCCGTCAGCAAGGCAGAGGTGCTCTATCACACCGATGAAAACGGCAAGAAGCTTGAGCCGATGGAGCTGACCTATGTGGATGTTCCTGATGAGTTTACCGGCGCTGTCATCGAAAAACTCAGCCAGCGCAAGGGTGAGCTGCTCAATATGAAGCCGATTACCGGCGGCTATACCCGTCTGGAATTTAACATTCCTTCCCGCGGTCTGATCGGCTACCGGGGCGAATTTATGACAGACACAAAAGGAAACGGTATCATCAACACTATTTTTAACGGCTACGCGCCGTATCGCGGAGAAATTGCGTACCGTAAGCTAGGCTCTCTGATCGCGTTTGAAACAGGCGAATCCGTGACCTACGGTCTCTTTTCTGCGCAGGAGCGCGGTACGCTCTTTATCGGACCGGGACAAAAGGTATATGCCGGCATGGTCATCGGCTCCTCCTCCCGCGCGGAGGATATTGAGCTGAATGTCTGCAAGAAGAAGCATCTGACCAATACCCGCTCCTCCTCCGCAGATGAAGCCCTCACGCTTGTTCCACCCAAAATTTTAAGTCTGGAACAGGCATTAGACTTTATCGACGTCGATGAGCTTCTGGAGGTGACGCCGGAGAGTCTGCGCATCCGCAAGCGCATCTTAGATCCGACACTGCGCAAGCGTGCCGCAATCCGCAGCAAATAAGCTCTGCTTCATCGTAAGCGTCAACAGACCTCTCTGTTGATGCAGCTTTTTGCGCAGAGCATTCTTCGCCGGCATAGACATCGGGGCATCTGTTTTGCAGGCTGCACTTTTGCTATAAACGGTTTCCCGCTTCGCCGGCTGTGTTTATGCTATAAAAATAGGACCTGACAGGCTTTCCTGTCGAGGTCCTATTTTTATTCCCTTGAAAATATATGTATCTTTTTTTTTTGCAGCGTCTAGTTCCCTGCCAGCTTCTTTAGATTTTCTAAATCCGCCAACAACTCCGCCGAGCATTTTTCTGCTTCTGCATAAGCACTTTGAGCACCTGCATCGTCCCCTGCCATCAATGCCCTCTTGACTGTCTCGCCGCAGGTATGAAATCTTCTGTGCTTCTCACCCAGAGCATCCCATATCTGCTTAAGTTGTGGATCCCTTGGCGTTACCGCATTATAAAAATGACCAAAGCCACACCTTGAGGCATCAAGCTGGATTGGCAAAACCACGCGCTCCGTTACCATTCTCTTTAAATTGGCAACCCACAATTCATGGGAAGCCATCGCATTTTCTGCGTAGCGTAAAAATTCCTGACGGCTCATACCATAAAACGGATCCTCCGTCATCTTTCCCATCATCTTTGTCGCCGCATTTAAGGATTCCTCAATCTTTCCGATCGGCTTTGTGACATTTTTTAATTCATCACAAATATCACGCACATAACCGGCATTGTCCTTTAGACCCTCGCACTGCTGGTTGATGTTGCCCACCTGCACATCGAGCTCTCCGATCGATCCCGTAATCTCCTCACTGACCTCCGCAAGCGTCATGATTTCTTCATTGATCGTGTATACATACTGCTCATTCTCATTGTTTAATTCCCAGACATTTTTAATCTTATCACGCATTTCTCCCAAAACCGTGATCGTACTTACCGTACTCTGCTGACTTTTTTCCGAAGCCGTCCGCATAGATTCCACAAAGGTTCCCATGTTGGCAGTCAGCTTCTGTGTCTCCTCCGCAAGCCCCCGTATTTCATCTGCCACGACCGCAAAGCCTCTGCCGGCTTCTCCCGCACGCGCAGCCTCAATCGATGCATTGAGCGCCAGAAGATTTGTCTGAGAAGAAATCGCATTGATGCCTGCGATTACCTCGTTCATGTGATGAATGACCTCTAAAAATTCATTCATATCGTTTTGCATTTCCTGTGATATGCCAATGGTCTGTTCTGACAGTTCTTTGATGCTTGTAAGCTCCGTCTGCCCCAGCTTGATTTTTTTATAGACCTCCTCCGTGGTCTGTGAGCTTTCAATGATCGTATTTGTCAATTCCTCATACTGCTCATTTACCTTGCCCGATACCTGTGCCGTCTGTGCCACAGCATCCGAAATGATCTCCGTTGCTTCGGCGACCGCTCCTGCCGTCTCAAGCATATAACCAATGTGATGATTCATCGCAAGCTCCAGAGAACTGATCTGCATCACTGCATCCATATCCTCTGCCATTACCTGCTTAAACTGCTCATTTCCCTTTACCAATCTTTGATAGATCGCCCCAATCTCTGGATTGCCTGAATAATCTGCGTCTCTTAACTCTGCGACTGCCTGCACCAGCTTTTCATATTTCCTGCTACCAAATACCATAATCTTTAACCTCTTTGTCTATTGTATTCTGATATATTTTATCTCAAATAGAACCGAATAGCAACGGTTATTCCACTTTCTTCCATAACAATTTCACTTCTTTGCATCGTTTCTTTGCAGATATTCCTTCACCGCCGGGTCCTTCATCGCAAAACAGCGTTTCCACTCCTTCGTTCCCTCCACCTTATAGACCGCAGAACGGTTTTTATAAAGAAATCTCGTCAGATCATAGCAATCAATCCATATCTCATGATCACCTTCCTTTTGCGATTCGTCAAAAATAAGCTGCAGCCCCATATGCAGATGAACCTGATCAATATTGTTTACATTCTCTTTTGTGCTGTAGCCCGTATGCCCCATATAGCCTATCACATCGCCAGCCGTAACCACGTCGCCCTCCTTTAAGTTCTCCTGATAAGGATAATTCTGGCGTAAATGTGCATAGTAATAATAACGCTTCCCGTCAAAGCTTCGGATGCCAATCCGCCAGCCGCCGTACTGGTTCCAGCCAAGCACCTCAACATAGCCGGATTCGACCGCTATGATGGGTGTACCCACCTGCCCCATCATATCATGTCCCAGATGCTGTCTGCGGTATCCATAACTTCGTGAAACTCCAAAATCATCATAATCACTATATTCAAAATCTCTTGCTATCGGCGAAAACCCCTTAAGACCATACTTTTTTACATAATCTCCACCCTCTTTTTCCTGTATCTCATACTCCCCGACAAGCCCTCCGAGCACAGCAGTATACGCTTCTTTGTAATAAGAAAAATATTTCATATCCTTTGTTGCGCTCTCCATCGTCACTTCACCGCTTTGAATTTGTTCCGCAATTTTATGGATCTCCTCCACTGCGCCAACGCCAAAATCGCCGCCTCCCTTTGCAGCCGCATATGCAAGTAATTCAATCCAATCCAGATGATGCTCTGTTCCATAGCTCTCAACGTCATAGGTATATGCTTTGCACAATGCCTCATAAGAAACATTAAAATCCACCCACTTGATATTCTCCCCGGAAGTCTCAACAACCGCCTGTTCCGTAAAAGCTCCATCCCCCGCAATAATCACCAATACTGCAAATAAAATTGCCATTTCTAATAAAATTGCCGCCTTTAATCTGCCCTCCCGCTCTTGTTTCATTCTCCCTTCGCCCATACCCTGCCTGCTGCTTCATTTCTTTTCATTATATAAAAAAGGAGAACGGACTATTCATCCTTTCTCCCTGCACCTGCTGCATGTGCCGTATAAAACAGAATTTTGGCACTGCAGCTCAAACTTATGTTCCTCTCTGATATGCATATATATCTCATTCATAAAATCACATTCCAAATGAAAAATACTGCCGCAGCAAACACATTTCAAATGGAGATGCTCCTTACAGCGATGTCCCCGCTCCACATACTGATAAGCCGCCTTTCCTCCCTTTTCAGAAACATACTTCATGACAGTCCCCTCATGTGCAAGCTTATCCAAATAGCGATAAATCGTCGTAATATTGACTTCGCTCCCGCTCTCCTTCAGATAGTCGGCAATATCTGCTGCCGTAACTGCCCGACTCTCATTGCTCTTTAAAAAATCTAAAATTCTTCTGCGGCTTGCCGTCTCATATCCACGTCCCGCCATATCCATACCTCCGGATCTTGTTTTCTAAAATGTAATACCAAGAAGCTCTATCAGAACACCCCAAAAGACGCCCATTCCATAAAGTGCTGCCAGTATTCCTAAATTTTGCTTCCTGTCACGATTTAAGCGAAACAACACTAAAATCCCAACGCCGGCATTTACCAAAAGTCCTGACATCATTGCCCCGGCATTTATGATTCCATCCAGGTACAGTTCCGTGATAACAACCGAAGACGCACAATTTGGGATCAGACCGATCAATGCCGCAGCCGCTTCTCCCACAACCGGAACTGCGGTAAACACTCTCGCCAAAGCATCCTCACCGATCAACTCGACCGCTCCTGTCAGCACAAAGGAGATCAGAAAAATATAACAGAATATGCGCAGTGTATGCTTGCACGCAGACAGGAAGATACCGTCCTCGCAATGACACTTTTCTTCTTCACATACCGCATGAATATCCATCTTTTTTTCCGTACGCCCCAGCGCCTTTATATAAAACCATTCTGCAAAAAACCCGGAAATTACCGCAATCAACACCTTCGCTGCTAATATCTTAGCAATCGTATGGATAGGAACTGACTGTGAAATTAAAATTGGCAGCATTTCATCTGATGTCGAAAGATAGATCGCCAGAAGTGTCCCAACTGTAATGACCCGTCCGGCATACAGACTGGACGCAGCCGCCGAAAATCCACACTGTGGAAGCACGCCAAGCGTCCCTCCCCACACCGGACCAAACCTCCCAGCCTTTTGAATCATTCCCTTTATTTTATCACCGGTATGATGCTCCAAAAATTCCATAAAAAGATAGGTAAGAAACAAAAACGGAAGCAGCTTAACCGTATCTCCTACCGAATGCTCCAAAATATGCCATAACATATGTTCCATTGACTTTCATCCCTTCCTGTCATTAAAACGCAAACAACTTGCATTTGCAACTTATTTGCGTTTTATTATACCTGATATTTCTGAATTGTCAATGGAAAAGCCGGTAGTCTCCTGCTATTTTTTGTAGGATTACAATACATATGTTACAACTGAATATTTAAAAAGCAGAGAT
>JAHZFL010000012.1 GCA_019421345.1 Roseburia sp. | reverse complement strand
AACCCGCCTTTCCAGCTTGGGAAGCTAGCGTTCTACCGATGAACCATATCTGCATGATTTAGTTGTGTATGAATCTATTATAGCGCATCAGAGAAAAAATGCAACAAAAAAATAGAAGATGCCCGATATATTTTGTTGCGTGCAGGAAAGGTCATAAGATATTGTTTCTGCAGGGGGTGTTTGACGGGGAACACGTTATGGAGAGAAAAGGCGGTAGGAGAAAAGAAGCCGCGGGAAGCGGCTTCTTTTAGAAAAACATTTTTCGATTGCTATGCTTACAAAATCGAATCCTTATAAATAATCTGCGGGTTGATATAGGTCAGCTCGTAAGGGGCGTCGGGATGCTCCATGCGGTAGAGGATCTGCATGGAAAGACGTTTCCCAAGCAGGCTTGTCTTTACATCTGCAGTCATAATCTTGCCTTCGATATTGGAGTATTCGCGGCTTCCGTCATAGCCTGTCACAAGTATGCCGTTTGTGTTCCGATCAGGATGCTCGGAAAGATAGCGCTGCAGGAAATGCGCCAAGTAATCGCTTGCGCAGATAAAACCCTCCGGGAGCGCTGGGATAGAATCCATGAAATCGCTGAGCTCCCGGTAATAGGAGAAAATGCCGATGCTGTGTGTCAGACAGATCGATTCGTCAATTTTTAAATGATGGTCAAGCATACATTGACGAAATCCCTCATAGCGGTCAAGGTTTGTTTTGGCGTAATGAATATCACCGATAAAACCCAGATTCGTCAGTCCTCGCCGGATGACCGTTTCCGTGATCTGATAGACGGTCGCATAGCCTTCCAGTAAAATAAGGTCGCCGTGCAGATTACGGTTAGTGATCTGCGGAACCGTATCCAAAAAAACTTTTGGAAGCGAGAGCTGGTTGATAAGTTCAATCAGCTTAGCGTCATAGACATTTAAAACAATGGCGCCCTGAATGGAACCGCTTGTTAAAACGGGGGGCAATGTAAAGCCTTCGGAATAATTGGTCGGCATATAGGTATAGAGCAGATTGACATTATGATAGGAAAGCTCCTGTGCCATCCGGTGAATGATATTTGTCCAAAACGTTGAGGAGTCCGGTCTTGACACGATCAGGGAAACAGTTTTTTCTGCCTCCGGTACATCCGACTCCGCGCCGCTTTTTAAATAGCCCATTTCTCTTGCTTTATTCCGTACGTTTTCACGAAGCGCTGCGGATACGCCTGCATGGTTATGAAAGACCTTCCAGACTGTCACGCGGGAGATGCCGAGCGCGTCTGCAATATCCTGCATGGTTACTTTACTCATAAAAAACCACCTGTATTGTTTTTGTTTCTTTTTTATATAATTATGAGTATATCATTTTTGATTTTTAAAAGCAAGGATAAATTAACAAAAGTTAACTATGGTAAACTATAAGCAAAAAAATATTGATAGAAGTTAATATGCGGGAAGAAAAAGTAAACAAATATTTAATAAAATATTTATGCAAACTGCGAAAATAAATAAAAAATTGAAAAATTAGGAAAAAATATTGTGCATTTCTGTTGACAACAAGGAAACTAGATGTTAACATTTTCATACAATAAAAGTTAACTATTGAAGATAGCAGGAGGAGAAAAGATGGCGAAAGAAAAGAAGAAACGCATCCGGCGTTCGTGGACGAGGAACGATGTGGAACTGACATTGTTAGCGCTGCCGACGACTGTATGGTATCTGCTGTTTTGTTTCCTGCCGATGTTCGGTCTTATTATCGCATTTAAGAATTACCGGGCAGTGGGGGGAAAGAGCTTTCTCTACAATGTACTGCACAGCGATTGGGCGGGATTTAAGAATTTTGAATTTCTGGTAAAGTCCAACGACCTGTTTGTCATTCTGCGCAATACGATTTTGTACAATCTGGTCTTTATTGTTCTGGGACTGGTTTTGTCCGTAGGGATGGCGATCATGATCAGTCTTTTGCACAGCAAAAAGAAATCAAAGGTTTACCAGACGCTGATGTTTTTCCCGTACTTTATGTCGTGGGTCGTTGTCGCATACTTTGTGGACGCATTCTTAAATGTAGACAACGGCATGATCAATACGATGTTAAGGAATGGAGGCGGTGATCCGGTGCAGTGGTATATGACGCCGGAGGTCTGGCCGTTCATTTTAGTTTTTATGTATATCTGGAAGAATACGGGCTACAACATGGTAATCTATCTTTCCAGCATTTCCGGTATCGACAGTACGCTCTATGAGGCGGCGGTCGTGGACGGAGCGAACAAGAGGCAGCAGGTATGGTATATTACGCTGCCGTGTCTGAAGAATGTCATTATCATGATGTTTATTTTAAATATCGGCAAGATCTTTTATTCCGACTTTGGTCTGTTTTTCCAGATCACACAGGGGGCGAAGGGATCGATTTTTGATGCGGTCGCAACGATTGATACCTGGGTGTTTAATGCGATTCAATCGAATACGCCGGTTGGTATGACCTCCGCGGTAACGTTCTTCCAGTCGGTGGCATGCTGTATCACGATTTTGCTCGCGAATGCGCTTGTAAAGAAGATTGATAAAGACAGTGCGATCATATAGGAGGAAGGAATGGCAAAGACAAGAGAAATGGAAGATTCGATGTCGAGATTGAACCGAATCAAGCCACAAACGAATTTTATCTTTAATATAATTTTTATACTTTGTGCGGCAATCTGTATCATTCCGGTGTTTTTTGTGTTTATGATTTCTATTTCATCTGAGCAGTCAATTCAGATGAACGGTTATCGGTTTATACCGGAGGCGTTTTCGCTGGAATCCTATCAGTTTTTGTTCAAGGAAGGCGGAATGATCTTACAGGCGCTTTGGATTTCCGTTTTTGTTGCGGTAGTCGGAACGATCATCGGACTGGTGCTGACGAGTACAATGGGATATGTGCTTTCAAGAAGCACTTACAAGCTGAAGGGGTTTCTGACATGGATCGTATTTATCCCGATGATTTTTAACGGCGGTATGATCGCCTCATATGTGGTAAATACACAGATGCTGCATTTGAAGGATACGGTATGGGCGCTGATTTTACCGCTTAGCGTATCGTCCTTTAATATTGTGATATGCCGGACATTTTTTAAAACGAATATCCCCGATTCTGTCATTGAGTCGGCGCAGATTGACGGTGCGAGCCAGTTTAAGATTTTTACGAGGATCGCGCTGCCTTTGTCAAAGCCGATGCTGGCGACGATTGCGTTATTTTTAACATTCGGATATTGGAACGACTGGTTTCAGTCATCCCTTTATATCACAAATGCAAAGCTGTATTCCCTGCAGGCGCTGCTCGATCATGTGCAGAGAAATATTGAGATGATGGCAAAGAACCCTGCAATGGGAGTTACGATGCAGCAATATGTAAACAGTATGCCGAAGGAGGGCGCGCGAATGGCGATGGCGATCATTATTATTGTTCCGATCGCCTGTACATATCCATTTTTCCAGAAGTATTTTATTTCGGGACTTACGGTTGGAGCAGTCAAAGGCTGACAACATAGATTTTAGGAGGAAAAGGAGAGGAAAGGTATGAAGAAAAGAAAATTTTTGGCTCTGACGCTTGCTTGTGCACTGGGAGCAGGAACGATGGCAGGCTGTGGTTCTGACGGAGGCAGTCAGACGGGCGCGAACGCAGATGGAGCGGCAGTGACGGGAACGGAGACGGGCACGGCAGATTCCGGCGAGGTAGTGACCTTAAAATGGATCCAGGTGGGGAATGGTATGCCGGACAATTACGATGTATGGCTGGAGCAGATCAATCCGTATCTGGAGGAAAAGATCGGAGTCAATGTGGATATGGAGATTGTGCCGTGGGGCGACTGGGATAACAGACGAAGCGTAATTGCAAATTCCGGCGAGGCATTCGATATTTTATTTACGGATCTTACACGATATAATTCAGAAGTGGAAACAGGTCTGTTTATGGATATTACGGAAATGATCCCAACGGTTACTCCCGATTTATATGAAATGATCACGGAACAGGCATGGACAGCCGCAGCGGTTGGAGGAAAAATTTATGCAGTTCCTAATGGCGGTTCTACGACCAATTATTTCATTTGGGATGTCGATATGGCAGAGAAATACAATATCGACTATAAAAACATCCATACCTTTGAGGATTTAGCACCTGCATTGCAGACGATTGCGGAGGGAGAAAAGAAGGCTCCGTATCGCATGTCAAAAAATGGCGCTGACTGGCTGCTTAACTATTATGACCAGCTTGGAGCAGGTCTTCCGGCGCTTGGTATACGGTATGACGATACGGAGAAAAAGGTAGTGAATCCGCTGGAGGAGCCGCAGATTGTTGCAAATCTTGAGCTTATCCATCAGATGTATAAGGATGGGGTGATCAATGGCGACGCACCGACTTCGGATGACTCTCCAAGTTATCGTACATTTTTTACGGCGTCCGGCTGGAGCAGTGCGGCAAAGACAAACTGGGGACCGAATAACGGGATCGAGAACTGTGAGGCAATCCAGTTTGGCGAGCCGATCATATCCAATACATCGGTACGCGGCTCTATGAGCGGTATCTATGCAGGCTGCCAGTATCCGGAGAAGGCGCTTCAGTTGATCGAGCTCGTCAATACGGATTCCAAGGTCAGAGACTGGTTCTTCTACGGCGTGGAGGGAGAGAATTTCCAGTACACGGAAGACGGTAAGGTTGAAAAGTTAAATAGTGAGTGGCCTATGGCTGGCTATACGCAGGGCGTATTTTCCAATGTATCATGGAATGCAGCTCTGGAAGTCAATGAGTGGGAAGAAGTAGACCAGCTCAACGCAAGCGCAACTCCGTCCGTGATGTTAGGCTTTGATATGGATACCAGCAAGGTGGAGACAGAGCTTGCAAACTGCCGTGCCGTATATGAGAAATATAAGTCCGAGTTATGGACCGGTGCGCAGGATCCGAAAAAGTTGATTCCGAAGATTTTGGAGGAGTTAGAGGTAGCCGGCTGGGAGACGATCCGTGCAGAGGCACAGGCACAGGTAGATGCGGCAAAATAAATAAGCAGTGTAATTTGATAGGGAATCTGAAAATGATTCCCTATTGTTGCCTAAAAATATAGAGGAGAATATGCATATGAGTAAAATAATCGGACAATCGTTACCAAATATTCCGTGGGAGGAGAAGCCGGAGGGTTATCGGATGCCTCTGTGGCGTTACAGCGGAAATCCAATCATCGGCAGGGATGGAAACCGTGTGTCAAACAGTGTGTTTAACAGTGCCATCGTGCCGTTTGAGGACGGGTTTGCGGGAGTGTTCCGCTGCGACAGCCGTTCGATCAGCATGGATATTTTTGTCGGAAGAAGCAAGGACGGGATCCACTGGGAGATCGAAGATACGCCGGTGCAGTTTACCGGAGCGGACGGAGAGATTTTAAAGAGGGAGTACCGTTACGATCCAAGAGTCTGCTTTTTGGAGGACCGCTATTATATCACATGGTGCAACGGCTATCACGGTCCGACGATCGGTGTGGCATACACGTTTGATTTTAAGAAATTTGTGCAGCTTGAAAACGCCTTTTTGCCATGCAACAGAAACGGCGTGCTGTTCCCGAGGAAGATCCAGGGGCTTTATACCATGTTAAGCCGCCCCAGCGATAACGGTCATACACCGTTCGGCGATATTTTTATCAGCCAGAGCCCTGATATGGAGTTCTGGGGACGTCATCGTCATGTGATGAGCCCGATCAAGGAGGATTGCTCGGCATGGCAGACAACAAAGGTAGGACCCGGACCGATACCGATCGAGACGGACGAGGGCTGGCTGATGATCTATCATGGTGTTCTTACAACCTGCAACGGCTTTGTATACCGCATGGGGGCGGCGCTTTTGGATCTGGAGCAGCCGTGGAAGGTGCTTTACCGCTCTAAGGACTATATCCTCGCGCCATATGAAAATTATGAGTGTGTCGGAGATGTGCCGAATGTGGTGTTCCCGTGCGCCGCGCTTACGGATGCAGATACGGGAAGGATCGCCGTGTACTATGGCTGCGCGGATACCGTGACGGGAATTGCATTTACGACCGCAGACGAGCTGATCGGTTATCTGAAAGAACATCATATTTAAGAAGTCGGAAGGGAGAGCCGTATGGATTTTTTGGATAAAAGAGTGAATGGCATTTGCGAGGAATTAAAAAAGCGAAAGATCAAACAGCGTTTTCCGATCGCAACGTGGGAATATAAGGAGGGTGATTTCATCCACCCGGAAGATGCCGCAGCAGATGCGGCAGAGTGGCAGGAGTTTGACAGTCAGACGATGCACTGGTATGGAAAGGACCGCCACTACTGGTTTCGGACGATCTTTACTGTTCCACAGGAGCTTGACGGAAAGCCGCTGTGGATGCATGTGCGCACGCAGATCGACGAGTGGGACGATGCGAAGAATCCGCAGTTTTTACTGTTTGTCAACGGAACGGTGACGCAGGGGATGGACATGAACCACAGGGACGTGCTCCTTACAGGGTCGGCGGTGGCGGGAGAGACGCTGACAATGGAATTACAGTCCTACACCGGAATTTTACATACCGAGTTTAACCTGATCGCCGAGATGCAGGAGGTTGACCCGCTCATTGAAAAGGTCTATTATGATCTGTGGGTGCCGCTGGCTGCATTCCCGCGTATGGACGAGGATGATAAGACGCGCAGGGATATTGAAAATATTTTAAATAATACGGTAAATCTTCTGGATCTGCGCACGCCGTATTCCGAGGCTTTCTACGCATCGCTGCGGGAGGCTTCCGATTATATCGACGAGGCGCTGTATTCGGAAATGGCGGGTTATTCGGATGTGATCGCCACCTGCATCGGTCACACGCATATCGACGTGGCTTGGTGGTGGACGGTCGCACAGACGAGAGAAAAGGTCGGCAGAAGCTTTGCCACTGTGTTAAAGCTGATGGAGGAATATCCGAATTATAAATTTATGTCAAGTCAGCCGCAGCTTTATTATTTTTTAAAGGAGCGTTATCCTGAGCTTTATGCGCAGGTGAAGGAGCGCGTCAAAGAGAAGCGCTGGGAGCCGGAGGGCGGCATGTGGGTCGAGGCAGACTGCAACCTTACCTCAGGTGAATCGCTCGTGCGCCAGTTTATCCACGGCAAGCGTTTCTTTTTGGAGGAGTTTGGCTTAGATAACCGTGTGCTCTGGCTGCCTGACGTATTCGGCTATTCCGGCGCGCTTCCGCAGATTATGAAGAAGTGCGGCATCGATTATTTTATGACGACGAAGCTTGCGTGGAACCAGTTTAATAAAGTGCCCTATGATACGATGCTCTGGCGCGGTATTGACGGTACCGAGGTGCTGACGCATCTGATCACAACACTTGGCGTCAACCAGCCGATCAAGGATTTCTTTACGACCTATAACGGAATACTTCATCCAGATGCGATCATGGGCGGCTGGATGCGTTATCAGAATAAGGACATCAACAACGATATTCTCGTTTCCTATGGATACGGGGACGGAGGCGGCGGTCCGACCAGAGAGATGCTTGAGACCTCAAAGCGTATGGAGAAGGGGATCAAGGGAATCCCAAAGGTGCGGCAGGAGTTTTCGCGCACTTATTTTGAGGAGCTTTGGGAACGTGTGAAGGATCACAGGAGACTTCCGGTCTGGGAGGGTGAGTTTTACTTTGAGTATCACAGAGGTACTTACACTTCCA
Organism: Roseburia sp.; assembly: GCA_019421345.1. Taxonomy (GTDB): domain Bacteria; phylum Bacillota; class Clostridia; order Lachnospirales; family Lachnospiraceae; genus Roseburia. The sequence goes on along the minus strand of JAHZFL010000012.1, from coordinate 81,846 downwards.
TGGCGAGAAATAAAAGGTCCAACCGGAAGTCCGAGCTTGGTCTGATGGATCTGGAGCTTTTATCCGTGCTGGCAGAGGAGAAAATTCCTTATCCGGTGAACGAGCTTCATGCGATGTGGAAAACCGTACTGCTCAATCAGTTCCACGATATTCTGCCAGGTTCCTCGATCCGTGAGGTGTATGAGGTCACGAAGAAGGAGTACGAGCAGATCACTGCACAGCGGGAGGCGCTTGCGAAGGAGCGTATGGAGTCGTTGGCAGACAGCGGGGATGGCATTACGATTTTTAACACAATCGGTACAGAGCGGAGCGATGTGATCATGCTCGGCGATGTTGCGGCAGAGGCGCTTACGGATGAAAACGGCGCGGTGTATCCGGTACAAAAAACGGCGGACGGTGCGATTGCCTATGTGGAGCAGCTGCCGTCAAAGGGCTATCGCAGCTATACGGTGTTAAAAGAGACCATGTCGGTGGAAACGCCGTTTGTGCTTACGGACGACCATCATCTGGAAACGCCGTATTACCGTATCACATTGGATGAAAGCGGGCTGTTTACCAGCATATTTGATAAGGAAAATGACCGCGAGGTTTTAAGACAGGGCGAGCGGGCGAATCTCATGCGGATGTATGAGGATAAGCCGATCTATTATGATAACTGGGATATTGATATTTATTATACCGAGAAATTCTGGGATGTGGATGCGCTCGATCGCATGGAGTGGACGGAGCTTGGTCCGGTGCGCGCAACGCTGGAGCTGACGAGGACGATCAGCAATTCGCTGATCCGCCAGAAGATCCATTTCTATGCAAAGAACAGACGCATAGAATTTGAGACGTATGTGGACTGGAAAGAGCATCAGCATCTGCTGAAGGTGCATTTCCCGGTAGATGTGCATACGGATGAGGCGACCTTTGATATTCAGTTCGGCAATCTGACAAGGAAGGTACATCAGAATACAAGCTGGGATAAGGCGCGCTTTGAGAGCTGCGGACAAAAATGGATGGATCTGTCGGAGGGACACTACGGTGTCAGTCTCTTAAACGACTGCAAGTACGGTCACTCCGTGAAGGATTCTAATATGGCTTTGACGCTGATCAAGTCGGGAATCGAGCCGAACCCAATGACCGATTATGAGGAGCATTTCTTTACCTATGCGCTCTATCCCCATGCAGAAGGGTGGCGAGCGGCAGGAACGGTGCGGGAGGCATATATGCTCAACCAGCCGCTGCTCGCAGTGGAAAAAGGCACGAGCGCGGGGGCATATTCGTTTGCATCTGTCGATAAGGACAATGTGATCCTTGAGACGGTGAAGGCGGCGGAGGACGGAAATGGGATCATCCTGCGTCTGTACGAGTCCGAAAATGCAAAGACAAACGTTTGTCTGACAGTAAACAGAGATTTTCAAAAGGCATATATCTGTAATCTGCTGGAGGAGACGGAGGCGGAGGCAGCAGTTTCCGCAAACCGTATTCAGATACTGGTCAAACCGTATGAGATTGTGACAGTAAGGATTGTATAAAGAATTGAGGAAATGCATGATGGAGAGAGAAGTGTATTTAATACCGCAGCCAAAGAGTAAGAAGGTGTATGAGGGCAGCTTTGCGCTGGCATATGACAGTCAGATCGTGATTGCGCCGGAGCTTGGAAGGCACGGAAACGTCAGTGCGGGAATCTTAAAGGACTGCATACAGAAGTGGACGGGATTTTGTCCGCGTATCTTAAAGGGGAAAGCGGGAAAAGGGGATATTTGTTTTTCCCTGTCTGATGAGCTTACGGGAGAAGCGTACCGCCTTTTGATCGGAGCGGGCGGCATTGTCTGTGAGGGAGGAAGCGGCGCAGGTGCATTTTACGCAGTTCAGACGCTCTGCCAGATCATTGAGCAGTGCAGAGGCGTGCTGCCGTACCTTGAGATCACGGATGCGCCTGATATGGAGTATCGCGGCTACTATCTCGATCAGACGAGGGGCCGTGTGTTCACACTTGATGCCCTAAAGGAGACGGTCGACCGTCTGTGCCGTTATAAGATCAACGAGTTTCAGTTGTATATTGAGCATACCTATTTGTTCCGTGGTCTTTCGGAGCTGTGGAGAAACGAGACGCCGCTTACGGCGGAGGAGATCATGGAGCTCGATGAATATTGCCTGGCGCGCAACATCGAGCTGATTCCGTCGCTTGCCAGCTTTGGGCATCTGTATACGCTGCTATCAACCAAAAGCTATGAGGAGCTGTGTGAGCTGCCGGAGGCGTCGGCACAGCCGTTTTCCTTCTGGGACAGAATGAGGCATCATACCGTAAATGTCACGGATGCGCGCGTGCTCCCATTGATCAAGGGAATGCTGGAGGAATATCTGGCGTTGTTTTCCTCGGATAAATTCAATCTGTGCGCAGACGAGACGTTTGATCTTGGAACGGGAAGATCGGCAGAGTATGCAAAGGAGCATGGCGTGCACCGGATGTATATTGAGTATGTCAGGGAGCTTTGTACATTTCTGGCAGACAAAGGAAAGCAGCCGATGTTCTGGGGTGACGTTATCTGTGACGAGCCGTTTTTGGTGAAGGAGCTGCCGGAGAATATTATTTGTCTGACGTGGGGCTATGCACCCGACCAGTCCGAGGATGCTTGCCGGAAAATGGCAGAGACCGGAGTAAAGCAGTATCTGTGCCCCGGTGTTGCGGGATGGAATCAGTGGATGAACCTGATCGAGTCGTCGTATCGCAATATTGTTAGAATGTGCGGGTATGCGAAAAAGTATCATGCCATCGGAATTTTAAATACGGACTGGGGAGATTTCGGACATATCAATCATCCGGCATATTCGATTCCGGGAATGATCTACGGAGCGGCATTTGCATGGAATCATGAGGTGATTCCGTTTGAGGAGCTAAACCGTCAGATTTCCCGCGTGGAATATCATGATTCCTCCGAAACACTTGTGGGACTTTTGGCACAGATTCCGCAAAATTCGGTATTTACATGGTGGGATGCTGTGATGTATTATGAGAAGAACGAGCTGGGCGGCGATGAGAGCAGCTTCCCTTCCCTAAAAGAATCTGTTTCTATGGAGGCGGTCGCACAAAGCGGCAAGAGACTGGACGCAATCCGAACCGATATTTTGCGGACAGCGGAAACGACAGACAGCCGTAGCATTTCGGGTCTGCGCGCTTTTGATCTGACGATTGACGGCATCCGGATCTGGAATGAGGTCGGCGCAGCAGTCCTTGCGGGAGAGAGCGGCAGTGGAACGGCTGACCAGCTTGCAGAACGCTTGGAAACATGGTTTATGTATTATAAGGAGCTTTGGCGCGCGGGAAGCAGGGAGGGCGATCTTGCCCACATAGCAGAGATCGTGTTCTGGTATGCGGATCTGCTGCGCGGTAGAAGGAGACAAAAAAGGAGAAGCTAGTGTGAAAAATCGCTGCGGAATGGAGGAATCAGATGCTGGTAGGAGGAATTGAGGCAGGCGGAACAAAAATGGTGTGTGCGGTCGCAGAGACAGTGACAGCAGGGACAGAGACAAAGGTACATATTACAGACCGGATGTCGATCCCGACGGGAAAGCCGGAGGAAACGCTAAACGAGATGATCGCTTATTTTAAGAAGTGGGAGATCGGTGCGCTTGGCATCGGCTGTTTTGGTCCGGTGGATTTGGATCGAAAATCAAAAACCTATGGTCACATTATGCGGACGCCAAAAAAGGATTGGAGAGGCTGTGACGTTGTAGGAACCTTCAAGCGTGCTTTAAACGTTCCGGTGGGCTTTGACACGGATGTAAACGGCGCGGTCTTAGGAGAGGTTCTCTGGGGAGCGGCAAAGGACTGCGACACGGCAATCTATATCACGATCGGTACGGGCATTGGCGTTGGCGTTTACTGCAACGGCGCGCTGGTGCACGGTCTGATGCACCCGGAGGCAGGTCACATTCTTCTTGCAAAGCATCCGTCGGATTCCTACGAGGGCTGGTGTCCGTTTCATCCGAATTGCGCGGAGTCATTGGCAAATGGGCCTTCGATCGAGGCGCGCTATGGAAAGCCTGCGTCACAGCTTTCCGACAGGGAGGATGTCTGGGAGCTTGAGGCCTATTATATCGCGCAGGCAGTGGCAAATTATGTTCTGACGTATTCTCCGCAGAAGATTGTGCTGTGGGGCGGTGTGATGCATCAGCAGAAGCTGTTCGCAATGGTACGGCAAAAGGTAAAGGAGCTGCTTGGCGGTTATATTGCGCATCCGATGCTTGAGGAGCGTATCGAGGAATATATTGTTCCTCCGGCGCTGGGAGAGAATCCGGGAATTATGGGTGCATTTGCGCTTGGGTTACGCGAAATCAAAAATAATTATGCAGAATAGAACATCTTTTTGGGTGAAAAGATTGATTTTTTGTGTGGTTGGTCAGTGATGTGTTTGTGAGGAAAAGCCTTAATAAGGACTTTTCTCCACGAAAAGAACATACTTTCTCTTTTTTTCTGTGGAATACTTAAGAAAAAATATTCAATTATTTTTGTATAAAAAATTTGACTTTGGGAAATAATTGAGTATGATAAAGCAATGTGTTGTGGCAGCTTTGTGAGCTGCCACGCATTTTATATAAATAGTATCATTCTTGAGGAAAGGAGAAAAATGAACAAAAAAATATTGGACGCAGCCGTCGTAGGTACATTTTGTATCGGCTTGATGGGCACGGCCAACATTGGAGTAAAGAGTCCCGTACCGTCGATTGTGCAGGAGGCCGCCGCAGGAGAGGAGAAAGGCGACGTAACCGCAGGCGTGTGCAGAATTCTTTCGGAGTATTCATTTACGACAGAATCAGATGAAGAAACAGAGATCGCAAAGAAAGAGGTAATAAGAGTGGCAGAGCCGGAGCAGGTGCATACGGAGGTTCCGGCAGAAGGCAATAAAGAGGCAGCGCAGACAGAGGTTTTTGAGCCTGCAGCAGAGACTGCGGCAGTTCCCGTAAACCGCTGGAATATCTCGCTGACAAAAGAGGAAATCGACTTGCTGGCAAAAATTGTGTGGCTTGAGTCGCGCGGTGAGCCGGAAGTCGGACAGGAAGCCGTAGTGGAGGTGGTCCTTAACAGGATCGCTTCAGACAAATATCCGAATACACTCTACGATGTACTGAGCCAGAAGAATCCGGTGCAGTTTAGTTCATGGAAAAGCAGAGAGAGCGCAGCTCCTACGGAGAAGGAATATCAGTCCATTCAGAATGTATTAAACGGAAATACGAACATATTAAGAGATGATACACTTTATTTTTCTACGGAGCCGCTGACATCAAGACTTGACGTCAGGATTGGCGGACACAGCTTTTGCTATTAGCTGCCGGTATGGTCCGCCGCAGTGTGGCTTACGGAGGAAAGCTTTTTAAAACAAAGAACCCCGCTTACGGGGTTCTTTGTTTTATTGACCTAAGAGCGGCTCGCAAAGCGTGTCGCTCGTTGTTTAACTTTCCTATGTCATAAAAAAGAGTGCCGGATGTCCGACACTCTTTTTTAATCCATTGTTTACAATATCTTAATCTAATAAATAAAACAAGTCTATTTTAAAGAAAAAGGTACATGAAACGTGTGATCCAAGCGGCAATGCCTATCAGCATGTTTACCGCGCGCAGTAATTATCTTACTACTGTTACGTTGGTTGCCTGAGGTCCTTTGGAGCCTTCTACAACATCGAATTCTACTTCAGCGCCTTCCTCAAGGGACTTAAAGCCTTCCATGTTCAGACCTGAGTAGTGTACGAATACGTCATTTCCTGACTCGTCAGAAATGAATCCGTAACCTTTTTGGTTGTTAAACCATTTTACTGTACCTTTCATCAAAAAGTACCTCCAAAAAATAATACTAACTGTTATAAACAGCTAAGAATAACATAACATAACAGGGTATAAATGTAAAGCGGTAAATTACAGTTCTTCAAAAGTAATTTCATGACCCTTGAGGAATCGTTTGACGAGGGCGTCCCATTCCTGTTCCAGACTTTTATCGACAGAAAAAATACGGTAGGAGATTCCCGTTGTGAGCAGAAGGCTGCCGTGCTGGAATTTCAGATTTAAAAACATACCGGTAATGTCCTCCGGCGTAAAGGAGCTGCCAGTCTGCTTTAGAGTTCGCGCAAGATTTGCGGGAGAGAGCAGAAAAACAAATTTAAAATAAGAGGGTGTCCGCTTTCCCTTGATCAGATCAAAGCATTGGCTGCGGACGTGGTGAAACGGCAGACAGGAAACGCCGTCAAGTCCCTGCGCGGTGAGCTCCTCCGCGGAATAAAAGTCCGTATGCAGCGTGCCGTCAAGCTCCCACATGCAACTGCCGCAGATTGCCGCTTCCCGGATGAGAAAATTGTCGAAGGTTTCCGTGCACAGCAGCTTATGCATAAAATCTTTGATTTCTAATAGTTTGAGTGCGATCATAGGTAAGCTCCGTTTTCTTTGATATGAATTTATTATAGCATTAGTCTGGGGAGAAAATCTATCCTTTGCTTAAATTTCATGCAGTTTCGATATTTTTGTGTTATAATGCGTAGGACTGATGTGAAGATGCATTGGGCAGGAAAGGAGAAAAATGAGAGAGACAGAGATTTTATTCGATCTATTAAAAAGAGGCGTATCTGCCGTACAGGCAGTGGGCGTTTGTGAGGAACGCTTGGAGAACGCCGGTTTTGAACGTTTGGAGTATAAGGAAGCATGGGAGCTGCGCGCAGGCGGCAGATATTATGTAAATCATCATGATACGACATTGTTTGCATTTACGGTCGGAGAGAAATGGACGGAGAGCATTGCGCCGCAGATTCGGATTGCCGCCGCGCACACAGATTTTCCGAGTCTCCGCATCAAGCCGTCTGCCGATGTGACAAGCGGCGGCTATGCACAGGTCAATGTGGAGGTTTACGGGGGTGCGATTTTAAATACATGGCTTGATCGTCCGCTTGGAATCGCCGGACGTGTGGCGGTGCGAAGCGGCGATGTTTTTGCGCCTATCGTGCGAGAGTTTGTCTCTGAAAAGAGTCTGCTGACGATTCCGAATCTTGCAATACACATGAACCGTGACATAAACAAGGGCGTGGAGTTAAATAAACAGACACAGATGCTGCCGCTGATCGGTCTTGCGGCAGCGGATATTCTCCCGCCGGAGCAGCGCAGGAGGGATTATTTCCTAAGCTTTTTGGCAGAGGAGCTTTCGGTGGAGAAGGACGATATTTTAGATTTTGAGCTGACGGTATATTGTAAGGAGGAGCCGGAGTATATCGGTATTGCGGATGAGTTTATTTCTGCACCGCGTCTTGATAATCTGACTTCCTGCTCGGTGCTCGTCTCCGGGCTCATCGACGGCGTGAGGGACGAGGGGATCAATCTGATCGCGTTATTCGACCATGAGGAGATCGGCAGCCGTTCCAAGCAGGGGGCAGGCTCTATCCTGCTGCATGATCTGCTGCTTCGCATTCTAAAGGAGATCGGAAGGGAAAAGACGGCACAGAGCGACCTTTATCAGAGCATGATCTTATCGGCGGATGTGGCGCACGGACTTCACCCGAATTATGCGGGAAAGATGGATATTACCAATAAGCCGGTGCTTGGCGGGGGACTTTGCATCAAGGAGGCAAGTTCGCAGTCGTACGCGACAGATTGCGAGGCGGTCGCAGTTATTCAGCAGATCTGTGAGGCAAAGAGCATCCCCTATCAGAAGTTTGTCAACCGCTCCGATATGCCGGGCGGCGGAACGCTCGGAGCTATCGCCTCAGCGCTGCTTCCGGTGAAAACGGTAGATATTGGCATTCCGCTGCTTGCGATGCATTCGGCGAGAGAGCTGATGGGAACGGCGGATCTGCAGACGCTCAAAGATTTGACGGAGGCGTATTTTTCAATTTAATTTACAGGAAAAGCATTTACCTCTATACAAGTTTCGGTTTTTGTGCTAACATCATGTAGTAATAAAAACTATGTATTCCGGAACATGATAACATATAGATTTGTGCCAAATCGGGAAACATAAGCTTAGAAATGAGTGTGGAGGTAGGAGTATGTACCAAATTGTAATAGACAGTTGCGGAGAGCTGACGGACGAGTTAAAGAAGGACGGACATTTTCAGACGGTTTCGCTGGAGCTTGAAATTGACGGCTATCGTATCCGTGACGACGAGACGTTTGACCAGAAGGATTTTTTGCGCAGAGTGCGGGAGAGCGCGGATTGTCCAAAGTCGTCCTGTCCGTCTCCCAAGCAGTATATGGAGGCATGCAGCAAAGAGGCGGAGCGCGTGTATGTCGTGACACTGTCGGAAAAGCTCAGCGGCTCCTATAACAGCGCGCAGCTTGGAAAGCAGTTGTACGAGGAGGAATACCGCGATTCTAAAAAGCAGATTCATGTGTTTAATTCCAGAAGCGCTTCTGTCGGCGAAACGCTGATCGCCATGAAGATCCAGGAGCTTGAGGAGCAGGGGCTTTGTTTTTCGGAGGTTGTCGCGCGCACGGAGGAATATATTGATTCACAGCATACCTATTTTGTGCTGGAGACCTTAGAGACGCTCAGAAAGTCCGGGCGTCTGACAAATTTAAAGGCGTTGATCGCCAATACCCTCAATATCAAGCCGGTCATGGGCTCTACAAGGGATGGAGCGATCTGCCAGCTTGGACAGGCGAGAGGCATGCAGCGCGCACTTGATAAGCTGGTGCAGCTTGCGGCGGAGACGGAAGATACCGAAACGCGGATTCTTGCCATTTCGCACTGTAATTGTCCGGAGCGTGCAGAACTTGTCAGAGACAAGCTGGAGGCACTTGCAAAATTTAAAAAAATCATTATTATTAATACTGCCGGCGTGAGCAGTATGTATGCGAACGACGGCGGAGTGATTATTGCAGTGTAGAGGAATGGCAGAGAGACGCATGACATACGAACAGGTAGTAGAAACGATTGTAAACAGCAGAAGATTCGGCAGATATTCCGGTGTGGAGGTGATGGCAGAGATGTTAAAGGCTCTGGGAGATCCACAAAAGGGAATGCGGCTGATCCATATAGCAGGGACGAATGGCAAAGGCTCCGTCTCTGCTTTTTTGTGTGAAATTTTGCGGGAGGCGGGGCTTTGTGTCGGCGTATTTACTTCCCCGCACTTAATGGATTTTCGAGAGCGCATCTGCGTTGATGGCAGGATGATTGAACGGGAGGCAGTGGAAAGACTCGGCAGAGAGCTGCTTGTGCGGAGATTTTTGAAAGAACCTTCCATGTTTGACATCTGTCTTGCGATGGCGCTTCTTTATTTTAGGGAGCAGCAGTGTGATGTGGTGATTTTGGAGACGGGGCTGGGCGGCAGTCTGGACGCTACCAATGCAGTCGGTGTGCCGGAGGTGTCCGTGATCACAAAGATCGGCTATGATCATATGGAAATCCTTGGAAATACATTGGAGGAGATTGCCGAGCAGAAGGCGGGAATTATCAAAAAAGGAACAGATGTTGTGCTGGAAAGTCAGACGACGGAGGTGCTTGCGGTGCTTTTGGATGCGGCAGAGCGGGCGGGAGCGCGCGCATGTCATGTTATTGCGCCGGAGGAGTTTTTGCAGCGCTGCTATCAGGATGGGACACAGAGCTTTGTTTACGGTGATTATGGAAAGCTGCAGATGCGTATGCTCGGACTTCACCAGTACGAAAATGCGGCGGCTGCTGCTGTTGCAGCAGAGCAGTTTTTAAAAAATGGAAAATTTTCGGAGCGTATAGAGGCGCAGATAACGGGAGAAGATAAAAATGACCGGATCAAAGCTTTTATCAGAAACGGAATCTTTAAGACACGTTGGCAGGGACGCATGGAGCTGCTGCGGAGCGAGCCGTTTTTTATGGTGGACGGGGCGCACAACAGCAGCGGGATAGAGGCATTAAGGGAAAGCCTCGCCTGTTTATTTCCGGGCGAGAGGTTTCATTTTATGATGGGCGTTATGGCGGATAAGGATTATGAGAGTATGGTAGAGCTTTTGCTGCCGCTTGCGGCGGAGTTTACAGCGGTGAGGGTACAGACGGAGCGCGCGCTTGGCGCAGACGCGCTTGCAGCGTTTATCCGAACGAAGGGGATTCCGGCGGTCAGTGCTGCGAATCTTGCGGCTGGTATGGAAAGGGCAGAGTGTGCAGCCCATAAAACCATCGCTGTCGGGTCGCTGTATTTTATCGGAGAAATTGAAGCAATTTTTAAAAAAACTTTATAGATTTATGCAACTTTTTTTACGGCTTTATGGTCTAATTATTAAATAATTTTGAAAGGATATAATATTGTTGATAATGTGAGAGTACTTCATTTATAATAAGTAGAATATAACGTAAAGAAGACCTTTGGATGAGAAAAGAGACATAAGATGGTATTTAGCAGCTTTGAATTTTTATTTCGGTTTTTGCCGATTTTTTTAATTTTATATTATATTACACCAAGAAATTATAAAAATCATGTATTGTTTGCGGGAAGCATTCTTTTTTATGCGTTTGGGGAGGTAAAATTCGTTCTCCTTCTGTTAGTATGCGTGCTTATCAACTATGTGCTCGGCTGTTTGATGTACCGTGATGCGATCGAGGGCAGAGGCGCAAGACAGCGTTTTTTGCTGTTTCTTGCGCTGGGCTATGATTTTGGCGTGCTGTTTTTGTACAAATACAGCGGAATTGTGGATGAGCTTCCGCTTGGCATCAGCTTTTATACGTTCCAGATCGCAGCCTATATGATCGATGTTTACCGCGGCAAGGTGCCGGCAGAGAAGTCGCTTGTCAATCTGGGCACCTATCTGACGATGTTCCCGCAGTTGATCGCAGGACCGATCATTAACTATTCGGAGGTTCGGTTCGCGCTGCGCAGAAGAACGGTGACGCTCGCGGATTTTGAGGAGGGACTTAAGGTTTTGATCTTAGGTCTTGGGGCGAAGATCATCATTGCCGACCGCATCGGCATTTTATGGAATTCGATCCAGATGATCGGGTTTTCCAGTATTTCGACGCAGCTTGCATGGATGGGAGCGTTTGCATATTCGATCCAGCTTTATTTTGATTTTGCGGGATATTCTATGATGGCGCGGGGACTAGGGCGCATGCTTGGATTTGAGATACCGATCAACTTCAGGCAGCCCTATATGTCAAAGTCAGTGTCGGAGTTCTGGAGAAGGTGGCATATTACACTCGGACGCTGGTTTCGGGAATATGTCTATATTCCGCTGGGAGGAAACCGGAGAGGAAGGGCACGGACCTTCTTTAATCTCGGCGTTGTATGGATTTTGACTGCCCTGTGGCATGGAGCAGACTACAATTTTCTGATCTGGGGAGCGTCATTACTTGTATTTCTTGGAATAGAGAAATTGCTGATCGGCAAATGGCTGGAAAAGAGCTATCTGATCGGTCATGTATATCTGCTGTTTGTGGTGCCTTTGACATGGATGGCGTTTGCGATCTCGGATGTGACGCAGCTTGGCGTTTACTTTACACGTCTGTTTCCGTTTCTGCCCCAGACGGAGGGTGTGGTCAATGCATCGGATTATGTAAAGTATATGTCGGATTACTGGCCGCTGTTTGGGCTTGGCATTCTTTTTTCAACGCCGATCCCGACGGCGCTCTACAAGGCGTACGGCAGAAAATGGATCGGCAGCGCTGCCGTTGCGGTAATTTTGGTGCTCAGTATTTATTACTTGGCGATTTCAACAAACAATCCGTTTTTATATTTTAATTTTTAAGGCGTGGTGAGAATATTTTGAAAAAATTTTTAAAGTGCAGAGTAACCATCTTTTTGGCGCTGTTTTGGATTGGTTTTTCTGCAATCGGATATATGGGAAAAGATACGATTTACCGGGATTATACAGAGGATGTGAGGAAAACGCCGTATTTTGTGCTTGTGCTTGACGGTATTCGCGACGGGATCTATCCGTGGGCGCTAAAGGGAGCGGAGCTGGCGGAGCAGCCGTTGGAGAATCCTGATTCTGCACAGCTTCCCCCGGTGACGGAGGAGCCGCAGACGGGAGCGCCGGTTGGTACGGAGACAGAGGTACAGGAGCAGCCGACAGAGGTTTTACCTCCACCTGAGCCGCTGCCGCAGCCGACAAAGGAATTTATCACGGTGGGAGACGATTATTTTGACGACGCCGTATTTATCGGAGATTCCAGAACGGTAGGGCTGCATGATTACGGCGGGTTGGATAAGGCGACGTTTTTTGCGACGGTCGGGCTGAATGTCTATGATATGTGGTCGCAGCGCTTCTGCGAGGTGGACGGGGAGAAGCTGACGCTGGAGGAGGCACTTTCCAGACGGCAGTATAAAAAGATTTATTTCCAGATTGGAATCAATGAGATGGGACGCGGAACTGTCGATACCTTTATGCAGGCATATGAGGAGTCTGTGAGAAAGTTTCAGCAGCTTCAGCCTGACGCGATCATTTATGTGCAGGGCATTATGCGCGTGACAAAGGAGAAGTCCGATAAGGATAAAATTTTTAACAATCCGGGTATTCAGGTACGCAATGAGCGGATCGCGCAGCTTGCGGATAACATGAAGATATTCTACATTGACGTCAATGAGGTTGTGTGCGATGATACCGGAAATCTGCGCAAGGAGCTGACGTTTGACAATCTGCATCTGTACGGATCGAAGTATTATATATGGGTTGATTTCCTAAAAACAAAAGGTATTGCGATAGAATAAAGAAACGCGCGGCGCACAGGTATAGAGCTCCCCTTTTTGTGGCATACTGGATAAAAAAGTATGTATGCTGGGAAAGGGGAGCTACTATGTCATTAAAGATTACGATTACAGACGTTCACGCGCGTGAGATTTTGGATTCGAGAGGCAATCCGACAGTCGAGGTTGAGGTGACGGCAGAGACGGAGACGACGGGGAGAAAGACCTCTGCAAGGGAGTCTGTTCCGTCGGGAGCAAGCACAGGCAGATTTGAGGCGATAGAGCTGCGCGACGGCGATAAGGAATACTTCGGCATGGGGGTACAAAAGGTCGTCGATCATGTCAATACAAAGATCAGAGAGGCGCTGCTTGGGATGAATGTGCTGGAGCAGGCGCTCATAGACCGCAGAATGGTCGAGCTGGACGGCACGGACAATAAGGGAAGTCTTGGGGCAAACGCTATTTTAGGCGTGTCCCTAGCATGTGCAAAGACAGCGGCAAAGGCGCTTGATATGCCGCTTTACCGCTATATGGGAGGAGCGAATGCCAAGAAGCTTCCGGTGCCTATGATGAATGTGATCAACGGGGGCGCACATGCAAAAAATCCGCTTGATTTTCAGGAGTTTATGATCATGCCGGTCGGTGCAAAGACTTATCGGGACGCGCTTCGCATGGGTGCGGAAATCTATCATTTTTTAAAGCAGATCCTGCATGAGGACGGGCTTGGCACGGCGGTCGGCGACGAGGGCGGTTTTGCGCCTGATATTGCGGACGCAGGCGAAGTGTTTTCCTATCTTGGAAAAGCGGTTGAGAAGGCGGGCTACCGTGTGGGTGAGGACGTTGTGTATGCCATGGACGCAGCAGCGAGCGAGCTTTATGACGAGGAGCTTGGAGTTTATGTATTTCCGGGTGAGACAAGAGCCGCCGGCAAGGCAGATAAGCACGAGACCGGACAGCCTGTCGGAGAAGCTTCGGCAAAGGATTGCTGCGCCGATAGTATCACCCGCAGCGCGGATGAGATGATCGCACTGTATGAGGAGCTTGTACGTCAGTTTCCGCTTGTCTCGATCGAGGACGGATTGTTCGAGGATGACTGGGAGGGCTGGCAGAAGCTTACAGGTCGGCTGGGCGATAAGGTACAGTTGGTCGGAGACGATCTGTTTGTGACAAATCCAAAGCGCATCAAATGCGGCATTGAGCTGAAGGCGGGGAATGCGGTTTTGATCAAGGTCAATCAGATCGGTACGCTGACGGAGGCGATGGATGCGATCGCAATGGCGCAGCATGCAGGTTACCGTACAGTGATATCCCATCGTTCGGGCGAGACGGAGGATGCATTTATTTCTGATCTGGCAGTTGCTGTCAATGCGGGGCAGATTAAGACAGGAGCTCCTTGCCGCGGAGAGCGGACAAGCAAATATAACCAGCTTTTGCGGATTGAGGAGGAGCTTGGTGATATTGCAGAGTTTTTGTAGGCGGCTTTGCACTCGAAAAGTTCCGGGAAAATGGTTGAAAACGGAGAAAGTATGTGCTATAATAGACAAAGTTACGAGTTGATACTGTAGGAGGGAATAATTTTGGGAATCTTAAAAACGATCTTAACTTTTGTTTTCATATTGATCAGTGTGGCATTGACAGTGATTATTTTAGCACAGGAGGGAAAGTCCGCAGGGCTTGGTGCACTTGCAGGCTCCTCGGAGACTTATTGGAGCAAGAATAAGGGGCGTTCCGCAGAGGGAGTGAAAAAGAGGATCACAATGATTCTGGTTGTTTTGTTTATTCTGCTGTCCGTTGTGCTGAATCTTGGAATTTTTTAATGGAGAGATGAGACTGTCGTGTAAACGGCAGTCTTTTTGCTTGATAGGAAACATCGTTTCCTATCAAGCAACCCCTCCGTGGGACTGCGCTACGGCGGAAAGGATGGGATCACCTTTTTTCTGATAGAAGGTGAAATGAGAGAGGAAGTAAGGATGAAAAAGGAAATATTGGAAGAAAGAAAAGAGACGATCTATCGGTTTATCTGTGACGAACTCTATGTACCGATGAAGGCGAAGGAGATTGCAGCCGTTTTAAATGTGCCAAAGGCACAGCGAGGCGAACTTGCAGAGGTGCTTGCGGCGCTTGTTGCAGACGGAAAGGTCGAGGTATCGGAAAAGGGAAAATATAAAAAGGCGGACGGAAAATTTTTGGTCGGGCAGTTTCTTGCGCATCCGAGAGGTTTTGGCTTTGTGACGGCGGAGGGCTTGGCGGAGGATATTTATATTCCTGAATCGCAGGTCAATGGCGCATTTCATAAGGACACGGTGCAGGTGGCGATAAGGAGCAAGGCGACGTCCGGCAGACGCTGTGAGGGGGCGGTGACAAAGATCATCAGCCGAGGATCGGCCCAGATTGTCTGCACCTATGAAAGGAGCAAGACTTTTGGGTTTGCCGTGCCGGACGACCCGAAGTTCGGGAAGGATATTTTTGTGCCGCAGGAGCGTTCCAAGGGCGCTGTTACGGGGCACAAGGTCGTGGTGGAGCTGACGGATTTTGGAGGAAAGGATAAAAAGCCGGAGGGGAAGGTCGTTGAGATTTTAGGTCATAGCAACGATCCGGGTACCGATATTCTCTCGATCGTAAGAGCGTATGAGCTGCCTGTGGAGTTTTCGGAGCGCATCTTAAATCAGGCGGAACGGGTGTCAAATGAGGTCAGTGACGCCGATATGGCGGGGCGGATAGATCTGCGCGACTGGCAGACCGTGACGATTGACGGGGAGGATGCGAAGGACCTTGATGATGCGATCACACTCACGAAGGAGGGCGCATGCTATAAGCTTGGCGTGCACATTGCTGATGTGGCGAATTATGTACAGGAGCACAGCGCGCTCGATGTGGAGGCGCTAAAGCGGGGAACGTCGGTATATTTGGTAGACCGCGTCATACCGATGCTGCCGCACAAGCTTTCCAATGGCATATGTTCGTTGAACGCCGGGGAGGATCGTCTGGCATTGAGCTGTATTATGACGATTGATCAGAAGGGAGATGTTCTGGATCATGTGATCGCGGAGACTGTCATACAGGTTGACAGGCGTATGAGCTACACAAGTGTAAAAAAAATCCTTGAGGATCGGGACGAGGCAGAGTGCAGAGAATATGAATCGTTTGTTCCGTTATTTGACAGAATGAAGGAGCTTGCTGAAATTTTAAGAAACCGGCGCATGAAACGCGGTTCGATCGATTTTGATTTTCCGGAGACGAAGATTCTTTTAAACGAGCAGGGAGAGCCGGTTGATCTAAAGCCCTATGAGAGAAATAACGCGACAAAGATCATCGAGGACTTTATGCTGATTGCCAATGAGACGGTGGCGCAGGATTATTTCTGGCAGGAGCTGCCGTTTGTCTATCGCACGCATGATCATCCCGATACGGAGAAGATCAGAAAGCTTGGCACATTTATCAATAATTTTGGCTATACCATAAAAATCGGTCAGGATGAGATTCATCCAAAGGAGCTGCAAAAGCTTTTGGAAAAAATTGAGGGGACACCCGAGGAGTCTCTGATCAGCAGATTGACGCTGCGCTCGATGAAGCAGGCAAAATATACGACGATCGGTACGGGCCATTTCGGTCTTGCCACACCGTATTACTGTCATTTTACTTCCCCGATCCGACGTTATCCCGATTTGCAGATTCACCGGATCATCAAGGATAATCTGCGCGGAAGAATGAATGGGAAAAGAATTGCGCACTATGAAAAAATCCTGCCGGAGGTCGCGAAGCATTCGAGTGAGATGGAACGCCGTGCCGACGAGGCGGAGCGTGAGACGGAAAAGCTAAAAAAGGTGGAATACATGGAGCAGCATATCGGAGAGACCTACATGGGCGTGATCTCCGGTGTGACAGAGTGGGGCTTTTATGTGGAGCTGCCGAACACGGTGGAAGGTCTTGTGCATGTGACGACCCTGACTGACGATTATTTTCATTACAATGAGAGCACCTATGAGCTGATTGGAGAGGCGACGGGCAGACGCTATAAGCTGGGGCAGCGAATTGAGGTTGTCGTTTCGGGCACGGACAGATGGATGCGCACGATTGATTTTCGTGTCGTATCGGGTCAGTAAAAATTCCTTGCAGGATCGGCGATTCTGCGTTATACTGTAACAGCATGAGAGGAGAGGTCATGGCGGGAAAGACAGAAAAAAAATTAATAGCAAATAACAAAAAAGCCCACCACGACTATTTCCTGGAGGAGCGTTACGAGGCGGGCATCGCACTGCATGGTACGGAGGTTAAGTCCATGCGGATGGGCAAATGCAGTATTAAGGAGGCGTTTGTCCGGATTGAAAGCGGCGAGGTCATCGTTTACGGAATGCATATCAGCCCTTACGAAAAAGGCAATATTTTTAACAGGGATCCGCTTCGTCCAAAGAAGCTTCTGATGCATAAGTCAGAGATCCGCAAACTGACGGGAAAGCTCACGGAGCAGGGCTATACGCTTGTTCCGGTGGAGGTCTATCTGCGGGGGAGTCTCGTGAAGGTGCAGATTGCACTGGCAAAGGGCAAGAAGCTTTACGATAAGCGGCAGGATATTGCCAAGAAGGATATGCGCCGCGAAGCGGAGCGCGAATTTAAGGTGAGAAATCTGTAACCTTTTAGAATGAGAGGCTGGCAGATAAATTTATGGGCTTGTAAAGGTTTCGACAGGGGTCGTAAAGCTGGAGAAGCGAGCCGCACGGGATGCGTGAAATTCCAACATTAAAATTAAACGCTGAAGACAATTTAGCGGTTGCAGCCTAAGCTGTAACTAGCTGCCTGTATGGCAGCAGTCTGACCTAGAGCACCTGCACTTTAGCAATCAGGCTTCGACGATGCAGGAAACGATACGGGCAAAGCTTTGAGCCCGCAGGCGTATGATGAAGCTACTGAACCCGGAATTGTGCTTATGCAAGTCCGGTGGAGGGAATGTGCCGCCGAAAGGCGGCAGAAACCATAAGCTACGCTCGTAGAAGTACAGTGGCTCGGCTTTTGGACAGGGGTTCGATTCCCCTCAGGTCCACTTGGGAGAGAAAGCACCGGAGATGTCTCCGGTGCTTTCTGCCTTTTGCAAGAAAAGACGGCGTCCATGAGAGTGCGGCGGTGTCATGTCAGAAACGTGTGGGGCAGCCATTGCTTTTTGGAGAGGTCTTTTTTATAATGAGAAATATCATCAGATTTGGGCGAAAGAGAAAGAGGAAGAAAAACGATGTCAGAGGAAAGAGAAAAGAGACTGGTGGGAGGCTTTGCCTTTGCCAGTATAGAGGAGGCTGGACAGGCACAAAAGGAAGAAGAAGGCGTGCGTTTTATCAGGGAAAAACTCGATATGAACAATCCCAAGAAGGTGCTTGAGATTTACAATAAGCTGGTGCGGGAGCGTTTGTTTGAGACGGCGCTTGGGGTCTCCTATCTAAAGGAGCTGCAGGAATATCTGTGTATGTCCCCGGCGATTGCCAAGGAGGATATTCTTCCGATACAGGTGCGGCATTCTGCGCTGGAAAAGCAGATGAGAAAAAGGATTGAGGCTTCGGGAAAGAAGCAAAGGGTCAGGGAGCGGTATGTCAATGTTGATTACAAAAACCGCTACCGGATCACCGTGGGCATTGCGTTTGCGCTGTTTCTCTGTGTGGCGGCGATGTTTGCCATTTCGGCAACCGCAGGTCATCCGACGATTCTAAATTATGAGGAAAAGCTGCTCAATCGCTATGCGGGCTGGGACGAGGAGCTGCAGGAGCGGGAGAATGCGATCAGGGAAAAGGAAGCGCAGCTTGGCATACAGGCAGAGTAGCCTGTCACAGATTTTTCATAAATAGCTGCTAAAATAAACAAAAAAGCAGTAAGGAAGGAACAGGCGGAATGGATAAGCTTAAAATTCTGGTGGTGGATGACGAGCGAAGAATGCGGAAGCTGGTGCGGGATTTTCTGGTGCGTGAGGGCTATGAGGTGCTGGAGGCAGGAGACGGCGACGAGGCGCTTGACATTTTTTACAGTGAAAAGAATATTGCGCTGCTGATCCTGGACGTTATGATGCCGGGGAGAGGCGGCTTTGAGGTCTGTCGGGAGATTCGTGAAAATTCCAAGGTGCCGATCATTATGCTGACCGCGAAGGGAGAGGAGAGTGACGAGCTGAATGGATTTGAGCTGGGCGCAGACGAATATATTTCCAAGCCGTTTTCTCCCAAAATTCTGATGGCGCGCGTCGGAGCGCTTCTGCGTCGGAGCGGAAAGCTGCAGCAGGAGGGAACGGTTTTGGCGAAGGGCGGTATCGTCATCGACAAAACGGCGCATCTTGTCACGGTGGACGGGAAGGAGATCGAGTTAAGCTATAAGGAATTTGAACTGCTGACTTATTTTTTGGAAAACGAGGGGATCGCGCTTTCCAGAGAGAAGATTTTAAATCATGTCTGGAACTATGATTATTTCGGGGATGCCCGCACGATCGATACCCATGTAAAGAAGCTGCGTGCCAAAATAGGCGAGAAGGGTGCGTATATCAAGACGGTGTGGGGCATGGGATATAAATTTGAATGTGCAGGCGCCCAAGCCGGGCGGTATTGACAATCATGGGAATTAGGCATAGAATGCAATTTAGTGATACAAATCTAAAAAAAATATTAAAAAAGACAAAAAAGGGCTCTCTGACAAGAGAGATCGCAGTCATCATTTCCGGCATGGTGGCGGGAACGATCCTGCTTTGCTTGCTGTTAAATACCGTATTTTTAGAGCCGTATTATATGAAAAACCAGCAGCGCGTTTTAGAGGACGGCTTTGGCGTTATCGACGATGCAAGCGCTGCCGGAGCGCTGGAGAGCGCGGCATTTGACGTTACCTTTGACAATCTTTGTGCAAATGGAAACATCACCGTGCTCATTATCAGCTCCAACCGTGCTGTCGTGCGTTCGTCCGTCAACGATCCGCAGCAGATGCTGCTGGAGTTTATGGATATTATTTTTGGCGGCAAAAATGAAAAGGTTGTGACATTGGTCGAGCGGGAGGCGTATCTGATCGAACGGAGAACGGATATGCGTTTAAATTCCGAGTATCTTGTTTTGTACGGAACACTCTCTAACGGCAATCTGATCCTTATGCGTTCAGCGCTTGAAAGTATTCGCGAAAGCGTGAAGCTTTCGAGTCGTTTTCTGCTCTATATCGGAATCCTTGCGACTGCGGTCAGTATTTTTGTGGCGGTGTTTGTCAGCAGAAGGATCACAAATCCTGTCTTAAAGCTGACGGAGCTGTCAAAACGCATGACATCGTTGGATTTTGAAGCGAAATACGAAGCGGCGGGAGATGAGAAGAATGAGATTGATGAGCTTGGGGAGCATATGAACGCGCTGTCGTATCAACTGGAGCATACGATCTGTGAATTGAAAAATGCAAATAATCGGCTCTTGAGCGATATTGAGAAGAAAACGAAGGAGGAGAAGCTGCGCCGGGAGTTTCTCTCAAATGTGTCGCATGAGCTAAAGACGCCGCTTGCACTGATCCGTGGCTATGCGGAGGGATTGCGGGAATGCATCAATGAGGATGCGGAAAGCAGGGATTTTTACTGCGAGGTCATTATGGATGAGGCGGAGAAGATGAACCTTATGGTAAAGAAGCTTCTGACCTTAAATCAGTTGGAGTCCGGTGGAGAGACTGTGACGATGGAACGGTTTGAATTGACCGAGCTGGTCGTGGGTGTGCTTCAGGCGTCAGGAATCCTTTTGGAACAAAACGGCATTACGATCACGGAATATCCGCGGGAGCCGGTCTATGTCTGGGCGGATGAGTTTATGGTCGAGGAGGTTATCACAAATTACCTGAGCAATGCCATAAACCATGCCAAGGGTGAAAAGCAGATCGCCGTGCGCCAAAGGCGAGAGGGGGGAATTGTGAGGGTGAGTGTGTATAACACCGGAGACCCGATTCCCGATGAGGATCTGAATAAGATATGGAACAAATTTTATAAGGTAGACAAGGCGCACACCAGGGAGTATGGCGGCAGCGGCATCGGGCTTTCCATCGTCAAGGCGATCATGGAGACGCATCACAGAGAGTGCGGTGTGCAGAATCATGCGCATGGCGTGGAATTTTGGTTTGAGCTTGATGCGAGCGCACAGGAATAAAATACAGCGGGCATGATTTTTGTTATTGCCATATGCCGGTGAAAATGCTAACATAGACACAGGAATAATATTTTGTGAGGGGACTTATGAGAAGAACAAGGGTACAGATGATGGCGGCAGCCCTGTTTGCGGCTGCAGTAATGAGCGGATGCGGGGAAAAACCATATGAGCTTACCGAGAAGGAGGAAGCGCTCATCGTAGATTATTCTGCGCATGTTGTGGCGAAGTACAACGCGTATCAGAAGGAGGGGCTGACGATGGTCTTTCCTGAGGAGACGGAAGCAACAGAGGAAAATACAGCGGCAGCGGAGGAGACTTTGCCGGAACAGAGTGCAGGGACAGATGTTTCTTCGGAGACGGCGCAGCCGCCTGTGACGGAGGATACGCAGACACAGGAGGAGACATATGTTCCGGCATCGTGGAACGAGGTGTTTGCAGTTCCCGGCATTGAGTTTTCTTATGTGGGGGCAAGTTTTGCGGACAGCTATATGGAGGACGATTATTTCGCGATGTATCCCGATGCCGGCAAGAAGTATCTGCTCCTTGAGGTTAATATTATGAATACGGGAAGCGAGCCTGTGGAGGTTAATTCACTGCCCGGTGCGGATGCCTTTACGGTACGTCTGGGACAGGATATTACAGCAACTGCCGAGCAGACGGTTCTGACAGAGGATTTTTCATCCATGGCGGGAACGATCAATGCGGGAGAGACAAAGAAGGCGGTGCTTTTATTCCAGATTCCTGCGGAGGTGACTGCGGTAGAAAATGCGGAGCTTATCGTGACAACAGATCAGAATTATCAGATTGTTTTGGGAAATTAGCAAAAAGAAATGCATTTTTAGTACTATTGTGCTATAATATCCGCAGAGGTTATGAATTTGTGTTATAACAGCAGGCAGGAGGAGAGAACAAAATGGATACAAATATTCTTTTGGAGTCAGGAACAAATGAGCTTGAGGTTCTGGAGTTTACCTTGGGCAGAAATCATTACGGAATTAACGTTGCAAAGATCAAAGAAATTTTAACCTACCAGCCGGTGACGCCGGTGCCCAATTCACATCCGAGCATCGAGGGTATTTTTATGCCGCGCGATACGATGATTTCCGTGGTAAATTTAAAAAGCTGTCTTGGAATATCTGATTCGGATGAGGATAAAGGACTTTTTATTATCACGAATTTTAATAAATTAAATATTGCGTTCCATGTGGATCAGGTCATTGGGATTCATCGGGTATCGTGGGAATCTATCATAAAGCCGGATGCGACGATCAATACAGAGGACAACAGCGCTTCGACAGGAGTCATTAAGATGGGCAAGGAGCTTATCATTATTCTTGACTTTGAAAAGATCGTCTCAGACATCAGTCCGGAAACAGGATTAAAGGTATCGGATATTGATAATATGACGGAGCGTGAGCGGTGTGAATCACCGATTCTGATCGCTGAGGATTCCCCGCTGCTTAGCAGACTGATCACAGACTGTCTGCGGAAGGCGGGTTATACAAATCTGATCGTGACGATGAACGGACAGGAGGCTTGGGACAAGCTGACCGAGTATAAGCAGGAGGGGAATGTCAGGGAGAGAGTGCACTGTATCATCACGGATATTGAGATGCCGTTGATGGACGGTCACAGACTGACAAAACTGGTAAAGACAGATGATACGATGAAACGTATCCCGCTCATTATTTTTTCATCGCTTGTAAATCAGGAGATGCGGTTAAAGGGAGAACTGCTGGGTGCCGATGCGCAGTTGACCAAGCCGGAGATCGGAAGTCTTGTGGCTGCGATTGATGATTTGATTGATAAGAGCATGGACTAAGAGAAGTAAAGAGGGGATGTGATGTAATGTCACATCCCCGATTGAATTTAAACACCGGAGGTAGCTATGAGCAATACAGAAGATTATTTGGACAAGTTATTAAATTCCATGAAGGGAGACACGCAGGAAGACGAGACGGACGATTTCCTGTCGGGACTGGATGCGGATGCGTTTATGCAGCAGTTTGATGATGAGGGAAAGGACGATATTTTTGTAGACACGCTTTCTGACGAGCCTTCGGCATTGATGTCGGAAACGGAGAGAAATGAAGCACCTGTGCAGGAGGATGTTTTTGGATCACAGATGCAGGAGACGGTAGATGAGAGCGAGGCAGAGCCGTCTCTTTCGGATTTATTCAGCGAGAGCGGGGCAGAGGAGCAGGAGGAAGAAAAGCCTATGGAGGATGATTCCGATTTAATGGAATTGCTGCATTCAGAGGGAGACTTCTCGGAGCTGGGAGATATGTTTCATGAGAGCGAGGCAGAGGAGCAGGAGGAAGTAAACGCGGATGCGGATGCGTCACCGTTTGCGGATTTATTTGGCGGGAGCGAACCGCAGGTACAGGAGGAAGCGGTGCAGGATACAGATACAGGACTGGAGATGTCGCATGAACCAGACCATAAGGGGAAATCAAAGGAGTCTTCCGGCTTTTTAAAGAAGGTTTCCAGAGTTCTTTTTGGAGAGGACGAGTTGGAAGAAGCAGTGCAGGAGCCGGTGAGCGCGCCTGCCACAGAGGCAGATCCGCTCGGCATTTTCGGAACGGACGATGTTTCCGATGAAAATTTCAGATTGCTGCAGGAACTGGAGGGCGGCGGCACAGAATCAGAGAGCGGTGCGCAGGAGCCGGCAGAGACACAGGAGGATGCGGCGGAGCGAAAGAAGAAAGAGAAGGAAGAAAAGAAGGCGAAGAAAAAAGCCGCGCAGGCGCAAAAACGGGCACAGGCGAAGGCAGCACAGGCAGAAAAGCGGGCAAAAAAGGCAAGGCAGGCAAAGATGAAGAAGCCAAAGGAGCAGGATCTTACACCGCCGTTGCCGAAAAAGCCTGTCATCCTATGCTTTGTCATGGTGGGCTCGTTCCTGCTTCTTGTGCTTCTGGGCACAAATTTGTTTGGATATTCTTCCGGCATCGCTAACGCGAAAAAGCAGTTTGCGCTTGGAAATTATGAACAGGCATACCGTGCGGTTGCCGGTATGGAGATGAAGGAACAGGATATTGATACCTATGAAAAATATCGTCTCCTTGCAAATGTATCCGGTGAATATGAGGCGTATGAGACCTTTATGGAGGCAGGCGTTTTTGATATGGCATTGGATTCCCTCGTAAGGGCTGCGGGCAGATGCCAGAAATATCTTCCGGAAGCGGAGCTTTATGGCTGTTCGGGAGAACTTGCGAATCTAAAGGAACAGACGCAGGCTGCGTTAGGCACTTTCGGCATGACAGAGGAACAGGCGCTTTCCCTGTATGCGATCGAGGAGAGGAGCGAATATTCCGTTCAGCTTCAGCAAATATTGGCGCAGACCGGATATGCGGCAAACTAAGTGGAGAAAAAGGTATGATTGCGATTCTGGACTATGACGCAGGAAATCTGCACAGCGTGGAAAAAGCGTTTCAGGCACTGGGAGAGCCGTGTATGATCACACGGCGCTATCGGGAGCTTAGTCAGGCAGATCGGATCGTTGTGCCGGGAGTCGGCGCTTACGGTACGGCGATGCAGCAGCTAAAGAGATATGAGCTTGACCGGATGATCAGGGAATTTGCAGAAAGCGGAAAGCCAATGCTTGGGATATGTCTGGGGCTGCAGCTTTTGTTTGAGGGCAGTGAGGAGAGCGGCGGCGTTGAGGGTCTTGGAATTTTGGAGGGAAAGATTCTTCGGATTCCAAAGACGGACGGGATAAAGGTGCCGCATGTCGGTTGGAATTCGCTGACGCTGCGCGGAAATGGCAGGCTTTTTTCGGACGTCGTCTGTACACATGCGCAGCAGCCGTATGTTTACTTTGTGCATTCCTACTACTTACAGGCAAAAGAGGATAAGATCGTAAAGGCAGTTGCGGAATATGGCGTGCAGATCCATGCTTCCATAGAAAAGGATCAGATTTTTGCCTGTCAATTTCATCCGGAAAAAAGCGGAGCTGTGGGGCTTCAGCTTTTAAAAAATTTTGCAAGGATAGAAGGGGCGGCGCCGGCATAGCTGATTGATGTATGAAAACGGGGAGACATTCGTATGCTTACAAAGAGAATCATTCCTTGTCTGGATGTAAAGGACGGACGTGTCGTAAAAGGAATTAATTTTGTCGCGTTAAGGGATGCCGGAGATCCGGTAGAGACAGCGGCTGCCTATGACAGGGCGGGCGCTGACGAACTGGTTTTTCTTGATATTACGGCAACCTCGGATGCGCGCAAAGCGGTAGCGGATATGGTACGTCGTGTCGCGGAACGCGTGTTTATCCCGTTTACCGTTGGCGGCGGTATTCGGACAGTTTATGACTTTAAGGAGCTGCTGCGTGCAGGTGCGGATAAGATTTCAGTAAATTCGGCGGCAATCGACCGTCCTGCTCTGATTTCGGAAGCGGCGGATCGGTTTGGAAGTCAGTGTGTCGTTGTGGCGATTGATGCGAGAAGGCGCGCGGATGGCAGCGGATGGAACGTCTATAAAAACGGCGGGAGGATCGATACCGGACTGGATGCGGCAGCCTGGGCAAAAAAAGCAGAACGGCTGGGTGCAGGGGAGATACTGCTCACAAGCATGGACTGCGATGGAACAAAATGCGGATATGAGGTGCCGCTCACCAGACAGATTGCAGATTGCGTTGCGATTCCGGTGATCGCATCGGGTGGTGCAGGAGCAAAGGAGCATTTTTATGATGTGCTGACAGAGGGCGGTGCAGATGCGGTGTTGGCGGCGTCATTGTTTCATTATAAGGAGCTGGAAATCGGAGATTTAAAGGAATATCTGGCGGGGCGGGCTGTGCCTGTGCGAAGCTTATGAAGATACAAGGAGGAGATGCGCGATGTCGATGATCATAAATGACTGGCTGCCGGCAATGGAGGCGGAGTTTAAGAAACCCTATTACAGACAGCTATACCAGTTCGTGCGGGAGGAGTACAGCAAGGCGGTTGTCTATCCGCCCGCAGATGATATTTTTAACGCATTTCATTTTACACCGCTTAGCAAGGTGAAGGTGCTTTTGTTAGGGCAGGACCCTTATCATAATGTCAATCAGGCGCATGGCTTATCCTTTTCGGTACTGCCGGAGCAAACGGAGATACCGCCGTCTTTGCAGAACATTTATAAAGAGCTTTCGGAGGATCTCGGCTGTTATGTTCCGAATAACGGTTATCTGAAAAAATGGGCGGATCAGGGTGTGCTGCTTTTAAACACGGTGCTGACGGTGCGTTCGCATCAGGCAAATTCACATCAGGGAAAGGGCTGGGAGCAGTTTACGGACGCTGTCATAGAAGCGGTCAACGCGCAGGATCGACCGATTGTCTATTTCTTATGGGGCAGACCGGCACAGATGAAGATACCGATGCTGACAAATCCCAAGCACTTGATTTTAAAGGCGCCGCATCCGAGTCCTCTTTCCGCATACCGTGGATTTTTTGGATGTAGGCATTTTAGCAAGGCGAATGAGTTTTTCAAGGAGCATGGAGTGGAACCCATTGACTGGCAGATTGAAAATATATAGGAGGTACCGAGTATGAGAGTAAAAGCAATTATGATGCCGTTTAGCAGGATCGCGTGTATCAGCGTGGACAACACGGTGGAGGAGGCAATGCAGATCATTGACGAGCAGAGACTTCTGTCCCTTCCGGTGGTAAACGGCAGAGAGTTTGTCGGGGTACTGTCAAAGCAGTATATGTTTGAGGAGTACTTTAAGAACTTTAACGGTACAAAGGAGGAATTTGTCGCCAAGCGTGTCGAGGAATTTATGAAAACAAAGATTGACACGATTGGTGAAAATACAAGGATTGAGGAGGCTGCGGCGCAGTTTATTACCTCTAAGGTGCGTTTTATTCCGATCACCAATGAAAAAAATGTGCTTCTTGGCATTGTTACACAGCAGGCGGTGTTTAAGGAGTATCAGAAAATGTTTGGAAATAAGCATAATTCAATGGCGATTTATACTTATGATATGAAGGGCGTGCTTGGTAAAATCTGCGAGCTGATCTCAAAAGAGGGCGGGGACATCTGTAATATGATGGTCATACCGACAGAGGTATTGGATCTTGTGGAGATATTCCTGCGTGTCGAAGCGCCGGATTTTGAGCGCGTGGTGCGTGCGCTGGAGCGCCGCGGCTATGACGTGCGTGATGTCAAGTATAACGACCAGAATTGAACTTATGCGGTTTGCAGCGGTGTATGGGGGATTTCCCTGTACACCGTTTTTTCTTGATATAAGAGTGGCTCGCGAAGCGTGTCGCTCGTTGTTGGCATAAGGACTGCTCACGAAGCGTGATGTCCGTTGTTTGTGAGGACATGCATTTTTATTGGAAGAATCTGCTTGTAGATTTGCGTCGGATTCTCTGTTAAAATTCAAACATCACACAAATGAAACAAACTTGTAATAAATTAGTAACAAGTGCGAGCGCAAAAAAGATGTTTGGAGGAAAGAGAGAATGAAACAGAGAATGAGGCTGCTTTCGATACTGCTTGCGGGGAGTATAGCCTTTGGAGCAACAGGGTATTACATAAATGCCGCCGAGCGAAAGGGTGCAGCCGGACCGGTGGCAGGTGCAATCCATATGTTTTCAGAGGAGCTGAATGCGCAGAATGCTGCTGCGGAAGCGGAGCAGAGAAATAAAGCGGTGCGCGCGTTGGAGCGCGAGCAGCCGGCAGATGAGCGCACAGGAGAGCAAGAAGCGGTGCAAGATGCGCAGACAGAGGCAGAAACAGCCACAGCAGCGGAGCATGAGGTTCAGGTCGTTGCGTCAGAATATGCGGATATAGCGATTGCGCAGGTCAATCATTATGTCAATGTCCGCGCACTTCCAAATACGGAAAGCGAGGTGCTCGGAAAGCTTTACAATGATTCGGCGGCAACGGTGCTTGAGACGACAGAGGACGGCTGGTATAAAATCGTATCGGGAAGCGTTGAGGGATATGTCAAAGCAGAGTATGTTGTAGTTGGCGATGAGAATCTGGCGCGTGCGGTGGGTACACGTTATGCGACGGTGACGACAACGACATTGTTTGTCAGAAACGAGCCTACGACAGAGGCGCGGATTCTTACGATGCTGCCGGAGGGGGATGATCTGGTCGTGCTCGATGAATCGACGGAAGGCTGGGTAAAGGTATCGACCGTTGAGGGTGACGGCTATGTGTCTGCGGACTATGTAACGCTTTCGACAGAATATATTCATGCGGAATCAAAGGCAGAGGAGGAAGCGCGCCTTGCCAGAGAGGAAGCGGAGCGTCAGGCAGCAGCAAGAGCCGCAGAGGAGGCGAGACGGGCGCGTGAGGCAGAGGAAGCGGCAAAGCGGAAGAAGGAGCAGGCTGCTGCAAAGAAGGAACCGTCCAAAGCATCCCGTCCGTCCTCCGGTTCTGCGGCATCAAATAACGCAGGCACGGGAGGAACTACAGCGCCCCAAGCGGGCAGTGTTTCAAACGGACAGGCAGTCGTTAATTACGGAATGCAGTTTTTAGGCAATCCATATGTGTTTGGCGGGACAAGCCTTACAAACGGCGCAGACTGTTCAGGATTTGTGCAGAGCGTATATGCGGCGTTTGGCGTGAAGCTGCCGCGCAACTCAACAGCGCAAAGGAGCGCGGGCTACGGTGTCAGCCTCTCGGAGATACAGCCGGGCGATCTTGTCTGCTACAGCGGACACATTGGAATTTACGCAGGTAATAACACACTGCTTCATGCAAGCAATGAGCGGACGGGGATTACCTTAACGTCACCGGTGACTTACCGTGAGGTCATTGCGGTGCGCAGAATCTTCTAAAAGAGGCATGATATGGATAGCGATACAGCATAAATTTTGTACGAGTTGTCTGATACTGTCTTTTTGTATATGTCATAAGAAAAATTATAGATTAAAATGATTACAGGGAGCTGTCGAGATGACAGCTCCCTTTTAAAGATTTGCAGAGATAGGAAGGAACATAAAGAGTTTCGTGCGTTCCTTCTTTGGTTCGTAAACAGTGGAAGGAGAACTGAAAGCAACGGGAGATTGTGGGCATTATAGGATGCAGAGTCCCAATTATCTGTTGCGTTTGCGCTTATCATAAATAATATAGGTAAGCGCAAGCAATGCGAAAATAGCAACTGTTATCAGATGCCGGAAACTTGAGTGCGGAATGCCTAGCATCATACAGCACAGGGTTACTATGAGTGCCGGAAGTTCAATGATAGAAAGAACGATCAGTGGCAGAAGCAATTCTTTTTTTCTCTTAGTTTCTCTTTTTTTCATGTCTATGACTAAAATCACGACAAGTAAGAGAGGGATAAGTTCTGATAGTAACTCAAGACCATAATTCATACTTCAATGCCCCCAACGCCTAGACCAAGAAATATTTTCTGCAACAAGAACACTTTTGGAAGAATCAGAATAGAAATTACCCCGATACCGATAATAAACTTTTCCAATGGCATGACTTACACATCTTTCTCCGTCAAAATAGATGCTATCTAGAATAGCTGATATAAGACCATTTGCTGCAGCGTCAATGAACGCACCTGCAAGAACACCTGCTTCCCCGGCAGCCAAACCGATTACAGCTACTAATACAGTTGTTAAAGACCCTAATGTCCATTTGTCGACTTTAAAGCTGAATGTTTCGGTATGTGCTTTATATTTACAGGAGCTTCGTGAAACGCGTAAAGAAGAAACATCATAAGCCTTCATAGGAGTTACAGTATGTTCCTTTTGAGCTGTTGCAGGAATTGGCGTTTTGTATTCATCAACCTTTAGATGAACAGTGTCCAAGACGAATGTGTCTCCTGCTATTTTGCCATATTCGGTGTATAACGTTGTTTCACCGTTTGTGGTAAGATAATATTTTACATAGATCGATGTGTCTGAAAAATCCTTCTCAAGAATTTCAATTCCATTGGACGTTGCATTTACTCCCGGAGAAGGAGAAGCAGCCAATACTGGTGAAACAGATGCAGTCACTAGTGTTGCAGTCAATAAAATACTACATAGTACTTTTCTTAATACAGTTTCCATAGTTAGCCTCCTTATCAACTTACTTTTGAGATGGGTGAACATTGTTTTAAAATTTGGGGAATGTAACCACCTCCTAAACGATCGTGCAGATGAAGGTTAGTAGATGCTAACTAGAAAATAGCATAGAGTCATTATGAAGTCAACTTGGATTTGCAAGCAGCATAAACTTATGATTTGTTGTACCGGTTCGATATGATCTAAGATGCATTGGTAAAAGTTATGGAATAAAAAAGCGGCATAGCCGTCAATGACTATACCGCAATCTGATAAAATTGTGTTAGTTATCGCCTTCTTCTTCCGCAGACATCGAGTAAACCTGACGTTTTCTCGCCATCTCGTCATTTTCGAGATATTCGTCATAGCTGGAAACCTTATCAATAAATGTGCCGTCCGGCAGAAATTCGATGATCCGGTTCGCTGTGGTCTGCACGACCTGATGGTCACGGGACGCGAATAAAACAACGCCCGGGAACTTGATCAGTCCGTTGTTGAGCGCGGTGATGGATTCCATATCCAGATGGTCGGTCGGCTCGTCTAAGATCAAAACGTTGCTTCCCATGATCATCATACGGGAGAGCAGCACGCGCACCTTTTCACCGCCGGAGAGCACACGCATTTTTTTTGTCCCGTCTTCTCCGGCAAAGAGCATACGACCGAGGAAACCGCGCACATAGGTGGCATCCTTGATCTCGGAAAACTGGGTCAGCCAGTCGACGATCAGAAGGTCTGTATCAAAAATCTCTGTGTTATCTTTCGGGAAGTAGGACTGGCTGGTCGTAACTCCCCATTTGTAGCTGCCGGCATCCGGTTCAAGCTCTCCGGCAAGAATCTTAAATAATGTGGTCTTTGCCAGCTCATTGCCTCCGACAAATGCGATTTTGTCGTCGTGACCGACAATAAACGATACATTGTCAAGAACCTTTACGCCGTCGATCGTCTTGGTAATTCCCTCCACCGTGAGTACCTCGTTTCCGATCTCGCGGTTCGGACGAAAGTCGATGTACGGATATTTACGGCTCGACGGACGGATCTCGTCAAGCTGGATCTTCTCTAAGGCACGCTTTCTGGAGGTTGCCTGCTTGGATTTTGAGGCGTTTGCCGAGAAGCGGGAGATAAACTCCTGAAGCTCCTTGATCTTTTCCTCCTTCTTTTTGTTTGCTTCCTTCATCTGCTTTACAAGAAGCTGGCTGGATTCATACCAGAAATCATAGTTGCCGGCATAGAGTTGGATCTTGCCGTAGTCGATGTCTGCGATGTTTGTGCAGACCTTATTCAGGAAGTAGCGGTCGTGAGACACGACAATAACGGTATTTTCAAAGTTGATCAAAAACTCCTCCAGCCAACTGATCGCGTCGAGGTCCAGATGGTTGGTCGGCTCGTCTAAAAGCAGGATGTCGGGATTGCCGAAAAGCGCCTGTGCAAGGAGCACCTTCACCTTCAGCGCGCCCGGCATATCCCCCATCATGTTGTAGTGCTCCTCAGACGGGATGCCAAGACCATTTAGGAGGGTAGCGGCGTCCGCTTCCGCATTCCAGCCGTCCATATCGGCAAATTCCGCTTCCAGCTCGCTGGCGCGGATGCCGTCCTCGTCCGTGAAGTCCTCCTTCATATAAATAGCGTCTTTTTCCTTCATAATATCATAAAGACGCTTATTTCCCATAATAACGGTATCTAAAACGGTAAAGCCGTCGTATTTGAAGTGATCCTGCTGCAGGAAAGAAAGGCGCTGCCCCGGCGTGATGATCACCTCTCCGGCGGTAGGCTCAAGCTGTCCGGACAAAATTTTAAGAAAGGTTGATTTTCCGGCGCCGTTGGCGCCGATCAGACCGTAGCAGCAGCCCTCGGTAAATTTAATATTGACATCCTCAAATAATGCTTTTTTTCCGATTCGTAACGTTACATTGCTTGCACTGATCATTTGCTATTCTCCTAACTTTTTGATGACGAATGATTTCAAAGACTGTGCCGCGGCAGTTTTGCCCAAGACACCAATTCGTATCATACTAAAAAAAAGAAAGAATTGCAACCCAATCGGCAAAGGAGACGGAAATTTTCAGATTGCACGCGTTTTCGTACAGGCGGAAACCTTTACAATCGACAAATTAAATGATAAAATCAGAATTAAGTCGTAATATGACGCTCTATTTTAAGCATGATTAAGGAGGAATAAGAATGTCCAGAGCAAAACAGTCAATGGACGGTAATACAGCGGCGGCTCATGTAGCGTACGCGTTTACAGATGTTGCAGCGATTTACCCAATTACACCTTCCAGCCCGATGGCAGACTCTGTAGATCAGTGGTCCGCAGCAGGACAGGAGAACATCTTTGGAAATCAGGTAAAGGTTGTAGAGATGGAGTCAGAGGCAGGAGCAGCAGGAGCGGTTCACGGTTCTCTTGCAGCAGGAGCTTTGACGACTACATTTACCGCATCTCAGGGTCTCTTACTGATGATCCCGAACATGTATAAGATTGCAGGTGAGATGCTTCCGTGTGTATTTGATGTATCTGCACGTACTGTTGCAACACAGTCTTTAAATATTTTTGGTGATCACAGCGACGTATATGCCTGCCGCCAGACAGGTTTCGCTATGCTGTGCGAGACAAATCCGCAGGAGGTTATGGACTTAAGCCCGGTTGCACATCTTGCAACGCTTGAGGGTAAGGTTCCGTTCATCAACTTCTTTGACGGTTTCCGTACCTCTCATGAGATTCAGAAGATTGAGAAGTGGGATTATGCGGATCTGAAGGAAATGTGCAATATGGAGGCAGTGCATGCGTTCCGTGCGCACGCATTAAATCCGGAGCATCCGGCAATGCGCGGTTCTCATGAGAACGGAGACGTTTTCTTCCAGCACCGCGAGGCATGCAACACTGCATACAATGAGCTTCCGGCTATCGTAGAGAAGTACATGGCAAAAGTGAATGAGAAGCTTGGAACAAATTATGATCTGTTCAATTATTACGGAGCAGAGGATGCAGAGCGTGTGATCGTAGCGATGGGCTCTGTCAATGACGTAGCAGAGGAAGTGATCGACTACCTGATGTCAAAGGGTGAGAAGGTCGGTCTTGTAAAGGTTCGTCTGTATCGTCCGTGGGTACCGGAGTCCTTCTTAAAGGTTCTTCCTAAGACGGTAAAGAAGGTTGCTGTGCTTGACAGAACGAAAGAGCCGGGAGCGCTTGGCGATCCGTTATACTTAGATGTTGCGGCAACACTGCGCGAGGCAGGTCTTGATTCGATTGTTCTGACTGCAGGACGCTACGGATTAGGATCTAAGGATACACCGCCTTCATCCTTATTCGCTGTTTACAAAGAGCTTGAGAACGACGCGCCGAAAAAGAGATTCACGATCGGTATCGTGGATGACGTTACGAACTTAAGCTTACCGGAGGTAAAGCCGGCTCCGATCACGTCTGCTGCAGGTACGGTAGAGTGTAAGTTCTGGGGATTCGGCGGAGACGGTACCGTAGGTGCAAATAAGAACTCCACGAAGATCATCGGTGATCACACAGACAAATACATTCAGGCATACTTCCAGTATGACTCCAAGAAAACCGGCGGTGTTACCATTTCTCACTTAAGATTTGGTGATAAGCCGATCAGAAGTCCGTATTACATCAATCAGGCTGATTTTGTGGCATGCCACAATCCGTCCTATGTCACAAAAGGCTTTAAGATGGTGCAGGATGTAAAGCCGGGCGGCGTATTTATGCTCAACTGTCAGTGGACGGATGAGGAGCTTGATCAGCACTTAAACGCTGAGACAAAGAAGTATATCGCAAATAACAACATTCAGTTATATACGATCAACGCGATCGATAAGGCGATCGAGATCGGTATGGGTAAGCGTACTAATACGATCTTACAGTCGGCATTCTTCAAGCTGGCAAACGTTATGCCGATCGATGAGGCAGTAGACTTCATGAAGCAGGCTGCCAAGAAGTCTTACGGCAAGAAGGGTGACGCCGTTGTAGAGATGAACTACAAGGCAATCGATGCCGGTGTGGATGCCGTACATAAGGTTGAGATCCCGGCTTCATGGGCAAACCCTGCGGCAGATCCGGCTCCGGCAGAGCTGACAGGTCGTCCGAAGACTGTTAAGATGGTAAAGGAGCTGATGAATCCGATTTCCTTAATGGATGGAGATTCCTTACCGGTATCTGCATTTGTTGAAAATGCAGACGGACAGTTTGAGCACGGTGCATCTGCATATGAGAAGCGCGGTACAGCTGTTACAGTTCCTACATGGGATGCAGGAAAATGTATTCAGTGTAACCAGTGTGCATTTGTATGTTCTCACGCAACCATTCGTCCGTTTATGTTAAGCGAGGATGAGGTGAAGGCAGCGCCAAGCCAGATCAAGCTTGCTGACACAAAGCCAAAGGCAGGAGAGTACAAATTCACGATCAGTGTATCACCGTTAGACTGTACAGGATGCGGCGAGTGTATCACGGTATGCCCGACTGCGGCGATCGAGATGGTTCCGCAGGAATCACAGGCAGAGGAGCAGCCGGTATTTGATTACTTAGTTGCAAATGTTGGCAAGAAGCCTGGTATGCCGGCAGACAATACGGTTAAGGGTTCTCAGTTCAACCAGCCGCTGCTTGAGTTCTCAGGCGCTTGTGCAGGATGTGCAGAGACAGCTTATGCCCGCATCATTACACAGTTATTCGGCGAGCAGATGTATATTTCCAATGCAACCGGATGTTCCTCTATCTGGGGCGGACCGGCAGCTACATCACCGTATACTGTCAATAAAGACTCTCAGAAGGGACCGGCATGGGCAAACTCCTTGTTTGAGGATAACGCACAGCATGGTCTTGGTATGCAGATCGGACAGAGCGTTCTTCGTGAGCAGGCAATCGCAAGCGCTAAGAAGTGTGCAGAGTCCGAGAAGGCTTCCGCAGAGCTTAAGGCTGCTTTTGAGAAGTTTACAGAGACAAAGAGCGATACAAGAGCAAATGCACCGGCAACAGAGGCGCTTGTTGCAGAATTAGAGAAGGCAGCAGCAGCCGGATGCCCGAATGCAAAGGCAGCGCTTGAGAAGAAGGATTACCTTGGTAAGAAGTCTGTATGGATCTTCGGTGGAGACGGATGGGCTTACGACATCGGCTTCGGTGGCCTGGATCATGTACTTGCTTCCGGTGATAATGTAAACGT
This sequence comes from Roseburia sp., assembly GCA_019421345.1. Classification (GTDB taxonomy): domain Bacteria; phylum Bacillota; class Clostridia; order Lachnospirales; family Lachnospiraceae; genus Roseburia. Next base: position 46,957 of record JAHZFL010000012.1, on the reverse strand, counting down.
CATGGTATTTGATACCGAGATGTATTCCAATACCGGCGGTCAGGCTTCTAAGGCTTCCAATATCGGTGAGGTTTGTCAGTTTGCAGCCTCCGGTAAAGAGGTTGGCAAAAAGAGCCTTGCAGAGATTGCAATGAGCTACGGCTATGTATATGTAGCACAGGTTGCGCTTGGCGCAAATATGGCGCATACGATCAAGGTGATCGCAGAGGCAGAGGCTTACAACGGACCATCATTGATTATCGGTTATGCTCCATGTGAGCTTCACGGTATCAAGGGCGGTATGAATCACTGCCAGACTGAGATGAAGAAGGCAGTTGCAGCAGGCTACTGGAATCTGTTCTCCTTCAATCCGGCACTCAAGGCAGAGGGCAAGAATCCGTTTACCCTTACCTCAAAGCCGGGTGACGGAACCTATCAGGAGTTCTTAAACAGCGAGACGCGCTATAGCCGTCTGAGCAGAGCATTCCCGGAGAGAGCAGAGCAGCTCTTTACAGCATCCGAGGAGGCTGCGAAGGAGCGCTATGAGCACCTGTTAAGATTGGTAGAGCTTTACAAATAATTAGCATTAAATAAAAAAGAATCTCGCTTGCGAGATTCTTTTTTATTGGTCCGATACGAATGCTGTTTTTGTTTGGGATTTGCGGTATTGCTGCGGCGACATATGGCAGAATTTCTGAAAGGTCTGTGAGAAATAGCTGCTGGAGGAAAAACCCGTTCCGCTTGCAATTTCCTCAATGCTGAGATTTGTTGTTTTCAGCAGGTCTTTGGCGGCTGTGATCCGAACCTCCGTCAGATAGGCGATCGGAGATTTTCGATAAAATTCTGTGAATTTATGGCTTAGGTAATATTTTGTCAGATTGCAGTTGGAGGCAAGAGAATCCAGCGTAATCTTATCATGATAGTTTGTCTCAATGTAGCGTTTCACCTTATGACATTCGTGACTGCTGTTTGGAGCGTCCACGAGTTCGTAAGAGATGTGGTCTTTGCGGCAGATGAGCAGCACAAGGATCGCAAGATAGTGCTGGCAGACCTCGGCATAGCCCTCCGGGCGGTTGTGCATCTCTGACAGGATATTGTCAAAGCATTGCCGTATTTGCGCAACATTGGACGAAGCATTCACAACACTGTATTCCACCGGTCGGTCCGTGTTGATCTTTAAACCCTCTACGCCGAGAACATAATAGTCAAGGGGAGCGGACGGATTGGAAAATTCCGTGTGAAGTACCTGTGCCCCGATCAAAACAAGATTGTTGGCGGCAAGCGGAATAGATTCGTTTTCAATTTTCATATGTCCCGTACCGCTTTTTATAAAGAAGATTTCCGTATAATAATGGCTGTGAGGAAAGCTCTCCCAGTCATTTTCATATTTTGACGCAGAAATTGACAGCAGACGAAAGGAAAGCTGGGGAAGCGTCGTGTTTTCTAAATTAAATTTCTGGTTGCTCATAATCGTTTCTTCCTCCTTGCATATTGTGCAGGATATTCCGCTGTTAGGAACAGTATAGAACACAAACATAAAATTCGCAAGATATTACAACAAAAAGCAAGAGAAATAAAGAAAAAGAAGATAAGATTTCTAAAATAGTCAGCAAGATATGAGTAACAGTTTGGGACAAAGTACGCTATAATAAACAAAAGAACAAGAAAAAATTAGGAGCGGTCAGAAAATGAGTGAACAGAAGTTAGAAAAGCAGACAGGACGTGTGACGATCCCAACAAATTTGGATGTTGTACCGGAGACGATTGAATTGTTAAAGCGCTGGGGGGCAGATGCCATTCGCGACTGCGATGGTACAGAGTTTCCCAAGGAGCTTAAGGAGACGGACGCTAAGATCTATGCGACCTATTATACGACAAGGAAGGATAATGCATGGGCAAAGGCGAACCCGGACGAGGTGCAGCAGTGCTATATTATGACAGGATTTTATGCGGCAGAGGGGAAGGAATTGGCGATTCCACTGATGAAAGGCATTTCCGATGAGCTCATGCAGGTCAATACAAGGGACGATATAAAACGCTGGTGGGAGGTGATTGACCGTTCCTCCGGCGAAATCGTTCCCACAGAGAGCTGGGAGTATGATGAGGCGACCGGCTGCGTGCAGATTCATGATGCAGAGCCGTTTCACGAATATACGGTGAGCTTTCTGGCATATTTGATCTGGGATCCGGTGCATATGTATAATGCGGTGACAAACGATTGGAAAGATTTTGAGCATCAGATTACCTTTGATGTGCGCCAGCCAAAGACCCGTAAATATTCGATGGAGCGTCTGCGCAGCTTCTGTGAGGAGCATCCGTATGTCAACGTTATCCGCTATACGACATTTTTCCATCAGTTTACCCTGATGTTCGATGAGCTGAAACGGGAAAAGTATGTAGACTGGTATGGTTATTCCGCATCGGTCAGCCCATATATCCTAGAGCAGTTTGAAAAAGAGGTCGGCTATCCGTTCCGCCCGGAATATATCATAGATCAGGGATATTACAACAATCAGTATCGTGTGCCTAGCAAAGAGTTTAAGGACTTTCAGGCATTTCAGCGGAGAGAGGTTGCAAAGCTTGCAAAAGAAATGGTGGACATTACGCATGAGTGCGGCAAGGAAGCCATGATGTTTTTAGGAGACCACTGGATTGGGACAGAGCCGTTTATGGATGAATTTGCAGGAATCGGACTTGATTCTGTGGTGGGAAGCGTCGGAAACGGAAGCACCCTGCGCTTAATTTCCGATATTGAGGGCGTGAAGTATACAGAAGGACGGTTTCTGCCGTATTTCTTCCCGGATACGTTCCATGAGGGCGGCGATCCGGTGAAGGAGGCAAAGGAAAACTGGGTGACGGCGCGGCGCGCGATTTTGCGAAAGCCCATAGACCGTATCGGTTACGGCGGCTATTTGAAGCTTGCGCTTGACTTTCCAGAGTTTATCGATTATGTTGAAGGTGTATGCGATGAGTTCCGTGAGCTTTATGAGAATGCAAAAGGCACGACGCCGTATTGTGCGAAAACAGTGGCTGTGTTAAATAGCTGGGGCAAGATCAGGAGCTGGGGCTGCCATATGGTGCACCACGCACTGTATCAGAAGCAGAATTACAGCTACGCAGGGATTATCGAGGCGCTTTCCGGTGCACCGTTTGACGTGAAGTTTATTTCCTTTGACGATATTTTAAAAGACGCGTCTGTTCTTGATACGATTGATGTCATCATCAATGTCGGGGACGCTGATACGGCGCATACCGGCGGCAGTGTCTGGGAGAATCCAAAGATTTCTTCTGCAATCCGTTCTTTTGTGCATAACGGAGGCGGCTTTATCGGAGTCGGAGAGCCTTCCGGCCATCAGTATCAGGGGCATTACCTTCAGCTTGCCGGGATGCTTGGCGTAGAGAAGGAGACAGGTTTCACCTTAAATTACGACAAGTATAACTGGGAGGAGCACAGAGACCATTTTATTCTCGCAGATGTTGCCGATGAGGTTGATTTCGGCGAGGGCAAAAAGAGCATCTATGCTTACGAGGGTACGGAGATCTTGGTACAGAGGGAGAAAGAGGTGCAGATGGCAGTGAATGCCTATGGAAAGGGACGCTGCGTCTATATCAGCGGTCTGCCGTACAGCTTTGAAAACAGCAGAGTTCTCTACCGAAGTATCATGTGGAGTGCGCACAGCGAGCAGGAGGCTCTGACCCAGTGGTTCTCAACGAACGTTCATGTTGAGGTGCATGCCTATGTGAAGAATGGGAAATATTGTGTCGTAAATAACACCTACGAGCCGCAGAGAACAACGGTTTACCGCGGCGACGGAAGCAGCTTTGCATTGCATCTGAAAGCAAACGAGATCAAATGGTATACAATTTGACAGGAAAGGCAGGAAATGCAATGAAAAAACCGGTACTGGTAATTATGGCAGCAGGAATGGGGAGTCGTTACGGAGGCTTAAAGCAGATTGACCCGGTGGACGCCGAGGGTCATATGATGATGGACTTTTCTATTTTTGATGCGAAGCGGGCAGGCTTTGATAAGGTAATATTTATTATCAAAAAGGAGAACGAAAGAGATTTTCGGGAGGCGATCGGAAATCGTATCGGGAAGGAGCTGGAGACTGCCTATGTTTATCAGGACCTTGCAAATATTCCGAACGGGTATGGGATTCCCGCCGGTCGGCAGAAGCCGTGGGGAACGGCGCATGCCGTCTTAAGCTGCAAGGATGTCATTGACGGTCCCTTTGCAGTGATCAATGCGGACGATTACTATGGAAGAAGCGCATTTGCGCAGATTTATGATTATCTGGTTTCGCATGAGGATGATGAAAAATACCGCTATGCGATGGTTGGGTATCAGCTTAAAAATACTCTTACGGAAAACGGGCATGTGTCGCGCGGTGTCTGTGAGATCAGTGATGCGGGCGAGCTTGTTCGTGTGACGGAGCGTACGCGGATTGAGAAACGGGATGGCGGCGCTGCTTATACCGATGATGACGGCAGAACATGGATTTCCCTGCCGGATGACGCGATTGTTTCCATGAATATGTGGGGCTTTACGGCAGGATTTTTGACGGAGCTTGAAAACGGCTTTGCGTCTTTTTTAGAGAAGGGACTGGAGGAGAATCCGCTTAAATGTGAGTATTTTCTCCCGACAGTCGTCAGCAATCTTCTGACAGCCGGTAAGGCGTCCGTGAAGGTGCTGACAACTACGGACAAATGGTATGGCGTGACCTACAGGGAGGATAAGCCGGTCGTTTGGGAGGCAATCAGGAACCTTAAGGCATCAGGGCTTTACCCTAAGCATTTGTGGAATAGAGATTAGGTATTATAAACCTTCAGGCAGAGGTGAGAGAAGCGCACCTCTGCCTGAAGGTTTATTTATGCCTGTTTTCTTGCTTTATAGGAAACTTTGTTTCACATAAGTGTGTCGCACGAAGTGTGTCGCTTGTTATTTGTCATGTGAAGAAGCAGAATGATCGCAAGGAATGCAAGCACCGCCTGTGAGAGAAGAATTCCCCAGAGGTAGCTTTTGATGCCAAAGACAGGAACAGCGAACAGCACAAAGAGAATCCTTATGCCGCAGGAAATCAGATTCAGCACAAAGGTCAGTCCGGGGAAACCAAGACCGTGAAGAATGCTGCTTAGGGTCGAGCCGAGGTAGAGAAACGGGCAGATCCATCCGAGTGTTGTGATAAATGTTCCGGCAAGTGCATTCCCGAACAGGAAGTTGCCGAGGAAATCTCCGGTAAATAAAAATGCCAGCGTCGCGAGGAAGCCAAGCGAGAGGCAGGATTCAATCGTCTTTTTTAACGTCCGCCGGATCAGGGCGTCGTCTCCGGCAGCTTTCGCTTCTGAGATAGCGGGGAGCAGGAGAACAGAAACGGAGTTTGTGATGACGGACGGAAACATTACAACGGACATGGTCATGCCGGTCAGGATGCCGTAAACGCTCAGTGCGTCGGAGAACTCATAGCCAAACAGGCGAAGTCTGTTTGGGATCATAATATTTTCGTAGCTGGAAAAAAGATTGAGGATGACACGGTTTGCGGTTAAGGGCGCAGCCATGGCAAGGAGGTTTTTGGTACAGGTAACCATGGATAGACCTCTGTCCGTTGTGCCAGAAAGCACACGGATACAGCTTACGGAAACAAGCGTACTTGCTATCTCGCCGATGACAACACCCCACATGGTGACAGAGAGCGGAACGCTTTGCTGCTGCTCCGTGTAAATTTGAAAAAGCACATAGACAATGGCAACGCGCGCGATCTGCTCGGCAAGCTGCGTGAGCGCCGGTACACCTGTTTTTTTTAAGCCATAATAATAGCCGTTGATACAGGCATGGATGCAGCTTGGGACAAAGGAGAGCGAGAGGATAGACAAAAGCGGTGCACAGCGAGCGTCACCGAGCCATGCGCGTGCAATAAAATCCGTATTTTTCCAGAGGATCACGCTGAATAAGACGGATAGGAGCAGGGAGAGCCAGAGTCCGCAAAAAAGATAGCTTCTTGCGCCGCCCGGATTTTTCTTTCCGATCTCGTTTGAGACAAAGCGGGAGATAGCAGTCTGGATGCCCGTGGAAGTAATGGCAAAGCCAAGCGCCATCACGGGAGCAGTCAACTGGTAAATGCCAAGCCCCTCTGCACCAATCACGCGGGAAAGGAATATTCTATAAAAGAAGCCGATAATTCGGGTCAAAACACCGGCAATCGTTAAGAGCAGCGTACCGGTGATCAAGGAGCTTTTGAAAGAGTTTTCGGAAACAGGATGTTTGGGAAGATAAATTCTTGGCAACAGGACCTCCAAATGTTCGATCCTTTCAATATATGTAAATAGAGGGGGAAACATGAGCAGTCAAACATATAAAGGTATTTATCTGGATCATGCGGCGACGACACAACTCTCGGAGGCTGTGGAGGAAGCGATGCAGCCGTATTTTCAGGAAAAATTTGGAAATGCATCGACGATGTATCAATATGGTGAGGAAGCAAAAGAAGCAATCGAGTATGCAAGGGAGCAGATTGCGGTATCACTTTCGGCAAAAAAATCAGAAATTTATTTTACTTCGGGAGGAAGCGAGTCGGATAACTGGGCAGTGAAGGGGATTGCCGGCGCATTAAAGGCAAGGGGACGTCATATCATCACAAGCAAAATCGAGCATCATGCGGTGTTAAATTCGTGCGAATATTTAGAACGTCTGGGGTATCAGGTGACTTATCTTGAGGTAGACAGGGACGGAATGATCTCGCTCGAAGAATTGCAGCAGGCAATCCGGCAGGATACGACCTTGATTACGATCATGTTTGGGAATAATGAGGTCGGAACGATAGAGCCTGTAATGGAAATCGGAAGAATTGCCAGAGAGCACGGCATATTATTCCATACCGATGCGGTGCAGGCATATGCGCAGATTCCCATTTCGGTGCGTCAGTACCCCGTTGATCTATTAAGCGCAAGCGCACATAAATTCCATGGACCGAAAGGTGTGGGCTTTCTCTATGTCAGGGAGGGGGTTCCCCTTCCGTCTTTTATTCATGGAGGGAGTCAGGAGCAGGGAAAGCGTGCCGGGACAGAAAACGTGCCGGGAATTGTCGGTATGGGAAAGGCGGCGGAGCTTGCGATGCATGGAATGCGTCAGAGAATCCGCAGAGAGACGATGCTGCGTAATTATCTGATGGAGAAGGTGACGCATGAGATTCCGCAGACGCGCATCAACGGACACCGCACCAGACGGCTGCCGGGAAATGTCAGTATGAGCTTTGCGGGCGTGGACGGGGCGACGCTCCTGATTCTGTTGGACGAGGAGGGAATCTGCGCATCGGGAGGCTCGGCATGCAATACGGGAGAGAGCAGGATTTCTTATGTGATAGAGGCGCTTGGCGTGCCAAAGGAGTATGCGGCGGGAACTGTGCGCATGACACTGGGAAAGGATACGACGCGACAGGAAATCGATGCGGCAGTCGATTCCTTAAAGCGCAATATCGAGCTTTTGAGAGGCGCTTGATCGCCTTTGAAACAAAAATGATTGTAACAACCTCTAAAAATAGAAGAAAAGAAACCGGTTTTTGAGAGAAGTGCACAAGGATTGTGCGGTATCTGTTTGGAAACAGAAAATACAAAAGTATTTCGCGCGGATTTTGCCGAAAAATCTGTCGAAGAATTGTGAAAATGCCTTAAAACGAAGAACCGCGCAAATGTATAAAAATTTGACAAACGGCAAAAATTATGGAATAATGCCGTAGCGAATGAGGCAGCCGTATGCATTTGTTGTGTTTTTTGAGAAGAAAGGAAGATGAAAGAAATGTTTGAGAAGAAAATCAGATTATCTGACACAGATGAGGTAAAGGACTTTGTAAATGCTGCCGGAAAATGTGATTTTGACATTGATGTTTTCTATAATCGGGCGGTGATTGATGCAAAGTCCCTGCTTGGTATGCTGTATCTTGGATTTGGCAAGGAGCTGACAATTAAGTATGGTGTGAACGACCGTACATTTGAAGAAAATATTCAAAAATATGCAGTCTGCTAAGGTCTGTGTGTGAAAGGGGAGCTGTCAGAAGACAGCTTCTCTTTTTTGACATAAGAGCGGCTCGCGAAGCGTGTCGCTCGTTGTTTGACATAAGAGTGGCTCGCGAAGCATGTCGCGCGTTGTTTGAAATTGTGGTAAAATGGAACGGTATCAATAGATAAAATAATGGATGAATTTCGCAAGGAATAGCGTCAGGCACGGCTGAATGGAAGAATCTAAGGCTTATGAGTAAACAGAAAAAAGAGAATCAAAAGGGGATCATTAAAATATCGGTCCGAAATTTTGTGGAGTTTTTGCTGCGGGAGGGAGACATTGACAACCGGCAGGGACGCGGGAGCTCCGTGGAGGCGATGCAGGCGGGCAGCCGCATACATCGAAAGATCCAAAGGGGCATGGGGGCTAATTATCACGCAGAGGTACCGCTGCGCATTGCGTTGGATCAGGGCGATTACGAGCTTATCATTGATGGCAGGGCAGACGGTATTTTGATTGAGCGTGAGGATGGGGAGACATATACCTATGCCGATGATTACAATCAGATACATCTGCCGCATGACGTGCGCGTGACAATCGATGAGATCAAGGGGGTATATCAAAAGCCGGAGCTTCTTACGGCGCCGGTTGCCGTGCATCGTGCGCAGGCGATGTGCTATGCCTATATTTATGCGGTGCAGCACGATCTTGAGCAGATTCGGATTCAGATGACTTACTGTAATCTTGATACGCAGGAGATTCGTTATTTTCAGGAGGAGTTTTTGTTTGAGGAGCTTGCACAATGGTTTTTACAGCTCGTGCAGGAGTATAAAAAGTGGGCGGATTTTCAGTTTGAATGGCGCAGACTGCGGCAGGCGTCCATCAAACGACTGGTTTTTCCGTATGAATACCGAAAGGGACAAAAGGAGCTCGCCTCGGATGTCTACCGCACCATCGCCCGCAGAAAAAATTTATTTATTCAGGCGCCGACCGGTGTGGGAAAAACGATTTCTACGATATTTCCGGCAGTTAAGGCGGTGGGCGAGGAGCTGGGAGATAAAATTTTTTACCTGACAGCAAAAACAATTACGACAGGTGTCGCAAAAGAGACGTTTGAGCTGCTGCAAAGGGGTGGCTATCAGGCAAAGATCATCCAGATCACCGCGAAGGAAAAGCTTTGCAAATGCGAGGAGATGGACTGTAATCCCGTCCATTGTCCGTATGCGAGGGGGCACTATGACAGGGTCAACGACGCAGTTTATGATCTGCTGCAAAGGAAGGACGTCTTGTCGAGAGAGGTGATCTTGGAGCAGGCGGATGCTTATCGGGTCTGTCCGTTTGAGCTTTGTCTGGATGCCGCGTCATGGGCAGACAATATCATCTGCGACTATAATTACGTCTTTGATCCAAACGTTTGTCTTAAGCGTTTTTTTGCCGAGGGAATGAGGGGAGATTATATTTTTCTTGTCGATGAGGCGCATAATCTTGTGGAGCGCAGCCGCGATATGTACAGTGCCGCACTTTATAAGGAAGATTTTCTTGCGGGGAAGAAGCTGGTCCGTCAATATGATGCCCGGCTGGCGGAGGAATTTGAAAAATGCAATCGCATTCTGCTTTCCTATAAGCGGGAATGTGAGACCTACAGGGTCTATGAAAATATCGGCAGCTTTTTGTTTGCGTTGATGCGTCTTGCCGCGGGGCTGGATGAATTTTTGCAGAAGAGGACAGATTTTGCGGAGCGGAAAGAAGTGACGGAGTTTTATTTAAAGCTGCGGAATTTTATCACGATCTACGAATGGGTGGACGAGCGGTATGTGATCTACACAGAGCATACCGGGGACGGCAGATTTCAGATGAAGCTTTACTGCGTCGATCCGTCCTTGAATTTGCAGAAGCGGCTTGATAAGGGCAACGCGACGATTTTCTTTTCGGCGACGTTTTTGCCGATCGGATATTATAAGAATCTGCTCTCTGCGAAAAAAGACAATTATGCGGTCTATGCTAAGACAGCATTTTCGGAGAGCCAGCGGCTGCTTTTGCTCGGACGCGATGTGAGCAGCAGATATACAAGAAGAAATGAAGCGGAGTTTGCACGGATCGCCGCTTATGCGGCAGTGACGGCACGGGCGAAAAAGGGAAATTATATGATATTTTTTCCTTCCTATCAGATGATGCGTCAGGTGTATGAGGTTTTTTGCGCAATGGATGGCGTGGAGGAGCTTGTCTGCGCAGGGGAGGAGCGCTGCGTGGAAAGCAGTGCGGAGGGAACGGTTTTTGCGCTTCTTCAGCAGCCGGGCATGAAGGAGGCGGAGCGCGAGGCGTTTCTGGCTGCCTTTTCGGCGGAGGAAACAAGGCGTCGTGAAGGATCGCTTGCGGCGTTCTGCGTGCTCGGCGGGATTTTTGGAGAGGGAATCGATCTGAAAAATGAGCAGCTCATCGGTGCGGTCATCGTGGGCACCGGTCTGCCGCAAATGAGCAATGAGCGGGACATACTGATGCATTATTATGAGGAGCGTTTGGGGGCTGGCTTTGATTATGCCTATCGTTATCCCGGGATGAATAAGGTGCTGCAGGCAGCAGGGCGCGTTATCCGCACGGTGGATGACGTCGGCGTTATCGCTTTGTTGGACGAGCGTTTTTTACAGAGCGATTCCCGTGCGCTTTTCCCAAGAGAGTGGGAGAAGTACACGGTCTGCTCGAAAGAAAATGTCAAAAGGTATCTGGAGGAGTTTTGGGCTAAGCAGGAGAGCCGGCAGACGGAGCAAGCGGCTGCACATCAGGGAGTAGCGCAAGAAACGCCTCCGTCGGGGCAGATGGCGGCAGCATCGGATTGACCGCGGCGATCATCTGTCTGGAGGGCAGCTTTTCTTTGGTGCGCACGATAAAAAGCTCATTTGACTCGCGGCTTAGGCAATAGTCCGGGATAAAAGCGATGCCAAGTCCGATCCGCGCAAGGTCGATCAGCAGATCATTGCTGCTCAATTCGATTTCGGGAATAAGCTCAAGCTGATGCTGCAAAAACAGATGGTGCAGAAATTCGCTCGTTGTACTTTTTCGGTCGAGCATCAGAATGGGGTATTCGTTTAATTCCTGAAAAGAAAGCTCCTGCTGTTTCAGATGAAAATAGGCGGGATTGGCGATAAATACATCCGTAAAGCTTCTGACAGTCTTTTGGATGTAGGACTGATTGAGCTTTGCATTTGGAAAATTTGTGATGATCACATCGACTCTGCCCTGTTCCAATAGCTCCACACAACTGAGAGAGGTTGCATTTGTGACCTTGATGGGCACATGCGGAAATTTTCGGTGGAATTGTCTGAGGTAGGGAACGAGAAAATAGCGGCAGATGGTATCGCTCGCGCCGATATGGAGCTGACCGAAGCCGAGGCTGCCGGAGGTTAGGAGCTGGCTTTCCCCGCGGGAGATCAGATTCATCGCAGGCTCGATATGCTTAAGGAGCACTTTTCCGGCAGGCGTAAGCTGTACCTTTTTCGTGCTTCGGATAAAAAGCGGCTGCTCCAGCTTGCGCTCTAATGTTTTTATGGACTGGCTGACGGCAGACTGCGAGATAAAAAGCTGCTTGCTTGCCTCGGAAAAGCTCAGAGAGGTTGCGACGTAATAAAAAACCTTGTATAATTCATAATTAATATCCATAGTGCCTCGTTTCTGTGAAATTGCATGTAACAGCTAAATTATAAGCCTGACTTATAATTGTGTCAAACAGAACCTATGAGCTTTAAATATATTAATGTCTATAATAAATAAGATTAAATATATTAATTATTCTAATTGAAAGAATCATGCTACACTGTACCCGAAGATAGAATCGGTGATGTCAGGATGGAGGAAAATCATATGAGCAATGCAGATTTTGACAAGGTAAGAAGAATTTATGTGGAGAAAAAACCGGAGTTTGCGGTCAAGGCAAAGGAGCTTTGGGAGGAGATCAGAAATTATCTTGGAATCAGAGGCGTGACGGGCGTGCGCGAGCTGATCCGTTACGATATGGAACATATTTCGGAGGAGACGTATCGGAGGGCATTGGGAACTGTATTTTCAGAGCCTCCGGTCGATGTTATTTATGAGGAGACATTTGACCAAAACGGCGGATGTGCTTTTTCTGTGGAATTTCTTCCGGGGCAGTTTGATCAGAGGGCAGACTCTGCCGAGCAGTGTGTCAAGCTGTTAAACGAGGAGGAGACTCCATTGATCCGCACAGCCGTGACCTATGTGATCGAGGGGGAGATCAGCGAGGACGAGCTTGCAGCGATCAAGAAGCACTGCATCAATCCGGTGGACTCCAGAGAGAGCGGCATGGAAAAGCCAAAGACGCTGGTACAGACCTTTGACGAGCCGAAGGATGTAGAGATTTTTGCGGGATTTTGCCGGCTTGCGGAGGACGAGCTGCAGAAGCTTTATGATTCACTCGGACTGGCAATGACGTTCCGTGATTTTTTACATATTCAGAATTATTTTAAAAATGAGGAAAAACGCGATCCGTCTGTGACGGAAATCCGAGTATTAGATACCTATTGGTCCGATCACTGCCGTCACACGACCTTTTCTACGGAGTTAAAGGAGGTTGTATTTGACGACGGTTATTACCGCGTACCTATGGAGGAGACGTATCAGGATTATCTGAAAACGCATCAAAAGCTTTATGCAGGAAGAAATGATAAGTTTGTCTGTCTGATGGATCTTGCGCTTATGGCGATGAAGCGTCTGAAGAAAGAGGGAAAGCTTTCCGATCAGGAGGAGTCGGACGAGATCAACGCCTGCTCCATTGTCGTGCCGATCGAGGTCGATGGTGTGACGGAGGAGTGGCTTGTCAACTTTAAGAATGAGACACACAATCACCCGACAGAGATTGAGCCGTTTGGCGGGGCGGCGACCTGTCTTGGCGGAGCAATCCGTGATCCGCTTTCCGGGCGCACCTATGTCTATCAGGCAATGCGTGTGACAGGCGCGGCAGATCCGACCGTGTCTGTCGGCAATACCATGGAGGGAAAGCTGCCGCAGAAAAAGCTGGTGCGTGAGGCTGCGCATGGCTACAGCTCCTACGGCAATCAGATCGGACTTGCGACCGGATATGTCAAGGAAATCTATCACTCTGATTATGTGGCAAAGCGCATGGAGATCGGCGCTGTCTTGGGCGCAGCGCCCAGACGTGCCGTACAGCGGCTGACCTCCGATCCGGGCGATATTATCATTTTATTGGGAGGACGCACCGGACGCGACGGCATCGGCGGTGCAACCGGTTCTTCCAAGGCGCACAATACCGAGTCCACAACGGTCTGCGGCGCGGAGGTGCAGAAGGGAAATCCCCCGACGGAGCGCAAGATACAGCGCCTGTTCCGGCGGGAGGAGGTCGCTCATATGATCAAGAAGTGCAATGATTTCGGTGCGGGCGGCGTGTCGGTTGCCATCGGTGAGTTAGCGGACGGTCTGCGCGTCCGGCTTGATATGGTACCGAAGAAATATGCCGGACTTGACGGCACGGAGATTGCGATTTCGGAATCACAGGAGCGTATGGCTGTCGTTGTAGCGCCGCAGGATGAGGAAAAATTTCTTGCCTTTGCAAAGGAAGAAAATCTGGAGGCGGTTACGGTCGCTGTCGTGACAAAAGAGCCAAGACTGGTACTGGAGTGGAGAGGAAAAGAAGTCGTAAATCTCTCACGGGCATTTTTGGATACGAACGGTGCGCATCAGGAGACGAATGTCGCAGTCGATATGCCAGATCCCAAGGAGAATTATCTGCATAGGATCAGCACGTCCACGGTGGCGGAGGCAGCGAAGAAGGGTGATTTTAAGGCTGCATGGCTGGCAGAGCTGGCAGACTTAAATGTCTGTTCACAGAAGGGACTTGTCGAGATGTTTGACAGCTCTATCGGCGCAGGCAGCGTCTATATGCCGTACGGCGGAAAATATCAGATGACGGAGACACAGTCCATGGTCGCAAAGATTCCGGTCCTTTCGGGAACATCCGACGCTGTCACGATGATGTCCTACGGCTTTGACCCGTATTTGTCCGCATGGAGTCCGTATCACGGCGCAGTGTATGCTGTATTGGAATCCTTGTCAAGGATCGTGGCAGCGGGCGGCGATTACCGGAAGGTGCGCTTTACGTTCCAGGAATATTTCCGCAGAATGAGCGGGGATGCAAGACGCTGGAGCCAGCCGTTTGCGGCGCTGCTCGGTGCATACCGTGCGCAGATAGGCTTTGGACTGCCCTCCATCGGGGGAAAGGACTCTATGTCGGGAAGCTTTAATGAAATTGATGTTCCGCCGACACTTGTTTCCTTTGCGGTCGATGTGGCAAAAGAAAAGGAGATCATTACGCCGGAGCTGAAAGCGGCAGGAAACCGACTGGTGCTGTTTCGGATTGAAAAGGATGCTTATGATCTGCCGGTCTATGAGCAGGTGATGAAGCTCTATGACGCTGTGCATAAGCTGATCCAAGCGGGTGTGATCATATCTGCTTATGCCCTGGATGGAAAAGGACTTGCGGCGGCAGTCAGTAAGATGGCGTTCGGCAATCAGCTTGGCGTGACATTAGAGGGCAGCGTGACCGAGGAAATCCTGTTTGCTCCGGGCTTTGGCGATCTTGTGGCAGAGGTGAGACCGGAACGGGCAGACGAGGTGAAGGAAGCCCTGTGCGCAGCGGGACTTACAGCAAGCATGCAGCAGATCGGCAGTGTCAATGCAGAAAAGGTATTCCTTTATGAGAACGGCAAAGCGCGTATGCGGGTCACGATGGAGGAAGCGCTCATGGCGTGGACGGGAACATTGGAAAAGGTATTCCCGACCCGTGTGACAGAACAGAGTGAGACAGTAGACACAGGCATTTATCAGGCAAACAATATTTATGTGTGCAAGAACAAGGTTGCAAAACCGAAGGTATTTATTCCGGTCTTTCCCGGAACGAACTGTGAGTATGACAGCGCGCGTGCGTTTGCGCGTGCCGGAGCGGATACGATCGTGCGGGTATTTAAGAATTTAAGCGCCGAGGATATTCGGGAATCTGTCGATGTGTTTACAGAGGCGATCCGTCAGGCACAGATCATTATGTTCCCGGGCGGATTTTCGGCAGGCGACGAGCCGGAGGGATCTGCGAAATTCTTTGCGACTGCCTTCCGCAATGCAAAGCTGTCCGAGGCGGTGATGGAGCTTTTAGGGCAGAGAGACGGACTTGCGCTTGGTATTTGCAACGGATTTCAGGCTCTGATCAAGCTGGGACTTGTGCCGTACGGGGAGATTCGTCCGCAGACAGAGGATTCGCCAACCCTGACTTATAATACGATCGGACGTCATATCAGCAAGATGGTATACACGAAAGTGGTAACAGATAAGTCCCCATGGCTTTTAGAGGCAAAGACGGGAGCGGTCTACTGCAATCCGGCTTCACATGGAGAGGGACGGTTTGTTGCGTCCAAGGAGTGGATGGAGCGATTGTTTGCGAACGGTCAGGTGGCGACACAATATGTCGATGCCGACGGAAATCCGACGATGGACGAGGAGTGGAATATCAACGGCTCTTACATGGCGGTTGAGGGTATTACAAGTCCCGATGGGCGTGTGCTTGGAAAAATGGCGCACTCCGAGCGCCGCGGCAGAAATGTTGCAATAAATATTTACGGAGAGCAGGATCTAAGATTATTTGAGTCCGGTGTGGCTTACTTCAAGTAAAGAAAGGAATAACAATGGGTGGATTTTTTGGAGTAGCATCAAAAGAGGATTGCGTGTTTGATCTGTTTTTTGGAATTGATTATCATTCACACTTAGGCACGCGCCGCGGCGGTATGGCGGTGTACGGAGAGCGGGGCTTTGACCGTGCGATCCACAATATTGAAAATGCGCCGTTCCGCACGAAGTTTGATAAGGATGTGCAGGAGATGAAGGGAAAAATCGGCATTGGCTGTATCTCAGATTATGAGCCGCAGCCGCTGCTTGTCCGTTCTCACCACGGCACCTATGCCATTACGACAGTCAGCAAGATCAATAATATGAAGGAGCTGTCGGAACGCCTGTTTGTCGAGGGGCATTCGCATTTTCTGGAGATGAGCGGCGGTGACATTAACGCTACGGAGCTGATCGCGGCATTGATCAATCAGAAAGAGAATCTGATCGAGGGGATCGAGTATGCCCTGCAGGAGGTGGACGGCTCGGTTTCTGTTCTTCTGATGAATCAGGCGGGCATTTATGCGGCAAGAGACAGACGGGGAAGGACACCTGTCGTCATCGGTAAAAAGGAACAGGCTTTTTGTGTATCCTTTGAGAATTACGCATACAAGAATCTTGGCTATACCGATTACAGAGAATTAGGTCCCGGTGAGATTGCGGTGATCACCGATGAAAAGTGTGTGACGCTGGTAAATCCGAATGAGGATTTGAAAATCTGTACCTTTTTGTGGGTCTACTACGGGTATCCGGCAAGCTCCTATGAGGGAACGAGTGTGGAAAATATGCGTTATCACTGCGGAAAAAAGATGGCGCAGCGCGATCATGTAAAGCCCGATATTGTGGCGGGAGTGCCGGATTCCGGCATCGCACACGCCATCGGTTATGCAAATGAATCGGGCATTCCGTTTTCCAGACCGTTTATCAAATATACACCGACATGGCCGCGCTCCTTTATGCCGACGATGCAGAGTCAGCGTAACCTGATCGCAAAGATGAAGCTTCTGGCGGTCGAGGAGCTGATTCGTGACAAGAGCCTGCTCTTGATCGATGATTCAATCGTGCGCGGTACACAGCTTCGTGAGACGACAGAATTTTTGTACCAGAGCGGAGCGAAGGAGGTACATATCCGTCCGGCATGTCCGCCGCTTTTGTATGGCTGCAAGTATCTGAATTTTTCGCGTTCCTCCTCGGAGATGGATTTGATCACGCGCCGTGTCATCGACAAGCTCGAAAACGGCAATGTGACAGATGAAGTGCTTGCGCAGTATGCAGACCCTGAGACGGAGAAATATGAGCAGATGGTTGAGGAAATACGCAAGGAATTGAATTTTACGACGCTGCGGTTTAACCGGCTTGACGATATGCTGGAGTCGGTTGATATTGATAAATGTAAGCTTTGTACCTATTGCTGGAACGGAAAGGAATAAAAAATATTCCTTTCCGCAGATGTTTCATAATTTCACAAAATCCGGCTTTCGCTCTTGAAACACAGTAAAGTAGCGAAAGCCGGCTTCTTTTAGGATTGCAGGAACTTTTTCAAAGGCATAGGCGACATGTGCGGGGGCATGGGCGTCTGCGCCGATCGTGATGATCTCACCGCCGAGCTCCCGGTAGCGCGCGATGATTTCCTCTGTCGGATTTGGATGACCAAGCCCGTATTTAAAGCCTCCGGTATTTAACTCAATGCCTTTTCCTTTTTCGATCAAAAGCGTTAAAATCTCGTCGATCACGTCAGCGTATTGCGCATAGCTGTAAGATTTGTTGCGGTTTGGACCGTAGCGCACGACATAGTCGATATGTCCGTAGACGTCAAAGCCGTCAAAGGCACGGATATTTTCCAGAACAGACTCGAAATACTCGCGGTAGCATGCCTTTTCGCTTCTTCCCTCGTGGTATTCCGGATAGTAGGGGTCCTTGCCGTGGACAACATGGGAGGAGCCTATGACAAAGTCAAACGGATATTGCTTGAGTATATCCGTATAAATTTCAGATAACTGCGGCTGCAGACCAAGCTCCAGACCAAGGCGTACCGGAAAGCGGTCTTGACAGCGCTGCCTTTGCGCCAGCACGGAGGTGGTATAGCCTGGCAAATCCAATAAGAATAGATCAAGTCCGCCGGGGTAATCCATATCGAGATGGTCGGTAAAGCAGATGCCGCCAAGTCCCTTGGCGACGGCTGCGTCTATCATGGCGTCCTGCGGGGCGTCGCTGTCCCCGGAGAAACGGCTGTGCATATGCATGTCCCAAAGCATAGTGCTTCCTCCTTTTATTGACATAAGAGCAGCTCGCGAAGCGTGTCGCTCGTTGTTTACAGCACACGGCATGTCTGCCGCGCGCTTGTTCGTTAGGTGCAGTATACCAGAAATTGTCAGGAAAAAAAACAGATGATAGGAAAATTTGGTCAAGTCTGCACAAAAACAGCGGAAAAATATCAGTATGGTGAAAAATTTAACAAAGTATAGAAAAGGGCTTGAACTTTCTTACAAAATTGGGTAAAATAAGAAAAGCACAGGGTTAAGTGTCATATGCACGATTCCAAAGGAATGAACCCTATGAATTACATTTACAAATTCTAGGAGGAATTAAAAATGGCAGTAAGAGTAGCAATCAATGGTTTCGGCCGTATCGGTCGTCTTGCATTCAGACAGATGTTTGGCGCAGAAGGATATGAAGTAGTGGCTATCAATGATCTGACAAGCCCGAAGATGTTAGCACACTTATTAAAGTATGATTCATCTCAGGGTAGATACGCACTGGCAGATAAGGTAACTTCCGGTGAGGATTCTATCACAGTGGACGGTAAGGAAATCAAAATCTACGCATTCCCGGATGCAAACAACTGCCCATGGGGTGAGCTGAAGGTAGACGTAGTATTAGAGTGCTCCGGTTTCTACACCTCTAAGGAGAAGGCGCAGGCTCATATCAATGCAGGCGCTAGAAAAGTTGTTATCTCTGCGCCGGCAGGAAACGACCTTCCTACGATCGTATACAACACAAATCATGAGACATTAAAGGCTACAGATACCATTATTTCTGCAGCTTCCTGTACAACAAACTGCTTGGCACCGATGGCTGATGCATTAAACAAATATGCACCGATCCAGTCCGGTATCATGGTAACGATCCATGCATATACAGGCGACCAGATGACTCTGGACGGTCCGCAGAGAAAGGGTGACTTAAGAAGAAGCCGTGCGGC
The DNA here is from genome assembly GCA_019421345.1 of Roseburia sp. GTDB lineage: Bacteria > Bacillota > Clostridia > Lachnospirales > Lachnospiraceae > Roseburia. The sequence goes on along the minus strand of JAHZFL010000012.1, from coordinate 28,106 downwards.
AGCAGTGAACATCGTTCCAAACAGCACAGGAGCAGCAAAGGCGATCGGTCTTGTTATTCCGGAGTTAAACGGTAAGCTGATCGGATCTGCACAGCGTGTGCCGACCCCGACAGGCTCTACCACAATCTTAACAGCCGTTGTAAATAAGGCAGATGTGACGGTAGATGGCATCAATGCAGCTATGAAGGCAGCAGCAAATGAGTCCTTTGGTTATACTGAGGACGAGATCGTATCCTCCGACATCGTTGGTATGAGATTCGGTTCTCTGTTTGATGCAACACAGACAATGGTAAGCAAGGTTTCTGACGATCTGTATGAGGTTCAGGTTGTATCATGGTATGACAACGAGAACTCCTACACATCTCAGATGGTTCGTACCATTAAATATTTCAGTGAGTTAGCATAATTGATCTGAATTTGCTAAAATTCAATGAAAGTGACTGCACGAATGGCTGCTTTTTTAAGTGATAGACATTCAGAGTGCAGATAAGACTCAGGAAGGGGTCCGGTCTCTTTGGACCGGGCTTCTTTTTTATGACATAGGAAATTGCTCCGTGAGCTTATGTCATAAAAACACACTTTGTGTGAGGATGCGCACGCGTATGAGCGGAAGTATTGCTTCACAATCATGCGCGGCGCGGCAAAAGTGTGCTTCCTTTACGGTTTATTGCAGTGCGGGAGTGTGCGAAGCACACTTTTGTTTGTGAAAAATTTGGGGGGGGGGGACTGCAATGCGGCAGAAGCGGATCAAGGCGCTGCTGCGACCCACCGCAGGCAGAGAGCTTTGCAGGTGAAGTTCTTTTCGATAGTTCAATAAAGGAGGACATGGCAATGTCATTAAATAAGAAATCTGTAGATGATATTAATGTAAAAGGAAAAAGAGTATTAGTAAGATGCGATTTTAACGTACCGTTAAAAGAGGGCGTGATCACGGATGAGACGCGTATCGTGGCAGCGCTTCCTACAATCCAGAAGCTGATGAATGACGGCGGAAAGGTAATTCTTTGCTCCCATCTTGGCAAGGTTAAGAATGGACCAAATGAGGGTGAGTCCTTAGCGCCTGTTGCAAAGCGACTTTCCGAGAAGCTTGGCAAGGAGGTTGTCTTTGTATCGGATTACCATGTAACGGGCGAGGAGGCAACGGCAGCCGTTGCAGCGATGAATGAGGGAGATGTGGTGCTTCTTCAGAATACACGTTTCCGCGGTGCAGAGGAGACAAAGAACGGTGAGGAATTCAGCAAAGAGCTTGCAGACCTTGCAGACGTATATGTTTGCGATGCATTCGGTTCTTCTCACAGAGCGCATGCTTCCGTGGCAGGTGTGACAAAGTTTATCCGTGAAAAGGGCGGCGAGAATGTTGTCGGCTACCTGATGCAGAAGGAAATCGACTTCCTCGGCAATGCAGTGGAAGATCCGGTTCGCCCGTTTGTGGCGATTCTCGGCGGCGCAAAGGTTGCGGATAAGCTCAACGTAATCTCGAACCTTCTGGAGAAGTGCGATACGTTGATCATTGGCGGAGGCATGGCGTATACCTTCTTAAAGGCACAGGGCTATGAGATTGGAAAGTCTTTGGTTGATAATGAGAAGCTGGATTACTGCAAGGAAATGATGGAAAAGGCGAAGAAGCTTGGTAAGAAGCTGCTGCTTCCCGTCGATTCCGTGACGATTTCTGATTTCCCAAGCCCGATCGATGCTCCGGTCGAGATTGAGGTTTATGATGTGGAAAATATGCCTGCAGACCGTGAGGGATGCGACATCGGACCGAAGACGGCAGAGATGTATGCAGAGGCGGTAAAGACAGCAAAGACGGTTGTGTGGAATGGACCGATGGGCGTATTTGAGAACCCGACACTTGCAGCAGGTACGATCGCAGTTGCAAAGGCGCTTGCGGAGACAGAGGCTACCACGATCATTGGCGGCGGGGATTCCGCAGCAGCAGTCAATCAGCTTGGCTTTGGTGATAAGATGAGCCATATTTCCACCGGTGGTGGTGCATCCTTGGAGTTCTTAGAGGGCAAGGAGCTTCCGGGCGTTATGGCAGCAGACAACAAATGACGCGATAAAGCGGATTGAGAAAAGAAAAATTATTTCCGCTCATGCTTGCATGAAAGCGGAGAATGATTTTTCTTTTTGAGAGCGCAACGCGCGCTCGAAAACACGGAGTGATTTCGAGCAATCCGCGGAACAATAGAAGCGAACCCGAAAACACGGAGTGATTTCGGGTAGTCAGCGTAAAAGAGTAGAGCGATCCGCGGATCTGACAGCGTGTGTCAGAGATTCAAATTTAGGGAAGAAGGATAAGATCATGGAGAGAAGAAAAATTGTAGCAGGCAACTGGAAGATGAATATGACTCCGAGCCAGGCAGTTAAGCTGGTTGAGGAATTAAAGCCGTTGGTAGCAAGTGATGAGGTCGAGGTTGTTTATTGTGTTCCGGCAATTGACATCGTACCGGTCGTAGAGGCTGTGAAGGGAACAAATGTGGCAGTCGGCGCTGAAAATATGTACTATGAGGAGAACGGTGCATATACCGGAGAAATTTCACCGGAGATGTTAGTGGATGCAGGCGTGAAGTATGTCATCATCGGACATTCTGAGAGACGCGACTACTTTAAGGAGTGTGACTGCATGCTCAACAAGAAGGTGAAAAAGGCTTTTGAGCATAATTTAGTACCGATTCTCTGCTGCGGCGAGTCCTTAGAGCAGAGAGAAATGGGAGTAACCATTGACTGGATTCGTTATCAGATCAAGTCTGATCTTAAGGATATTACAGCGGAGCAGGTTGCTTCTATGGTAATTGCATATGAGCCGATCTGGGCGATCGGAACAGGAAAGACTGCTACGACAGAGCAGGCGCAGGAGGTATGCAAGGCAATCCGTGCATGTATCGCGGAGGTTTACGGAACAGATACGGCAGAGAAGGTTCGTATCCAGTACGGCGGTTCTGTCAATGCAGGGAATGCCGCAGAGCTGTTTGCACAGCCGGATATAGACGGCGGTCTTGTGGGAGGCGCTTCCTTAAAGGCAGATTTTGGTAAGATTGTAAATTACAAATAGGGCGTAAAATTTTTTCACCCGCTTTTTTTAGAATGACTGCTAAGAAAAGCGGGTGTTGTTGTGTGGGAAAAATAGAACTGGAAAAACAGAAACAGATATAATATAATAAAAGCGTCCAAAATATAAGTGTGAAACTGTTACCGGTTTATAAGACAGATAAAAACAGCAGTAAAGGAGAGTGCGGAACATGGGTAAGAAACCAACAGTATTAATGATTTTAGACGGTTATGGATTAAATGAAAAGACAGAGGGCAATGCAGAGGCGGAGGCAAAGACGCCGAATCTTGACGCCTTAATGCATGATTATCCATTTGTAAAAGGTTATGCGAGCGGATTGGCAGTCGGTCTTCCCGATGGTCAGATGGGAAATTCAGAGGTCGGACACCTTAATATGGGAGCAGGAAGAATTGTCTATCAGGAGCTGACCCGAATTACAAAGGAAATAGAGGACGGTGAGTTTTTTAAGAATGAAGCACTGCTTGCGGGTATGGAAAATGTAAAAAAGAACGGCTCCAAGCTGCATTTGTACGGGCTTCTCTCAGACGGCGGCGTACACAGCCATATTACGCATCTTTACGGACTTCTTGAGCTGGCAAAGAGACAGGGCATTTCAAACGTATATGTGCATTGCTTTTTAGACGGCCGTGATACAGCGCCGACTTCCGGTAAGGGATTTGTGGAAGCGCTGGAGGCGAAGATGAAGGAGATCGGCGTCGGAAAGATCGCATCAATTTCGGGACGTTATTATGTGATGGATCGTGATAATCGTTGGGATCGTGTACAGAAAGCCTATGACGTTATGACAAAGGCAGAGGGTGAGACTGCAGAGAGCGCAGTTGCGGCAATGGAGTCATCTTATGCAAAGGATGTGACAGATGAGTTTTTTGTACCGACTGCTATTACCGAAAATGGCAAGCCGCGCGCAGTCATTGAGGATGATGACACTGTGATTTTCTTTAATTTCCGTCCGGATCGTGCGCGTGAAATTACCAGAGCATTCTGTGCAGATGAATTTGACGGCTTTGACCGCGGGACAAGAAAGAATGTGAAATATGTATGCTTTACCGAGTATGATGTGACGATTCCGAATAAGCAGATCGCATTTAAGAAGGTAGAACTGAAAAATACATTTGGTGAATATCTTGCGGCACATGGCAAGACACAGGCGAGAATTGCGGAGACAGAGAAGTATGCACATGTAACGTTCTTCTTTAACGGAGGCGTAGAGGAGCCAAATGAGGGGGAGGACAGGATCCTTGTGAAATCTCCAAAGGTAGCAACCTATGATCTGCAGCCGGAAATGAGTGCGCCGGAGGTATGTGATAAGCTGTGCGAGGCAATCCGTTCGGGCAAATATGATGTGATCATTACAAATTTTGCAAATCCCGATATGGTTGGACATACGGGAATCAAGGACGCTGCCGTGAAAGCAGTGGAGGCAGTCGATACATGTGTCGGAAAGGCGGTTGAGGCATTGAAGGAGGCTGGCGGACAGATGTTTTTGTGCGCGGACCACGGGAATGTCGAGCAGTTGGTGGACTATGAGACGGGAGCACCGTTTACGGCACACACAACCAATCCGGTTCCATTTATTTTGATCAATGCAGACCCGTCATATGGTCTGCGTGAGAATGGATGTCTGGCAGACATTATTCCGACGTTGATTGAGCTGATGGGCATGGAACAGCCAAAGGAGATGACGGGAAAATCTCTGTTGATTAAGAAATAAAAAGAAGAAAGAGCAGCTTCGGTATATGCGGGGCTGCTTTTTTACGTCATAGGAAACTTCGTTCCTTATGACGTAAAACCCTCCGTGGGAACGCACTGCGGCGGAAGGGAAATTTGTCACAAATGCGGCCCGCCGCAGACGGAGGATCTCGCAAGCGGGATTCTTTTTTCTGATACAGGAAATTGCTTTGTAAGCCTATGTCCTAAAAACACACTTTGTGTGAGGAAGCACACTTTTGCTTCGGTAGATGTATATAGGATAAGTAAGCTGCATGTCAGAAAACAAGAAGTAGCGGGAGCGTTTTCCTGTGGGATTTTACATTAATAAGACTTGCTAATAAATAAAAAAATATACACACAAAAAATAATAAAATAGAGGCAAAGAGATTGACTTTGCAAAAGGGACTGTATTATAATTTTAACGATCAATCATTGAATTATTGGTGGATAACACCGGAAAAGAGGACGAATATGCAGGAATACAGACCATTTAAAGAGGGAAAAGTACGCGAGATATATGACAACGGAGACAGTCTGATCATGGTTGCGACAGACAGGATCTCTGCGTTTGACCATATTTTAAAAAATGAGATTACAAAAAAAGGTGCGATCTTGACGCAGATGTCAAGATTTTGGTTTGATTTTACGAAAGACATTGTCCCAAACCATATGATTTCCGTAGATGTGAAGGATATGCCGGAGTTTTTCAGAAATGAGAAATTTAACGGCAACAGTATGCTGTGCAGGAAGCTTGAAATGCTGCCGATCGAGTGCATTGTGCGCGGTTATATTACGGGAAGCGGCTGGGCAAGCTATCAGGAGAACGGAACTGTATGCGGCATTCGGCTGCCGGAGGGGCTGGTAGAGTCAGATAAGCTGCCGGAGCCGATCTATACACCGAGCACAAAGGCGGAAATCGGACTTCATGATGAGAATATCTCCTTTGAGAAAAGCGTTGAGATTTTGGAGAAGGCTTATCCGGGGAAAGGGATTGACTATGCGTCGCAGATTCGTGACAAGACGATTGCTCTCTACAAGAAATGCGCAGAGTATGCACTTTCTAAGGGGATTATCATTGCAGATACCAAGTTTGAGTTTGGTCTGGATGAGAACGGCTGCGTAGTGCTCGGCGATGAGATGCTGACGCCGGACAGCTCCAGATTTTGGCCGCTTGCGGGCTATGAGGCAGGCAAGGGGCAGCCTTCCTTTGATAAGCAGTTTGTCAGAGATTGGTTAAAGGCAAATCCCGACAATGAGCTTTTGCTGCCGGAGGAGGTTGTGACAAAGACGGTTGATAAATATAAGGAAGCATTTGAGCTTTTGACAGGAACGAAATTTGACGCATAGAAACGAGCAGAAGGAGAACGATATGGGTACAGACAGATATACAAGTCCGCTGTCCGAGCGCTATGCCAGCAAGGAGATGCAGTATATTTTTTCACAGGATATGAAATTTTCCACATGGAGAAAGCTCTGGATCGCGCTGGCAGAGACGGAGATGGAGCTTGGTCTTAGTGAAAATGGGAAGCCGGTCATCACGCAGGAGCAGATCGACGAGATGAAGGCGCATATCCATGATATTAATTATGAGGTGGCAAAGGAGCGCGAGAAGCTGGTGCGTCATGATGTGATGAGCCACGTTTACGCTTATGGGCAGCAGTGTCCGAAGGCGGCGGGCATTATCCATCTGGGAGCAACCTCCTGTTATGTGGGTGATAACACGGATATTATTGTCATGCATGAGGCGTTAAAGCTGGTTCATAAGAAGCTTGTCAGTGTGATCGACAAGCTGGCAAGGTTTGCAGATACTTATAAGAGTTTGCCTACGCTGGCATTTACCCATTTCCAGCCGGCACAGCCGACAACCGTCGGAAAGCGTGCGACACTCTGGGCGCAGGAGTTTCTGATGGATATGGAGGACCTTGAGTATGTGATGAGCACCTTAAAGCTTCTCGGTTCAAAGGGGACTACGGGAACACAGGCGAGTTTTTTGGAATTATTTGACGGCGATCAGGAGACGATTGATAAGATCGATCCGATGATTGCAGAAAAAATGGGGTTTGCAGAGTGCTACGCTGTTTCGGGACAGACCTATTCCAGAAAGGTAGACACACGGGTATTAAATGTACTGGCAGGGATTGCGGCAAGCGCGCATAAGCTGTCTAATGATATTCGTCTGCTGCAGCATTTAAAGGAGGTTGAGGAGCCGTTTGAAAAGAACCAGATCGGTTCTTCCGCGATGGCGTATAAGCGTAATCCGATGCGCTCAGAGCGTATTGCATCGTTGGCGCGTTATGTCATGGTGGACGCCTTGAATCCGGCGATCACATCCGCCACGCAATGGTTTGAGCGTACGCTGGATGATTCTGCAAATAAGAGAATTTCGATTCCCGAGGGCTTTCTGGCGATCGACGGTATTTTAGATTTGTGTCTGAATGTCGTGGATGGGCTTGTCGTTTATGATAAGGTTATCACAAAGCATCTGATGGCAGAGCTTCCGTTTATGGCAACGGAAAATATTATGATGGATGCGGTTAAGAATGGCGGAAATCGTCAGGAGCTGCATGAGAAAATTCGTACGCTGTCGATGCAGGCGGGCAAGACGGTAAAGGAAGAAGGGAAAGAAAATAATCTTTTAGAGCTGATCGCGGCGGATGAGGAATTTAATCTTACCTTGGAGGAGTTAAACGCAGCGATGGAGCCGGCAAAATATGTGGGACGTGCACCGATCCAGGTAGAGAAGTTTTTGGAAAAGGTGATAAAACCTGTGCTTGAGGCAAATAAGGAGGAGCTTGGCGCAACGGCTGAGATCCATGTATAGGATGTAGAGAAACAACGAGTGACACGCTTGGCGAGCCGCTCTTATGTCAAGAAGAAAATCGCAGTGACCGAATGTGAGCGTTCGGCGCTGCGATTTTCTTGACATAAGTTATCGCAATAGGTTTCGCCCGATCCCTTTATATGATATTATAAAAACTAAGGTAATTTGTAATGTAGGAGAATAACCTTAAAAATAAGCTGCGCTTTAAGGAGTGATCGTATACATGATAACTAAAAATAATAAATTAGTTATGATTTTGGAAGATGATACAGATTTGGCAGAGGGAATTGAATTATCTTTACAAGGTGAAGAATTAAATTTCATAATATGCAGGACGATCGCAGAGGCGAGAAAAGCACTCGAATGTTATCAATTCGATTTACTTATATTTGACATCAATCTTACGGACGGGAGTGGTTTAGAATTTTGTCGGGAATTAAAACGGAAGATAAAAATTCCGATCGCCTTATTAACAGCAAAGGGTATGGAAATGGATATCGTTAAGGGGTTAGAAAGCGGAGCGGATGATTATATTACGAAGCCGTTTAGCCTAATGGTTCTTCGTGCCAGAATCAGAGCTTTACTTAGGCGGAATATAACGACAAACGAGCAGGAATATAGAAATTCCGTTTTTTTATTTCGTTTTGAAACGATGGAATTTTATAAGAATGGAGTACCGATAGCATTAAGCAAAACCGAACAGCGCATTTTATACTTGCTGATCTCAAATCCAAATAGAATATTAACACGGGAACGGCTGCTTGAATGGGTATGGACAGAGGGAACAGAATATGTAGAGGATAATGCGCTATCTGTCGGTATAAGACGTTTAAGAGAAAAATTAGAAGATGATTCCTCCGATCCGTCTTATATAAAAACTGTTTACGGAAAAGGTTATGTTTGGGAGAGTGTGTAAATGGGGGATTGCATGATCGGAATTATCAGTGTGATAATCCTGAATGTTATGATTTTAGCCTTAGTGATTCGTTGGTATAGAAATAAAATATTGTCGCAATATCATAGCTTTTTGAACAAGGCGGATGAAATCCTCAGCGGAAAGCAAATGGATATGATTTATGATGAATCCCTCGATTCTGCTATTGCGGAAAGGTTAAACCGCATTGTTGAAATTTCGCGTATGCAAAAGGAAGTTGCGGAACAGGAACGTGATATTATAAAGTCGTTACTTTCCAATATTAGTCATCAAATACGAACGCCGCTTGCCAATATTACTTTATATGCAGGCTTACTGAAGGATGGACTAAGTGAAGCATCACCATTTCGATTGGCAGATAAAATCGAAAAAAATGCAGAAAAATTAGAGTTTTTTATGAATGAATTGCTTAAATCTTCGTATGCAGAGCAGGAAATTATTTCCGTCAATCCTAAGGTCATTGAGTTAGATGAGACAATAAAAAAAAGCTGTCAATCAGTGGAACTAGAGGCAATAAAGAAATGTATACATATTTGTTTAGAATCCACCGACTATAAAATTTTTGCTGACCCTAAATGGACAGAAGAAGTATTTGCCAATATTATTGAAAATGCAATAAAATATTCGCCAAACGGCGCAGCAGTAACGATTAGGTCTATTTTATATGAGTCGTTTGTATGTGTACAAATTATAGATAACGGTATAGGTATCCCGGAGCAGGAGCAGGGAAAGGTATTTCAAAGATTTTACAGGGGAACAAATGTAACGGATAAACAAGGCTTTGGAATTGGATTATATTTAGCCAGAGAGGTTTTGAGAAAACAGCAAGGATATATGAAAATAAAATCTAAATTAAATAAGGGAACTACTGTTGAACTTTTCTTATCCCGCAGAGCTTTTTGATCAAGACTTTTTTCTCAATCTTTCATTGTGTCAAAATTGTCACTTTTGAGAAAGATTTGAGAAAGAAGTCTTTGTTATTATTAGGCAAACAAGGAAAGGATGAGGAAGAATGAATATTTTATCAGTGAAAAATCTAAAAAAATATTATAATACGGGAGAGAATACGGTAAAAGCATTGGACGGAGTAGATTTAGATGTTTGCAAAGGGGAGTTTTTAGCGATCGTCGGAACTTCCGGAAGTGGGAAATCTACTTTATTACATATGCTCGGCGGATTGGACAACCCGAGCTCGGGAGAAGTTATCATTGACGGCAGACATATTTCGGGTCTGCTGCGTGATGAATTGACTATATATCGCAGAAGAAAAATAGGATTTGTATTTCAAAACTATAATCTTTTGCCGCTGATGAATGTGTATGAAAACATTGTGCTTCCCATTAAATTAGATGGGATAAAACCGGATAATGACTATATTGAAGAAATCCTTAAATTATTAAACTTAGAAGATAAAAAGTATTTTATGCCGAATCAATTATCCGGCGGACAGCAGCAACGTGTGGCGTTAGCAAGAGCTTTAGCGATCAAACCAGCCATTATTCTTGCAGATGAACCGACCGGAAATCTTGATAGCAGAACCAGCCAAGATGTTTTAGGATTGATAAAGGTTTCAAGTCAGAATCTGGCTCAAACGATCGTAATGATCACACACAACGACGAAATCGCTCAAATGGCAGATCGGATCATACGCATCGAAGATGGAAAAATCGTGAAAGGCGGGGAGTAAAAATGTTCAAAGTCGATAATAAAAAAGTGATCAATGATCTTGCGAAAATAACATATAAAGCGAACAAAAAAAGAAATATATTAACCATAGCGGCAATTTTTTTGACGACATTTTTACTCTGTACGATAATATCGGTTGGATTAAGTTATTGGAATACGGTTTCTTTAAGACAGCAGAGAATGCAGGGGATAGATTATGATATTGAATTGACAGAACCAAGAGATGATCAAATTACTGTCATGCGAGAAATGGATAAGATAAAATATGCGGGACTTAGTGTAAAATGTGCGATCGTATCAAAATATCAAGAGAAAGAGTTAGACAAGGTACGGTTATATTGGTTAGACGATATTTGCTGGGAAAAACAGACGATTCCTGCATTGGATGATTATAAAGGAAAATATCCGGATAAAGAAAATGAAATGATGCTCTCAAAGAGTGCATTAAGTTCAATGGGCATTCAAAACCCTAAATTGGGGATGGAATTACCATTGGTATATCAAACCTTAGCAGAAAACAGCAGGAATGAAGATACAGCGAAAACTTTTGTTTTAAGCGGTTGGTTTTTGGATTATACGGGTGTAGATAAAGGATATGTTTCAGAGGAATTTTATCGATCAACAGGAGTTTTGCAGACGGATCTAACGCAAGGGTCATTAAAGATTTCGTTGGAAAATCCGCTATACTCCGAAAATGATATTATAGAAATGCAAAATCAAATTAAATTATCCGGGAATCAAATCATTGAAGCTGATTATGATACCATTTCTAATTTTATAAAAACGGTGCTTGGATTAGTGTTATTATTAGCCTTAGTTTTTATGAGCGGATATTTGTTCATTTATAATACATTATATATTTCCGTAAATCGGGATATACGGTATTTTGGACAGCTTAAAACAATCGGGACGACATCTATGCAGATCAGAAAGATGATATATAGGCAAATGCTGTGGAACGCAGCTATCGGAATCCCACTGGGTTTGGCTTGTTCGGCGATTGTTGGGAAGCTTGTCATTCCTCAATTATTACATGCTCTAAATCCAACGATTGCAATAAGTCAAGTTGGAACTGGTTCTCTGTGGGTCTTTGTAATAGCTGCTATTTTTTCATTTGGAACAATCATGATCAGCAGCCAAAAGCCTGCAAAAATAGCTATGCATTGTTCTCCGATCGAAGCAATGAAATATATAGGGGCAGCATCTGCAAAGGTTAAAAACAAAAAAAGAACCGGTGGCGATATTCGCTCCATGGTAAAAATGAATCTGTTTCGAGATAAGAAGCAATTCGTTATTATCATGTGTTCTTTGAGTTTGGCGGTATCACTTTTCTTGATCATCAATGTTGTGATCTATGCAAATAATGCAAAAAATATTTTGAACCATTCTTATGATTACGATATTAGACTTTTAAATCAGACGTTACTTTCCGATAGCGAGGAGCAAGTTATCAATTCGGATTTTATTGAACAAATAAGATCCATAGATGGAGTGAAGGATGTGCGGGTTTTAAAATCAGCAACAGCAGTTGTTCCATATCAAGAAAATGTCTATGGAGAATACTACAAAGAATTGTATGCTTCCAGATATTCTCCGGGCAACTATGAAAAAGATATGGAGCTATATAAGAAACAGCCGGATCACTATTCTTTTACATGCAGAGTTGTGGGGATTGATGAAGTGGAATTTGAAAAAATAAATAATACTTTGCTAAATCCACTTGATAAGGAGAAATTCAAAAATGGCGAGATCGCTTTTGTTTCTAAAACTTTTACACAAGGCGATAATGGAATTACAGGAAAAAAAGTTGAATTTTCAATCCCAACTGCTCTGAATCCGGATAAAAAGGAAATTATCGAAACAGCAGCAATGATAGATGATTACCCGGCTTATTATTCTGCTGGTTATACGCCTGATTTGATCGTCAGTGATGATTTTTTCGATGAAATTATGGGGCAACCGTTAATAGAAATGATAAAAATTGATTATGATGAGCCTTTTTCTAAAAGTGTGGAGGCATCAATAAAAAAGCTTGCAGAGAGCAATAAACTGATTTCTTGGGAATCAAAATTAGACAGTTATTCAGAAATGAAAAATTCTGAAAATCAAATTACCGTTTTAGGTGGAAGCTTAGGGATTATCATCATGTTACTTGCTATTTCAAACTATATGAATATGATGTCAGAAAGCATGCAAAATCGTTCCAAAGAATTTGCTGTTTTAGAAAGCGTCGGTATGACAAGAAAACAGATTAAAAAAATGATAGTATTCGAGAGCTTAGGGTACTCAATTTTGTCGATTGCTATTTCATTGATCATTGGTTTGCCGGCAAGCTATATGGTATTTACGAATTTTAATATATATAGCATTCCGTTTGCTTTTCCTATCTTGAAAACGTTATTTTTATTTATAGCGATCATCATAATTTGCGTAGTGACATCCTTACTCGTTTTTTCAAGATCAAAAAGTGAAACGATCATTGAATTGTTACGAAGAAATGAGATATAAAAATTCATTGTGGCTCATAAAGGCAAAATAATTGTAAGGAGGTATTTAAAATACGATGAAAAAGAATTTTCTTCTATGGTCAGCAGCTTCTGCGTTCATCATGTTATTCCTGCCATGGCTGGCGGTCACGTTTGTAAAAGCTGATGGCGGAATGGTGGTCTGCTTTGCTTTGTTTTATGGAGTAGATCCAATTTACTCTATAATGCTTGGTGGATTTGCAGGAAAAGACATAGGCTGTCTGTGGAGCTTGCCGCTGATCTCTGCTGTATTATTTTTGGCTGGTGCATGGATATTTTTTGATGCAGGCGAAACGTCATTTATTTTGTATACCTTAGTCTATCTTGTGTTGGGAATAGCGGCTATGCTGATTTCTATGTTCATCAGAAAAAGCACAAGAACAACGTCCGATCTGTTGGAGAAATGAAAATGAGTAAATGATATGAAAGTATACAAAAAACGGAATACTTTTTTTCCATGTGTGCATAACGGTGGCGTTCCGATTCGGCAAAGGGAAAGAGGGGAAGGACCATGATGATCCGACCTCCCCTCATGTGTCTGAAAAGGAACTTTCCGTGTATTCCTGGATACTGCCCGCAGATTTTTAAGAACTATTTCTCATTAATGCTGCGGTAGACACGGCGGGCAAATACCGCACAGCCTACGGAGAGCAGTGTGATGAGCAGCTCTGTAACCAGAAGGTTAATGGCGCCAAATTGGTATAAGGCGGCAAAAATATCAAGTCCTGCGTGAAGCAGAATGGCAAGCGGAAAGAGATAAATTTTTGATTTTTCCCGTACCGCTGCAAACACAAGGACTGAGAGTGAAATGTGCAGGAGCATCGCAAAAATGCGTTCCCATACGCTCCACAGGTAAAGGGAAAAGGTGGATGCGGCAAGGTTTGCAATGATAAGCTCATATGCGTCCGCCTGCTGCTGCGGAAGCTGCTCGATCATGACGGCAAGTGAACCGTTATTGATCATGAACGCAAGCGAGAGGTTGCTGATCATGCCGACTCCAAGAAGTATTAGGCACTCCATGCCGCCGTGACCGATGCCGTAGGTAACGGCTGTTTCCCTTGCGGTGTAATTTTTAAGGAAATAGCGGAATGTGACAAAGCGTCCGCATTCTTCAAAAATTCCTGCAAGAAGCGCACCGGTGAAGGCATACGCCCATGCGTGATTTAAAATATAATCCGAGACGCTGTTTGCTCCGGAAAAAAGAAAATATTTGGGGATATTTTCCAACACAAGCACGGCGACGGTGAATGTCGCGACGCCGGCAAATGCAGGTACAACGCTGCATTTTTCTTTCAGATAAGTGCAGTCTTTCGGCGCGTGGTGACGGCTGCGGAGTCTCCAGATGATCAGCAGAGCAATGGGACCTAAGACCGCGACTCCCATAGAAAACAGCATACCGGCGATTGCGCCGGACGAAACATGCGCTGTGGAAGACAATGTGAGAAGTTGATTCATAAAATACCTCCGTTTTTGGTGAAATGTCTTTTGCTGTGCGGATCAGCGGAAATCACCCATATAAAAAAGTGCGATCACACCGGGACCTGTATGTGCGCCGATGGTAGGTCCGACATAGTTGATAAGAAAGCTTTCATAGCCGAGACGTTTTTTGATGAGGTCTGCGACAAGCTGCGCCTCCTCCTCGCAGTCTCCGTGGCTGATAAAAATAATATCATTTTTATCTCTCCAGCCGCCAACTTGTTTTTCCATTGCATCGACAAGCGCAGCGAGGGACTTTTTGCGGCCGCGGACCTTTGCCAGAGGAATGAGGTGGCCTTCATCATCTACATGGAGGATCGGCTTTAAATTGATCATTGTGCCGACAAATGCGGCTGTTTTTGATACGCGTCCGCCGCGATAGAGATGAAAGAGGTCGTCGACGGTAAAATTATGTACAAGGTGAAGCTTATTTTCTTCCAGCCACGCAGCGGTTTCATCTAAGGAGCTGCCCTGCTCCTTTAGGCAGACAGCCTTATGGACGAGCAGTCCTTCGCCTAAAGATGCACACAGAGAGTCGATGACGATGATGCGGTGCTTGGGGTATTCCTCCAAGAGCTCATTGGCGGCGATGCGGCTGCTGTTATAGCTTCCGCTTAACCCGGAGGAAAACGCGATGTGGAGAATATCGGCGTCCTGTTCGCGAATGATCTGCTCGAACAGAGCTTTTGCCTCCTCAGGATTTGCCTGTGAGGTTGTCGGGAGAGAGCCGTTTCGCATATAATCATAGAAATCCCGGACGGGAAGCGGATGTTCCCAGCTATAGGTAGCTTCGTTGAGGGTATAGGTAAGAGAAAGCATACCAATCCCGTGCGAGCGGATATATTCTGCAGGCAGATCGCAGGTCGTATCGGTGGTGATAATAAAGTTTTTCATGAAGCCTCCTGTTTCTAATAGAAAATTTCATTGTTTCTTCTGCACCTATTATAAAGGAAAGCGAAAAAAAATAAAAGTTTAAGAACCAAAAAAATTTAAATATAAAGATTTTATTAATCAAAAATAAAATAGAAAAATAGTATTTACAAGTGTAAGGAATGGCATTATAATACAAACATCTTTTATCAAATATGTGGGTTTACCTGTGTATCACACCTATTTTATCTGTTGAGATAAGGAGATACCGATTTGTAGGTCATATCCATCGTTTCTGGAAGAATTTCCAAATATCCATTTTTAAAGAGAAATCAGAGGAAAATACAAATGAATATCGTATTTTGGGGCAAGGAGCACCAGAGCGGCACAACGGTTCATATGCTGGCTGTGGCAGGTATGCTGCGCACTCTTTGCGGAGAGGAACGCGTGATAACCGGGCGTTTTCTGCGGAATGGTCAGAGCGAATATGCCGTAAGCGACTGCGGTGTTGGGTTAGGCGGCAGACGGCAGCATTTTTTGTGGAATGCAGATATTGCAGTTGTCAATTTAAAGGCGAAGCGCAGAAATATCGGCAGATTTTTTGACGAGGATTTTCATATCGCAAAAAATATGATGTTTTTGCTTGGCGGATGCCACAAGGAGGATGGTGTCGATGCGTCGTACCTGCATCGGATCTATCGGATCGAGCCGGAAAGGGTTATAGTGATTCCCTACAATGCGGCTTTTGCGGAGGCGATCGGGGCAGGAAACAGCGATGCGTTTATCAAACGCGAGCAGGCAGCGCCCACGACGCTTTTAAACGAGCAGTTTATCGGGAGTGTGCGGCAGGTGGCTGTCCGCCTGATCAACGGCTTTGTGTAACCGGTGAAATGAAAAACAGAAAAATTATCATAATGGAGGAATTGATATGGAACAGATTATGAAGCATTATGGCAATGCAATTTTAGCAG
Organism: Roseburia sp.; assembly: GCA_019421345.1. Taxonomy (GTDB): domain Bacteria; phylum Bacillota; class Clostridia; order Lachnospirales; family Lachnospiraceae; genus Roseburia. The sequence continues at coordinate 12,040 of JAHZFL010000012.1, read as the reverse complement.
TGATCGTATTATTGGCGTTAGGAGCAATCTTAATTGCGGCTTTGTCGGAGAACGGATATGTTGCGGCAGAGTTTAAGAACGCCCTTACCGGATTCTTTTCCAGTATGAATCAAATATCGTAGGAGGCGTTATGGGAGAGCTTCTTACATTTGAGCCGACAGCGGAGCAGTTTGGCGTTTTGTGGAAATATCTGCAGCTCCCGTATGTGACAGATGTGGATTATAACGGCAGGGAGCTTTGGATCACAGACCTGAAAAGAGGAAGGTATCGGGCAAAGGAAAGCCTTACCGAGGAGTTTATCGACACCTTTACACACAATATTTCCAACTGTGTCAATAAACAGTTTAACCATGCCAATAAAATTTTGGAGGCAGACACAAGGGAAATGCGTATCAGTATCATTCATGATTCGGTGACAGCATCGGGAATCAGTATCTGCGTGCGCAAGTCGCCATGCATCGTGCGGAATACGATTTCACGGATGCTTGAAAATGCATTTATACAGGAGGATATGCTAAAGCTTCTGTTAAATTGTGTACAGGTAGGAATGAATTTTGTGTTTGGAGGAGAGCCGGGAGCCGGAAAAACAGAATGCGCAAAGTTTTTTATGCAGTTTATTCCCAAGGAGGAGCGCGTGATCACGATCGAGGATTCCTATGAGATACACTACGGAACGATCAATCCGGGAGCGGATGCGGTAGAGCTTCGGGTTGGGGCGGGTTTTACTTATACAGACGCGATCAAGGCAAGTCTGCGCCAGAATCCAAAGTGGCTTGTGCTCTCAGAGGCTCGTTCCACAGAGGTTATGTCACTGCTGGAGCAGTGGAGTACCGGAGTCAGCGGATTTACCACGATTCATTTGGATGATGTGAGAAAGCTCCCGGACCGCATTCAGAATATGCTGACTGATGCGAAGGATGCATGGCGGATGGAAAATCGGATCTATCGCTATGTGGATGTCGGTATTTTGATTCGTTGTATGAGGCTGACGGACGGCAGGATACATCGTTATATCGATCAGCTTTGCTTTTACAGCAGAGAGGAAAAGGAAAATTGTATTTACATGCTGGTGGAGGAGGGCGAGCTTGTATCGCATGAGCTTCCGCCTGCAATCAAAAAGCGCCTGGCGCGGGCAGGGATCACCGATCCCTTTGCCTGTGCCAAGTGGGAGAAGTATTTAGACGAGGGGAAGTAATGAAGAAAACAAAAAATGTTTGGAAAAAATTTGCACTGCAGAATCCAAAGAATCTGGAACGTGAGGTGCATATTTACGGCTATCATTATTCTTGGAGGACGCATAGCATCTCAATACTTGGAACATTAGTCGGAAGCTGGCTGCTGGGTTTTGTTTTTCAGCTTCAGATTTTCTGCACGATCGTCATTGCCGCCGCTGCGACATTTGTGCTGCCGCTGCTTGTGCTTGATATGTATAAACGGATGTATGAACAGAAACGATTTGCGGATGTGGCTGCCTATATGGAGCAGATGCTTTACTCCTTCCAAAAAACGGGAAAGGTGACTGGAGCGCTGAAGGAGACAAGAGAGATTTTTTCGGATGGTCAGATGCGTCAGTGTATGGATGAGGCGATCGTACATATGGAGCTTGGAGTTCCAAAGACGACACAGGGAGTGTTGGCGGAGGGGCTTTTGCTGATAGAAGAATGCTATCGGTGCAAAAAGCTGACACTGGTGCATGAGTTTTTACAGGCAATGGAGTCTTATGGCGGAGCGGCAGAGGAGACAGTGCTGTTAATCTTGGAGGATATTGAGAATTGGAAAAAGCGGGAATATAAGCTGCAGGCGGAAAAAAAGAAATATCATGCGGATAATGTGATCTCGATTGTGGTGTCTGTTATTTTATGCGCAGTGGCGCTCTATGTGCTTGAGGGCATGGGACAGATGTTTCAGAGAACCGGCAGGGTTGATATTTTTTCCTTACCGGTCATACAGTTATCCTCAACAGTTTTTATTCTTCTATTGCTGAAAATTCTGGTAAAAAGCATGAAGGGGTTGACAGAGGACTGGCTGAACGAGCCACAAAAGTATGCGAAGGAGTATGTGCAGCATAGCTATGATATGGTGATGCACTGTGAGAAGGAGACCGAGCATCGTTGGAAGCTTTGGGCGCAGGCAGGTGTCCTTGCAATGGCACTTTTGCTTCTTTTGGCAGGAGCGGCGCTTCCGGCGGTGCTTGCGATGGCTGCCGCAGGAGTGTTTTTTGGATACCGCAGGCTTGGATACCGGTTGGCGAAAAAGGATGTTACGGAAGCAATGTATCTGGCTCTGCCGCAATGGCTGATGGAGCTGTTGCTGTTACTGCAAAATAATAATGTGCAGGTAGCGCTCATGAAGTCTGCTGCGCAGGCGCCTGCTGCGTTACAGGAGGAACTTGGGGCACTGCGGGAGCGTATACGGGAAAGACCTGGAGATTTAGAGACGTATACAGCCTTTTGCAGCAGCTTTGATTTGCCGGAGATTCATGGATGTATGAAAATGCTGCATGCATTTTCAGAAAACGGAACAGGAAATCTAAGAGAGCAGATGAACCGGCTTTTGGAGAGGGTAGAGCGTATGCAGGAAGCGGCGGATGTGATCCGCAATGACAGGATCGCGTTTCAAATGAAAATGATTTTTTCCTATCCGGTGCTGTCTGCGATCGGAAAGCTGCTGATCGATCTGACGGTGGGAATGGCAGTGATGCTTCAGGTTTTGGGCAGTATGGGAGGTGTGTAGAAGATGAAATATATTGTTGAGATTTTCTCCGGTCTTTTTATGCTGATCTGGAATCTGTGTCTTTGCGTTAGCATGCTTGGCGTCAGCGCGGAGGTAGCAGAGGCAAAGGAGTATAAGGCAGCAGTTGTGGCAGAGATTGAAAACAGCAATTTTAATCCGAATGTGATAGAGGCTTGTGTGCGTGAAGCAAAACAGCATGGTTATCAGCTTGAGGTTACACCATGTCCTTATGGAGAGGAGAGGCAAATGGCAGAGGTATGTCTGACCTATCGCTATGAAATACCCCTGCTTGAGATTTCACAGGAAAGAATGACAAGAGGAATTGCGCGTTAGAAGAAGGAGAAGAAGAAAAATGGAAATTGTGATGGGAGAATTTGGTGCTGCATTCGTAGGATTGCTTGGGGGAAGCTGCATAGCGGCATGGATGATGGCAATATTGACCTATATTTCGACTGTTTTGTAGTGTTAGGAGGAAGGACAATGAGAGAGGTTTTCGAGCATTATGGAAGCGGACTTATGCAACTGCTAGGCGGTGCTTTGATATTTGCAATCTGGAGGAGCTTGTTTACTCCTGCGGGAGGGCTTTATCAGATATGTCTGCAGTATCTTAATGCAATTTGTGGATAAGGTTTGTAAGGAGAGAGAATGGAGCTGATCATAAAAACATACGGGAGGTTCTTGATAGGCTTTTTGGTAATTGCAGCTTTTTTGTTGTTGCTTTTTACAGGAATAAGGGATGAGCAGGGGCATGTAGGGGTTTGGAAAATGACAGGGGCGCGTCTTTCGACGGAACCGCAACAGTGGGGAGATGAATTTCAGACCTCTGTGCAGGAGTCAGAGCGGGAACTGCCAAAGCTATTTTATCGGAGACAGGAGGCTTTGCGGGTAGGAAGCTATGATATAAACGAGATATTTGGAGCGTTGGACTGTGAAAAAGCAAAGCTGCAATTACAGCTCCGAAAAATGGAGGGGCAGCAGGGGGAGATACCGCTGGATGCAGAGGAGCTGCGCAGTGGTCAGCTTGTATTTCAGCAGCCGGGGATATATCGTGTGGAGGTGTGTGCGACAGACAGATGGAATCAGACAAGTGTCTGCTGCTTTACAATTCCTGTAAATGGAGGAAAAGCTTGAGATGAAAAACGGAGTTATGCTGTTGGTGAGCGGGGCGATCGGTATTTTAGTATTTGCGATGGTTATGACGATTTGCGGGCATATGGATCGCAGTACAGAATTGCAGGAAAATTTATCAACTGCAGCGGAAGGAGCTTTGCAGGGGGCAGTGCATGGGAATGCGATTAAAAATGATCATGCGCTGCTGGCGGAGTGCATTGGAAGGATGGCAGTTGCATTAGATGCGGATACTGATATGGTCATAGATGTTTTTGGTATAGATTCCAAAAAGGGGATCTTAGCCTTGCGCATGTCGGGAGCTTATATACACCCGAACGGGATGAATGGAAGTACAGAATGGGAGCGCGTGGTAATTAGAGAGGAGGGAGCGGAGAAAGAAGCTATGAAGGTATGCGAGGTTTCTTTTTATATGAGCAAGGAAGCTATGTCAGGCGAGAAGGAGTGCTACAAAAAATATTATGTCCCAAAAGGCGGGAAGGTGACAATGCCCGTAGAGCCACAAAAGGCTGGGATGGTTTTTGCAGGTTGGAGGGACGTCAACGATTATATTGCGGACTTTTCGCAGCCGGTAGATCAAAGAATTTCCTACTATGCGGCGTGGGATTAAATTGATGTTGTAAAACATACAATCAAAGTATGGAAATTTTTAGTCGGAAAGTATATACTATATTTGTAGAATAACGGAAGGAGTTATGGTATATGAAAAAGAAAAGAATTTTCATAGGGACAGCATTCGTAGGAGTATTAAGTTTAAGTGCATGTGGGAAAACGGAGCTTCAGCCGGTTGCCGCACAGGTTGAGATAGAGCTTGGCAGCTTGTTGGATGAAAACGTAACAAACTATGTAACATTGGACGAAAAAGCGGCAAAAGAAGCGGAGCTTGATCTGTCTGCGGTTGATATAAATAAAACAGGTACTTATGCGGCGTCTGTGACCTATAAAGAGCAGACAGCAGCTTTTGAGGTTGTGGTGAAGGACACGACTGCACCGGAGGTTACGCTGGTGGGTAAAGTGACAGTTGCAGCAGGAATGCCGCTTCATGCAAAGGATGTGATCGCAGAGGTGACGGAGCTGTCGGGGGAAGTTACTGCGGTATTTGAAAAGGCAGAGCCGGAAAAGCCAGAGCAGCCGGAGGGTATTGAGACACTCACAGAAAATACCGATAGCGCGGTGGTGACGAAAACTGAAACAGTGATAGGAACGGAGCTGCCGATGCCGGGAGCGGTAGAAGAAATAGGGCAGATGAAAGGAGGGGCAGAAACCTTTATCACAGGAGCTGTGACTTGTACCGATGATATAGTGGTGTTCGGAACTGCCGGAGATTATAAGGTGCGCTTAACAGTGGCAGATGCATCAGGAAACGAGACAGATACCTTGGTATCTGTGATCGTCGGAGAAGCGCCGGAGTTTTTGGGGATTGAAGATTTGACGGTTACAGTAGGAACAGAGCGTGTGGATTATTTAGATGGTGTGACGGCAACGGATTACCAGGGAGCAGACATCACCGATCGGATTGTCTGCGATGCGGCGGCGGTAAAGCTTGATACGGTAGGAACCTATGAGATTCTTTACAGGGCAGCGGATGGAGAGGGTTTTTGTGCGGAGAAAAGGGCATCTGTTACAGTAACAGAGAAGAAATCAGAAAAATCGAGTGGGAAAAGGACGTCAGAAAAGAAACAGGCAAATACAGGCAATGCAGATGCGGGAAACAATGCAGGGAACGTTGGCACTGCCGGAGCATCAAGCCAGCCTAGTGGGAATAGCGGAGTACCGAACAATGCAGGGAACGTTGGCACTGCCGGAGCATCAAGCCAGTCAAGCGGGAATAGCGGAGCACCGAACAACGCAGGGAACGTTGGCACTGCCGGAGCATCAAGCCAGTCAAGCGGCAATGCAGGAAATACGAATCAAAATAAGGGAAACGCGGAGGAAGGAGCAGATCAAAATGCAGGCACTGCCGGAAGTACGGGGAATACCGAAAACAGCGGCAGTACAGACAATAGCGGCAGTACAGGAAATGGAAACATGGGAAATGCCGGAAGTGGGGATGCCGGCTTTTCAGGAACAACCCAGGAGGAGTGGGAAAATATGGGGTTTGAAGAATTTATACCGCAACCGGGAACAGGCGCAGATGACGGTACAGATTTAGGTGGTTCATCAACATGGCATTAGAGTGGAGGGAACAGATCGGTAGATGATCAAAAGATTTCATACGAAAAAGGCGTTGGCGGGATTGCTTGTATGTATTTGTTTAGCAGTGGCAATGCCAAGTCAGACAGATGCTGCGGTGACAGGTCAGGATACGACACAGTCATTGATTGGAACGCGTGTCGGCAGATATAAGATTAATTATATCGGCAATACGAATCATTATACATGGTATAGCCCGGACGGAGGGGCGGTCGCTAAAAAGATTTATAACGATTTGACAGACGGTTATGCCAACAGTTCTACGGCAGCCTTGGAGCGTTCCACAGACACAAGTAAGATTAAGTATGCGTATCTTGTTTGGCAGACAAGAGCAAAGCAGGGGATAACTCGTTCAGTTGGATTTATTACACCCGGTGGCGGAAGGTATAGCATTGCTCCAGAGTATGCGATCAATGACTGGCGTGTAGTTGGCGGCAATCCGGGAATGCGCAGCATGTTTTGCATGGCTGCGGATGTGACAGAGATTGTCAGAAATTCCGGATATGGTGAGTATGCAGTTTGTAACATTCCTTACTTTCATTGGGGGGATGACGGAGACCGGGGAGGCGGAGAAGCTCCCGGATCATGGCAGATGATCGTTGTAGAGGAGGATGACAGCTTTCCGGTGCGGGCAGTAAAGCTCGATATGGGAGCAAAGTTTTATCTTGGAAAAGATTTTGGATCGGAGTTATCTTTTGGAAAAGGCTTAAAGTCAAAATCTGTAGGAGCGGCAACCGGGCAAGTCTTTTTTGGGGCATCAAACTCAAGTACCTATGAAGCCATGACAGAAAACATCGAAACATACAATGAACGCGGAGATGTTATTGGAAAGGTTGCTTCTAACACGACTAACTCTGCCGGGCTTTATAAAAACGGAAGTTTGGTAAATGCCAGAGACCGTGACAAGGGTTGTATCCGTATGGATTTATCAAATATTGACGGCAGTATGGGCAATCAGGCGAACCGTATCAATCTGACAGTACAAAACACAGGCTGGACGACCTCATTTCTGTTAGGAATGGCGGTAGATATTGCTTACCCGGATTTTGTGGGAACACAGACGACTACGGTACACAGTGGATCAAGCGTGACCGTGGAAGGGGAGTTTGGCAACGTGGCAGACACGAATGATACTGGAATTTACGAAGGAAATATGACCGTGCAGCTAGACAGCGCATTGACGCCAACGGGTGCAACAGCCGTTGTAAATGGCAGTACACAGATTGAGGGAACGATTAACGGAAATACGGTTACCTTCAGCGGAAGTGAAGTAGCGTCCATGATGAATGGCAGCACGATCAGCTATACCGTGCAGTGTCAGGTAAATAATGGAGGAAAGAAAGTTTTTGAAAACAGTGCCGGATTTCATGGTTATCTCCGCTCAGACGGAACAAATACCGGATATTGGATCGAACGGATGTGGACGGCAGAATCAAAAGCAGTACCAAAATACACTTTGGACGTACAGGCTGGTGACGGAATCGAATCGGTCACAGGAGGCGGTGATTATCTGTATGGAAGTAATGTAAATATCGGGGCTGCGGTAAAGCCGGGCTATCACTGGAAGGGGTGGACGGGCAGTTACAGTACAGCAGAAAAAGATTATGGCTTCCAGATGCCGAACCAAAACATCACAATGCGTGCAGAGGCTGAAGCAAACGCCTATACGATTACCTTTGATCCAAACGGCGGGGCAGAGTTGACGCAGATTGGAGATATTGCAACACAGTATGATCAACAGATTTCCCTGCCGGATGCAGCGGCCCAATATGTAAAGTATACGCAGGAAGGCGTGAATGTCACGGATGCAGTTCTTTCCGGTGCGCTTAGTCTTTCGGGAGAGACGGAAGAAGGAAAGCAGGCAGAAGAAAATCATACTGATTTGAAGACTCAATCATCAGATCAAGGGGTGGAGCAAGCAGATGAAACAGAACAAGCAAATAAAGAAGACGTGACATCGCCGGATGGAGTGGCAGAACAAGGAGAACCTGTACAGGGAGATGATCAACAAACATCTTTGGAAGAAACAAATTCTCCTGTCACGCAGGAAGGAGAAGGCAATGTAACTGAACAGAGCGGTGAAGAAGCTGTCTCAGGGAAGCTGGAGCAAACACCAAAGGTTTATCTATCTGTCTTTTTAGGCTGGTCGTTAGAAGCAGGAAAGGATAGTTTAACGCCGCAATGGAAGGCAGGAGAAACAGTTGATGTAAAAGCTTTGGCAGATGCAGCGGGGGTGACAAGTCAAAACGGGGCAGTAATTCCCTTATACGCGATTTGGGATGATTGCCCGTGGATTCAGGCATCGGACCTTTATTATACTTTGGAACAGGCACAGAGTGGTTTTATTACAGATATGGAGATATTAAGCCATGCCACTGCATCAGATCGTGAGGACGGAAGTCCGATACTGCCGGGATTTCATGAAAATGGTACATCCTTTTCTATCCCGGATTATGCAATGACAGACTTTACGCAATTTAAAAGCAGCGGAAGCTGCACGGAGAATCTAACCGTCGTAGATAGCGTCGGAAGTGTCTATAGAAAGCAGATTACGGTGCATGTGGTAGATACTGCGCCGCAAGAAGTAGAACCAAAGGAAACGACGCGCTTTATCAATGAGCATTATTATTATCAGCCATATGAGAATGGTGGGATAGCAGATGATTCTGTTTGGAAAACAGATCAGGAGTATATGTCGATAATGAAAGAAGCGTTTAGAAATCTTAGTAAGGGCACAGCGATTGAGACATATGCATTTACGCGGGAGGAAATTGTAGCGATGAAGAAATATATTCTAAAGAGTGATATATGGAGCACGGAGGAAGCGTTACAAAATTTTTATGATCAGTATATAAAAGCCGGACTACAGAAAGAAAAATGACACAGAAATAGTTCTCTATCGCAGAATTGCTGATGTGAGATCTGAATTTCTGTGTCAATATTCTAAAAGCTTTAGGGGGCAGAAACCACTTCATTCTCTGCTTTTTCCTCAGGCTTCTTAATATAAATTTTTTCAATGCGGTTTTTGTCCATTTGTTCGACCCGAAGAAGAACATTGTCATCCGTAATGATAATTTCATTTTTTTCGGGAAGATGGTCAAGCAAACCGACAAGGTAGCCCCCGATGGTATCATAATCTTCCGAACGAAAATCAAGTGAAAGGGCATCGCAAAGATCATCGAGATTGGTGGAACCAAGTACGAGAAATTCCCGTTCATTCAAGGGAAGGATAGAATCCTCCTCATCCGTGTCATATTCGTCACGAATTTCACCGACAATTTCCTCAAGAAGGTCTTCCAGAGTAATTAATCCTGCGGTTGCACCATATTCGTCAAGGACGATGGCAAGAGAAATGGAGGATTTTCGCATTTCCATAAAAAGCTCGGCTGTATTCTTGTGTTCATAGGTGAAGTAAGGTTCACGCATAATGTCACGAATACAGAAGTGAGCCTTGTCCTTATAAAGCAAAAGATCCTTCATGTTAAGAATGCCGACGACATTATCGGTGGTATCTTCGTATACGGGAAGTCTTGTAAATTTATCCTCCTGGAAAATTTCAATAAGCTCATCGTAAGTGCTTGCAATATTTGCAAAGGTCATGTCAATTCGAGGAACCATTACTTCCTTTGCCTGTGCATCACCAAAATCAAACAGGTTATTGATCATTTCATGTTCTTCTGTTTCAAGAACCCCGGATTCCTTACCAACATCTACGATTGTGCGAAGCTCCTCCTCGGTTAATTGCTGTTCGCCGGCTTTTGGATCGACACGCATTAAAAGCAGAAAGCCCATAGAGAGCTTATTAATAAGAAAAATAACCGGAGTTAATATTTTGATCAGCAGCTCGATTGCAGCAGAATAGGTGAGTGCAATGCGTTCCGAATAAATGGTAGCAAGCGTTTTCGGAGAGATTTCTCCAAATATCAAAATAAGTAACGTTAAGATACCGGTTGCGATACCGGCGCCAACGCTGCCCCAGAGCTCAATCGCCAAAGAGGTTGCGATCGAGGACGCGGAAAGGTTCACGATATTATTGCCGATAAGAATAGCGGAAAGCATCTTTCCGGAATCATCAGTGATGCGGAGTACGCGCTCTGCCCGTTTGTCACCGTCCTCTGCAAGTGTACGCATACGAATACGGTTTACGGTGGTAAGCGCTGTCTCTGCGGAAGAAAAGAATGCAGATAATAAAAGTAAAATAACTAAAAATACTAATTGAAATATGTCACCAGAATCCAAATAAATTCACCTCAACTAAAATAGTGCCAGACAACATTCATTTTGCCGGCAAGTAGTTTCCGGCACAGAAACTGTGCCGGAATGTTTGTAAATTACAAAAGTATTATATAAAGGAACGGGTTATTCGTCAATACTGTAGTTTGGAGCTTCTTTTGTGATGTGAATGTCATGCGGATGACTCTCACGGAGCGCAGCAGCGGAGATTTTCACAAATTTACTCTTGGTCTTTAAGTCTTCAATGGTAGGGCATCCGCAATATCCCATACCGGAACGGATACCGCCAACCATCTGGAAAACAGTATCTTCTACAGTTCCCTTATAGGCAACACGACCTTCCACGCCTTCTGGGACAAGCTTTTTCGCGCCCTCCTGGAAATAGCGGTCCTTGCTGCCGTTTTCCATAGCGGCAAGAGAACCCATACCACGGTATACCTTATATTTTCTACCTTGATATAACTCAAATGTGCCGGGAGCTTCATCACATCCCGCGAACAGGCTGCCCATCATACATACGTTAGCTCCTGCGGCGAGTGCCTTTGTCAGATCACCGGAATATTTAATGCCACCGTCTGCGATAATTGGAATGCCGGACTCTTTGGCAACATTGTAGCAGTCCATGATCGCAGTAATCTGCGGAACTCCGATACCGGCAACAACACGCGTGGTACAGATCGAACCGGGACCAATGCCAACCTTTACGGCATCCGCACCTGCCGAGATGAGGTCGCGGGTTGCTTCTCCGGTCGCAACATTTCCGGCAATTACCTGTAAATGAGGATAGGATGTCTTGATTTCTTTGACGGCTTCTAATATATTTTTTGAATGACCGTGCGCAGAGTCAAGAACAATGACATCGACATGAGCCTTAACCAGCGCTTCTACACGATCCATCATATTACCGGTAATTCCGACGCCGGCTCCGCAGAGCAGACGACCAAGCTCGTCCTTCGCCGAGAGTGGATATTTAATTTGTTTTTCAATATCCTTGATGGTAATAAGACCTTTTAAATGGAAATCCTTATCGACAATCGGGAGCTTTTCCTTGCGTGCTTTTGCAAGGATCATTTTTGCCTCCTCTAAGGTGATTCCTTCGGGAGCTGTGATGAGTCCCTCTGAGGTCATGCTCTCTTTGATTTTTTTTGTAAAGTCTGTCTCAAATTTTAAATCACGGTTTGTGATAATTCCGACTAACTTTCCGTTTTCGCAGATCGGAACGCCGGAAATGCGAAATTTACGCATTAAATTCTCAGCGTCCAAAAGTGTATGTGATGGAGAGAGGAAAAACGGGTCTGTAATGACGCCGTTTTCAGAACGCTTTACCTTATCTACCTCATCCGCCTGAGCCTGAATTGACATATTTTTGTGAATAATACCGATACCGCCCTGTCTTGCCATGGCGATTGCCATTCTGTGTTCTGTGACGGTGTCCATTGCGGCGCTCATCATAGGGATATTTAAAACAACCTTTTGGGTCAGATGTGTGGTCAGATCGATCATATTTGGCGTTACTTCTGAGTACTGAGGTACTAAGAGCACATCATCAAAAGTAATTCCTTCACCAATTATTGTTCCCATTCTGTTTTCCTCGCTTTCTTTATCATTATCCTGTGCTTGTGATAAAAATATATTAGTCAGATAATAGCAAAAAAATGTGTGCATGTCAACGATAGATAAGCTGCAATTCACAAAAAGGTGTAGGATTACAATACATATGTTACAACTGAATATTTAAAAAGCAGAGATGCCT
>JAHZFL010000011.1 GCA_019421345.1 Roseburia sp. | reverse complement strand
AGGTACTGCGGGATTTTTCCACGGTCAGTGTAACAAATGTTTGACAAACCTACACGCAAAAATATGACACCATGATTCTCCGGTTGCCTTTCCCTGCTTTTCCCTTTATAATGGTTCTGATACACATAAGTATATGCACGTTAGGAAGGAATTTTTATGCTTCGTTTTATTCTTGTTATCTTATTTCTCACACTCTATTTAATTATCGGCATCCCGATTCTCGGAATCGAATGGATCATTTCCAAATTTTATCCATATGCCGCAGAGATCAGCCAGCTTCGCATGGTGCAGTGGGCGTTTCGTATGATCCTTGTGCTCTCCGGTACAAAGCTGACAGTCATCGGAGAGGAAAACGTCCCGACCGACCGGCCGGTCCTCTACATCGGAAATCACAAAAGCTTTTTCGACATCGTCATCACCTATGCGCGGTGCCCGCGCCTGACCGGCTACGTTTCCAAGGATTCCATGAAAAAAGTGCCGCTGCTCTCCCTCTGGATGAAGCGTCTGCACTGTCTGTTCTTAAACCGCGAGGACGTGAAGGAAGGACTCAAAACGATCCTTGCCGGGATTGAAAATATAAAAAACGGAATTTCTATGTGCATCTTCCCGGAGGGTACAAGAAATACGACGGACGAACTGCTTCTGCCGTTTAAAGAGGGCAGCTTTAAGATGGCGGAAAAAACAGGCTGCCCAATCATTCCGATGGCACTGACAAACTCTGCCGATATTTTCGAAAATCATCTGCCGAAAATAAAGTCAACACATGTGATCCTTCAATACGGAAAACCGATCTATCCAAACGAGCTTGATAAGGAGACACGCAAAAAGCTTGGCAGCTACTGTCAGGCGATCATCGGCGATATGCTCAAGGAACAAGGAAAGGAGCCGCACTAAAACCGCGCGGCTCCTTTCTCTGTTTCACTCTCACCTTTCACTCTCAATGTATACCCGTCCTTGCCTCTGCGCTTTGTCTCATACAAAGCCTCATCGGCATATTTATAATATTCCTGAAACTCACAGCTCTCATTGGTCGCATAGATCCCAACACTGCATGTGATCTTTACATGAATCCTGCAATCCTGCTGAAGCTTTTCCCGAAATCGCTTCATGATCTGCGCGATATTTTCATGCGGATGCTCAATCTTTTCCATAAAGACGACAAACTCATCTCCTCCGAGACGGTAAATAATATCCTCCGACCGGAACGTCATCTGAAGCAGCCATGAAAACTCCTTTAAGACCTCATCGCCAACCATATGCCCCTCATTGTCATTGATCTGCTTAAAGTTATCAATATCTAAGATCAGCATGATATTATAGGGATTCGGTCTTTGCTCCGCAAGTCTTGCACGCATCTCCTTCTGCCCTGCCCTCGTGTTCAAAACTCCGGTAAGAGCGTCTGTCTGCGCCTCCTGCTGAAGCAGCTCCTGCCGCTTCATTTCCATGTCGATGTCCTGTAAATACCCCATCGCGCAGCGCTCATGTGTGCCGACCTCCCGATAATCAAAAATGGTGATACGATACCAGCGGAACTCATCCGGGAATCCTCTCCTTGCACGAAACTCAAGCGTCACCTTATGCTCCCCCGACTTAAATTCCAAAAGTGCATTCTGTAATTCCGTCAGATCACGTTCCTCTATGATCCCGTCTCTGCGAAGCCGCACAAAAAGATCCTCCGCCTTAATGACAGACGTCTCGCCAAGATCACGCGCCTTTAAGAACAGGACCTCGTCGCTTTTCAGATCGTACTGGAAAATGATCTGCATGGAAGCCTCCAGCACGCGCCTTAGCTTCTGTCTGCTCTTTTCCAGCTCCTCCTGCAAAAATCTCCGCTCGGAAATATCCTGAAGCACGCAGCCGCAGCTCCCCTTCTCCGGCTGAAAGGTGTAGACCATCAGGTGCTTTTTGATTTCCGGGCGGTATTTCTCAAAAACCTTCTCCTCGCCGAAATATGCCGTCTCATAGCAGTAATTGAGCCAGCTTTTATCTGCCTCACAGCAAAGCTCAAAATACTTCTTACCGATCAGCTCTCCATATCTTACCCCGTAAAGGCTCGCATATTTCTGGTTTGTGTAGGAATATATCATATCCTCGGGATTACCCTGCTCGTCAAAAACGATTCGCATCACGCAGCAGGCAACCGGAAGATTATCGAGATAATACTTCTGCAGCCGTTCCTCCTCCATGGAGGCTCTCTGTCCCTCCACAATGTCGCTAATGTCCGTGCGCGAAAGCAGAATCGTCTTTTTTGTGTCATCCAGATAGCAAAACCTAAGCTTCTTATAAAACAGCTTTCCATTTTCCTGTATTGTGGCAAATAAAATAAACTCATCCTTATCACGCAGCTCATTTACCACATACGGGATCTCCATCTTCTGCGTCAGGACTGCCTCCTCCTCAGGAATCACATAAACACGGTTAAATTCATGAAATGCCTTCCGGTAATCATCCGAATCTGCAGTCGGAAGAATCGCCGTCGTGTTCTTTGACGGATAGAGCACGCAGGTCCCATCGTCCACATCGATATAAGACACAAAATCAAAGTCGGGATCGACCGCCTTTACGATCACCGAATTATGTCCCATATCCTGCATATCCCGGCTCGCCAGAAGAAGCGTGTCCCGATTGGAAGTCTCCATAAAAATCTCATGCCACTCCATCGTCCCGTCCTCGCGGAACAGACGCAGACTAAAGCGCTTTGGCGGCTGCTCTCCGTCAAGCACCGCGCGCAGATACTCTTTTGTCATAAACTGCTGCCACAGCTTCCTGTCTGACTTATGCACATATTTTTTGAAATACAGTTGGGACACCTCATCATAATCCAGCCATCTTCCGCATAATTTTTCCGTCATGGTATCATGATGCATGTACAATAAATTCCCCCTTGCATCATACTCCCATATCCCGGCACAAAAATTTTTCATGATCTTAAATGTCTGTATCATCTTACCGCTCTCCTTTTTTGGGGCATTTTTCTTTCGTTTCCTTCCCCCGCTTATGCCAGCAGCGCCTCTATCACCGCAGTATATCCCATAAAATGCGAAGCCTTTACCAGAATCGTATCTCCGCCCATCTTATATGCCAGCAGCGCCTCTATCAGCGTATCCTTATCGCTAAACTCCAATACCCGTGTCTTGGGACTGACACGGCGAACCTCCTTAGCCAGTGATGCCGAAAGCTCCCCGGTGCAAAAGAGCGCATCGATTCCTTTTCCTGCAAAATGTCTGCCCACCATGGCATGAAGCTCCCGCTCCTGCTCCCCAAGCTCTCCCATGTCTCCAAGCACCGCGATCGTACGTCCCGGTGCCTTTGCCAAAACATCCAACGACGCCTTCATCGAAACCGGATTTGCATTATAGCAGTCGTCAATCACCGTAATTCCGTCTTTTTTGATCAGGTGGCTCCTTCCGCTGACCGTGCGCACCGCCGCAATCCCCTGCCTCATCTCCTCTGCCGAAAGCAGGAGTTCTTTGCCGACACAGACGGCTGCCAGCGCATTGTAAACGTTATGCTCTCCCGCAAGCGGAATCCTCACCGTAAACTGCTCCCTGCCCATATGAATGACAGCCTCTGTCTCCTCAATTCCTATCGTATGTACCCCGGTTGCATAAACCTCTTTTTCTGCCAGAGACCGCTCTCCCGCCTCGTCTGTAAACAAGGCTGCCTCTTTTTCCAGTCCGTAAAACGTCACCGGCTTTCCGTTGACCATCCGGATCTGCGCCAGCTTGTCATCATCGCCGTTTAACACAACCGTCCCCTGCGGCGCTAAATGCGCAAAGCACTCGGTCTTTGCCTTTAAAATCCCGTCTCTTGTCTTTAAATTCTCCAAATGGCAAAGACCGATATTGGTGATCACGCAAATATCCGGCTGCGCCATATCCGAAAGCCGCTCCATTTCTCCAAACTCGGAAATGCCCATCTCAAGCACCGCAACCTCGTGTTCCTTACGGATTTTAAAAATCGTCAGCGGCAGACCGATCTCGTTATTCAAGTTCCCTTCCGTCTTGAGCACACGGTATTTTTGCTCCAGCACAGACGCGATCATTTCCTTGGTACTCGTCTTTCCGACGCTTCCGGTAATGCCCACAACCGGAATACCAAGCACACGCCGGTAAAATTTTGCCATCTGCTTCATTGCAGCCACGGCAGACTCCACCAGAATATAAGGTCCCGGCGCATCAGAAAGCACATGCTCCGACAAGACCGCAAGCGCCCCCTTAGCAAAGACAGCCGGAATAAAGTCATGTCCGTCCGCCCGCGCGCCCTTGATCGGGATAAATAAAAACCCCGGCTCGACCAGTCGGCTGTCGATCACAACGCCGCTTACTTCACAATATCGTTTCTCCTCCGTGCCGATATACGTTCCTCCGCACACGCGTGCGATATTCTCCAGCGTCATACCTTCCATAGACTTCACCTACCCCTCGTATTTGCTTAGAGAGAGCGCTATGATCTTCTCACAAAGCTGATTGAAATCCATTCCGGCTGCCTGCGCCTCCTGCGGGAGCAGACTTGTCGGCGTCATACCGGGAAGCGTATTCGCCTCCAGACAGTACATATTCCCCGCTTCATCCAGCAAAAAATCTGAGCGGGAATATACTTCCAATCCTAATACCTCCGCCGCCCGTTTTGCATACTGCTGCATCTTTTCCGCCAATGCAAAAGAAAGCTCTGCCGGACAGGTCTCTACCGCACTTCCCGCCTTATATTTATTCTTATAGTCATAAAAGCCCTTAACCGGCGCAATCTCAATCACAGGCAGCGGCTTGCCGTCAAGCACGCCGACCGAAAACTCCCGTCCCGTAATAAACTGCTCAACGATCAGCGTATCCTCCAGCTCAAACGCCGCCTCACACGCCGCCTCATACGCCTGCTGCGAATGCACGATCGCAACGCCGATGCTTGAACCGCCACAGCACGGCTTTACAATGCAGGGCAGCGTCAGCCCAAACGCGTCAAGCGCCCGATCCTCCCCTTTTTTGATGCACGCCCCTTTGGGCGTCGGAATCCCACTCATTGAAAAAAGCTGCTTTGCCCTTCCCTTATCCATCGCCAGTGCGCTTCCCATATAACCGCTGCCTGTGTAGCGGATACCGAACAGATCGAATGTCGCCTGAATCCTTCCGTCCTCTCCGTTTGCTCCGTGAAGTCCCATAAACACGAGATCTGCCATCCGGCACAATGCCAGAACATTCGGTCCAAAGAAGCAATCCGACTGATCCTTCCGCTGTGCTTTGATCCGCGCAAGGTCCGGGGCTGTCTGGGAAATTCCCTCTGCCTTAACGCTTACCTCCTCTCCACGTTCAAAAATATCCGTAAGATCCTCCTCTTTATCGCTATATCCCATAAAAACATCAAGTACGATCACCTGATGCCCGTTTTCTCTTAATGCTCCCGCAACCATCTCAGCAGTCTTAAAGGATACGTCACGCTCCGTACTAAGACCTCCGGCTAATACAACAATTTTCATCGTATCTGCTCTCCTTCAACAAAACTTTATCTCGCTTTATCATATATCTTTTTCATTGCCGTGGCAAGAAAAAACCTTGTGAATTCCAAACAAACGCCCGCATGACACGCTCCTCCTGTTCTGGCACTTATCTGCCGTTTTTATGGACTAACTACATCCGCCATTTCTGCCAGCCACAAAAACATCTGTCTGGCAAGCAGATCATCCCCCTTTATCATGCTTCCATACCGGTAAATGTCATCTCTGACCTTATCGAGCTTTTCTAAATCCCTCATCTGAAGAAAAATGTGCTTTAATAAGCTTATCCGCACATAATCCAACTCATAAACACACGCAATATGCTCCAGCAGCCCCCGGTTCTCCTGTATCATATGCAGCAGCAGCTCACTCTGCTCTAAATTCCTTTTTCCTGCCTTACTCTTTTCATCTTTTGTATTTCTCATCTTTCTTTTCTGCCATGCGGGCTTTACAAAAACTACAAATATAATTATATTTCATTTATCCTGTATGCACATGCGCAATCCGTGCAGAAGCAATGCGCAGTGCAGGTTTTATACGGCGCGCGCCCATGCTTCCAAACAAAGAATCTCGCAGGCGAGATTCTCCGCCTGCGGCGGGTCGCAGCTGCGACACAGTTCCATCCCGCCGCAGTGCGATCCCCCGGAGGGGTTTTGCTTTATAGGGGAGGAACTTTCCTATAAAGCAAAAAAAGGAGAGCGCCCGCCCAACGAATCTAAATTCATTGGGCGGGCGCTCCCGCTTCTCATACGTCCCTGTCCTTAATCCTCCGGCTCGATCAGTCCGTAAGTATTTCCCTTTCTCTTATAGACGACGTTGACCTCCTCGGTCTCTGCATTAATAAACACAAAGAAATCATGTCCCAGCAGCTCCATCTGCACACAAGCATCCTCGGCATACATCGGCTTCATGGAAAATTTCTTACTTCTCGTAATCCGGATCTCCTCATCCTCCTGCGGCGTCTGCTCTAAGAACTCCTGCTTAAATACAGCTGCAGCATTCTGGTGCTTGGTCACAAGCTTCGTCCGGTACTTCTTGAGCTGGCGCTCAATGACCTCCTCCACGAGATCGATCGATACATACATATCGCTGCTCACCTGCTCGGAGCGGACGTAATTCCCCTTCATCGGTATCGTAACCTCCGCCTTCTGTCTCTCCTTCTCCACGCTCAATGTCACATATACGTCTGTGTCCGGTGTAAAATACTTCTCAAGCTTTTGAAGCTTGTCCTCAACCGCTGCCTTAAGTCCGTCTGTCAACTCGATATTTCTTCCTGTAATCCTGATCCTCATGATGTCTGCCCCCTTGTGGTTTATTTGATACAGATATATCATGTCTTTATTATAACATATTTCCGCATTATATCAAGAAAATATATGCATTTTATATAAATTTTTCAGAATATTTAGAAATACTATGCGAGTGTCAGCGCAAGATAGCCCTGCTCTCCTGCAAACCAATCCTTCATCCCTTCCGGCAGCCACAGCATTCCCGGCATCTGCCCGTAGCGCACGCGGCTTGTCCCGCTCTCAGTCAGTAAAGCCGGAAGCTTCTCCTTTAACCTGTCCCGCGCAAGCGTTGTCTCGACGATCACCAGCGTATCGTCCTCTTTCTCATAGAGCAGCAGCTCCTCCTCCCCAGTTTCTTCCTGCAGCAGAAACGCTCCGCCGCCCGCTCTCTCGCAAAGCGCGATCGCATAAGCCACAGCCTGGTCATCCCACTGCACATATCCGTCACAGCGCAGTTTCCCGTCGCGAAGTCTGACATAATCTTTCGCTGCCAGCGCCTTCATCGCACCCCCGCTCTCCTGCGCAGAGAGGGCTGTCATGGTGATGTGCTCCTGCTCTCTCGTATCAGGAAAGGCACGCACAAAGCCAAGGCGCTCATAATAGCCCGTCAGCTCCTCTCCCGCCGGAGCAAGCAAAAGCGGCTGTCCGTAGTGCTCTTTCGCAAAGCTTAAAATCTTTGACGCATATCCCCGTCCCCGGTATTTCGGGAGCGTCGCCACCGCATAGACGTAGCGTGCAGCAGTCTCCTCCCCGTTATGCTCATAGCGCACCGGTAAAAAGCTTGCCATGGAGACGATTTTTCCGTCCTCATGAAGTACCAGCATATTGTAATCTGTCATACGATTTTCCAGATAAAAATCAATATACGACGCCTCATCCCCAAAGCAGACCTCCCAGAGCTCTTTGATCTGATCACCTTCCTCCTCTTTCCTTGCATACACCACTTCGCTCTCTATGGCGGCATACTTTTCCAGTAAAATTTCGGGATAATAAGATAATTTCGCCTTGCGAAGTCCCAGATCTCCGGTATCCTCCTCACGGTTCACATAGCTATAACCCTCGCAGGCATGGAGGACAAACTGTTGATTGATCATCGGATAAGCACCCTGCATGTCCGGAAACGCCTTCTCAAAATGCACGACAAACGTGTCGGAATTTAGCGGTTCTCCCATCGTAAATGCTACGATCTCTCCCTCTCTGCGGAGCACGCCTCCGATAAGTCCAAGCTCCTTTCGGTTGTCAAATGCTTC
Source organism: Roseburia sp. (assembly GCA_019421345.1). Taxonomy (GTDB): domain Bacteria; phylum Bacillota; class Clostridia; order Lachnospirales; family Lachnospiraceae; genus Roseburia. The sequence continues at coordinate 82,790 of JAHZFL010000011.1, read as the reverse complement.
ATGCAGCACTGAAACCTCTTTCTCCATCTCCTCGTTCCACTTCTCGGAGCGCATTTTCATCCATGTATAGGTCATCGTGCGGCACTCCTCCAGATTGTCATCCGAAAGCGGCTCATAATTCCAGTCGCCGCCATCCTTAAAGCGCGCGATATGATTCCGCTTACCGTGCAGCTTTTTCCCGGACAAGCTTACCAGCTTCTCTCTCGCATAAATATAATCAAAATCATCCCTCTGCGGCTCGATCAGGAATTTTTCCGGAAACCACAGCGAAAGCTGCTTTGCATCCTCCTTAGAAAGCGGGGACATGCGAAGCGGCTGTCCGTCCTCTTTGCAGCGGCTAATCAGCTCCTCGATCACCCTGCGCTTATCTCCCGCACCCACCGGATAGGAATAGCAGTATTTGCCGCCCTGCATAAAGCGAATGACAAGACAGCCGTAAAGCTGTGCTACCGCTACCCCATAAATCTTTCTCCAAATAAAATTATTGGCAAATGTATATTCGCAGGCATTCCGGTCGTCCTCGGCAAGCCTCTGGCTCATCCACTCCCGATCCTGCAGTGTAATCTCATGAAATTCCATATCTATTATTCTACTCCTTTAATTTCTTAAGCATAGTATGATGTCATTATATGACATCACTCCTCAAATATACTGTGACACAGTCACAATAGACCATACCATGTCATTCTCCACGTTGCGATCCTGCGGAGTTTTTTCGTTGGAGAACGAAGTCTATTATAAAGCGAAACTCTCCGCCTGCGGCGGGGCGCATCAGCGACACCGTTCCATTCCGCCGCAGTGCAAGACCCACGAGGGCTTTTGCTTGATGGGAAACTTTGCTTCCCATCAAGCAAAAAAACAGGGGCATACCAACAGCGGCTGCCCCTATCTCCAATGTCGGACCTTAGCCCTCCATCAGGAATTTGATGATCTTTTCCGTATCCTCCGGCTCATATGCCACAACCTCAAGCTCCGGAATCTCAACGTCTGATTTTAAAATACTGGTCAGTGAAACATACTGGCACAGCTTTGATTTCAGATTCAAACGATCCCCTTCTCCCGTCAAAAGCTCAACCTTTCCCGCACAGGAATCTACCACTTTAAAAAACCCTTCTACATCCGTAATATTCTTGATCTTCATATTTATCCTCCATTCCGAAGCGATTTGATGCGAGGAAACACGAGCCGCATTTCGGATTCGGCTCTGCGATTTGAATTTGCGTCGCTTCAGCACAAATTCGCGCGTCCATCTTTTCCTTTTGTTTTCATAATTGTACCACTTTTTTCCTAAATTTCAAAACATTTTATAAAAATTTAAAGATATGGATTGTTTCGCGCCATGTCCCGCGCCTCCCTCGGCGTGCAGCCATACCGCTCCTTAAACATCCGATAAAACAGCTTTTGATTAAAAAATCCATGCTGCTCCAATATTTCCTGCACGCTCTCGTCCGTATGAAGCAGCTCCTGATAAATGTGGTTAATACGCACCTGATTGACATATTGGATAAAAGAATTTCCTGTATTCTGCTTAAAAAAACGACAGAAATATTCCCGGTTAAGTCCCAGCTCGTCCGCCGCCTCCTGCAATGTGAGCTCCTCTCGGTAATGCTGCTCCACATAATCGCAGATACGCTCTAAGCGCTCCATATTTCCGATTTTTGCGGCTGTGGCAGACAGTGTCACCGGATTGGCAAAATGCTCCATAAGACAGGCAAGAATATTTAAGATCAGGGCGGTGCTCTTAAGCCGGTACGTCTTTTGCTGATCCACATAAAGAACCGTAAGCTCCTTTAAAAAGGAACACAGGCTGCTGTATGGCTCCTCCTGCTCCTTCGTCAGCCGCTGTCCGATACAGCGGATCTCAAACGGCTCTGCCTCCCCCAGATAACGGCGCAGCAATTGCCTTGACACATGAATGCAGATTCCCATGGTCTGCGGCAGTTCATAAATAACCTCATGTACCTTTGCATAGTCCATCACAATAGCGTCAAGCGGGTTTAGCTCATAGCGTCCGCCGTCCATATGCACCGTTGCATGCCCGTTTAGGATATAGAGAAGCTCCAGCTCCCTGTGCCAGTGAAACGGTGAATTATGCTTCATTGTCACGAAACGGATGTCAAAGCCCACGTCCGGCTTTAAATTGACGTTCTCATAAGTTTTTCCCTCTTTTCCAGACATTTCCAAGCCCTCCCTTTACGCATTTTCTATGAACTTTAAGTGCAGTATAGCAGTCATTTCTATGTTGTACAACATAAAAAGTCAATATCGCCCTATTTTTCACTAATATCATATCTGGTTTTACGCATGGTTCTCCTGTATCATGATACCTGTCAGATGACAAAACCTAACGCAAACAAAAAAGAAAATTCTTAAGGAGGAAACGATCATGTTCAAAAAATTCAAAACCTATTTTATGGAACATATTGATGCTATCGCTGCCGGCATGGCTGCGTTAAACGCAGGGGACTGCTACCCATATATCAGAGACTGATGCAACGAAAAACGGCAGCAACCGAAATCAGATTCGGTTGCTGCCATTTTATTGACATAAGAGCGGCTCGCGAAGCGTGTCGCTCGTTGTTTTTGCACAATGCAGATCCCGTATGATCTACTCCTCGACCGTAAATATTTCTTCAATAGAAACGTCAAAGACCTTTGCGATATTCCATGCCAGCACCAGTGATGGATTATATCTTCCTTTTTCCAGATTTCCGATCGTCTCTCTGCGTACCCCGACCCGCTTCGCCAAGTCCTCCTGCTTCATATCATATTTTGCCCGATATTCTCTGATACGGTTTTTAATCATACACAGCTCCCCTTCGTTCTCTCCACTCCAAAACAATGAGAGCAGCGGTAAAAGCAAAAATTGTAACCGCAAAGCTTAATCCAAATGACATCGGAACAGCTTTTACGGAACCATACCGGTACACACAGAAAAACATAAACGGTACGAGAGAGAGCATCTCCGCCATAAATGCAAACGTGGCAGCCTTTTGCAGATTAAGACGGAAAAACTCATCCGGTGTTATCCAAAAATAACGGACATAGTAAGCAAATCCAAAAAATCCGTATAGTCCGTTATTTTCTGTCGTCCATCCTAAAACTGCGATCAGCGACAGCAGTGACAAAAACCCAAGATAATTGATCCTGCTTTTCATATTCCTTCCCCCTATAATGTGTTATATTTCGCTCTTTATGTTATAAATATACCACAATCAAAATGGAGGGTCAAGGTATCTGCCAAAAATCGTTGCTATAAGCTTATGAAAGTAACTGCCTTGCGGTTCACACCCTCGCAATATTCACCGGCGTCAAAGTCTCCATCGCCGTCTCAAGACTCCGGGCAAGCGCATTTGCCGTATCCATCGCAGTAATACAGTACACGCCCGTCTCAATCGCATTCCTGCGGATCAAAAATCCGTCGCGCGACTTATCTCCGTTCCCCTGTGTCGGTGTATCAATGACAAGATCGATCTTGTGTCCCAGAATCAGATCCAGCACATTCGGCGATTCCTGCGAAATTTTATTGACGCGCAGTGCATCGACTCCGTGCTCCTTTAAATACTTCGCCGTACTTCTTGTCGCATATATCTTATAGCCGAGCGCCACAAAACGCTTTGCAACCTCCACCGCCTCCGGCTTATCGGCATCCTTGACCGTCATGATCATCTGCTTATGCTTTGGCAGCGTCACTCCTGCACCAAGAAACGCCTTATAGAGCGCTTCGTTAAAGGTCTTTGCAATCCCCAGACACTCTCCGGTCGATTTCATTTCCGGTCCTAAGGAAATCTCCGCTCCGCGCAGCTTCTCAAACGAGAACACAGGCATCTTGATCGCAATGTAGTCTGCTGCGGGCGCAAGTCCCGGCTTACACCCAAGTCCGCGAATCGTATCTCCAAGAATCACCTTCGTCGCAAGGTCAACGATCGGAATCCCCGTCACCTTGCTGATATACGGCACTGTACGGGAGGAACGCGGATTGACTTCAATCACATAAACCTCCTCATCCATTGCAATAAACTGGATATTGATCAGACCAACCACATGAAGCGCCTTTGCCAGACGCTTTGTGTACTCCACGATCGTTTCCTTCACATGCTCGCTGATCGTCGGCGCAGGATAGACAGAAATACTGTCACCCGAATGGACGCCTGTCCGCTCGATATGCTCCATAATCCCCGGGATCAAAATATCCTCGCCGTCGCAAACCGCGTCCACCTCGATCTCCTTCCCATGCAAATACTTGTCAACAAGAATCGGATGATCCTGCGCGATCCGGTTGATAATTCCGATAAACTCCTCAATCTCCTCCTCATGAAAAGCAATCTTCATACCCTGCCCGCCGAGCACATAAGACGGACGCACAAGCACCGGATAGCCAAGGCGATTTGCAACCTCCTTCGCCTCGTCTGCCGTAAATACCGTACCGCCCGCCGCACGCGGGATACCCGTCTCCTCAAGTATCCTGTCAAACAGCTCGCGATCCTCTGCCGCATCCACATCCTCCGCCTGCGTTCCGAGAATCGGGACGCCCATCTTCATCAGGCTCTCCGTCAGCTTGATCGCCGTCTGACCGCCAAACTGCACCACCGCGCCGTCCGGCTGTTCAAGCCTCACGATCGCCTCAACGTCCTCCGGTGTCAGCGGCTCAAAATACAGCTTGTCTGCAATATCAAAGTCTGTGGAAACCGTCTCCGGGTTATTGTTTACGATCACAGTCTCCCAGCCCTCCTTTGCAAACGCCCAGGTACAGTGCACGGAGCAATAATCAAACTCAATTCCCTGTCCTATGCGGATGGGACCCGATCCTAAGACAAGCACCTTTTTTCTGTCTCCCGTCTTCTCCGCCTCGTTCTCGCTGCCAAACACCGAATAATAATACGGCGTTGCCGCCGCAAATTCTGCCGCACAGGTATCTACCATCTTATAAGCCGCCACAATGCCATTCTCATAGCGCAGGTCGTGGATTTCCTCCTCGCTCCTTCCGGTCAGCTCCGCGATCACCTTATCCGGGAACTCGATGCGCTTTGCTTCCTTTAACAGATCCGTCGTAAGCTGCTCCTGTTTTAACCGCTGTTCCATCTCCACAAGAATCGCCAGCTTATCAATAAACCAAACATCAATTTTTGTGATCTCATGGATCTGCTCATAGGCGATACCCCGGCGCAGCGCCTCCGCGATCACCCAGATTCTGCGGTCATCCACCTTCTCTAACTGCTCCAGCAGCTCCTTTGTCGAAAGTGCCGAAAAATCATAGGAGAGCAGACTGTCCACATGCTGCTCCAGTGAGCGGATCGCCTTCATCAACGCGCCCTCAAAATTATTGCAGATACTCATCACCTCTCCGGTCGCCTTCATCTGCGTTGTCAGTGTACGCTTCGCTGTCAAAAATTTATCAAACGGCAGACGCGGAATCTTTACGACGCAGTAATCCAGCATCGGCTCAAAGCTTGCATAGGTCTTTCCGGTAATCGCATTTTTGATCTCATCTAACGTGTAGCCAAGCGCAATTTTTGCCGCTACCTTCGCAATCGGGTATCCGGTCGCCTTTGACGCGAGCGCCGAGGAACGGGAAACACGCGGATTGACCTCTATCACGCAATATTCAAAGGAATCCGGCTTGAGGGCATACTGCACGTTGCAGCCGCCCGTGATATTTAACTCCGAAATGATATTGAGCGCAGACGTCCGCAGCATCTGGTATTCCCTGTCGCCGAGTGTCTGCGACGGAGCAACCACGATCGAGTCTCCGGTGTGTACGCCGACCGGATCGATATTTTCCATATTGCAGACCGTAATGCAGTTGCCGTTCGCATCCCGCATCACCTCATACTCAATTTCCTTCCAGCCCGCGATGCAGCGCTCTACAAGCACCTCGCCGACACGGCTTAGGCGCAGTCCGTTTGTCAAAATCTCCACAAGCTCCGTTTCATCATGCGCGATTCCGCCGCCGCTCCCCCCAAGTGTAAACGCCGGACGAAGCACGACCGGATAGCCGATCGTATTTGTAAACTTAATACCGTCCTGCACATTGTTCACAACGAGAGACGCCGCGCACGGCTCCCCGATCTTTTCCATCGTGTCCTTAAACGCCTGACGGTCCTCCGCCTTAAAAATCGTCTCCGCCGTCGTGCCGATCAGCTTCACGCCGTACTTCTCCAGAATCCCTTTTTCCGCAAGCTCCATGCCGAGATTTAATCCTGCCTGACCGCCGAGCGTCGGAAGCACGGAATCGGGCCGTTCCTTCTCGATGATCTGCGTGAGCACCGGTACAGTCAAAGGCTCAATGTAGACTGCATCGGCAATTTCCCTGTCCGTCATGATCGTTGCCGGATTGGAATTGACGAGAACAACCTCTACTCCCTCCTCCTTTAAGGAGCGGCACGCCTGCGTTCCCGCATAATCAAACTCTGCCGCCTGTCCGATAATGATCGGACCGGAGCCAATGACTAACACTTTTTTGATTTCTTTATTTCTTGGCATCTTCTATTCTCCCTTCCGTCGTCCAAACACCGCACGCCTATGACATCATGGCAATAAAACGGTCGAATAAATACGCAGAATCCTGCGGTCCCGGGCAAGCCTCGGGATGAAACTGCACCGTGAAAATATTTTTTCCTACATAGGCAAGCCCCTCGTTCGTGCCGTCATTCACATTGACAAATGCAGGCTTTGCCACATTCTCGTCCAAAGTCGTTGTATCTACCACATATCCGTGATTCTGCGAGGAAATATAGACGCGTCCGGTCGCAAGGTCCTTCACCGGATGATTGCCCCCACGGTGTCCGTATTTCATCTTATGCGTGTCTGCTCCTGTTGCAAGCGCCATCAACTGATGTCCGAGACAAATCGCAAAAATCGGGATGTCCGATTCATACAGCTTGCGGATTTCCTTAATGATTTCCGCACAGTCCTTCGGATCGCCCGGTCCGTTGCTCAGCATAATACCGTCCGGATTGGATGCTAAAATCTCCTCCGCCGTCGTGTGCGCCGGATAGCTTGTCACTTCACAGCCCCGCGCTGCCAGTGACCGTGCGATATTGTTCTTCGCGCCAAAATCAAGCAACGCTACTTTCTTGCCTGCCGCCTTCTGTCCGCCCTTTAATACCCACTTTTCTTTACAGGTTACCTTCTCCACCACGTTTCCGGTCTGATACGCCTGAATCCGCGGCAAAAGCTCCTCCGGCTCATAGCACTCATTTGTTGTGATCATGCCGTTCATTGTTCCCTTTTCCCGCAGAAGCTTCGTGAGTGCACGCGTATCAATTCCGGCGATTCCCGGAATATCGTTCTTCCTTAAGAAGTCCTGAATCGTCCCCTCACAGCGGAAATTACTCGGCATTCTCGATAGTTCCCGCACGATGTAGCCGTCCGTCCACGGACGGGCAGACTCCATATCCGGAGTAATGCCATAATTTCCAATCAGAGGATATGTCATTACAACTGCCTGTCCGGCATAAGATGGGTCTGTCAGAACCTCAAGGTATCCGGTCATCGACGTATTAAATACAATCTCACTGATGACTTCTCTCGTTGAGCCAATGCTCTCTCCTTCAAATACAGTTCCGTCTTCCAGTATCAAAAATGCTCTCATTCTCTCTGTCCTTTCTGCAAAAAAAAAAACGTTTCCGTTTTTTTTCAAATGCAGGCGAACCTGCTTGGTGTTTAAATTGTAAAAAGTTTATCATATCATTCTGTATTTTTCAACCTTTTCCGCAACAAAAGAACAGACATCAAACACTGCTGGATGCCTTTATGCCAAAATACACGGCAGAAAGGAAAAAATTTACCAATCCTTCCCACCGTGAAGCCTTCTTTTTCCTATAACGCCCTGCCACGCCTCCTCGGAGGAAACCGTCTTTACAGCATCATCTGCCAGAAGGTCGCTCCAACCAGAATCAGCGTGCAAAAAGTCAGAACACCTGCGGCGATCACTGCCGCATACCACGTTTTGATCCTTCTGATCCGATAAACAACCTCGGGATGTTTCGGTAAAATTGCCGCTGCACGTCCCTCCAGAGGCAGAAAAAGACCCGCTGCTGCATTTGGAATCATGCCAAAGCCTCTGTGATAAAAATACGGCGCCGCCGCCATAGGCAGCACATGGACAGTGATCCGCTCCTGATGATACACGTCTCTTGCACATGTACACATTGTATATAAAAGCCGTGTGCCGATCCGCTCCCCAAACCGCTGCGGTATGACATAGAGCATTGTGATATGACCGCCCGGCTGCATCCCGGCAACTCCGCATAACCGCTCCGCCTCAAACGCTCCCCACAAAAGCAGTCTGCCCTCAGACAGCTCGCGCCGGAGCGTCTCTGTGTTCACATAGGCATAGAACTGTTCCGCCTCGCTTTGCGAGCGCAGATACCGACGCATATAAGTCTCAAATACCTCATGCGTCATCTCTACCGCCGCCTGTACTTCCCTCTCATCTAACCGTCGTATTTCCATCCAACGTCATCCTTTCCGTCATGATGCGTCTTACGCATCTTCCTCCTCGGGCTCATCCTTCGCCCAGCCATAGGCATATTTCACCGCCTTATTCCAGCCCCTGCGCTTTGCCGCCCGATCCTCCTCCTCCATCTTTGGTGTAAAAATACAGTCAATGCGCTGATTGTCCAGCACATCCTCCTGACTCGTCCAGTAGCCGACTGCAAGCCCCGCAAGATAGGCTGCTCCCATTGCCGTCGTCTCCACACAGCCCGGACGCTTGACCGGAGCATTGATCATATCCGCCTGAAACTGCATCAAAAAATTATTGGCGCTCGCGCCGCCATCCACCTTTAACGACTTTAGCTCCACGCCCGCATCTGCCCGCATCGCATCGATCACATCGCAGACCTGAAGCGCGATCGACTCTAATGTCGCCCGGATAATATGATTCTTATTTGTACCGCGCGTCAGACCGACGATCGTACCGCGCGCATACTGATCCCAATGAGGCGCTCCAAGCCCTGTAAACGCCGGAACGACATAGCAGCCGTGTGTGCCGTGCACCTTATTTGCCATATACTCCGAATCCGCCGAGGAGTCAATCATGCGCATATTGTCGCGCAGCCACTGAATTGCCGCTCCTGCCACGAAAATCGAGCCCTCCAGCGCATAAAAAACCTTTCCGTCCAAGCCCCATGCGATCGTCGTCACAAGACCATTTTTTGAAAAGACAGGCTTCTCTCCGGTATTCATCAAAAGAAAGCATCCTGTGCCGTAAGTATTCTTTGCCTCACCCGCACGAAAACAGGTCTGACCAAAAAGAGCCGCCTGCTGATCGCCCGCAGCGCCCGCAATCGGGACGGCATCCCCGAGGAATGTCGGGTCTGTATAGCCGTAGACCTGACTGGACGGCACCGGAGTCGGGAGCATGGATGCCGGAATCCCAAGCTCCTCTAAAATCTCCTCATCCCAGCACAGCTCATTGATATTAAAAAGCATTGTCCGCGAGGCATTGGAATAATCTGTCACATGCACCGCTCCCTTTGTCAGCTTCCAGATCAGCCACGTCTCGACGGTTCCAAACAACAGCTTCCCCTTATCTGCAAGCTCCCTTGCCCCCGCAACGTTTTCAAGAATCCACTTGATCTTTGTCGCCGAAAAATAAGCATCGATGATCAGTCCGGTCTTTTGCCTGTAACGCTCCTCAAGTCCCTTCTTCTTTAAAGCGTCCGCAATATCCGAGGTCCTGCGGCACTGCCACACAATAGCATTATAGACAGGCTCCCCCGTCTCCTTATTCCAGACGATCGCGGTCTCTCTCTGATTCGTAATGCCGATTGCCGCAATATCCGCCGCCGTCGCCCGGATCATGTTCATCGCCTCCACCGCCACGCCGAGCATCGACGACCATATCTCATTTGCGTCATGCTCCACCCAGCCCGGATTCGGAAAGAACTGTCGAAATTCCTTTTGCGCCATCGAACAGATCTCCCCCGCCTCATTAAATAAAATACAGCGGTTGCTTGTCGTTCCGGCGTCAAGCGCCATTACATATTTTGCCATCCCGTTTCCTCCTTCTATACGATCTGATGCATCCTTAAAATGCACCGGAAGCTGCCTGCTTTCGGCACGAAAAAAGGAGATATAAAATAACGCTTATGAACTGCCCCCACAGCCATAAGAATTAAAATCATCTCCGCACTCTGATTCACACACTATTAAAACATATCCATATGATACAATGACTGCAGACGGCACGGCATCTTTCGCAAATGCGCATCGTTCGGTGGTGCGTCTGCCGAAACTGCTGATGCCCGGCAGCATGATATGTATTTACGCACATTATATCATACCAAGCAGGAAAATCAAGCAGATTTTCACAAAAAACACTGCGCAAAAGCAACATTTTTTGCAAATTCTGCCCGACTTTACTTCTGTTACAAAAACTTACTGAATGCCAATGCAAGAAACAGGATTCCGCTAAGCCATGACACATCCGTCTCATATCTTTTCGACGCCTGCGTACCCGCATAGCAGCCAAGCTTCACCGCCAGAAATCCGACCACAAAGCTTCCCGCTGTCGCCGCCCATAGCTTTACGCCCAAAAGCCCTGCTCCAAAGCCGCCGAAAAAGCCGTCAAACGACATCGCAAGTGCAAGGAATACCGATTCCGCCACCGACATCGTTGCCGAGTGATCCCTGTCTGCCATAACCGGATTATTGTAAATACTTAAAATAACGTTTAACTGTGAAAAGGAAAACTTTACCCGCTTACAGATAAATTTATTTTTACGGATATACTTGCGGACGCCGTACTCGGCAAGCTTATAAATCCCCATCAGAAACAGCCCAAAAAAGCTTAAAAAGACAGCCGCGCGCGGCTGTACCAGCCCTTCCAGCACATTGCCGGCAAGAAGCGCCGCGAATAAGACGCCGCTGCAGATCCCGCTAATGCTCAGCGCTGCCCATGTGCCGATTTTGATCCGCTCAATCCCACAGGAAACACACGCAAAAAATACGTCAATGCTTACCGCCATGATCAACAGAAACGTCTGCATGCTCTACCTCAAAATACGATTTTTAGTTTATCATATTCATAGGCCGGGGCGATTGCTCCTTATGGTGCTGATCACGCCGGCATCACCGTGCGGTTTCTTTTCCGACTCATTATTTCTTGACATAATGTCATCCCCCGAAGCACGACACCCGTTATTTTCAGCAGCCCTAAGCCACACGGATCATCTGCAGCACGCTTCCCAATCTTTTTGCACGCTCCTCATACTCCGCCTCACTCATCTGCTCCGTAAGAAAACCGCGCTCACCCAAGACACCCTCTGCTGCAATATATTCCACGCTGCCAAACGCCGCCTCCACATCTGCTTCCGATGCCTCCGTACGCACAAAATAACGGTTTTTAAGACTTTTATAATCGACAAGCTCCACCCGCTTAGAACTCCATTCTACCGGAATATGGACGTTTAAATGCTTTGCCATATCCACAATATCCGAAACAACCGCGCTTGCCGTCGGCAGCTTTCCCGCACCGCTTCCGTAAAACATCGCGTCTCCAAGCACATTACCGCGCACAAAAATCGCGTTGAACACACCGTTTACACTGTAGAGCGGATGCTCCTTCGGCAGTAGAAAAGGCGCGACCATCGCCACATAACCGCCTTCGGTCTTTTTACTGCTTGCTAAAAGCTTGATCGCTCTGCCCATCGCTTTGGCATATTTAATATCCGCTGCAGAAATATGGGTGATCCCCTCCGTATAAATGTCCTCAAAATCAACCTGCTGCCCGCATACCAGAGAAGTTAAGATTGCAATTTTCCGGCATGCGTCATAGCCCTCCACATCAGCCGTCGCATCCTTCTCTGCATAACCGCGCTCCTTTGCATCCGCAAGCACCTCGTCAAATTCCAGCCCATCCTCGCTCATCTTCGTCATCATATAGTTTGTCGTTCCATTGACAATTCCGGTGATTTCCTCAATCTCGTCTGCCGTCAGACTGGAATTTAACGGACGGATGATCGGAATGCCTCCGCCGACGCTCGCCTCAAACATAAAATTTACATTTTTTTCCTTTGCCAGAGCAATAAGCTCCGCACCCTTTGCCGCAACGAGCGCTTTGTTTGAGGTCGTCACATGCTTTCCCGCCTCAAGCATCGTCCGTACAAAGGTATATGCCGGCTCTACGCCGCCCATCGTCTCTACCACGATCTGTATTTCCGGATCGTCTGCAATGATCCGGTAATCGTGAACAATTTTTTTCTCAACAGGTTCTCCCGGAAAATCTCTTAAGTCAAGTACATATTTTACGGTAATCTCATCTCCTGCACGCTTTGCAATACTCACGCGATTAACGTCAAGCACCTCTGCCACGCCCGATCCGACCGTTCCGTAACCCATTATTGCCGCCTTAATCATAGTGGTCCTCCTACTCTGTTCCCAAAATCTTTACATAATGAATGCCTGTATGCTCCTCGATATGCGCCACCATTCCGGCGATGTCCCCCGTCTCCGGCAAAACGTCAACCGAAAGCGTCAGCGATGCGATTCCATTGATCGGAATACTCTGATGAATCGTAAGGATATTCCCGTGAAATTCTGCCACCGTCTTTAACACCACCGACAATAGCCCCGGTTCATCCTCCAACTGTATGACCATCGTGACCGTCTTGCCCCTTGCAGTCTCATGGAATGGAAAAATATCCTCTTTATATTTATAAAAAGAGCTTCTGCTGATGCCCACGCGCTCTGTCGCCTCCAAAACAGACGCCGTCTTTCCCGAATCCAAAAGACGCTTTGCCTCCACAACGCGCAAAAGCACATCCGGCACTGCTCTTTCCTTTAATACAAAATACTCGCCTTTCTCTTTCATCTTTCCTGTTCCTCTTTCCGCTTGTCTTTGCTCCGCTGATTCTTCCTCTGCTTCGACTGCTTGCGGGCATGTATGCAGCACACTGACAGTTGTCCTCATGGGAAAGATAGTAACACAAAGAGATTGCCAAAGCAACCTCTTTTCCCAATAAATCATATGATTTTAAAATCCTTTGCTGCCTCCGCCATGACTGCTTCCGCTGCTGACGGTGTGCGTGCTGCTCCTTCCGCCCCCGCCGCTGCCAGACTGTGTCTGTATGTGTCTGTGCGTCGTGACGGTACGAATAAAGCGATCCTCCTTTTTCTGAAGCGTAAGTTATCCGTTCGTGCGATGATCATAGCTCCATCCGCCGAACCTCAGACGGTATCTTCCGCTGACGGTCAGATAGACTGCTATGCCTCTGCCCAAGTTTCCGCCTGACATTGATCTTTTGCTGTCAGCTCCTAAAACGCCCGGAGTATTTCCTGCAAGCTACTCATCGTCTCCTCCAAGTCCTTTCGGGCAGCCGAGCGACAGCCATTTCAGATACCCGTTCATAAACAGGTCGATCTTACCGTCCAGCACACTGTCTACATTTCCTGTCTCCACGCCGGTTCTGTGGTCCTTGACCATTGTATACGGCTGAAGCACATAAGAGCGAATCTGGTTTCCCCAGCCAATCTCCGTCACCTCGCCGCGGATGCCCGCCGCTTTCTCGGCATTCTCCTGCTGCTTTAGCAGATACAGCTTCGCCTTTAGCATCTGCATCGCCTTATCCTTGTTCTGGAACTGTGAGCGCTCATTCTGGCACTGCACGACAATCCCGGTGGGCAGATGCGTAATACGGATGGCAGACGAGGTCTTATTGATGTGCTGTCCGCCTGCGCCGCTGGAGCGATAGGTGTCGATGCGAAGCTCATCCTCATTGATCTCAATATCCAGATCCTCCTCGATGTCCGGCATAACGTCGCAGGAAACAAACGAGGTCTGGCGTTTTCCCGCCGCATTAAACGGCGAGATGCGCACAAGACGGTGTACCCCCTTCTCCGACTTCATGTAACCGTAAGCATTCTCTCCGTTGACCTGAAACGTCACAGACTTGATACCCGCCTCCTCCCCGTCAAGGGAATCAAGCACCTCCACAGAAAAGCCTTTATCTGACGCCCATCTGGTAAACATACGGTAGAGCATCGCCGCCCAGTCGCAGGACTCCGTACCGCCCGCACCCGCATGAAGCGAGACGATCGCATTGTCCCTGTCATATTCGCCGGATAATAGCGTCTTAATACGGATTCCCTCATAAGACTCCGTAAATTCTGTCAGCAATTCTTCAATCTCAGGAATCAGAGAAGCATCGTTTTCCTCATATCCCATCTCGATCAGCGTCTCCATATCCTCATACTGCTGCTTTAATGCCGTATAGACCTCAACGTCACCCTTCATGCTCTTTAGCTCTTTCATTTTACGCTGTGATGTCTCCGGATCATCCCAGAAATCCGGCGCCTCCATCTCGCGTTCTAATTCCTGAATCCGCTGTTCCTTGCCAGCCAGGTCAAAGTGAATCCCTCACTTCCTGTAATGGTTCTTTGTAAGTATTCAAGGTTGCCTTGAATTGATCAAGTTCTATCACAGTATCACCTCTTTCATTTTATATTCTTTTTTTATTTTACTTGAAGCATGTTCTTTTCGCAATCCTTTCCGCCAACTTTAATCCCAGACCGAGAAAGAAAAGTCCAAGAAGCACTCCGGCAGAGTCGATGCATACGTCCCAAACGCTTCCTGTCCGCCCTGCCACAGATAGCTGGTGTACCTCGTCGGTCACGGCATAGCAGGCGGCAAACAAAAACGAACCTATCGCCGTCTTTTTGCCCCAGCTCCAATAGCCAAGCGCACATGACGCTGCTAAAATGCCAAGTATTGCATACTCTGCCATATGCGCAAGCTTTCGCACCAGATGCTCAATTTCCTGCGCGTACCACGCAATCTGCTCCTGCGTCAGCCCCAGTTCAAACATCTCATTCGCCGTCTCTATCATGTGCACCGAAACAGAGGTGCTGACCTCGTCCGACTGCGCCGCCGTCTGCGCGGAAAATCCAAAAATGATCATCATCCACAAAAGCAGCAGCGCTCCTGTGATCCCACGGTAAATCCATACCTTCATCCTACCCCTCACGCAATACTTCTATCGCCTTTTGAATCTGATTATCATACTGCATCTCATAGCTTTGTCCATCCGGGTTTAAGTACTCATATTCCAGTTCAATATCAGGCTCGATCCCGACCCCGTGAATATAATTTCCCTTTGGCGTAAAATATTTTGCAGTCGTAAGCTTCACGGCGTCCCCGTCGGAAAGCTTAAACAGAGACTGCACGATCCCCTTGCCAAAGGTCTTTGTGCCGATCAGCGTTCCATATTCATAATCCTGAATCGCGCCTGCAAATATTTCCGAAGCGCTCGCGCTGTCCTCATTGATCAGCACCGCCAGAGGATAATCGAAATGCGTCTCTCCGCTCGACTTATACTCCTGCCTGTTTCCGTACTTATCCTCTGTATAGACTAACAGTCCCTCCGGCAGAATATCGTCTAAAATCTGCACCACGGAATCCACCAGGCCTCCGCCGTTATAACGCAGATCAATGACCAACGAATGCATCCCCGCATTTTCCAGCTCCGCCAGCGCCGTCTCAAACTGCGCTGCCGTATCAGTCTCAAACGACTCAATGCGGATATACCCGATCTCCTCGGTCAGCATCTCCGATGCGACACTCGGCAGCGTCACATTTGCCCGCTCCACATCAAAGGATAAATATTCGCCTGTCGCTGGGCGGTAAACCTCCAGATGAACGGTCGTGCCCTCCTCACCGCGGATAAGCTGCACCAGATCGGAAAGCTCCATAGAGGTCGCCTCCACATCCCCGACCGAAAGGATGACATCGTCTTTCAAAAGCCCGGCATCTTTCGATGGCGTTCCGTCATAAATCTTATTGACAGTCACGACCATGGTCTTAATATCCTGCGTCAGTCCCGCACCGATCCCATAATATTTCCCCGTCATACCGATCTGTGACTGCTCATATTCCTCGGCTGTATAGTAGGTAGAATATTTATCATTCACACCGCTTAACAGTCCCGCATACATACCGTTCTTTAATGCATCCGTATCTGTTTCATCATAATAGTAAAAATTAATGTAAGCCGCAAGCTCATTGATCTTCGCGACGGAATCTGCGTCCAGCACCGCGCCGTCCTCTCCCGCTGCCTTAACGCCTCTTGTGACCACAATCTGACTGCCTGTCAGCAGACAAACCAGATAAATTCCGAGTGAGCCGCATAAAACCGCAAGAAACACCCCGATAAGAATCCCCTTTCCGATCGTTCCCTTGGCCCATTTCCCTTTCTTTTTTCCAGTCTGCTCCTGCAACTCCTTTACTTCCTGCTGCTCATCCATACTCGTTCCTCTTTTCTGCGGTCCTCTCCTCCGCTGTTATCTATCATATGTAAAAATTCCCTGTCTAAAGACAGGGAATTTTCGTTATCTGCCACCAAGATAGCTCCACGGACTGACATAGCTTCCATTGAGTGATACGCCAAAATGCAGATGATTTCCTGTAGAAATACCGGTGCTTCCCACCTTGGCAATCACCTGTCCCGCCGACACCGTCTGTCCCGCCGATACCGTCAGTGAGGATGCATGCATGTAAACCGTGTACAATCCGCCGCCGTGATCGATCATCACATAATTTCCGGCAGAGCTGCTGTAAGAAGCCGTCGTAACCGTTCCTGCCGCCGCTGCCACAATATCCGCTCCATAGGCAGCACCGATGTCGATGCCCTTATGGTTTGACGACGCTCCGCCGGTCGGAGAGAGACGGTTGCCGTAATCGCTCGTGACGCGCGTACTGCTTGGGCAGGGCCAGACAAACGCTCCGCCGCTGTAAGGATTATCTACAACTCCCGCGGCTTCCTTCTCTGCCTGCGCACGCCTGATTGCCGCGATCAACTCCTCCTGCGCCTGAATTTCCGCCGCATAATAATCCGCCTCGTTCTGCGCCTCGGAAATATGATTGGAAATGCCGGCAAGCTCGATCTCTTTCTCCCGCATCATCGCCGCTACCGATGCCTTATCGCTCTCAACCTCTTTCTTAAGCGCCTGAAGCTCCGCATAATCCTGTTCAAGCTGCGCCTCAAGATTCGTGATCGTCTCGACCGTCTCCTGATAGCTTTCCAGCTTTTGCCTGTCGTAGCTTTGGATCTGTGCAATATATTCCGCTGCATTCAAAAATTCTGCAATATTGCCGGAGGACAGCAGCGCCTCTGTATAAGAGCTCTGCTGATTTTCATACATGAACCGGATGCGCACCTTCATATCTTCATATTGCTTCGCTTCCTGCGCCTGTGCCGCTTCCAAATCCTCCTGCGCCTGTACAATGTCCTCACTCTTTGCCGTCAACTGCTTCTCCAACTCGGTGATCCGTGCCGAGATGCTGATCAACTGCTTATTGAGCTCCGCAACCTTATCCTCCACATTTCCCTTTGACTCCTTTAAGTCACGGATCGTCTGCTGCGCCTGCTCCAGCTCCTTTTGCAGCGCCTCTTTTTCCTGCTGCGCCTCCTGAAGCGCCTGTGCTGTCTCGGCGTCATCTGTTTTTTTCACCGTCGCCGCCATTGCCTGTATCGACATTTCTACCGTCAAAAGCAGGATCAGTCCCACCGACACTATTCTTTTTAATCTTCTCTTTTTCATAAACTGCCATTTCTACCTGAAACTATACTTTCAAATGCTTCCGAATCGTGATGATACTTCCCATAAAACCAATTCCAACACCAAGGATCAAGGCTACCGGTACCAATGTATGGAATACCTGATCTGCCGGAAGGAATCTCATCATATTGCTGATAAAGAGGAAGGTCTCCCCGATATATACGATCACCTGATCATAGAGTACATAAAGAATCCCAAGCGGAATCGCCGCTCCGATCAATCCGATGACCACGCCCTCAACCACAAACGGCGCGCGTACAAAATAATCGGTCGCTCCGATCAGCTTCATAATGCCGATCTCCTCCCTGCGCACGGCAATTCCGACCGTGATCGTATTGCTGATCAAAAAGACTGCCACGCCAAGCAGGATCAGAATGATCCCCGCGGAAATGTAACCGATCAGCCGGTTTAAGTCCGCCAGTGTATTTGCAATCTGCTCTGACTTTTTCACCTCTCTGACACCGTCGATCGAGGTCAGATAGGTTACAAGCGTATCCTGCATGGAGACGTCATTCATGTAAATCGAATAGCTGGATGAATTGACTAAAGGGTTGTCCTCTCCAAAGCTTGCCGCCGCCTCCTCATTTCCCTGAAAATAAACATCCTTAAAGGAATTCCACGCCTCCTCAGGAGAAGTATATTCATAATGGGACACCTCAACGCGCTCCCCGATCAGCTCTCCGATCTCCTCGATCCTCTGCTCGGAAATCCCATCGTCAAACAGCACCGTGACCGCCACGCCTGCTTCTGCATCCTTGACCATCGACTGAAAATTCATCACGATCATATAAAATAATCCAAACAAAAAAATACACGCCGTCATCGTCGCGATCGACGCCAGAGAAAACATCTTGTTCTTCCAGATATTGACCATTCCCTGCTTGATCGTGTAAAAAAACGTACTAATCCTCATCGCTTTCTTCACCTCCGTCACTGCCTGGATAATCGTCGGTGAAAAAGTCGTCATCGTCGTCATCCTGCGGCTCATAACCGCCTGAAGTATGATAATCCATATCCGACGCCGTATCGTCTACCACAACGCCCTTGCGCATGGTAACGACCCTCTTATTCATGGACTTGACAATCTCAAGATTATGCGTGACCACAACGACTGTCGTGCCCTTCTCATTGATCTCCTCCATGAGCTTCATGATCTCCCACGCATTATTTGCGTCCAGATTACCGGTCGGCTCGTCCGCCAACAGAATCTTCGGCTTATTCACAAGCGCTCTTGCGATCGCCACTCTCTGCTGCTCGCCTCCCGAAAGCTGCTTTGGATAGGAGCGGTATTTTGCCGCAAGTCCAACCATCGAAAGCATTGTCGGCACGTTCATCTTGATGGAACGTGTAGACTGCCCGATCACCTTTTGTGCAAACGCAACATTATCATAAATATTTCTGTCCTTCAACAATCGGAAATCCTGAAACACCACGCCGATATTTCTGCGGAATTTCGGGATCTGCCGTCTCTTGATCTTATTTAATTTTCTGCCGTCTATCGTAATCGTCCCATCTGTCGGCTCAAGCTCCTTGAGCAGCAGCTTGATCAGCGTTGATTTTCCGGAACCGCTGTCGCCGACGATAAAAACAAACTCTCCGGCGTCGATACTAAGACTCACGTCATTGAGCGCGGGAATCCCCGCGGAGTAAGACTTACTGACATGATCCAACTTTATCATTCACTTACCTCATTTCCGTATATAACCCTGTCGCCGATCGCTTCTATCGCCGGCAGGATCTCATCGAATGCCACTGTTTTTAGTCTACTGAATGTTTATTTTTGTTGCAACTATTTTGGATTTATTTAATGGAAACTTAATAATCAAGCATTTCCATGTACTTCATATACTTCACGACCATGAGCGCGATCTTAAAGGTGATCGCGTCCTCAAATACACGCAGATCAAGCCCCGTGCTCTTTTGCAGCTTATCCAAACGGTACACAAGCGTATTGCGGTGAATATAAAGCTGCCTTGAGGTTTCCGAAACGTTCAGACTGTTCTCAAAGAACTTATTGATCGTCGTTAAGGTCTCCTCATCAAAATCATCGGGAGATTTTCCGTCGAATATCTCCTTGATGAACATCTTGCAGAGCGGAATCGGAAGCTGATAGATCAAACGGCCGATCCCAAGCGTTGCATATGCGATGATATTCTTTTCCTCGAAAAAGATCCTGCCGACATCAAGCGCCATGCGCGCCTCCTTGTAGGAGCGCGAAACCTCCTTGATCTCATTGACAATCGTTCCGTAAGCGACATGCACCTCGTGCTCGGTATCGTAGCGGAACAGATTTATGATCACTTCCGCCGTCTTGTTTAATTCCTCGTATCCTTCGTTCTCCGCAACCTCCTTGACAATAATAATATTCTTTTCATCGACCGCTGTCACGAAATCCTTTGTCTTAGCTCCAAAGGCGCCGCGCACCCGCTCCAGCTCATTGCCGTCCTTCTCGCGGTTTGTCTCAATGATAAATACGACACGCCGCACCTCCGTATCGATATGAAGCTTCTTCGCCCGATTATAAATATCGACCAAAAGAAGATTATCCAAAAGAAGGTTCTTAATAAAGTTATCCTTATCGAACCTCTCCTTATATGCTACCAGAAGATTTTGTATCTGGAAACTGGCAATTTTACCCACCATATAAACATCATCGCCGTCTCCGCTCGCAAGCAGGACATATTCCAACTGATGCTCATCAAATACTTTAAAAAACTGGTAGCCATTTACAAGCTGACTGTCCGCAGGCGACTCCACAAATGCCCGTGCAGCCTCGATATGCCGATCTGCCTCCGGAAATGTTGCAGCCAGCACATTTCCCTCTACATCAATGATGCACAGATCGATCCTTGTAATTCCCTTTAGTCCGTCAATCGTATTTTGAAGTATTTGATTTGAAATCATAAGCGTTGCTCCTTTTTCTGTTATTAAAGATAGCTGAATCTATTTTAATGCAAAACAGCAAAAAAAGAAAGAGGAAATGCACATTTTTTATGCATTTCCCCTTTGTCATCCCGAATATTCCAAAAAACCCTCGCCAAGCACCTCTCTGGCGTCCGACACAATGACAAATGCCTCCGGATCAGTTTCCGCAACAATCTCTTTTACCTGCACGATTTCTTTCTGGGAAACAACACAGTACAGCACGCATTTATCCGCGCCTGAATACATACCCTTTGCCAAAAGTCCTGTCACTCCCCGGTCCAACTCCTGCAAAATGCGCTTTGCCACCAGCTCGTAGTGATCCGTAATGATGAACGCCGCCTTGGAGAACTTAAAGCCCTCCATCAGCGTGTCGGAGACCTTTGTCGTGATAAAGATCGCGACAATCGCATACAGTGCCGCGCGCAAGCCGAACACATACAGCCCGCACAGCACGACCATGGCATCCAGTATCTGCAAAATCTGTACAATCGAATAATGTCTCGCGTAATGCTGAATGATCGTCGCCACCATATCCGTACCGCCTGTTGTCGCCTTGGCGAGCAGGATCAGTCCCATGCCAGTCCCGCAGATCACACCGCCGAAAACAGCGGCAAGAATATAATCCCCCTGCGTCAGATCGAGCGGCGGAAGAACATACAGCCATGCGGACAATAAAAAGGCTCCCACCAGGGTCCTTCCGATAAATCGTTTCCCCTTCACCTTAAACGCCACAAGAAATACCGGAATATTAAGCGCGATATTTGTCAGCCAAAGCGGGATGCCTCCCGGAATAAACGGCTCTGTCACAGCCTTGATGACAATGGCAAGACCGGAAAATCCGCCTGTAACGAGGCTGATCGGATCATAAATGCACTGTATACTGACCGCAACAAACGCCGTACCGACGATCAGCATCAGATACTCCCATACCCGCGACCTCCTGTAAAAAAGTTTTTTCATGTCTACCCCTCATGATTCTTGTACTTGTTCATACTGTTTTTCAGCCGTTCCAGATGAAGTCTGCTCTTGATCAGCCCGCGGATACCGCGCCGTTCCTTCCCCGGAATTTCAAGCTCCCCCGCTCCATACCAGATACTCGCACTGATCTTTTCCTTGTGATCCGCCAGAAAATGCTCCTGCTGCGGCGTCGGCAAGACCGATACGATCACATCCGGCGCCGTCACATTCATCTCATTGATCACCGCCTCAAAATCACCGGTACAATGCTCAAGCGCATACATCCCTGTAACGATCAGCTTTGGAAACTGCTCCAAAAGCGCTTCCCGCACATCAGAAATCCGCTCCTGCGTCTCCCCCAGCAAAAAAAGACTTTTTTTGCTGCGCTCAAGACGCTTAAAAAGCTCTATTGCGAAATCATTTTCCTTTGTCTCCTGTACCCGCTGCATCGTCACAGCTCCCGCTGCCTGAATGATCTCCTTCTCACTGATCACAGTCATATCCATGGACGAAACGACGTCCCTGACGATCTCATCCTCCTCTGCAAGCAGAAGCGTCCGCATTGAAACAGTCTCAATCGTATTTAATATATCATTACTCAAATAGTTATCCACCTGAACCATCGCCTCGCGTACCGTATGATTGTCCAGCCGGAGTCCTAAAATTTCTATTTTCTTTATCATAACACTCCCGTATTGCTTTTATTCAGATATACAGAGACAGTATAACAAAACTGCTCTTACATTTCAAGATTCTTCCCAAAGAGCCGCACAACACAAAATTTTTCTGAATTGCCAGATATTTCCGCACTTATTTTTCAGTTTTTTCAAAGTTAAAAAGTCAATCCTTTTCTTTGTTTTTTTCCTGATTGTGTTAAGTTTATAATTTGTGTACAAAACAGACATTCGATTTCTCTCCTGTAAAAACTCTGATTTCCACCTTTTTTTCTGTGGATAATGTGCATAACTTCGTGTATAACTTCATTTTTTCCATTTTTCCGCATTTTTGAATGTGGATAACTTTTTGATCTTTAGGCTCTTTTTGTTCACTTTTTTCTATGGAACTTTCTCATTTTGTGCATCTTGCTAGGTTTGTAAAAAATACACGCGCCACGGGCACTCTTATCCCCACAAAAAGGGAGAGACACAGCCACGCTTGGCTGCGTCTCTCCCTTATCTGCTTCTTCTATTAGAAAATTCTTCTTACACAAATCGGTGAACGATAATTTACATTTGAATAGGTAATACCACTGGACGGCGTACTTGCATGTACGATCGAGCCGTTGCCGGCATAGATGCCTACATGACCGCTGTAGCATACAATATCGCCCGGCTGTGCCTCTGAAAGGCTCACCTCATAGCCCACACTTCTCATTGCACTCGATGAATGCGGCAGTCCGATTCCAAATGCTCCGTATACGCTCATAACAAAGCCCGAACAGTCTGCGCCATTGGTAAGACTCGTACCTCCATATACATAAGGATTGCCGACAAACTGGCTTGCATAATTTACAACTGCCTGACCATTGGAGCTAGTCGGAGGCGTGTAGGACTGCTGCCCGCCAGAGGATTCCTGATTCTTGGCGGATGCCGCCTCTTTCTTCCTTCTCGCTGCGGAAGCTGCTGCTGCTGCCTGCTGGCGCTCCTGCTCCTCCTTTGCGAGACGTGCTGCTTCCTCCTCCTTTGACTCTGCCTGCACGAACTCTGTCGTCAGCGTCACATAATCAGTGGAAACATACCCCTCACCCTCTGCGGTCGTAACCTTTACCCAGCCGGGCACGGACTCATCTAATACAACAAGGTCATCCTCAATCGGCACCATCGTCAATACACCGGACTCTGTCGTCGGCTCTGTACGAACATAAAGCGTCGTTGTCGTAACCTTTGCATAACGTGTGCTGACAGACCTTGCCAGCTCCTCATTTCCGGCTACTACATATTCACACTTAACATATCCCGAAACATTTCCCGAATTAATCTTATACCATCCGTCTGCTGTCGTCTCTAAAATAGTTGCTGCGGAATTGTTATAAAGCTTGCCCACTACCTCGCTCTCTGTCGTCGGCTCTGTGCGGACATTCACATAATTATCCACCTGTGCAATCGCAATATCTGCATATTCCGACTTCGGCGCTTCCGGTTCTGCCGGAGCCTCGGCAGTCTCCTGCACTGCTCCCTCCTCTGCCGTCACGACCGGTGCCTCATTCTCGCTCACCGGAGCTGCCTGCTGCGCTGCCGCCTGCACCGCCGTCTCATTACTCTCCACCAGGTAATCCGATACCTTAAGGGAAATTCCTGCTGTCGGCACTCCCTTTCCTACCGCAGACGCAATCGCTGCCGTCGCTGCGCCCGCCACCGGTGCGCCATATATAATAGATACGGGATCATTTAACAATAATGCTCCCACTAAAACCAAGCCCGCTGCTTTCCATACTCTCTGTTCCATGCTTCCTCCGAAAAACCGAAAACTTATTACGAATTTGTTACATTTATTACAGAGGTATTATAGCAAAGGGAGGTTTCCATGTCAACCATGATTTGACAAGATTTCCATTATTCACAAGTTATTCATAAATGCATACGCTTCTATGAAAGGCTGTTCAGATAATGCTCCACGGAGGTCACTGCATTTGCCCCGTCCGCCGCTGCCGTAATGACCTGACGCAGTTGCTTTGTCCGCACGTCTCCCGCTGCGAACACGCCCGGAATACTGGTATTCCCTTCCTCACCGGCACAGATATAGCCGCTCTTGTCTAATTCCGTCATTCCCCGAAACAGCTCTGTATTCGGCTGTATGCCGACTGCCACAAATACACCCTGCACGGAAAGACGGTACGTTTCACCGCTTACCCTATTTTTGAGTGCAAGCGCTTCCACTTTCCCCTCTCCCACAACTTCTTCTGCAACCGTATTCCAGATAATCTCAATATTTTCTGCCGCAAATACCTTCTCCTGCAAAGATTTTGCCCCGCGAAATTCGTCCCGTCGGTGGATCAGATAAACCTTACTGCTGATCCTCGATAAAAACAGCGCATCCTCTAACGCCACATCGCCGCCGCCGATGACCGCGACCTCCTTCCCGCGGAAAAATGCTCCGTCACAGGTAGCGCAGTAGGAAACGCCCGCTCCAAGCAACTCCTCCTCGCCTGCAACACCAAGCTTCCTGTGCGTAGCTCCTGTTGCAATGATAACCGTTTTCCCTTCATAGACGGCATCTTCTGTCACAACGCGCTTTACGTCTCCTAACAGCTCAACCTCCTTTACCTCCGCGGTAATGATTTCGGCTCCCATTGCATCTGCATGGGAACGGAGCTTAGACGCCAGCTCAAAGCCTCCCACCCCCTGCAGCCCCGGATAATTGTCCACATCTGTGGTATTGATGATCTGCCCTCCGCTCATCGGCTGTTTTTCGATGACTAAGAGCGAAAGCCTCGCCCGCTCCCCGTAAATTGCAGCGGCAAGTCCTGCCGGACCCGTTCCTATTATAATAATATCATACATACGTTCTTCCTCCTTATTCTGTCATTGTAATATAACTGCTTTTGTTTCTCTGTAACTTAGTTCCGTTTTTCAATCCCGGCTTCGGAAGTTTCTTTACTTGTCAGCGGCACACTTTTATGTCATAATGTAGCTATCACAAAAGAAAGGTGGGATTTTTATGGATTTCTCTACAATCGACGCGGCATTGAGCACAATGACCTCTTATGACGCCACTTCCGCAGTCAGCTCTTTAAGCCTTGCCTATGCAGTCGGCACTGAGGTACTCAGCCAGTCGCTTGATCTGACAGAGACTATGGGAGCTTCTATGATCCAAATGATGGAGCGCTCCGTAATGCCGGCAGTTGGCGGCAATATTGACCTCTATGTCTAACGCAGACCGGGGTACGTTCTTTATTTTATAGGAGACCCCCGGTTTCCTATAAAATAAAGAAACCCGCAATCAGGCATCCTATCGAATACTTCCCGACCGCGGATTCTTTATTCTTGTTCATGTTATGCCTTGAATGCGACCGCCTCAATTTCAATCATGACATCTTTTGGCAGGCGTGCAACCTCTACACAGCTTCTTGCCGGATAATCCCCCTCGAAAAATGTCTGATACACCTCATTGATCGCACCAAAATCATCCATCTCTTTGATAAATACCGTTGTCTTAACAACATTTGACAGACTGCTTCCCGCTGCCTCCAGTAAATTTGACAGGTTCTGCAGCGCCTGTTTTGCCTGTGCCGCAGAACCCTCCGGAATCTCTCCTGTTTCCGGTATGACCGGAATCACTCCTGAGGTATACACCATTCCGTTTACCTCGATCGCCTGCGAATATGGTCCGATTGCTGCCGGTGCTTTTTCTGTACTGATTACCTTCTTCATTTCTCAAGCCCTCACTTTTCTTAATTTTATGCAGATCATCCCAACGGTCTGACCTATAATTTGCGGATCGCACGTTCCGTGATCTCTATGCGCCTTTCCCGATAAAGTCTTCCGACTGCACGCTTAAACGCATTCTTGCTCAACCCGGTCTCTCTTTTGATAACCTCTGGAGAAGCTTTATCTGTAAAGGGAAGAACTCCCGCAAATTCTTCTATCACTTCCATGACCTTCTCTGCATCCGCGTCCATCTGCAGATAAGCCTTTTCCCGCAACGTTAAATCGAGCTTTCCGTCCGGCTTCACACCAAGCACCTTTGCTTCTATAACATCGCCGATCCGCAGTCTGCTGCAGTCCTCATGCGCCGGGATCATTCCCGAATAGCAGTCGTCCACGGCGACGAAGGTACCGAAGTCATGCCCAAACTCATAAATCCTGCCGTTTACCGTATCTCCCTTTTGATAAGGGGAATCCAGACGAAGCAGCCCGTAGAGCTTTTTCATACTCGCACACAATCTGCTGCTTTTATCAATATAAAGCGTCACCAGCACCTCATCGCCTGCCTCTATGCGTGCAGTCATTTCTTTATAGGGAAGAAACAGATCCTTCTCCAAGCCCCAGTCAAGAAATGCACCTATCTTTCCGACCTCAAGCACCTTTAAGACCCCAAGTGTGCCAAGCGTCAGCTTAGGGCGGTTTGTCGTCGCGATCAGGCGGTCTTTGGAATCCTTATAAAGAAATACCTCAAGCTCGTCTCCTACGGCAGCTTCCTTTGGCACCTGCCGAAACGGCAGAAGCACGCGCTGCTCCGCCCCCTCCTGCTCTGCCAAATATACGCCAAATTCTACTTTTTTAATGATCTTTAACTTCTGATATTCTCCTAGCTTCACCTTCGCCTCCATGCCCGCCGTCTTTAACAAACTGCACTACTGCATACGGCCACTGCTTCTCGTTCGCCAATACGACAGTCATGCTCCCTTGCTCCTCGCTAACGACCGGATACAGCCGATCGCCAAGCATTGCCGAATGCTTGTACTCCACTCTTAAGCCGCTTACCTCGTAATCCTGCGGCAGATATTCCAACGCTGCTTCTATATATCGCTCATTGTTCATATGACCATTCGTATCAATCCAAGCGTGCGCGACGCGCAAGGGCTCTTTTTCTTCTCCACCCTCCGGCAAAATGATCTTCCTATCGCTCCAATTTCCCGAAAGAGGCTCGCACAGCGCATTCTCATAGGCTCTGCAGATTCCCTCCGCAATACGCGCCGGACGCATGGTCTTTGCATCCAGAAAGACCCACACCGAATTTGCTCGCACAAGAGGCTCGCCCTGCGCACTCTCCAGCAAAAAATTTCGGTATCCGCAAAAGCCCCGAAAAGCGTAAGGCCATGTCTTTACGCAAATTTTTTCTCCGAATGTCGGTTTGCGTTCAAGCTGCACCTCCCATGAGGAGATCACCCATGCCGCATGAATTTTTGTCAGATAATCGACCCCCACACCGAATTGCTCCGACTGGAACGAACAGCAATCCTGCATATAATTAAAAAGCGCCGGCAAGGTCAGCCTCCTGTGACTGTCCACCTCGCTGTATCTTACTCTGCTTTCAAACTGATACATGCCTCATCCTCCAGACCTTCCGCATCTATCGCTTCTCCGCTGTTGCCCTCCGCTGTCAGAGACGCTTATTTCAGGCTTTCGGCAATCACATCTGCCAACTGCTCAAGCTCCTCCCTCTGGTCGGCATGCATTGCGGATTTTACGGTAATCTGTGTATCTAAAATATTCATATCCTTAAGCTCTGCGAGCTGCTCGCGCATCTGCTTAGCAGTCGTGATTCCCCATGTGCCGCTCTCCAATAATGCCACTGTCTTTTTCTGCACATTTAATGCCTTCATATCCGCAAACAGGTTTTCTAAGACCGGATATATCCCTCCATTATAGGTCGGCGCTGCAAATACAAGATGGCTCACTCTGAAAATCTCACTGATCAGCTCCGATACATGCATATTGGAGACGTCGTACACGGCAATCTTCTTTATGCCGCGCTCTGCAAGCGCGCCTGCGAGCGCATCTGCTGCCGAAGCCGTATTTCCGTACATTGACGCGTAGATAACGGCAACCGCCTTCTCCTCTGCCTCATACGCGCTCCACTTCTGATATTTCTCTAAAATATATGGCAGATTTTCTCTCCAAACAGGACCGTGCAGCGGACAGATCATCTCTATCTCAAGTCCTGCCGCTTTTTTGAGCAGTGCCTGTACGGAAGGGCCGTATTTTCCAACGATATTCGCATAGTAGCGTCTGAAATCCGCCAGCCACTCCTGCTCGATCGAAAGCTCGTCCGCAAAAATATTTCCGTTTAATGCGCCGAACGTTCCAAAGCCGTCCGCAGAAAATAACACCTTATCAAGCACGTCATACGTTACCATAACCTCCGGCCAGTGCACCATAGGCGCAAGCATGAACTGAAGCGTGTGTTTTCCGGTATTTAGGGTATCCCCCTCCTTCACCGTCACTGCACGCTCCTCAAACGCCGTGCCGAAAAACTGCTGCATCATACAAAAGGTCTTGGCATTTCCAACGATAGAAACGTCAGGGTATCTGCGCACAATATCTCCGATCAGAGCGCAGTGATCCGGCTCCATATGGTTGACAACCAGATAATCAAGTGCACGACCGCCAAGCACATGCTCAAGATTCTCAAAAAACTGTCCTGCAACCCCGGTATCAACCGTATCAAGCAGCACCGTCTTCTCATCTAAAAGGACATAAGAATTGTAGGATACCCCTCTTGGAATCGGGAACATATTTTCAAACAGAGCCAGTCTGCGATCACTCGCACCAATCCATATAATGTCTTCAGTTACATTTCTTACGTTATACATTTCTTTCCCTCCTGCTAAATCTCTGCGCAATTTTTCAGCAGCCTTTCCTCTGCAAAACGAGGGAAGGCTGCTGCTTTTCTTATGCCTGTCTTCCACAGCACTGCTTATACTTCTTTCCGCTGCCGCACGGACACGGATCATTTGGATAGACCTTTGCTGCCACACGCCGCTTCGGCGCATTGGCGGAATCATCTTTATTCGTTCCTGTGACCTTTGCCACCTGCTCACGCTCTACCTTTTCCTCAATCTTTACATGGTAGAGCAGCCGGATCGTATCCTCCTGAATGCTTGCCGTCATATCGTCAAACATATCAAAGCCCGCCATCTTATACTCCACGAGCGGATCTTTCTGTCCATAGGATTGTAAACCGATTCCCTGACGCAGTTGGTCCATATCATCAATGTGATCCATCCACTTACGGTCGATCACCTTCAATAAAACCACGCGCTCCAGCTCGCGGAACTGCTCCGGGTTCGGGAACTCCGTTTCCTTTGTCTCGTACAGCTTCACTGCCCGCTCCTTTAGCAGATGCTTCAATTCCTTATGGCTCTTAACGCTGTCTACATCCTCTGCGCTCACCGGCTGCATCGGAATGATCGGGATCAGAAGCTGGTTCAGCTCGTTTAAATCCCATTCTTCCTTCGGAATGTCTGCCGAGATGCAGGTATCAACGCTGTTCTCCACACGATCGGTAATCATCTTAAAGATTGCATCGCGCATATTCTCTCCGTTTAATACACGCAGACGCTCCTTATAGATGATCTCTCTCTGATCATTCATAACCTGATCGTATTCCAGCAGGTTCTTTCGGATTCCGTAGTTATTTCCCTCAATCCGCGTCTGCGCCTTCTCGATCGCAGAGGTCAGCATCTTATGCTGTATCTGCTCATTTTCAGGAACACCAAGCGCATTAAACGCAGCCATCAGACGTTCGGAACCGAACAGGCGCATCAAGTCGTCCTCCAGAGAAATAAAAAACTGTGATTCTCCGGGGTCTCCCTGACGTCCAGAACGACCGCGCAACTGATTATCAATACGTCTGGACTCATGACGCTCGGTACCGATGATCTTTAACCCTCCGGCAGCCTTCGCCTCATCATCGAGCTTAATGTCCGTACCGCGTCCCGCCATATTCGTCGCGATCGTAACCGCGCCATGCGCACCCGCGCCGGCTACGATCTCCGCCTCCATCTCATGAAATTTTGCATTCAGGACCGTATGCGGAATGCCCTCTCTCTTAAGCAGCGCGCTGACCGTCTCAGAGGTCTCGATCGTAATCGTGCCGACCAGCACCGGCTGTCCCTTCTCATGCGCCTCTCTGACCGACTCCACCACAGCACGGAATTTTTCCTTCTTTGTCTTGTATACCACATCCTGTCTGTCTATACGCGCAACCGGACGGTTCGTCGGAATCTCAACAACATCCATTCCATAGATGTCGCGGAACTCCTTCTCCTCTGTCAGAGCTGTACCGGTCATACCTGCCTTTTTCTCGAATTTATTGAAAAAATTCTGGAAGGTAATCGTCGCAAGCGTCTTGCTCTCACGCTTCACCTTCACATGCTCTTTTGCCTCGATCGCCTGATGAAGCCCGTCCGAGTAACGGCGTCCCGGCATGATACGTCCGGTAAACTCATCTACGATCATCACTTGATCGTCCTTTACCACATAATCCTGATCGCGGAACATCAGATTGTGTGCACGCAGCGCCAGAATGATGTTGTGCTGTATCTCAAGATTCTCAGCGTCCGCAAGATTTTCTATCTTAAAGAACTGCTCGACACGCCTTACGCCCTCCTGGGTGAGCGTGACAACCTTGTCCTTCTCATTGACGATGAAGTCGCCCGTCTCCTCCTGCTCCAGTCCCATAATGGCATCCATCTTGGAATACTCCGGCATATCCTCTCCGCGCTTTAGCTGACGCGCAAGAATATCGCATGCTTCATACAGCTTTGTCGACTTGCCGCTCTGTCCAGAAATGATCAGCGGCGTACGCGCCTCATCGATCAGTACCGAGTCCACCTCGTCGATGATCGCATAGTGAAGTCCGCGCTGCACGAGCTGCTCTTTATAGATCACCATATTATCACGGAGATAATCAAAGCCAAGCTCATTATTCGTAATATAGGTGATGTCACAGTGATATGCGTCCCTGCGCTCATCGTTCGTCATAGAGTTTAAGACAACGCCGACCTTTAAGCCGAGAAACTCATGCACCTGTCCCATCCACTCCGCGTCACGCTTTGCCAGATAGTCGTTGACGGTAACGATGCACACACCCTTACCCTCTAAGGCATTCAAATATGCGGGCAGCGTCGACACCAGCGTCTTACCCTCGCCGGTACGCATCTCCGCGATACGCCCCTGATGCAGGATCACGCCGCCGATGATCTGCACGCGGTAATGCTCCATGCCAAGCACGCGCCTTGCCGCCTCCCGCACCGTCGCATAAGCCTCCGGCAGCAGATCGTCTAACGTCTCACCCTTTCCAAGACGCTCTTTATACTCCTTTGTCTTGTTCTTTAATTCTTCATCGGAAAGCGCTCCCATAGCGTCGCGGTAGCTCTCCACCTTATCGACGATGGGATAAATGCGTTTGAGCTCCCGCTCACTGTGAGTTCCGAAAATCTTGGTCAATGCACCCATAAAAGCTCCTATCCCGGCTGTATGCCCATCCTGCGGCATAGCCTTCATTCTTCCTGTACCACTCTCAAAAGGGCACAGTTCTCGCACAATATCAGTATTGTAACACTTTTTTTTCGCTATCACAATAAAAATAACTGGAAATGATTTGTAAACTTTTTATTAACTTTTCACAAAGAAATACTTGCAACCATTCTCTCATACCCTTATACTGGTAAGAAAAACGTTATTTTATTCCATGGAGGGCATACAGCTATGACATACACCTACCAGACACAGGGCACCTGCGCCACAAAGATCGAATTGGAGCTCGACGGAAACATCGTGCGCAATGTAAAATTTACCGGAGGCTGCAACGGAAATCTGCAAGCGATCCCAAAGCTTGTCGAAGGTCTTACCGTTGAACAGGTGGAGGAAAAAATCGGCGGCATTTCCTGCGGCGGACGCCCGACCTCCTGCGGCGACCAGCTTGCAAGAGCCTGCCGCGCGGCTTATGAGGCTTCCAAAAACATCTGACTCACCGACCTTGCAGGATCATGCCAAATAAACGGGCAGCAGAGAGCCAAAGTACCGGCTCTTTGCTGCCCGTTTTTATTAACATAAGAGTGGCTCGCAAAGCGTGTCGCTCGTTGTTGACATAAGAGTGGCTCGCAAAACATGTCGCTCGTTGTTTCTTTTACCTGTCATGCCTCTTGGCAGATCAGGTATATGATCCCCGCGTTTTAGACAGGATTTTGCATGATCGGCTGAAGCTGTCTGCCGTTCATTGCCGCCTCGATCGTTTCCGGGAGAAGCTCCATTTTTGCAATCATGGAATTCGGCTTGCTCTTGCAGTTGTCCTGTCCGAACGGAACAAAATAAATATTCTTCATATTCATAAGCATACCGATGTTCTTAAAGCTTGCGCCCAGCGCATCATTTGTCGAAATCGCTATGACTAACGGCTTGCCGTTTCTCATATGCGCCTTTGTCGCCATCAAAACCGGCGTATCGGTAATCCCGTTGCACAGCTTTGCCGCCGTATTTCCGGTACATGGCGCGATCACCATAATATCCAGAAAATTGTTCGGTCCGATCGGCTCTGCCGCACAGATCGTCTTGATCCCCTCATTTCCGGTAATTTCGCAGATACCGTCTACATATTCCCGCGCGCTGCCAAACCTTGTGTCACAGGTCTGCGCATTAAACGAAAAAATCGGCACCACGTTTGCTCCCAGATCACACAGATGCTGTATCTCTTTTCTTGCCTTTGCGAAAGTACAAAAAGACCCGGTAATTCCAAGCCCTATATTATAATTTGAAAAATCCATCAGTCAATTCCCTCCCGCAGCATAAAACGTTCCAGCGCTCTGCCCAGAATATAAGCGCTTTCCTTCGGCGCGTATTTCCCCGGAATCCCAAGCACCAAATCCGCACGGATCCCGTATTCCTTCGCACATGCAAAATCCGTTCCGCCCGGCTTTGAGGCAATATCAAGAATATAGGCGTCGCGCGGCAGCTCCCGGATGATCGTGCGCGTCACCACAGGCGCAGGCACTGTATTGACAAGCATTGCAGCCCCCATCGCCTCCTCTGGTCCGAATGCAAAATCGACCGCATAAAATCCGTCTTTTTTTGCCGCCTTGCGCACCTCCCTGCGCCGCGCCAAAACCGTTACGCGTGCGCCGAGCGCGGCTAAACGCTCCGCGATCGCCTTTCCGCAGCAGCCGTATCCCGTGACGATTATTTTTGCCTCGTCAATATTATACGGACTGTGATTTACCAGCTCTGCGATCACGCCCTCCGCCGTCGCGACGGCGTTCTCCTCTGTCACGATCTCATCCTCCATAAAATCAAGATAATGAATATCGCGCCGTTTTAAAATTTCCGTCTGCTCTGCCGAAAAGCAGCCGCCAAGCACCAGCGTACCGTTTACCAGATTTTTATTTAATATATCGTTTAACTTCTCCTGCTCTGCAAGCTTTGATACTGGAATCGGAAGTATCAACATGTCTGCATCTGCCAGAAAAGCCTTCAGCTTTTCTAACTGTTCCACGACCGTCTCACTATTTCTGATATCCAGGCAGCGCACATTTATTCCTTTTTTTGTCAGCAGCTCTGCCAGATATACCTGACGCATGTCGCTGATCAGAAGTATTGTCTGTCTCTCCATAAGATTACGCTCCCTTCCCTTTATCATATGAAAAAGGCGCGCTGTGGTTCCAGCCGGAACAAGCCAGAGATCAACTGAATTGGTAAGCCGTACCGAAAACAGCACTTTCCTGCCGTCTCAAACCTTTCCCCGCAGGCAGACTGTTTACGTTCCCGTCAAAAACGTTTCCCGAAAGGCTATCTCCCGTGCAGAGTGTCGTTCATCTTTTTGACATTATATCTGCAGACCGCATAATTGATCCCCCATATCGAAAAAAGAAGCCCGGCAAATATCCCCAAATATTTAACTGCTCCGCTAAGACTGTGCTCCATCCATCCGGTAATATACGCTATCGGCATCATCACCGCTGCCGTCACAAGAAAATATACACCAACCCGTTTTACGATACTCCATCTCCGAATCTCCAAAATAACGGAAGCCATCGCACATATCGCGCCGATCAGTCCGCATAAAAAAGCCTGCAGCGCAACCGCATGGCTCTCACTTCCCACTGCTTGCACAAACTGAGGATTGCATGGTGCATAATATCCCCCTCCCCAAACGAGCGAACCCGCAATCGCAATCGCTTCTCCCAGAGCCATACCGAGCGGGAATCCTAACAAACCGCGCATGATCATTTCTTTTTTCATCTTCTCCACCTCATATCCCTAATATTTTTTTGATTTTTGAAACATATCTTCTCGACACAAAGGATGACGTTCCATTCATCAGCTCGACACAAATTGTCCCCGCAAAGCTCAGGTCAAAATTTTTCACCTTTTTTAAATTCACGATTTCCGAGCCTGAGATACGGACAAACTGATTTGGGTCTAAACGCTCCTCGACCTCATACAGCCTTAGACGCAGCGTGTATTCTCCGCTGTCTGTCACGGCAAAGACTTTACTGTTTGCAGCATAGATTCTGATCATTTCGCTTTGCTCCAACACTGCGATCCTTTCAGCTTTGCTGCCGGAAATAATCTGCGGGTTATTCTCCGTGAGCTTTTGCACCAGCCTTGTGACCTCCTCCGTCATCTCTGCCGTCAAAACGATTACTTTCGGCTCAGCGTAAGCCGCATCCATTTTTATCTCTATCTGCATTGTCGCAAACACCTCCTCTCTGCCGCCATTATAAAAAGGAATCCCTGTGGTTATCAACAGATCCACGACAGGTGGTCGATTTTGGGATATAAGTGGTTTTTCCTCTGTCAATTCCACGGATTGTCCGGGCTTGGGTCTGTCGGGTCCCAGCCACGATTGGGACTGTCTAAATCAATTTTTTCCGCTTCCGGCTTGCCGAGCGGTCCGGGGTCTTCCCCGTCATAAATTTCCACCGTCGTGCCCTCGGAACAATTTTCTGCAATCCATTTTGCATCCTCCACGGTCAGGCGTACGCACCCCATTGACGCCTGCTGCCCAAGCTTATTGTACTTCTCGGCAGCAAGTGTATTTTCCGCTTTCTTATAATAGGGCACGGAATGAAACAGGATGCCGCCATGTATCCTCGTCGCATACTGCCCGTACACATTTCCGTACAGCTCTCTCCAACGGTATTTTGTGGAGATCCGGTACACGCCGCGCGGCGTTGCATTATATAAACCCGTGGAGCAGATCATCGCCTTATAGGGCACCGTATACTCGCCCGCAGAATCAAGCGTGTAGACGGTGATGCAATTCTGCGCACGGTTGATACGGATGTAATAAGGAAAGGAACGTCCCTCCTCATCCTCCTGCAAACTTTCCTCAGCCTTACTTTCGCCCTGCGATGCCGCAGCGTCCCCCGTACCTATCCCGGCTTCTGTTTCCGGCTCCTGTTTCACTTCCTGCTTCTGCTCCGTCTCCCCTTCCGTCTCTGCCCCAGGCGTTTCATTTCCCTGTGCCATATCCTCCCCGTTTAAAGCCTCGCTCGGTTGTTTTGTCTCCTCCAGCATCTCATTTTCCGTACTCTCGTCCAGCGCAAGCTCCTCTCTCTGATACCCCTCGCTCCAAAAGCCATTGCCTCCGCTAAGCGCGGCAAGCGCCGGTATATTCCACTCAAACCGCAGCGCCGCAAACTCAAGCGCCGTGAGCGCGCACAAAAAGGCAGTCGCTGCCGCTACACCAAGAACGACAGCCCTGCCTCCGAAAAAAACTGATAGCCTGTTTTTCATACAAATTTTCTTTTTCATATCACACTCGTCTGCTTTTACAACTGCGTTTCTACAAAAATATCATAAATCGCCCGAATCGCATTCTCAAAGTCCTCATTGCTGACGCCTATGATAATATTAAGCTCAGAGGAGCCCTGATCGATCATTTTTACATTGATGCTCGCGTGCGCCAGCGCAGAAAAAATCCTTCCCGCCGTCCCTCTTGTCGAGCGCATTCCGCGCCCCACAACCGCGATCAGCGCCAGATCGCTCTCAAGCTCGATGCTGTCGGGATTTGCCAGACGATGGATCGCCGAGATGACCGCCTGCTCCTTTCCCTCAAACTCCGGCTGATGCACAAACACCGTCATCGTATCAATGCCCGACGGCATATGCTCAAAGGAGATATGATTCTCCTCAAAGGCGCTTAAGACCTTCCTCCCAAAGCCCACCTCACCGTTCATCATATCCTTATCAATATTGACCGATACAAAGCCCTTCTTGCCCGCAATTCCGGTAATCGTGTACTTCGACTGGTGACAGGTGCTCTCAACGATCCAGGTTCCTTCCTCGTTGGGCACATTCGTATTGCGGATATTGATCGGAATCCCCGCCTTTCTGACCGGAAAGACCGCCTCCTCATGCAGCACGCTTGCGCCCATGTAGGAAAGCTCCCGCAGCTCCCGATAGGTGATCGTTCGGATCGTCTGCGGATGATCTATGATTCTTGGGTCAGCGATCAAAAAGCCCGAAACATCCGTCCAGTTCTCATAGCAGCCCGCCTGCGCCGCACGCGCCACGATCGACCCTGTAATATCCGAGCCGCCTCTGGAAAAGGTCTTTACTGTTCCATCCGGAAGCGAGCCATAAAAGCCCGGCACAACCGCCGTCTCACAGGTGGCTAAACGGGCTGCCAGAACCTCATTTGTCCGCTCCGCATCAAACTCTCCCTTGCCGTTAAAAAAAATCACCTCCGCGGCGTCAATAAATTCATAGCCTAGATAATTCGCCATGATGATGCCATTGAGATATTCTCCACGGGACGCCGCATAATCGACGCCCGCCTTCTGTTTAAAGTTTTCGCTGATCTTGCGGAACTCGTCCTCTAAGGACAGCTTCAGATTTAATCCGTTGATAATCGAGTCGTAGCGGTCCTTGATCTTCATCAGAGGAATCCGAAACTCCTCGTCTGCTTCCACAAGCGCATAGCAGGCATACAGCATATCCGTGACTTTCGTGTCCTTTGCGCTGCGCTTTCCCGGAGCACTCGGCACCACATATCTGCGGCCCTGATCCGATTGTACAATTTTGCCGGCCTTCGCAAACTGCTCTGCGCTCGCCAGAGAGCTGCCGCCGAATTTTACGACTTTTATCATTTCCTTGCTCCTCCAATTACCAGCATCCCTAAAGTTTTCTATTTTTACTTTTTCCGACTGCTTTTGCAATTTCCTATAACGAATATAATATTAATCATTAATAGCGCTTCCGTCAAATGCTTTTTTGAAAAAATGCCTATTCGACTGCCACCGGACCAAAGAGAATTTCACGCCTTACATAAAGCGACAGATCCTCACGCGTCGCAAAACGCCATTTTACCAGCGTAAACTCCATATTCTCAAGCTCTAACGCGATGATGCCGCCCGGATGCACACAACTGCCCGTATTCAAATAGAAGCTCTCATCCTCTGCGCCTGCAAGCAGTCTCGGGCGGTGTGAATGCCCCGCTACAAGATACATCCCATACTGAGACGCCCAGTGCGCAAGACAACGTTCATGACGCGCCGCCTTTCTGTAGTTGCGCGCCGCGCTTGTCGGGTCTAATACACCGAAACGTTCCAGCGGTCTCCACAGATAGCGTACCAGAAACCGCGCCAAACGCCAGCAGACACAATTAAAAAAATCTGCCTGATGCCCGTGCAGCATGGCGACGTCGTGTCCTCCCTCTCTGTTTTTAAGGATCACTGCCTCCGGCAGCGTTTTTGCAAGCTCCATATCATGGTTTCCGTACAGACGCACGATGCGTCCCTCCCTCTCCAACTCCAAAAACAGGCAGTAAACGTCCTCGTGACAGCTTCGGATACGCGATACGCTGCGGTTTTCCCACAGCTCCTCCCCGTCTCCCAGCTCCACATAAAAAAATCCACGCTCCCTGTAACAATTTAACGCCGCATAATACAGATTTTGATTTTTTAAAAAATTGTCATTCATTGTGCCCTCGCCTCTGTGGCAATCACTCATGATCACATAGCGGCTGCACGCATTTAGCGGAAGTTGCAGGGCATTTTTTAATGCCCTGTCAATTCTTCTCTTACATCCCATGCTCATTCCTTCTTCTCTCACAACTCTTTGGATAACGTCTGCCCGAGAGACGCAGCATTCTTAACAAGCAGACCGGCAGCTGATAATACAGAAACAAAAGCCCATCCGGCGCACTGCAAAACGGTCTTGTAAACAGACGATACCAAAAACAATGCAGCCGGTTAAAGCACTGTGCCAGCCCACGCAGGAAACGCGCAGGAAACGGATAACACTTGCCAAAATCAAGCTGTATAAAAATCTCGCTGCCGCAAAGACGGTACTTCTCCCGCGGGATTTTGCTTTCGCGCAGCCCGCGCAGCATCGCCTGCGCCATCTGCCGATCCCCAAAGGTGACCGTTGCAAAAAGAGCCGTCTCCCACGGCTGGGAAAACATCCCCATGCGAAAGCCGGTCAGCCACCAGTGACGTTCGCAATACTCATACAGCTTTCTACCGTTTCGCTCAAGACGACAGCAGATTTTCGGCAATTCCTCATCCTCTGCTGCAAGAAAATGCGCGGTCGGATAAGCATGGGGCGGTATCTCCTCCTCCATGTGATACACGCCGACCTCGCCGCCCGTATTGATACCGTACTGCCCCTTCCAAAACTCAATCAGCCACGTCTTTCCCCCGTAGTCGAAATATACCGGAAAAGCGTCAAGCACCATGCACGCGCCAAAAGCCCCGCGGTCAAAAGCCGCCGTATACCCAATCCTCCTCTGCCATGCGTCCCTCCTGGTGGAAAATACCCCCTCCCGTTCGTCATAAAAAAAGCCAAATGGTTCTGCCAGCTCATTTAAGAGCGCTGTCTTTTGCGGCAATTCCATTTGACATATCTGTTCTTTGATTTTTCTTCTCCGAACCACCAAGCTCCGGCAAAGCACAAACAGCAGCAGCGCTGCGCAAAGCAGCGCGCCTGCCGTTTTCCATCCGATCATCGTGCCAACAGCCCCCTCGCAAAGAAATCTGCCATTTCAAGCACATGCTTCCTAAGATCACGGAACGTATCAATGCTTGTGCCGTATTCGCCGTTTAATTGCTGCTCAATCGCCTCTCTTGTCATATCAAGATAATTGAGTATCATATTTCTTGTCTCTCTCCCGCTAAAATAAGGATTGAGTTCTCCAAACAGCGAAGCCAGTTCATTCGCATTTGCATACCATTCCTTGATCAGCGCATCATAATTCTCGCGGTTGCCGGATTTCTGCGAGCGGATGAGCTCTCCTGTTAGTTCTGCATGTCTGACGAGCAGCCCGCGCAGACGTCTTGTCGCCTGAAGCGGAAGATAATTCGCAAAAACATCCGTGATCTCGTCTGCAGCCTGAAGCATCCGTTCTTCTACCTCCTGCTGATCCCTTCCGTCCGCAGAAACGCTCATGAGATACATTCTGGTCCAGAAAATCAGATCAAGCCATGCAAGTCGCATATCTGCACGAAGATTTTCCACGGCGTTTTCCTGCTCATTCGGGGTTTCCCCGCTTTCTCCCGGAGCGCCCGGCATTCCCGGCATCCCCGGCACACTTGGTATGATCGGTATGACGGGTCTTGCCGGTACATCCGTATCGGTGCCTTCATAGCCTCCGCCCGGACAAATCTGAAGCTTCATACCAATCTGAAGATTATAAGGATTGACCCCCGGATTCCCAAGAATCAGCTCCGTGACAGTCGTATCATACTGTCTCGCAAGCCGGTAGAGAGAATCTCCCTGCTGTATGGTGTGTACGATTCTATTCTGACAATACATAAAATTCCAACGTTTTTCGTTTTCTCTATATCATATGTCACAGGCCGTCTTTGGTGCGTCAGAGAAAACCGGCAAACATCGGCGCGAAAATCACGGTCAAAAGCCCCGCTACCGCGATTGAAAGACTGCTCATTGCACCTTCTATCTCTCCTAATTCCATTGCCTTTGCCGTTCCTACCGCATGAGCCGCAGAGCCGATCGCAATTCCCTTCGCCACGGGCTCCTCGATTTTAAACATCCGGCAGACTAGCTCTGCGATAACATTTCCGAGGATTCCTGTTACGATAATGACCGCAACCGTAATCGTCACATAGCCGCCAAGCTCCTCGGAAACCCCCATGCCGATCGCTGTCGTAATCGACTTTGGCAAAAGCGTAACGTACTGGGCATGGTCAAGCTCAAACAGGCGCGAGAGCACAAGGACACAGATAATGCCGGAAAACACACCGGAGAGCAGACCTGCCAGAATTGCCCATGCGTGCTTTTTTAAAAGCTCCACCTGCTCATAAAGCGGAATCGCCAGGCAGACCGTTGCGGGCGTCAGAAGATAGCTTAAGTAAACAGCTCCCTGATTGTAGGTCTCATAGGGAATATCGAAAACAACCAGCACGAGCATCACCACCGCAATGGAGATCAGAAGCGGATTGCAGATTGCCCACTTTAACTTCTTTTTTAAGAATAATCCCAGCTCATACCCTAAGACACTGATCACAACCCCGAAAAACAGCGACTGCTGCGCAAACTCATTCATGCTTTTTCCTCCCTCCCTTTCGGATCACATACTGCGTCACAAGCCCTGCGGACGCCATCACGATGATCGTTGATACTGCCATGATAACTGCTGCCGGAATGAGCATTGCCTGCAGCGACTCCCAAGATTCCAGCAGCCCGACCGCCGCCGGGATAAACATTAACGGCATGATCTCAATGAGGAATCTCCCCACCTCACGCACCGCCTCAAGGCGTATGATGTGCAATTCCAGAGCCGCAAATAACAGCAGCAGACCGTAAATACTCGCCGGAACGGGAAGCGGCAGCAACTCCTTTAAGCCCTCCCCAAGAAGCGAGATTCCCACGATCAGCAAAAATTGTCTCATATATTTCATCTTTCTTCTCCTTTTTCTCTTTTTGGGCAAGTCCCATTATAGCACGTTGACACAAAAAGAAAAGCCACAGCACAAAATATATACTTTGACAATCAAATTATCTTGACAAACCTTCTGTTTTCCAGTATGATGCATTTAGTTTGACTATCAAAGTTTTAAGAGGAGACCGATTTATGAGTGTACGAATTATTACAGATTCTGCCTGTGATCTGACAAAGGCACAGGCGGATGCATTAAATCTTACTGTTTTACCGTTAAAGACAATTTTCGGAGAGGAGGAATATTTAGACGGGGTAACACTTTCCCACCGACAGTTTTTTGAAAAATTAATTGAAAGCGATTGTATGCCGACCACAAGCCAAATTCCTCCGCACGAATTTGAGGCTGTTTTCCGCAGTGTAAAGGAGGCGGGCGATACCGCAGTTGTTATCACGCTTTCCTCCAAGCTCTCCGGTACTTGGCAGGGCGCGCATATTGCACAGGAAGGCTACGAGGACTGCATCCATATTGTCGACAGCGAAAATGTCTGCATCGGCGAGCAGCTTCTTGTACGTCATGCCTGCACACTTCGCGAGGAAGGAATGTCGGCAAAAGAAATTGCCGGAATCTTAGAATGGCGCAGAAAGGATATTCACCTGATCGCGCTTCTCGACACCTTAGAATATCTAAAACGCGGCGGGCGCATTTCCGGCGCTGCCGCGCTTGCCGGAAGTCTGCTTTCCATTAAGCCGGTGCTCACTGTCACAGACGGCGAGGTACATGTGCTCGGAAAAGCCAGAGGCTCAAAAAACGGCAGTAATATGCTGCGGGAGGAGACTGCCAAATGTGGCGGTATCGATTTTGCCATGCCGTATGCGCTTGCCTACAGCGGTCTGGACGATTCCCTGCTCAAAAAATATATCGCAGATAATAAATCTCTTTGGAAAGACTATACCGATGATCTCCCCGTCACCACCATCGGCAGCGCGATCGGTACGCATGTGGGTCCGGGCGCGATCGCAGTCGCATTTTTTGCAAATACAAGACGCTGACAACAGCGCATTCCGCCTTGCACGGCAGCCATGCGTTACTTCTATTTCTACAGCAGGCAAACAACAAGCGTCACGCTTATGCAAACAACGAGCGTCACTCTTCGCCAGCCGCTCTTATGCAAACAACGAGCGTCACTCTTCGCCAGCCGCTCTTATGTTAAAAATGAGTGATTTTCTTAACCGAAAATCACTCATTTTTTGATTATATGCACTTCTTCTCAGCTCTCCGCCAAAAGCCTCTCCACCTTTGCAGCACGCTCATAAAACTGCTCGTAAAAATCTGTTGCCGCATCATAAGGCGTGAGAAAAAACAACCGAAGTACAAACAGATTCAGCGCTTTTTTCGTCTCATCACTCTGCTCTCCTAAAAGTGCCTGTGTAAGCTTTCCGCGCAGACTATGCCACCTAAGAAGAAACTGCTCATACTTCTTTCCGTCCGGCATATCAAGCCACTTACTGACCTTTTTCTTCGTCCGCTCGCTCTTTTGACAGGCATTTGTCTGCAAAAAATAGCGGATGCCATGCGTCTCATAAATCCTGCCAAGCGGAAATACCCGGCATATGCCGGGTCGGTGACTGTGAATCGTGCACCTGCCGTTCTCATTTAAAAAGGCACACCGCTCCTTTTCCCCCACCATTGCCAGATTCGGCAGAATCAAGCCCTCCACGGCATGCAGCTCAAGCTCTTGCTGCATCAGCTCCTCAAAGCTTTTTCCGGTTACCGCACAAAGCCGATGCACATCCAGCGGATCAAGGATGATCGTATCGCCCATTCCCTCACAGCATGCGTGGCAGCCCGCACAATCGTTTGCCGCCACACGCACCATATCATTTTCTGTATATATTTTTCCGTCTGAAATATCGTTTAAGTCCTGAAACATACCGCGTCTCTTTACTTCCTTTTTATTCGGTAAACGGAATCACCGCACCGTCATAGGTATCATTGATGTACTGCACGATAGCGTCTGACTTTAACACCTCTATCAGCGCCTGCACTCCCGCGTTTGTCTCGTTTCCTTCCTTGACCGCAATGATATTTACATAGGTCTGCGCCGCCTCGGAATCCGATTTCTCATAAGCGATCGCGTCCTTTGCCACGGAATAGCCTGCTGCAAGCGCATAGTTGCCATTTAAAACAACAAATTCCACCTCCGGAACTACGCGGGCAACCTGTGCCGCCTCAAGCTCCTGAATTTCCACGTTGTAAGGGTTTTCCACAATATCGTTTACCGTAGCCTCCAAGCCCGCGCCCTCACGGATGTTGATAATTCCGTTGTCCTGCAGCAAAAGCAGCGCGCGCGCTTCGTTTGTCGTGTCGTTCGGCACTGCGATCACATCGCCCTCTGCCAGCTCTGATAAGTCTTTTTTTGTTCCCGGATAGATTCCGTACGGCTCATAGTGAATGCCTCCCGCATTGACCAGATGCGTGCCCTTTGTCTCATTGAAATTCTCAAGATACGGGATGTGCTGGAAATAATTTGCGTCAAATTCACCGCTCTCCACCACTTCATTCGGAAGGTTGTAATCGTCAAATACCTTGACCTGCAAATCCCAGCCCTGCTCTGCAAGGATCGGCTTTGCCTGCTCCAGAATCTCCGAGTGGGGCGTCGCGGAAGCCGCTACAGTAATCGTTCCCTTACCTTCTGCCTTTTGTCCAGTCTCCGTACCTTCCGTCTGTACACCGCTGTTTCCTGCGGCTTCACCGCCCTGCTCGCCCCCGCAGCCTGCCAGAACACCGACTGCCAGCAACCCTGTTAAAATTCCTGCCAAGATTTTCTTCTTCATAATTTCCTCCATTTCTAAAATTGCCATTCTGCAATTTTCCCGTCTTAAGTTATGTTTCTGTTTCTATATTTCGGATGTTATCCTTGTTGCTTTCATGCCGGCGCTTCCTACAAACGCTATCTGCGCCGGTCAAGCTTTGCCGCGATCCGCATTCCTATGGTCTGGAAAATCTGCACCAGCACGATCAATAGGATCACCGTCACAATCATAATCTCTGTCTCATAACGGTAGTAACCGTAACGAATCGCAATATCGCCAAGTCCGCCGCCGCCGACGCTGCCTGCCATTGCGGAATACCCAAGAATCGTCCCGATCGCTATGGTACTTCCCGTAATCAACGAGGTTCTCGCCTCCACAAGCATGACCTTTGTGATGATCGTAAAATTGCTCGCGCCCATTGAGCGGGCCGCCTCAATCACACCGCCGTCTACTTCCTTTAAGGAGGATTCTACCATGCGCCCGATAAAAGGCGCTGCTGCGATCACAAGCGGAACAATCGTCGCCGTCGATCCGTAGCTTTTTCCGACAAGCGCTCTGGTAAACGGAATCAGTAAGATCAAAAGGATCAAAAACGGCACGCTTCGGATGATGTTCGCGATCACATCGAGTATCTTGTAGCACACCGCATTCGGACGGATCCCGTCCTTATCTGTCACCGCCAGCAAAACGCCGATCGGAAGCCCAAATACATATCCAAGCAGTGTGGAGACCACCGTCATATAGACTGTCTCACCGATCCCCCGCACGATCATCATAATCACTTCATTCGTCCACATCTTCCGTCACCTCCTCGATCTCCAAGCCCTTTTCGATCAGATACTGCTCCATTTCCTGTTCCAGCGTCTCATCTGACGGCATCCCTAAGATCATCTCTCCCTTTGCAACGCCGCCCACATTCTTAGTGTCTGCCCGCAGAATGTTCACCGGCGTACCAAACTTTAAGACCATATTGGCAATCACCGGCT
This sequence comes from Roseburia sp., assembly GCA_019421345.1. Classification (GTDB taxonomy): domain Bacteria; phylum Bacillota; class Clostridia; order Lachnospirales; family Lachnospiraceae; genus Roseburia. Next base: position 38,259 of record JAHZFL010000011.1, on the reverse strand, counting down.
CAAAAGCCGAATTTTCAGAAAATACGATCCTAAGCTTTTTATCACCTGCCACACGGTCCGCCTGACGCTCACCGCCGTTCCACTCTGCGCCGCTCTCCCAGCTTCCCTCCGGCCGATCCTTTAAGATCAGTTCACGCGCCGCTTTCGATTTCGGATGATTAAAAATATCCTCCACCAGTCCCTGCTCTGCAATCTCCCCTTTCTCTACGATCGCCACATGGCTGCAAATTTCCCGGATCACCGACATCTGATGTGTGATAATCACGATCGTGATGCCGAATTTACGGTTGATCTCTTTCAATAAGGAAAGGATCGACGCCGTCGTCTGCGGGTCTAAGGCGCTTGTCGCCTCGTCGCAGAGCAAAATCTTCGGATTGCACGCAAGCGCTCTGGCAATCGCCACCCTCTGCTTTTGCCCACCGGAAAGCTGCGACGGATAAGCCTTCGCTTTCTCCTCCAAGCCCACCGTCTTTAACAGCTCATAGGCGCGCTCCTTTGCCTTTGCGTCCTTCTCCCCCTGAATCTGCATCGGAAAACAAATATTGTCAATCACATTCTTCTGCATCAGGAGATTAAAATGCTGAAAAATCATCGCAATATCGCCGCGCTGTGCGCGAAGCTCCTTTTCCGAAAGCTCTGCAAGGCTCCTGCCTTCAATGAGCACTTCGCCGTCCGTGGGACGCTCCAAAAAATTTAAACACCGCACGAGCGTACTTTTGCCTGCGCCGGACATTCCGATAATTCCGTAAATGTCACCGGCCTCGATCGCAAGGCAAATATCCCGCAGCGCTTCCACGGTATTGCCCTTTTGCTCAAAGCTTTTATATAAATGACGTACTTCAATCATTGGCATATGCTTTTTCTCCTGTTTCGTAAATTTACAATAGCTATTATAGCAACCGTTCCAAAAACGCGCTAATACGAGAAGCCGATAGTCAGTTATAGGAAGTCCCTATAGCAAACCCTCGGCTTCTTTTCACATAATCTTATCCTTATACTTTTTTAGCTCCTCAATATAGATTTCTCCGGTATGACTGATCGTCGCCCCCTTGCGCTTGACATATCCGATGCGCATTTTCTCTGTCTCCGCAAGCGGTACGGCAAGATATTCGCTTCCGTTTAATTCCTCACAGATAATGCCGGAGCAGAGCGTATATGCGTTCAAGCCCTTCATAAAGTTTAATAGCGTCGCCCGGTCCGTCGCCTTGATCAGCCGCCGGTACTCATAAGTGCTTTTCATTTCCTCCGCCAGATATAGTGAATGGTTCTTTCCCTGATCAAAGGAGAGACAGGGATATTCGTCGAGCTCCTCCATCGTGATAACCGCTTTTGAGGCAAGCGGATGACCGTTCCACAGATAAACATAAGTATCACAGGCAAACAGCTCCGTAAATTCCAGCCCCTTTTCATGGATGATCTTTGTCATCACTTTTTCGTTAAAATCATTAAGATAAAGTACCCCGATCTCACTCTTAAAATTGCGCACATTCTCCATGACATCATAGGTCGTCGTCTCATTCGCCGCAAATTCGTAACTGTCAATTCCCGCCCGCTTGACCGTCTCCACAAACGCATTGACGGCAAATGTATAATGCTGCATGGAAACGCTGAACTTCTCTCTCGTCTGCTTCTCCACATAGCGGGACTGCAATAATCCAAACTGCTCCGTCACCTGTCTGGCATAGCCTAAAAACTCCTCGCCCTCCGGCGTGATCACAATCCCCCGGTTGGAGCGCAGGAAAATCTGCATTCCAATCTCCTGCTCCAATTCCTTTATTGTCTCTGAGAGGCTCGGCTGTGACAAAAAAAGGTGCTTTGCCGCCTCATTCATCGAGCCGCAGTCTGCGATCGTCAACGCATATTTCAACTGCTGCAGTGTCATGGATGTATCTCTCCTTTTCCCTGTTCCAGATAACGCTTCTTACTGGAAAAGCCTCTGCCCGATACCTCGCTCACCTTATTGATGATGACAAAGGCGTCCGCATCTACGCTGTGGATCAGCTTTTCCGTCCGCGCCAATTCGCGCATAGACACCACGGTCAAAAGCATCTGCGTGCTGCGCTTCATATAACCGGTCTCACTGTTTATCATCGTAACGCCCCGATCAATATCCGTAAGAACCGCCTGGCGGATTTCTTGTATTTTCTCGCTCACAACCTTGATCTGCATCTTTGCCGTTCCAAGCATCAGACATTTATCAAGCACGGTACTGTATACGATGACAAGCAGAATGCCGTACAAAATCTGCTCCCCGCTGCTGCGTGATGCCTGAAGCAGCAGGATCATCATATCAAACACATAAATTGCGCCGGAAACCGGTATCTTAAAATAGCGGTTTAGCACAAGCGGCGGAATATCCATACCGCCGGTCGACGCTCCCATCCGTATCACGATTCCGATTGCGGCACCGATGCAAATGCCGCCGAACACCATGCACAGCACCATATCGTCGGTCAGTCGGTATCCTCCAAGCAGTCTTGTGATCAATTCTAATGCAATGGGGTAACTGAACGTACTTACAATGGTATTTGCCGCAAATTTTTTGCCGAACACAAAAAAGCCGATCAAAAACATCACAAGATTAAACACAAACACAAATGCCGTGACCGGGATCCCTGTCACATCTGCCACAAACAGACCGATACCGGTCGAGCCTCCTGTGATCAGCCCGCCCGGTACGATAAACATTGCTACGCCAAATGCGTAGAGACAATTTCCAAGTACTACCATGAGTGTCTCTGTGATCCGTTTTAAAATTTCATTCATTTTCTTTCCTACCTTCTGCCGTCATCGTCCTTCTGCTTTTCTGAAAATAGTCGCAAAATCATCCGACATACTTCCCTGATCGTGGCAAACACAAAAAACATCAGCACAAAGCCAAGCACGCCTGTCATGATGTCGGCAAATTCCATATTGCCGGAATGGGTGATCTTCTGACCGATCTCAATGGCAAAGGTGAGCACGATAATAAGCGTAAATACATAGATCCATGTAAGTGTGAGCACATGGTTTCTTTGGACAAGCCAGCGGAATATCGGATAAATGCCGAACACAAGTCCCATACCCAAAACGCCTACCACCAGAAAATGCAGCTCCTTGTCTGTAAAATTGTACTCAAACGCATCGTTTAAATGCAGAATGTAATTGTGTATCTTTGTAATCCATCCTACCGCCCAATAAAGCATCTCTTTCATAGCGTCACCTGCTTTCTAAAATCACATCTTATTTGCCAGCAATGTTTTCTAAAAACAGATTACTACGAATCGAATGGATGTGCAAGTTACTATGCTAGCAGAATAAATTTTATTTCGTACTGTCTACTGTCTGTCGGATAATGTCACGCATAATATCCTCCGTCAGTTGTCCGCTCGCATAGCCGTATACGTTCCCGTCCTTATTCACCATAAAGGTTGTCGGATAGGAAAATACTCCGTACTGCATGAACATCTCTCCGCCCTCATCCATCACAACCGGATAGGTATAGCCGTTTTCCTCCAAAAATGCAGTAATTTCGTCCTCTGACTTCTCTCCGCCATAGTTTGGCGCAGCAACCCCAAGAATCACAACCGAGTCATCCCCTGCGTCCTGATATTCCTCATAAAGCTTTTGAATATCAGGCATCTCGGCACGACACGGCGGGCACCATGTTGCCCAGAAATTCAAGAATACGGTCTTTCCTTTATAGTCAGAAAGCTTATGTGTGTTTCCGAACTGGTCTGTGAGCGTAAAATCAATCGCAGGAATCAGCTCCCGGTCCGGCTGCGTATTCTTATCACCCGAATCCTCTGATCCTGCACCCTCCGAAGCTGCGGCATCCTTCCCATCATCTGCTGTGCTCTCGTTTCCACCGCCGGCGGCTGCATTTTCGCCCTCTGCGGACTGTCCGCTTTCTTCCTGTACTCCGGCATCCGCATCCTCGTCTCCAGCTTCCTCCTGCACTGAGATGCTCGATAAATAGCCGCTGATAGCGTTAATTTTTCCGGAAAACATCAGCACACCCATTAAGATCATTAAGACCGCGCCGATTTTTACCGTGTACTGCACCACGTTTCTGTGCTTCTTAAATAACTCCAGCAGCTTTGTCGTAAACATGCCAACTGCAAGGAACGGCAGGACAAATCCAAGCGTGTATACGCCGATCAGCGCCATTCCCACAAGCTGTGATTCCGCCGTCGCCGTCATGAGCAATACGCTGGTGAGCGCAGGGCCAACGCACGGCGTCCATGCAAAGCTGAACGTAAATCCCATGATCAGCGCCGTGATCGGTGACATCGTCATTTTCGCAAGCGGCGGCAGAAAGCGGCGCTCTTTTCCCAAAAACTCCGATTTTCCAAAAATTCCAAGCTGATAAAGTCCGAATAAAATAATTAAAATCGCACCGATCCTTGTAAATAACAGATGATTGCTACGGAAAAAGCTTCCCAATGCAGAAACGCCGATTCCCAGCAGAAAAAACGCAAAGCTTGTGCCGAGTACAAAAAAGATGGTATTGAGCAACACCTTCTTTCGCGCATAGGTAACCTTGCCGTCCTCTCCCAGTTGCGCCGTTCCGCCCGACAGATAGCCTATGTAAAGTGGCAGAAGCGGCAGCACACACGGCGAGAAAAAGCTGAGCAGTCCCTGCAAAAATACGGTGATCACCGGTACGCTGACATCTAATGAAAATCCCATTTTATCCTCCATTTCAAAGCAATTTCATGTGAAGAAACGCCAGCCGGTAGGCATCGTTGTCTATCGCTGGCGCTCTTTTTCCTATTTCCCTGCAAATGCCTCTTATCCCTGAAGCATCTTAAGAATCTCACTCTTTGTTTTTACTCCGATCGAAGTATTCACCGCTTTCCCTTCCTTAAAGACGATCAAGGTCGGAATCGTCATCACGCTAAACTGTCCGGCAAGCTCCGGCTGTTCGTCTACATTTACCTTGCAGATTTTTGCGTCTGTCACTTCTCCGGCAAGCTCCTCCACAACCGGAAGAAGCATCTGGCACGGTCCGCACCATTCTGCCCAAAAATCAACGAGTACCGGCTTATCTGCCTTTAATACCTCTGTCTCAAAATTTTCTTTTGTAATCTTTAATGCTGCCATAATGTCCTCCATTCCGAAGCGTTTTCATAGGTTGATAAGGCTTCAGACAACGAGTGGCTCGCTTACCGATCCGCTCTTATGTCAACAACAAGTGGATGGCTTACCGATCCACTCTTATGTCAACAACGAGTGGCTCGCTTACCGGTCCGCTCTTATGTCAACAACGAGTGGCTCGCCTATCAAGCTGTCCTTATGTCATAAAATTTAGCACGACGATATTTATGACGCTCCCGCATAAATTTCATGTAAATAAATCGCCATGATACAATTTTTACCTTATCTCCACTTTTTCTGTTTTCATTTTTCTGATCAGTATTTATTTTACCCAATTTTTTTATTTTATCTGTGAGTTAGTCACATTCCTTTTTTTCGTCCAGCTCTCCCAAAAGAGAATGTCCGATCGTTCCCTCCGGCATCGGCACGCCAAAGTTATCCGCTACCGTTGCGCCGATGACTGCGAAGGTCTCCTGCTCTGGAAGCTTACCGCCCCGCGCCATTGACTTTGCGTATGCAAGAAACGGTACTTTTTCTCTCGTGTGATCCGTTCCTGTATAAGTAGGATCATTTCCGTGATCTGCCGTAATCATCAAAAGATCATCCTCCCGCAGTGCAGCAAGCAGTATGCCAAGCTTCTCGTCAAATGCCTCAAGCTCCCTTGCATAGCCCTGCGGATTGCGTCTGTGTCCCCAAAGCGCATCAAAATCAACCAGATTGACAAAACACAAGCCTGTGAAATCCTCTCCTGCCACGTCGATGGTCTGCTCCATTCCATGCACCGAGCTTTTTGATTTTAAGGCGCGCGTGATTCCCTCACCGTCAAAAATATCATTGATCTTTCCAATGGAAATGACATCAAGCCCGGCATCCTTTAGGGCATTTAGCGCCGTTCTCCCGTATGGCTTTAACGCATAATCATGACGGTTGCTTGTCCGCTGAAACGCACCTTTTTTCTTTCCGATATATGGTCTTGCAATGACGCGTCCGACCTTCCACTCGTCGCGCATCGTAAGCTCACGGGCGACCTCGCAGCAGCGGTAAAGCTCGTCCAGCCCGAACGTCTCCTCGTTGCCGCAAATCTGAAGCACGGAATCTGCGGAGGTATAAACGATCATGTTTCCGGTCGCGATCTCCTCCTCGGCAAGCTCATCCAATATCTCCGTACCGCTTGCACTCTTATTGCCAATGATTTTATGACCGGTTCGTTTTTCCAGCTCCTCGATCAGCTCCTGCGGAAATCCTGTATCGGTGAATGTCTGGAACGGCGTGGTGATCTCAAGTCCCATCATCTCCCAATGTCCGGTCATCGTATCCTTGCCGTTGCTCTTTTCACGGAGCTTTCCGTAATATGCCAGCGGTTCCGCAGCCGGAGCAACCGCTTTTAATGGTATGATATTTGCCAAGCCAAGCTTTTGCAGGTTCGGTATCGCAAGTCCTCCCGCTGCTTCTGCAATGTGTCCCAGCGTATTGACGCCGACGTCTCCAAATTGTTCCGCATCCGGCATTGCCCCAACACCGAGTGAATCCACAACGATCACAAACATGCGCTTATATTTTCTCATGGTTTTACTCCCCCTTCAAAACAAATCTCTTTTCCTTACTTTATCACACATCGCTGCTATAATTCCACTAAATCTCACAATTTTTCTTTCTTTTTTCATTGCCTGTCCGCATCTGCTGTTGTATAATGGATAGCCGTGGTATGAAACATGAATGATACGATATGTTTTAGAACTAATGATATGTTTACCTGGGAGATGAAATTATGAAACTGCAAAAAGATAACACCCGCACCGCGCACCCGATCCTTACATTTCAGAAAGATCTGCCGGGCATTCTGGTATGTCTTGCGATTGCATTGCCGTCGTGGTATCTGGGAAAGGTTTTTCCGCTTGTCGGCGGCGCGATCATCGCCATTGTCGCCGGAATGGTGATCACCGGTTTTTGGACTGATAAAGGAATTGCGCAAAGCGGCATCAAGTTTACCTCAAAAATGATTTTACAGACAGCCGTCGTTCTGCTTGGTTTTGGCATGAATTTGAATGTCATTCTGATGACGGGAAAGCAATCGCTTCCGATCATCATAGGTACGATTGCTGTCTCTTTGCTCATCGCATTTGTACTGCATAAGGCGCTTGGCATTCCCTCCAACATTTCAACACTCGTCGGCGTCGGTTCTTCGATCTGCGGCGGTTCAGCGATCGCTGCAACCGCTCCGGTCATTGATGCGGATGATGACGAGGTTGCACAGGCGATTTCCGTTATTTTCTTTTTCAATGTGCTTGCGGCAATTCTTTTTCCAATTTTGGGACGTGCGATCGGATTTAACACGGCAAGCGGCGAGGCATTCGGTATCTTTGCCGGAACTGCGGTCAATGATACCTCGTCCGTGACTGCTGCCGCCGCAACCTGGGACAGTATGTGGGGACTGGGAAGTCAGACGCTTGATACCGCCGTCACCGTGAAGCTGACACGAACGCTTGCCATCATTCCGATTACTCTGGTGCTGGCACTCTCCCGCGCACGCAGAGACAGACAGCAGCGTACCGACACAGAAAAGGTTCGCATCGGCAAGGTATTTCCCTTCTTTATTCTCTACTTTGTCGCTGCCTCCGTTGTCACAACGATCGCGCAAAATCTCGGCGTCTCTGCTGCCGTGTTCCAGCCCTTTAAGGAACTGAGCAAATTCTTTGTCGTAATGGCAATGGCTGCGATCGGCTTAAACAGCAATATGGTCAAATTGATCAAAACCGGAGGAAAACCGCTCCTTCTGGGTGCGTGCTGCTGGGGCGGCATCACCGCCGTAAGTCTTGTGCTTCAAAGGGTGATGGGGATATGGTAATAGGATAGAGCACATTGTCCGCCAATCACTGACCGGTACAACGTATACCAAATCACTTGAAATACCGCCCGCAGGATGCGGGCGGCTTCTATCTATCTTATCATAAATTTACGCAGACAACTTACCGTATACGCCGTGTCAGTCGCTTCACTCTGCCACAGTCCCCTCTGCCGGTGTATCTGTAATCTGTTCTGCATTTTCATCCTGCGCAAAATCAAGCTCACTGATTCTCAGGCGCACCCATCCGTTGCTCTTTACAGTGATCGTCGCCTTTCCGGTATTCTCGTCAAACTTCACCGGCTCTAAGGTAATCTGCGGCGAGCTTCCATCTTTCCATTCCTGCGCTTCCACAACCTCAACTTTCGGTGCATGCGTCAGCTTTGTCAATTCCCATGTAGTGGTACGAAGGTCGTTATCGTCAGGATTATTGGTGGATTGCGCTACATACTGATCAAGCCCCAGACAGGAACGTCCATCCGCAGCCATCGCAAGGTCACCTTTTGCATCAAATGAAACGCCCGCCTCTGTTCCGTTGAATAATCCGCTCTTATCTGTCCGGTAATTGTTCAGATAAATTTCCATGCTTCCGTTCTGTATGCTATGATCTGCAACAAACCATGTATGTGCTTTTAAATCTGTGGTTTTGAGACGTATGGTATCATTTGTTCCGTCCGTCATCGGCAGTACTGCTGTCTGTCCAGCATCAATATCAGCCGGATCATGCTCATTGTTATAGACATACCATTCATCCTTCCATAAATCAGCAAAAGCATCTCCGTTATATTCTTTTTCATATTTTGACCGGAAATAAGCTTGCAGTTGGTCTCCCGACAGCCTTGGATCTGATGCATCCAGTAATTCCGGCATCTCAATGCCATATTTTGTACAAGCGTCTGCAAGTTCTTCCTCTATTTCCTGCTTCGTTTTCCAGTCTGCAATGACAGGAATCGATCCGTAGCGCCCCGTATCATACAGGAAATAATTTAAGTCTGTTTCTCCGACCAGTTCAAAAACTTTTTTATCCTTGAGCGTCCCATAAATAATTGCCTTCGTCCTGCCTAAAACTTCTTCTCTGGTAGGCGCCGGATGCTTTACAATATGCTCCATCACTTGCAACACAACGTTTGTATACAGTGGTGAATTTTTATTATTTACGCCATAGGTATACCCCGGATGCTCCATTGTATAAATGGTTGCGCCCTCCAGATACATATTCATCAACTGTTCGCCAAGCATTGCCTCAGGATAAGCAACCACACCGCGCCATTTCATATTCCCAAGTGAGTCTTTATCAGCCCCCAGCGGTCCTTGTGCTACATTCGACCATGCCCATGTATCAATGAGTCCTCCCCAGCCTGCTGTATAGCCGCCGAGCCAAAGCCCCTGCATATAGCTCTGGGTAGAGTACTCCTGTCCGCCCACAGCTCCGGTACTCTTATACATTAAATAAAGAGAATCACCATGCTTCTTGACTGCTTCTTTCCACTTCTCATTATTTTTCACGCCGTTATCTTCAAGAAAGTCGCTGCGCTCCGTCCATGCAAAATACCCATTGTGGCGTGCTGCAATATTAAGCTGCTCCGCACTCCCTGTTGCCACCGCTTCCTGGTGTCCGCTCCAATGATTTTCCGTATTTAAGGTTCCCTCCATATTCGGATACATGCGGTACATCAAGTCAAGCCATCCGTAATCCATGACGGCAGTGAGGTTGTACCTTGTTCCGCCGTTTGGCACTGCGCTTGCGGTAATTCCCATAAGCATCACAGGAATCTCATTCTCATATCCGATCCTTAAGCAGTGTTCGTAGAACGACTGAAGCACATACTGATTATTACGTTTATGATCATTGTTATCTTGGAACTCCTTTCCAGGACTCATTCCGAGATTATCCGTATGCGCTAACAACACATGATAAGGACGCAGGTTTTCCGGCACTGCTCCCCAGCGCCCTGTCATTGTCTCATTTCCCTTAAAAGACGGTTCTTCCTCCTGCCCTGGTTTATAGTAGTTACTGGAATAACACGGAACGATAAAAAGCGGATGCTCTGCATCAATCTGACGTTTTTCTCTGACTGCCTCCGATCTTCTATTCTCATCCTTATATCCATAAACTGCCAGCTCCAGAATTTTATTTTCGGCCAAAGCTTCCGGCGCAGTCAAATAAACGCGTACATAGCGTGCCTTCTTAACGGTCTGCGGTGCTGTCGGAGTCGTGCCGTCTCCCTCCATATAAAACCATTGTCCCCCGTAAGTCTCCTTATAGACGCTTGCCTGCCCACTTGCGGTAATGTTGACATTCGCCCCAAGCTTACCGATGATGTCATCTTTATTTTGATAGTAAATGACCTGTGCATCAGAAAAACTCTCATCCGAAGCCAATACAATCGCCGTATTTTGGTATGACTTCTCCTCCTCTCTCTTTAAATTAATAACCTCAATGGAATACTGTGCTCCCAAATCCAACTGCACATAGGCAGAATTTTTGATGACCGCCGCCTGCTGCAGGTTATATTTCTGCTCGTCTGTCACAAATTGACCATTCTCCAATGTGCCGCCGCTCTCTGGCGTGGGATTGATTCCCTTCGCAAGATTGGACAGCGGCGTTTCTTTTGCCTCCGCTGCCTGTAAGGTCATACCCGACATCAACAGAGCCGCAGAAATCATTGCAGATGCTGCAAATGTCTTAAAAAAACCCTTCATACTCATGCTCCTCCTATCTCCCAGTCAAATAATTCACCACTTTCTTCCCCTAATACGAAAGTGGTGAAAACAACTGTGTTTTTCTAAAATTATACGGGAAATACGAGCATTTTAACATGTAATTAATTGACCTAAACCAGAAATATATTTACCATTTTAACAAATTTTATATTTTATATAATTTGCATTTGTGCAATTAGTATATTTTCAGGAGATGTGATTTGTAACTATTTACCATGACTCCTTTCAGGGGCTTATTGATTCAAACTCTTTTCTTCCTCACCCGATCGATCGTGTAAATCAACGTATGCCCTGTCTCCATTGTCCGGACTTAAGCCGGTTCACCCAAATTTCATAAGCTGCAAAAAGTAACCGCATTCCTTTGCTTTAGGACGGTTACTTTTTTCCTGATTGCTGACCATTGTTTCTGTATGCTGTTAAAATTGATGAGTGCTGCCATATCAGTGTATCATCGAAAAGTAATTCAGCAGTATTTCTTTCATATGATTGTATCTTCTGGCATACGAATTTTCCACACGGATAATCTGCAGATCGTGCGCCTTGCAGATTTCATTTTTCTTTTTATCGCGTTTCTTAACGACCTCATCCTCAAAATGCTCCTTACCATCCAGCTCAATGGCGAGAATCGGAAGCTCCTGCCTGCCCTGCTTCTCATATACGACAAAGTCAAATCGCCCGTTGTAAAACAGATCGCTGCCCGTCTCATTTTCGGTAAATACATGGGAAATCGGCACTTCCTTGTGCACTGCGTATCGGCTCTGCGTCATCCAGATATTTTCGAGCGCATGGGTAAGATTTTTTAAGAACGCCTCCTCCGTCGCACTGCTGTACGGCTTCACACCGAGCGCTCTTGAGTTTGCCTGTTTTGGCGTGACAGTTGTCCTTCCGTTCGATCTGACGTACGCCACAAGCTCGTACAGATCGTCATCTCCCTCCGATGTATGAAGGCGCTCCAGATTTCTGGCGCTTGAGAGAAGAATCAACTGCTCCTTTGCCCTTGAGGTCGCCACGTTGATGAGCTCCTTATTATTTTTCAGCCACTCATACGTTCCCGCCTGTGTCTGATCTGTAATCGCCGTAGAAAATAATACCACATCTTTCTCGTCGCCCTGAAAAGCATGAACTGTTCCGCAGGTCACTCCCGTAACTCCCGCACGCTTTAGCTCCTCCTCAATCAGCTTTTTTTGATTGACAAACGGCGTGATGACACCGATGCTTTTATCGCGATGCTCCGCTGCGTATCTGGCAATTTCCCTTGCCTCCGCAGGCGCTGTATTTTTATAATCGGCAAATGCATCGGTCATGTCCACATAGGAAAGCGGCTCATCCCCCACACTCTCGGATTTTATCTTTAATTTGGAATTGTAATATTTACGATTGTTAAATTCAATAATGCTCTTATGACAGCGGTAATGATTGTGAAGCAATATTTCATCACTGACCGCGTCGCAGGCAAGGTATGTTTTATAAATCGAATTTTTGCGGTAATCATACTCGTCCGCTACGGCATAACGCTTTTTTAATTTTTCATTGACCGCATCACTCAACAAAATAACAGGATTTAACTGCTGCGGATCTCCTACCAGCATCAGGCTCTCTCCTCGCACGATCGGCACGAGAGAAACCGCCGTGTTGCACTGGCTTGCCTCATCCATGATCACCATGTCAAACATCGGCTCAGGCTCGCCAAGTCGATGCGCGGAAATGCATGTCGTTGCAATCATCGGAAAAATTTTTTGCAGCCTTGCGATATTTTCCTTTTTTGAGAGGTATTTGGAAAAAGCATCCACTCGTTTTTCTTCGTCCTCCATCTCCAAAATCTCCCGCAGCCCGGCATTTCTCGGACTGTTTATTTTCTGAATATAACGCGCGGACGTATAGTATAGATATTTTTTCAATTCCTCGGTATCGTCATCGAGCAGGGCGAGCGCCTCCTCCTCCGACACTGTTCCCGCCTGCGTCATCTTTTTCTCCAACTGTCTGCGCTGCCGCCCGCTTAAGTCCGCTTCAAACGGCAGCATCTGTGCCGACAGTCCGTTTTTCCGCTCATAATCGACCAGACGCTCCATCGTCTCCTGCCGCTCCTTCAGATCAAGCAGCTCCTCATAGCGTTTTAGCAGCTCTGATAACCTTCTGGCGCGTTTTTTCCGGTCATCCTTATTCCGGTCTAATGTTCCCTCGAATACCTTGACATTCCTGACGCTGTCGTAAAGTCTCCCGATCGTCACAAGCGCCTCTTTTACCTTCTCATGGTTGCCAAGGCGCAGAATCGGAAACGGGATCGTCTTTCCGTGATACTGCATCTGCGACAGTTTTTCATATACGCCGTTGATCGGATGATTATTATAGGAGGCAAACAGCACCGTCCGCTCATTAAAAAATGCTGTGACGATCGTGTTGATGATCGTGTTTGTCTTTCCCGTGCCCGGCGGTCCCTGAATGTACGCGACCGGGTATTTCATCGCATTGTGGATTGCAAGAAGCTGATCCATATTGATGCGCGGATGAATCAGGGCAATCGGATAAGCGCCTGTTTTTCTTGGACGCTCCAGTAAATCCCCGAAAAATGCTTTCAGCGGTACCGGTACTTCTCCCTTTTGGTACAGCTTCATGATCGCACCGTATTCCTTATGCAGATCGAGCGGTATATCCATGCGAAGCCCTATGATATAGGGCATATCGTCGATCGCTTCTCCCCGCCCCGACAGATGCCGCAGAATGCAGTCCTTGATCCGCTCCTGATTTCTCTCAAAATGCTCAAGTAGCTCGTATTCTTCCGCATCCAAAAAACACCGGATGCTCTGCTGTCCGCCATCCAGCGTAAATTCGGTACAGATGGTGATCTCCCCATCCGGCTTTAGTTCCCGATGCCTGACATCCAGATGCAGCTTGCGGTATGCCATCACATATAAGCCTCTCGCCGTATGAATGCTCAGCACATTCATCGCAAGCTGCCTGATATGCAGCGCGCCGCCTGTCTGCTCCGTCTTGTCTGCATGATATTGAAAATTTCTCACAATCGCCTGAAACTGCTCCTCGCTCAGTGCATAGCACTCCCCCTGCATCTGCTCCCTGTCCATATAGCGGATCAGGGCAAAATCAGAGAGATACGGTACGGTGTCCATGCGGTTGCACATTTCCAGATACGTTAAAATTTTTAGATTTGCCGTGTGCTCAAAGAGGGCGGCGTATTTTTTCGGATTCTCATAAATATCCTGCACCAGCTCCTTGTTGACCGGACAATATGAGCCTTCGATCACTTGGGAGGACAAAATACCCTCGATCCTTATATGATTTAATTCCGCTACGGTGTACTGACCTAAGTGCAGCCCGTCCGCCGACAGCGTGCGCTTGATGCTGTTTAAATCCCGAATACCGATCCAATATTTTGTAATCTGATCATCTTTGTTGCGGTATTCGATACTCAGCCATTTTCCCTCGTGAATGGCACGAAAAATATCACGGGCAATGGGATTCATAGAGCGCTCCTTTTCATTCGTATTAAGATTGTTGATAGGAATATTTATTTTGCTTACCCGCCATGAAAGCCATGGCTGCAATACAGCCTTGATCTCATTCCGGCACTTTTGCATACTGTTCTAATTTTGACGGCTTTCCAAAGCGGATATTTATGCGCTATGCGTAAATGAGGCAAATGTTCCGGCACTGCTTGATATTGCTTCGTTAGGCATGGCTATTCTCCCCTCATCTCCAGATAATTACCTCTGATTTGCTGATTGCCGGCATCTATAATCTTGATTTCATATACCTCTTTAATCTCCTTTTCGCCAATCCAAAAACTTCATGCCATTAACATTTCCCGAAATTCCTTCTGCTTATTATAACGCATCCGCCTAGATTCGTCAGCCCATATCCCGAAAATATTTTTCCAAACAAAACTAGGACAGCAGTCTTCTCTGCTGTCCACAAAAATTTCTTACCTCAGTTCCCCCCTAGTCTACTATCCTTCCAAGCAATCAATGAACTCCAGAGACTGCCCAAAATATAGTTCTGAAAAAACATACATCCCCATAAAATACTTTACCGTTTTCATCCTGATAGAAGCAAGCACAACCTTGGAATAATGGCTTTGCCCTATAATCTTTGCTCATAATGAGAAAATAATCCTCCACACCCCCCTCCTTCACTTACCTATACCGTGTCCTATTTTTCTTTTTTCTTTTTTACGATCTTATAGATGTAGTATGCCGCTATTACAAAAAATGCTATATCTACAATGATTTTTACTGTATCATACATGACCTTTATGCCTCCCTTTCTCTTGCGTTTCTCTTATCCATCTATATCACAAGTAGCTTTTTAAAAACAACCATTTTATCACTATCGGTATTTTTGCAACATAAACGGTAAAATTTTTGCAATTTAAGGGCATACAAAATACAAAAACCATGAATCTAGCAAGCGAACTTCTTCGCTTGCTAAGAGTCACATCTACAATATAATTCTATTCTGCCGCAGTGCAATCCCCAAAAGGTTTTACCTGATAAGCTTAGGGTGATCAAAAACACTTCTATAAAAATGTAATTTTATTTTTACCTTAAATTTTATATCTGATTTCTGATTATCCGTATAAACACTATACTTTCAAGTATTTTGAAGTATAAAAAACACTCATTTTACCACGAATTTACCACGATTGAACGCGCTTTGATATGACTATAAAAAACATTATAAAGACATCACTGATACCTAAATGGTTTCTTTTTTAAAGCAGTCAATCCTAAGACTAACTGCCTTGAGTGTATGGATATGAAGTTGTTAAACTGGAATTTAATAAAATAGTGAACGTTTATTTACTTTGAGAATCTTGAATAATTTTTTTATTTTCAAAAAACAAGCAACCTGTTAATACTATTTCATAAAGTAACATAAATAACGCAACAATTTTAGGAGAGCATGTACAACCAATAATTAAAACACTGATTGTTACAATAATCGAAGAGTACATATAACTTTTGGATTTATAGAGCCAACCAAACGGAAACAGATGACCACCAAAAATCATTGCTAAAACCATAAGCATTTTCTCTGGTACTGCTGAATATACCCAGCAGGCAATTAAAATATAAAGTATTTCATTCAATGTAAAAAGAAAGCCTACTTTATTTAATGGATTGTCATTATTTTGTAAACTCAATCCCAATAATTTAGTAATTAAAAACGCTATTGGCATAAGAAAAGCGATGGCAAACCAAGTGTAAAGGTTTTTATCTTCCTGCGGTATTGGTAACAAATACACCCCTAATATAGCTGCCCATATAAATATAGAAGCTGCTATAAAAGCAATCCCTTTTTTATTCTTTATTGCACTGTCTTTGCGCATATACTCAAGCGCTTCTGTCATTTCCTGTAAAGACATAGCTTTCACCTCCTAGATATTCTCAACTGCAAATTCTAATTTTTATAACTATTTTGTTCTTAACAAACTATGACTTATAATGTTCGTGAAAACGGCACTAACTCTACAATATAACTCCTTGCAAAATTCTTGATGAACGCTATCACAACTACATCTGCATATTCTTTCGCCTTTAGAACCACCTTTTCAAATGCTTGTCCAAAAAGGTCTACTGATAAATCATCAAAACCCTTTTCCCTTAGTACAGAATTAAAAGCAACCACAATCTTTCCTTTATCCTCAAATGTTAAACCATGTCTTAAGCACAACAAGCTTGCTGATATTGGATTGCTGTTACAATCTCCTAATGCTTCTGCAATTTCTGACAGACTATCATACATAAATTGTTCATCCATACTTATTTCCCCTTTACAAATTCTTATTTGCTCGAAAAATATTGCCAGCGAATATAAACAGACAAGCTAAGTAAAAAGTAATATAATGCTGCAATTCCTAATCCGTCATTATAAATGTCAACTAAGGAATGTTTTCTTATCAAACCAACTACAATAACTGCAACTAAAAAACATACCGGAATAGTTAAATAACCAAGTAAGAACCTATGTCTTTTATCCATTTAAGCACCTCCCTTGTCAAATTCTAAAATTGTTACTTTCTTCATACTCATATTATAACAGTTCCATATATCCGCCACAACAAAAATCAGCATACCTTGCCATTTTTCTAATCTTTAAAAATTGTAGTGCTATAATAAAGTTGTAACAGCTAATCATCTCACAAAAAAGAGGAACTATTTATGCCACAAAATTCCGCACCAAATTTTTAAAAACAAGATCCAGCAGGATTTTACTGCTGAAACACCAAATCAAAAATGGTGCACGCATTTTACATATTTGTTCCTAAAGAACCATGATGTGCGTTATAACTGTACAATCATAGATTTTTGAGACTGAGTCTGCACCTTATCAAAGGGTAAAGGAATTTGCATATGTTGACTCCAATCATGTACGTCCGCATAGTTTCAATGGCTATCGGACACCGTACGAAAGACGTATTGCAAGGTAGCTGATCAACGATATTTTTAGCCACAAGTGTTACAAAAATGCTTGACCACTACACATCAAATCAAAAAAGGGAGCAATACTTTCGTTTGTGCTTGCCCCCGCTTTCCTCTATCCTTACGCTTCCAGTGTAATTCTTTGAAGCAGCCGTGTTCCTTCCTCCCATAATGTATAGTTTCCATGATAACGCTCCACAATTTCTCTGATCGTCTCCATTCCAAACCCATGCTTTTCTTTTTCTTTTTTTGAAGTCTGAAACAAAGGGTTAAACTTCATTATAGGCTCTTGAATCGTATTATCAACTTCAATTTCTACCAGTTCTCTGTCACGTCTGATTACAAGCTCAAGCTCCCGCTGGCTCTGCACTCGCTCACATGCTTCAATTCCATTTTTCAAAAGGTTATAGATCAGATTTCCCATATCCAGACTGTCAATCCCATTAATATTTCCCAGCACTGCATAATGGAATCGGATATTTTTCTCCCTACACGCATGACTTGCTTTAATAAGTGCTGCGTTTAGCCCCTCATTCCCCGTATCCTCTGGGATTTCCAGATAATCGCTCCATTCTGCTCCCATCTTTTTTAAATTTTCTTCGGCTTCCTGATAGGCTTTCTTTTTCATCTGCGCATACACCACATTGATTTTTGAGCCCATATCATGCCGCAGCCGATTTGCCTCACGTCCAATCTGGTACAGATTATGAATCTGCTCCTCAAGCAGTCTCTGGTTTTCTTTTTCATATTCTTCTGCTATTTTTTCTATCCGATATTTACCAAGAAGCTGATAAAAGCCACCTAATAAAAGAATGACGAGAAAGATTCCCGACAATATCCATAAGGACAAATAATACCGTTCTCTTTGTCCGAATTCCCCCCTTTCCAACCGAAACATAAACAGTATCAATAAGAAAAAAATAAAAAAGATCAATGCCATCATCCAGTCTTCTGCAAGCAACTTCTTCTGTCTTCTCCTCCGATATACGGCGAGCACCATTCTGCCAAGAGAAAAACGCAGCGCTCCGGCTGCAAGCGAAAAATATATATGTATCTGATTTTCTGTCTCAATCAGTTCTACCAATCTTTCCCCCGTGAGCATCCCCCATACTGCAAACATGATGTATGCACTGATAAATGCTATCAAAACCCATACAACGCTCAGCAAAAAGAAATCTGACTTTTTCCCTTCCGCTCCCAAAAGACAGTAAACATACAGAACAATCCCATAGCTGACTCCCATGATTCCCTCAAATGACGTATAGTGATTGAGTGCTGTCACCATCAAAAAATATGCCATACAACCCGTCAAAAACAATACCGCACCATGATAGTCTTTATACTTCGGTTTTAATCCATGACTGATATATTCTAACGCAATGACAGCCGATAAACCATTGATTAGATAATCAGCCATACTAACACAGTCTCCTTCCCTGCTGACGTTTTTCTACCAGCTCCCTTATTTCTTTTCTTCTATTTTTTCCAATATCAAGCTCCGTTCCATTCCACAAAAGAGCCGTCCGGTTTCCAATCTCTTTTACACATTTTGCATTTACCAGATAATTCTTATGAATACGGACAAAGCCAAAGGGAGAAAGCCGTTCCTCTAATGACTTTAGCGAACCATACAACTGATGGCATTCCTTATTTGCCATCTGCATGAAGATGGTATGTCCACTGCCTTCTATGTATAATACCTCATTGACATAAATCCATAAATCCCTTGCGCCCTGCCTGTCTTTACACCGCACCTGCACTTTTGTCTCTATTTGATAATATTTCTGGATTGCTTTTAACATGTCCCGCCCCATAGAACTCTTTCTTACAAACCACAATGGTGTATATTCGTAAGAATCAAATACCATATTTTCGTGGTTTGAAACAAAAATAATTTTTATTTCGGGATTCTGTTCGTATAAACGTTCTGCCAGTTCAAATCCATTCCACTCTGGCATCTCTAAATCCAAAAACATCAAGTCTGCTTTTTGTTTTCTGCAATATTCCAACAAATTTTTGCCATTTTCATAAACAATAACGATTGGCTCTTTCTCCCCTAACAGCTTCACACATTGCTTGATTTCCTGCCGGATTTGCTTCACATCCTCAGGATTATCATCACATATTCCAATGACAATTTCCTCTCCGTTCATCTATTTTTCCTCTACAATTCATTCCTGTCTCTCCATACGTCAAGAGGCAGACTGACTCCACATGCACCGTATGCCCGAACTGATCCACCGCCCGCACCTTCCTCACCTCATATCCGCCATCGCATAATATCCGCAGATCCCGCGCCAGCGTTGCAGAATCGCAACTGACATATACAATGCGCGTTGGCTGCATCTTAAGCATCGTCTCTAAGCACCTTTCATCACAACCCTTGCGCGGCGGGTCGACCACAATGACATCGGGATGTCTCAGATCCGACTGCTGCCCCTTTGCATCTTTCTCTACCCCCATTGTCTGCCCTGCATCCGCAGCACCATCCCAACACGCATCCTGCTTTAATGTTTGCGTCGGCACATACCCTATGCCCCCAACTTCTCTCTCATAGAACTCCGGCAGCACATCCTCCGCCCTTCCCACAAAAAACTCTGCATTTGTGATGCCGTTTAGCTTCGCATTGCTGCGCGCATCCATGATCGCCTGCGGTACGACCTCCACGCCGTAAACCTTCCCTGCCTTCTGTGCCAGAAACAACGAGATCGTCCCGATCCCGCAATACAGATCCCAGACAGTCTCCGTTCCGGTCAGCCCCGCATAATCAAGCGCCAGACTGTAAAGCTTCTCCGTCTGTATGGGATTGACCTGATAAAAAGACTGTGGAGAAATATGATAAGCGATCGCCTCGCCTGTCGGCGCAAATGTCCCAGTCTCACAGGAACGCAGATGAATATAATCCGTGATATACGCCTGTCCCCAAATTGTTTTTGTCACATCTCCCAAGATCACATTCGTATTCTTAGTATTTCGATTGACCGCGATACTCGTCATCCCCGCAATCCCGCGCAGCCGCTCAATCAGCCGCTCGCTTGCCGGGAGACGCTCTCCGTTAATCACCACACAGACCATCAGCTCATTTGTCGAAAATCCGTATCGGATCAGCACATGACGCACCAGCCCCTTCCCCGTTTTTTCATCATACGGCTCAATGTGATTTTCCTCCATATAAGCAAGCACACAATCAAGAATTTCTCTATTCTGCGCCACACCCAGCACACAGTCCGTGACCGGAATGATCTGATGTGTCCGTGACGCATAAAATCCGGCGATAAGCCTTCCCTCCCGATCCCTTCCAACCGGAAACTGCGCCTTATTCCGATAGCGGTACGGCTCCTCCATCCCAACGATCGGGAGCATCACCTCATCTACAAGCTCCTCCGAAAACCCACCGATACGGATCAGATTTCCACGCACCTTATTCTGCTTATACGCAAGCTGCGCCTCATAGTCCATTGCCTGAATCTGACAGCCGCCGCAGCGCCTGTGCAGCGCGCACCGCGGCGAAACCCTATGATCAGACGGTGCAAGCAGCTCCTCCATTCTGGCATACCCATAGCTCTTTTTCAGCTTCGTCACACGGGCGCGAACCGTATCGCCGATCAGCGCATCCTTGACAAAAAAGGTCATTCCCTCATACCTGCCGATGCCCTCCCCTGACGCACTCATATCCTCAATCCTAAATTCCACCAGATCATTTTTCTTCAACATTCCGTCTCCCATCTGCGAAAATAAGCAGCCTCCGCAATTTGAAGCTGCTTATCCCAAACTTACCTTATTCTCTACCCGACCGTCTCACATTCGTTTCAAACAGACGGTTATATCCCTGCCATTCCAGATTATTCTCCGGTACATTTATAAAAATCTCCCGGAACGTCTCCATCTTTGCATCCAGATTATCCGCGAAGCTAAGCGCCAAAGCCTCTGCAATCGCCGGCTTTTTGGGTGATCCGTATTCTAATTCCCCGTGATGTGCCAAAATACAATGCTTTAATTCATTGCCCAGACCCTTTGGAAATCCCGGTATCTCACG
Source organism: Roseburia sp. (assembly GCA_019421345.1). Classification (GTDB taxonomy): domain Bacteria; phylum Bacillota; class Clostridia; order Lachnospirales; family Lachnospiraceae; genus Roseburia. Next base: position 17,141 of record JAHZFL010000011.1, on the reverse strand, counting down.
CATACGCGCGCCGATCTGTTCAATACCGATAACAATGTGCCCCAAAAGCTGTCCTGCATCCGTATAATCATTTTCCGGAAAAACAGACAGCTCCTCCATTTTTCCAATATCATGAAACATCGCCGCTGCAAGCAAAAGATCACGCTTTAGCATAGGATATGCCTTGGAAAAATAATCACAATTCTTTGCAACAGAGAGCGTATGCTCCAGCAGCCCGCCAACAAAGCCATGATGCACCGACTTTGCCGCAGAATGAAAACGGAAACGTTTGATAAAATCTGCATCGTCCACAAAAAAGCTTTCCAGCAGCCGCTTAAGATACGGGTGCTTCACCGAGCCGATCAGTGCAAGCAGCTCCTGATACATCTCCTCAATATCCCTCGCGCTCACAGGAAGGTAATCCTTTGGATCATACTCCCCGACGCCGACCTTGCGTACCCGCTTGACATTTAACTGCAAATTCCCCTGAAAATTTGTCACATCGCCCATAACGGCAATATAGTCAAGCGAATCAAACTCCTCAATTCCAACCGATCCCGGATCCCATATCTTTGCGTCCAGCGTTCCCGTCTTATCCTGAAGAATCAGATTATCATACGGCTTTCCCGCCTTTGTCATAGCTGACTGCTTCACCTTGCACAAATAAATTTCATTTAATCGTTCGCCCTCGCGAAGGCTTTCAATATACTTCATGTAATTCTCCATTTCTAACAGCAGGAGGCGTCCTGACACTTCCTGCTTACTGTAATACGCTTACCTCGACCGTGCAGGTGACCTCCTTATAGCCTCCCTGCCCCTGACGCTGCACCACGAGCTCCACCTGGCTTCCCGGCTGCAGATTCAACAGCTTATTTTCATAGCTGTCTACATTAAAAATCGTCTCCCCCTGCATCTTTGTGACAACATCTCCCTTTTGCAGTCCTGCTGCCATCGCCGGAGAATCGATCCGCACCTCTTTAATATATGCGCCCTTTGGTATCTCATATTCCGCTGCAATATCATTTGTAACGGTTGTCAGCTCCAGACCGATATAGGGAATCTCCTGATTATTGGAGAGCATCTCTATTAAGGACTTTAATTCAGAAACAGAAATTGCCGTCAGCGTATTCTGCCCGCTGTCGTTTCCATAAGCCTGCATCACCAGTCCGATCACCTGCCCCGACGTGTTGATCAGCACGCCGCTGCCCTGACTGCTGCCCACAATATCCGTCGTAAACACCGTATAATTTCTGTCTATCGTAGAGATACTGTTTGTCGTAGAGGTAATATTCCCCGTCAGAATCGAATAATTTGTTCCAAGCGGACTTCCTACTGCAATGACCATCATTCCCTGCGTTGCAACCAGCGAATTGCCAAGCTCGGCGACCGTAATCGCATGAAGCGTCTCATCATTTACACTCTCCCGCGGAACACTCAGCACTGCGATCCCCGTATTGCCGTCATATTTCTTCATCGTTGCCGGAGCTGTCACATCATTGATGAATGTAACAAACATCTCCTGCGCACCCGTAATCGCCTTGCGCTCCGTCAGGATCAAAAGCTCCTGCCCATTGTCCGCGATAATAACGCCGGATGCCTGTCCCTTGCTCTCATAGGAATTATTAAACCAATCCGTGTCACTCTTAACGCCTGTCACGGTCACAATAAACTTATTCGCCTCTCTGCCAACCGCATATAATTCATTCTGCAGCTTCTGAAAATCAGGAAGCGTGATCCCCTCATCCGGCAGTCTCCCTATCGCCTCAGACTCCGTTTCAGTTTCTGCTTCCGTTTCAGTCTCTGTTTCCGTTTGCGGCTCCTGCTGCGGCATTTCCGTTTCATCCTTTGGAATCGTAACTACCGGCCCTTGTTCGGGATAAAAAAGCTGTGAAAATCTCGGTTCAAAAAATGCGAACACAAAGCTTGCGGCAAGTCCGAAAATGACAGCCAGACACACTGCATAGGCAAGCTGCGCCAGAAGCTTCTTTTTATTCAGCGGCTTCTCTTTTCTCTTCTCATTGATAAAGGAAAATTTCTCATTATCCTTTCCCTGCATGACTTCCCCTTTTCTATGTACTTCTCATGCGAAACCCCAAAATTATATCCGTTAGTATTATAAAATGAATCCCATGTGCTTGCAATAGTATATTGAAATCTTTTCAATTCTGCTTTTCTTAGAACGTCGGATAAGCTATAATAGAGACAAAAGTAATGTACTGCGTCTTGCAGGCTATCGCGCAAAGTGCACCGCCGACAGCGCCGCCTTTTCGCATCCCGCACTTTTGGGAAAACGCCTGCAGGCTTAAAATCATGCCTCCCGTACACAACACGGCGCAATAAATCATATAAGGAATTATTTTATGAACGAAAAAGCATTGAAAACATTAGAATATCACAAAATTATCACAAAGCTGGCAGACTATGCGCACAGCCCGGACGCCAAAGCGCGCTGTATGGCATTGCGTCCCGGTACAGACCTCGCAGAAATCAATCTGCTGCAATTACAGACAAAGGACGCCCTGACAAGACTTTTTAAAAGTGGCTCGGTTTCCTTTTCGGGCGTCAATGATCTTAGCGCTTCCCTTAAAAGACTTGAGATTGGCGGTGCGCTAAGCACGATTGAGCTTCTGCGCGTCTGCTCCCTGCTTGAAGCAGCCAAGCGTGCCAAGGCTTTCTCCCGCACGGCAACGGAGGATGATCCGACCGCCAGTGATTCCCTCGCAGAGATGTTTGCACAGCTTGAACCGCTGACGCCTCTTTATGATGAAATCCGGCGCTGCATCTTATCTGAGGATGAAATCGCAGATGACGCCAGTCCAGCCTTACGTTCTATCCGCCGCTCCATGCGCGGCATGAACGATAAGATCCGTGCACAGATGAATGCACTGATCAACAATACGACAACCCGCAGCTATCTGCAGGATACCGTTATCACCATGCGCGACGGACGCTACTGTCTGCCTGTAAAAGCAGAAGCAAAATCACAGATTCCCGGCATGGTGCATGATCAGTCCTCCTCCGGCTCCACACTGTTTATCGAACCGATGGCAGTCGTCAACCTAAATAACGAATACAAGGAGCTTTTGTTAAAGGAACAGGACGAAATTGAGGTCATCCTTGCTGCTCTAAGCAATCTGACCGCAGAATACTCCGTGCAGCTGCAGACAGATTATGACATCCTAACGGAGCTTGACTTTATTTTTGCAAAGGCTTCCTATGCTAAAGATTACAATGGCATTGCGCCCACGTTTAACGCCAAGGGACGCATCCACATCCGCAAGGGGCGTCACCCGCTCCTTGACCCCAAAAAAGTTGTTCCGATTGACGTAACGCTCGGAGAGGAATTCAATCTTCTTGTTGTAACCGGACCAAATACCGGCGGTAAAACCGTATCGCTAAAAACTGTCGGGCTGCTCACACTGATGGGACAAGCGGGACTTCATATTCCGGCGTCAGACCGCTCCGAGCTCTCGATTTTTGAGGAGGTATTTGCAGACATTGGCGACGAGCAGAGCATTGAGCAGTCGCTTAGCACCTTCTCCTCGCATATGACAAATATCGTCCGCATTTTAGAACAGGTCAATGACCGCTCGCTCGTACTCTTTGACGAGCTTTGCGCAGGAACAGACCCGACCGAGGGCGCTGCACTTGCGATTTCCATTCTTTCGAGACTGCAGCTATGCGGCGCGCGCATTATGGCGACTACGCATTACAGCGAGCTTAAAGTTTTCGCCCTCTCTGCGCCGGGCGTTGAAAATGCTTGCTGTGAATTTGACATAAACACGTTAAGCCCGACCTACCGGCTGCTCATCGGAATCCCCGGAAAGAGCAACGCCTTTGCTATCTCTGCAAAGCTTGGTCTTGGCGAGGAGCTCATCACCGACGCCAAGCAGCGCATCAGTGAAAATGACGAAAGCTTAGAGGATCTGCTTGCCGATCTGGAAAAGAGCCGCATGACGATTGAACGTGAAGAATTGGAGATCAACCAATACAAACAGGAAATACAGGCGCTAAAAGAAAAACTCGAACAAAAACAAGAGCGCTTAGAACAAAGCCGCGACAAAGTACTGCGTGAGGCAAACGAACAGGCATACCACATTTTAAAAGAAGCCAAGGATATTGCCGATGAAACGATCCGCAATTTTAACAAATACGGAAAGGCAGGCGCTCCCATCAGTGAAATGGAAAAGGAGCGTACAAAACTGCGCGGAAAAATGGACGCCGCTGCAGGTAAAATGTCAGACCGCAAAAAAGCTGCCCAACCAAGTCACAAGACTCCCAAAAACCTGCGCATCGGCGACAGCGTCAAGGTTCTTAGCATGAACTTGAACGGAACGGTACACACATTGCCCAACGCAAAAGGCGACCTCTATGTGCAGATGGGCATTCTCCGCTCCTTAGTCAATATCAAGGATTTGATCCTGCTCTCGGATGAGACAGCGCCCACCGGAAAAAAATTCCATAAGACCGGCGCCGGAAAGCTGAAAATGAGCAAATCAGCGTCTGTGTCCGCTGAGATCAATCTGATCGGCAAAACGACAGACGAGGCAATCTCCCTGCTCGATAAATATCTGGACGACGCCTATCTGGCACACCTGCCTTCCGTGCGTATCGTGCACGGCAAGGGCACAGGCGCACTCCGCAATGCCGTGCAGGCGCATTTAAGACGCCTAAAATACATCAAGTCCTTCCATCTCGGGGAGTTCGGAGAGGGAGATTCCGGCGTTACGATCGCAGAGTTTCAATAAGCACAGGGGGATGAGCTTATGATTTACAAGGAGCATCACAATCACCAAAAATTTCTGTACATTGTAGCCCTGCTCCTTTCTACGGGAAGCTTGATGGCCTGCGGCAAGGAAGAAATGATACAGCCCTCTGACAGCCCGCAGATCACAACGACAGAAAAAACTGCGGATACTGACAGCTTCGATCACAAGGCTTACGGCTCTGCCGGCAGCACATCACAGGAAAATACAAACGACACACAGACAAGCACAACCACAAACGGTCTTTCACCGGAAATACTTGCAGACCGAAAAGCACGCTTCGGTCAAAACTGTATTGCAGAACAGACCTTTGAGGTTACGCTCAGCGAATATGATGAAAAAATATTTTTCGTTCCGTTCGCTCCCTCCGATAGCAATCCGGAATTCCACATGGAGCTCATTTCCGATACAGGTGTGCTCTGCGAAATTCCTGCATATGTGCCGGAGGGACTGGCGGCGGGTGATTTTAAAAGCCTCGATGCCGTTTCTTTTTATGATGTAAATTATGACAGTCACACAGATATTGTTTTGATACAGACCTATGGAGACCGCCCCTATGCCGCCGTCTATTATGGTTACCCGCCAGGGCATCTCTATGCCTCCAGTGATGGCAAGGCTGATTTTGATCTGCAGGAGTGGCTGTCCGGACAACTCTCTGATCTTGTGGCTCCTCTTTCCATTCCTGAAATTCGCAGTTTTCTTTCAGGCGGAAAAAAGAACGGAGACTTTGACAGCTATCAGGAGGCATACACCGCCGTCAGCAAACTAGACTCATTCGTATCAGAAGCAACAACCTATGATCTCATTTATGTCAATGATGATGAGATACCGGAATTGTCAACCGGCGTTTCGGGGTCTTGGGTAAATCTTTATACTTATCACGACGGCACAGTCTATATCCTGATGGATCAGTGGTCATACGGCGGAGGCGGAAATCACGGATATGAATATTCACCGCGCAAGAACAGCATTCTCAATTATAACAGCGACGGCTTGATTTCATACACTACTTATATGCAAATAACCGACCAACACACACTTGAGGTTTCTACACAGATCAAAACCTATTACTTTGATGATGCAAACGGCAACGGCACTTTAGATGAATCCGAACTTGCTTCCGCTGAGAAATACTGCGCAAGCTATGCAAACGGCAGGGAAATCTCTGCTGAAGAAGCTGCCTCCTTTGCGATAGGAGACTACATCTACATCAGTCCGGCTCTTGACCTTGCCGACCTGCATACACAGCTTAAAACAAACGAATACAACGAAAAATAAATTTCTATGACATTAACGCAAAAACTTATTTTTTGTTGTACCAGCCGATGTTTACATATTACATATTACATATTATATTTCACATATTATTTCATATTTAGGAGAGGAGCAGCCCTATGGCAGCAAAACAAAAAATATTGATCGTAGACGACGACAACAACATTGCAGAATTGATCTCCCTCTATCTGACAAAGGAATGCTTTGATACGAGGATTGTCAACGACGGCGAGGAAGCGCTCTTGGCATTTGAACAATATGCGCCGAATCTCATCCTGCTTGATCTCATGCTGCCGGGCATCGACGGCTATCAGGTGTGCCGTGAAGTGCGTGCAAAAGCGAATGTTCCGATCATCATGCTCTCTGCCAAAGGCGAAATCTTTGACAAGGTTCTTGGTCTGGAGCTTGGTGCAGACGATTATATTATCAAGCCCTTTGATTCCAAAGAGCTTGTCGCACGCGTCAAGGCAGTCCTGCGCCGCTATCAGCCCGTAAAAGCAGAGGAACCCGCACCCGATTTAAAATGCGTCAAATATCCTGATTTAATTGTAAACCTCTCAAACTATTCAGTCGTCTACCGCGGACAGGCAATTGATATGCCTCCCAAGGAGCTGGAGCTTTTATATTTTCTTGCCTCCTCTCCCAACCAGGTCTTTACAAGAGAACAGCTTTTGGATCATATCTGGGGGTATGAATATATCGGAGACACGCGGACCGTAGACGTTCATGTCAAACGCCTCCGTGAAAAAATCAAGGATCACGCAAATTGGAGTCTTGCGACTGTGTGGGGGATCGGATATAAATTTGAGGTTCACGAATCATGAAACGCACACTCTACCCAAAGCTTTTATTTGGCTATGTATTGTTCGGCTGCATCGGCTTTTTTATCATCACGACCTTCACCTATCATCTGACCTTTCAATTCGTGGAACGTCGAAATGCAGCCAACCTTTATCGGGAATCTGCGCTAATCTCCTCCCACTATGCCGAAAACTACTTTTCCAAAGCGATGACCCTTGACGAGATACAGACACAGCTAATGGTCCTGAGCGAATACCTTGCAAGTGACATCTGGATCGTCGACACAGGGGGCAACATCATACTCGATACTGCCGCGTCGTCAAACGCAGGGGAAAACAGACAGATTCCCGACTTTGACATCACAGACTTTGGCAGTAAATATTATCGTATGGGCAATTTTTACGAAATGTTTCCGACAGAAAGGCTCAGCGTCTTTACGCCGATTACTGTAAATTATAAGGTGCTTGGATACGTTTTCATCCATAAGCCGACCAGCGAGCTTGTGATCTACTCCAACGAATTGATCATGATTTCCTATGAAACACTTGCACTCCTCTTTGTCGCCGCCTTTATCGTGCTGATTTTATTTACTTATATTGTCTACATACCGATCCGCAGGATCACGCGTGCGGCAGATGACTATTCGCAAGGGAATTTTGAGACAAAAATCGATCTTCACTCCAATGATGAAATCGGCTATCTTGCCGCCTCCTTAGACTACATGGCGAATGAGCTGCATACACTTGAGAGCGATCAGCGAAAATTTATTTCCAATGTCTCTCATGACTTCCGCTCCCCTCTAACCTCAATCAAAGGATATATCGAGGCAATGTTAGACGGCACGATACCGGTGGAAATGCAGGACAAATACCTAAATATCATCCTCTTTGAGACAGAACGTCTCAACAAGCTGACCAAGAGCCTTTTGGAGCTCAATAAATTCGGTTCTCACGGTGTCATGCTCGACATCACCGATTTCGACATTAACTATACGATCCGCATGACAGCACAGACCTTTGAGGGTATCTGCAAAGAAAAGCACATCTCCTTTGACCTGATTCTGACCGGAGAAAAACTCTATGTATCCGCCGATATGAGTAAAATCCAGCAGGTGCTGTATAACCTTGTTGACAACGCGCTAAAATTCAGTCACTCGGATTCCTCAATCACGATTGAGACAACCGAGAAAAATGACAAGATTTTTGTCTCCGTAAAAGACAGCGGTATCGGCATTCCCAAAGACAGCGTACCCAAAGTTTGGGAACGCTTTTATAAAACAGATCTCTCCCGCGGAAAAGATAAAAAGGGAACAGGACTGGGACTTGCCATTGTCAAGGAGATCATTCAAGCTCACGAAGAAAACATCACCTGTATCAGCACAGAGGGCGTCGGAACAGAATTTATTTTTACACTGCCGTTAGCAAAAGAAAAATAATGCGCAGAATCAAAACGGAAGAACGTTTTGCTCCACAGGGAACAGCATTTCCCACAAAAAATGAAAGTGTGCTTCGCACAATCTCCCGTTGTAATAAACTGTAAATGAAGCACACTTTTGCCGCGCCTGCATGATTGTGCAGCAATACTTCCTCTCATGCGCGTGCGCATCCTCACAAGAAATGTGTTGTTATAGCATAAGCTTGCAGAGCAATTTCCTATGTCATAACAAAGAATCTAGCAAGTGAGATTCTTCGCTTGCGGCGGATCGCAACAGCGGCAACAGATTCATTCCGCCGCAGTGCATTCCCACGGAGATTTTACTTTACAGAAAACAACGTTTTCCTAGGTCAATAAAAAGAGGAAGATTTGTCATTTCATCACAAATCTTCCCCTTTTTATGACATATGGTATCTCGCAAAGCATGACGACCATTGTTTTATACTCTTGAAATTATACTAACTCAAGCAATACCTCTAAAGCACCGTCGCCCTTACGCTGACCAATCTTAACGATTCTTGTGTAACCACCGTTACGATCTACATACTTCGGAGCAATCTCATCAAACAGCTTTGCAACAAGGTCTACTTCCTTTGTGTTCTTCTTTCTTCCTGCGCCCTCAGCCGGAACCTCCTTCACAGAATAAAGAACCTTTAACATCTCTCTGCGGGCATGAAGACGGGAAGGCATATCCTTCTTGATTGTCTTCTCTACTTCGTCATATACGGTAACTTTCTTGCCGTCTACAACCTCTTTCACTCTCTTGCCGTCCTTGTCCTTGCGGGCAACCTTAGCCTTTACAGTAACTTCCTCAAAATGATCCTTCTCTTTTACTGCAAGAGCAATGAGACCTTCTGCAATTTTACGAACCTCTTTTGCCTTTGCCTCAGTTGTAACAATCTTTCCGTTGTTGATCAGCGCTGTTACCTGTCCTCTTAATAAAGCCTTTCTCTGGCTAGAGGTTCTGCTTAATTTACGATACTTTGCCATTTCTTTTTCCTCCATTCTATGGTACATCCGGCACGCTCTTTGGTCTTACTTACCTGGATGAAACGCAAATAAATTCGCGTGAAAATAAACCGTTGCCGGTTTATTTCCGCTTTTATTCTTGTTCGACTGGCTACTGACATACTCCATGCTCTTTAGACTTACTGTTTCTGCCATATCATGATCTGAAGTTTCTTGGAAACTTCCGAATGAATCAAGCTTGATCGATCCTATTTATTCCTCACCTTGATTCAACTGAAGTCCCAGCTCCTTTAGCTTCGCCAGAACTTCCTCTAAGGACTTACGTCCCAGGTTACGAACTTTCATCATATCGTCCGGTGTGCGGTTCGTCAACTCCTCTACGGTGTTGATTCCGGCTCTTTTCAGACAGTTATAAGAACGAACAGACAACTCAAGTTCATCGATATTCATCTCCAGAACCTTCTCCTTCGCGTTGTCCTCCTTCTCAATCATAACGTCTGCCTGCTGTGCTGCTTCTGATAAATCAATAAACAGACTTAAATGCTCACTCAAAACCTTTGCGGCAAGGCTGACAGCCTCATCCGGCTCCAAGGTTCCGTTTGTGTACACATCTAAGGTAAGCTTGTCGTAGTCTGTAATCTGCCCAACACGAGTATTCTCGATAGAGAGATTTACGCGTTCTACCGGCGTATAGATAGAGTCTACTGCAATTACGCCGATCGGAATATCTTCTGTTTTGTTTTTATCTGAGCTGACATAACCTCTGCCCTTTGTAATTGTCAGTTCCATATATAGCTTGGAATCTGCACCACCATTGAGGTTTGCAATTACCAGATCCGGATTTAAAATCTGAATATCAGAATCCACCTGAATATCCGCTGCCGTTACCACACCTTCGCCCTCAAACTCGATGTAAGCAACCTTTGGTTCATTTGTAGAACTGTTATTGCGAATTGCAAGATTTTTGATATTCATAATAATCTCAGTCACATCTTCCTTCACACCCGGGATGGAACTGAACTCATGTAACACACCGTCAATCTTAACCTGACTGACGGCTGCACCCGGGAGAGAAGAAAGCATGATTCTTCTCAAGGAATTTCCAAGCGTCGTGCCATAGCCTCTCTCTAATGGTTCTACCACAAACTTGCCATATTTCTTGTCTTCTGAAATTTCCGCGATCTCAATTCTTGGTTTTTGAAAATCGAACACTACAAAATCCCTCCTTCTCGGGTAATTTGTTCAGCGATTACTTAGAATATAACTCGACAATCAGCATCTCGTCAACAGGTACGTCGATCTGCTCTCTGGAAGGTAATTCTTTTACAGTTCCCTGTAACTTTTCAGCGTCAACCTCTAACCAATCCGGAACTAATCTTCCACCGGTTACCTCAAGGATATCTTTCATTCTCTGAGTACCCTTGCTCTTTTCTCTGATCTCGATCACATCACCGGCCTTTACGAGATAAGACGGGATATTTACCTGCTTGCCGTTTACCAATACAAACTTATGGTCAACAACCTGTCTAGCCTCTTTTCTTGTTCTTGCAAAGCCCATGCGGAATACTACGTTATCCAATCTTGACTCTAACATAGTCATCAGGTTCGGACCCGTCATACCCTTCATCTTATCTGCCTTTACATAGTAGTTGTGGAAAGGCTTCTCTAATACGCCATAGATGAATTTTGCTTTCTGCTTCTCTCTCAACTGAAGACCGTACTCGGACATCTTCTTGCTGGTTCTCTTTAACTCTCTATTGGATTTCTTGTCATATCCTAAATAACTCGGCTCTAAACCAAGTGATCTACATCTTTTCAGAACAGGAACTTTATTGATTGCCATTTCGTCTCTACCTCCTAATTAAACTCTTCTGCGTTTTGGTGGACGGCATCCGTTATGAGGTACTGGAGTTACATCCTTAATGCTTGTAACTTCAAGACCGCAAGCGGAAAGCGCACGAATCGCTGCCTCTCTGCCCGATCCCGGTCCTTTTACCATAACGTCAACTGTTTTTAATCCGTGTACTAACGCTGCCTTTGTAGCAGTCTCAGCCGCCATCTGTGCAGCATATGGAGTAGATTTCCTTGAACCTCTGAATCCAAGACCACCGGCACTTGCCCATGATAAAGCATTACCCTCTGCATCCGTGATCGTTACGATCGTGTTATTAAAAGATGCCTGAATATGTGCCTGTCCGCGTTCAACGTTTTTCTTTACACGCTTTTTTGTCACTTTTTTTGTAACTTTAGCCATATCTAAACTAACCTACTTTCTCTAAAATAAATAATGAATCTGTTACGAATTATGCCGTTTCTTTCAAAAGACTTACTGCTTGTTGTTTACTGCGGTATACAAAACAAACCGCACCATAAGCCCTATTATTTCTTCTTATTCGCCACGGTACGCTTCGGACCTTTACGGGTTCTTGCGTTTGTCTTTGTCTTCTGTCCGCGAACCGGAAGTCCCTTTCTGTGACGAATGCCGCGATAGCATCCAATCTCCTGAAGTCTCTTGATGTTCATAGCGATCTCTCTCCTGAGATCACCCTCTACGGTCTGAGTCTCATCGATCACTGCACTGATTCTCTTAACCTCATCGTCTGTTAAGTCCCTAACACGAGTATTAGGATCTACTTTTGCTTCTGCAAGAATACGGTTGGAGCTTGTTCTACCGATTCCGTAGATATAAGTCAAACCGATCTCAACACGTTTTTCTCTTGGTAAATCTACACCTGCAATACGAGCCATGTGTTTTGAACCTCCATAATTTCATATGATGCCGCAAATGCCGCATCCCGTTATTTTCTAAATTTAAACGACCGTCCCCTCGGTGCGGTCAACTACGGTTACCCGTTTCTAAGGCAAGTCACTTGACATCATGACTTTAGCGGATTCCTCCTATATATTTTAGAAAAAAATCCTTCCAAAAACAGATCAGGGCAGCTCCGTTGTCCTCCGGCCTGAAATGTGTACCCCGCTGTTTTCTTTGCTATTTGGATGAATCTCTCCCGCGTCCTCGGTATGTAAACGGAGGAGAGCAGCTATCCCTACTGTTCTTATGATAACAGTGTTACAACTTATCCTAGTGTCTCACTGCAGCCGCACATAAAAATAGTACACAAAAAACGACAAGAATTAACCCTGTCTCTGTTTGTGCTTCGGATTCTCACAGATAATTCTGATGCTTCCTTTTCTCTTGATGACTTTGCATTTCTCGCAAATAGGTTTAACTGATGATCTTACCTTCACAGCAAATCCTCCTTTCTTTTGTAACCATATCCGGTTACTATTTAGAGCTCTTTTTGCTTTCTGTGCGCAAAAAGGCACTATCCAAAAGTGTCCGTTTAGCATTATAGCACAAACACTTATTAGAAGTCAATCTTTTTTACTTATCTCTCCAGATGATTCTTCCCTTTGTCAGATCATACGGAGACATCTCGATCGTTACCTTATCCCCCGGAAGAATACGGATAAAATTCATCCGAAGCTTTCCGCTGATCGTTGCCAGAATCTGATGCCCATTTTCCAGCTCTACCTTAAAAAAGGCATTTGGCAGCTTTTCCACCACTGTTCCTTCTACTTCAATTACATCTGCTTTTGACATTCTAAAATCCTCCTAAAATTCATGCTTATGCTGTATGGCATGGTTATATAACTTGATTGCTCTTTTTATTGCGGTATCTGTTATCCCGTGCAAAAGACAGTCCGTCACCTCGGAAGGCAGCCTTTTGATCATCTGCAAATGGCTCCTGTTCTTCTTCTTGGGCGCATCAAGCGTCTTTGTCGTTCCGTTTGCCAAATATAAAAACCTTTCATCACTGCGTACGACCAAGTAAATCTCATTCCTATCGTGTCCCGCAAGCGATTTTGCAAATTCTATCTTCATAGCCTGCTCCTACACTCCCGCAGCGATTTCTGCTTCTGTCAGCGTCAATATTTCCGGCGCCCCTTCTGTGATCAGTATTGTATTTTCATAATGAGCAGAAAGGGACATATCCTCCGTCACCACCGTCCACTCATCGTCCATCCATACAACCTCTGCAGTTCCCATATTAATCATCGGCTCAATCGCCAACGTCATGCCCGGTCTTAGCCTGATTCCTCTGCGCATCTGTCTGAAATTAGGTATCTCCGGTTCTTCATGCAGTTGTGTTCCAATACCATGACCGCAGAGATCTCTGACAACACCATAGCCAAACTGCTCTGCATAAGTCCCAATCGCTCCAGAAATCTCATGAAGATGATTTCCCGCTTTTGCATATTTGATTCCCTCAAAAAAGCTTTGCCTCGTCCGCTCAATGAGAAGTTTCGCTGCCTCCGAAATCTCTCCGATTCCATGTGTTCTTGCCGCATCGGAATGATACCCTTTATAGATCACGCCGGCATCAAGACTGACAATATCGCCCTCCCTGATCAGCCGGCTGCGATCCGGTATACCGTGAACAACCTCCTCGTTCACTGATACGCAGATTGATGCCGGATATCCGTGATAATTTTTAAAAGACGGCTCACATCCAAAGCTGCGTATCATTTCCTCGCCCAATCTGTCGATCTCATAGGTCGACATACCCGGCTTTAGTACCTTTCCTAACTCCTCATGAACCTTTGCAAGAATTTTTCCCGCCTCACGCATCAGCTCTATTTCACGCGGGGATTTTATTGTAACTGACATTCCTATGCTCCTAAAATTGACGTAATATCCGCAAAGACTTTCTCCATTGGCTGTGTGCCGTCAACCGTCTTTAAGATATTCTGCTTCTTATAATAATCAATCAGAGGCTGTGTCTGCTCATGATATACACTAAGACGCTTCTGAACCGTCTCCGGCTTGTCATCGTCTCTTAATACAACCTCACTTCCACATCTGTCACAAATTCCCTCCACCTTTGTCGGAATTGAAACGATATGGTATGTAGCGCCGCAATTTAAACATGCACGTCTGCCGCTCATACGGCTTACGATGCTCTCATCGGGAACATCCACATCAATGGCATAATCCATTGTCTCATTGATACGATTCAGTGCTTCAGTCAGTGCTTCTGCCTGTGGAATCGTCCGCGGGAAGCCATCGAGTACAAAGCCATTTTTACAGTCCTCCTGCTGAATCCTGTCCATGACAAGATCACAGGTCAGCTCATCAGGCACCAGCAATCCCTGATCCATATACTGCTTCGCCTTCTGCCCAAGCTCTGTTCCATTCTTGATATTGGCACGGAAAATATCACCTGTAGAAATATGCGGAATGCCGTATTGATCCGCAATCTGCTTTGCCTGTGTTCCCTTTCCGGCTCCCGGAGCCCCTAACATTATAATTTTCATCATTAACCCCTACCTTTCTGTATAACCCTCTTTTCGCTGTCTGCACCCTAACTTTGATTTTGCCTCTGTAAAATTATACGCCGTACAAACTCCGCTATCCATAGATGAATTGAAAGTAACGCTGAACTTATAAAAGTCCAGCGTTACTCTCCAAAATCCAGCAGCTCTGCCGGCTTAATCATTCAAAAATCCCTTATAGTAGCGCACACGCATCTGTGATTCAATCTGCTTTAATGTCTCAATAATAACACCTACGATAATGATGATAGACGTTCCTCCAAAGGAAACATTCGCACCAAATACGCCATTAAAGAAAATCGGAACAAACGCAATAAATGCGAGCGCTATCGCCCCTATAAAGACAACGTAATTCAAAATCCGATTCAGATAATCGCTGGTTGGTTTTCCCGGTCTGATCCCCGGTATAAAGCCGCCCGCCTTCTTCATATTATTTGCAATTTCTAACGGATTGAAGGTCACGGAAGTATAAAAATAAGCAAACGCGATGATCAGCGCGATATAGACAACAAGACCTATCGAATAAATCGGTTCCTCAGGATTGCACCAGTTCGCCTGAGACATACCCTTTAAAATCTTGCTGCCAATTCCTGTTCCGTCGCCCTTTCCGAGCAGCCCTGCAATGATGACCGGAGTCTGCAGCAAGGACTGTGCAAAAATAACCGGAACAACACCGCCTGTATTTACCTTAAGCGGCATACTGGTTGCCTGACCGCCAACCTGCTTTCTGCCCTGAATCTTCTTGGAATACTGAACGGGAATCCGCCGCTCACCACCCTGAAGCAGGACTACAAAGACTACCATTGCAACAATAATTGCAATAATAATCACTGCCGCAAGAATTGCTTTTGGAATATCCTTCCCCGCAATAAACTGCTGATACAAGGTGCTGATGTCACTTGGAATCCGAGAGATGATATTAATGGTAAGTACGATGGAAATACCATTTCCCACTCCCTTTTCCGTGATACGTTCTCCGATCCACATCAATACCGCAGAACCCGCAGTTAATGTAAAGATTACCATGATAATATCAAGCACGCCGCTAAATCCTTCATTAAATTCCAGATAACCGCCGCGCTTAAAGCCGATCGTCATGGCTGTTGACTCAACAAGCGCCAGACCAACCGTTAAATATCTTGTAATCTTTGCAATCTTTTTGCGTCCTTCTTCTCCGTCACGCTGCATTTCTTCCAGCTTTGGAATTGCTATGGTAAGAAGCTGCATAATGATGGAGGAAGTAATGTATGGCGTGATGTTCAATGCAAAAATTGCCATATTGTTAAACGAACCGCCGGTAATTGCATCGAAAAATCCCATTCCATCCGCAGTCTGACTCGCAAACCAGCTCGAAAATACTTCTGTATTTACACCCGGAATCGGAAGCTGACTTCCGATTCGGATGACAATTAACATGAAAAATGTAAAAATAATCCGATCACGAATATCTTTAATCTTAAATGCATTACGGAGTGTCTCTAGCATTAGATCACCTCTGCTTTTCCACCAAGAGCCTCAATTTTTTCTTTTGCGCTTGCGCTGAATGCATTTGCCTGAACGGTGAGTTTCTTAGTAAGTTCGCCATTACCCAGAATCTTAACCCCGTCTCTCGGGTTCTTAACAATACCTGCCGCCATCAATGTCTCCACAGAAACAACTGCGTCGTTCTCAAACACCTCAAGAGCAGAAAGATTGATACCGATGATCGTCTTGGAGTTTCTGCACTTGAAACCTCTCTTTGGCAATCTTCTGTATAACGGCATCTGACCACCTTCAAACCCCGGTCTTGGAGCTCCGGAACGAGCCTTCTGTCCCTTATGACCCTTACCTGCAGTCTTGCCGTTTCCTGATCCGTGTCCGCGTCCTCTTCTGAAATTATCACTCTGTACAGAGCCCGCTGCTGCATGTAAATTTGATAAATCCATTCCTGACACCTCCTTATCCTGTTATTTTATGCTTCCTCAACTTTTACATATGGTGCAACCTTGCGAAGCGCTCCTGCGGTCGCTGCATTATCCGGCAGCTCAACTGTCTTATAGAGCTTGCTTAAACCGAGAGCCTCGATTGTCTTTTTATTTTTCGGAACTGCACCGATGGTTGATTTTACAAGTGTAACTTTCAGTTTCTTCTCTGCCATCTTAAATTCCTCCTTAACCTACGATTTCTTCTACGGACTTACCGCGAAGCTTCGCTACTTCCTCCGGGGACTTTAACTGACTTAACGCATTGATCGTTGCCAGAACAACGTTCTGCTTATTATTGGAACCCAAAGATTTTGTACGGATGTTGCGGATGCCTGCAAGCTCACAAACGTTACGCGCAGGACCTCCGGCGATAACACCGGTACCTTCCGGGGACTTCTTTAATAAGACAGAAGCGCCTGTGTGCTTTCCTGAAACATCATGTGTGATGCTGTCAACCTCATCCATCTTCACAGTAATGAGCTTCTTCATCGCATCTTCTTTTCCCTTGCGGATCGCTTCAGGAATCTCAGAAGCTTTTCCAAGACCGGCACCAACATGGCCCTTGCCGTCGCCGACAACAACTAAAGCTGTAAAACGGAAGTTACGTCCACCTTTA
>JAHZFL010000010.1 GCA_019421345.1 Roseburia sp. | reverse complement strand
TACTGCGGGATTTTTCCACGGTCAGTGTAACAAATGTTTGACAAACCTACATTTTTCCGGCAGTCTGCCATACATCTGCATATACCGGTAAATTTTCTTTGCCAGCTTTCCGGTCAATGCATCAGACTCCATACGCCACTGCCAGTTGCCCCCAAGCGTTGCAGGCGTATTCATCCGCCCCTTTGCGCCAAGTGCCAGCAGATCCTGCATCGGCACGATCGCAAGCGCGCCGACCGACGACCATGCGCCGCGCATCATCCCCCAGTTATAGCCCTCCTCCTTCGTAAGATTTAAGTATTCCTTTGCAAACTTCACGCTCTCCTTGGGCGCGCTTTTCATCCAGCCAAGCAGCGTATCATTATCGTGCGTTCCCGTATAGACCACACAGTGTTCTGTGTAGGTATGCGGCAGATAGTTGCTTCCCTCTCTGGAATCAAATGCAAACTGGATGACTTTCATTCCCGGAAAACCGGAATCCTTCACCAACTGCAGCACAGAAGGCGTTAAAAATCCCAAGTCCTCGACGATAATATTTAATCTGCCAAGCTTCCTCTCAAGCGCCTTGAACAGATCCATCCCCGGCCCCCTGCGCCATTCGCCGTTCCTTGCCGTCGTCTCTCCCGCCGGAATCGCGTAGTAGGAATCAAAGCCCCGGAAATGGTCGATGCGCACAACATCATAAAGCTTTGCCATCGCCGCGATGCGCTTCGTCCACCATGCATAGCCATCCTGCTTCATAACGTCCCAGCGAAACAGCGGATTGCCCCAAAGCTGTCCGTCTTTTGAAAAAGCATCCGGCGGGCAGCCTGCAACGTCGATCGGATCGAGATTTTCGTCCAGATAAAACTGCTTCGGATTTGCCCAAACATCCGCACTGTCACCCGCAACATAAATCGGCACATCGCCGATGATCTTGATCCCCTTTCCTTTTGCATATGCCTTTAGCCTGCGCCATTGCACAAAAAACAGATACTGAAGCATCTCATAAAAGTAGATGTCATCGGCATACAGACGCACTGCCTGCTCCAATGCCTCCGGCTGCCTCGTCTTTAAGTCCCTCTCCCATGTAAACCACGCAGCTCCTCCATTTGCATCCTTTAACGCCATAAAAAGCGCATAGTCACAAAGCCAGTCCGCTTCCTTTTTACAGAACTCCTTAAAATCTTTTGGCTCTTTTTCGCGGAAACGGGCGCAGGCAAGGCGCAGCAGCGCATAGCGTGATTCATACAGCACACCGTAATCCACAGACGTCTTCTTATTCCCCCACCGAAACGACCTGCATTCTTCTTTTGTCAAAAGCTTCTTCTTACACAAATATTCCAAATCAATAAAATACGGGTTTCCCGCAAAGCTGGAAAATGACTGATAGGGCGAATCCCCGTAGCTGGTCGGACAGACCGGCAAAATCTGCCAATAGCTCTGTCCCGCCCGCTCCAAAAAATCGATAAACCTTCTTGCTTCCTTTCCCATTGTGCCGATTCCATAGGGCGATGGCAGGGAAGAAATATGCATCAATATGCCGCTGCTTCTCATAATCTTTTGCCTCCAAAACTATCACTCATTCGTCCGTCTTCATGACCCGGACACTCTCTCCTTCCACAAGCTCAAAGGGAATGACCTCGTGAACCGCATCCTTTTTTAATTCAATCTGACCGAATAAAATTTCAATACTCCTTGTTGCCAATGTCTCATACTGCTGTCTGACTGTCACAAGCTTCGGGTTATAATACTCTGCCAGCGCCGTCCCGTCAAATCCAATGACAGACACATCCTCCGGCACCAGACGCCCCCTGTCACGCAGGGCGCGGATCGCCCCGATCGCCGTCACGTCCGACATAGCAAATACTGCCGTAATATCCGGAAACTTCTCGAGCAGACGGTTCATCCCACGATAACCGCTTCCAAAGGAAAAATGAATCTTCTCGTAGCAGCGCTCCATATCAAGCGCCATGCCGTGCGCCGCAAAGCTCTCCTTACAGCCGCAGAAACGCAGGTAGCTTGTATACGATTTTTGGATATTGCCCCCAAGGATCCCGATCTTCCGGTGTCCGGCGTCAAACAGAGCATCGACCGCACAATGCGCTCCCTCCACATCATCCGTAGCCACACTCGATAAATTACCAAACTCCATCTGATCTGCGGGATTAGTCACAAGCACACAAGGAATCTCTACTTCGGCAAATTCTTTTTTAAAATATGCAGGATTGCCTCCCAGAAAAAGAAGTCCTAAAGGCTTTCGTTCCCGACAGAGTAAAATCGCCTGCCGCACTTCATCCTCGTCCTCATCCAAATAGGATACCACAAGCGTATATTCTGTCTTTTCGATTATTTTTTGAATTTCCTCCACAATGCTTGCAAACAGCATATTCGAGATACCTTTGACGAGAACTCCGATCGTCTTTGAATTATTCTGCTTCAAATGTCTGGCATTATTATTCGGAACAAAACCAAACCGTGCGACAACCGCCTCGATCTTTCTCCTTGCATCGGGACTGACGTCCCCCTTGTGGTTTAACACGCGCGAAACAGTACTGACTGAATATCCCGACTCCTTTGCAATCTCCTTTATCGTTACCATAGCTTTATCCTTTCACTGCTCCCGCCAGAACGCCCTCAATGATATGCTTCTGACATACCAGATAAAATGCCACGATCGGAACGATCGCAAGCACCAGCGCCGCCATCATTGCACCCCAGTCAAGCTGTCCGTGGCTCTGCTTTAAAAACTGAATGGCGATCGGAAGCGTCTTGTATTTATTGATATTTAATACAAGGCTCGGCAGAAGATAATCATTCCATATCCACATCGCCTGCAAAATTGCAACCGTCACAGTCGTCGGCTTTAAAATCGGGAACACCACACGGAAAAAGGTCTGCAGCGGATTGCAGCCGTCGATCATTGCAGCCTCCTCAATTTCAATCGCAATTCCCTTGACAAATCCCGTAAACATAAAGACTGCCAGACCTGCGCCGAAACCAAGATATACGATCACAATACCGACCGGATTGCTTAATCTGAGCATATTCGCAAATTTTGACAGCGTGAACATCACCATCTGAAACGGAACGATCATCGAAAACAGACACAGCATATAGATCCCCTTTGTCATCCTGTTGTGCACTCTTGTAATGTACCACGCACACATCGACGTGCACACAAGGATCACACCCACAGACGCTACCGTAATAAATAAAGATGTTCCAAATGCCTCAAAAAAGTCTGTCATTTTTACTGCATTCACATAATTTGTCACACCGTGAAAGGCACGCTGCGCGCCCTCCGCAAAAGCGTCCCAGCCGTCAGACAAAGGGTTCGCACTGATTGAAAACGGATTGCGGAAAATAAACGCTTTTTTCTTAAAGGAGTTCATCAGCACCAGAAACAGCGGAGCGATCCAGATCAAGCTGATCACCGTAAAAAGTGCAGTCAAAAGTCCGCCATGCTTCGCCCTTCTTGCCGTACTTACTTCCTGCTTTCCTGCCATCACTCCTGCACCTCCTTACTCGTTGTCAGCTTATTCTGGACAATCGAGATCACTGCCACAAGAATAAAGAAAATCACTGCCTTTGCCTGCCCAACGCCCTGCCAGCCGGTCGTTCCGTACATCGTATCATAAATATTGAGCGCGAGCAACTGCGACAGCTTACCGGGGTTTCCTCCCGTCAAAGCCATATTCTGGTCAAACAGCTTAAAGCCGTTTGTCAATGTCAGAAACGTACACACCGTAATCGTCGGCATCAGCATCGGAAGCGTGACATTCTTTAGCACCCCAAATGCATTCGCACCGTCAATTTTAGCCGCCTCAATCAGCTCCCCCGGTATATTCTGGATGCCTGCAACGTATATGATCATCATATATCCGATCTGCTGCCAGCACACCACAATGATCATTCCCCAAAACGCATACCATTCGTTTGACACGATCGTCTTTGAAAAATGCGAGAGCACACTGTTAAACAGCATCAGCCAGATATAGCTTAAAACGATGCCCCCGATCAGGTTCGGCATAAAAAATACGGTACGGAAAATATTCGTTCCCCGGATGCCTTTTGTCAGCGCCATCGCAATGATAAATGAGACAACGTTGATGATCACGACTGATACGACCGTAAATAACGCCGTGTACCACAGGGAATGAATAAATGTCGTATCAAGCTTCCCGTTTACGAAAAAGATTTTGAGGTAATTGCTAATGCCAACCCACTCCCAGTCCACGACCGTGGTAAATTTACAAAAGGATAAAAAGATTCCGTAGAGAAACGGAACAATAAATCCGATCGTAAATGCAATCAGCGTCGGCAGTACAAATAGCGGGAAATATTTTTTTATTGCCTTCTCCATATACTCCTCTTTCTTCTAAAAAAGGAGTAAGCACTCTGTTACTCACTCCTTTTAGACAACTGCAATCAATCCATCATTCCAGGTATTTCTTATTTTGCTTCTTCTGCAAGCTTCCACTGCGCAGCCCAGCCGTCTACGAATGCATCCACTACAGCATCCCACTCGCCGCTGCCGTTGGTGTAAGCGGTCAGCGCTGCAACGACATCCGCTCTCCAATCGTCTACGTTCGGCGTTGCGTTAAAGCTCCACGCAACGGAAGTCTTTCCGTCTGCAATATATGCGTTGTTATCCTTTACAAATGCGTTCTCAGACTCGTAGTCACCCGTAAATGTGTCAAACGGAGCGGAAAGTCCCATCTCGTTTGTAATCGCGTTTCGTCCTTCGTCCGAAGTAATGACCCACTCTAAGAATGCAAGCGTCGCATCAATATCCTCCTTGGAAGCCTTGGCATTGACTGCCCAATAGTTCTCTGTTCCGACGCAAAGTCCCTGATTTTCATCATCCACACCGAAGTAAATCGGCATCATGCCAAGATCCGCATCTGTCACCTCATAGCCGTTATCGGGATTTACAAGCGCAGAATATTCCCAGTTTCCGTTCTGGAAAAAGACTGCCTCGCCCATGCCAAATTCCATCTCCGCATTGTAAGTGCCGCCCTCAAGTGTCTTTGGGTCTGCGGAAGAATTTTTCACATACATATCCCAGACACGCTTGAAATGATCAAGGTATGCTCCGTCGATCGCCGGCTCACCTGCAACCGGATCGCATCCGTCATCCAAAAACTCATAATACAATGCGACACCTGCCAGATGTCCCGAAAATCTCCAGGAGGAACCGTCGTCCAGCCCGGAGGAGGCGAAGGCTCCGGTCAGATGTGTGCCAAGCGCCTCGTTAATTTCATCCACACGGCTGTTAATATCTTTTGCTACTGCCTCTAAGGTCTCCAAATTGTTGATCTCGTCCACTGAGGAAATCACCGCCCCGTCCAGACTGCAATAATCATTTAAAATCGTCTTATTATAAATAATTCCATAGCACTCATAGCAATTTGCCACACCTGCGACCTTGTTGTCGTTCAAAATGACAAGCGACTTATCGCTCAGATGCTCATATAAAGCGGAATCGGACAAATCCAGTGTATAATCATTCCAAGTCTGTGCAGCGGTCGCATTGCCGATATTAAAAATCGTCGGTGCTTCAGCCTTCGCCATTTCAGACTGCAGGGTTGTGCTGTAAGTTCCTTCTGCCGCCGTTAAAATATTGACCTCCACACCTGTCTGCTCCGTGTAGATTTCCGCAAGCTCCTTCCACTGCTGGTCACTCTCCGGCTTGAAATTAAGCATATAAACAGAGCCTTCTCCTGCCGACGTATTCCCACCTGTCTCTGTTCCTGCCGCACCGTCTGCCGTTCCTGACGAATTGTCTGCCGCATCCCCGCATCCGGCTAATACTGTCGCTGTCATTGCTGCTGCAAGCATTACGGATAACACTTTTCTTTTCATAAAATACACCCTCCTGAATCCTTCTTTTTTCCATGTGTGTAAACGTTTCCGATAATGTTTCCGGTAACGTTTTCAGTTTATAAATAAATTATAGTAGCTGATTTTTTGAAATGCAACACTTTTTCATAATTTCCGCACTATCGCCAAGTTTCCATTTCTGTTTTTAGCATTTTTGCACAAAAACTCCTTCTCCTATCAAACACTTCCGCTGCGGCGGGCAGCGTAAATGACGTCTGCCTGTCCGCAGCAGCAGCTACTTTTTCCATTTTTTTGTTTTTTCGTCTCACTGACATGCAGCCTGATACCTGATCGTCGTTGCCAGCCAGACGGACAGCACCATGACCATCGGAAGGATTCCAAAATCCCAGAGCATCATCCCGAATATGCAAAAGACCCACAAGCTGATGCAGGTATAGACCGTTGTCTGCATCGCCGCAAAGCCAGCCTGATAAATCTGACTTTTTTCCATCTCGTCGCAGCTCTCCATCCAAACCTTGTGGAACTTTGTATCGTAAATACTGCCCCGCTTCTCAGGATTGATCTCTTTTGTAAAGTTTATAATTTTTCTCTGAAGCACGGTATTGACGACAAGCATATACAAAACACCCACAAAAACTGACGCTGCCGAAATTATCTCAAACAAACCGTAACCGTTATCAAAGTCCATTCCATAGATTCCCATGCCTAAGAAAAACATACCAAAAATCAGATTCACGTTGGTAAGCCCCAGCGCACGGGCAAGCAATTTTTCCACCGCCTCGATGACATCCTCATCCTCTCCGTTCCACGTCCGGTACAGACTGTATCCCTTTCGCATCAAGCAAAAGCAGCCAACCCAGACCGCCGTGGTAAGCACCAGATTACTGTACGGCGCCGCCGCTTTAAGCGCAAAAAGAACTCCCTCCCCAAAACCTTTGATCTGGTCTGACATTTCCACACCGGTCAGTCCGCCAATAAAACCAAGCGCACCGCAGACTCCGATCATTACAAGCAGCTTCCCAAGCGCCCTCTGCTCGCCGCCCCTTTCGCATTCCTCTTTCCTGCTCACACGCCTTCTGTTCCTTTCAAGCTTCATCTTCGCTCTCCTCCTCATAAACAAAAATATCCTCAACGGAAACTTCAAACACTCTGGCAAGCTTTAGCGCCAGCGTCACGGACGGGGAATAGTCGCCGCGCTCGATCTGACTGATCGTCTGTCGCGACACGCCGACAAGCCTGCCCATCTCATGCTGGTTCACATTCAGCTTTGCCCGATACTCCTTCAAATGATTGTATAGCGGCATGATGCTCCTCCCATGTTTCTATGACAACTTTTCTTGTCATTTATATGATACATATGACAAATTTCTTTGTCAATACTTTTTGACAACTTTTCTTGTCATAATGAAGAAATGGGAGGGGCAGCGCTTGCACAAGCGTGCATGAAATGTTACACTTTTAATAAATTCGGAAGTTTATTATGAAAGGTCGGTTTACTGCTATGAGAGAAATGATAAAAAATGCGTTCCAGCATGGGCTTCGGGAAGCCGCAACCTCCCTGAAATGGGTCGTTTTTTCTGTCCTGTCCGGCATTCTCATCGGATCGGCGGCGACATTTTTTTCTTTTGGTCTTTCCTTCGTGACTCTGGTGCGCGAAAAGAATCCGTGGATCATCTGGCTGCTCCCGATCGGCGGTCTGCTGATCGTGGGCGCTTACCGGCTGCTCCGCGATGAGAAGGATACCGGAACCAATCTCGTACTCTCCGCCATCCACTCCGGCGATGAGCTGCCGTTTCGTATGGCTCCGCTCATCTTTTTCTCGACCCTCATCACGCATCTGTTCGGCGGCTCTGCCGGACGCGAGGGCGCTGCCTTACAGCTTGGCGGAAGCATCGGAAACGGGCTGGGACAGCTCTTTCACTTCGACGAGAAGGACAAGCACATTATGATCATGTGCGGCATGAGCGCCGCCTTCTCGGCACTTTTCGGAACGCCGATGGCAGCCGCGATTTTCTCAATGGAGGTCGTCAGCGTCGGCATCATGCACTACTCCGCGCTCGTCCCGTGTGTGCTCGCATCGCTGACCGCACATGGCGTCGCATTGTTTTTCGGCGTCGCACCGGAGCGTTTTCTACTGGAGAGCATCCCCGCTTTTACCGTAAAGAGCGCCGTCATCGTCTCTGTTCTCGCCGTTTTGTGTGCCCTTGTGAGCGTGCTGTTTTGCATTCTTCTGCACCAGACGGAGCATTTTTCCAAGAAGCTGTTCAAGAACGCCTATGTGCGCATCTTCATCGGCGGCTTACTGGTTGCCCTCTTAACCTTTCTCGTCGGCAGCCAGACCTATAACGGCGCGGGTATGCCGTTTATTGAGGCGTGCATGGAAACCGGCGCCGTCGCGTGGCAGGCATTTCTCTTAAAAATGCTCTTTACTGCCATCACGCTCGGCGCCGGCTACAAGGGCGGTGAAATCGTTCCGACATTTTTCGTCGGCGCATCCTTCGGCTGTCTGTTCGCGTCCTTCACGGGCTTCTGCCCCATGCTGTGTACGGCTGTCGGAATGACCGCCGTCTTCTGCGGCGTCACCAACTGCCCGCTGACCTCTCTGCTGATCAGCTTCGAGCTGTTCGGTTTTGAGGGAATGCCCTATTTCCTGCTTGCTGTCGCATTCAGCTATATGCTCTCCGGTTATTACGGACTTTACCAAAGTCAAAAGATTGTCTACTCCAAATACAAAACCAATTACATCAACCGCAAAACACACTAAGAGGCAGCCCTTAGGCGGCAGCGCGTTCCCCGCGCAGCGCCCGCTGCAGCGGAAGCGCTACGGCATATGCGCCCGCAGCCGAGAGAATGTCCTTGAGCAGATACGGCAGCGATACGGTGAAAAAGGCAGCCGCGGGCGTTGTCGCAGCCACCACGGAATACTGCACCACACCGAGAAGATGACAGAGCGCCAGACCCAGAAGGCTTAACAGTATACGAACCGCCGGAGACTTCTGTTCCTTGGCAAAGCCGCAGAGCGCTGCCAGAAAAAGAAACCCCCACAAAAAGCCGCCCGTAGGTCCCACGAAGCGTGAAACACCTCCGGTCATACCGGCAAAAACCGGCATCCCCACCGCTCCAAGCAAAAGGTAGAGCGCCACCGCAGCCGTTCCTCTCTTTGCCCCCAGCGCATAGCCGCAGAGCGCCATCGCAAAGGTCTGTAAGGTCAGCGGCACGCCGCTCGGCATCGGAATCGTCAACACGGACAGCACACTAAGCACTGCCGCAAACATCCCCACGGACACCATTGTTTTTGTAGAAATCTTCATACATGTTCCTCCTCATACGTCTTTTCCCGCTATAACACGGTTTCCATGAGGACATCGTATTCTTTTTTCACTTGATTGTCAACCATATTTTATTTATGGTTAACAATATATCTGTAATGTATCCACTTTCCTGTCATATTATTGCCGGACAACGCCTGATCAGCCGTTCTTAAAGCAACCGGATCATTTTATCATAATTCTCCGGTTGGTGCGGGAAGGTACAGTCCGTACACTCCCGGATCCTTTTTCCGCCGACTTCGATATAGCGCGGATTTCCCGGACAATTTTTCAAATGATACAGTGGACAGTAGCAAAACAGACAGTTAAAATCCGCCAGTCCCTCATGACAGGGGAAATATTTACACGACTTATTTTCAAAAAAGCGATATGACTGTTCCATCCTGCACAAAGAGACGTTTGCAGCTCTAAAAGCCGCCCGCCTCCAAAATTCCTCCTATTCCTTCTTCTTCAAAGAGCCGTTTGTAATAGCCAAGCTCTCCCTGTATCAGCTCGTCGATCACCTGCATGCCGAGCAGCTCCACGGGCGCTTTATCGTCGGTCAGCAGATACCCGCCCTTCTCGTAAGGCTTTAGCGCACCCGCCACCTGCACCATCATCTCCCGCAGCTCCTGACTTGCAAGCTTCTCTGCCCCTGCCGAAAGCTTTTCCATGCTGCCCTCTCCCATCGCCGCAAACAGCTCGCGGTTGGTCGTTCCCGGCACATCGACCGTATAGACCTCCGAAAATACCCCGGCGATCGTGTCCGAGAGATACTCATTAATGTTTCCTTCCGCCTCGGTGTGCATATTCATGTTGACCACCATGACACCGTCGTCCGTCAAATGCTCCTTCACCATCGCAAAAAACTCCTGCGTGGACATCTGAAACGGTATCGTGATGTCCTGATAGGCATCCACCATGATCACATCATACGTTTCCGTCACAGCGTTTAAATATGCCCGTCCATCATAGGTGACGACCGGAATATCCTGGGACAATTCAAAATATTCATGCGCAAGCTCCGTGATCTTCTCATCAATCTCCACACCGCAGATTTCCACGTCGCCGAAATAATCCTGACACTGCTTGGCAAAGGTCCCCGTTCCCATGCCAAGGATCAGCACTTTGGGGTTCTCCTTTTCCGTGACCCCCGCCATCAGCGGCGCCGCCAGCGCATAATCATAATACATCCCGGTCAGCCCCGCGTCCTTATTTAAAATAGACTGCACACCAAACAAAACATTGGTGGAGAGAACGACCCGTCTGTCATTCCCCTTCACCTGCAAATAGTTATAGACAGACTCGCCCTCATACACAAGGTCTGTCTCCCAGAATGCAAAGCTGCCGGAATGACCGAACATACTGCAAAAGAGAAACGCAGCCACACCGATGATGCAGGTGAGCGGCTTTCCCTTGGTGCTGATAAAATAAACCAGAGCAAGAGCCAGAAGGATTCCAGAAAAAATCAAAAACGTGACTGCCGTTCCCACTGCCGGAATCGTCACAAAGGTCGGCAGAAACGTACCGATAATGCTTCCGATCGTATTGAACGCGCCGAGCGCTCCCACGGTTTTTCCGCTGTCTGTCAGACTGTCGACCGTATATCTGGCAAGAGACGGCGTCACCGTTCCCAGCAGAAACAGCGGAAATACAAAGATGACCATGCAGGCAAGAAATGCCGCCCAGATCAGAAAATTAGTGTTTACGGTGAGCACCAGCACGCCGGAGATCGCAAGGATCACATATTTTCCGAGCAGCGGGATCGCCGCGATCCAGACCGCTGCAATGACAAGCCGCACATACAGTCTATCGGGATTCGGGTCTTTGTCCGCGCGCCTTCCGCCCCAGACATTACCGAGCGCCATCGCGATCATGATCGTGCCGATGATGATCGTCCACACGATCTGCGAGGAACTAAAGTACGGCGCCAAAAGGCGGCTTGCGCCAAGCTCCACCGCCATCACGGACATTCCCGCAAAAAACTCTGTCAGGTAAAGATAATATTTGTTTTTCAAAATATTGTGCTGCATCCTCTAACTCCTCTCCCGCTGCCGCTTTCTCTCCTTTATCAGCCTTGTATAATCATCGAGTGACCGTATCGCCTCTTTTGATTTCGGCAAAATCGCTATCATGTTAAATATCGTCATCAGCCCGATTCCTATATCGCCCAAATCCCATACAAAGGTGTAGGTCGCAAGCCCGCCGACAAAAAGCATCGCAAGCGCGAGCAGCTTATAGATCGTCTGTGATTTCCAGTTATCTCCAAATAAATATGCCACATTCGGGCGCGCATAATACAAAATCCCGATAAAGGTCGAAAAGGAGAACAGCCACAGCGTCACCGCCGTAAACACAACGCCCGCACCACCGAAATGATAGTTCATCGCCGTCTGGAGCAGATTCATGCCGGAAAGCCCCTCCAAAAGCTCCGCCGGGGCAAGCAGCATGATCATCGCCGTGCAGGTGCAGATCACCACCGTGTCGATCAGCACGCCAAACGCCTGAAACAATCCTGCCTTTGCCGGATGGCTTACATCCGCAGCCGCCGCCGCGCAGGGCGCAGAGCCTGACCCCGCCTCATTGGAGAACAGTCCGCGCTTGACCCCGTTCATCAGCGCCGCGCCAAAGCCGCCCGCCACAACCTGACGAATCCCAAACGCCTCCTCAAAAATCCTGTGCAGCACCTGCGGCATCAGACCGATATTTTTTATGATAAGAAACAGCGCGATCAGAAAATAAAATGACGCCATCACCGGAACCATCACATCGAGCACCTTCACCGTCGCATGTTTGCGCAGCACGATGACCGCGGCGAGGCATACAAGGATCACGGTTGAGATGATCGGCGGAATCCGAAACGCATTATAAAACGCCTCAGAAACGGAATTGCTGATGACCTGACTGATGCCGCACCAGCAGAGCAGTCCTGACAGCGCAAACAGCACTGCCACGATGCAGTGACGCTTCTCTTTTCCCTTCGCAAAAAAATCGTGGATATAATACGCCGGGCCGCCGCGGTAGCCGCCATAGAGCGGATCGTTTTCCTTGTGCATCTGCGCTAAGGTCGCCTCCACAAACGCCGTCGAAGAACCGATCAGCGCCGTCAGCCACATCCAGAATACCGCCCCTGCGCCGCCCGCAGAGACAGCCGCCACAACACCAACCATATTTCCCATGCCCACGCGCGTCGCCGTCGAGACGACCAGCGCCTGTACGCCGGAGATCGCACCCTTCTTTTTCCCCTTGCTGCGTTCCACCGAAATGCGCAGCATCTCCGGAAAAAATCGGATGGGAAGCGCCTTCGTTTGAACCGTAAAATAGATCCCCGCCGGAATCAATATCAAAACCAGCAGGGAAATACCCGCGGAATTTCCGCCGGGAAGCGGAATCGTAAATAAATCCCCCCACAAAAAATTATAAATTGCTGTAATCAGACTCATTTTCTTCTCCTCTCTCCCCGTCTCACTCGCACCTGCGGTTTCTTCCAAATATCACATCATAATTGATATTACGGTAAAAAATTTCTTCCACATCCGCCTCTGCAATGTCATAATTGCCGAGCATCCACATCACCTTTGCAATCACGGACTCAAGCGTCATATCATACGATTCCAGAAAACGACAGTACGCTTTCATATCGTATCCGACCTCATACACAGTCATATCACTTCCCTCATGCGCTACCTGTGTCGCCATGACGACAAGCTTTTTGGGATATTTCCGGCAGAGACGGTAAAACTCGTCCGCGATCGACTGCGGGATCCCGCCAACGCCAAAGCTCTCCACAATAATACAATCATAATTTTCAAAAATACTGGCAAGCATCCTCGGTCGGATTCCCGGAATCAGCTTCATCAAAAACACGCTCTCGTCCAGTTTCTCATAAAACGCTACCTCCCGCTCGTAGGGAAGCATCGGAATGTAGCGCATGATATTACCGTCCTGAATAATGGCAAGACATGGATAATCTATACTGGAAAACGCATTATAGCTTTTGGAACGCACCTTTTTTGCCCGCGTTCCGGCGATCACCTTTCCGTCAAATACGATCTGCACGCCCTGCGATTTCTCATCTGCCGCATACAAAAAGCTGTCCAGCAGATTGGACTTCGCATCCGTGATCTCAAGGTCGATCGGCTTCTGCGCCCCGGTGATGACCACCGGCTTTTTCGTGTTCTGGATCATATAGGAGAGCGCCGCGCCCGTGTACGCCATCGTGTCTGTTCCGTGCGCGATCACAAAGCCGTCAAACCGTTCGTAGTTCTCGCGGATTGCATGGACCATCAGCTTCCAGTGCTTTGGCTCCATATTGGAGCTGTCAATGTTGAGAAGCTGCACTGCCTCTATCTCACAGATTTCTTCTGCCTGCGGAATATACCTAAGAAGCTCCTCCGGCGTGATCTGCGGTTTCAAGCCGTTGTCTGATTTCTTGGACGCGATCGTTCCTCCCGTTGCAAGCAGTAAAATTTTCTTTTTTCGTGACATCTGTTTCTCTCCGTTTCATAACGGCATCCGCCGTTTCCTCTGTTGCTCATTGTACACATTTTGACTGCTTTCCGCAAGGTGGTGAAAAAGTTTTTTGCAGCTTTATCTCCCCCAAGATCAAGATCGAAAATAATTTTTCAGCCGTCTGCACCTCCCACAGCCCCGCAGAAATGCAACTCATAAAACCAGATCCCAAAACAAAGCTTCCTATCAAGCAAAAAGCCCCCGGAGGATGACGTCACCCCACGTCACTCCGAAGGCTTTTCACTTTTCCCTTTATCGATTACCGTAATCCTCTGTCGTATAATTTTTCATCGGATCCCAATTTTTAAACTCAAAATCGCTGACATCTACATCTGCGCCCGCCTCTTTGGCAGCCCCGATCGCGCGCTCCCATTCGGTCTGCGTCTTTTCTCCAAGCTCCCTTAACTGCGTCTTATAATCCACAGACTGTGCCAGTACGCCCTGTGCGATCTCGCCCAGATTCGGCGAGATCGCCGTGGTCTGCGCATAGACCTCTGCCGTTGCAGGATTGCCTACCAGTGGATCGGGAACCAGCGCTGCCGCTTCCTGATTCAACTGATAATACGCAAGCATCTGCTCGTCAGTCATATATTTTTCATTCACCGCATCAATGACCGATACAAAGCCGCCGTCCTCAACAAGTCCCGACTGATATTCCTCGGAATAAAGCGCTTTGAGATATTTTGCTGCAACATCCGGGTGCTCACAGTTTGCGGAAATTCCCATCCACGGCTGTGCGCCGATATACGGCAGCTTTCCTTTTGCCCCGTCATCCGGGATAGGGATTGCCATAACACCGAAATCAAGGTCCGGGTTTTCTGCTTTCCATGTTGAGATGCACCATGCGCCCTGACAAATAAACGCCGCCTGATTCTGTGCAAATAATGCTCTTGCCTCCGGCGCCTTTAAGGTGACGGAATTTGGATGGAATACACCTGCCTTGACTAACGAATCATAATATTCAAACGCCTTTCTCATCCCCTCAGAATTCATGGTATTTTGCCCGTCTACCAAAAGCATCTGGGAAATATCGCCGCACTGTGCACCTTCCAGACTTGCCAGTGAGCGCAGAAACAGCTCCAGTCGGTTTGCCTGTGCGCCGCTGTCGATGATCCCGTAATATTTTCCGTTTCCAGCCTCTGTGACCTGCTCGCAAACATCATAAAACTCGCTCCATGTCTCCGGCAGCTTTTCCACGCCCGCTTCTTCCAAGACCGTCTTATTGTAAAACAGCAGCGTATTGATGATATTGGCAGACTCCGGGAGTACATACACATTTCCGTCAAGCGTCGTAATTCCCTCATTGAGCGCTCCGTCTGCAAACGCTCCAAAAAATTCCTCTCCCAGATAATCATTCAGCGGAAGATACCAGTTTTCATCGACCGCCGCCTGAAGCTTCATACCGGACGGAAGCGGGAACAGATCCGGTGCATCCCCGCTCTTAATGGAGGAGATCACACTCTCCTTAAACTGATCTGCGGTGAGCACGGTATATTCAATCGTTACATTCGGATTTTCCTCCATAAATTTCTGATGGAACGCCTCTCGCCTCACCTTTGTGCTGTCGCTCCAGTCTACCACGCGCAAGGTCACCGGTTCATCCTCTCCCGTCACCACGGGTTCCTTTGTCTGCGTATCCTCATGCTCTGCCGTCTCCTTCTGCGGCTCGTCTTTGGTCGTCACATGCACGCCGCCGCATGCCGCCGTTCCAAAAGCAACGGTTGCCGCCATGACTGCCGCCATCACCCTTTTGATCTTCATTCTTTTTCCTCCTTAACTTTTCCTTTTTTATTCTTAATTAACTCTTTACCGCGCCTGCAATACCGTCGACAAAGTATTTCTGACACAGGATAAAGATTATAATTACCGGAACTACCGCGATGCTCGCTCCAGCCGCGATCCCTGTCCAGTCCACGACATTTTCTCCGCGCAGCGCATAAAGTCCGACCGCAAGCGTCCGAAGCTTCGGATTATTCAGCGTGATCGTAAGAGGAAGCAGGAAGGAATTCCACGTCCAGATAAACTGCATGATCACGACCGTTACCATCACAGGCTTTGCCAACGGAAACATCACCCGCCCGAAAATCTGCGGAAAGCTGCACCCGTCAATCGTTGCCGCCTCCTCCATTTCCTTTGGAATCGAAGCGAAAAAGCTGGAAAACAGCATTAAAAAAATCACATGCCCGCCCCCTGCTTCCGCCAGGATCAGTCCGACCAGATTTTGCGAAAGACCGAGCTGCTTTAACAGCTCGTAAACCGGAATGATCGTAAACACCAGCGGAATCGTGATGCTTGCAACAAAGATTACGAGAATCGCTTTTTTGCCGAAAAACATATAGCGCCCCAGCACATAGCCCGCCAGTGCCGTCATCAGCAGCACGATCACCACGACTGATGCCGTAACGAGAATGGAATTTTTAAAATATACGCCAAAATTTGCATTGTTCCATGCGCGTACCAAATTCTCCGTTGTGAACGTTTTCGGGAACAGGCTTAAGCTGCTTGCAAAAAACTCATCCTGTGTCTTAAATGAGGATGCGACCATCCACAAAAACGGATAGACCCACAAAAAGCCGACCACCGTCAAAACCAAATACAACAACGCGCTTCCTATTTTCAACCGTCTCTTTTTCATCCTTTACTCTCCGCCTTCGCCCTTTTTTGCATACCGCTCTTTACAAGATTGCCGGAAACGCCAATGACAATGACGATCAGACCAAACACGATCGCCGCCGCACTTGCGTATCCCAAACGCGGCATTCCGTTACTTCCCGCATATGCCGTGCGGTAAACAAATGTCGCGGCAACGTCCGTTGCATAGAACGGTCCGCCGTTTGTCATCGTCTGTACCAGATCAAACACCTTCAGAGAGCTGATGACACAAAGCACTGCAATGACGCCTCCGATCGGAAGAATGATCGGAAATACCACCCTGCTGAATGTTTTCCACCTTCCGGCTCCGTCAATCCGTGCCGCCTCATACACATCCTGCGGCACGCTCTGGAGCGCGGCAAGCCAGTAGATCATATAGGTACCAACATCCTTCCAGCAGCCGACAAGGGCAACAACAAGCAGCGCCGTGTCTTTATTTCCCAGCCAGTTCAACCCGTTGACCCCGAAAAGTGCAAGCAGTTGGTTGACTGCTCCTGTTCCGCCGAAGATAAACATCATAATGATACCGACGATAGAGGTCGTTGTGATGACCGGAAGAAAAAACACCGTACGGTAGAGCGTTACGCACTTTTTTAAAATGGAGTTGAATAAGTACGCCAATCCGAGGGAAAAAGTCAAAAGCAGAGGCACCGTCATCAGAATGTAGAGAAACGTATTTTTGATCGCATTGAAAAATAACGGATCCTTTAAAAGTTCCTTGTAATTATCAAGACCAACCAGCACTGCATTGGAGCTTAGCCCCGACCAGTCCAGCAGGGAATAAAAAAATCCCATAAAAATCGGATAGCCCTGAAACATGACGTACAAGAACACTGCCGGCGCTAAAAACAGCCAGCACCATAGATTGATCTGCCGTTGTCTTCGTTTTAGAAGCTTTGATTTCTTTCCCGCTTTTGCATCCCCCATTTTTTCACCTCATCCTTTTTCTTTTATTTTATAATTATTTTTCTTCGTTTTCATCACCTTATCATATTATACAATATATTTCAATATTTTCTTTTTATATCTCACTTTTTTGTTTATTTTTTCTATATAAAAATGTTAAATTTAGTAAAATTCACAAATTGTCTTACTTTCATTTTCCATATATAATACTCTTAATTAATAAATCTCTATAATTTATATCTTTTAAATTTTTATGTTTTTCTATTTTTAAATTACTAATTATAATTATTTGTTTCAGAAAAGGAGTATAGACTATGAGGAATCTGTTCATTTCCTGTCAAAAAAAGGATGCTACCTTTACATTTGCCGCAAACGAGCTTGCCGCTCACCTCAATGCAGCCGCCGGCGATTTTCACGCCGTCTGTCAGACCCATACAGCCGCACCCGAAAACTGCAGCAATTTTTCGATTGTGCTGCGCACAGACTGCAATTTCGGAGCAGATGCGCAAAACGACGCATATGCGATTAAGATCACACAAAACGACGGTTATATCAGCGGCGTCAATTCCCGCAGTGTTCTGCTCGGCGTCTATGCCTATCTGCGGCAGCTTGGCTTTCGTTTTCTCCTGCCGGGACACACCTATTTTCCGACAGGCTTAACAAGCGACCAGCTTTCCTGTCAGCTTACAAAGACCGCAGCCTTGTTCCACCGCGGCGTATGTATCGAGGGTGCCGACTCTCTGGAGAATGTACTCTCCTTCATCGACTGGCTGCCAAAGCTTGGCTATAACAGCTTTTTTCTGCAATTTCGCGAGCCGTATATTTTTTTGGAGCGCTGGTACTCTCATACCTTAAATCCTTCTCTGCAAAAGGAGGCGTTGACCGAAGAATTTCTCGCTGACTGCTATCGTCAAATGGAGGAGGCAATCTCGCTGCGTGCGCTCTACTATCACGCTGTCGGGCATGGCTGGACCTGTGAGGCTGTCGGCTTTCCTTCGATCGGCTGGGTAAGGGCGAAAAACACCTGTCCGCCGTCTGTCAGACCGCTGCTTGCAAAGGTAGGCGGCAGACGCGATTTTATCGACGGGATTCCGCTCAATACGAATCTCTGCTATACGAATCCAACGGTCACAGACCGTTTTTGCGATACCGTTCTTTCTTATATAGAGGAACATCCGGGCGTTGACTATCTTCATATCTGGCTCGCCGATGAAGCCAATCACATCTGCGAATGTGAAGCCTGTCAAAAGCTCTCATTTACGGACCAGTATCTGCGCCTTTTAAACGAGCTTGACCGCCGCATGACAGAACGAAGCATCGACTGCCATCTCGTGTTTCTGCTCTATCAGGAGCTGCTCTATCCGCCGGTCACGGAAACACTCAACAATCCCAAGCGCTTCACCCTGATGTTCGCCCCCATCAGCCGCACGTTCCGTTCCTCCTATCCAAAAGAGACAGAGACACTCCCCCTGCCCCCCTACCGTCTCAACCGGATGGAGCTTCCCACGACGCTTGCAGAAAATCTTTCCTATCTGCGAGCGTGGCAAAAACAATTTCACGGTGACAGCTTTGTCTATGATTATCCGCTTGGGCGCGCGCATTACGGTGATTTTGGCTATGTCGGCATCAGTCGTGTGATCAGTGGAGACATCGCGCAGCTTCATACGCTTGGTCTAAACGGCTATATCAGTTGTCAGGAGCTTCGCGCGTTTCTGCCCAACGGTCTGCCGAACTATGTCATGGGTCATCTCCTGTTTGACGGATCACAGAGCTTTGATGCGCTTATGGCAGAGTATTTTGACGCTGCCTACGGTGAGAAGCATTCTAAGTTCGCGCTCTCCTGCCTCACTGAACTGTCTGCACTTTCCGATTGTGACTATTTTAACGGAAAGGGTCCGCGAAAAAATGAATCGGCAACAAAAAATTACACAAGAATGCAGGAAAAGCTGCAGCAAATGAGCGCTGTACTTGACGCAGAAAGCGAGACGATAAAAGCGCTGCCGCCGATAAACCGTTTTTTCCTAAAACTCCTTGACTATCACTTTGGCTATGTCATACACTTATCAAAGGCATTGCTTTCTCTGGCAGAGGGCGACAAAACGCTTGCCGACGAACAGTTCCAGGCGTTTCACTCCTATATCTGCGGACATGAGCAGGACTTCCAGCCATATCTGGACGTTTACCGCATCACGGAGGTTGCAACAAAATATACCGGCTTTTCATTGAATCAGAACTAAGGACAGGAGTTTCGTTTCCTCGCGATAAATCGCTTCGTCATGGAGGTTTTTTATGTACAAGGCATCTGCAAAGAAGGGTTCCAACAGAAATCGAATTTTAGAAAGTATTTTTCGCAATCCGGCAATCTCCCGGACAGAGATTGCCGCGCTTACCGGCATCACTCCCGCCACAACCACGCAGACGATCGCCCGGCTTATGGAGGAGGGCGTCGTACAGGAATTGGGTGAGGACAGCTCGGATGCTTCGGGCGCCGGAAGAAAACGTATTTCTCTTGGCATCGTTCCGAACTACCGGTATGCGCTTGGCATCGAGTTTAACCAGACCTGTCTGTGCACCTTGATCACAGATCTTTGCGGAACGGTCATCTATGAGCACAAGCTTCCCTACGAGCCTGCCTTGCGCAAGCATATTACCGAGATCATTCTGGCAGAAATCGCGGATGCACTCCGCTCTGCCGCTCTCACACAGGAACAGCTCGTCGGTATCGGTATCGCGGTTCCCGGGCACATGGATGAGGCCGCCGCCCGCATCATCAGCAACCACAATGTCTGGCAGCGCTTTGACGCCTCGCTGATCCGAGCACACTATAAGCTGCCGATTGTACTTGAGAATAACGCACGCTGTATGGCTCTTGCCCGTTATCTGTTTCATCCGGCACAAACACCGGACAGCTTTGCACTGTTCCATGTGGGGCTTGGCATGTTTTGTGCAAATCTTGTCGACGGAAATCTGTTTCTCGGCAACACCTATGTGTCGGGAGAGATCGGTCACACGATCGTAAACCCAAACGGCGTGCGCTGCGAATGCGGCAAGCAGGGCTGCCTGCAAACGATCGCGAGCGAGCGCTGGCTCATTCAAAATGTAAGGAAACTATATGAGTTAAATGCTTCTCCCCTGCTGCGCCTGCTTGCAGATACCCCCGACGATATTTCCATAGATACCATCGCAAACGCCTACGACTTGGGAGATGAGGCGGTCACTGTCTATGTGACCAACGCGATGCGCTACCTCGGCATCGCTACCTCAAATATTGCAATTTTAATGAATCCGGAAAAAATATTTCTTCATGGAAAGCTCTTTGCATATCCGAACATACGCAAAGAGCTCTTAGACGTGTTTCGCAATCAGCTCTCCTTCGTCGGAAGCGACACTGCAGGCAATATCGAGATTCTTCCCTGCAGCGCCGAAGACGGTGCCATCGGAGGCTGTGCGCTCGCTATTTTAGAAAGCTTCCTTGAGGTCAGCTATTCTTGAATTTTACTTTAAAATGCCATGCTCCTTACGGCTTGCACCTCTGACACGGCTCATATCCCGCTCCCGTCAGCTCATCTCTCGTTCCCTGAAACTCGGCGCGGTTTTCACTGTTAATATCTTTCGCACTGGAGCAGGATGGCAAATGAAATTTTTTCGTGTTCTGATT
Organism: Roseburia sp.; assembly: GCA_019421345.1. GTDB lineage: Bacteria > Bacillota > Clostridia > Lachnospirales > Lachnospiraceae > Roseburia. The sequence continues at coordinate 70,509 of JAHZFL010000010.1, read as the reverse complement.
GAGGATATAAATGCCCTGACCGTCTCCTTCTAACAAGGCAGGCGCTTGCTCTGCCCCGCCGGAAGCCGCCTGACCCCCGCTCACGCTCTGTTCCGTTTCCGCCGCCGGCTCCGTGCTCCAAAACAGATGCTCTCCATCGCTTGTAACCGTAATCGTTCCCTGTAAATCGGTCCGATAAATTTCTGCACCGACTGCCGCCGCATCGTCAAGCACGCGTGCGGACGGATGTCCGTACTGATTGTCCTCCCCAACACTGATGACAACCGCCTCCGGCGAAACCGCCTTAAGAAACGCGGCTGACGAGGAGGTGTCGCTGCCGTGGTGGCTGGCAAGATAAACATCCGAATCAAGCACAACGCCGCTTTGGAGCATCGCCTCCTCAGACGCCTCTCCCGCATCGCCGCAGATCAAAAAGCTGTTAGCTCCATGTACCAGACGAATCCCCACGGAATTATCATTTGCATCCGCATAATCGTAGCTGTCAGGGCAGACAACCGTAAAGGATGCGTCTCCGATTTCATAGACCTCCCCTGCCCCGGGATAGACAGGTTCTATCCCCTGCTCCGCGATCACCTCGCAAAAAGACTCATACACTCTCGTGTCAGTGACATAATCCGCTGCCAGCACCTCCTCGCAGGGGAACGCATGAAGCGCTCCCACGATCCCGTTTAAATGATCGGCATCATAATGCGAAGCAACTACATAGGAAAGCTCCGTCACTCCCGCATTTTTCAGATAGCTCACGACAAAAGAAGCATATTCCCTGTCTCCGCCGTCAATGAGCATCGCTTCTCCCCCACTTTGAACGAGAACGGCATTCCCCTGTCCGACATCAAGAAATGTCACCGTCAGTTCTCCCTCTGCCTGTGAAGCCTGCGCATCCTCCAACAAACTGCCAGACGTTTCTGCCTGTACCTCCCCGGCTGCGTCTGTCTCTGTGCCTGTATTTTTCTGCGCGCTCCCATCGTTCATCCCGCAGCCGCAGACAAACACGATTTGCAGCGCGGCTGCCGCCGCCATCCATGTTCTGGCTCTCATTTTATTCTGCTCTCTTTCTCTCTTATGCTACTGTTTCCTCAAACTGCGAATTGTAAAGACTTGCATAAAATCCATGCGCCGCAAGCAGCTCCTTATGATTTCCCTGCTCTACAATATCGCCGTCCTTCATGACAAGAATCATGTCTGCGTCACGGATCGTCGACAGTCGGTGCGCGATCACAAAGCTCGTTCTTCCACGCATCAGATGATCCATTGCCTTTTGGATCGCAACCTCAGTACGCGTATCCACGGAGGAGGTCGCCTCATCCAGAATCAAAATCTTATTATCGGCAAGAATTGCCCGTGCGATTGTCAGAAGCTGCTTTTGTCCCTGCGACACATTGCTTGCATCCTCATTCAGCTCCATCTGGTAGCCTCCCGGAAGCGTCTTGATAAAGTGATCTGCATGAGCCGCCTTCGCCGCTTGGATCACCTCCTCATCCGTTGCATCCAGCCTTCCATAGCGGATATTCTCCATAATCGTTCCCTTAAAGAGCCATGTATCCTGTAAGACCATACCGAACGCATCCCTTAACTCCCTGCGGTTAAAATCCTTGATATTGTGTCCGTCCAGACAGATTTCTCCGCTGTTTACATCGTAAAAACGCATCAAAAGCTTGACCATCGTCGTCTTTCCCGCTCCGGTCGGTCCTACAATCGCAATCTTTTCTCCCGGAGAGACCTTGACGCTGAAATCATGGATGATCGTCTGCTCCGGCTGATAGCCAAAGCTTACATGATCGAAGCTTACCGCGCCTGTTACCGCCTGAATATCTGCGGGGGCGTGCGCAATCTGATCCTCCTCCTCCTCGTTGAGAAATTCAAAGACACGTTCTGATGCCGCCGCCATCGACTGAACCTGATTGATGACCTGCGCAATCTGCTGGATCGGCGATGTAAAGTTTCTCACATACTGAATAAACGCCTGAATATCGCCGATCGTAATCACGCCCCTGATCGCAAGCAGACCGCCGGAAAGCGCAACCGCCGCATATCCGAGATTTCCGACAAACATCATGATCGGGTGCATCATGCCTGAGAAAAACTGCGACTTCCATGCAGACTCATATAAAATATCATTTGTCTTATGGAACTCCTCCAGCGTATCCTTCTCACGGTTAAACGCCTTGACAACAAGATGACCGCCGTAAACCTCCTCCACCTGGCCGTTGATGTGACCAAGATATTCCTGCTGGCTTTTAAAATATTTTTGCGAATGCTTTACTACAACAGATACCAAGCCGGCAGATACCGGAAGGATGACAAGCGCGATCAGGGTCATTAACGGCGATATGCTAAGCATCATTACAAGCACGCCAAGCAAGGTCGCCACCGACGTAATGATCGTCGTAATACTCTGATTTAACCCCTGCCCAAGCGTATCGACATCGTTTGTGATCCGCGAGAGCACCTCGCCATAGGTGCGGCTCTCAAAATATTTCATCGGCATCCGGTTGATTTTTTCCGAAATCTCCCTGCGCATCCGGTAGCAGATTTTCTGCGTAATCCCGGTCATGATCCAACCCTGGATAAAGGAAAATACCGCGCTGCACAGATACAGGGCAAGCACAAATAAAAGCACATTCCCGATATAGGTAAAGTCAATAACGCCTGTGCCGCGTATTTTTTCCACCAGTCCCTCTGAGAGCGCCGTCGTCGCTTTGCCCAAGATCTTTGGTCCGACAACGCCGAACACCGTCGAGCTTGCGGCAAAAATCATCACGATAAAAATGGCAATTTTATATCTGCCCATATAAGCAGTAAGCTTACCGATCGCCCCCTTAAAATCCTTTGCCTTTTCCACATGTCCCATTCCGTGACCGCCCATCGGTCCGTGGTGATGCGTCTGGCGGCTATGTGTTCTTTCCTTTTCATTACTCATCGTCCGACACCTCACTTTCCTCCAGTCCCAATTCCTTTGCGGACAACTGCGATTTTGCGATCTCCCGATACGTCTCGCAGCAGCCAAGCAGCTCCTCATGCGTTCCCTTTCCGACAATCCTTCCGTCGTTTAACACCAGAATCTGATCCGCATGAAGGATCGTACTGATTCTCTGGGCAACGATGAGCACTGTTTTATCCGAAACCTTTTCGGCTAATGCCTTCCGCAGCGCAGCATCTGTCTTTAGATCAAGCGCGGAAAAGCTGTCGTCAAAAATATATATCTGCGGATTCTTGGCGATCGCCCGCGCGATAGCAAGACGCTGCTTTTGTCCGCCGGACACATTGCTGCCGCCCTGTGCAATCGGACTGTCGTATTTTTCTTCCTTTTCCTCAATAAAATCTGCCGCCTGTGCAATCCGCGCCGCTTCCTTTAGTTCCTCGTCGGACGCCTCCGCCCTTCCGAAACGAAGGTTAGACGCGATTGTTCCGGAGAACAATACGCCCTTTTGCGGCACAAAGCCAATCTCCTCGCGCAGCTCATGAAGCGCAAGCTCACGAATATCCGTACCGTCTAGCGTAACCGTTCCCCCTGTCACGTCATACAGACGCGGGATGAGATTGACAAGCGTAGACTTACCGCAGCCGGTACTTCCGATAATCGCCGTCGTCTTTCCGGGCTCCGCCACAAAATCAATATCGTGCAGCGCATCCTCCTGCGCGCCCGGATAGCGGAAATTTACATGCGAAAACGCAATCGCGCCCCTGTGCTCCGTTAAGACGGCTGGATTTTCCTTCTCAACGATCGAGGTCTCTGTCCGCAGCACCTCGTCAATACGCTCGGCAGCCACCGCTGCTCTTGGAAGCATCACAGACATTGCCGTCAGCATCAAAAACGACATGACGATCTGCATCGCATAAGTAATAAACGCCGTCATCGCGCCTACCTGCATTGTTCCTGCATCGATCTTATGCGCACCGAACCATACAATCCCCACCGAGAGCAGATTCATCAGCATCATCATTCCCGGCATCATAAATGTCATCACGCGGTTTGTAAAGAGCATGGTCTTTGTCAGATCACGATTTGCCTCGTCAAACCGTTCCTCCTCTTTTTTCTCCCGCCCAAACGCACGGATAACGGAAAGTCCCGTCAAAATCTCGCGTGCCACCAGATTGATGCGGTCCACCAGCTTTTGCATCAGTTGAAAACGCGGCATCGCAACCGACATCAAAATACCGACATAGCCTAAAATCACAAGCACCGCAAGCACAATGATCCAGCTCATGCCGGCACCTGTCTGGATGACCTTGATCACACCTCCGATTCCCAGTATCGGGGCGTATGCGACCATGCGGATCAGCATTGCAGAGACCATCTGTACCTGCTGAATATCGTTCGTACTCCTCGTGATCAGCGACGCCGTGGAAAACTGATCCATCTGCGCATTGGAAAAGCCGACAACCTTCTCAAAAACCTTTCCTCTCAAATCGCGCCCGATGCCGGCGCCGATCCTTGCACCCAAAAAGCCGACCAAAACAGTGGCAATGCCCATTAACAGTGCCATCCCTACCATCTTTAATCCGGCGCTCCATAAATAATCGGTCTGGAGCGTGTCTACGTCAACGCCTGCGTCTTTGCTGCTGCGAATGGCATAGGCGATTCCCATAGACTTCGTCAGGGAGCTTCCCATCGTATCAACTGTTTTCTGCAGTTCCTCCCTCATGGAAAAAATCAAATCCCTGTCAATCACTCCGGCTGTCGCCATCCTTGTAAAAATATCCCGCATATCCACATACGTCTCTGTCGTAACATCGCCATCCTCGTCGGTCACCTCACTCTCAGAAACGACAAGCTCGACATTCATAAGCGCGCCGATCTGTTCCAGACTCATGGCATTTAGCACCTGTTCGTCCGTTCCGGTCTGTGCCGCGACACTCTTGCGGAACGTCGTCTCATCCACCGCCGTCATCTGTGCATTGACAAGCAGGGCAAGCCCAAGCTTCTCATCTAACCTGGCAAGCTTTTCCTCATCCGTTACCGTACAGACATAAATCTCTCCCTGCTTCTCATAGCTCTCCTCCCAGAGCGTTAGTTCCTCATCTGTCATAAAAACCTTTGCCGCCTCAAACTCCCGCTCCGTCATAGCCATGGGCAGCACATGCTCCACTCCGCTGTTTAAAATACCGACGTCAATAATATCTGACGTATAAGACGGCAGCGACAAATCGCACCATGCCTGCACAAATAACAGCAACAGTACAATGATCAACGTTTTCCAATACGGGATCATATTCTTAAAAATTTTTCCCATAAATCTTCTACACCTTCCTATTTGTTCTTTCTAACCTCAATTTCTTCCATCGCAACCTGATAAAGCTCATTTAGATAAGCGACAAGCCGCTCCAAATCTTCTTTCTTCATACGCGAGAGAACTGCCTGTGCAAAATCGCTCATCGTACGCTCGATTTTTTCACAGGTACTCTGCCCGTATTCTGATAATGCGACATAGGTATTTCTCCGGTCCGTGCTGTTGATCGTCCGCTCAATGAGTCCCTGCTCCTCAAGGCTTTTGAGTGAACGGGACACGGCAGACGGCTGCGTATGCAGCTTTTCCGCAAGCTCGGAAACTGTCAGGATCCCATTTTTTGCGCCCCTTTTTGCATGGCTGACTGCCATGAGCGTCATTCCGTCCGCCTCCGTCAGATCGGAAAACAAATCCCCGATCCGTATTTTACGAATCTGATTCATCGCATTAAAAAATTCTCCATATAATTCTTCCAACTTCTCACCACCTTGTTAATAATTAACATTGTTATCTATTGATGTTGTTAGATATTAACACAGGGAGATTGCCACCGTCAAGCAATCTCCCTGTGTTTATAATAATTTTAGATTTCTATCTGACTATTCTCATGAATGGCATCCAATATCCCGCACAAACGCTCCAGCTCATACTGTCCCGGTGCGCTTGCCCGTCGGTGCGCCCCAAACGTCACACATGAACCAAACGTCTCGCCGCAGATCCTGCTGATGCTGCCAAGCGCTCCCATTGACATTGTGATGATCGGTGTCTGTGGATAACTCTCATGGAACTCTGCCGTCACCTTCAAAAGCTCCAGCACATCCGCCGCGCTCTGCGGCATTACGGCAAGCTTGACGACATCCGCGCCTCCTGCGCGCATCCGCTCAAGCAGCAGATGCATCACCTCCGGCTTTGGCGTTTCCAAAAAATCATGATGTGAGGCAATCACACGGACACCTCCGTTCCTCAGTCTCTGGATCTTTCGCGCCGGATGCTTCTCCCGAAAATACTCAAGATCAACAAAATCCACGCAGCCAGCCTCCGCCGCAAGCTGATGTACATCCTCCACCGCTTCATTCGCAAGCTCCGCTGCCCCGCCCTGTTCCCTGCTCCGAAATGTATATAGAAAAATCTTCTCCTTAAGGAGCGGTGCGGCGGCAGATAACACCGCACGGATTGCATTGCAGTCACACACTCCCTCAAAGCAATCGAGCCTCCACTCAATCATATCCGCGTCGCTCTTACTTAGATACGCAAGCTCCTCAAGCACCGCCTCCGCGCGCCGCTCCGTAACGGATACGCACACGAGCGGCCTCCCTTTGCCGATTTTTCTTCCTTTTATCTCCAACAGCACCGCCTCCCTCCAAGCTCATTCTCTCCATTCATATTTACTTTTCCTTTATTATAAGCGGAAACCGAAGGAAACACAATCACTGCTTTTCTCCTGCGGCGGCATCGTCGATTGGCGACAACGCAGCGGATGAAAATTCAGGCAAGTCATGATGCGAAATGTGCATGATACAGCACACTAGAACATATGGATCACAAAATGAAGTAAAATCGGATTGATGTAGCATTCCAACAGCATTCCGGCAGCCAGCCCCAGAAAAATCAGCGTCCCGCGCAAAAGAACATGCGATCCTTTTTTATCTCCGGCTCTATAATACGTTCCTTCAAATTCATACACGCGATCCTTTTTGGATTCTGCATAATAAAACAGTACGGCAAAATAAAACAGCCACTGAGGAAACAGACCTCCGACACAGATAACGATCCCGCGCAGCCCAAGATTTAAAACCGCAACTGTCAGCAGAAACCCACCGGTTGCCGCCGCCATGCTCTTTACCAGAACAGCAAACAAATTGCCCGGTATCACACGTCCAAGTAAAAAGATGATAACCGCCGCTTTGCCTCTCTCCAAAAAAACGTGACAAAGCAGGCGATTACCATCTACTGCCTGATAAGAATATTGGTTTAAAAAATAATCGTTAAAAATCCCATAGGTCGTCAAAAGCTCTGTTCCAAAAAAATTCGTCAGCAAACAGCCTGACAAAAAAGCCAGAAAAATAACCCACTGTTCCTTTTTCATGCAGCGCTCCTAAACAGGTTCTCTTTTATCCTATGCCTTTCAGCTCCTTCTCATGCAAAAGATTCTTGTAAGCGAGAATCGCCGCCACCGTCTTTGCGTCCTGCAGCTTTCCCTGATAGATCATCTCGCACAGCTCGTTTAGCTCATATGCCTCCACCTCAATGAACTCTCCCTCATCCAGCTTCTGACTGCCCGGCTTAAGATTTCTCGCGAGATACACGTCAATAAACTCATCACAAAATGCGACTGTCGTTCTAAGGGACAGCAAAAACGTCAAATCTGCGCTCTGATAGCCGGTCTCCTCCTCCAGCTCACGCGCCGCGCACACACGCGTATCCTCCGTCACGCTGTCTCTGGAGCCGGCGGGAATTTCAAGCGTCATCCGCTCCAATGCATTCCGGTACTGGCGTACCATCAAAATCTTACCGTCCTCCTGTACCGGAACAACTGCCGCCGCACCCTTCCTGTGAGAAATAAAATCCCATTCCTCCGTTTTGCCGTTTGGAAGCTCCATCGTATCTGTATAAATATCAAGAATCGCTCCGCTGCGGATCAACTCTCTTTTCTTTCTTTTTACCTGACAATCCATCCTGTCTCTCCTTTCCTCTCCTGCTTTTCTCCTGCCCAAAATTCATAGAATTTTCCTGTGGCGGGTCACATTTGCAACTGATCCTTCATTCCGCCGCAGCGCAATTTCCTACATGAGAAAAAAGAAAACCGCTGCATCTTACAATACAACGGTTATCTTCTTCACCCAAACGGGCAAACACTTATTTTGCGTAATCTGTAACTCTCGATTCACGAATTACGTTTACCTTGATCTGTCCCGGATATTCCATCTCCGATTCGATCTTCTTGGAAATATCACGCGCCATCAATACCATATCGGCATCGCTGACCTGATCCGGAACAACCATAACTCGAATCTCTCTGCCTGCCTGAATGGCAAAGGACTTGTCTACACCCTTAAATCCGTTTGAAATATCCTCTAACTGCTTCAATCGGTTAGAATAGGTCTCCAATGTCTCTCTCCTTGCACCCGGTCTTGCTGCACTGATCGTATCAGCAGCCTGCACAATACAAGAAATGAGCGTCTCCGGCTCTACATCGCCGTGATGGGACTCTACCGCATTGATAACAATTGCGGATTCTTTGTACTTACGGCACAAATCCACGCCAAGCTGAATGTGAGAACCTTCCATGTCATGATCCACTGCCTTTCCAATATCATGCAGCAGACCTGCCCTCTTTGCGGTTCTTACGTCAAGACCAAGCTCCGCGGCAAGTAAGCCCGAAAGGTGCGCAACCTCAATGGAATGCTTAAGCACATTCTGTCCGTAGCTTGTACGGAACTTCATCTTGCCGAGTAAACGGACAATCTCCGGATGAACTCCGTGAATGCCGACCTCTAAGATCGCTGCCTCTCCTTCCTCGCGGATCATTGTCTCCACCTCGCGCTGTGCCTTCTCCACCATCTCCTCAATTCTTGCCGGATGAATACGTCCGTCTACGATCAACTTTTCAAGCGCAATCCTTGCAACCTCACGTCTGATCGGGTCAAAGCTGGATAAAATAACTGCCTCCGGCGTATCGTCGATGATCAGATCCACGCCTGTCAAGGTCTCCAACGTACGGATATTCCGACCCTCACGCCCGATAATCCTTCCCTTCATCTCATCATTCGGAAGCTGCACGACGGAGATTGTCGTCTCGGAAACATGGTCTGCCGCACATTTCTGAATTGCATTCACCACATACTCTCTTGCCTTCTTGTCCGCTTCTTCCTTTGCCCTGCGTTCCATTTCTTTAATCAACTTCGCAGTATCAAGCTTCACATCTTCTTCAACGGTTTTTAAGAGATATTCCTTTGCCTGTTCGGAGGTCAATCCGGAGATTCGTTCCAGTTCCTGTAAACGCTCCTCATTGAGTCTTGCGATCTGCTCTTTCTGTTTGTTGATCTCGTCCTCTTTTGCAGCAAATCCCGCCTCACGCTTCTCAATGGCTTCCAGCTTCCTGTCCAGATTTTCTTCCTTCTGAACAATCCGGCGTTCGCTGCGCCCAATCTCGGCACGGCGTTCTTTCGCCTCACGGTCCAGCTCATTCTTAACACGAATGGACTCTTCCTTTGCTTCCAGCATTGCCTCGCGTTTCTTGGTTTCTGCGCTCTTTACTGCCTCATCAATGATCTCGCGTGCCTTTTCCTCTGCATTCCCAATCTTTGCTTCTGTTACTTTCTTATGGTAAACAGTTGTGATAAGGTATACTACGACAGCAGTGACGACCAGAGTCGCAACAACAGCAATCACTATGTCCACAGGAGCACCTCCTTTATGAAATTTTCATTGTACATATAACATAGAAACTTATCGTTGTCTGTCATAAATTACAATAATTAAATTTTATTCTATTTTCAGAATTATGTCAAGTAAATTGCTATACAATACCGCGACAATGGATCGATCAATAGAAACTATGAGATTTCCGCCGCAATGTATTCCCCCGGAGGCTTTTACTTTAGGAGGCACAAATTTTCCTATCAGGTAAAATGCAGAAGCCCCGGTTCATTCTTCCAAATCGTCAGAATGAACCGGGGCTTCTGTTTGATAAAAACATCATTTTGCAGTCATTCAAATCATCCCGGAATGACACGAAGCGTCCTCTACACGGACAGCTTCTCTGCCCACTCCGCTTCCTTAAATCCGGTCAGTACCGTATCTCCATCCACAAGCAGCGGACGCTTTATTAGCATACCGTTCGTGGCAAGCAGCTTCAACTGCTCCTCCTCATTCATCGTCGGAAGCTTGTCCTTTAACTGCATCTCCTTATACAGCATCCCGCTCGTATTAAAAAACCGCTTCAGCGGCAGACCGCTTGTCTCATACCACTGCTTTAATTCGTCATAGGTCGGATGATCCTCGACGATATGACGATCCGTGTATGCAATATTATGGGCATCCAGCCACTTCTTTGCCTTCTGGCAGGTTGAACATTTCGGATATTGTACGAATAACATATGAAACCTCCTTCATCATAAAAAACAGCAGACATCACATCTTCGGAGATGCCAGTTGTTCATAAAAATATAAAACCCTATCGGAAAAATTATATATGGAACGTGTCGTTTTGACAACAGCATTTATGATCCAACACCTGATTCTCTAAAAGGATCGGAAAACAACCGGTATCAGAAAACCTTATGTCTGCCGCAGCACGGCTAGAATATCTCCGCTCTGATACCCCCTGCGCAAAAGAAACTGATACATCCGCTGCTGCTCCCTGCGGTCAGCCGCAGCAGCATCGTAACGCCGCTTTTCCATAAGCTCCTGTATCTTGGCGCGCTCATCCGATATAAATTCCTCCAAAAGCGCCTGTTCAATCCATTCGCGCTTCACTCCCTTGCGCAGCAGATCTATGCGCAGTCTCTCCCTGCTCTTTTTTTGCTGTCCGATACGCACATAGGTTCTCGCATATTTTAGATCATCAATATAGTGATATTTTTTTACATAGGAAATCGCCTGTTCAATACAGATCTCTGGATAACCGTTTCTCCGCAGTTTTTCGCAAAGCTGCTGCTCGGTATGATCCATGCGCTCCAAAAGAAAGAGCGCCCGTTTCTTTACTCTTAAACCGACAACCTCCTCCAAAAGCTTGCAGTAAAGCTCCTCCGGTACATATGCCCCTTCACAAACAAGCGTCTCCTGCTCGATGTGGGTAAAACGGCGAAGCTCCCCCCGGTAGAGCTCTGCTGTCACACCATCTGAAAAACGGATCCGCACTCGTCCCTTCTCCGCGCGCGCCACCTCCAGAATCTGTACCTCCCGCATCAGCTTTCTTCCTCTGCCGCAGGCTCCCCAGTCTCTGCCGCAGCGTCAGCTTCTTCCTCATCCACACTGTAATTTGCACGCACCTTCGCCTCAATCTCTTGGCAGATAAGCGGATTATCACGCAGATAATTCTTGGCATTCTCGCGTCCCTGTCCAATCTTCTCTCCATTGTAGGCATACCACGCACCCGACTTATTCACGATTCCAATATCTGCCGCCAAATCCAAAATATCGCCCTCTTTGGAAATGCCCTGACCGAACATAATATCAAACTCTGCCTCCTTAAACGGCGGCGCGACCTTATTTTTCACAATCTTTACACGCGTATGGTTACCAACGACCTCACCGCCCTGCTTTAATGCCTCAACTCTGCGCACATCCAGACGGACCGATGCGTAAAACTTCAGCGCACGTCCGCCTGTCGTCGTCTCCGGATTTCCAAACATGACGCCGATCTTCTCGCGAAGCTGGTTGATAAAGATCACGATGCAGTTCGACTTGCTCACGATAGAGGTCAGCTTACGGAGCGCCTGGCTCATCAGACGCGCCTGAAGTCCGACATGCGAGTCACCCATCTCACCGTCAATCTCCGCCTTCGGCACAAGCGCCGCCACGGAATCGACAATTACAATATCTATCGCCCCGGAACGCACCATCGTCTCCGCGATCTCAAGCGCCTGCTCCCCGCAGTCCGGCTGTGAAATATAAAGATTCTCTATATCTACACCGATATTCTTCGCATATACCGGGTCAAGCGCGTGCTCTGCATCAATGAAGCCCGCAATACCCCCGCGCTTTTGCACCTCTGCTACCGCATGCAGCGCAACCGTCGTCTTACCGCTGGACTCCGGTCCGTAAATCTCAATGATCCTGCCCTTTGGAAGTCCGCCGATCCCAAGCGCCAGATCAAGGCTTAACGATCCCGTCGGCACTCCCTCAACATTCATCTGGGAGGAGCTGTCTCCCAGCTTCATCACCGCTCCCTTTCCATACTGCTTCTCAATCTGTGAAATCGCTGCATCCAGCGCTTTTAGCTTATCCTGTTTATCCTGCTTCTCCTGCTTTGTTTCCTTCGCCATACTCTCTCCTCCATGCGAACTGTCCGCATTGCGAACTTATGTTCGTTTTCTGTTCTAATAGTATTATAATTTGTTCCACTTGTCAATAACTAAATTATCACATCTTCTGTCCCATAGATCGGACAAAATATTTTCTTTGTGAAATGTAAAAAACCTATAACGGAATACAGGCAGAAAACGCCCTGAAATTCAATGAAACCCTCGAACTGCTCCGCCTAGGCGGAGGTATCTGATAAAAGAATACTACAATGTTAATTTATCATAGCCGTATGAAAATAGCAATATTTTTTTAAACTGCGTGAAAATTATTCCGCCTTCTGCTATAATGCATGCAGGCAGCATAACAAACGGCTGCAAAAGGAGGTACTTTATGGAAAAATTATTCATCTTCGGCGCGTCGGATCCCGCATATGCACAGCTAAAACAGATCGCACGCCGTATGCGTCTTGTCTGCGAAAGGGTTTCACCCGACTGCTTCCACTATACATTAGGCGAGCTGATCAATGGCGCTGCCGGTGCCGACGTACAGCACCCAAACACATCCGCTCCCTCACAATCGCTTCTTTTGATGTGTGATCTCTCAAACAAGCGCATTGACAAGCTTTTATTTGAATTGCGTCATGCGGAGCTTTCTTTTGATTATAAGGCGATCCTGACGCCGACCAATCAGGACTGGACAGTTTCCAGACTGTTTCTTGAAATGCACAGGGAAAGCGCCGCCTTCCGGGAACAAAAGTGTGCTTCGCACAATCTCCCGCTGCAATAAACTGTAAAGGAAGCGCACTTTTGCCGCGCCGCGCATGCTTGCCAGGCAATACTTGTTCTCATGCGCGTGCGCATCCTTGTCACATGCCATTAAAAGGAGCGGCGGTTGATCAGAATGGCAAAATGCCCGACGCGTGTCTCAAACAGCATCGAAAATTCCGGTTTCCGCTCCTTTAACCTTTCTTCAAACTCCTCTGCGGTTAAAAATTTATTTTGGACATAATTGCGCGCATGTTCCTCAGGAATTAAAACAGCGTCAAGATTTTTCATAATAAGGCTGCCAAACTCCTCGATCAGCGCATAGAGCAGCCCGCTCATCTCCGATACGCGGCTGTCAAGCAGACTGCTTCCCAGATAAAAGACCATCCGCTGTTCGACTGCCGTCAAAATCGTAACCTTTTGCTTTGTTTCCAGTGAATCATAGGATTGCTCGTAATAAACGGCTTTTCCAAAATCCTCTCCCCTGTAATCTGTGTTGATAAGCATCGGCTTTTCCCCGCAAAACGCAACCGAAAACATGTTGCTCATTACGTCTTTGATCGTCTCTCCCACGCTCTCGGTCTCGGCGCGCTTTCTCGGCTTTGGCACGGCATTTCCGACGATCGCCATATCCACTCTCGCGATATGATTTACAAGCCATGCAAGCACGGAACCGATCAATTTTTGAATCGACTCCTCGGAATAATTGGACTCCTCCAGCCTCTGTTCCAGCTTCACAACCAGCTTCCGAAACTTATCGTGCTCAAGCTTGTGCTCCGCGTACGCAGAACACCCAATCTTTTTCATATACGCCTCCTCGGCGGTAAAATGCTCGATCACATAACTTTTTAAAAACTTGATCCCCTCCGCGCCGATAAAGCTATTCGCCGACGGCGCACGCATCTCGTCATCATGGATCTGTACGATCTTGCGCGCCATCGTAAACAGCTTGACATGCTGCTTATCAAGCGACTCGATTCCCATCTTATAATATTTTTCCCATGCCTGCGCTTCCAAAAGTCTGCTCTGCATCCCGATCCCCCCATTTTCCAATATTTTCTTTCTTTTATTTTAAGCGATTTTTCTGCAAAAAGCAACAAAGGGAGGCAAAATAAAACTACACAATACGTTCATTCAACAGATCTATCGAGCAGCTTTTGTATCTGTTCTCTGTCACAAAATCCCGACGCCCTTCCCTTAAAAATTCCATATTCCATCACAACGAGCAGCGGAATCGTCATAACCTGATACTTAAACGCCAACGCTGCCTCCGCGTTGACGTCCACCCTGCCGAATTTTACCTTTCCGGCAAGCTCGCTGGAAAGCTCCTCCAAAACAGCCTCCTGCCTGCTGCATGCACTGTTCCCTTCCTCTGAAAAATTCAGCACGACCGGAAGCTTTTCCGCGAGCACCTCCTGCTCGAAATTATCGTTTGTAATCGTAATGACTGCCATACTTTCGTCCCCTTTTCTACTCTCTGCCAAACTCCGAGAGCCTAAGCCCCTCGTTTCGATCCAGAACCATGCCCACGCTCCATGCGTTGACGAACAAAAGCAGCGGTCTGCCCTTTAAATCCTGAATCTTTTTCATGTCAGAGGTTCCGACCAGCTTATCTACGTCGATCGACTCATTTTCGATCCAGCGGATATGCTCATACGGCAGCTTATCCATCCGTATCTCTACATTGTACTCATTCTCGAGGCGGTACTTTAACACATCGAACTGCAGCACGCCGACCACGCCGACGATAACCTCCTCCATCCCCATGTTGTACTCCTGAAAAATCTGGATCGCACCCTCCTGCGCAATCTGCTGCATGCCCTTCATAAACTGCTTGCGCTTCATCGTATCGACCTGGCGCACGCGCGCAAAATGCTCCGGCGCAAAGGTCGGGATGCCCTCAAACTGAAACGGCTTTGCCGTGGTGATCGTATCTCCGATAGAAAAAATACCCGGATCGAACACGCCGATAATATCGCCGGCGTAGGCCTCCTCGACGATATGGCGTTCCTGCGCCATCATCTGCTGCGGCTGCGAAAGCTTGATCTTCTTGTTGCCGCCCTGCACATGCACCACCTCCATGCCCGCGGTAAACTTGCCAGAGCAGATGCGCATAAACGCAATGCGGTCTCTGTGCGCCTTATTCATATTTGCCTGAATCTTAAAGACAAAGGCGGAAAATTCCTCTCCAAACGGGTCCACCTCACCGATGTCTGCCCGCCTTGGGAGCGGTGAGGACGTCATCTTTAGGAAATGCTGCAAAAATGTCTCCACGCCGAAATTTGTGAGTGCCGAACCGAAAAATACCGGAGAGAGCTCTCCCTTTGCGACAAGCTCCTGATCAAACTCGGCACTTGCGCCGTCTAAAAGCTCAATTTCCTCCATCAGTCTGTCATAGGCTGCCTGTCCGATCTCTGCGAGCAAAGCCGGATCATCGACCGGAATATGCTTCTGGACGCCCTCCTTCGTACCCTTTAAGGTGTCGGCAAACGTCATGACCTCGCGCGTCTCCCTATTGTAGACTCCCTTAAATTCCTTTCCCGATCCGATCGGCCAGTTGATCGGGCAGGTCGCGATGCCAAGCTCCTTTTCGATCTCGTCCAACAGGTCAAACGTATCGTTCGCATCGCGGTCCATCTTATTGATAAACGTAAAGATTGGGATATGGCGCATCACGCAGACCTTAAAGAGCTTTCTTGTCTGCGCCTCGACACCCTTTGATCCGTCAATGACCATGACAGCAGAATCTGCCGCCATCAGGGTACGATAGGTATCCTCCGAGAAATCCTGATGTCCCGGCGTATCAAGAATATTGATGCAGTAGCCGCCGTAATTAAACTGCAGCACGGAGGAGGTTACGGAGATTCCTCGCTCCTTCTCGATCTCCATCCAATCGGATACCGCATGGCGCGCCGTCGCCTTGCCTTTGACAGAGCCGGCAAGATTGATCGCTCCTCCGTAGAGCAGAAACTTCTCTGTCAGTGTCGTCTTACCCGCATCCGGATGGGAAATAATCGCAAATGTGCGTCTTTTTTCGATTTCTTTTCTTAAATCAGCCAAATCTATCGCTCCTTTAATCTCATTCAAATTCCTTTTGCTTTTGGCACTATAACATATTTTCCCTTAAAAATCAAAAAAAATCTAAGAAGGGAGCAATCCCC
Source organism: Roseburia sp. (assembly GCA_019421345.1). Lineage (GTDB taxonomy): Bacteria > Bacillota > Clostridia > Lachnospirales > Lachnospiraceae > Roseburia. Next base: position 54,387 of record JAHZFL010000010.1, on the reverse strand, counting down.
CTCTTAGATTTTATGTATTATTCCGTTGTTGCCTCCCCCACGACAATCGGCGTAATGACAATCTTGTCGGCAGCAACATTTGTTTTGCGTTTTACAATATCCTCCACCTGCGCGCGCTTTGCGTCTGTCACCTCTCCCATATTGAGCACAACATCACAGCTCTCATCCGTAATGCTGACTACCACATCGGTAAAGCCTTTTGCCTCAAGAAGCATCTCCGCTGCTGCCTCGCGCTCCGCAATATCGGTCATTGCGATCATTTTGTTGACAGCATCCTGCTTTAAGCTTTCCTCGATTGCCGCATTATTGACGATTTCCAAAAGCGCTTCTTTATTTTTGGAACGTATCTGCTCACGGTTTAGCTTCATCTCCGCCGCATAATCAAGATTGGCGACGGATGTGCTTGTAAGCACTGCCTCTCCCGGATTTTCAATTTCCTGTCCGCCCGCGCCGGCATCCGCTACCGTCTCCCCCTCTGCCATCGCCTCGTCCGCCGCCTCTGTTCCGTTCACAACTGCAAGCTCCTCTCCCGTTCCCTCATCCGTAAATATCTCCTCGCCAAGCAGGGCGTCCTCATCTGAAATCTCATAGCTGTCATCGACAATCCCCTCCTTCGCCCCTGCCTGTGCCGCAATTTTTTCATCCTCAAGGTTGTTATTCATGTAGCTGAAATATCCAGCCACCGCAATCATCAGTGCCAATGCTGTTATGACCAGTTGGTTCTTCCGAAATATTTTGTTCACGTTCATTCCTCCTTGGAACACATCTTAACTACCTTAATTCTATGCGCTTCGATCGGCAATAATGCCTTGACCGCCTCAGAAATATTCGAGACGACCGAAGGATCGCCTCCCCCCTCTGCCACCACCACGACTCCCTCCAGCTTTGGCAGCAGCTCCTTTCGTACATACGGCTCGCTCTCGCTTCCGATTTCTGTATAAATCGCTGTTTCTTCCGATGTCTGCTCCGAAATACTGCGGCTTCCCCCTGCCTGATCCGTCTCCGTCGTCACCGTGCCGGTCTGCGCCGTCTCCTTCTCCACAACACGCTCTCCCTTATCTGATACGGTGATCATTACCTCCACCCTTCCCACACCCTCCATCTGCCCCAGCACCTGCTTGAGGCGCTCCTCCAGATAACCCGCATATTCTACGTCCGAATACTGCTGCCCTGCCGCTTCTTTTCCCTGCTCCTTTTCTTCTGTTTTTTGCTCTAAGAGCATTCCCTCCTTTTCCTTGTGCTCTCCGGTCGGAAGCGCAAGCACTAAAAGCAGAACGCCAACCAGCCCGATCACTGCCCAATCGCTCTTTTTCAACTGCTTCCACTTCTTTTTCTCCAAAAAATGAAAAAGCTCCTGCACGCCTCTCCCCTCCTATCCGCTTTCATATGCAATCGTGATCTTTGACGCGTCGATCCCATAAAACTCCGTCAATTCTTTTTTTAGCTCTGAAAAAATAATGTCCTCCGTTTCCCCAGAAACGTTATCCTTTAACAAAATACCAGAAATGGCGTCCTCCTCATTTTTTTCTCCAACGATAAGAGAAATACGTTCCACCTCATATTCCTCGGAAAGACAGACCTCGCAGCCTTGCACCGCAAACGAATGGCTTTCCGCAATCCGCCCAACATCCTCTGCGATGGCGTCCTCATACGCTTCCTTATGATAATCGCTGTACAGATATTCCACCTGCTTCATATCTCTTGATACCGCCGCAAGCTCCTCCGTAAATTTCTCATATGCGATCAGCTCCAAAAACGCATCCTTGTCGCCAAAAAATCTAAGCACCGGCGCTAAAAGCGCAAGCGTTAAAATAAATTGTGAAAAAAATCGGATATATTTCTGATAGGTTTTGCCCGGCGGCAGATGCAGCAGCACAGATACCAGAACAAACAGCACCAGAAAGCCTTTTACATATGAAGCCATACCTCTCCCCCTCCAGCCTGCTATGCCAAAAGTCCCGACGCTGCCGTCGTCAGCGCGATCGTGACAAAAAACAGCGACAGACAGTATAGGATCAGCTTTAAATATAACACGCCGCCCTCCGCCATTCCCTTTAGGCAGCCTGCGATCCGCATATCTGTGACCGGCTCTGCCACAACTGCTGCAAGCTTATAAAATACCGTGATGCAAAGTATCTTGAAAAACGGGAGCAGACCAAGCAGCGCCAGGATGATAAGCGCGGCTACGCCCACACAATTTTTGATCAAAATTCCCGACCCAAGCAGCAGCTCTCCGATGCCGCTTGCCACAGCGCCAATGCCGGGGATCAGCTCCGCCGCCTTCTGAAGCGAGCCACTCATCAGACGATCCTTTGCCGGAGCTAAAAGCCCCTGCACAACATTCATCCCGATCACAAGAACTCCTGCGCTCTTTAAGCTCCACTCAATCACTCCCTTTAAAAGCTCCGCCAGATTCTCAAATTTTTCCTCCTCAAAAAAATGGCGGAACAGCACAAGCAGAATATAGCCGTGAATGAGCGGCATCAACACCTTTAAAAACAGCCATTGGATCAGATAGATAACTAAAAATGCCGTCTGGTAAAAGGCTGCAGACGTACCAGCACCTGCGGAAAACACCATACTGACACAAAAGGCAGGTACGAGCGCCTTCATAAAATCGACGCTCTTGCCAAGCAGCTCCTCCGCGATCGCCTCATAATTTGTGAAAGACTGCAAAAGCAGTACGGCAAGAATCCCGTACACCAGAAAAAAACTGATTTCCGCTATGTATGCCTGTCGGAACGCGCCCGAAAAATTTTTTAAGACGGAAAACGCCACCGCAAGAAGAAGCACCTCTGCCAGTAGGCGGCGGTTCTCCCGAATCTCATAAAAAAGGGCGTCGGAAAGCCATTCCATCAAAAGTCTGCCGTCAAAGGCCTCCGGCCCGTCCGAAATCAGCAGATCCACAAGCTCAGAAAAACGAATCGGCGCCCGCTCTCCTTTTCGTGCTTCCGTCTCTAAAAGCTCATCCAAATCTGTAAAATCCAGCTCTCCGCGAAATTGAGTCAGATAGTCGCTTTCTGTCTGCGCCTGCCCGTCCGGCAGCGGCTCTGCCCGCACCTTGGCGCTACCAAACAAAAATGCGCCGCATAGAAGGATACAAAGAAAGACTTTTCTTTCCAAGCTTTTTCTTTCCAAAGCTTTTCCTTGCAGTCCCGTCCGTATTTTTATTCGCAGCTTTTTCATAAATAATTTCCCACCATTTCCAAAAATGCCGCCAATACCGGTACGCTCACAACAAGGATCGACAGCTTTGCAAAAACCTCAATCTGACTGGCAATCGCCGCATATCCGGCGTCCTTACAGATGTTGACCGCAAATTCCGCCACATAGGTGATTCCAACCATTTTTATAAGAATACCGATATAACGGCTGTCTATGGGTATCACAGTCTCCAGACGGCGGATGAAATCAAGAATCGTCCCGACCTTTGTCAGCAGATACAAAAAAATGCAGATACAGACAGTCATCGCAATAAACAGGCTGTATTCACTTTTTTCCCGCTTCAGCGGGATTGCAATTAACACACCTGCAATTCCGAGAACCGCAATTTTTATAATATCCATGAAATACTCCCCTGCTCCTATAGCGCAAACAGCGACTGCATCGTCTCAAAAAGCTCATAGATATAGGGAACGATCCAAAACAGCACGATGATCAGTCCGGCAAGGCTTGTCAAAAATGCATGTTCCTCTCGCCCGCTGTGCTTTAGCACCTGACTGATCACGGTCACCAAAATGCCGACTGCAGCAATCTTAAATATCAGATTTACACTCATGGTCAATTTTTCCTTTCTAAACAAGCAGAATCACTAACATCAGACCGCAGAGCACACTGACTGTCCCATATACCTTCTGCTTCTCCTTTTGTTCCCCGCGCGCCGCTTCAATCAAAAAATCAAGGCGCTCCAACGCAAGCGCAAGGTGCTTTTTGTTCTCCTCCACACTTTTTCCAAAAAAGGCGCTTCCCGCGCCGGCAATGACCTCCGCTTCCTCCTCCTTTAATCCAAGCAGCTTATGAAACGAAAAGACATTGCTTCTCCATACCTCCGCGCCGTCCTGCTCACTCTTTTCCATCAGTTGCTCCGCAATCTCCCTGCAAAGCTTATTTAACCGCTCGTCCCTCGTTCTGATAAAGCAGCCAAGCAGTATCTCCACCGGCTGCATCGTCTCAAACGCTGCATATGCAATATCCACAAGCAGCTTGCGGATCTCATACAAAATTGCAAGGTGCTCCTTGATTTCCCGCCGAAATGCACTTGCAATCCCGATGCTTGCCGCCACAACCAGAATACTTCCCCCTGCCTTCAGCATAAGCGCTCCATTCCGGCATTATATATCTGATAACGTCTGCCTCCGTCTTTTTCCCGACTGATTCCAACATACCGCTCAAAAACGCCCTGTTTCATCCATTCCTTTAAGTAGGGCTTTCTTGCCAGCTCGTCCATGCTCCCCGCATGGATCGTGCCAAGCACACGGCAGCCGGAATACACTGCCTGCTCCACCGCAAAAAAATCCTCCTCTCCTCCCAGCTCATCAAGCGCAATGACCTGCGGCGACATCGCACGCAGAAGCATCCGGATTCCCGCCGGCTTTGTGCAGCCGCAGAGCACGTCCGTACGAGTGCCAAGATCGTTTTGGGGAACACCGATATGACACGCCGCAATTTCGGAACGCTCGTCCACAACGCATACTTTTAATCCCATATCTGATGCCGCTCCGTCCGAGAGCATCCGAATACAATCTCTTAACAGCGTGGTCTTTCCCGCCCCCGGCTGCGAAAAAAACAGCGTATTACAGACATTCCCGGCATTTTTTAAGTAGGGCAGCAATCCCTCTGCACACCCTTTTTTCTCATGCGCGACACGGATATTTAAAAAGGTGACCGGACTGATGCCGCAAATCTGTCCGCCCTCCGTGACGGCAACGCCTGCCATTCCCACACGATGACCACCCGCAAGCGTCAGATAGCCCTGCTTTAATTCCTCCTTATAAGCATAGAGCGAATAGCTGCTGCTGTAGTTCACAAGCTCCGCAACATCACGCACCGTGATGCGGTAAGCCTTTTTCGCCGCGCCCTCCTCTGTTGCACGCACCCATGTGCCCGTCCCATCGGAAAGCGTCAGATAGCTGCTTCCCGTGCCTGTGATAAATTCAAGCGGCTGTCCGATGCGCACCCTGATTTCCTCAAGCGCTCCCCAAATCTCCTCCATGCGAATCTGATCTCTGATATGTACCGGAAAAATCTGCTCCAGCCGAAATTCCTTTTCTGCCATCCATCCTCCTCCTCTCGCTTTGGGTCATGTTCTATTTTATGACTTGTCTCTCTTTTTATGACTAAAATCAGCGTCACCCGTCTAACGGATGAAAACTTTCACAGACAGCCACCCTCAAAATTCCAAAAATGAATGGCACTGAAATAGATTTTTCGGGTCTTATATGATAAAAAATGACTTGGATAAATACAAAGCATTTCCAAATTTTATGAAAGATTATCTTAGTAAAGAGCATTTTGGAATAGAACACATAGTAACTGATGAAAGAAAATGACAACTTACAGGTTCCTACTATGTCAGCCTCATCCTGATACCGGTTATCGCTCCGGTTTATTGGGACTGTCTTATCTTCTTTCCCGCTCCATTTTCGGGCAGAAAGAAGATTGATTAAAAAAGCAGTCAGTCTCATCAGACTGGCTGCTTTTTTAATGTTATATCTCTCTTATAAAAATTTCTCTACATCTCTTGCACTATACAAAAATCGTCGAACTTCCATTACATTGTCGATCACAACATAATAAACGGTGTAGTTTCTAACATAAATTCTGTAGTAGTCATGTTTTCGTTTTCCGGCAGAACGATAAGCTTCAAAAAATAATGGATTTTCCAGTCGTTCGTAAATTGCTGCTTCCACATCGGCAAGCAACTGATTCGCTGCGTCTGGATTCCTCAATACATTGGTAATGTAACTGACCGTTTCCACCAAATCCTGCTCAAATATCGGCAGGTATCGTAATTGATATGGTTTATCTGCCATTTATCGCTTTCCTCGCATTTTCAAAAACCTGCTGATGCGTATAACGTTCCTCTGTACTTTCCGCCATTTTATCTGCTTCATCTAATTTCATTTCAATGTCACTTGTCAGAGCCGCATATTCCGCAAGGCTTAAAACTACCATTGCACCATACCCATTTTTTGTCAAATAAACCGGCTGCCCCGTATTGACAATATCCTCGATTTCAGGAAATTTGTTTCTCAAATCAGAAACTGGTCGAATTTGTATCATACATATCCACTCCTTTTCCCCTTTATCTTATCACTATTTTATCAAAATATTATCATAAGAGCAATCTGTTTGCAAATATCTTTATTTCTTTACCGCTTTCCAGTCCTCTCCATCCAACACATACTGAATTTCCGTCAAATGTTCATCGAACATAATACTTAACGCATCACAAAACCCATCCACTAAATGAACCTTCGACAGCTCCTCTTTCGCAATCCAGAACATCTCCCCCTCGTCAGAGCTTCTAAGCACTCCCTCAAACTCATCTGTCTCAAAGAGAAACACCAGATATCTGCCATCCGGGATGGGAAACTGCTTCACTCCGCACAGTCTCGGCTTTATGACCGTCAGCCCCGTTTCTTCCTTCATTTCCCGGATCACGGCGTCAACAATGGACTCTCCCCTCTCAATATGACCTCCCGGAAGGGCAATGCCCTTCCAGTCCCCTTTGACTCTGTCCTGCACCAGATATTTTCCGTTTTGATGAACGAGACACAAGACTGTCAGCTCCACGTTTTCTGTTCGCATTTGTCCGCCTCTTATCCTTTCTTTCCCAACTCCCAAAATGCGATGCCTGCCGCCTGATTGACATTGAGAGAATCCACCCCATGCGTCATTTCAATCCGCACGACATAATCACAGCTTGTGATCGTCTCAGAGGACAAGCCCTCCCCCTCTGACCCTACGATGATCGCCAGTTTTTCTTCTGCCTTTAAAACCGGGTCTGTCAGTGCGATAGCATCCTCCCGCAGCGCCATTGCCACTGTCTTAAAGCCTAATTCTTTTAAAATGGTCATGCCTGCTTTTTGCCACCCCTCTTTTTTCTCCGTAAAAAATGTCCATGGGGCTTGAAAAACTGTTCCCATACTCACTCTGGCAGCTCTGCGGTACAGCGGATCACTGCAGCCGGGTGTCAAAAGAATTGCATCCATAGATAATGCCGCCGCTGATCGGAAGATCGCCCCCACATTGGTGGGATTCATCACATTCTCAAGAATCGCTATGCGGGAAGCGTTCGCGCAGAGACTGCGGACATCCGGCAGGGGACGCCGGCGCATCGCACACAAGACGCCGCGTGTCAGCGGAAAGCCTGTCAGCTTTTTGAGTACATCAAGCTCTGCCGTATAGACGGGTACCGCCTGACAGCGGGACAGCACCTCTTTTGCCTCCCCTTCGATATGCTTTTTCTCCACTAAAAAGGAAACCGGTTCATACCCGGCGTCAAGCGCCCGCCCGATCACCTTTGGGCTCTCTGCGATAAACAATCCCATGTCGGGTTCATAATAATGCAGCAGTTGACCCTCGGATAGTCGGGCATAAATATCCAGCTCCGGCGCAGTGAAATCTGTAATATTAGAAATGTTTAACATGACGCATCCTACATACGCTCCGGCGCCTCAAACCCAAGCACGCCGATACAAGCCTCCAGCACGGACTTCGTCAGGGTCAGAAGGCGGATATAGGACTTCTGCACCGCTTCATTTTCCTCCGACATGATCTTCGTCTCGTGATAAAAGCTGTTAAACGCATTTGCCAGATCATAGATATAGGAGCATACCTTGTGCGGTGCGCTCTCCTCAAACGCATTCTCCATCATTGCATTAAATCCCGAGAGTTCTAACATCAGATTCTTCTCGCTCGCAGAGTGCGCGCTCTCGATCACCGCCCCGGTCTCATCCTTGCCGAGCGCGTGATATTTATTTAGGATCGACTTGATGCGCACGATCGTATAGAGGATATAAGGCCCGGTATTTCCCTCAAACGACGTAAAGCGGTCGATGTCAAAGATATAGTCCTTGCTTGCCTGATTGGAGAGATCGCCGTACTTTACAGCCGCAAGCGCGACCATCCTTGCCGTTTTTTTGGCCTCCTCTGCGCTGATGTCCAGATTCTCCTTCGCCTTCTGATTCTCCGTGATCTTCTTTAACATCTCCTCGTTGATCTCATCGAGAAGATACTCCAGACGCATCACGCCGCCGTCGCGCGTCTTAAACGGCTTGCCGTCCTTGCCGTTCATCGTGCCGAAGCCGATGTGCTTTAGCTCGGTGTTGTGATGCACCAGTCCCGTCTTTCTCGCGCAGCGGAATACCTGGATAAAATGCAGCTCCTGCCTCTTATCCGTCAGATAGATCATACCGTCCGGCTCATAATCCTCCATACGCCAGACGATCGTCGCCAGATCTGTCGTGCTGTAAAGAGAAGCACCGTCGGACTTTAGAATGATACACGGCGGAATCTCCTTCGCATCCGTTTCCTCCTTCACGTCTACCACAAGAGCCCCTTCACTCATATAAGCAAATCCCTCATCCTTCATCCTCTGCACCATCTTAGGAATATACGGCTGTGCATCAGATTCTCCCTTCCAGAGCTCAAAGGAGACATTGAGATTGTCATAATTTTTCTTCAAATCCGTCACAGACACATTTAAAATATGGGACAAAAGCGCCTGATAACCTCTCCTGCCATGCTGCAGCTCATTCGTCGCCTGCATCGCGGCGTCGCGGTACGCTTCGTCCTCCTTGGACTTCCTGCTTGCAGTCGGATAAATCTCCTCCAGCTCGGAAATCGTAAACGGCGCTTCCTGCGGGTATTCCCCGTCGTAGTTCTCGTCAAAATAGGCAAGCTGCGGCTTTCTCTCCTTTAACTCCACAATGATCAGCCCCATCTGAAGTCCCCAGTCGCCCAGATGCACGTCTCCGATCATCCGATGTCCCATGAAATTTCCGATACGCTTGATGCTCTCGCCGATGATCGCAGAGCGCAGATGCCCGACGTGCAGCGGCTTCGCCACATTCGCCCCGCCGTAATCAACAATGATCGTCTTTGGCCGCTCTGGCATTCCGCAGCCGTATCTGCCCTCATCCGCCTGCATCTTTACAAGGTAATCCGCCAGATAATCCTCTGCCAGCTTCAAATTCAAAAATCCCGGCTTTACGGACTCTGCCATTGCAAACATCGCATTGCCGGAAAGCTTCTCTGCAACCTCATCCGCAATCATAAACGGAGCCTTCTTATATTCCTTCGCCGCAGCCAGCGCGCCGTTGCACTGGTATTCGCAAAGGTCCGGGCGGTTTGACAATGTGACCTTTCCGTATTTTTCATCATAGCCGCAGTCCGTAAACGCTCTCGTTACCTCTGCGGTGATCAAATCCAAGATTTTTTCCATCTCTGTACTTCCTCTCTCGCTCTGTTTTCCATAACGCCGTGCATAAAACAAACATTAAAAGGCACGCGCATACTAACGTATAGTATAACATAAGTTTTAATTTTCTCAAGGAAAAACGACGTTTCTAATCCTCGTTTTTAAAAATGACGCCGCGCATCGGATCAAGCGCATGCAAAAGCGCAGAGCCCATAATGCAGCAGCAGATCACCTCTCCCGCCCCGACGGTGAGCATATAAAACGGAATCGACCAGTCATGACCGCCAAATTCCATCACAAGCCCGTACCCGTAGCGCAGCACAAACGGAATGATCAGCATATTTGCAGCCACCGGCGCAAGTGTACACAAAAATTTGTGTCTGCGCAAAAGATAAGTTCCAATCGCACCAAGCAGCGTCGCAAGACTTCCAAACACCACGTCATAGATCGTCGCTCCGGTCAGCAGATTCGCGAGCAGACATCCGATGAAAAGTCCCGGTATGCCGGCGGGCGTAAAATACGGTAAAATGGTAAGCGCCTCCGATACACGGACCTGGATCGTCCCTGAGGCAAGATTAAATGCGCTGATAAAAATCGTCAGCACGACATAGATGGCTGCGATCATTGCAGCCTGCACGATAAATAACACCTTTTTGTTTCTCATATTGATTTCTCCTTTAGTTTTGTTTTTCGTCAGGAAGGTTGCGAACTGACGTATCTTAGGGGAAATGCCGCACGAACACTCTTGGACCTGCGCTGTCCGCAAGCTTCTTGCAGAATTTCCCCGTCTACTTTAGCACAGTCTTTTTATAATTTCAACTCCGACGCTATGCAAAAAACTGCTCCGCGAGCGTGATACTGCCAATATAAACGACAGGTCCCGTCAGAAATATCCTTCCGTTTCCGTCAAATTCTACCAGCAGTTCTCCCCCGTGCATGTGTACCGTGACCTGATCGTCCACCAGTCCGAGGCGGTGGGATGCCGCTGCAGCCGCACAGGCGCCCGTGCCGGACGCATAAGTATATCCTGCTCCCCGCTCATAAATTTCAATGCGGATATTCTCCCGATCCAACACCTGACAAAGCTGCATATTGATACGGTTTGGAAAATATTTGGAATTTTCGACATAAGGACCTATCTGCTTTGCCTTCTTTGGATTGACCTCCTCCAGCATGAGCACACAATTCGGGTTGCCCATTGAGACGCAGGTGGCATTGTAGAAATTATCACAAAAAAATATTGCCTCGTTTACAATTTCCTCCCCAAACCCAACCGCAGGTATCTCGCTTGCCAGAAATCTCGCCTCCCCCATATCGACCTTCATGAGGCTGCCATCATCCTTTAAAAAATCTACCTGTGTTTTGCCCGCCTTTGTTGTAAGTACATAGGAATCCCCCTTCACATAGCCTGCATCCTTTAAATACTTTGAGAAAATTCTGATTCCATTTCCGCTTTTTTCCGCCTCGCTTCCGTCCGGATTAAAAATCCGAACGCGGATCGCTTCTCCATCAAAAAAAGGGCCGTACAAAATTCCATCTGCACCCACACCGACATTGCGCCTGCACAGCGCCGTAATCTGGCGCTCCTGCAAAAGCCGCTCATTTCGGTTTGGATCATAGATCAGATAGTCATTTCCAAGCCCATGATATTTACGCAGAGTAATCTCCGGCATAAATACCTCCATACCCTTTTCTTATTTCATTATATGCCCCAAAAGGAGATTTGCTTATTCCTTCTCCTGCTCCTCCACAGTCTCCCGGATCAGACTTTGAAGTTCCTCATCCTTTTCCTTCAAAATACGGTCGATACGTCCCTGATCGACCGTGTCGCCTGACAGCGCGCCTTCTGCGGCGTCTTTGCCATTCCCCTGCCGGTCGCTGTGCTCCGTCCGATTTTCGGAAGTATCCTCACACCCAAGCTCCTGCCCATCGCCGTAAGCCCCTGCGTCCTCTGCCGCATGCGCCGGAATATAGTTGACATTCCAGAATTTTACAATACTCCTGCTGATGCGCTCCTGCTCATCTCTTTGATCAATGATGTCTCTCATACGAATCCTCCGTCCTCTCAATTTCTGTTCTTATCTCTCATAATTTTCCTGCATAAAAAAACCCCAAATGTAGCATCCTTTTAACACATACCAAAGCCAAATACAAATAACTGACTCTGGAGGATATCCCATCATGGCTTCATACAAAGTTGAAATCTGCGGCGTAAATACCGCCAAGCTCCCCATCCTAAAGGAAGAAGAAAAACAGGAACTCTTTGCCCGCATCAAACAGGGTGATATGAAGGCAAGAGAAGCCTATATCAAGGGAAATCTCCGTCTTGTCCTAAGTGTGATCAAGCGTTTCTCGGGAAATCACGAAAATGTCGATGATCTGTTTCAGATCGGATGTATCGGTCTGATCAAATCCATCGACAATTTTGATCCCTCCATCGGCGTAAAATTTTCAACCTATGCCGTCCCTATGATCGTCGGAGAAATCCGAAGATACCTGCGCGACAATAACGTCATCCGTGTCAGCCGCTCTCTGCGCGATACCGCGTACAAGGCGATCCACACCAGAGAGCTGCTTGCCAAGGACTCCTCCAAGGAGCCGACGCTGGAAGAAATTGCAAAAGCCTCCGGTCTCTCAACAGAGGAAATCGTCTTTGCCCTTGATGCGATCCAAAGTCCTGTCAGTCTCTACGATCCGGTCTATACAGACGGCGGCGACACCCTCTATGTCATGGACCAGATCAGCGACAAGAAAAACAGGGAGGAGAACTGGGTAGAAACTCTCTCCCTAAGCGATGCGATGGAACACTTAAATGAACGCGAAAACTATATCCTGCGCCTGCGTTTCTTTGAAGGAAAAACACAGATGGAAGTCGCCGAGGAAATCCACATCTCGCAGGCACAGGTCAGCCGTCTGGAAAAATCCGCGTTAAAATCCATCCGAAATTATCTCTCCCTATAACGCCTAGCGCTCCCACTTATTGCAAAGCTCATTGATCTGATCCGCAAATTTGCCAAGCTCACGATTTGGCATCCCCTCGCATTTTGTGATGACAGTCATCAGCCTGCCGCCCGCGGCGAGAAGTCTTGCAAAGACATTACCAGACGCCTTAGCTGCATTTTTCTTCTTGTCGATGACTTCCCGGCTGCCCTCTTTTATGCGCTCGCCGGTCACAAGATCAAACGCATCGCCGCTGTATGGCGCATAGGTGTCAATCCCCAGCCGCTCATGCAGATGAGCGGCAAACTGCTCTGTGACACGATCTTCGCCATGTACGATAAAAAATCTTCTGGGACTTCCCTCAAATGCCGCCGCCCATTCCGTCAGTTGATTGATGTCTGCATGTCCGCTGATTCCCGGAAGATTCTCGATCCTGGCGTGTACCTCGATCGTCTCACCAAACAGACGCACCTCCTTCGCCCCGCCAAGCAGCGAATTGCCAAGCGTTCCAGGCACCTGAAATCCGACAAATAAAATCGTGGAATCCGCACGCCAGAGATTATGCTTTAAGTGATGACGGATACGTCCCGCCTCACACATACCGGAAGCAGATAAAATGACCTTCGGCTTCTCATCAAAATTGATCATCTTTGACTCATCGCTTGTGATCGCCATCCGAAGCCCCGGAAAGCCGATCGGATTGATTCCCTGATTCACCAGCGACAGCGCTTCCTCATCAAAGCAGTCCGATACATTCCTGCCAAAAATAGACGTTGCCTCCACCGCAAGCGGACTGTCTACATAAACCTCAAAGTTCTGATATTCCGGCAAAAGTTTCTCCGTCTTGATGCGCCGCAGAAAATAGAGCATCTCCTGCGTACGTCCGACAGAAAACGCCGGAATGACAAGGTTTCCGCCGCGCGTAAATGTGTCCTTGAGCACGCGCGCGAGCGCTACCGCATAATCCGGCGGCGCCGCATGCGCGCGGTCACCGTAGGTCGATTCCATCACAACATAGTCGGCGTCCTTAATATATTCCGGGTTCTTGATCAAGGGACGATTTGCCGTTCCAATATCTCCGGAAAATACGATCTTGCACTCCTCTCTCCCCTTCTCCGTCTCCTCCGCAACCCAAAGCTCAATGGAGGAAGAACCAAGAAGATGCCCGGCATCCACAAACCGCGCCTTTAATCCGTCACAGACCTGTATGATCTTGTGATAATCACAGGGAATAAAATGCGTCAGTACTCCCATCGCATCGTTCATGTCATAGAGCGGCACAACCTCCGGCTTTCCTGCTCTGCGCGCCTTACGATTACGCCACTCCGCCTCAAACATCTGAATATGCGCGCTGTCCTTGAGCATAATATTACAAAGCTGACTTGTCGCCGTTGTACAAAAAATCTGCCCGCGGAACCCATGATTGTACAAAAGCGGCAACAAGCCCGAATGATCAATATGCGCATGTGTCACAAACACATAGTCAATCGCCGCCGCATTGACAGGCAGCTTTTGGTTCACATACAGATCGGGTCCCTGCTCCATGCCGCAGTCCACCAGTACATGCTTATCCCCAAATTCCAGATAATGACAGCTTCCCGTCACCTCATGCGCTGCACCTAAAAATTGAAGTATCATATGCGTCCCCCCAGACCTTTATTATGATACCTTCATTATACTCCTATCCTGTATTTTATACAATTTCTTTTTATGGGATTGTGCCGGAGATTTTGCTATTCCATACGCACAATTTCCTTTTTTAAGCGTCCCATGATCTTTTTTTCCAGCCGCGAAATATAGGACTGTGAAATTCCAAGCATATCCGCCACTTCTTTTTGTGTCTTTTCCTCCCCGCCGATCGAATTAAGACCAAACCGAAGCTCTATGATCATCCGCTCTCTGCCCGAAAGCTTGGAGATTGCCGCATTTAACAGCTTCCGCTCCACATCCGTCTCAATATCCCGGTAGATCACATCCTCGTCCGTTCCCAAAATATCGGACAAAAGAAGCTCGTTTCCGTCCCAATCTACATTGAGCGGCTCGTCAATCGAAACCTCAAGCTTCGTCTTGTTATTCCTTCTTAAATACATTAAAATTTCATTTTCAATGCAGCGCGACGCGTAGGTGGCAAGCTTTATATTTTTCCCCGGATTAAACGTATTGATCGCCTTGATCAGCCCGATCGTTCCAATCGAGATCAAATCCTCCACCCCGACTCCCGTATTATCAAATTTTTTTGCTATGTATACCACAAGACGCAGATTATGCTCGATCAGCTTTTTGCGCGCCGACTCCGGCTCGTCTCCCGCGAGCATCTGTATGCACGCGTTTTCCTCCTCTCCCTCAAGCGGCGGCGGCAGCACTTCCGCACCGCCGATATAATGCACCTCGTTTTTCTCCTGTAACAAAAGCTTCCCAAGCCCCGCCCATAGCCTTTTAACGCGGTATCCCGGAATCATCAGCTTGACATACATATGTTCCTCTCCCTTCCGCTCTTTTATAAAAATGATGTATGTAAGATCAAATCATACGCACGGTTTTCCAATAGTTTCTCATCTGCAATTCCGACTGCCACATGATTGGAACAAATACGTTTTCCGCCGTCAAACAACTGCAGCTCATCCACATCTGCCACCCGCAGAAGTCCGCTGCTCGCTCCCAGCGAACAATACGGAACCAGCCGGAAATTATCCTGTTCTTCATCAAAAAGCAGCTTTGCCTTCGCCTCGCTCAAAATGCAAACGCCCTGTCCGGTATAAGGATCGCGCAGTTGATTTCCGCTGTCCCAATATGCCTTGACAGAAATAGCGCGCTCCCTTTTTTTCATCTGTGCCTCGAAAATGTGATTGTTAAAATTCTTTCGCTCCCGCAGGTACGCAAGGATCAGATAAACGCCGGAAATTCCCGCCGCCGCAGGCACAAGTCCCGCCGGTGTAAGCCCGCGTCCGACCAGCCACTGAAGCATCCCGCCCAATAAAATGACGACCAGATAGGTCACTGCCCAATTTTCGAGAAACTCTTTTTTCCGGCATCGACCAAACGCCAAAAATACCATTCCGGTATTCACAAACAAATGGGAAAAAACCATATAAAGGAGCGTATTTTTTATAGTGAGAAGCAAAAAAAGTCCGCCCACGGAAGCTGCTGCCGCTGCCGCTGCCAAACGCCAAAGCTTTTTCTGCCGTCTTAAAAACCGGTTAACTCCCACTATGGCAAGCAAATCCATCAAAAAATTCTGGACTAAAAACACGTCTGCATAGAATACATATATTTTTCTCACCCCGCTCCTTCTCTGACATGGACTTATTATACGTTCCCAAACATTGATTTTTTGTCAAAATCAAGCGCACGAAATATGGATATTGTCGACATAATTCGACAAATTTCCATTCCGACGCAGTGCGTTTCCTATAACGCAAAAAAGAGACACAGTCTATTTCGACTATGTCTCTTTCGTTCTTAATTTATGTAGAACAACTATTATTTTCCATATTGCGAAGCCAATCGATGCACCGAGCACATTGAGAATCAGATCATCAATATCGCAGATCCCGCGGAGTGTAAAAAGCTGCGCCAGCTCTATCGCAATAAGCCCTGTGCAAAAACAGAGCAGATAGCGCCGAAAGGAACGCAGACGCTTCCACAAAAACGGAAGGAACAGACCGCAGGGAAGAAAGACGACTATATTTCCATACAGATTTATCTCTGATACGGAAAGTCCATAGCTCCCTGTTTCCTGTCCTAAAAGCCTGACGTACTCCATAATCGTACGAAACGGCCGCAGATTGATATTCATGGAAATCTGTTCCCAATAAGAATCATACACTGCAAATTTCGTTCTTCCAAACAAAAGCCAAAGCATTCCCACGCTGTAAAATAGAAACAGCGCAAGTACTGCTCCGTAGACCTTTCGATTTCTCCCGTACATCCGACTCTCCCATGCTTACTTCTTCACATTATTTTCTCGAATTTTTGAGGAAGTCGGGAATCTTAATATCCATCTGCTGTACCGTGCTTTCCGGCTGCCGCGGCTTCTGAATCCCTGTAAAGGTTGGGTTTATGCTCTGCTGCGGCGCTGTCTGCGCGCCAAAGCCTGTAACATTGCTTCTTGTCACGGTCGTCTGCGCCGCCTGACGTGTGGGAGCAACCGGTGTGCTGTTATAGCGGAGATTCGGCATGATCTTGCTGCTGCCGCCGCTCTCAAGTCCGGTTGCGATCACGGTGATCGTCGCCTCGTCTGACATCGACTCGTCATACTTTGCACCAAAGATGATATTTGCATTATCTCCTGCCAGATCCTGTACATAGCTTGCCGCATCGTTTGCATCCATCAGGGAGATGTCTCCCGAAATATTAATGATCACATGTGTCGCGCCATTGATCGTTGTCTCAAGCAGCGGGCTGGCAACCGCAAGTTTTACCGCCTCAATCGCCTTGTCATCGCCCTTTGCACTGCCAATACCGATATGAGCCATTCCCTTGTCCTTCATGACGGTTGATACATCCGCGAAGTCAAGATTGATCAGAGCCGGCAGATTGATCAGGTCCGTGATCCCCTGCACTGCCTGCTGCAGTACCTCATCCGCCTTCTTTAAGGCATCCGGCATCGTCGTTCTTCTGTCAACAATCTCAAGCAGCTTATCGTTTGGTATCACAATTAAGGTATCGACGCTGTCCTTTAAGCGGTCAATACCGGAAAGCGCATTGATCATACGCTGCTTTGCCTCGAATTTAAACGGCTTTGTGACAACGCCGACCGTTAAGATTCCCTGCTCCTTAGCAATCTTAGCGACAACAGGAGCAGCTCCCGTACCTGTACCGCCGCCCATGCCGCAGGTAACGAATACCATGTCCGACCCTTTGATAGCGGCAGACAGTTCCTCCATGCTCTCCTCCGCCGCCTTCTCGCCGATCTCCGGCTGCGCTCCTGCGCCAAGTCCTTTTGTCAGCTTCTCACCGATCTGAATCAGAGTCGGCGCCTTGCAGAGTGTGAGCGCCTGCTTGTCTGTATTGATACCGATGAACTCCACTCCGCCGATATTTTCATCAATCATTCTATTTACAGCATTATTTCCAGCGCCTCCTACACCGATCACAATAATCTTTGCACTGGTATCTGCCTCTGTTGTCATAATTTCTAGCAAGGTACTTCCTCCTTCATCTCTCACTGATTTATATCCTGCCGCATGGTATAAGCGGATCTTTTTCCCATGCTTTTTGCGTATCTCTCATCCCTTAACATACAATGCGCGCAATATGCGCTTTTAAACTCATATACAATATAATATAATCTTTCGGAAAATTAATCAACTAATTTTTTATTAATTTTTTACACTGTCCGGGAAGCTTATTCGTCTCTCTTATAAATGATGTCTGTGGTTTCCGGCGTCCAGCTATCAAGATACAGCGTCCCGTAAAGTCCGGCAAGCTCCGGCATGATCGCCGCCATCCGCACGACCTTCTGCGTCAGATACTCGTCAGAGCCAACGACCACCCGTGTCCCGTAATAGGTCAGGGTCGGCTCCAGCTTCTCATCGTAATGGATCTCCTGCGGTACAAGGTCATATTTTTTTAGTACCTGCGTCAGATTCAAAAGATTTTCGAGCACGCCGTCCTGCTCCAGCGGAAGCTTTTCATACAGCACTACCTCGGGACAGGAAATACCCGTGACCTTTGGCACATCGGCAATCTCCTCGGCAGAGGTTTCCACAACGAAACCGTCCTTGTCGAAATAAGCATACTGCCCGATCGCGTCAATATAAAGGCATCCAAGCATTCCTTTCTCATAGACTGATATTAAAACGGTATGCGGGTCCTCCAGCGATACCTCGATCGTATCGAGAAACGGAATGGGCTGCGGCTCCTTGAAATTATATTTCCCGACGACATAGAGCGAATTCCACGAATATTCATCGTTTAAAACCAGTTCCTGAATCTGTTCTGCGGAATAAAGCTTATTCCCCTGGACGCGGACTTCCTTCACGGTAAATACCTTCCACACGATCAGCCCCGCCAGACTGATCAGTAACAGCAGTATCAGAAAAATCATCCATCCGATTTTTCTGCGCTTTTTTCTTCTTCTTTCTTCTCTTACCATACTCACTGAACCTCAAACTTAATTCCGCGCGAGACCGAAAGCGCGAGCCCCATTTCCGAGAGCAGGAACAAAATCGATGTTCCTCCGTAGCTGATAAACGGGAGCGAAATTCCGGTATTCGGAATCGTGTTCGTTACAACGGCAATATTTAGGATTACCTGAATGGAGATATGTGCCATGACCCCCACAACGATCAACGCTCCGTAAAGGTCCGCCGCATTGTTTGCAATGATCATAAAGCGCCAGATCATCAGCAGATACAGAAGAATCAGGCACATGGCGCCGAATAGTCCAAGCTCCTCGCAGATAACGGAAAAAATCATATCGTTCTGCGCCTCGGGAATAAAACCGAGCTTTTGCATACTCTCTCCCAGCCCTTTGCCGAACAGTCCGCCCGACCCGATCGCATACAAGCCCTGCAGCGTCTGGTAGCCCTTATCATATAACTCAGGGTTGAGCCAGATCTTGATACGCTCTGCCCGATACCCCTCCGCCATGATAAATACAGCGCCGACTGCAAGCACCGCCGCGCCCATCCAAAAAAAATGGGAATACTTCGGACTTGCGACAAACAGCATGCATACCGTAATTCCAAGAATAATGATCGCCGTACTCAGATTGTTATAGGCGATCACGCCGACAATCGGGAGCGCAATGCACATGATCTTAATGAGCGCCTTAAAATCCGCCACCTGCTTGGAAATCCTATAAATGATCATTGCAAGAAACAGGATGACTGCAAGCTTTGCAAATTCCGAGGGCTGAAACGACAGCGGACCGATCTCCAGCCAGCGTGCCTGCCCCTTCGCCTCCCTTCCGACAAAAATAACGGCAGTACAAAGACCAAGCGCCAGAAGATACGCAAATCCGCTCAGCTTCATCCAGAAGCGATAAGGAATCTTTGAGACGATGATCATTGCAACTACGCCAAGCGCTGTCGCAAATAGCTGCTTTTTCAGATAATGCGCGGTGTCTCCGAAACGGGTCGATCCATAGTAGGAGCTGGTGCTATAGAGCATTACCAGTCCAAAGCAGAGTAAAAATATGATCAAAAACAGCAGACTGTAATCAAAATAGCGTATTGGTTTTTCTTTCATCTGCGCTCCTCGCCTTTCTTATTACTATTTCTATCCCTCTTAGGGCAACGCATACACGTACTCCTTAAAGATACGCCCACGCTCCTCATAATCGGAAAACATCCCCCAGCTTGCACAGGCCGGAGACAACAGCACCGCATCCCCCTCTCTCGCATTCTGACAGCACATATCCACGGCTTCCTCTAAGCTCTCGCACAGAATAATATCCGTAAAGCCGTGCGCCCTTGCACAGGCAGCAATCTTTTCTCTCGTCTGCCCGATCAAAACCAGCTTCTTTACCTTTCCGTGAAAGCTCTCAATCCATGCGTCATAGGAAGCATCCTTATCATACCCTCCCCCGATCAAAAGTGTGGGACGGTTCATAGCCGAAATTCCCTTGGTCGCCGCATCGGGATTCGTTCCCTTGGAATCATTATAAAAACGAACGCCATGCTTCTCCGTCACATATTCGATCCGATGCTCTACCGCCTGAAAGCGCCGCAATGCCGCAGTGATCTTATCCGTCGGAACGCCCATTGCAAGTGCAATGCCGCAGGCAGCCATCGCATTTTCATAATTATGGGTTCCCAAAATATTTAAGTCGTCAACGTGTATGATTTTCTCACAGTGTATTCCATCCGCATAAAAGATCGCATCATCCTTAAAATAAAGTCCGCGCTTTAGCTCCCGCTTGCTGGAAAAAAACAGCACCTGCGTCCCAAGTGTCTCTCCAAAGGCGCGCAGCGTCTCATCCTCATAGTTCAGCACACAGACATCCGTCATACTCTGATTCTTCGTGATGCTCTCCTTCATCTGAATATAGCATTCCATCGTGTGATGACGATCGAGATGATCCGGCGTGATATTTAAAATCGCGGAAACCTCCGGATGAAATTCATGCACTGTTTCTAATTGAAAGCTGCTGATCTCGGCAACCGTCACGGTATCCTCCGTCGTATCCGCCGCCACCGACGTATAGGGTATCCCGATGTTTCCGACCACTCTTACGTCATCAAAATAATTCGCCAATATTTCTCCGGTAAGAGCCGTCGTCGTCGTCTTGCCGTTTGTGCCTGTGATTGCCGCAAGCCTTCCCTTTGCAAAGCAATAAGCAAGCTCAATCTCTCCCCAAATAGGGATCTCCCTGTCCCTGATTTTTTGCACCATCGGCAGATCCGTCGGAACCCCCGGACTTAACACCGCAAGCTGCACCGCAGAAAGCACATCGTCTGTCAGCTCTCCCACAACAATGTCCGCCTCCTTAAGAAACGGCGCCTTGTTCCTCAATGCCGCGACATCAAGCTTTCGGTTTCCGTCAAAAAGGACTGTCTGGACTCCTTTTCTCTGCAAGAGCTCCATTGAGGCGATCCCGCTTGCCCCGGAACCGATGACCAATACTCTTTTTCCTGTCAGCTCCATATCCTGCCTCCTTTTCCTTCCAAAGCGCTACATCGCGAGCAGCGCGATCATGCACAAAATTGCTGTGATGATTGAAAATACAGCAACCACACGCGTCTCAGACCAGCCGCCAAGCTCAAAATGATGATGGATCGGCGCCATGCGGAAAATCCGCTTACCGCCCGTCTTTTTGTAATAAGTAACCTGGATCATAACGGAGAGTACCTCGACCAGATAGATCAGCCCGACAATCGGGATAAACAGGGGCATCTGCATCATATAGGCAGTCGAGACGACAAAGCCCCCCAATGCCAGCGAACCGGTATCCCCCATAAACACACTTGCCGGATGTACATTAAACAGTAAAAATCCAAGCAGCGCGCCCGCCACCGCACAGGTAATCGGCGAGATTCCAGCATCCATACCGATAGCGACAACGGAAAAAAAGGTCGCAACCATGATCGTGACGCTTGACGCCAGTCCGTCGAGTCCGTCCGTAAAGTTCGTCCCGTTGACCGTGCCGATGACTGCAAGATATAGGACAGGAATCGCAAGCCATCCGATATTTAAGTATTTACCGCCGGAAAACGGGATCAGCATCGTCAGCGCCACATTCGAGTAGCGCACCATGTAAACGGCAAACACTGTCGTCAGCACAAGCTGGCACATCATCTTCTGTCCCGGAAGCAAGCCGTCCGACCTGCGCAGAACAACTTTTAAATAATCGTCTAAAAACCCGATGACCCCAAAGCCCGCTGTCATAAAAAGAATCGGAATGATCTTCGGATAATCCTTCACATAAAATAATGAGGTGATGATAATACTTGCCAATATCATCAACCCGCCCATCGTCGGCGTTCCGTTCTTCTTTAAGTGAGATTCCAGCTCCTTTCGCTCCGTCTGCCCGATTTTAAGCCTTCTTAAAAACGGAATCACGATCGGTCCCAGTACTGCACTGATCGCAAACGCCACTATCACCGGAATTACAATTTCATACGTCATATCTCAACACCTCATAACCATTTATCTTTGTCAAAAAATATTTCTGCACCTCTAACTTTTCCAGTATACGTTATTTTCTCTTATTTATCAAGGTAAGGCAAAATGTTTTCCATGATTTCTTTAACGACCGGGGCAGCGATCAGTCCCCCGTAATATGTTCCCTCGGGATTATCAATGATCGCCAGCACAAGCACCTTCGGATCATCGGCGGGCGCAAATCCAAGGAACGAAGAAATATAGCGGTTCTCACTTCTTGGGAGCGTCTGCGAGGTTGCCGTTTTCCCTCCGATTGAATAGCCCTCGATCTTTGCATTTTTTCCTCCGCCCTCCGACACCACCTTCTCAAGCAGGTATTGCATCGTCTCGGACGTCTCGGCACTGCAGATGTTCTCCGTTGTCTCATACTCTAAGGTTTCCACGAGCGTACCGTCCTCTTTTCTGATTTCGACACCAAAATGCGGCGTCACTCTCGTTCCCCCATTTATAATAGAAGAAACAGTTGTCACAAGCTGGATCGGCGTGATCTGAAACGACTGCCCGAACGAAATCGTCGCAAGCTCGACCGGACCTACATTTTCCTTCTTGTGCATGATCGTCGCCGCCTCACCCGGAAGATCGATCGCCGTTTTTTTCGTCAGCCCGAACTGTTCAAAATACCGGTAATAATTTTCTGTTCCAAGACGCTCTCCAAGCTCTATAAACACGGGATTGCAGGAATTCATGATCCCTGTCTCAAAGGTTTCCGCCCCATGTCCCGTCGTCTTAGCGCATCGGATCCTGCGATCCTCCACCATCTTGTAGCCCGGACAAAAAAAGGTATCCGCAAGCGTTACGACGTTTTCCTCAAGCGCGGCTGCCGCCGTGATGATCTTAAATGTTGAGCCTGGCTCATAGGTATCGCTGATACACGGATTTCTCCACATTTGATTTAAAAGCGCCTGCCGTTCCTGTCCATCCGCCGCCGTTTCCTCCATTCCCGTCAATGTAAACGGCTCATTCAGATTAAATTCAGGATAATTGACCATCGCCATCAGCTCTCCGTTCTGCGGGTTCATCACGATAATGGAAACACCGTCGGCATTTTTCGTCCGGTATGCTTTCTCGGCTGCCTGCTCGCAATATTGCTGAATATTAACGTCCATCGAAATATAAAGATCATTGCCATTGACCGGCTCCATACGCGTCTCTCCGGCATTTTCAATCTCTATTCCGCGCGCGTCCGTAAGCGTTAAAATTTTTCCGTTTGTTCCCTGCATATAGGAATCATATGTCACCTCAAGCCCGATAATTCCCTGGTTGTCTGCTCCGGTAAAGCCGAGTACCTTAGAGCCGAGACTCTCATATGGATAGTACCGTTTATAATCCTCATCTACCTTCACCCCTGCAAGTCCGTAATCACGGATGCGGTCGCCCGTCTCCTTTGGCACATTTGTCTTAATGCGCTCAATGGAGCTTACCTTTTCTACACGTTTTCTGACCTCCTCCTCTGTCAGTGCCAGCTCCTTTACGAGCATATCAATCACCTTCTGCGGCTCTGTAATCTGGCTGTGGATCACAGAAATCGTACAGACCGATTGATTTGTCGCAAGCACGGTTCCTGTCGCATCAATGATCCTGCCGCGCGCCGCCTTAATATCCCGTTCTCTCTCATGGAGATTCTCCGCCTTCTGCCCATAATACTCCGAGCAGAACACCATCAGATAGACAAGCCTTCCGATCAAAAACAGCAGTACAAAAAATACTGCAAGAAAAACGATCCATGTTTTTTTTCGATGATGTATCTGACTCCTGATAAACGGTAATTCTCCCTGCATATAGAAAACCTCACGAAAGTTATCCTTAGAATTTTATTCATACTTTCGTGAGGTTATACATCATTGCTTCAATTCATTATGCGAAATGTGAGTGATACGGAACACTATGGCGCGGGAGGCGGCTGCTCCTGCTGCGCTTCTTCCTGCGGAGGCGCTTCCTCCCCCGCTTCTTCTCCCTCCGACAACTGGTCTGTCGTGTCAGGCACATCCGTTAAGCCATCCTCTACGGGAACCTCTGTCGCCCCTGCATTGACAATGTCCGTCATCGCCGCAGCGCCCGTTTCCTCTCCCTTGATGTCCCAGCCGGCATGAATGCCCGTCGTCTCCTCATCACGATAAATATTCATATAAGGAAGCACTTCCTCCAAAATCTCACGCGTGATGTTTTGTGCAAAGGTACTGTGCCACTGCTCCTGCACATTGGGCTCGTCCACAACACAGTAAATGACAAGCTCGGGATTCTCCACAGGTGCGAAACCAATAAAGGATACAAGATAATTCACCCCGTCTCGCCCCGCCTTCTGCGCCGTTCCGGTCTTTCCTCCCATCGAGTAGCCGTCGACCTTCGCCGTTTTTGCTGTTCCGCCCGTAACAGTCGCATACATAAACTGCTTTAGCGTATCGCTCGTCTGCTTTGAAATCGTCTGCCGCAGGAGTGTCGGCGAAATGTCCTGTATCGTATTTCCGTTTTCATCCGTGATTTTTTTGACTAAACGCGGCTGATACAGGTCTCCGCCGTTGACCACCGAGCAAAATGCTGTTGCAAGCTGGATCATCGTCGTATTAAAGTTCTGACCAAAGGAGTTTGTCGCCAGATCGATCGGCGTCATATCTTCCTTTGTATAAATCAAAGAATCTGTCCGTGTCTCACCGGGAAGATCGATATTTGTCTTTTGACCAAAGCCGAATATCTGCTGGTACTCCGTGAAATTTTCTGCGCCGATGCTGTAGGACATCTGCATGAGCGCGTCATTGCAGGAGTTCATCAACGCCTGCTCCAGTGTCTCCATGCCATGCCCCTGCCGGTTGACACAATTTACTCTGTGCCCGCCAACCATCTCATAACCGTCACACATATAATTCTCACCGCCGAGCAGTGTTCCCGTCTCAAGCCCCGCCGCCATTGTAAACGGCTTTGCCGTAGAGCCCGGCTCATAGGTATAGGTCACACAGAAATTCTGCCAAAGCTTATTGAGCGCATCCATCTTCGCATTCTCATCCATCACCGCCAGTTCTTCCGGCGTATAATAAGCGGATAAGTCTCTCGGATTGCTAAGGTCATAGTTCGGATAATTTGCCATTGCAAGGACGTCGCCGTTATTCGGATCCATAACAACTACACCGATATGCGTAGCTCCGCCCTCCCCCTCCCGAAAGCCGTTGCTGTATGCCGCGTTAAACTCTGCAATCTTTTGTTCGACGATCGACTGGATGTTAATATCGATCGTCGAGACGATATTATTTCCGTTGACTGCAGACTTGATCGTCTTTTCAAAGTTATTATCTGCATTCAGATAGCCGTACTCCCTGCCGTCAATTCCGTTTAACAGACTGTTGTAAGAATTTTCCAGTCCGTTCACTCCCACATTGCCGGCAGCCGTAAAGCCGATCACGGCACTCGCCAGCGGACCATACGGATATTGTCTCTGGTACTCTTTTTCAAACCATACGCCCTTGATATTTGGATTGATTTTATTATCCTTCTCATCCACCGCCTCCTGCAATTCGACAAACGGCTGGATTTCCTCATAGGACGCCTTCTTTTTTAGGATTATATAGCGGCTGTCCGGCTGCTCCTTCACATAGGCATACAGTTGCTCCGCCGTCAGCTCCGGAAAGCACTGCACCAGCGCCTGTATCGTCGGGTCAATATATTTCTCATCGCTTGTGAGAACCGAGCAGTCTAAAATAACATTATAAACGGCAATGCTTGTCGCAAGCACCGTTCCTTTAGTATCGACAATGTCGCCGCGCTGATACGGAACAATCTGGCTGTCGTATTCCTGCTGTGACAATACGATCTTTTCATATTTTTCGCCGCTTGTATGTTCAATATACATCAGCCGCCCGATCAGTCCGATCATCATAAGCGCAACGATTCCAAACATAATCAAAAGCTTCTTTTGCATCCGTCTGGGAAACTTTGTCATCGGTCTTTTTTTTCTCTTACCTGCCATCTGTATTCCCGCCATTCCTACTTCTGTGGAATCTCTCCGTATTGATTCATGTAATCATCATCCCCTACCGAATAATAAACGATCTGCGATTCCTTTGCGTAAGACATACCAAGTTCTGTCATCGCCGCGTTTCGCACGCTGTCCAAATTCCTTGCCGTGCTGATTCTCTTGTACGCCTCGTCATTATCTGCCCTGACATCCTCAAGCTGGCTCTCTAAGGAAGAAATCGTCCGCAGCCTTGCCGTCATACCTGACTGAAGCTGGATATAGATACCTGCGAACGTGCCGAATACCAGTACCGCCATGGTCAAAAATGCCACATAGCTTTTGCTGGTGCGAAGCGCCTTCTGCTGGTTTCTGCGAATCGCCCGCCTTCTCCGCTTATGCTCAAGCTCCTGCTCTCTGCGGATTCTCTCCTCGCGCTCTCTCCGATAATCCGGCATCGCCTCCATATGCCGGACTGCGTTTCCCTCTATGTAATATTCCCGTCTTGCGCCGCCTCTTTGCTGAGCTGCGCTCCGCCGTCTTGCCTTCTCCATAACATACTCCCTTATTCTGTCTCTAAACTGCTGTCACCGCCGTCTTTTACCGACGTTCAAAAACACGGAGTTTCGCGCTCCTTGAACGCGAATTTTCCGCAAGCTCCCTCTCGCCCGGCAAAATCGGCTTTTTTGTTACCACGATACCTGTCGGCTTATTTCCGCATACACAGACCGGAAAATCGCTCGGACAGGTACACGGATTTTCATTTTTCTTAAAAATTGTTTTTACGATCCGGTCCTCCAATGAATGGAACGTAATGATACAGATGCGTCCCCCCGGATTTAAAAGCCCGATCATCTCGTCAAGATGATTTTTGAGCACCTCAAGCTCACGATTCAGTTCAATACGGATCGCCTGAAACGTACGCTTCGCTGGATGTCCTCCGGCAGCCTGTATTTTCATGGGAATTGCACCGCGAATAATACGCGTCAGCTCTCCCGCTGTTTCAATCGGTTTCTTCTCTCTCTCCGCGACAATGTGCTTTGCAATATTTTTTGCAAACCGGTCCTCCCCAAAATCACGGATGATCCGGTATAGCTCCTTTTCACTGTAGTGATTCACAATCTCTCTGGCTGTTAACGTCTGCCTGTCGTCCATGCGCATATCAAGCGGCGCATGCTCGTCACGGTAAGTAAATCCGCGCTCCGGTGTATCAAGCTGAAACGAGGATACCCCAAGATCAAGGACGATTCCGTCCACATGCTCCACACCGATCGCAGAAAGCTCGTCCTTCATATTGGCATAATTACTCCGAATGATCGTCACACGATCGGCAAATTCTGCCAGACGCGCTCCGGCAGCACAAATCGCGTCCGCATCCTGATCAATGCCGATCAGCCGCCCGCGCGCAGAAAGACGCCTCGCGACCTCATAGGCATGTCCGCCGCCGCCTAACGTACCGTCCACATAGATTCCGTCCGGCTTAATCGCTAAATTTTTAATTGTTTCTTCCAATAACACGGAATAATGCTCAAACTCCACCGGTCTTCCTCCCTGCCTTTCCTAGATACTAAAGCCAAGCTCTGCCATATGCTCTGCAATCTCGTCCATCTCGTCTTCATCGTAAGTATTCTGAAGCCATCTCTCCTTATCCCATATCTCCACACGGTTTAAAACGCCCACGAGCACGACATCCTTCTGTAAATCTGCATACTCTCTTAACACGGGCGGGAGCAGGATCCTTCCCTGCTTGTCAAGCTCCAGAGAAGCTGCGCCTGCAAAGAAGAAACGGGAGAATTTTCTTGCGTCTTTGGAGGTCATGGAAATATTGCGGAATTTTTCTTCGATGCTTTGCCATTCTTCTGCGGGATACACAAACAAGCATCCATCAAGTCCCTTTGTCACAACAAATTCAGCTCCTAACTGCTCTCTGAATTTGGATGGAACTATCAGTCTGCCCTTAGCGTCTACTGTGTGATTGTATTCTCCCATAAACATGACGCAACCACCTGCCTTCCAAATAGAACCGCCTCGTCAGGCAATCCTACCGGCTTCCTTCCAAATGGTTTCAAGTTTTCCACAAAGTTATGAACTTATCCACCACTTTGCACCATCTTGTACCACTTTCCTCCACTTTTATGACTATCTTAACCCACTTCACGCAAAAAAGCAACAGGAAACATATGGTCGTATCGAAAACAGACCGCTTATGCGCAGCGGCGCGAGCCACTCTTATGTCATAAAAAGAGAGCTGCTGCGCCGGTGGATATTATCCACCAACGCAGCAGCTCTCTTTATCAATTTCTGCAGCCTTTATGTAGCGCTTCTCTCTGTCTGCTCAAGGTACTCCTCAATCAGCTTGTCCAGCCTTGTGCTTTTCTCATAGTAATTCTCAAATTCATCCTTTTGTAAAAACGCCTCATTCAATTCACTTCTGACACGTTCTATCTTCTTTTGTAACTCATAGATCCTTTCCATACGAATCCTCCTTAACTACCAAGATTCTTATGCTCCATCCCCTTATCTTGTTTCCGTCCTCCAGACTTACAAAATATCTCTCCGTATCTCTATATTACTCCCTCAGATTCCAAAAAGCAATGAAAACCACATGCCACAAGTCTCCATTTTTCGACATTATCTGTTTATGCCCGACATTCCGCACGCCTTCGCGCAAGCAGTGCCATCATACCGCAGAGCGCTCTTTGATTAATGTCTATAATATGAAGAATATCATCCTGCACATTGTGCTTTCTGCCCAGATATTCCTGATGCATTGCCTCGATAAAATCACACAGTGCATCCGCATTTCCAAAATGTGTATCTGTTCTCTGGAAGTGTCCATCCTCTCTGTTTCGGATATAGGAACGGAGATCATGCTTCAGCTTCTTTTCATAGGTGCAGTGCTCTTTCAGTCCTCCGTCATACGTCTCATTATGCGGAAAAGTAAAATAATCTGCCAAGTAATGACTGATCTGCCCCAAGTCCATATAATACTTGCGACCATTCTTACGGATTGCCTTTCTGCCCTCAGACAACCTTGCAATCTTCCTTCTGACATCCGGAAAGGTCTCATTCATCTCATGACGCCGGTACAAAAAAGACGGCTTAATATCGGGAAGAATACTTCCGAGATAAAAAGACAGCTTATGCTTCTTTAACCCCTCGTCATTCAAGCTCTTTACCATATACTTTGCCAAAGAAATATGTGACTTCTTACGCATTGCAACCTCCCTGAAAACAACGAGCGACACGCTTCGCGAGCCACTCTTGTGTCAATAAAAGAACCTGTAACTTTTCCAAGCTATTGTACTCCGTTCAGTTCCATATTACAAGCAAAATTTGTAATCAATTTGTAAAATTTTTGTGAAGCCTGCGGGAGAACGCTCCGCTCCCCCGCAGGTCTCCAGACATACTCTGCTTCTTTTATTTACAGCAATAAAAGCTTGCGCACTCTGTCTGCGCACAATCGCACGCCTCTCCTCCGGCAATTCCTATATGCTGTGCGCTGCACTTTTGATCCTCATTAAACCTACAGTTGCAAGCTTCACATACCACATCGGTGCTTTTGGAAATACGCTTCGCCGCATTGACGGCTGTGTCCCCCGTTCGCTCCCGAAAGCTTCCACAGCAGGTCGCGCCGCTGTGCTTCGCATCGCTTCCCTGCACTTTGATCTCTCCCTTACAGCAGCACTTATCCGCATTATAAGCACAGCCTGTTACCGAACAATCCAAAAATGTCATCTTTCTTCCTCCGTTTCTTTTTTACAGCCGCTCCGGCATCATTAGTATTTCCACAAAAAAAGAGATTACACCTCAATTTTTAAATGTGTAATCTCTTTTTTGACAAAGCGCGCGCAAAACGGCACATCTCTGATTTTATTTTTGTTCCTCCGGCAGCACTTCCCTGCGGATTTCCTTCGTACGAATCTCCTCGCAGACAGCCGAAATAAATTCCTTTAACGGCTTTACGCCCTCATCTCCGGCAAAACGGCTTCTGACAGAAACAGTACCGTCCGCCTCCTCCTGCTGTCCGACAACGAGCATATAAGGAATCTTATCCAGTCGCGCCTCTCGAATCTTAAAACCGATTTTTTCGGAACGCTGATCTGCAGTCGCATCAATTCCGTTCCTCTGCAATTCCTTTAAGACCTCATTCGCATATGCCTCATACTTATCGGAAATCGGCAGCACTCTCACCTGCTCGGGACACAGCCATGTCGGGAATTTTCCTGCATATTTTTCGATCAGCCATGCGAGTGTCCGCTCGTAGCAGCCGATAGAAGTTCTGTGGATAATATACGGACGTACCTTTTCTCCATTGGCGTCGATAAAGTACATATCAAACTGCTCTGCCAAAAGCGCATCCCACTGAATCGTGATCATGGTATCATCCTTGCCGTAAACATTACGCGCATTAATATCCACCTTCGGACCATAGAAAGCAGCCTCGCCCTCATCCTCGACAAAATCAATATCCAGCTCCTTTAGAATGTCCCGCATATGCTGCTGTGTTTCCTCCCACACCTCCGGCGCACCGATATATTTATCCTGCTTCTTCGGATCCCACTTGGAAAGATGATAGGTAACGTCCTCCTCAACGCCAAGCGTCTGAAGACAATATTTGGCAAGCGCCAGACATCCCTTAAATTCCTCTATCATCTGATCCGGCCGTACGATCAGATGCCCCTCGGAAATCGTAAACTGGCGCACACGCGTCAATCCATGCATCTCACCGGAATCCTCCGAACGGAACAGTGTTGAAGTCTCTCCCATACGGATCGGCAGATCACGGTACGAATGCTGTTCGCTCTTATAAACATAATACTGGAACGGGCAAGTCATCGGACGGAGTGCAAAGACCTCCTTATCCGTCTCCTCGTCCCCTAAGACAAACATTCCTTCTCTGTAATGATCCCAGTGACCGGAAATCTTATAAAGATCAGACTTTGCCATCAGAGGCGTTCTCGTGCGGACATAGCCCCACTCCCGCTCCTCCAGATCTTCGATCCAGCGCTGCAGCTTCATGATCATCTTCGTTCCCTTCGGTGTAAAGAGCGGAAGCCCCTGACCGATCACGTCAACGGTCGTAAAGAGTCCCATCTCTCGTCCGAGACGATTATGGTCACGCCGCTTTGCATCCTCCATGCGCTCCAAATGCGCCGCCAGGTCCTCTTTTTTATTGTAGGCAGTTCCGTAAATACGCTGCAGACGCGCCTTATTGGAATCCCCTCTCCAATATGCCATAGAGGATGAGGTAAGCTTAAACGCCTTAATTCCCTTTGTATTCATCAAATGCGGTCCGGCACACAGGTCGACAAACCCGCCCTGATCATAAAAAGAGATTTCAGCATCCTCCGGCAGCTCCTCGATCAGCTCCACCTTGTATGACTCTCCGCGCTCCTGCATCAGCTTCAATGCCTCCGCACGCGGCAGCGCAAAACGGGAAAGAGCGTTTCCTTCCTTGATGATCTTCTTCATCTCCGCTTCCAGCCGGTCCAAATCCTCTCTGGAAAAAGCCTCCGCCTCAAAATCATAGTAAAATCCATCGTCAATTGCCGGTCCGATTGCCAGCTTCGCCTCCGGAAACAGACGCTTCACTGCCTGTGCCAGCACATGCGAAGCCGTATGACGGATGACGCGCAAGCCTTCCTCATCATGTACCGTTATGATATTTAATTCACAGTCAGACGATAGCTCCGTGCGCAGATCGACAATCTCACCGTCCACCTCTCCGGCACACGCTGCTCTTGCAAGCCCCTCGCTAATATCCCTCGCGATCTCATATACGCTTTTTGCCCCGTCATACTCCTTGACGGAGCCGTCCTTTAATGTGATTTTCATACCGACTTCTCCTTTAACAGGCAGCACTGCTTGTACTTCTTGCCGCTTCCGCATGGGCAGGGATCGTTTCTTCCGATCTTCTTGCCCACAACAACAGTTCCCGATTTCTTCTGCTCCAGATAAAGTCTCCGGCGCGTCTCCTCATCGAAAATCATCTCCCACTGCGGCAGCTCATACAGCCAGTCCGCCTTTGCATCTACCATATTCTTATATAACTTCTCTTTATCAAAAGCAAGACAAACCTCCGTGTCCTCCTCCATCGTATCAATCGGATTCGGCTCTACCAGACTGTCGTTGATTCCGTCCAAAAATCCGGTCATCTCCATAACGCTCAGCTCATATTTGTCTGCAAGCTCCTTGACTGTTCCCACAACCCTTTCCTCCGGATTGGAAAGAAGCTTCTCATAGACGCCCTTTTCCAGAAGAAAATAATGCTGCCAGAACCTCTGAAGCTCTCCCCTGTCAGCCTTCTCATTATACGCAACCTTCTGCCACTGCTCCAATAATGCCATAATTGATTCCTCGATTTCTATTCGTATATTTGCACCTTGTCCGCACAGCCACATAAGCATCTGCCCCGGATAATGATACAGTATCTATTATAACAAATCCCGCGCCATATTTCAAAACATTTTTCGGGCGGAACGTCTTTGTACATTTCTGCAGCGCTTTCCCCTTGACGGGGCATTCTTTTTTCGCTAGGATTAAGGCTGACGATAAGCGTGCCGCCGTAGATCGTTTGCGGCGGCACCTGAAGATAAGGAGACATCATGAAAAAAATAAAACAAATTCTTTCCATACTCGGAGTTATCTTACTTTTAGGACTTTACCTCTCCACACTCCTGTGCGCGCTTTTCGCGCAGGAAAACGTCATGCAGCTTGTGACTGCCTCACTTTATGCCACAGTCGTCATACCGACGCTTCTTTGGCTTTATTCCTTTCTCTACCGGAGATTTCAGAAAAAGGATGATGATGATCCTTCCGCCTAACCAAGCACTATGCCGCGCCGCTGCAGCTCTCTTAACGCGTCCTCATACCCCGTAAAGCGTATGCCGCTTATTCCCTGTGCCTCCGCCGCATCAATATTTTCCTGCCGGTCGTCCAAAAAGAGACACTCTGCGGCATCTAGCTGATATTTGGAAAGAAGGGACCGGTAGATTTCCGCCTCCGGCTTTATCTGATGAACCTCGAAAGAAAACAGCGCGCCGTCCACATCCTCCAAAAACGATAATGCCTCTTTTGTATTCTCATAGGTATAGTGACTGTAATTTGACAGGATATATACGCGATACCCCTTGTTCTTCATCGCCATGATCCACGGTCTTACATAGTCGTACTGCCAGATCGGCAGGGAAATATTCTCCCAGACCATACGGATCTCCCGCTCATATTCGGGTGCATTTCCAATCATTTTTTCCAGCAGCTCCTCATCGCTTAGCAGACTTCTGTCAAGCTCGTTCCAATCCGGCGAGGCGACAGTCGCAGCCGCGACTGCACGCCTCGTCTCCTCGTCAAATCCCATTTTCCGAAAGGCGTACTCCGTATCCCACTCCACGAGTACCTTGCCAACGTCTAAAATTATATTTTTTATCATCCGTTCCCTTCCTTTATTTCTCACGATAAATAATATCGTCGCGTCCCGGTCCGTTAGAGATCATTGTGATCGGATAACCAATCTGCTCCTCGACAAACTCCACATAATTTCTGCAATTTGGGGGCAGATCCTCATAGCGCTTGATTCCCCGAATCTCGCATTTCCAGCCCGGCAGCGTCTTTAACACAGGCTTTGCCTTGGAGAGCCTTGCCGTCGTTGGAAATTCCGTTGTCACCTCTCCGTCAATCTCATAACCGACGCAGACGGGAATCTCCTCCAGATAGCCAAGCACATCCAGCACGGTAAACGCCACATCCGTTGTTCCTTGCAGGCGGCAGCCGTATTTGCTTGCCACACAGTCAAACCAGCCCATGCGGCGCGGCCGCCCGGTTGTCGCGCCGTACTCTCCGCCGTCTCCGCCGCGTCTGCGCAGCTCATCCGCTTCCGCTCCGAAAATCTCACTGACAAAAGCCCCCGCACCCACGGCAGACGAATATGCCTTACATACCGTCACGATCTGACGTATCTCATAAGGCGGCACTCCCGCTCCGATCGCGCCATATGCTGCCAGCGTTGAGGAGGAGGTCACCATCGGATAGATGCCGTGGTCTGGGTCCTTTAGGGTACCAAGCTGCCCCTCCAATAAAATTGTCTTTCCGTCTCTGATCGCCTGATTTAAGTATGCCGACACATCACAGACATAAGGCGCTATCATCTCCCGATACCCGTGCAGCGTTTCAAGCAGCTCCTCCGCCGAAAGCAGCGGCTTATGATACAAATGCTCCAGCAAAACATTTTTCGTCTCCGCCACGCGCACGACCTTCTCCCTTAAAAGCTCCTCATCAAACAGCTCACTGACCTGAAAACCGATTTTTGCGTATTTATCTGAATAAAATGGCGCAATCCCTGATTTTGTCGAGCCAAACGATCTCCCTCCGAGACGCTCCTCCTCATACTGGTCAAACAAAATGTGATACGGCATGACGATCTGCGCACGATCGGAAACGAGAATCTTTGGCGCCGGCACACCCTGATCCACGATAGAGCGGATCTCCGCAAAGAGCACCGGAATATTTAATGCCATGCCATTTCCGATCACGCTTGTTGTGTGCCCGTAGAATACTCCTGACGGCAAGGTATGAAGTGCAAACTTTCCGTAATTGTTGACAATGGTATGTCCGGCGTTTGCCCCGCCCTGAAAGCGCACGATAATATCCGCCTCCTTCGCGAGCATATCGGTGATCTTCCCTTTTCCCTCATCGCCCCAGTTGGCTCCAACGACTGCTTTTACCATTTAATTGTCCTCCTGCTTATTTTTACGCATTGATTATAGCCAAAAGCTTCACATAAGTAAAATTAATCTTTATTATATTTTTCATAATTGTTTTTTATGCAAAGATTCCTCCTGCCCAAGAAAGCCCAGCAGTGTTTTAGCTGCCGCAGAGATTGGAATCCGTGCATCTGTCACAATCGCAAGTGACCTTGCCGGAATCGTCCGTGCAAACGCAAGCACAAACAGCTCCCCCTTTTTTAGATAATCCTCTGCAAAATCACGCACAACACTGGCAATCCCAAGATTACGGAGTGCAAACTGTACGAGCATATCGCTCGTCGCCAATTCAAATTCAGGACAAAGACAGACGGATTCCTCCGCCAAAAATGCCTCTACATATTTTCTTGTCGTCGTATTTCCCTCCAGACACATAACAGGAAGCTGCATCAGCTCCTGATAGGAAAGCTGTCTGCCCAAAAGCTCACGAAACTTTCTGCCCGCGACAAACACATCCTGCACCTGCCGCACCGGCTGTACGCAAATCTGCGGATGCACCTTTGCCGGTGTACTGATGATCCCAAAATCAATCTTTCCCTCGCTTAGATGTCCAAGCGTCTCCGGCGTAGGCGCATTCGTCACCTTGACGCGAATCCCCGGATAGCGCTCATGAAACGCCTCCAGATAAGGCAGCAGATAATATTTTAACGTCATATCGCTTGCCCCGATGCAGATTTCTCCCTGCACCAGATTTAACATCTCAGACAGTCTCCGCTCCCCGGAGCGAATCGTCTCATATCCGCGCGCCACATAGGAATAGAGCATCTCGCCCTCCTTTGTCAGGCGCACGCCCTTTGAGGTCCGCACGAACAGCGTGCACGCGGCGGCGTGCTCCAAATGCTTGACCGCCTGACTTACCGCAGGCTGCGAGATGGAAAGCTGCTGCGCTGCCAGCGTAATACTTTTATAGTTTGCCACATAATAAAAAATCCTATAATATTCCAGACTAATATCCATTGCTTTCCTTTTCTGGGAAAAAAGTATTATTTTCAAGCAAAAATAAATTGTTTTTTCCACTCATATCCAGTATACTATCTACGCGATGAATGCTTTGCCATTCTTTTTTACTATAACAGAGAACAGGAGGAGACGCAATCCAATGACAAAAGATATGACATCCGGCAGCCCCTTAAAAATGATTCTTTTCTTTTCCATTCCGGTGCTTCTCGGAAATTTGTTTCAGCAGTTTTACAATATGGTCGACACGATCATCGTCGGCAGATACCTCGGCGAAGAAGCGCTTGCTGCCGTTGGTTCTACCGGTTGTCTGATGTTTCTTGTGCTTGGCTTTGCCAACGGGATCGCACAGGGCTTTGGCGTTATGATCTCCCATGCCTTCGGCGCAAAGGATTTTCCTCTTTTAAAGCATTATGTGGCACTCTCCCTGATGCTTACGGTGGTCGTGTCCGTGATCCTTACCGTACCGACTGTCGCGGCTTCCAGAGAGCTTCTCCTGTGGATGCATACACCGGAAAATATTATCGGCATGGCGGATGCCTATATCAAAGTCATCTTTGCGGGCATTATCCTTACGATGCTCTACAACGTGCTCTCCGGTATCCTGCGCGGGATCGGGGACAGCAAAACGCCGCTTTACTTTTTGATCCTCTCCTCCGTTTTAAATATCGTGCTCGATATATTCCTGATCGTAAACGTAAAGCTTGGCACAGCGGGCGCCGCCTATGCAACGATTATCTCACAGGGCGTGTCTGCCGTACTCTGCTTTTTTTACATGTTTTATAAATTTGATATTTTGCGGACTTCCTCCAGAGATTATTATCTGGATTTTATCGGTATTCGTAAAATGCTCGCCATCGGCATACCGATGGCGCTCAACTATTCGATCACGGCAGTCGGCACAATGATTATGCAAAGCGCCGTCAACGTCTTTGGCTCAAGCGTTGTTGCCGCCTTCACCGCAGCCTCCAAGGTAAACAATATCGCGACGCAGACCATGCCCACGCTCGGCACGGCGCTGGCTACCTACTGCGGGCAAAACCTCGGCGCCGGAAAATACAAGCGCATCTATGAAGGAATGCGTCAGGGTTTCTTTCTGTGCCTTGCCGCTGCTGCGGTTGCCGCCGCAATCTGCATCCTTGGCGGCAGATCTATCGTGGGCTGGTTCGTATCAAATCCATCCGAGGAGATTTTTACTTATGCCATGCAGTACCTGATCATCGCAAGCGGGTTCTTCCTGCCCCTTGCCATGATCTTCCTATACCGCAACGCCCTGCAGGGGCTCAATGAGGGATTGGTTCCCATGCTCTCCGGCGCCGTCGAGCTTTTGTGCCGCTTTGCCGTTATTGCACTGATCCCTAAGAGTGCAGGCTTCTTCGGCGTCTGCTTTGCAGACCCCGCGGCATGGGTAGGCGCGGCGCTTCCGCTGCTCATTACCTATCTGCTTTGGAAGCGAAAGAAAATGCGGCAATTTCCGGAAGCATAGCGACTCCTATGTCGCTGATGACAGCGCAGCAAAGACAAGCTTGGACAGATCAAGGGATCGGTTACTTAGATCCCCCGTACCCTGCAAAACAACGAGCGACACGCTTCGCGTGCCGCTCTTATGTCAGTCAGAAAACCTCCGGCGAGAGTAAACCCTCGCCGGAGGTTTTCTATTCCCATGCAGTTGACACCGCAGCTATCGATCCGCTCCTCCTATGCTTCCAGCTCCGGTATCTTCTTGGAGCAGGCGATTGCAAGCGCACCCGGACCAATGTGGCACGACACGCTCAACGACAGTGGATTCATCACAATCTCCATACCCGGAAAAGCCTCCTGCACCTCTGCATAAAATGCCTCCGCCGCCGCGCGGTCATAGGTATATGCCATTTCCAGATACATATGCTCTCCCGCCCGATCCATAAAACGATTTTCAAAATCATTCTTCATCGCATCGATCATCAGGCTCTTTGCCTGTTTTACCGTACGCGCCTTTGCGAATGCATCTAATTTTTCGCCCTGAATCTGAAGCACCGGCTTTAGCTTTAACAGTGTGCCGATTGCCGCAGCCGCCGGCGTGATCCTTCCGCCCTTCTTTAAATAAGAAAGCGTATCGACCATAATATAGATCGAAGAATTAAGCTTCTCACGCTCCAAAATCTCACGAATTTCCTTCGCCCCCCTGCCCTGTCCGGCAAGCGCCTTTGCATCAAGAACAGACTGTCGCTGCGTCACGGAAATCCGCTGATTATTCACTACCTGTACCCTGCCCTCATACTCCTGCGAAAGCATCATGGCTGTCTCACAGGAACCGCTTAGACCGGATGACATCGGAATATGCACAACCTCATCATACTCCTGCAGCAATTCCTCCCATGTGTCAGTCACATTTCCCACGAGAGGCATCGAGGTTGAAATATTCGCATCCTGCTTCAGCATCTGATAGAACTCGTCCTGATTTAAATCAATATCCTCATAATAGGTCTTATCGCCTACAAAAAACGGCATCGGCAAAATCGTCACGCCAAGCGCCTTCGCTTCCTCCTGTGTAATTCCGCTATTACTGTCAGATACAATTGCTACCTTGCTCATAAATTCCTCCCTCTATAATACTTCTGAACGCTCTTTGATATTTTTGGTGAAATTAATAATCTCGTGCTCGTATTCCTCATTCATGTACGAGGAAGTAATCATAAAATCCGCAGACGCCCGATTGTTTGCGATCGGAATATCATAAACCTGTGCGATCCGCAAAAGCGCCTTAACGTCAGGGTCATGCGGCTGTGCCGTCAGCGGATCGGAAAAGAAAATAATAAAATCTACCTTTCCCTCCACGATTTTTGCTCCAATCTGCTGGTCTCCGCCAAGCGGACCACTGTTGTAGCCCCGCACGGGAAGTCCCGTCTGATCGGTGATCATCCGTGCTGTTGTACCGGTTCCGCACAGAAAATGATTTTTTAAAATATCCTGATTTTCCCGACACCACTGGATCAGATCTGCCTTTTTATTATCATGCGCAATCAGCGCAATATTTTTCTGTTTTCCAATCGTCAGCGTGATAAAATTATCGTCCATTGCTCATACTCCTTTGCAAACATATACCTATTTTGATTATACCACAGACGCACGCCCATTTACAACTATTAGAAATATAGAGAGTGACATCCGCCGCCGCAATGCGATCCCGGAGGGGTGTTGCTTTATAGGGGACGACGTTCCCTATAGAGCAAAAAAAGAGCCCTAAAATGCATCTCCCACTAAGATACAGCATTTTAGAACTCTTTCTTCACTATGCGCAGTCAGACGAAAAGGCTTTCTGCCTTACATCATACCCATGCCGCCTGCACCGCCTGCCGGCATCGCCGGAACATCCTCTTTGATATTTGCAACTACTGATTCTGTCGTCAGCAATGTCGCTGCAACAGAGGTCGCATTCTGCAGTGCGGTTCTCGTCACCTTTACCGGATCAAGGATTCCCTGCGCTACCATGTCGACATACTCCTCCGTAGCTGCGTTAAAGCCGACACCCTCTGCGGATTCTTTCACCTTATTGATGATCACAGCGCCCTCTAAGCCAGCATTCGCAGCGATATAGTAAAGCGGAGCCTCTAGTGCCTTTAAGATAACCTTTGCACCTGTTCTCTCATCACCGTCTAAGGTATCTGCAAGCTTTGCAACCTCCTTGCTTGCGTGGATATATGCAGAACCGCCGCCTGCGATGATACCCTCTTCTACGGCTGCTCTCGTTGCATTTAAAGCATCCTCCATACGAAGCTTTGCTTCCTTCATCTCTGTCTCGGTTGCCGCACCGACACGAATCACGGCAACGCCTCCTGCTAATTTTGCAAGACGCTCCTGCAGCTTCTCCTTGTCAAATTCAGAGGTCGTCTCCTCAATCTGTCCGCGAATCTGGTTGACTCTGCTTGTGATCGCGCCCTTATCTCCAGCGCCGTCTACGATCACGGTATTTTCCTTCTGCACCTTCACAGATTTTGCACGTCCTAACTGGTCTAAGGTTGCATCCTTTAACTCTAATCCTAAATCGGAGCTGATGACCTGACCGCCTGTTAAGATTGCAATATCCTCAAGCATCGCCTTTCTTCTGTCGCCATAGCCCGGAGCCTTTACGGCTACCACATTAAACGTACCGCGCAGCTTATTCACGATGAGAGTTGTGAGCGCCTCGCCCTCAATATCCTCGGCAATGATCAGCAGTCTCGCGCCGCTTTGTACGATCTGCTCCAATAACGGCAGAATCTCCTGAATGTTGCTGATTTTCTTATCTGTGATAAGGATATACGGATCGTCAAGCACTGCCTCCATCTTATCCATATCGGTGCACATGTAAGCAGATACATATCCGCGGTCAAACTGCATACCTTCCACCAGGTCAAGCTCTGTCTGCATGGTCTTTGACTCCTCGATGGTGATCACACCGTCGTTTGAAACCTTCTCCATCGCGTCTGCAACCATGTTGCCGACCTCCTCGTCACCTGCGGAAATCGCAGCGACCTTTGCGATCTGATCCTTGCCGTTTACTTTCGCGGACATCGCAAGAATTGCCTCAACCGCCTTATCGGTCGCTTTCTTCATACCGCGGCGAAGGATGATCGGATTTGCGCCCGCCTCAAGGTTTTTGATTCCCTCCTGTACCATTGCCTGTGCCAGTACCGTCGCTGTTGTCGTACCGTCTCCGGCAACATCGTTTGTCTTTGTCGCAACCTCTTTTACAAGCTGAGCGCCCATGTTCTCAAAAGCGTCCTCAAGCTCAATCTCCTTTGCGATCGTCACACCGTCGTTTGTGATGAGCGGCGTACCGTAAGACTTATCCAGTACAACATTTCTTCCCTTTGGTCCAAGCGTAACACGCACTGTATTTGCCAGCTTATCAACACCGGCTCCTAACGCTGTTCTAGCCTCTGTTCCGTATTTTAATTCCTTTGCCATGATCTCTCTACCTCTTTCTTTTATTTTCGTTCAAATTCTAACACTTAAGCCTCTACTACTGCAAGAATATCATTCTGCTTTACGATGATGTATTCCTCTCCGTCCAGCTTTACCTCTGTTCCCGCATACTTGGAGTAGATCACCTTCTGACCTGCCTTCACCTGCATGGTCACTTCCTTTCCGTCTACCATGCCGCCCGGTCCAACCGCGATCACCTCTGCCTCCTGCGGCTTCTCCTGTGCGCTGCTTGTTAAGATAATACCGGATT
Organism: Roseburia sp.; assembly: GCA_019421345.1. Taxonomy (GTDB): domain Bacteria; phylum Bacillota; class Clostridia; order Lachnospirales; family Lachnospiraceae; genus Roseburia. Next base: position 13,558 of record JAHZFL010000010.1, on the reverse strand, counting down.
TCGTTGTCTCCTCCGCTTCACACTGCTTTAATACGACTCTGTCACTCAATGGTACTAATTTCATTTTTCTGCCTCCTGCTCTTATATCCTTGTACTGTGCTCTTTTGTCTGTTATTAGCACTCATTGTATTCGAGTGCTAACCGATAGTGATATAATAAATTTTTGTCTATCAATCTGCAACCAAATATATTCCTATATATTTCCATATATTACTACATTTTATCTATTTATCTCTTTTTTTCTCTTGTTTTTATATGTTCTTCGATTTTCTTTGATTTAATACTTTTTTTATAACTGCTCTTTTGCGCCCTCCTGTCTCTCCCTTCTTCCTCTGCGCACCGCCTTCTTCACCGTCTTGTTCCCCTCCGTCCAAAGCAGCTTTACCGCCCTGGAAAACAGCTTCTGTGTCTCCTCCGGCAGACGGCTTTTTGCCCGCAGCAGCTCCTGTACCTTTTTCCACGGACTGCGGTAGAAATCATCCACGGTGCGTATCTTGGCTTCCTCCAGCATAAAAAAAACGGTGTCAACGATTTCCCTGCGTTCGTCCTGATTTAGCTGATACAGCCACGCCTTCATCGTCTCATCCAACAAAATGCTTTTGGTTGCGACATGCTCCACATAGACAAACGATGGACCAAGCACCTCCCACGACATGGCGTCATGCTGCTGGATGCCGCTCTGCGAGCTTTCTACCACCTCGTAATCCTCCTGATGCTCAAGAAGCATCCCAATGATCGAGGATTCGGGCAGAATCGTCTTGATCTTCGGGAGCATCTCCTGATATGCTTCGCTCTCTATCATCTCCCGGTTAAACCCCGGTCCGTCATTACTGTAAACTGCCAGAATGCGCCCCTTCAGCCGCGGCAGACACTTGACTGCGGCATATACCGATAAATTACCGCCTTTGGAATGACCGCCGATACGCAGCTTCTGTCCCTCCGGCGCGTCCAGACGATTCAGATAACGCACCGCCTTAAGCTGCCCCGGCGTCTCCGCAAGAAAACCCATATTAAAATTCTCGCGCCAACCGACGATCGTATCATCCGTTCCGCTGAACGCCACATAAATACTGCCGTCCGGCAGCGCCGCACAGACCACGGAAAACTGTGACTGCTCCTCATCACTGATATCGTTGACATATTTCGATAGTCTGACCTCGCAAAACCGCTTCGTCTCCGCCATCCTCCGCATCAGGATCGGCGCCCACTTCGTCATGGAAACGCGCGCCAGTATATCCTCCTCCTCATGACAGCTCCAGAATTGCTCCGATGCCTCCCCAAGTGTAATATCAAGCGTACTGTCCTCCCCCGGCACGATACCGTCAAACTCGACATATGCCAACTGCGCAAGCAAGAGATTATCTACCTCATTAAAGCCTGCGGTACGAAAAGAGAGGTCTCCTCTCCACTCCAGATAATCTACCATATTTGCCATAGCAAGCGCTCCTCTCTCCTTTGGATTCCTCTTTCCCTGGATATGATTTTAGCAGATGCTCCCATAAAAAGAAAGGGGAAACCTCTGCTGTGAGGTTTCCCCTTTGTCTGTCATCCCAAACTCTTATTCACGATGCATCGACATACTGCTCATATCATAATTGCTCAGATTCTCGTGGATGCCGCGTCCGTCTACCTGCGCCAGAAGCGTCTCACGATTCTTCTTTGATGAGAACTGATCGTTGTATGCGCTCGGTCCGCCGACACAGCCGCCCTCGCACGCCATACCTTCGATAAAGTCCTCTGGCAGTCTTCCCGCCTTTAACAAAAGCAGCGCCTTTTTACACTCTGCCGCTCCGTTTGCCACACATACCTTTGCGTCGATATTCTCCTCCGACTCCTTTAAGCTCTGAAGCACCGCTGAGGTCACGCCGCCGGAATTTGCAAATCGTTTTCCGAAAATAGAACCGATCTGCTCATTATTGCTGCACGGCTGAAGCACAACGCTCTTAGCCTTCATGATCGCGCGAATCTCACTGTAGGTAAGCGCATAGTCCGCATTGCCCGGAATCTTCTGATCGGCAACCTCAGACTTCTTTGCGAGACATGGTCCGATAAATACCGTTACCGCCTCCGGATCCTTCGCCTTGATCAGACGCGATACGCCGCACATCGGCGATACTGTTGTCGATACGCACTCTGCGAGCTCCGGATAATGAAGCCGGACAAGATTCACAAAGCCCGGACAACAGGAGGTCACCTTATTCTTGCCGTCCTTATATGCCTCTGCCCACTCCTCTGCCTCATAGGCGGCTGTCATATCACCGCCGAGCGATACATCGTAAAAATCAGTAAAGCCGACCTCAAGCATCGCCTTTCTCCAGCTCTCCATCGTAATATCATCGCCAAACTGCCCCTCTGTTGCCGGAGCTGTCATCGCATATACATGCTTGCCTGACTTAATCGCCTCAATCACCTGTACGATCGAGGTTTTAGAACCGATCGCGCCGAACGGACAGCTATGTACGCACTTACCGCAGCGAATGCATTTGTCCTTATCGATCACGGAAATGCCATGCTCATCGTAGGTGATCGCATTCACCGGACAACTGAATTTGCAGGGTCTTTTTAAGTGGGCAATCGCATTGTAAGGACATGCCTGCGCACATTTGCCGCACTCCTTACATTTTGACGCGTCGATGTGGGAGCGGTGTCTCCCCGCCTCGATCGCCCCGAACTTACATGCGTTGATACATGCCTTGCCCGCACAGTTCTGGCAGTTTTCCGTTACTGAATAGCTGGAAATCGGGCAGTCCTCACAGGCAGAGCTGATGACCTGAATGACATTTCCGTCATCGATCGGTCCCGGCGCCTTGCCTTCGGCAAGACGCACTCTCTGTCTGATAATCTCTCTCTCTTTATAAATACAACAGCGAAACTGCGGTGTCGGGCCCGGGATCAGGCTCATTGCGATGTTGTCTCTCTTTTCTTCCAGCTCGCCTGCAAATGCAAGCTTCGCCACCTCATAAAGCACATCATGTTTAATTCGGATCACATTTTCATCAGCATACATCGTGTTTTACCTCGCTCTTTTCTAAATCGTTAATTTTTTAACCATCTATGTGACATTATATCGGATTTATGAGGAATTTCAAGTGCTTTGCGTGTATTTCTTTGAAAACATGACAGAATTTCCGTACAGATTTTTACATTGCGATAATGTCCTGCGCAATTCCCATCGTAGATTTACGGTGCGATACCAGAAGAATCGTCTTATCCTCCTTTTCCTGGGCAAGGCTTTTTAGGATAACCGCCTCGTTTAAGCTGTCAAGATTACTTGTCGGCTCATCGAAAAGCAAAATATCCGCCTCGTGCAAAAAGGCGCGGGCAATCCCGATACGCTGACGTTCTCCGCCGGAAAGCGATTCTCCAAGCTCCGAGAGCTTCGTCTCATATCCCTTTGGCAGCGTCATGATAAAATCATGGACGGATGCTTTCCTTGCCGCCGCGACAAGCTCCTCCTGCGTCGCATCCGCCTTTGCCACTCTCAGATTATTTGCGATCGTATCATGAAATAAAAATGTTTCCTGTGTCACATAGGAAATGTGGCTGCGGAGCGTTTTTGTATTGACTCTGCGGATATTGTTCTCTCCATAGTAGATACCGCCGGCGTCCGTCTCGTAAAAACGCATCAAAAGCTTTAGCAGTGTCGATTTTCCGCAGCCGCTCTTTCCTAAAATTCCATGGATTTTGTTTGGCACAAATAAAGCAGAAAATCCGTTCAGCACCTCTTTATTTCCTTCCGGGGCATCCGGATAGGCATAAGAAACCTCCTCGCAGCGGATCTCGCTCCCGCAGCAGTCACTGCCGTCCGTCACGTCGTATACCTCCGGTTCTTCCTCTAAAATCGCAAGTACGCGGTTTCCGCTCGCCAGCGTATGATTCAGGTTATTTGAAAGAGCAGACAGCGCCGCCGTCGGTCCAAACGAGCTCATCATTGCGATCACTGCGATGACTGCCTCCTGCGGCGTCATCTCCCCTGCCCCAACAAGCGTTACAGCAAGCGCCGCCATCAGTACTCCCGCCGCCAGGATCACCCCGTCCGTTGCGATGCGCTGCGTGTTTTCCTTCTGTTTCAACTGACGGTTGATTTTCTCCAGATGCTCTGTGCCATGTTCCATCTGCTTCCTGCGCACCGCCTGTTTCCCATACTGGATCGTCTCTGCCAATCCGTAGAGGTTGTCAAGCACGCAGGTATTAAGTTCGCCAAAAGAATTCCGGTACTCTTGTCCGGCACTGCTGCCCCGTCTTCCATTCATCACCGGAATCACAAAACCGACCAGAAGATAAAAAAACGCGGCAAGCGCTCCCGCAAGCGGGTGAAACGCGCCGATAAAGCCTGCCATGATCACAGAGGTGACTGCCGCAATCGCAATCGGCGAGATGGTGTGCGCATAGAAAACCTCCAAAAGCTCAATATCGCTTGTGATAACCGAGATCAGATTTCCCTTGCCGCTTCCATCCAGCTTTGCCGGCGCCAGCCGCCGCAGTGCGGCAAATACCTGATGCCTGATGCGTGCCAAAAGCTTAAACGCAATATAATGGTTACTCGCCTGCTCCGCGTAGCGCAAAATACCGCGCAGCAGGGCGCACAAAATCATTCCGCCAAAAATCACAGTCAGATTTCCCTCCCACAGTCCGGCTGCCGCAAGAAGTCCATAGCCGCCAAGCACTGTAAGAAACGTCGCCGTCAGATTTCCCACGCAGCCCATAACAACTGCAAGAAGCATGACCGGAAGCAGCGGCTTTATCATTCCGATCAGTCCTGCCATGACCTGCACGCCGTTTCTCTGCCCGCCTATCCCTGTTTTTCTGTTCTCTTTATTCATTTCAACTGTTCCTCCGTTCCCAGGCATTTCCTGCAAACTGCTCTAATTCCTGCTGCGCCAGGTAAAGCGACGCATATGCACCGTCTGCTTCCATAAGAGAAGTATGTGTACCGCTTTCAGTCAGTCCCTGCTTTGCCTTTAACACAAAAACGGCATCTGCCCCTGTGACATTCGCCAGACGGTGGGAGATCAGAAGAACCGTCTTTTTATGCGCCAGTTCTGTCACAACCTCCATGATTTTATTTTCACTTTCCACATCAATGTTCGAGGTCGCCTCGTCAAAAATGTAAATGTCACTGTCATGCAGCAGCGCGCGTGCCAGCGCCAGCCGCTGTCTCTGCCCGCCCGACAGATTCGACGCTTTTTCGGAGAGTTTCATCTGCAGTCCGCCTTTTTCCATTAAGGTATCGTAAAGCTCCACCCTGCGCAAAACCTCCTCCATCTCCGAAATCCCGGCGTCCGCCTTTCCCATCTTAAGATTTTCCATGACTGTACCCGCAAACAGGTAGCTCTCATGTGAGACGCGCGTAATCTTCCGGTAAAGCGTTTCCGGCGCAATCTCCGAAAGCTCCACCCCGCCAATCGTAATACTTCCCGTATAACCGCGGCTGCTTCCCATCAAAAGAGACGCTATCGTACTTTTTCCACTGCCGGAGGCTCCTACCAGCGCGGCAAAGCTTCCTTGCGGTATCGCAAACGACACATCGGAAAATACCGGCTCATTTTCATCGTAGCCAAAGCCCACGCCGCAAAACGCAATGTCGCTCCCCTCTACCTCTGTCACCGTACCATGGACAGGTTCCGGTTCATCCAGCAGTCCAAAAATTTTGTCCGCCGCCGCATTTCCGTTCATCGCAATATGGAAAAAAGAACCCAAAAGACGCAGCGGCAGGAAAAATTCTGCCGAAATCATCGTGATAAAAAAACATTCCGCAAAAGAGATATTTCCCGCACGCAATTCCAGAATGCCAAGAATGATCCCGCAGGCAGCACCGCCGTACGCCACAAGATCCATGACGCTGATGGAATTGAGCTGCATGATCAGCACGCGCATCGTCACCCGGCGAAACCGCTCCGCCTCCTCATCCATCCTGCGCGCATACCGTTCATCCGCCTGATAAATTTTCAAGGTCGTAAGTCCCTGTAGATTCTCCAGAAACGAATCGCCAAGCTCCGTATAGCTGCCCCAGTATTTTGCAAGCAGACGCTTTGCAAATTTCTGTACCGCGATGATCGAGACCGGAATCAGCGGCACGCACAAAAGCAGCGCTGCCGCCACCTTAAGGCTCATCGTCCCCACGATCACAAACAGCGTCAGCGGCGCTAACATACTGTAAAAAAACTGCGGCACATATTTGCCGAAATAAATTTCCAACTGCTCAACACCCTCGGTACTGATCTGTACCGCCTCAGAGGTCGCGATCGTTTTGCGGTAAGACGTTCCAAGCCGCATCAGCTTCTCATACACCAGCGACCGCAGCCCGTGCTTTACATTGGCTGACGCAAGATAAGACCATCTGCTGCCTGCGGCAGACGCAGCAGCCCTCGTCAGAAATGACACGGCAAATGCTCCCGCAAGATACCACAGCCTTCCCTGTGCATTCCCCCATGCGATCGCTTCTATCAGCTTCGCAAGCACAAACACCAGCAGCACGTTTGCAAGCAGTGACACCCACTGTGCCGCCACCATTCCAATCACATATTTCCGGTTGTCGGAAAATTCTCTCAATAAACGCTTATGAAACATATTAACTCCTCACCTGTAACCTTTTCCCTATGGGTTCTCTCCTGCTGCCGCTTTTGACCGCAGTTCACTCGCATCCCTCTGTCCTTGCCATTTTCCCACACGGTGCGGCAGACTGCTCTTTTTGTTCCGGTTCTTTCTGCGTCTGCTGCGTGTGCGCCACCGTCTTGACACGGAACAGGAAATAATAAAAATGACCTGCCGCCACCAAAAGAATGATGATTTTCGCAAATCCCGGAGAAAAAAGAAAGCCAATGACAAAAATAATCCCAAGCATGACAAGCAGATTGCGCTTTGCCGCCCGATCCATTGCCTTATACTTCACCGCCCGCTCGATATAGCGTCTGTAAAGGTTTGTCCCAACAAACCACTGATGAAAACGTGTCGATCCCCTTGCAAAGAAAAACGCTGCCGCCACCAAAAAGGGCGTCGTCGGAAGTACCGGCACCACAGTGCCTGCTGCGCCTAAACCAAACAACAAAAAGCCGAGTCCCAAACAGACACCGTTCCAGATTTTCTTCATGTTCCATCCTCCCTGTCCCACTTATTAGTTAGCTCTTACTAACGCATTACAGGAGTTAGTTTACACTAACTCCTGTAATATTGTCAAGTACTATTTATTTGTCTGTCTAAGAGATATTTTTCCAACCGCTCATCCCGCTCATGCTGATCGCAAGCGTGGACGTATTGTGCAGCAGCGCCGAAACAGCGGGCGGTATCCGTCCGGTAACTCCGAGCAGTATCAGCGCCGCATTGATGCCGACAATGCACGCATAATTCCTTTGGATTCTTCCCACCATATTTTTGCTGAGCTTTTTCAAAGAAACCAATTCATACAGATTGTCCGCCTCTATCGTAATATCCGCAATCTCTCTGGCAATCTGCGCGCCGGCGCTGATCGCGATCCCAACATCTGCCGCAGAAAGCGCCGGAGAATCATTGACTCCGTCTCCCGTCATGATCACCTTTCGTCCGCCGGCGCGCTCCTTCTCAACAAATAGCGCCTTATCCTCCGGCAAAACCTCTGCATAATACTCGTCCACCCCAAGCTTTCCCGCGACGGATGCCGCCGTGCGCTCACTGTCTCCGGTCATCATCACAATTTTGGTAAAACCGCACTCCCGCAGCATTTCAATAACAGCAGCCGCCTCCTCCCTGACGGGATCTTCAATCAGAATAACCGCCGCAAGCACGCCGTCCACCGCGAGATAAAGCTGGGAACATTCTGCCGGAAGCCCGTTGAATTTCTCCTGCATCTGTTCAGGAATCCGGCATTTTTCATCCTCAAACACAAAATGATAGCTTCCGATGATTACTTTCTTGCCATCTACTCTGGATGAAATTCCGTGTGCCACAATATATTCCACCTTTGAATGCCTTTCCTCATGGACAAGCCCCTTTTCTTTCGCGGCATTTACGACAGCCTTTGCCATGGAATGCGGGAAATGTTCTTCCAGACAGGCGGCAAGACGCAGCAGCTCCTCCGGCTCTTCTCCGTTAAAGGAAATAACGTTCGCCACCACAGGCTGCGCTTTTGTCAAAGTACCTGTTTTATCGAGGATGATCGTGTCCGCCTCCGCCATTCTCTCTAAAAATTTACCCCCCTTTACCGTGACGCGGCGCCTGTTTGCCTCCCGGATCGCCGAAAGCACCGTTGTCGGCATGGCAAGCTTTAATGCGCAGGAAAAATCTACCATGAGCACAGACAATGCCTTTCCCGTATTTCGCGTCAGCAAATAGACAAGTCCCGTTCCAAGCAGCGTATAGGGCACGAGGCGGTCTGCCATACGCTCCGCTCTGCTTTCCACGCCGGACTTTAGCTTCTCTGTTTCCTCTATCATGGTGACGATCTTTTCATATCTGGTTGCACCGGAGGCTTCCTTCACCAGGATGGTCAGCTCTCCCTCCTCGACTGCCGTTCCGGCATATACATATCCGCCCTCCTTCTTCTCTACCGGCAGCGATTCTCCGGTTAAGGACGACTGATTCACCATCCCCTCGCCGCTTAAGACAACGCCGTCAAAAGGAATCACGTTTCCCATATGTACAACGATCCTGTCTCCTGCGCGCACCGTGCCGCAATCTGTGAGAATCTCTTTCTCTCCTGCCAGAAGCCATACCTTACTGATATTTAAGGACATGCTTCTTGCCAAATCATCCACCGACTTCTTGTGTGTCCACTCCTCTAAGGTTTCTCCCACGTCAAGCAGGAACATCACAGAGCCTGCCGTATTGAAATCTCCCCGGAATATGGACACACCGATGGCAACGCCGTCCAAAAGAGCCACCTCTATTTTACCGCCGCATACAGAACGGATACCCTTCCAGATATATTTTAGCGATTTCACTGCCGCTATGGCACAGCCGACCGGATAGGGGAGCAATAACCTGCTTCCAAACCGCAGCAGCACCTTTCCTACCAGCTTATCCAAATATTCCCTGTTTGCCCTTCTCCCCGATAGCTCCGACACGGCATCCGGCATCTTTACATGCTCATAGGAAAATTTTTGAAGCGCGGCAAGCATTTCATCCCTCTCTCCCGAAAAGGAAATCGCCGCATCCTGCGTCCGCTCATATACCTTTGCCGCAAGAACCATTTCGCAGCCTTCCAGATAATACTGTAAAATATCCGCTTCTCTGTCAGTCATACGGTTCTGCACAATATGGATCCGAAGCCGCCCCTTTATCTCATGCAAAATTTGAAATTTCATTCTTTCCACACCCTTCCAGATTTTTTCCCAAGCGAAAACACCTGCAGTTCCCCACAGGTGCTTTCACTTACCATTTATGCTTCTGCCTCTGATTCTGCTTCCGGCCCGTTTTGACTTTCCTCTGCAAATGCTTCATGATCTGCACGTTCTTCGTTTATCTGCTGTGCTTCGGCATAAATATCCTCCGCGTTCTCCTGGATCGCTGTGACGGTTTTCATCACACACTCCTTGCCCCGAAGAACAGCCGCCGTACATTTCGTATATACCTTCTTTGCATCCCTGCCCGACAGCAGCTTCACTCCTACAGTTCCAAATAACACCCCCGCCGCAAAAATGCCGACTTTCTTTTCATCTACTTTCCTTAAAATGTTCATCCTTTGTACCTCCGCGTCTTTTTTCCTATTTGCGCTTGTAACCTGTATAAATTGCCAAAACCATGCAAGCCAAGGCTGCCCACGCCCAGAATATGTGTTTCTTCATACAAGCATCCTCCTTTGCTCTTTATTATAAGCCTCCCGAAAAACCATTTCCATCATTTTCCTTTTGTTGATATTTTTTCTCAATTATCCTCCTTCATACAGAAGCTACCAAGAGATTTTATACATATTTTTTCTGCTGATCGCACCAATATCCTCCAACAGATTAACCATGCGATATACGGTTGCCGCACCAATGCGGCAGTCTTTTACCGAGACCTTATAATAAATTTCCTTACAGCTTGCACACTCCTCCTCTAAGATCACGTCAAGAAGTATCTCTCTTTGCTTTGTGATTCTGCAGCCGTGTTCGCGCAGCTTTTCCAATATTCTTTGCTTTTTCATTTCCGCTCTGCCAAAATTTATCGTACCGGCATCCGATCTGCTTCGTTCTTCCAAACTGCTTCCTCCTTTTTGTTTTGTCTGCTCTTTTGTGGTTAGTTTATACTAACTTCTTATTTGCTGTCAAGCATTTTTTGAAAAAACAACGCATGCACGGTCCGTACTACTCTAACAACGAGCGAAACGCTTCGCGAGCCGCTCTTATGTAAAAAGGAATCCCCTCCTGTCCAGGGCAGAGGGAACTCCTTTTTCTTTAGACACATACAGTCATCTGAAGCAGGCTTCTTCCTTCCGAAAACAGCTTCGCATAAACCTGTGTGCACTTTCTTAATTTGCAAAATGTTTTTTGTTTTTCAGAGGCGTCGCAATACACCTTCCATATACCGCAGCACTCGCAGTTTTTTCCTCTGTTTTGAATAAATCCCAGGACATCCTCCAGCGGGTATCCGAGAAATACGCCTATTTCGTGGGGAAAACAAACATATTCATCCAGACGCTCCTTTAAATGCATGATACATTCTGCAACCCCGCATCCATGATAGCCGTATTCCTGAAGTAGGTATCTCACCCCCTCTGCGTTAAGCTCCTTTTGGAGCTGCGTCTTGCGGTACGCGTAGATCAACACAGCCTGCGTCTGCCATGCCAGCACCTCAATATATACGTCACGGTCATTTAGCATCCTATTTACCAGTTCTACTTCCCTTGTTACAGATTCTTTCTCCTGATAAAAATAACGAAAAAGACCTGCACTTTTTAACCCCGCCAGTGTCGGTGCACAATGACGTATCAATTCTGCTTCCAATCCGTTTGTAACCATGGCACGTCTCCCGATTTCCCTGTATTTTACGCCTTACAGATCCGCAAGCGCTCTGCCGAGCTTCTCACATTCCAAAAGTGCCCCGTCATCCGGCGCTTCCTGACAGATTACACCCTCACCATTTAGAACCGTTGCGCCGTTTCTGTTCATTCTATCCACCCAGTCATCCATCCATTGACCGCCGCCCCAGCCATAGGAGCCGAACAGTCCCAGTGTTTTTCCTGCCGCAAATCCTTCCACCTCACCGACAAACGGTTCCATTTCCGATTCTTCCAGCACCTCTGCTCCCATCGCCGGACATCCAAGTGCAAAGCCATTCGCTTTCTTTAATTCTTCCATCGGCGCATCCTCTACCCGAAGAATAACCGCCTCCTTTCCGCCTGCCGTAATTCCTTTTCCGACAGCCTCTGCCATCGCCTGTGTATTTCCCGATTGCGACCAATAAACAACATAAATTTTATCCATACGAATCTCCTTTCATTGTTAGTCATAACTAACTATCAAGCATATTAACACAACTTTTTCAAACAATCAAGTCCTGCAAAAGAGAGATTTTCTCAATAACAACAACGAGCGACACGCTTCGCGCGCCGCTCTTATGTCAACAAAAGTGTGCTCCCCACACTCTCGCGTTGTAATAAACTATGAATGAAGCACACTTTTGCCGAGCCGCACATGATTGCGAAGCAATCCTTCCTCTGATGCGCGTGCGATTCCGCGGAGGGTTAGGGTTTTGCTTTATGGGGAACTATGTTTCCTAATATAACAACAAAGAATCTCGCTTGCGAGATTCTCCGCCTACGGCGGGTCGCATCAGCGACACCGTTCCTTTCCGCCGCAGTGCGATCCCACGGAGAGTTAGGGTTTTGCTTTATGGGGAACTATGTTCCCTATGTAACAGCAAAGAATCTCGCTTGCGAGATTCTCCGCCTGCGGCAGGTCGCATCAGCGACACCGTTCCTTTCCGCCGCAGGGCGATCCCACGCAGGGTTAGGGTTTTGCTTTATGGGGAACTATGTTCCCTATGTAACAACAAAGGGGCTGTAAAAAAAGTCTCTGATTAAGAAACGCCAGAACCGGCATTTGCCGGAACTGGCGTTTCTTTGTATGAATCTTCCCATTTCTGCTCATACATGCACCTTTTCGTAGAAAAAATGGTATACTTAATAAGCCTCAGCCAATCACGCTTAAATTTTAAGCAACCTTCATTTGCCGCTGCTTTTTGTTGTGATATTTATAAAGATTGAATCCGCATGAAATCAGTGTAAGTTCGAGAATTACATTTTTCTCGCCTCTCCGAAATAATCTTTTATACGATTTATCCCACTTTAACACACCAAAGGTACTCTCGGATTGAATGCTTCGATTCATTCTTAAAAGAGCTCCATGTATGGACTCAAGATTGTTTAGCACTTCCTGATGGATAGCGGTTAATTCCTGATTCATTCGGATTGTACGGTTTTTGTGTGCCCTCGGGCAGCATTCCTGCTTATGAGGACACCCTTCGCAGGATTCGCATTCGTACAGTTCTTCCTTTCTTCCATATTTATTATATTTCACAGGCTGTGTTCTCTTGAAGATAAATTTCTGTCCGTTTGGACATAGGAGATTCCCATCTGCATCTTTTGCAAAATTTACAGCACGATATGGATTTTTACGGTATTTTTTGTCCGTCGTTTCTTTTTTGTACATGGTAAATTTCATATATTTTTCCATGCCGTGTTCTTCACAGTAAAGATAATTATTGTAAGAACCGTATCCTGCATCGGCAACCGGATATTTCGGATAATAACCATATGTACGATTGAATTTTTCCATCAAAGGCACAAAGCATTCCATGTCCGATGCATAAGGTTTTACATCGATTACGGCTATGTACTCATCACAGATGGCTGCCTGCAGGTTATATGCGGGGAGCAGCTGATCATTTCCCATGTAATCACGTTTCAGGCGCATAAAAGTCGCATCCTGATCCGTTTTTGAATAGCTGTTCCTTTCATCTCCGCAGATTTCTATATGATGTGCATAAGTTTTTAAACGTTTTAGATACCCTTGCAGTTCCTGGTATTGTTTTTGCTGAATGCTTTTTCTATGTCCGCATCCGGAAACAAACAGATTTTCATCAAATCCGGTTCCTCTTTTATACATCTCCAACAATTCAGAAACGTAATCAATCGCATACTCTTCACGCTTTTCAAGCTTTAGTCCCAGGTATCCAAGTACTTCCTGATTCATGGCATCAATCAGGATAGATATTTTATCAAAGGTTTTCTGACGATTTTTCATACAGGACTTTTTCCATACCCATGTATAACGATTGGCATTTGCTTCTATTTTTGTACCATCAATGTATGTATGCTGCAAATCCACATGATCTTTTGGAAAAATGTAAGCATTTATGTCCATGAATATCTGTTCTATTGAATCAGTCAGTTCGTTTCGGATAAGATTTCCGAAAGTGGCAAAAGTAGGTGCTTTCATTTCATCCAGAAGATACATGTAACGAATGTCATTGCGGCATAGTTTTTCAATTTCACGCAACGAACAAACACCATTTTCCATGAAAGCAAACAGTATCACTTTAAGCAGCTTTTGTTCATCACATCTTGGGCGACCTGTTTTGTAGCCTTTCTCTACAAAATATC
>JAHZFL010000001.1:27251-388923 GCA_019421345.1 Roseburia sp. | reverse complement strand
AGAGCACTTGACTTTTAATCAAGTTGTCCGGGGTTCGAATCCCCGATGCCTCATCGGAAAAAGGAAATGTTACACAGACGTGTGACATTTCCTTTTTTGCTTCGGTGGAGTATGATAGATGTATGACATGGATAAGAAGGCTGTGGATGCCGAGCGTTAAACAGGACTTAAACAGGACTTGCAAATGTGTGGTCATACGATGACTTTTTTGGCGCATGAAAGAGAATTTGAGTGGTAGGGATTGAGGGATGGAAGCGGAACGGGAACAAAAGAAGTGCGGGGTTGATTTTACAGAGGGAACGATTGTCGCGGAACTGGTGCGGTTTTCTGTTCCACTTATGATCGGGAATCTGCTTCAGCAGTTTTACAATATCGCGGACACGCTGATCGTGGGGCGGTATATCGGGAAAGAGGCGCTTGCGGCGGTTGGCTCGGCATATACCATTATGGTATTTTTGGCATCGGTGATTCTTGGGCTGTGCATGGGCAGCAGTGCATTTTTGTCGATCCAGTATGGGAAGAAGGACAGGGAGGCGTTTGGCTGCGGTAATTTCATGGCGTTTTTTCTGATCGGCGGGTTTGCCGTTTTGCTGAGTGCGGCGGCATATATGGGAATGGATGCGATTTTTGTGATGCTGCAGATTCCATCGGAAGTCTATGTCATGATGCGCTCGTATGTGACGGTCATCTACGGCGGCATTCTGGCGACGTTTTTCTACAATTATTTTGCAAACAGTCTGCGTGCAGTCGGAAATTCTCTGATACCGCTGCTGTTTCTCGGTGTGTCGGCAGTCCTGAACGTGGTGCTGGATGTTTTGTTTGTCGCGGTTTTTGATTTTGGGATTTCCGGTGCGGCTGCGGCAACAGTGATTGCGCAGTATGTGTCCGGTATCGGTATCTGGATGTATGCGTGGAAGAAGGTACCGCTTCTGCGGTTTGGGCGCGGGCAGAGACATTTTCGTAAGGACATTTTAAAGAGCATTCTGAGTTTGTCGCTGCTGACGTCTATGCAGCAGTCGATCATGAATTTTGGCATACTGATGGTGCAGGGGCTGGTAAACAGCTTTGGTACGGCGGTGATGGCGGCGTATGCCGCAGCGGTAAAAATCGACACGCTTGCGTATTCTCCGGTGCAGGATTTCGGAAACGCATTTTCCACGTTTGTGGCGCAGAATCACGGCGCAGGAAAGGCGGAGCGCATCCGGGAAGGCGGGAGGAAGGCGGTGCTTGCCGTGCTTGTGTTCGGCACGGCAGTCAGTGCACTGGTGGTGCTGTTTGCCGGAGAGCTGATGCGGATTTTTACGACGGATGCAGAGATTATCGGCATTGGGATTTCTTATTTGCGCATGGAGGGTGCTTTTTATGGTCTGATCGGACTGCTGTTTTTGTGCTATGGATATTTTCGTGCCGTAGAGCAGCCCATGATTTCTGTGATCCTGACGGTCATATCGTTGGGGAGCAGGGTGCTGTTAGCCTATGTGCTGTCGGGGATCGGGGCGTTCGGCTGCCGTGGGATCTGGATGAGTATACCGATCGGATGGGCGCTTGCGGATGCGGCGGGACTGTATTTTTTGAAAAGGAATTTTCGACTTATATGCACAGGCTGTGGCAGGCAGTAAAAGAGGACATCATGAAAAAGAACGGAAAGACAAAAGGATAAGAGTTTGGGGGGGAATGAGTATGTGGTTTGTATTTGCGTTGTTGTCTGCTGTGTTTGCGGCGCTTACTTCGATACTTGCAAAGATCGGGATTGACGGGGTCAATTCCAATCTGGCGACGGCGATCCGCACCGTGGTCGTGGTCGCGATGGCGTGGGGGATGGTGTTTTTAACGCATGGGCAAAACGGAATTTCTTCGATCAGCAGAAAAAGCTGGCTGTTTTTGATCCTGTCAGGACTGGCAACGGGGGCGTCGTGGCTCTGTTATTACCGCGCTTTGCAGCTTGGAGAGGCATCAAAGGTTGTTCCTGTCGATAAGCTGAGTGTCGTTCTCACACTGGTGCTGGCATTTGTGTTTTTGCATGAGCAGTTTACGGTGAAATCTGTTGTCGGGTGTCTGCTGATCGGGGCAGGTACGCTGTTGATGGTGATGTAGGGGGGATGGATGCATTTGATCAAGCATCTGTAAAAATCATTTGCATTTTGCTGCTTATATGCTATACTAAGAAAGCTACAGAGCGTGAGAGCAGGGCTCTCCCTCATAATTACATATGTTTCGCAGAGTAGATTCATGTGCGTTAAGTGCCGGCTGAACAGGGAGTTGTCAGCCAGACGAAAAGATTTTCTTGCGGTACATGAGTCGCATCCCGCTGCATCAGAAGATAGGAATATTATCTCCCGTTGTAGTAAGAGGTCTGCAAAGGAGGTAATTTTTTTATGAGAAAATTCGTTACTTTGTTTGCCGTTTCTTACAAGGAACTGAAATCTGTAAGAACTATCACTGTTATGGCAATGCTGGCAGCAGTTGCCGTGATACTGGGCATGTTTTCGATTGAGTTGGGCCCTTTTATCCGCATTGGATTTTCGTCCATTCCAAACGGTATCGTGGGGTATCTGTTCGGGCCGGTGACCGGGGGTATTTTTTCAGGGGCGCTTGATGTTTTAAAGTTCCTCATCAAGCCGACCGGGGCATATTTCCTGCCGATGACGCTGGTCACGGTGTTGGCAGGCGTGCTGTACGGCTGTTTTTATTACAAGAAGCCGCTGACATTCTGGAGGGTTCTGGCGGCAAAGTTTTTCGTGATGCTGGTCTGCAATGTGGTGCTCAATACCCTTTGCCTGTCGGTGCTGTACGGTGATGGATTTTTTGTACTGGTCGGACCGCGCATCATCAAGAATCTGATTATGTGGCCGATTGATTCCACTGTTTTTTTCCTGATTACCAGATCGTTGGAGACGGTCGGCGTGATCCGGATTCTGGGGGAGAGGAAAAAGACAACTGTATAATGTGCGGAACAGCTTTGCTGTGCGAAGTTTCCTAATGAAAGCAAGAAAAAGCGTGATGTCATATTCCGGCATCGCGCTTTTTTGTGTTATGGGGCGAAAAGCAATGCGGATGAGATGGGAAGATGCGCAAACAATCGGAATCGAAGGGTGAAGTTTTCGGAAGGGTGTGTGGTATAATGAAAGAAAAGAATACAAAGCAGAAGGAGGGAAATACGATGAGGAGCACAAGAGTACCTTTGATGGCGGAAGTTGTAAAGTATGAGGTCGGTAAGGGAATGGAGGACGGCGTGGAGTATGTCTGGGGCGCTGACAAGATATGGGAGAGATATGAGCGTGCGGATGGATGCGGGCAGCAGCCGTATACCGAGGCGGGCGGGAGAAAGGTTTCCGATTGAAATAGGGCTTGCAATTTTGTACGGTATGGGATATAATGCATAAGGGTTTTGCGTAAAATGCAGAAGCCTTGACAGAGTTGCGGGTGTGGCGGAATTGGCAGACGCGCCAGATTTAGGTTCTGGTGGGCGACCGTGCAGGTTCAAGTCCTGTCACCCGCATAGAATAAGGGATTTCGAGGTTTATGACCTTGGGATTCCTTATTTTTTACGTTATAGGAAATTTCGTTTCCTATAACGTAAACCCCTCCGGGGAGAACGCACTGCGTCGGAAGGGAAATTTGTCGCAAATGCGGCCCGCCGCAGGCGGAGAATCTCGCAAGCGAGATTCTTTATTCGTTGTTTTTGCAGGATAAGAGCGTTGATCAATCAAAAAATTTTGGAGCGAAAGCTCACAATGGGAATAAGAGCCAAACAGCGTCGGGGCATTGCAAGAACAAAATAGTTTTGTTATACTACATTCATAATGCACAAAAGATCGGTGCGGAAGCGAGGTAAACAATGGCGAGTATCAGGGAGATCGCAGAGCGGGCAAAGGTAGCGCCCGGAACAGTTTCCCGTGCCTTGAATAACAAAGGTTATATTTCACAGGAGACGAGAGAGAAAATTGAGCAGGCGTTAAAGGAGCTTGATTACGTTCCGAACGAGCTGGCGCGGAATCTGTACCGGAACAGGAGTAATCTGATCGGAGTGATACTGCCGGATATTGAGCATCCGTTTTTTCTTGGGATTATCAAAAAGCTGGTAATCGAATTGAAAAAATACCAGTACGGCGTAGTGCTTTGGACGACGGAATACAGCAGCAGCGCGGAGGCGGAATATTTAGAACGACTGAAACGAAATGCAGTGGATGCGGCTGTCATTATGGTTCCCGTCCTGCAAAAATCAGTTTACCAGAAGCTGGGGCGGCCTCTGATGCTTCTGGACCGGATCGTGGAGGGAATCTCATATATTCCGATCGATCAGGAGAAATCAGGACGGCTTGCTGCCGGAAAGCTCTATCAGGATGGGTGCAGAAATGTGCTCACCGTTATCGGAGAGCCCTCCGGGGAGATACCCTCTTATCAGAGGCACGTTGCATTCGTGAAGGAAATGGAACGTCTTGGCGGCAGGGTTAAGGTGATCAAGGAGGAGTGGACGAGCTTTGATCTGGAATATCATGTGGAGCTTGCCAAAAAGATTTTGCAGGAGGAGCCGCAGGCGGATGGAATCTATGCGGCGGATATTCTGGGGACTGCATTCTGGAAGGTGCTAAAGGAGCAGGGAAGGAGAGTGCCGGAGGATTTTGAAATTATTTCAACTGACGGCGTGTATGAGAATACAAACACCGTGATCAATCTGTCTGCGGTGATTCAGCCCGCGGAGGAAATTGCGAGGCAGATCGCAAGGAATATTCTGGCACAGATTGAGGGGAAGGAAAGCGGGTTGCCGGAGTTGGTTGATGTTTATCTTTTTGGGGGCGATACGACAAAATAGAGAGCGGGCAGCTCTCTATTTTGATTTTGTTCAACATAAGAGCGGCTCGCGAAGTGCGTCGCTCGTTGTTGACATAAGAGCGGCTCGCGAAGTGTGTCGCTCGTTGTTTGGTGTAAGGGAGGAGGAAAGCAAATTTAGAAAGGATCAGCTTCTAAGCGCGCCATCCATTGCGGTGTTAGTTTGGAAGAAGTTGGATGGACAAGGCGTGGATCGTCGATTTTTGTTGTGGAAAATCGATAAAAAATGATGTGGTTATTGTATAAAATGTCAAAAATGGCAGAACCTATTGACAAAACGAGAGGATAGATTTATAGTAAATGCATGATATGAAACGGGTTTTACACAAGACTGATTTAGTTAGTTTGCATATTCTCGCTTTCATTAACATAAGAGTGGCTCGCAAGTCGTGCCGCTCGTTGTTTACACTGATGTAAAACGGGTTTTATATAAGTGTAAGAAACAAGGTCTCTCATGGGAGGGGAGCAACAGGACGCCGTAAAACGGCAGATGACAAACAAATGGAGGGAACAGACATGAAGAAAAAAGTATTGTGCTTATTTATGGCGGCAACGATGCTGCTTGGGCTGACGGCATGCGGAGGAAGCAGCGACAGTGAAAATTCTTCCAAAGAAAACGCTGTATCGACAGAAAATACGGCGGACGGATCGTCGGAAAAGACAAAGATCACCGTTTATCTCGGCGGGGATGCGGCAGATGAGAATCAGAAAATCGTAGACATCTACAACGAGCAGAGCGAGACGACAGAGGTGGAGCTGGTAACGCTGACCGAGGGTTCCAGCGGCTACGAGATGCTCACAGTGATGTACAACGCAGGAAATCCGCCAACGGTTTACTTTATGGAGGCGGGAGACGTATTAAAGCTGACAGACAAGCTGATGGATGTATCTTCGCTGGAGGCGGTACAGTATGCAAATGAGGGAACGACCGAGGATGTGACGGTGGACGGAGCATTATATGGTGTGCCGGCAAACATTCAGGCGTACGGTCTGATGTATAACAAGCAGGTGCTTGCCGATGTGATGGGCGCAGACTTTGATCCGCAGAGCATCACGACGAGAGAGCAGCTTGAGGATGTGTTCAAAAAGGTGCAGGAGGCAGGCATTGCTCCGGTAGCGATCAGCCCGTTTGACTGGAATCTCGGAAATCACTGGCTTACCCAGATTTATACCGGACAGTCGGAGACAGCAGAGGAGAGAGACGCGTTTGTAAACGGATTGAAAGACGGCAGCTCGAATCTTGCAGAAAACGAAGTGTTTAACGACTATATGGATACCTTTGATCTTTTGATGAAATACAACTACTACAAAGAGAATCCGCTTGAGACTGTTGCGGACGGCAACGAAAAGCAGGCACAGCTTCTTTCTACCGGACAGACAGCGTTCTGGTTCCACGGAAACTGGGCAACCGTAAATATCCGTACACTGGATGAGACGGGCGAGTATGGCTTTCTTCCTGTTCCGGTCGGCGAGGGAAATCCGAATGCCGGAAAGATTTGTACCTTGGTGCCCGGCTACTATTGTGTGGAGAAATCAACGACCACAGAGGCACAGCAGAAGGCGGCGATGGAATTTGTCAACTGGCTGATCATGTCCGAGGAGGGGCAGCAGTATGTGATCGACTGCGGAAACATTCCGGCTTACTCCAATAATAAAGCAGAGATCACGGAATCGGTATCACAGTCTGCGGTAAGCTACACGGCAGAGGGTAAAAACTTCCCGATGTATGTCAAGATTCCGTCCGACCATGCAACCAATGTCGGAAGCGCGATGCAGAAATACCTTGCAGGCGAGACGGACCGCAAAGGACTTGCCGAGGAGATCACGGCATATTGGGCAACACAAAAATAAGATAAGACTTGCACGAATGGCTGTCAGAATCAACTGGCAGCCATTTTCTGAAAAAGCCGCTGCGGCGGAATGGAGGGGAATATGAAAAGCAGTAAACTAAAAAATGTGGTCAGCTTTCTTGTTTTTGCCGGACCGGCTGTCACAGTATTTTTTCTTGTCATTATTCTGGCATTTATCAACGGTATACAACTGACCTTTACCGACTGGAACGGACTTTCGGACACCTATCAGTATATTGGATTTCGAAACTATGTGGACGCGTTTGCAGACACCGCTTTCTGGACGTCTTTAGGACGCACCTTCCAGTATGTCATCTGCGTGGTCGTCTTTACGAACATCATCGCATTCCTCATCGCTTATTTCCTGACGAGAGGCTACAGGGGACAGGGATTTTTCCGCGTTGCCTTCTTCACACCGAACCTGATCGGAGGCGTTATTTTGGGTATCGTCTGGAAATTTGTATTTTCCGAGGTGTTTGTACAGCTTGGCAGAAAATATGAGATCGGTATTTTTAAAAGCAACTGGTTAAGCAGCCCGGACACGGCGTTTCTCGCAATGGTCGTGGTCGCTGTGTGGCAGCTTGCCGGCTACCTGATGCTTATTTACATGGCGGGGATCATCTCCCGTGCCAAAGGATGTGCTTGAGGCGGCAAAGCTTGACGGAGCAGTCGGATTCCGCGGAATCCGCCACATCGTTGTGCCGCTCATCATGCCGTCGATCACGATCGCTGCCTTTATGTCTGTCAAGACAGCGTTTATGGCGTACGACGTGAACCTGTCTCTGACAAACGGCGGACCGTTCCAGAGTACCGAGCTTGTGGCGATGCGCGTGTACAATAAGGCGTTTCAGGCAGAGCAGTATGGTGTAGGACAGACGGAGGCGCTGATCTTATTTATCATTGTGGCGGTGATTTCCATTATTCAGGTATCTGTTCCTGCAAAAGCAGATCATCGAGGGAGTTTCGCAGGGGGCGATCAAATAGAAGCAAAATAAATAATAGAAGGAGTTTCGTTTTTTATGATAACAAAAAAATGGTGGCAGGATACCGTGGTATATCAGGTGTATCCAAAAAGCTTTATGGACAGCAACGGGGACGGCATCGGAGATTTAAAGGGTGTGATCGAAAAACTGGATCATATCCAGAGACTTGGCGCGAATGTGCTGTGGCTTTGTCCGATCAATTGCTCGCCGATGCGGGACAATGGATATGACATTTCGGATTACTACAAAGTAGACCCGATGTTTGGCACAAACGAGGATCTGGAGGAGCTGGTAGCCGAGGCAAAAAAGCGCGGCATCAAGGTTCTGATGGACCTTGTGGTCAATCATGTCTCCGACCGGCACGCATGGTTTCAGGAAGCGTTAAAAAATCCCGACAGTCCGTACCGTGATTACTTCATTATAAAGAGCACGGAGGACGGGAAAGAGCCAAACAATTTCCGCAGCTATTTCGGGGGAAGCGTGTGGGAGCGTATCGGTGAGACGAACAGCTTTTATTTCCATGCGTTTGCCAAGGAGCAGCCGGATTTAAACTGGGAAAACCCGAAGCTTCGTCAGGAGATTATGGATATGATGTGCTTCTGGCAGGACAAGGGGATCGCGGGCTTCCGCATTGACGCGATCGGAAATATCAAGAAGTCCAAGGAGATTCTCTCTGTCTGCCGGATGGAGCCGGATGCGGAGGACGGACTGCATGACTGTGCGCCTTATTTGCTGAACCAGCCGGGCATTGATGCGTTTCTCTCTAACATGCGCGACCAGGTCTTTAAAAAGTACGATAGCATGACGGTGGCGGAGGTCGATGTACCGGATTCTGATCTGGAGCGCTATATCGGAGAAAACGGCTATTTTTCGATGGTATTTGATTTCAGTTATGCGGATATTGACACGAAGGGCGTGACGCGCCCCTGCGATTTTGCAGCGTGGAATCTGGCAGACCTGAAACACTGCATTTTCCACAGTCAGGAGAGCACGCAGCATATCGGCTGGGCGGCGCCGTATCTGGAGAACCATGACCAGCCGCGCTCCGTCAACAAATATCTGCCGGACGGCGAGATTAACTTTTACAGCACCACGATGCTTGGCGTGCTGTATTTCTTCCTGCGCGGAACGCCTTACATCTATCAGGGACAGGAGATCGGCATGAGTAATTTCCCGTTTACCGACATCAGCCAGTTTGACGACATCGGCGCAAAGACGAAATATGAGACGGCAAAAAAAATCGGCGATTCGGAAGAAAAAATCATGGACTTTCTGCAGCGGAGAAGCCGCGACAACGCGAGAACCCCGATGCAGTGGGAGGATGCTCCTCACGCCGGGTTTACGGAGGGAACGCCGTGGCTTGCGGAAAACCCGAATTATCCGGTCTGCAATGTGAAGGCGCAGGAGCAGGACGCCCGCTCGGTGCTCCGGTTCTATCAGAAAATGGTAGAACTGCGTAGAAACCCGGCGTACAAAAACGCGCTTGTCTATGGAAGCTTTGAGGGAATACATACGCAGGCGGCGGAGGACTTCTGTTATCGCAGACGCGGTGAGGACGGAGAGGTTCTGGTGATGCTCAATTATTCCGGTGAGGAACGTCCGCTTTGTCTTGATGTTTCCCCCTATCAGATTCTGCTCAACAATTATGAGACGCTGGAAGGAAATGTGCTAAAGCCGTATCAGGCGCTTGTGCTTGGAGGAAAATAATGCAGAAAATAATAAGGCTGACGGAAAAATATTTGCAGATTCCGGTCAGCTTTGGGCAGCCGGTGCGCGCTGCACTATTATCAGATGCCGGAGAGGAACGGATGAGAATGGAGGTTTGTATGCAGTTAGAGGCGGAGAAATTAGAACAGAGAGCGGCGGCGTTTGTGCTGCCGGAGATTCCTGAAAACATTGCGCATGGGGATATGCCGGGCGATCAGGTACAGATCGGGGCGGATCACATCAAAAAGGCGTCGGTGATTTTCCCGCAGCTTCTGCCGATGGTGCTCTCACTTTTGGGAGAGCGGAAAGAACAGAAGGTGGTACTAAGCGTCTGCGGCGGTTCGGGTGTCGGAAAATCGGAGATCGCATCGTTGCTGTCCTATTATCTGAAAGAGTTTGGAATCGGGAGCTATACGCTTTCGGGCGACAACTATCCGCGCCGCATTCCGGTCTATAATGACGCGGAGCGGCTGCGCGTATTCCGCACGGGCGCGGTCAAGGGTATGGTTAAAGACGGGACATTTTCACAGGAGCGTTTTGCGGTGATTCGAAAGTTTCAGATCGAGGGAAGCGACGCGGATGCAGCGCACTGCGCGGAATATCCGTGGTACGGCTCGTATCTTGCCGGCGGGCGCGCGGCGCTTGACGCTTATCTTGGAAGCGACGCGGAGATCGACTTTCAGGAGTTAGAGGAGATCGTCGCTGCGTTTAAAGGCGGTCAGGAGGAAATCTGGCTCAAGCGTATGGGGCGCACCGAGGATGCGCTCTGGTATGAAAAAGTGGATTTCCGGGAGGTTCATGTGCTTGTGATCGAGTGGACGCACGGAAACAGCGACTGCTATCAAGGCGTTGACATTCCGGTGCTCTTAAACAGCACGCCGGAGGAGACGCTGGCACACCGTGCGGCGCGCGGCAGGGACGGCGGAACGGACAGCCCGTTTACGATGACGGTGCTGGAACTTGAGCAGGAAAAGCTGAAAAAGCAGGCGAGAAAGGCAAAGCTGATCGTCTCAAAGCAGGGTGAGCTGCTTTCCTATGAGGAGTTCTGCAAGAGAATGGAAGTGAAGGAAGGAGGGGAATCTATTGAGCCGTGAAAATAACAGAAGCGATAACGGACCAATGTTAAATGCTTACCCCGACAGTATGGGAGGAACGCTGGGAGATATTGTGAGTCTGCTGAAAAAAGAGGAATTTCATAATGTCTTTTCCTCCTTTTATATTCTGCCAAGCGTATTTCACACGGACTTGGACCGCGGCTTTTCGGTCATCGATTATTCCTTAAACAAAATGCTGGCAAAGAGGGAGGACCTTAAGGAGCTTGAGGCTCTTGGCGTGAACTTAAAACTGGACTTTATTTTAAACCATGCGTCGGTACTATCGCCGCAGTTTCAGGACTTGCTCAAAAACGGGGAGAAATCAGAGTACAAGGATTTCTTCATTGACTGGAACCGTTTTTGGGAAGGTCATGGGACAATGACGGAGGAGGGCTATATACAGCCTGACGCGAAGCTGATCGCCGATATGTTTTTCCGCAAGCCGGGACTTCCGATCTTAATGGTGCGATTCCCCGACGGCAGGAATGTGCCGTACTGGAATACCTTTTATCAGGAGGTCCGTTATCCCGCATTGGACGCACAGGATATTATGCGGGAGCTTCCGGTCCAATATGGCGAGGCAGAATATCTGGCACAGCAGATGGAGCAGGGAATCGCCGCAGGGAAGCGTCCGGCAAGCATTTCGCTTGGGGAATGTGAGGAATATCGTGCGGCGCTGACAGAGCTGCTGGAGTCGGGAAGGAAATATCTGGGGCAGATGGACTTAAATATCAAGTCTCCGAAGGTGTGGGAGTTTTACGAGGAGACGTTAAAGACGCTTGCATCCTACGGTGCGAAGATCGTCCGCCTGGACGCGTTTGCCTACGCGCCGAAGGAGCCGGGGGTGAAGAACTTTTTGAACGAGCCGGGAACGTGGGAGCTGCTGGAGAGGGTGCAGGAGCTGGCGCAGCAGTACGGACTTTCGCTCTTGCCGGAGATTCATGCGGCGTACGAGGAAAAAATCTATGAAAAGATTGCAGAGAAGGGCTACATGACGTACGACTTTTTCCTGCCGGGACTTTTGATCGATGCGCTTGAGCGCGCGGACGGGGCGACGCTGGCGGCGTGGGCAGAGGAATTGCAGGAAAAGAAAATCCGTACCGTCAATATGCTGGGCTGCCATGACGGCATTCCGCTGCTCGATTTAAAGGGGATGATCCCCGCAGCGCGCATCGAGGCGCTGATCGACACGGTCGTTTCGCGGGGCGGCATGGTTAAGGATCTGCACGGACAGAAAAATGTGTATTATCAGGTCAATGCGACCTATTACAGCGCGCTCGGCGAGGACGACAGGAAGCTCCTTTTGGCGCGCGCCGTACAGCTTTTTATGCCGGGAAAACCGCAGATATGGTATCTGGATCTGTTCGCAGGAAAAAATGACAGGGAGGCAGTCGGGCGCGCAGGCGCGGCCGGACACAAGGAGATTAACCGGACGAATTTAAGCTGTCAGGCTTTAGAGGACGGACTTTCACGAGAGGTTGTGAGAAAACAGCTTGATCTGCTGCGTTTCCGGAAGGAGTTTCCGGCGTTTGGGTTTGATGCTGCGCTCTCCGTGGAAAATGAGGGCAGCAGGATGCGCTTTGTATGGAAAAAAGACGGATGCACAGCCGTGCTTTCCGCAGACTTAAAGACGGCAGCCTTTGCAGTGGAAGGACAGGATGAGCGCGGGGAGCGGGTATTTGAAATGACAGAACGCTAGGACGTTTACTGCGCTTCCCACTCACCCCTGCGGCTCTCCCACTGGGCGTTGAGCCAGTCGACGACCTGCTGCTTTCCCTCCGGTGTGAAAGGAAAGCAGCAGGTCGTTTTTTCTTCTTCTGGCGTCGTGTCGTAGTTGTACGGGCCGCGCCAGAGCGTTGCGCGAAAGACATCACGCTGCGGCACATCCCCGGAAGCGTCTGCATCATCTTCCCGTACGGAAGCCTTTCGGATGAGATAACGCATCCCGCGGTAGCTTCCGGTGAACCGTTCTTTCTTATAAAAATTCATATTTAAAATATCCTCGTTTGTTATCATGGAAACAATCCTTTCCTTGAAATTATAGTAAGTATGCAAAAAAAGTATAACATGGAAGTACTGAAAAACATAGTATAACTATTGACAAATTTCGGCTTCCATGTATAATAAAAAACATGTTGTGCGTCTGCAACATACAAGTGTTTTTGTCAGAGCACAGCGTGAGAATTTCTAAATGAAATTTTTTTCATACAAAATTCTTATGTAATATAATTACTATGTAAGAGCAAAGAATCTCGCTTGCGAGATGCTCCGCCTGCGGCGAGTCGCAACAGCGGCACAGTTCCTTTCCGACGCAGCGCGATTACGAGGGGGCACTTTATGGGGAACGAGGTTTCCCGGTAAAGTGAAAAAGCACACCGTGCAAAGCTGCACGCTTTTTTGTAAAGCGGCAGTTTAATGTGATAATGTGATGAAATACAAAAGAACAGGCTGAATCAGGTATGAACGCAGAACTTTCGCGAGGAATCCGAAGGGCTGCGTTTATATAAATACTTTTAAAAAGGAGGAATTATTTATGAAAAAGAAATTGTTGTCTGTATTACTTACAGCAGCGATGACGGTGTCATTGGCAGCCTGCGGCAGCAGCAGCGGCGACGGCGCAGTGACAAACAATGCAGATGATGCAAATTCCGTACAGTCTACCGAATCGGCAGATAAGGAAACGGTTGTCTCTGAGAGACCGGACGCTCCGACGGGACAGTTGGTGATTGGTGCCCTTACAGATCTTGAGCAGGATTTTTATGATCCGATATTCAACAACAGTGGAACCAATTATAAGGTAACAGGGCTGCTTCATGGCTATAGCACGGTCGGCGCGAATAAGGATGGCGAATGGATGGCGGATCCGACAGTCGTTGCAGATTTGCAGAGTGTAGAGAATGAGGACGGCACCAAGACCCATACCGTGAAGCTAAAGGAAGGTCTGCTGTGGTCTGACGGCACGCCGGTAACTGCAAAGGACTATGTGTTTGCTGCATTATTAGAGTCTTCGCCGGAGATGATGGGCGTTGACAACTACGCGGCTACAGGTTATACGTTTATTGACGGCTGGGATGAATTTAACAGCGGTGCGACCAAGAATTTAAAAGGCTTACATTTGATTGATGATCTTACTTATTCCATTACGGTTGCGGCAGATGAGCTTCCGTACCACTATGATCTTGTATATGCAAGCATCACTCCGAGACCGCTTGCAGTCATCGCTCCGGGCTGTGATGTTGTGGATTCTGAGGAAGGCGCAAGCATTACCGGCGAATTTACAACAGACCTGCTTCTGGAGACGATCAACAATACAGATACGGGTTACCGCTATAACCCGAAGGTTACCTGCGGGCCATACAAGCTGGAGAGCTATGATGCATCCAGCCGTCAGGGTACTTTCGTGGTAAATGAGAACTATGCAGGTAATATCAACGGTATTAAGCCGTCTATCCAGAAGGTTATCATTAAGACAGTTACATCTGATACACGTATCAATGAGCTTCAGGCAGGAACGGTAGATTTATTGTTTGAGGTTTCCGGCGGAACGGAGATTGAGGCAGGACTTGATCTGGTAGATGCAGGAACAGCAGAGAAGAATACATTCTTCCGCTACGGCTACGGAAAGATCCAGTTTGACTGCTCACAGTTCCCGACAGACTCCGAGAAGGTACGTCAGGCGGTCGCATACTGCTTAGACCGCAATGAGTTTGCAAGACAGTACAGCGGCGGTTATGCAACGATCGTACATGCAGAGTACGGACTTTCCCAGTGGGAGTATCAGGAATCGAAGGACTGGATCGACCAGAACTTAAATACTTACGAGAAGAACATTGAGACTGCAAAGCAGCTTCTTGCAGAGGATGGCTGGACATTAAATTCCAGCGGCGGCGAGTACAAGGACGGCGATGGTACACGTTATAAGAAGGTGGACGGAGAGTTAAAGCCGCTTGTGATCCAGTGGTGCAATACGGAGAAGAATCCGGTATCCGAGCTGCTGAGCACAATGCTGCCGGAGGCAATGGCAGAGGCCGGTATGGAGCTCCAGGCTACCACAACCGACTTCCCGACACTGATGAATGCAATCGATCATGCGAGCGAGACAGTCTATAATATGTACAATCTGGCAACCGGATTCTCCTTACAGCATTCTCCGTGGTACTACTACTCCATGGATGAGCAGTATCTGGGAAGTCTGAACCAGAACTGGATCCAGGATCAGGAGCTTGCAGATGCAGCGCTTACATTAAAGAGCATTCCGGGTGATGACAAGGAAGCATGGCTGACTGCATGGCAGAATTACCAGAAGGTATGGAATGAGAAGATGCCGAATATCCCGCTGTATTCTGACGAGTACCATGATTTCTATGCTCCAAAGCTTCAGGGCTGGGAGTCAACAGCTATTTGGGATTGGCCATCTGCTTTAGTTGAGTCATGGGTAACAGAGTAATCATTATAGAAGCGATTCTATCACGCCTGTAAATAAAGGGGTAAGTTTCTGCCCGGAGTATTCCGGGCAGAAATTTTAATGCATAAGGGATGAATTGAAGAATGTTTCTGTGGGCACAAACAGCCGCAGGAAACGGAGAACGAGTGCCTGATTGGCTGGATTAGGAGGGCCTTTGGAAATGCGCAAGGGAAGATATCTTGTTAAAAGATTAATTTATATTGTATTTGTGTTTTTTATCATATCAATTTTAATGTTTGCAATTTATAAGTCGCTGCCGGGCGATCCGGTCCGCATGATGATGGGAGATAACGTCAAGCCGGAGGTATGGCAGCAGCAGTATGATACGATCAAGGAGTCGTTGGGCTTGGATAAGCCAGTCCCCGTACAGTATGTCCGCTGGATGGGAAATATGCTGCGTGGAGATTTCGGATATTCAACGGAATACCGCAGACCGGTCAAGGATGTCATCGGCGTGCCGATGCGTAATACAGTGGTATTAAATTTAGTTTCAATGTTTCTCGTGTTTATCGTTGCAGTACCGTTAGGAATCGCGCAGGCGGTCAAGAAAAACGGTATCTTTGATAAAATCGTACAGGTTGTTACAATTGTCGGATATAGTGTACCGAGCTTTGTCATTGCCTTGCTTGCAATCTATATATTTGCGATTCGATTTCCGATTTTCCCGATCAGCGGCGTGAAAACTGCCGGCTTTACGGGAACGGGAATGGAAGTGTTTTTGGATTCGGCGAAGCACATGGTCTTGCCGGTACTTGTCATGTCTATCGGAGGGATCGGAAGCATTGCGCGCTACGTCAGGGCTTCCATGATCGAGGCACTCCGCATGGACTATATAAAAACAGCGCGCTCAAAGGGCTTGAGAGAAAAGGTTGTTATCTATGTGCATGCGTTCCGCAACGCATTGATCCCGATCGTTACGGTTACCACAATGTGGCTGATCGGATTGTTCGGGGGTTCTATCGTCATTGAATCGATCTTCCTGTGGGATGGTCTCGGAAAGATGATGATCACAGGATTAAATCAGCGTGATTTCTCGGTGGTATTGGCAATGCAGATGTTCTACGTCGTTTTGTCTTTGGCAGGAAACGTTTTAATGGATATTGCTTATACGCTGGTTGATCCGCGTGTACGTTTAGAGAACTAGGAGGAGCCATGGCAGAGAAGAATATGAAGAAACGCAGAAAATCTACCGTAGGTGCTGCGACAAAGAAAATGTTCCTCGGCGGAGCGATGACGGAAGAACAGGAAGAAGTATTAACACCGATACAGATGGTATTTCGCGGTTTTATACAGGATAAGGTGGCAATGGCAGGCGCTATTTGCTTTGTATTTATCTTCTTATGCTGTATTATCATACCGTTTTTTATGCCGATTGATATGTACTATCAGGATGTTACACAGGCAAACGTTGCACCCGGCTTCGGAATGCTGAAGGTTCCAAAGGGGCTGCAGGGGAATGCAAAGCAGATCAGCATCGGAAGTACATTTTCCGTTGGTATTGATGAAGAAGGAAATGTTTATGAGTGGGGAAGCTTCCCGACCGATAAGTTAAAGAAGCTTCCGGCTGATATGGGAAAGCTTTCACAGATTTCCGCAGGTCTGGATCATGTCGTGGCGCTGACAGAGGACGGTGAGCTTGTGACATGGGGAAATGACCGTATGGGACTTGGTTCGATCCCTATGGATCTGCGCATGGGCGCAGACATTAAAGAGGTCTATGCCGGCTATCAGATTTCTCTGGCTCTGACCGGAGACGGCGAGCTCTATAACTGGGGAAACACATATTTGATCGATATGCGCTTTCCGGAGGGTGTGCAGGGAAATATTGACCAGTTTGAGGCAAATACGGATATTGTCATGGTTGTGACAAAGGACGGAGAGGCTGTTGCACTGACCGGAAAGAACAATGCGTATACTGCAATTCCGGAGGAGATCCAAGGTCATGTGGTTGACATTGCCTTAACAGATGAGAGTGTGGCGGCTGTCACCGATGACGGAAAGCTTTACACATGGGGAAATAATATCAAGGGAACGCAGAATATCCCGGAGGAGATCCAGGGACAGGTTGTTTCCGTGACAGGCGGACGTTTTCACTATGTGGCAATGCTAAAGGATGGTTCGCTCGTATCATGGGGAGACGATACCTTTAGTCAGACAAAGACTCCTGCAGTAAAGGGAGCGGTGAAGGAGGTTGTTTCCGGTTATTATGGAAATTATCTGATCACAGAGAGCGGCGATGTCGAGAGCTGGGGTCTTGACGGTTATCTGATGGGTACCGATGATTTCGGACGCGATATTTTCCGTCGTCTGTTAAAGGGCGGACGTATGACGATGACAGTCGGTGCGATCGCTGTTATTATTTCGACGATCATCGGCGTTGTGATCGGCGGTATTTCCGGCTACAAGGGTGGTGCGATCGACAATCTGCTGATGCGTCTGACGGAGATCGTCAATTCCATGCCATTCCTTCCGTTTGCAATCATTTTGTCCGCGATCATCGGAAATAAGATTTCCGAGACGCAGAGGATCATTATGATCATGGTTATCTTAGGTCTGCTGTCGTGGACGGGACTTGCGCGTCTTGTGCGAGGCAGCGTGCTTGCAGAACGTGAGCAGGAATTTGTTACGGCGGCAAAGGCGCTCGGCGTAAAAGAGAAAGGAATTATTTTCCGTCACATTCTGCCGAATGTGATCACGGTTATCATTGTAAATGCAACGCTTAGCTTTGCAACCTGTATGCTGACGGAGTCCTCCTTATCCTTCATCGGATTTGGTGTAACGGAGCCGAATGCTACATGGGGAAATATGTTAAACGGCGCGAGAAGCGCGACGGTGATCGAGCAGTACTGGTGGCGCTGGGTATATCCGGCAGCGATCTTAGCGATCAGTGTTATCAGTATTAACTGTATCGGAGACGGTCTTCGTGACGCCGTTGATCCGAAGTCCAAGGAAAGGTAGGAAAAACAGATGAGTTTACTTCAAGTAGAACACCTGCACACGTTTTTTAAAACAAAGCGTGGCATAGTAAAAGCCGTCAACGATGTGACCTATTCCCTGGAAGCGGGAGAGACACTTGGAATCGTAGGTGAGAGCGGAAGCGGTAAGAGCGTTTCTGCGATGAGTATCATAAGACTTTTGGATGGAAATGGTTATATCGAGAGCGGTAATGTGACTTTTAACGGCAGGGATGTCATTCATTGTTCAGATAAAGAGATGTATGAGATTCGCGGAAATGAGATTTCCGTGATCTTTCAGGAGCCGATGACCTCCTTAAATCCGGTGTTTACCATAGAAAGGCAGATCGGCGAGGTGTTTCGCATCCATCAGGGTATGAATAAGAAGCAGGCGGCGCAGGAGGCAGTCCGCATGCTTTCCGAGGTGAAGATTCCCAACCCGGAGCGTGTGGCAAAGCAGTACCCGTTCCAGTTGTCGGGCGGTATGCGTCAGCGCGTGATGATCGCGATGGCGCTTGCCTGCAAGCCAAAGCTTCTGATCGCTGATGAGCCGACGACAGCGCTTGATGTTACGATCCAGGCGCAGATCTTAAAGCTGATGAACGATATGAAGCATAAGCTTGGAACATCGATTTTATTTATCACGCATGATCTTGGCGTAATCAATGAGATGGCGGACAAGGTTGCAGTTATGTACTGCGGTCAGGTTGTGGAGATGGCGGAGGCAAAAACGATTTTTGAGGGAAATGATTATTCTCATCCGTATACGGAGGGATTGATGACCTCTATTCCGCGTCTTGATACACCAAAGGGTGAGAAGCTCGATCCGATTCCGGGATCGGTGCCGAATCCTTTGTATCTGCCGAAGGGATGCAAGTTTGCTCCGCGATGCAAGTACTGCCAGCAGAGATGTCTGGAGGAGGAACCGGAGTTGGTTGAAGTAGAGCCGAAGCATCAGGTAAGATGCTTCTATGCAGAGAAGGCGGTGAGAAGTAAAAATGCAGACAGAAAATAAAAAGGTGCTGCTTAGCATCCGGGATGAGAAGCAGTATTTCCCGATAAAAAAGGCGAGCTTCCGTGAGGAGCAGAAGTATGTAAAGGCGAATGACGGAATCTCCATTGATATTTATGAGGGCGAGACGTTGGGACTGGTAGGCGAGTCGGGCTGCGGAAAGTCTACATTTGGAAGAACGATTCTCCAGCTTTATCCGCAGACGCACGGCGATATCTTATATGAAAAAGACGGCGAGATGATCAATCTAAAGGAACAGCCGGCAGAAAAGATGCGTGAGCTGCGCCGCGAGCTTCAGTTGATCTTCCAGGACCCGTATTCGTCTTTGAATCCGCGTATGACGGCGGGGCAGATTATCGGAGAGGGTCTGGTGGCGCACGGAAAGTTTAAGAAAGGCGATCCGGCGCTGCGTGATTATGTCATAGATGTTATGAAGAAGTGCGGTCTTGACTCCTATATGTACGGACGCTATCCGCATCAGTTTTCCGGCGGTCAGCGTCAGCGTATCGGTATTGCGCGAAGTCTTGCATTAAATCCGCGTTTTGTGGTATGTGATGAGGCGGTGTCGGCTCTTGACGTTTCGATTCAGTCACAGATTTTGAATCTGTTGTCTGAATTAAAGGAGCAGGAGCATCTGACCTATTTGTTCATCACGCATGATCTGAGCGTTGTAAAATATATCAGCGACCGTATCGGCGTTATGTATCTGGGCAATATGGTGGAGATTGCGCCGACTGAGGAGCTGTTTGCGCGCACACTGCATCCGTATACGAAGGCATTGCTCTCTGCAATTCCGACCACGGATGTGAATGACAAGCGCGAGCGTATCCTTCTTGAGGGCGATATCCCAAGCCCCGTGAATCCACCGTCGGGCTGTAAGTTCCACACCAGATGCTACCAGTGTCAGGAGAAGTGCAAGTGCGAGACTCCGGTGCTGGAGGATAAGGGAAACGGACACTTTGTGGCTTGTCATTATCCGCTTGAGGCATAAGCGTAGCGAGGGATACGATGCTGTTTGAAAAGAAAATAAAGAGAGTCGTTGATGTTGATGTGGCAGAGGACGAATTGGAGAAGCGTATGGAGGAGGAAGGCGTTGAGCTGGAGAAAAAGGATCGTCTGGCGATGATCCTTGCAGCGTTTATCGTATTTATTCCGGCAGTACTTTTGGTGCTGGGCTTTTTCGCTTTGGTGATCTGGTTCTTTTTTCTGCGGCATCTTCCGTAACGGCATATGATAATATTTCCCCGGACGTGAGGCGAAAGCCTTGTCCGGGATATTTTTGACATAAGAGCGGCACGCGAAGCGTGTCGCTCGTTGTTATGATATAGGAAATTGCTCTGCTCATGTGAAAATGTCTTTCTTGTCTTTTTCATGTGCAGAATGTTATACTAAAAATATCAAGCCTTTCGTAAGCGGAGGGTTACAGAAAAGCGGGAGGAAAAGTGGAGGCTATGGGATTTGCAGAGAGGGCTGCCGCGCGCAGAAGGTCAAAAGATTTAAAAAATGAATTGAAGGAGCTCCAAAAGCAGATTCTTGCGAGTGGAGGCGTCGATAAGGCAACGCTTGCTGCTGCTATGAAGGAGCTTGGGGAGGCGATAGAGCTTGGCGCACAGCTTGCGCAAACCTATGCAGAGGCATATGCGCATTTAAAGGAATCACAGGCTTCTATCGTGCGCCTGCTTGACTGTATGGCTGAGACGCCGGCGGTAGAGGTGCGCCTAAGTCTTGATGCGCTGATGAAGGAGTTGGGACAGGTTTGTCACGACTGCGCGATTCGGAAGGATGATCTTGATTTTTGTTCCACAGTTGAGAGCCTCGGAAGGCTTTCGGCAGACTACTCGGAGGAGATGTCTGCCATAGACAAAGTGATGCTGCGCAGCGAGCTTGAGAATGTTAAGGCGGTGCTTGATGATGCTGCCGGCTGGAGAGCGCCTGATTTTCTGGCGGTTGGCTATTATATTCTCAAGGAGGACAAGGATAGGCTGCGGGATATGGAGAATGAACAGCGGAATCAATATGTAATAAAGTACTGGAAAGAACATTTTATGGATTGGCTGCTGGAGCAGTGCCGCTTGGCAGGAGTGGAGAAGCGTATGGAGGAGCTTATACAGACGTATGTGAAGTAATGGGGAAATATATGAGCGTTGAGAAGATACCGGATAGGGAAACCTGTGCGGTATTTTTTTGCTTTATGGGAGACTTTCTCTCCCATAAAGCAAACCTCTCCTGCTTGTCATTATTCCATACCTTCATTAATACTATAATATATGGTTATGAAATAAAACACATTGCATAATTAATAAATAAAATACATCAATAAATTAGTGGATTATGAATATTGAGCAAAGAGTTAGATTTTGATATGATTTTAAAAAGGAAAATATATTTGAGGAGGGCAGGTTTATGAAAAAAATATGGAGCGCATGTATGGCGGCGGTGATGGCAACAGGTTTTCTGGCAAGCTGCGGGCAGACGGACACAGCAGGAGGAGAAGCGGACGGTACAGTATTTCGGATCGGGAGCATCGGACCGATGACAGGAGACGCCGCTATTTACGGGCAGGCGGTAATGAATGCCGCACAGATTGCGGTGGATGAGATCAACGCAGCGGGCGGCATCAACGGTTATCCGATTTCCTTTCAGTATGAGGATGATCAGGGGGATACAGAAAAGTCTGTGAATGCATATAATTCCTTAAAGGACTGGGGCATGCAGATTTTGATGGGAACGGTCACGACGACTCCCTGTGTGGCAGTTTCGGATAAAACGGCGGAGGACGGAATGTTTCAGTTGACGCCGTCTGCGTCCTCTACGGACGTGATCGTCAATGACAATGTATTTCAGGCGTGCTTTACAGACCCTAATCAGGGGACGGCTTCGGCACAGTATATTGCCCAAAATAATCTTGGAGCAAAGGTCGCTATCATTTATGACAGTTCAACAGTCTATTCTTCTGGTATAGCGGAGACCTTCACGGAGGAGGCGAAGAAGCTGGGGATCGAGATTGTAGCGGAGGAAGCCTTTACGGCAGATTCCAAAACAGATTTTTCCACGCAGCTTAAGAAGGCGCAGAGTGCGGGAGCGGATCTTGTGTTTATGCCCATTTACTATACCGAGGCTTCCGTTATCCTGACTCAGGCAGATGCCATGGGCTATGATCCTTTATTTTTTGGTGTAGACGGAATGGACGGTATTCTTACGGTTGAGAATTTTGATACCTCGCTTGCGGAGGGACTGATGCTTTTGACACCGTTTGCAGCAGATGCGCAGGATGAGATGACACAGGCATTTGTGAAGAAATATCAGGAGAGCTACGGAGATATTCCAAATCAGTTTGCGGCGGATGCCTACGACGCTGTTTATATCATTAAGGCGGCGATTGAGGAGGCAGGTGTGACACCGGATATGGGCACGGAGGAAATCGGAGCGGCATTAACGGATGCGATGACGAGAATTACGGTAGACGGTCTGACCGGAGAACAGATGACGTGGCTGGAAACGGGAGAGGTCAGCAAGGCGCCAAAGGCGGTTGTGATTCGTGACGGTGCCTATACGGCGATGCAGTAATAATAGAAAAGCAGAGGGATTGTTATGGAGTTTTTATCTTATTTCATCAACGGAATCAGTCTTGGAAGTGTGTATGCGATCATTGCGCTCGGCTATACGATGGTATACGGAATCGCAAAGATGCTGAATTTCGCACATGGAGACGTGATCATGATCGGCTGCTATGTGACGTTTCTTACTATGAGCGGGCAGGGCTGGCATCCTCTTGCGGCAGTGCTTCTTGCAGTTGTTGTCTGTACGGCGCTCGGCGTCCTGATTGAAAAAATTGCATACAGACCGCTGCGCCGTGTAATTCCGCTTGCGGTACTGATCACGGCGATCGGCGTCAGCTATTTTTTGCAGAATGCGGCGCTGCTGTTGTTTGGAGCAGATACAAAGTCCTTTACTCCGGTCGTATCGCTTGCACCGATTGAACTTGCCGACGGGCAGCTTACTATTTCCGGCACGACGGTTGTGACGGTGGCGGTGTGCATTTTGATTATGGCAGCGCTGCTGCTTTTTATCAAAAAAACGAAGGCAGGTCAGGCAATGCTTGCCGTTTCACAGGACAGAGAGGCTGCGCAGTTGATGGGAATCAATGTAAATGCAACGATCTCACTGACCTTTGCCATTGGATCGGGACTTGCGGCAATTGCAGGTGTGCTGTTTTGCTCGGCTTATCCGACGCTCACGCCATACACCGGCTCTATGCCGGGGATCAAGGCATTTACAGCGGCAGTATTCGGCGGCATCGGTTCGATTCCCGGTGCGTTTCTTGGAGGTATTCTCTTGGGGCTGATAGAGATTTTCGGGCGCGCTTACATTTCATCCCAGTTGTCGGATGCCATAGTGTTTGCTGTTTTGATCTTGGTGCTTTTGATCAGACCGACCGGCATTTTGGGCAAAAAAATACAGGAAAAGGTCTGAGACGGAGGTGAGGGAGCTATGGCAGGAGTAAATTTTAAATCGATGAAAAAGAAGACAAAAGAACAGCTCGTGACCTTTGTGGGAATCCTGATCGTTTATGCGTCTGTGCAGCTTCTAATTGCCGGCGGCGGCATGTCATCTCTGATGGAGGGGCTTCTCGTACCGATGTGTACTTACTCGATTGTTGCGGTCAGTCTGAATCTTTGCGTCGGTTATTTGGGAGACTTAAGTCTTGGTCATGCGGGCTTTATGTGCGTCGGTGCGTTTTGCGGTGCGCTCACAACAAAGCTGCTGCAGGACGCCATTGCAAATGAAATACTGCTGTTTATCTGTGCACTGCTGGCGGGAGTTGCGGCTGCGGCGCTGTTTGGATTTTTAATCGGAATACCGGTGCTTCGTTTAAGAGGCGATTATCTGGCGATCGTAACGCTTGCGTTTGGCGAGATCATCAAAAATGTTGTAAATGTGCTTTATGTGGCGCGGGATACGGACGGACTGTATGTTTCACTTTCGGA
Source organism: Roseburia sp. (assembly GCA_019421345.1). Classification (GTDB taxonomy): domain Bacteria; phylum Bacillota; class Clostridia; order Lachnospirales; family Lachnospiraceae; genus Roseburia. The sequence goes on along the minus strand of JAHZFL010000001.1, from coordinate 365,040 downwards.
TGGCGCTGCGATTTCGCTTTCCGAGGAGGGGGAGTGGCTGGTCAATGGCGCCAGAGGAATGATGAGAATACCGCATTTGTCAAATTTTACATGGGGAATTGTTTTGATACTGCTCTCGCTTGCGGTCGTGTATCATTTGGTTAATTCCAGAAGCGGCCGTGCGATCATGGCGATTCGTGATAACCGCATCGCTGCCGAGGCGGTCGGGATCAATGTTACAAAATATAAGCTGATGGCGTTTACGATCTCTGCGGCGATCGCGGGGGCGGGCGGCGTATTATATGCGCATAATCTCTCGACAGTTACGGCAACTCCGTCAAATTTTGGCTATAATATGTCGATCATGATCTTGGTATTTGTTGTGCTTGGCGGTATGGGCAGCTTTCGCGGTTCGATTCTCGCGGCGTCACTTTTAACGCTTTTACCGGAGGTGCTGCGCGGTCTTTCCGATTACCGGATGCTTATTTATTCGGTTGTACTTATCGGGATGATGCTCTTTCACTGGGCGCCGGGATGCATCGAGTGGCGGCGGAAAATCACCGCCGGACTTCAGAAAAAAAGAGAGGCGGTGTAGCAATGGCATTATTGGAGGTGAAAAATCTCGGAATTTCCTTCGGCGGACTTCAGGCGGTGGACGGATTTCATATTTCGATTGAGAAAGGGCAGCTCTGCGGTCTGATCGGACCGAACGGAGCAGGAAAAACAACGGTATTTAATCTGCTGACCGGGGTCTATCGGCCGGAGGAGGGAAGTATTTGCCTAGACGGCAGGGAGCTCACAGGAAAAAACACGGCGGCAATCAATCAGGCGGGAATCGCGCGTACTTTTCAAAATATCCGTCTGTTTCAGGAACAGAGCGTGCTCGATAATGTCAAGATCGGTCTGCATAACCGGATGTCCTATTCAACGCTTGCGGCAATTCTGCGGCTGCCGAAATATCACAGGGCAGAGCGGGAGATGGAGGAGCGGGCAATGGAGCTTTTAAAGGTATTTCAGCTTGAGGATGAGGCGGACACTCTTGCTGCAAAGCTTCCCTACGGAAAACAAAGAAAGCTTGAGATTGCGCGTGCGCTGGCAACAAACCCGAAGCTGCTGCTTTTGGATGAACCGGCGGCAGGCATGAATCCGAATGAGACGGGAGAATTGATGGATACGATTCGATTTGTGCAGGAAAAATTCGGCATGACGATCCTTTTAATCGAGCATGATATGAAGCTGGTCTCCGGTATTTGTGAAACATTGACGGTGCTGAATTTCGGTCAGGTGCTCGCCAAAGGGGCGACAGGTGAGGTGCTAAGAAACCCTCAGGTTATCAAGGCATATTTAGGCGGGGAATAACAGGATCAAGGCGCAGCATAGAGCGATCTGTTGAAAAACTGATGCGGCGAACGTGGAAAAGTGAGCGTGTGGATCAGATGTGGGTGAAGCACCGGAAGGCAAAGTAAATGGATGACTGCCGGCGAAAGCCAAAATGCACGAAGGAGCGGGATCGTGTGTGTGACGGGGAGAAAAAAGAAATGGAGCGAAGATTTCGATAGAGGAGGCTTTAACATGGCAATGCTGGAAGTGAAAAATCTGGAGGTATGTTATGGGATGATCGCTGCGATCAAGGGCATCTCCTTTGAGGTAAGCGAGGGAGAGGTCATTGCACTGATCGGGGCGAACGGAGCGGGGAAAACGACGACGCTTCAGACGATAACAGGAATGCAAAAGCCGGCTGCCGGAGAGATTTTATTTGAGGGAACAGATATTACAAAGCTGCCGGGGCATAAAATTGTTTCGATGGGGCTGTCGCATGTGCCGGAGGGACGGCGCGTATTTGCGGAGCTGTCTGTATATGAAAATTTAAAGCTGGGAGCTTATACGAGAAAGGACAAAAAAGAGATTGCGGAGACATTAGAGCGTGTCTATCGGAGTTTTCCGCGTTTGAAGGAGCGGAAAAACCAGTTGGCAGGCACGTTAAGCGGGGGAGAACAGCAGATGCTCGCAATGGGAAGGGCGCTGATGTCAAAGCCGAAAATGATTTTGATGGATGAGCCGTCCATGGGACTGTCGCCGATTTTCGTCGATGAAATATTTCATATCATCCGTGAGATTTCAGAGGGGGGAACGACCGTGCTGCTTGTGGAGCAGAATGCAAAAAAAGCATTGGCAATCGCGCATCGGGCATATGTGCTGGAAACGGGAAGGATCGTCCTTTCCGGCGCAGCAGGGGAGCTGCTGGATAACGATTCTGTGAAAAAAGCATATCTGGGGGAATAGAGGCAGGAACAAGGAGGGAGCGATGAAAACGGTTATTACGATTGCAAGAAGCTATGGGAGTGGAGGAAGAACGCTTGGAAAGCTTTTGGCACAGCGGCTTGGGATGAATTACTACGACAGAGAGATATTAAGGATCGCGTCAGATGAGAGCGGGATCAATGAGGCGCTGTTTGGGCAGGCGGATGAACGGCTCAAAAAATCACCGTTGCCGGGAATTTTGCGAAAGCACCCATATACGGGAGGCGTTCTCTCGCCGGAGAGCACAGATTTTGTGTCGGACGATAATTTGTTTCAGTATCAGGCAAAGGTGATTCGGGAGCTTGCCGCACAGGAGTCCTGTATTATCATCGGGCGTTGTGCAGATTATGTCCTAAGAGATCACCCGTCAGTGATCCGATTGTACTTTTATGCACCGTTAAAAGATTGCGTGGTGCGCGTGATGAATCAGAACGGTCTTTCGGAAAAGGAAGCAGTGAAAAAAATTGAGAAAATCGATAAGTACAGGGCGGCGTATTACCGCTACTATACCGGACGTGACTGGAACGATGCAAGGAATTATAATTTCTGCCTTGATACGACGTCTATGAGCTATGAAAAGCTTGCAGAGGTTGTCGAGAATTTTGTGCAGATTTATCAGAAACCGGACGAAGGTCAGGATATTTAAGATGGAAAAAAGCAACGGATGGACGCTATTGTGCGCTATCCGTTGCTTATGTCACTTTTACAGCCTTTTTACAATCTCCTCAACGTCTGATTGATGTCCGAGTACCATTAGATGCTCGTCCTTTTGGAAAATATAGTCAGGTCCCGGCGTGAGCTTGATATTTCCGCAGGATTTAATGCCGATGATATTTGTGTTGTAGACCGCGCGGAAATTGACGTCCTGAATCGTTTTGCCGATCCATTCGGGCAGCGGTGCAATTTCATAGATGGAATAGCCGTTTCCAAGCTCTACATAATCAAAAACCTGATTTGCGGAAAAACGCACGGCAATTTTCTCGGCAATATCAAAGTCGGGATAAACGACCTCGTCTGCACCGTTGCGGAGCAGAAATTTAGCGTGTATATCGCGGTTTGCCTTGCTGACAACATATTTTGCACCCAAATCCTTTAGCTGGCTTGTGATCTCAAGGCTGCTTTGGAAGGTGTTGCCAATGCATACAAAGCAGACGTCAAAGTTACCGATGCCGAGGCTTTTGAGCACCTTTTCGTTGGTACAGTCGCCGATTTTTGCGCTGACAACGAGGGGGAGCAAGTCCTCCAGCTTGCTTTCATCCTTGTCGACGATCATGATCTCGTTGTTCAGACGTGAGAGATCCTTGCAAAGATGCGTTCCAAAACGCCCAAGTCCGATAATTAAAATTGATTTCATAAAATGTGCCTCCATATTTAAAAAATATTAACCGATATTGATGTGCTCCACCGGCTGCATGACATGCGCCGTTTTTTTGTGGTCGGTAAAGGAAAGTGCGAACGAAAGACTTCCAAGACGACCGATATACATAAGAAAAATAATGATGATCTGTGAGATCGTATTTAATTCTGTGGTAATTCCCGTACTCATGCCAACGGTACAAATAGCAGATACTACCTCAAACATAGTGTCCCCGATTTCAAAATTTTGCATGCTGCAAATAGCCAGTGTCGCGGCAAGGCTTAAGAACAGGTAAGTGCAAAGCAGGGCGGAGGCTTTGGTAACGGTAGAGTCGTCAATTCGTCTGCCGTAAATATTTGTGCCCATACTGCGCGTAAGCGTAGAGCGCAAATGGAGAATCAGAACAAAAACGGTCGCCATCTTCACACCGCCGGCGGTCGAACCGGAGCCGCCGCCGATAAACATTAAAATAATGGAGAGAAGCTTGCCCCCCTCGGAGAGAGAAGCGGTATCGGTTGTGTTAAAGCCGGCGGTGCGCGGAGTCACTGCACTGAAAAAAGCACTGCAGATCTTTCCGGTCGGACTCATATCCGCGTACAGGCGGTTTCCTTCGATGAGATAAAAAAGCAGCGCGCCTCCGAATACAAGGATGGCGGTGGCGCTTAGCACCATTTTTGTCTGAAGCGCGTACTTGCGTATATGCCATTTGTGTGTGGCAATATCGCTCCAGACAATAAAGCCGATGCCTCCGATCACGATCAGACTGCAAACGGTAAAGCTGACAATGGGATCGTCGTGATAAGCGGTCAGAGACGAAAACTGCTCGTAGCGTCCCATCAGGTCAAAGCCTGCGTTGCAAAAGGCGGAGACAGAATGGAAGATGCCGTAATAAATACTCTGCCACAAGCCCATGCGCGGGAAAAAACGGATGGCGAGAATGATTGCCCCGATGCCTTCAAACAGGAGCGTACCCTTTAAGACAAGGCGGATGAGACGAACCACGCCGCCAATGTCCAGGACATTAAAGCTTTCGCGAATCCATCCGCGCTGCTTTAGACCGATCTTGCGGCGCAGCATCATGGAAACAGCCGTTCCTAACGTAATAAAGCCAAGCCCACCGATCTGGATCAGGCAGGTGATGATAAGTTGTCCAAAAAGCGACCAGTGCGTGTAGGTGTCGACAAGAATCAGTCCTGTCACACAGGTTGCACTGGTAGCGGTAAAAAGAGCTGTCAAAAATGGGGTGACGCTGCCGTCTCTGGAGGAAATAGGGAGCATCAGTAAAATAGCGCCGCATAAAATTAATAGGAAGAACCCGACTGCGATTAGCTGCATGCCGGAGAGATTTTTTATTTTTTTTAACAGCATGTGTATTTTTAAACCTCCGAAGAAAAAATTCCGGTTGTGTATCGTATATCAAAACATTATAATATGGTTATAGCTTTTTGTACATACCAATCCGTTTGATCTGAACGAAATTTTGATATGGGGAGAGGGAGATTTTTATGCTGGTATTTATTATCTGGTTTATCATTGTGGGTGTCATTCTTGTAAAGGCTTATCAGGCGGGAAAGCGAGAGCAGGGGCAAAGGGTTAAAAGCGCAGGGAATCGTCGGCCGCAGGGGACGAAGCAGCCGCGAAACTATCAGCCGCAGACATATCGGTCGCCGCAAAACTATCGGCCGCAGACATATCGGTCACCGCAAAACTATCAGCCGCAGTCCGGGCGGGTACAGCCGGCAGCGCAGCCGCGAAAGGTACAGCCGGTGCGGCCGGCAGCGCAGCCGCGGAAGGTACAGCCGATACAGCCGGTGCGGTCGCAGGAAAAACAGAGTGAGCGACTGCAGGAGTACAGGGTTATGCAGTGTGATGCGGTCTTAATGGGGATAGGAATGACTGCGGCAAAAGAAACCAGCGAGGCAATGAGACAGTTAAATGATCTGATGATCATGGGGTATCAGCCTCAGATGACATTTGAGCGTGATTTTATCGGGGAAGGCGTCAGTATGCTGAATCGGTATGAGACATTACAGGGCTAGACAGAAAGGAATAAAAGGATCATGCAAAGAATACCAAGAAGCGGAGAGTTTTACCGCCATTTTAAAAACAACCTGTATCAGATTGTGACGGTTGCGACACACACGGAGACGGGCGGAAAGCTTGTCGTTTATCAGGCGCTGTACGGAGATTATGGGATTTATGCAAGACCGCTTGAAATGTTTGTCAGTGAGGTGGATCGCGAAAAATATCCGCAGGCGGTGCAAAAATACCGTTTTGAGCGTGTGGAGAACCTGGGGGATGCACAGGAAACAGTCAGTGCGGAGAAAACGCAGAAAGAAGCGGGCGTGAAAGCTGTGGAGCTTGGAGCGGCGAAACAAATAGGCGTTGCGGAGACAAAAGCTGCCGAAACGGAGCTTGACGGTGTCAATCCGAAGCTTCTGGCATTTCTTGATGCCGATGACACGGAGGAAAAGTATCAAATTCTCATTTCCATGCGTGACGAGATTGACGACTCGCTGATCAATAATATGGCGGTGGCAATGGATGTTGTGATTCCCGATGGTGACGTACAAAAGCGGTACGAACAGCTTAAGGTTTGTCTGAAAACAAAGCAGCGCTACGAGCTGGATCGCCTGCGTTAAGGAAGCGGGAAAAGTGGAGAGACGGATGAACGAACAGATCGAAGGATTAAAAAAAATCGCACAGGCAGAGCCTTATAAAGTAATTATCAGTAAGCCGCTGGCGTCAGGGGAGCAGTACCGTAAGATCGTGGTGGAGAAAAAGGAACGCCGTTATCAGGCGGCAGCCTATACGCAAAAGCAGGTATTTCACCGGAATATTGGTAGGGAGGAGCTTTTCATATATTTGTCGGAGACGGTCGTGGGAAACTATCTTCAGGTGAATGCCTGGGATGATAAATATGAGTATATGTTGTTGTGCTCGAAAAAGGGAAGGGTCAGCTATAAGAGAAAGCAAGCGGAGGGAACGACGGCGGAGAAAGCTTCCGCACATAACCGGAAAAAGAAATATCTGATCGAGGAGGGAACCGCAGTCGCTCCGCTTGTCGATATGGGGATTTTTACGGCAGAGGGAAGGGTAGTGGCTTCTATGTACGATAAATTTCGTCAGATCAACCGCTTTCTTGAGATGATAGATGACGCTGTCCGTGAGGACCAAGACTTAGGGGAAACGCTGCATATTATTGATTTTGGCTGTGGAAAGTCGTACCTGACCTTTGTGCTGTATTATTATTTTACAAAGTTAAAGGGGCGTAAGGTGTACATCGTGGGGCTTGATTTAAAGGAGGATGTCATCCGAAGCTGTAATGCGGCGGCACAAAAGTACGGTTATGAGAACCTTCATTTTGAAGTCGGTGATATTGAGGGATACCGCGCAAATTTTCCGGTAGATATGGTCGTAACGCTGCACGCCTGCGATACGGCTACGGATTATGCCCTGTTTCACGCCATACGATGGAACGCGAAAATGATTTTTTCCGTGCCCTGCTGTCAGCATGAGCTAAATAGTCAGATCAAGGCGGAGCATCTCTCTCTGCTGACACGCTACGGCATTATAAAGGAGCGTTTTTCTGCGCTTGCGACAGATGCGATCCGAGCGAATCTTCTGGAATACTGTGGCTATAAGACCCAGTTGTTGGAGTTTGTGGATTTTGCGCATACACCCAAAAATATTTTGATCCGGGCGGTGCGAAAGGGCGGCGCTGCGGGCAAGGCGGGTGCGAAGATGATTGTGCCGCCGGCGGCAAGGCGCAGGTATCTGGAGGAGGTGGAGCGTCTGATGGAGGAGTTTCATTTTGCACCGACACTTTATACCTTATTGGAAGGCAGCGGAAGGATGAGGGAAGGTCAGGCGGGCAGATGACAGAGGAACGACAAGGTGGTTGTCGGCATAATATATGAGAAAAATGCAATGACAGGGAAACAGGAAGATTGGATGAACATAGATAATATGATAGTAGGAGATGAGGTATGAAACAATTATTTCGCAGCTTACCGTTTAAACTGGCAGTCGGTGTCGGAATCGGTATTTTGTTTGGACTGCTCCCGTTTGCGGAGGCTTACATGGAGGTCGTCGTGACGTTAAAATATGTCATGAACCAAATTATTTTATTCTGCGTGCCGTTAATCATTATCGGTTTTATCGCGCCGTCTATCACAAAGCTTGGAAGTCATGCGTCAAAGCTGCTGGGTGTGGCAGTGGGAAGTGCGTATATTTCCTCAGTCGGCGCGGCATTTTTTGCAATGCTCGCAGGCTTTGCACTGATCCCGCGGCTTTCTATCGTTTCGGAGATGGCGGGGTTAAAGGAGCTGCCGGAGCTTGTGTTCCGGCTGGATATTCCGCAGATCATGCCGGTGATGAGCGCGCTTGTATTCTCGATTCTGGTGGGGCTGGCGGCGGCATGGACAAAGGCGGCGACGGTGACAAAGCTTTTGGAGGAATTTCAGGAGCTTGTGCTCTCTGTCGTGACGAAGCTTGTGATTCCGATTCTTCCGGTGTTTATCGCTCTGACCTTCTGCGGGCTGGCGTATGAGGGAACGATCACCAAGCAGCTTCCGGTATTCTTAAAAATCATTGTGATCGTGATGATCGGGCATTATCTCTGGCTTGCACTGCTCTATCTGATTGGCGGTCTTTACTCCGGGGAGAACCCAATCGCTGTGATCAAAAATTACGGTCCGGCATATCTGACGGCGGTTGGAACGATGTCCTCGGCGGCGACGCTTGCAGTGGCGCTTCGCTGTGCCAGAAAATCAGAACCGCCTCTGCGGGATGATATGGTAGATTTCGGGATTCCGCTGTTTGCCAATATCCATCTTTGCGGTTCTGTGCTGACAGAGGTCTTTTTTGTCATGACAGTCTCGCAGATTCTTTACGGGAAAATGCCCGCTCTGCCGGATATGCTGCTGTTTTGTCTTCTGCTTGGTGTTTTTGCCATCGGTGCGCCGGGCGTGCCGGGCGGAACGGTCATGGCATCGCTGGGGTTGATTACCGGAGTGTTGGGATTTGACGAGACGGGAACGGCGTTGATGCTGACGATCTTTGCATTGCAGGACAGCTTTGGAACGGCGTGCAATGTGACGGGAGACGGCGCTTTGACGATGATCCTCACGGGATACGCCAAGAGACGCGGGATTCCTGTGCAGAAACAGGGCTAATGTTTCGTTCTAGGAGAAAAAGTACCTTACAGCCCTTGTGGGGGTGAGGGACATATTTGACGGGTTTTTGTGCGGCGCTTAGAAGGGCAGCCGAATAAAACAACGCACGGCACACGGTGTAAGCCGTGTTCGTGTATACATAATCGCAGCGACCGAATGTCCGGGATTCATTCTATGCTCTTTTCAATGGCAGAATGACGCGGGGTTCGGCGCTGCGATTTTATCATGTCTGTTCGGATGTCTTTTTCGAGCAGCTAAAAAGCCTGTGTTATGTCCGACTTCGGTGAACTTTGCGTGGTGGTTTATTTGTGAATGGAGATGGCACAGAGCACTCATTTTCGTATCAACCCAACTGCTGTTCCGCCGTTTCGGAAGTTTGTTTTGGGCAGCCCTTTTGGAAAGATCAGAATCTCGGAGCTAATGTTCGTGTTCGATAAAGCAATACATAAAAATTAGATAGACAGTAGCTCTCACTATTCCTAAAATTAAGGGGAAATAAATAGATTTCTTAAAAGTCTGTATGGTAAAATATGATCACAAACAAATCAACAAGATCGAAACTTTGAATGGAGTGATTTCTTTGAACATAACCTTAAATCATAGTATAATATTTTATGTAAAAACATTTTTGGTTGGAATTATTGTTGGATGTATTTGCAGATTGACAGACTTTTGTCCGGCAGATACACTATGGAGTTTTTCATCGACTCAAACACTATTGGGCTTTTGGATTATTAGCAATACAATTATCGTCTTATTAAGCACATCAAACATCTGCGCAGGAATTAGTTCATTCCTATATATGTTCGGAATGACATTGAGTTTTTACGGCTTACAGGCAATCCTGGGAGTGTTCATACCGCTGTTTTCTGGAGGATTTCGTTTCTCACTGTTTGTATTGTTTACCATTCTTTCAATTCCCTGTGCAATAGCAGCGTTTATTTTGTACTATTGGAATAAAGAACATGCTTTTAATTCTATATTGCCTTACCGGTAGGTGCTTTAGTTGCAGAAGTTATGGCGATTTCTATCCATTTTTTAGAACATCATACATTCCTGTTTCAGTTATTGATGGATAGCGTAGGTGCAGTCGTTTTTCTTTTTATGTTTTACGAGAGGTCAAAAAGTAAGATCGTTTTTCTAATAGCTTCGGTAATCAGTTCTTTTATCTTTTACATTATTTTTCCGTGGTAACACAGCGCATCCTTACCCCCTCCCCCCCCCGACCGCTTCACGGGCAGCAATTTCCGAAAGGAAACCGCACAGGAAAAGCTGGAACGCTTAAAGAAACTGATAAAGCAGCGAAAGGAGAGCCTATGACAGAAATGAAACAGATAAGCACCACCAAAATAGACTGCCGCCCGGACTGTGTGACGGAAATCAGCATGGGCAACTCCGTCCTTATCGTTTCCGGCTTCTTTAAGCAGGGTGCAACCGACACAACAACCGACAAGATGATGAAAGTGCTGGAAGCGGAAGCTGCTGCGAACACGCAGCCCCATACCACATGAGCCGGGACAAAAAAGCGGTCATGCCAGAGAGCATGACTACTGAAAAATATGATTATTGGGGACAATTATCTTTAATACTTTTTTCGGTTTTCCAAAAACCGAGGAATAAGCCGCAGAAACCTATAATTGTACCAATAATAACCGCTATATTCACATTAATATCAAGGGCAAACCACATAACGCACAAAAGGATTTCGACAATGAGGAATATTTTCCCAAAATGTTGAAAAATGTCGGGAGCAATCTTTTGTGCATAGTCCCAATGAACTTTTGACCTGCGAGATGTAGGTGTGTTATAGCCAGTGTGTGACTGCATATCACTTACAGGATATTTTCTCAACTGAAAAGAAACCAAAAGCATAACCAACGGAACGATTAAGTTTAATAACAATAAAGCCTTCATATTCACTACCTCCGATATAGATGTCAAGGCGCATGGCAATAAATAGAATCATTTTTCTGATAGCGTCCTCCCGCTGAGCGTGCTGTTGTGATAAGCGGAGGAAAGGGTGACGTCCTCGCCAAACCATGACGGAGGGACAAACGCGTTTGCCTCGTCCTCTGTCTCGAATTCTACCTCGGCGAGCAGCAGGGGGGCAAGTGCGCCCTCAAAGACATCAAGCTCAATGGTATATGTTTCAAACGGAATCAGATACCTGCGCTTTTTTATAAGAATCCCGTCAATTTTTTCGCGCAGATGTAAAAAAGCCTTTTTGTTCAGAGGGAGGTTGTATTCCTCGCGTACCATAAAGCCTTTTCCTTTGTAGGTCAGAGTGTATTGTTCGTCGGTGCGGCGGATGCGCACGACAGGGTCTGTGTTTAGGTAGCCCTGTTCAATCTGACGGCAGGGGTACTGCTCTAAGCGTTCCGGCAGCTCCCGAATCAGGTATTTGCGTTCGATTTCCATCTGTGACCGCCTTTCTTTTTTTTTAAAATATTAGCCGTGCAATCTGCGGAACGATCGTCCATATCCTCAATGACGATAAGGACTTCCCGCAGCTGTGTGGAATGCTTTCATTGTAGCATTTTGGACTTGGAAAGACAATGGAAGGAATGCCATTTCTCATTTTTTGAGTCTCTTTTCTATGAAAAATTTTTTTATCTATGTAGGTTTGAAAATCCAGATTCACATTTATCGAAACCTTTGCTATAATGAAGAAAAGAAAGGGGCATCTTAATGGCAGACAATACGATTTTTGACGATGTGTTCCGAACGATGCTGGAAAAAATGCCGGTATTGATCATTCCGGTCATCAACGAGGTATTCCATACCTCTTATACGAAAAAGGATGAGATTGTACAGTACCGCAATGAACATCATCTTCCTTCCGGTGGGATTACTACGGATTCTTATTTTCGCATTAGTGATAAGCTGTATCATTTTGAATGCCAAAGCACTGCGGACAGCAGCATGAGCATCCGAATGATCGAATATGATTTTTCGATCGCATTGGAGGAAGCGTCAAAATCCGGGGACATGTATGAAATGAATTTCCCTCATTCCTGCGTTATTTATCTTCGTCATAACAGTCATGCGCCGGATCAACTGAAGGTAAAGGTGAATCTTCCGGATAAAACTGCTTTTGTCTATCAGATACCAATCTTAAAAGTGCAGGAATACACACGGCATGATATTTTTCAAAAGAAGCTGCTTTTCTTTCTTCCTTTTTATATTATGCGTTATGAGAAATCGTTGAACAGGATAGAAAGCGATCCGGCGCTGCTTGCGCAGATGCTTTTAGAGTTTGAGACGATCCGAAAACAGTTGAAGGAGAATCTCCCCGGAGACGAAGAAGCTGATCTGTATACAAGATTGGTGGAGTTGATCAAGCGGATTTCTGATTATATACTGCAACCGGCAGAACAATTGAAGGAAAGGATCGGTGATATTATGGGCGGAAAGGTTTTAGAACTCGAAACAGACCGTATTATTGATCATGCTACTAAAATAGGACTGGAGCAAGGGCTTGAGCAGGGACTGGAGCAAGGGCTTGAGCAGGGACTGGAGCGAGGGCTTGAACAGGCTACTTTAAATTTTGTCAGACGTATGCTCGCGGAGAATGAGCCTTTGGAAAAAATCATGTCGTACACTGGCTGCACGCAAAAGGAGGTCTTAAACATTCAGAATCAGATGTGCGGTGAAGGTCTGGTTCTGGCTGACGATAGCTGCGGATATATGCGTGATAAAAAGCAACAATGAGGCGGGAAAGGATTTGGTGGTAATTATGAGTAAAATCGGAATTTTTATGGCGGACGGATGTGAGGAAATTGAGGGGCTGACAGTTGTGGATGTCGCACGCCGCGCAAAGCTTGAGATCGTGATGATTTCTATTACGGGAACGCGTGAGGTGAAGGGATCACATGACATTATATTTATGGCGGATGCTCTGGCATCTGACGTTAACTATGATGAGTTGGACGGCATCGTGCTGCCGGGCGGTATGCCGGGAACGCTGAATCTTGGTGCGGATGAGACAGTCAATAAAGTTATTCGGGAATTTGCCGCTGCGGGAAAGCTGGTCTGTGCGATTTGTGCTGCGCCAAGCGTGCTTGGAGCAGCAGGGATCTTAGAGGGCAGACATGCGGTCTGTCATCCCGGATTTGAGGAAAAGCTCACCGGAGCGTTTGTTGATGAGGACGAGGTGGTGACAGATGGAACGATTATCACTAGCCGCGGAATGGGAACGGCGATTCCGTTTGCACTTGCCATTGTGAAATATCTGAAAGGCGAGGACGCTGTGGCGGAGATCAGAAAGGGGCTTGTCTATCGGGCATAAATGATAGAAGCCCGGCTGGTCTGCTCGTATGTACGCAATCAGCGGTGCGCTTTGTAAGTCATTTTTTCATAAAAAACGTGCCACAGCAGCAGATGAACTGCTGACATGGCACGTTTTTGTTACCTTATCAGGGAACAAAGTTCCCTATAAAGTGAAACCTTGGGCAAAGCTATTTGCGGCAAACTTATTTGCGGCAAATTTATTTGCCTGACATCTGCTGCTCCTGCTTCATGATCATTTTTCTGACCATCTCGCCGCCGATGCTTCCTGCCTGTGCGGAAGTCAAGTCACCGTTGTAGCCCTCCTTTAAAGGTACACCGATCTCGCTTGCAACTTCCTGCTTAAAGCGGTTCATGGCTTCCTTTGCCTGCGGCACTGCCATCTGGTTTGTGTTAGAACCGGAATTGTTTGTTCCACTCATGGTTTTTTCCTCCATACTTGTCTGTTGATTTCGTGCGTCTATTGGCACGTCTTATTGTTTTTAGGAGTACAATAAAGATTACTGTAAGTCCTAATCCTATTATTTACAGACATACGGATATTATGTTGGTAAATTTTGAGAAATTCCTTGACAATTCAAAAAATATATGCGTATACTATTTAATATAAGTTAGATAAGCAAATAAAAGAGAAGGAGGTAATCACTATGATCAAGCTTAGAATGACTGATGCAATGACAAACAGAGATGACAAGCATAGCATTACCTCGGGCAGGCAGACAGATTTACGATAGTTTTCGGTCTATGGTGGATAACAGTCCGCGGTGATTCTATGGAATACCGCGGACTTTTTATATTGAAATAAGGACATATCGCGAAGCATGCCGCTCGTTGTTTAGAAAGCGGATCATTTGCAAAATAGATTGTCCGTTGTTTTGAGAGAAAAGAGAGTCCGTTTGGGCTCTCTTTTTGTAACATAGGAAAATGCTCTGCAATCATGCGCGGCGCGGCAAAAGCGTGTTTCCTTTCCGGTTTGGGACAGCGTGAGGGTGTGCGAAGCAAAGCCCTCCGGGGGATCGCGCTGCGTTGGAATGGAATCGTGTCGCAGAAGCGATCCGCCGCAGGCAGGTAATTCTTATGGATCAAAAAAATTTCATGTAGGGATGTACACACACATGAATGGAAACTTGCGGAGGGTAGGGCTCGTTGTTTGCATAGCTTTACGGAAAGGGCAGCTCACAAAAAAATAAGATATGGAGGCGTTTTAGAGTGAAAAAGTTATATTCTTATTTGGGACGTTACTGGTACGGATATTTGATCGCCATCGCATCGATGGTGGCGGCAATCACACTTGATATGCTGTACCCCAAAATAACAAAGAGCATCGTAGACGATGTGATACTTGGCGGGGACGGCTCGCTGCTTGCGCCGCTTTTGCTGGGGATCGTAATCTGCGGTATCGGGCGCTGTGTCTTTGGATATTGTAAGGAGTTTCTGTTTGATCTGCTGTCGTCAAAAATCGGCGCGCAGTTGCGTAAGGATTTGTTTGATCATATCCAGACGCTGTCGATGAATTATTTTCAGAACACGAACACGGGAGAATTAATGGCGCGCGTAAAGGATGACGTCGACAAGATCTGGAACGCGATGGGCTATGTCGGGATGCTTGTTGTGGAGGTGGCAATCCATGTAAGCATGGTGCTTTACTGTATGTTTTCCCTAAACTGGAAGCTTGCGCTTGTGCCGCTTGCGACAATGCTCGTCTGCGGGACGACAGCGGTGGTCATGGAGCGGAAGCTGGATAAGATTTACGAGGAGATCAGCGAGGAAAATGCAGTGCTCACGACAGTGGCAGAGGAGAACCTGGCAGGCGTGCGGACAGTGAAGGCATTTGCGCGGGAAAAGCATGAGATTTCCAAGTTTTTATCGCACAACAGCCGCTATTATGAACTGAACATCCGGCAGTCAAAGGTGCTTGTGCGCTATTATCCGCTGTTTCAGTTTGTGGGGAAGGTGCTTCCGGTCGGCACGGCGATTCTGGGCGGACTTTTTGTGATGAACGGGGAGATGACGCTCGGCGCGCTGGTGGCGTTTGTTGAGTACAGCAGGAACTGTACATGGCCGATGGAAATGATGGGCTGGCTGACCAATGATGTGTCTTCCGCCGCAGCTTCTTACAAGAAGATAAGGAAAATTTATGACGAGAAGGCGGAAATTGTTGACGGTGAAGCTCCGGTGAAGGCGGAAAAGATCAATGGTGACATCCGTTTTGATCATGTGTCCTTTTCCATCGGAGAAAAGGAAATTCTAAAGGACGTCAGTTTTTGTGTTTCCGCGGGAAAAACACTTGGCATTATGGGTGCAACCGGTGCGGGAAAGTCATCAATCATCAATTTATTGCAGCGTTTCTACGACGTGACGGACGGAGCAGTTATGGTGGATGGCGTGGATGTGCGCAGACTCTCCTTAACACAGCTTCGCAGAAATATTGCGGTGGTGCTTCAGGACGTCTTTCTTTTTTCGGACACGATTGAAGAAAATATCAAGATGGGACAGCGCGCGAGCCTGCCGATGGAGGAGGTGCACGCCGCCGCGGAGAACGCGCGGGCGCGCGGATTTATCGAGAAGATGGAGGAGCAGTATGAGACGGTCATCGGAGAACGCGGCGTAGGACTTTCCGGCGGACAAAAACAGCGCATCAGCATCGCGCGGGCGCTGGCAAAGCACAGTCCGGTTCTGGTACTGGACGATTCCACCTCCGCGCTTGATATGGAGACGGAGCATGAGATTCAGAAAATGTTAAACGGGCTTGAAAATACGACAAAGATTATTATCGGACACCGTATCTCGGCAGTGCGCCATGCGGATGAGATCCTTTATGTGGAGGACGGGAGGATCGCAGAGCGCGGCACGCACGAGGAGCTTCTGGCAAAAAGAGGGCTGTATTACCAGACCTGTCTGGTGCAGAATGTTCTGCCGCCGGAGGAAATGCCGATGGCGGATGCAGCAGTCGGTGCGCGATAAAAAAGAAAAGAGAGGTGAATGGCTTTGGCTGTTAATTCATACAGAGAAGATGAACAACTGATGGAGGGCACGGACAAAAAGAAAAT
The DNA here is from genome assembly GCA_019421345.1 of Roseburia sp. Classification (GTDB taxonomy): domain Bacteria; phylum Bacillota; class Clostridia; order Lachnospirales; family Lachnospiraceae; genus Roseburia. Next base: position 348,889 of record JAHZFL010000001.1, on the reverse strand, counting down.
TTTGCGCCGGTTGTTTTCTTACTTATTAAAATATAAGGGGATTCTGCTTGCGGTCTTGCTGTGCATGGGAATCACCGTGGCAATCTCCCTGACGAATCCGCTGCTGATCGAGGAGGCGATCGACCATTATATTGCGGATGGCGATCTGCGGGGGCTGTTAAAGCTTGGAATATTTGCACTGGTTTTGAATATTATTTTTATCATTACCGTCAAGATTCGGATGTATGTGATGTCTGTTGTGTCGAATAAAATTCTGCTTACGATCCGTCAGGAGTTATATGAGCATATTCAGACGCTGTCGTTTTCATTTTTTGACAGCAGACCGACGGGAAAGATTTTGGCGCGCGTCATTGGGGATGTCAATTCCTTAAAGGATGTACTGGTCAACGCGGTCACGACCTTGATCCCCGAGTTTGTGACGGTTATCGGAGTGGTGGTCATCATGCTCATCAAGGACTGGAGACTTGCACTTGCGGCGCTTAGTACGATTCCGTTTATGATGGCGGGCATTTGGTTTGTGCAGACGGCGTCGCATAAGCGCTGGCATATTTTCCGGAAAAAATCATCGAATCTGAATGCCTATGTGCATGAGGACATTGCCGGCATGAACGTGGTGCAGAGCTTTGGCGCGGAGGAGGAGACGCGAGAGATTTTCGGAAGACTCACGGATGAGCACCAGCAGTCCTTCGTGGCTGCGGTGCGTTTCTCGGATATGTTTGGCGCGGTCATTGATTTCTGCTGGGGCATCGGTGCGATGATGCTGTATCTGGTCGGGGTGCGTTTTCTGGGCGTCGAGCAGGTGTCGGTCGGGCTTCTGGTAGCATTTGGAACGTATATCAATATGTTTTGGAATCCGATCATGAACCTGAGTAATTTCTATAACAGTCTGGTCACGAATCTGACCGCGGCAGAGCGCATTTTTGATATACTGGACACAGAGGCGGAGATCGTCGATGCGCCGTACGTGACCGAGCTGCCGGACATTCAGGGAAAGGTGGAGTTTTCCCATGTGAGTTTTACCTATGACAAGGGAACTGCGGCGGAGACGAAGGTGCTCTCGGACGTCAGCTTTACGGTACAGCCGGGCGAGACGATCGCGCTGGTCGGTCCGACGGGCGCGGGTAAGACAACGATCGTGAACCTGGTCAGCCGTTTTTATGATATTGAGGAGGGCGTGATCTCGATCGACGGCTATGACCTGATCAAGGTGTCGATGCACAGTCTCAGAAAGCAGATGGGCGTTATGACGCAGGACAATTTTATTTTTCACGGGACGGTGCGCGAGAATATCCTCTACGGAAAGCTGGACGCGACGGAGGAGGAGGTGATCGCGGCGGCGAAGGCGGTCAACGCGCATGACTTTATCATGAAGCTGGAGAAGGGCTATGACACAGAACTGCGCGAGCACGGCGCAGGGCTTTCGATCGGGCAGCGGCAGCTGATCGCGTTTGCACGCACGATGGTTTCGATGCCGAAGATCCTGATTCTGGACGAGGCGACGTCGAGCATTGACACGCATACGGAGCTTCTGGTGCAAAAAGGGATTGAGGCGCTGCTGGCGGGGCGCACCAGCTTTGTCATTGCGCACCGGCTTTCAACGATACAGAACGCAGACCGCATCTTTGTGATCGATCAGGGCGGCATTTTGGAGCAGGGCTCGCCTGCGGAGCTGATGGAGAACAAAGGCGCATATTATAAGCTTTATATGCAGCAGTTTGCAGATGTGTAGGAAATAAGGAGAAGTTATGAAGGAGACAAAGAAACGAGAGAAGCAGTGTGGGGCAGCAGTGGAGAGCGATGTGTTTTTTGCAGGCACGGATGCGGTGGAGCGTGTTACCGATCCTACAAGGAAGGCGGCGGTTGCGTCGGAGATTCTGGCGGGACTGCCGGAGTGGTTCGGATTGCCGGAGAGCACGAAAGAGTATATCGAAGGCTGCCGGAGTCTTCCGTTCTGGAGATGTGAACGTAAGGGAACGTCGGTTGGATTTCTTGCGCTGAAGGAGACAAGTCCATATACCGCGGAAATTTTTGTGATGGGCGTGCGAAGGGAATTTCACGGAGCGGGGGTGGGCAGAGTGCTTGTCCTTGCGGCAGAACGGTACGCAGCCGGGCACGGGTATGAGTTTTTGCAGGTAAAGACGGTGCAGAAGGGACATTATGCGGAATATGACAGCACCAACGCATTTTATGAGCAGATGGGGTTTCGGGAGTTTGAATGTTTCCCGACACTGTGGGATGCGTGGAATCCGTGTCAGGTTTATGTGAAAGCAGTTGATGGGGGGCAGAATGTACGCGAAAATAATCATTGACAATATTTCCCGGAGCGAGTTACAGCCGGAAGGGGGCGGCGGAAAACTGCTATGCAAAAAAAGGAGTGTTTCACAAATATATTGGAGTAAAAAAGGGGCTTCTTGCGAAATACCGGAGCCGTATCGTATACGCGGATGGAGCGTATGAGCTTTTTCCGGGGGCGTATCTTCTCGCGCACAGCACGCCGGGACTGGGAGAGCTGGGGGAAAAGGCGGGGCTGTATGTGCGGTGCGGCTGTCGTTTGCAGCCGGATGATTTCTCACACGAGCAGAGCCTTGTGCTCGACACCCCAAAGGGACTGGTGATCTTCAACAGTTGTTCGCATGGAGGGGCGGACAATATCATAGCCGAGACGGCAGACGCCTTCCCGCAAAAGCACAGTTATGCGCTGATTGGAGGACTTCATCTGTTTGCTTCGCCGGAGGCGGAGGTGCGCGCGCTGGCAGAGCGCATACGGAGCACCGGGATTGCGCGTGTGATTACCGGACACTGCACCGGCAAGCGCGCCTATGCGATTTTATACGAGGAGCTTGGGGAGTCGGTGGAGCAGATGTATGCGGGCATGGAGATTTTGGTGTAGGAGGAACGTATGAGATTAAAAAATACACTGATCGTTGTGGAGGATATCGAGCGGTCGAAAGCTTTTTACCGGGAGCTGTTCGGACTTTCGGTGGTCACGGATTTCGGGGAGAACGTGATCCTGACGGAGGGACTGGTGCTCCAGGAGAGAAAAACGTGGGAGCGTTTTACCGGAAAGAAGGCTGTCTACGGCGGCTGCGATGCGGAGCTTTACTTTGAGGAAAATGATATGGACGGATTTCTTGCGCGTCTGCAAAAGCAGGAGCCGCCCGTCTCCTATGTCAACGAATCTATGGAACACGACTGGGGGCAGCGGGTAGTGCGGCTGTATGACCCCGACAGACACGTGATCGAGGTCGGCGAGTCGATGAACTTTGTAGCGCGCAGATTTTTAAATATGGGGATGACCGCAGAACAGACAGCGGAAAAACACAGCTTCCGCTTGAGCAGATCCGGGAGATGGCAGGAGGAACGGACTGTTAGTGGGGAAGCGGTCGTGCATGAGGTAAGGCGGAAAGGGAGAATAAAATGAATCTGCATGACTTATCAAAACAATATCGGGTAAAGAAAATTGCAGGTGAGGATATTCCAGCAGTTTATAAGCTTTGCAGTGGGAATCCCGATTATTACAAGCACATGAACTTGCAGCCTATGCCGGAGAATCTAACGGAGATCATCACGTTGCTGCCGCCGGGCAAGGATCTGGAGGATAAATATTTTGTCGGCTTTTGGGAAGGCGGGAGTTTGCTTGCAGTTCTGGATTTGACTCTGGATTATCCCGAAGAAAAGACAGCGTTTATCGGCTGGTTTATGCTGGAAAAAGCAAGGCAGGGCGTATGAATTTTGGAAAAAGCACGGGTTTGCACCAACGGGAGAGGGGACGGAGCAGAAGGATTACACGATCATTGCGATGGAGAGGGAATGAGAGTTTTATAGCTTTTATCCATAAAGTGCAATTTCATGAATAAAAAGTTTAAGATTATCCATCTGTCATTTTAGTTTTATACATTTACGATAATTTTTTGTGGATTTATAATAAAAACATAATAAATCTGACGATGCTAAAAAGGAGGAAAAAGTAAAAATGAAAAAAATCAACAAATTAATGGCAGTTGGATTGACGTGTATGATGGGGGTAGGACTACTTTCCGGATGTGGGAGCGAGGCAAGCGGGACAGAGCCGGCCGGAAGCACGGAAAATGCTGGTGTGACACAGGAAAAGCAGAGTGATGAAAAGACTGTCATTACTGCAATGGTGCAGCAATCCAGATACTATGACGGTTTGCAGAAGATGATCGAAAAGCTGGAAAAGGAGGAAAACATCGTTGTAGACGTGCAGGTGGTACCGGACGCGGAATCCTTAAACATGATCAAGATGAAACTTAATTCGGGAGAAGCGCCGGATATTATCGATTATAATATTCCGGCAATCTATGATATTGTTGACCCCGCAAGCAACTTTGCGGATCTCAGTGATGAAGCGTGGGTCGATCAGCTTTTGATCCCGGATAATGTTACATATAAAGAGGATGGTAAAATTTATGGTTTCCCATTCTTAAGCGTACCTGGAACACATGGCTTTATTTATAATAAAGATGTTTTTGAAAAAGCAGGTGTGACTGAGGTGCCGGAGACATGGGAAGATTTTCTGAATGTGTGCCAGAAAATCAAAGATTCTGGTACGACACCGATTTTTGTCCCGAAAGATAGCTGGGTTCCCCAGATTTTGATGACAGATAATTTTGCAAAAGCTCTGGGAGCGGAAGGTTCGCAGGAATACGCAGACAAGCTGTTGAACAATGAAATGAAATGGACAGATATTCCTGAATTTGCGGAGGTCATAGATAAATATCTGGGCTTATATGAGCAGGGATATGTAAATGATAACTTTACCTCTGCAACATATGACGACGCAATAGCGGCTGTTGCAGATGGAAGTGCAGCAATGCATTTTAATGGAGATTTCTTTGCGGCAAGCGTCCTGGAGGCAAATCCGGAAGCCAATATAGGGATGTTTGCAATTTCCATGAAAGACGGTGTGGATGTTGTGACAGAAAATATGTCATCCCCTGGTTTTGTCGCATATAAAGATTCGAAGAATCTGGAAACCGTAAAGAAGGTATTTGCTCTGTGGGCTACTCCGGAATACGCAAGTATGTATTTTGAAGGACGTCCTGGCTTCCCGGCATTTGAGGGCGCTGATGGTGGTGAACTTCCGGCTTATCTGCAGGATATTAACGAAAAATATATTCAGACTGGAAATGTTATACCTGAATGGAATTTCTATGTAATGGATCTGAATGCGCTGTGTGAAAGCAGTTTGTACGTATATTATGTAGATGCCCCTGCAAAAGGCGATAAGGATGGCGGGCAGGTGCTGGAACAATTCCAGAAGGATTTTGAACAGTATATGAAGGATCAGGGCGTTGAGGCATTTAACTGATTCTGAAAGCGAGGAAATACAACATAATATATGAACGAAGATGCCGTGTCCGTATAGCTGGCACGGCATCTTTGACTATAGGAGACCGCTATGAAAAACAATATTACAAAGAAATTATATCCGGGATGGATGTGTATACCTGCGATAGTGGTATATTCGCTTTTCTATATTGTACCTATTCTGATGGCTTTTTTCTTTTCTTTTACAGATTGGAATATGGATCGCCTGAATACGCCGCATTTTTTGGGGGTTCAGAACTTTATCAACTTGTTTGGAGACGAGGTTTTTTTGCGTTCGCTTTGGAATACAACATTGTTTGCTGCCATGACTACTATTTTTAAAACAATTGTTGGTCTCTGCCTTGCGCTCCTTGTTGTTCAAAAATTTAAAGGAAACGGATTTTTCCGTACATTATTCTATTTGCCATGCGTATTGAGCTGCATGATCATAGGGCTTTTGTTTACAGGGATTTTAAAGCAAGACGGACTTTTAAACAATGTCCTGGCTGCCGTGGGGCTGTCAGATTTTACTGGCGATTGGCTTGGACAGTATGGAACGGCAATGTTTTGGATCATTTTTATTGAAGTATGGATGTGGGCTGGATTTAATATGTTTTTATTTATCTCAGGGCTGCAGTCTGTACCAAGAGAATTGTATGAAAGTGCAGAGATGGATGGGGCGACAGCGTGGCAGCGTTTTACGAAGATAACACTTCCGTTGCTTGCGCCTTCTTTTACGGTTGTTATAACATTGAACATTACGGGCGGATTGAAAGTGTTTGACCTTGTATACGCCTTGACAGGAGGGGGACCGGGATTTGACACGCAGGTTCTTAATACCTATACATACCGAGCGTTTGGGTTGGGGCTTCTTGGAAAATCCAGCGCAAGTTCTGTCATTTTATCGGTGGGGATTGTAGTGATTGCATTTGCGCTTAATCGCTTTTTAAGAGGAAAGGAAGTGGAGTCATAATGAAATCAAAGAGAAGAGAAAAGGTCATTTCCTTCGTATTGTGCCTGCTTGTGGCTCCGGTGTTTCTGATACCGATCCTTATGATGGTTTTGGGATCATTCAAGACTCAGGGAGAGGCGCTTCATATGGATTTAAGCCTGCCAAAGCAATTTATGATTGAAAATTATCGTCATGTATTAGAAACGGGAAATATTTTAAGGGGTTATAAAAACAGTCTTATTATCACAGTGGTATCGGTTGCTTTTATAATTATCTTTGGGAGTATGGCGGGAATCGTGATTTCCAGAAGAAATGATAAGAAGATGAACGCAGTATACTATTATTTTGTATTTGGATTGACGGCAACAATGCAGTTAGTCACAACGTATTTTCTTTTGTTAAAAATGCATCTGCTGGAGTCTTATATCGGGGTTATACTTGTGTTTACATCTGTAAATCTTTCTTTTGCAGTAATGACGTTTGCAAGTTTTGTGAGAGGGATTCCAAGGGAAATTGACGAGGCGGCGTTAATAGACGGCTGCAACACGATACAGATGTTTTTTAAGGTGTTGATTCCAATTATGAAGCCTGCGGTGATTACAAATTTGATCATTGCCACGATCAGTATTTGGAATAATTTTCAAATCCCCCTGTATTTGATGAGTAGTTCGGATCGAACAACGATTCCTATGATGGTGTATAATTTCTATGGCTTATATGCCCGTGACTGGCAGTATGTATTTGCGGCGATCATGTTTACAATATTGCCGGTTGTGATCATGTACCTGTGTCTGCAGAAATACATTGTTGAAGGAATGACGGCCGGCGCGGTCAAAGGCTAAGTGTTTTCCGGCCGGAAAGCAGGTTGTAAATAGTAGCGCAAAGAAGTTGTTTATGCTTAAAATACCCGTTAATTATGGTAGAATAAAGACAATAGAAGGGTTGTCACACCAGAAAGAGGGGTAATTCATGTTTCATAAATTTCGGTTTAAGACCAAAATGATACTGGCGCAAAATATAATTATTTTGTTTGTCGTTATCATCCTGGGCAGTATTTATTACCATAAGGTAATGTCGACGATGTCGGAGAATATGCAGGAGGATTTTAAGATCGTATCAGACATCATTGTGAATCAGCTTGATAATCATTTTTACGTTCTGGACAAGACGGCGGTTCAGATTGCGGCAAATCCGGATATTGTAGATATGTTCAGAAAGCTGTCGACGAGTTCGGAAGAAAATTACTTCCAGCAGGAACCGCTGGCGAATGCGGAGGTGGTACGATTATTAAACTCTTACAATTTTAAGAGAGATGGGGTCAAAAGAATTTGTCTTTATAATCAGCAGAATGATTTTGTTTATACGGCTACAGATATAACGACAAATTCCGGAATCGCACAGTGGTTTTCCAGTGAGAGTTTCAGAAATGTGCAGGAGTTTTTTCAAAAAGAAAACCGGCATGTGTACTACACATGGTATAAAAATGATATTTTAAATGATACGGGATCGTCGGAAGAACCTTATTTTTCTGTTGTTCGCCAGATCAAGAACTACATAACGAATGAGCAGGTCTATGCCTATGTGGAGGTGCAGGAGGATGTAAAATGGCTTGATCGGGCGGTGGAAAGCGTGGGCGAAGACACATATGTTGTTTTATTGGATAAAAAAAATTTGATCTATGAGAGCCTGCCGGTGAAAAGGAACCCGGAGAAGCGGTCGTACCAGGAGATAATATCTGCCATTATGGAATCCTCGCAGGAGGAAACTATGCTGGACGTTTCGGGATGCTTTGTATATGCAAAAAGGCTTAGCTATGCCCCTTATCAGATTGTGTTTATAAAAGAGAAGGGGAGAGATCTTTCTTTTTTTAATCAATATAATATGGCGATCCTGATCAGTATTTTTTTAATCCTGCTGACAGCGGTGGCAACCGAAATATTTATTGTAAAAAGGCTCTCAAGACCATTGGAGCAATTAAATGAATCCGTTAGCCGCATGACGTTAGACCACCCGCAGATGGAGCTTGGGCAGTGGCAGGATAACGACGAATTTGTTCGTCTTCAATGGGCGTTTCAGGCGATGATTGAGCGGATGAAAGTAGCACTGGAAAGAGAGTACGCTTCGGAAACAAACGAAATAAAAGCGCAGCTGTTTGCTCTGCAGTCCCAGATGAATCCTCATTTCTTATACAACATACTTGCAATTATATCTATAGAAGCGCAAGGGTATGGAGATGATAAGATCCCCAATGTGTGTATGCGCCTGCGAAGGATGCTGGTATATGGCTCCCATATGGGGGATGGATACAGTCAGATAAAGGACGAGATGGATTACGTTCTTGATTACATGGAGTTGATGAAAGAGCGGTATGAGGAGCTGTTTCAGTACGAAATGGAAGTAGATGAGCAGCTGTGCCGAATCAAGATCCCGAAGTATATCATTCAGCCTATCTGTGAGAATAGTTTTAAGCACTCCTTTAAGAATATGGAGCCGGTATGGAAAATTAAAATATCAATTTTAAAAAAAGATGGAAAATGGATGATCGAGATCCGTGATAATGGAGGCGGATTTCCGGCAAAATATCTGGAGAAATTTGAAAGAAGAAAAGAAGAATTTTCGTTTCATCAGGTTCGAAACAAGCTTGAGGACAGTAGGGTAGAAGGAATGGGAATATGGAACATTTACATGAGACTTATGATTTGCTATGACAATGATTTTGTTTTTCGTCTGTATAATGATGAGGGAGCAGTAGTTGTGATAGGGGGACGTTTGGATGATTAGAGTTCTTGTTGCAGAAGATGAACTTCCTCTTTTGCGGGGGATCAGTAAGTTGATCGAAAGCCTTGACGAGGAGTTTCAGGTTGTGATGCTGGCAAAAAATGGGAAGGAGGCGCTGGAATATTTAGAAAATCATTCGGTGGATGTTTTGTTTACGGATATCAATATGCCGGTAGTAGATGGACTACAGGTGCTTAAATACGTACATCAGACAAAACCGCAGGTACTCAGTGTTGTCATAAGCGGCTACCAGGACTTTTCCTATGCGCAGCAGGCAGTAAAATACGAAGCAAAGCGTTATCTGATAAAACCTATAGATAAGCAGGAGCTGCTTTTACTGCTGGGGGAATTAAAAGAGAGCTTATTATCCTGCATAGCAAATAAAAAAGACAGGATTTTAAGACAGGTTTTAATTGGAAAAAGTCAGGTTTCCGAACACAATTTGCAGGAAAAGGTAAATGAGGGACAAAATGTTGAATTTTATAAACTTTATCCGGTGTATTTTGTTGCCAAAGCTTACTGCAGCCAGAATATAGAGGAGGACGTTTTTGACAGTACTTTTTGGCAGGAAATTGATCTTAGGCAGGCGATAGTGGAAGAAATTCCAGAACTAAAAGGGATTTATGCATATGATGGAAAATATCCAAATGAGATGATTTTTCTGTTGGAGTCCGAAAAGGAAATCAATGTGTGCGGAGCGGTTGACAGGGTTCTGAAAAAGAAAGGAAGCCGGCTGCCGTTGGCTGCAGCGGCAGAGCCATGTGTGGAATTAAAAGATGTTCGGCAGACGGTTAAGCAGCTTCGAAAAGTGCTTTGCATGAACTGGGAGTATGGAGAGAGCAACGTGGTGAGAGCAGACGGAAAGAGAACTTCTTTTTATATGGCAAAAGCGACGGAGGAAGCTCTGCAGTATATGATAAAAAACGGGAAATTTAAAGATTTTCAGGTGATATTAGCAGAAATAGAAAAGCAGATGGAGATGGAGAAGATTACGCAATATGATCTGGAATTAACCTTAAATAAAATCGTGTTGTTTATTCAGGCATACAGAGCGGCGTTTAGGGGTGAAAATATTGAAGATATGCCAAGTTCTATCAATGAGATCGTTATGCGTTCCGCCGGCTTGAAAGAGATATTTGCCGAGTTTGTCTTTTGGTGTCATGACATGATGTTTCCTATAGCAGAGGAAAATACGGAGGCTTTGGTTCGCCGCCTTGAGACTTATATACATGAGAATTACACACAGCGGCTGAGTACAAAAATGCTGGCGCAGGAATTCGGGCTTGTCCCATCTTATTTAAGCAGACTTTTTCGAGAGTATAAAGGCGTTACGCCAAATCATTATATCCAGGAAATGCGAATTGAGAAATCGAAAGAAATCCTGGTAAACTGCCCGTCGATCATGACAAAGGATGTTGCGTTGATGGTTGGCTACATAGACCCCAGTTATTTTTCAAAAGTATTTAAAAAGAGCACAAAAATGTATCCGTCGGAATATCGGGCGGAGAAATTGCAGTCATGAAACACAGATATTTATTTGACCGCCGGTTTTTAACGGCAGAAGGGAGAGTACGATGAAAATAAGAAAATGGAGTATGCCAGTTCTTCTGGCTGTGTTATTTAGCTATATGCTTGTTTTTCAAATACCGGTCAATGCAGAAGAACTTCCGGGAAAAACATATTATATAGATGCGAGCGTGGGAAATGACAGTGCGTCCGGGCTGGAACCGTCGTGTGCATGGAAAACACTGGACAAAGTAAACGGCATGGTTTTTCAGCCGGGAGACAAAATTCTTCTGAAGGCTGGAGAAACATGGGAAGGAAAGCTTTGGCCAAAGGGGTCGGGCAGTGAGAACAATCCCATTGTGATCGACCGCTATGGCGAAGGTTCTGATCCCTACATCAAAGGAAATATGGAAGAGGGGGCGGTCGTTTATCTGTACAATCAACAATACTGGGAGATCAATCACCTTGAGGTAACAAATACAGCTGCGGTGAAGGGGGACCGGCAGGGGATTTGCTTTGAAAATCAAGATGCTGGAACCTTAAAACATATTTATATTAAAAATTGTAATATACATGATGTGACTGGTGTTGAGATAACGACCGGCGTTGGCAGTTCTAAATGTAACGGTGGAATTATCGGTAAGATATCAACGAAAAATCCTTCTACGGGAGAGGGCGCGGTACAGTCAAAGTGGGAAGACATTTTAATTGATGGAAATAGTGTAAAAAATCTTGGGAGAGAGGGAATTTATTTTTACTCATACTGGTCGGTCAGATGGAATCTGGATGAGCCGGATGCAGGAGCATACTATCCGTCGGAAAAGGTAGTTGTGAGCAATAATACGGTAGAGAATATCGACGGGGATGGGATCGTGATCACCTGCTGTGACGGGGCGGTTGTAGAGAAAAATTTTGTAAGGGCGGCCAATTCACGTCCGAACGGAAAATACCATGCAGGCGTATGGATGTGGAGTTCAGATAATTGTATCTTCCGTTATAATGAAGTCTGCGAGACAAAAACGACGCTGGATGGGATGGCGTTTGATTTTGATAATTGCACAACGGGCAACATTTATGAATATAATTATTCGCACGACAATGAGGGAGGCTTTATCCTGCTGTGCTCCTCCAATAAAAGCAGCGGCAATATTGTACGCTATAATCTCAGCGTAAACGATGGCTGCGTGGATAATAGTCAGGTTATTATGATGTACGGCGCGAATACAAAAGACATTTCCTTTTATAACAACACATTTGTCTATGGAGATACGTTGTTTGTTCGCCAGGCCCATAAGGCGTCGGGAGATAATGCATCAAATATAAGTTTTAAAAATAATATCATTTATAAAACCGGCGGCGAGGAGACGCTTGAAACATTAGGGTGTACGTATGACCATAATAATTATTATGGCGTTGGAAGCGTTGCTTCTGATACCCATGCCGTGATAGAGAATCCGCTGTTTGCAGAAACGGGAGAGAAAACAGAACTGTTTAAAATACAAGATACATCCCCTTGCGTTGACGCAGGAGCAGTGATCAATGAAAATGGCGGAAAAGATTACTGGGGAAATGAATTATATAATGGTTTGCCTGATATAGGATTCGAAGAGCATGGGAAGAAAGACGGCGCAAAGCCGGATAATCTGGCAGTGCAGGCGGAATTAAGCGGCAATTTTCATAGTGCTGAAACGGAGCGGCTAAAAGACGGTGCCTACAATACGACGGCATCTTCAGATTTATGGACGACCTGGGAGGAAGATATACCAGAAGAGGGAAACAGCGGGATTGTCACATTAAAATGGAATAGCGGACAGAATATAAAAAATGTTACCTTATATCATTATACAGATTCGGTATCTGCGAAGCCGGCAGAAATTCGTTTTTGTTGCACAGGCGGTGACGGACAGGAACAAAATGTAGACTATGTGGCTGGCGGAGAAACGGAAGTGCTTGCATCTGATGGGAAAGTCATATATGCAGTTACCTATACATTTCCAAATGTCCTGGAAATGGATCATCTTAAAATTGAGTTAAAAGCGTCCGGACAGGGAAATAAATGTGTGGGACTGTCAGAGATTGTAATTCCTTCCGTCGGAGAAAAATAATAGTGGAGAGAAAGTCGTATGGAGAAAAATACTGTTTATTTTGAAGATAATACGGACGTCAATTTATCAGAGGGACTTGAGATTTTTTTAAGGGAACATGGATACGTGTTGTCTGGAGACAAAAAAGAAGCGTCAATACGTATTGTCGGACGTCCTTGTACAGAGAAGAAGCTAAAAATCGTGAAACAAAAAGAAGAATGTGTTATTTATTATGAAAAAAAAGCACATTTTTTCAGAGGTGCTTCTCTGATGCTTCAAAATAGCCAAAAACAAGATTTCATTCTGGAAGAAATTCCGAATTTTGAATCAAATGGAATCATGCTGGACTGTTCAAGAAATTGCGTGCCAAGGCTTGAAACGCTCAAAAAGTATGTGCTCAGGCTTGCGGAATTCGGAATGAATCGTCTTTATCTCTATATGGAAGATACGCTGGAAATTGAGGGGTATCCGTACTGGGGATATTTAAGAGGGCGTTTCAGCAAGGAAGAGATCAAGGAGTGCGATCGTTATGCTTTGCTTTTTGGCATTACGCTTGTTCCCTGCATACAGACGCTTGCACATCTTCGCAGCGCGCTAAAGCAGCCGGCGTTCAATGAGTATAAGGATATTGATGACATTCTCCTGTTAGAGGATGACAAAACTGAAAAATTGATGATGGCTTTGCTGAGAACCATATCGGAATGCTTTTCTGGCGGAATCGTCCATCTGGGAATGGATGAGGCGGCTCATCTGGGCAGGGGAATGTATTTGGAGAAGCATGGGTATGAGGAACCTGCAAGGCTCATGAAACGGCATTTGGAGTGGTTGGTGCAGGAGTGTAAAAGCCTGGGATTATCGCCGGTCATCTGGTCGGATATGTACCTGAAATTAAATTTTGGGACGGAGGATTACTATGGATTGCCGGAGGATGCGACGCCGAAGGATAAAGACAATTTGTCGAGCGATGTAACGCTCTGTTACTGGGATTACTACAATGAAGGGATTGATTTTTATGAGAAATATATCCGTATTCATCAAAGGCTTGGCAATCCGCTGATCTTTGCCGGTGGAGCATGGACATGGAATGGGATAGCGCCTGGGATCAGCAAATCGTTTCAAACGACAAGAGACGCCTTAAAAGCGTGCTGTAAAACGGGAATGAAAGATGTTTTTTGTACCGTATGGATGGATAACGGTGCAGAGACGCCGCTGTTGACAGTTCTTCCGACACTGGCATTATACGGGGAATATGGATTTTCGGAGAATCCGCTGCAGGAGCAGGTTGAAGAAAGATTTCGCTTTTGTTTTGGAAAGGACTGGAACAACTACTGTCTCTTGGACGCTTTTGACAATCGGGATTACAAAGTGTCAAAACATAACCGTTACTGTGAAAATCCGTCGAAGACCATTTTGTATCAGGACAATTTGATGGGACTTTTGAGCAAAATGTTTGAGGAGGAGAAGCTACAGAAACAATATGCCGGCTTGGTGGAAAAAATTTCTATGGATGTCAGGAAATGGGATGATATGGATCGGGAGGATCGGGAATTGTTCGCATATTATGAAACATTGGCGAGGCTTTTGGCAAAAAAAGCAGGAATTACAGACCGGATCCGCCGTGCATATCGTGCAAAAGACGAAAATGGAATGAGGGAGATCATAGAAAATGAGTTGAACGAAATCGACAGGCTGGCAGAAATGCTTCGCGTACAGAGGCGGACGCTGTGGATGAAAGAATACAAGCCATTTGGCTATGAGATATTGGACATTCGTTTTGCCGGGGTGTCTGCACGCGCAAGATCCGCGGCAGACAGACTTCTTGATTTTATTTCAGAAAAAGAAAGTGTCCTACTGGAATTGGAAGAAGATATATTGCCCTACAAGACGACACAAATGCTGAATGGAGAGTTGCTACACGGTTATTATCTGTGGGAAAAAATTATTTCTGCTGGAAATGTGGAAGGAGTATGAGTGGGGAAAAGCCTGTTTTCTTTGAGAAAAGCGAAAAAAAGCTAGTATTTTTCAAAGCATTATGTTATAATCCTAAAATGACTGTGACGGTCGTAGTACGCCCTTTTTTCCGGGACACAGCGAGAACCCCTGAAGACAGGGAGTGCAGCGACTTGTAAGAAACGGAAAATGTACATGATATTTTATATATATTTTTTAAGGAGGAAACAGTTGTAATGAGTGTACAGGTAGAGAATTTGGAAAAGAATATGGCGAAGCTTACCATCGAGGTTGCGGCAGAGGAAGTAGAGAAAGCCATTCAGGAGGCTTATTTAAAGGAAAAGAATAAGATCAGCCTTCCGGGATTCCGTAAGGGCAAGGTGCCGAGAAAGATGATCGAGAAGATGTACGGCGCAGGTGTTTTTTATGAGGACGCAGCGAATACACTGATTCAGGGAAATTATCCGGCAGCCGCGGACGAGAGCGGAATTGACATTGTTTCCAGACCGACGATTAATATTGTACAGATTGAATCCGGCAAGCCGTTTATCTTTACCGCTGAGGTGGCAGTAAGACCTGAGGTGAAGCTTGGAAAATATTTGGGCGTTCAGGTGACGAAGATCGACACCTCCGTGTCTGAGGATGAAGTGGCGGAGGCGCTTGAGAAGGAGCGCAATAACAACGCAAGAACCGTAACTGTCACAGACAGACCGGCAGCAAACGGCGATACTGTAGTGATTGATTTCGAGGGCTTTGTGGACGGCGTTGCATTTGAGGGCGGCAAGGGTGAGAATCACTCCTTAGAGCTTGGTTCCCATTCCTTCATTGATACATTTGAGGATCAGCTGGTTGGAAAGAATGCAGAGGACGAGGTAGAGGTCAATGTGACCTTCCCAGAGCAGTATCAGGCGGCAGAGTTAGCCGGCAAGCCAGCGATGTTTAAGGTTAAGATCCATGAGATCAAGGCAAAGGAGCTTCCGCAGTTAGACGACGAGTTTGCGCAGGATGTTTCTGAATTTGATACTCTGGCAGAGTATAAGGAGGACGTGAAGAAGCGTCTGACTGAGCAGAAGGAGAATGAGGCAAAGCGCACGAAGGAGGACGAGGCGATCCAGAAGATCATTGACAAGTCCGAAATGGAGCTTCCGGAAGCGATGATCGAGACACAGTGCGAGAATATGGTCAATGAATTTGCACAGAGGATCGCACAGAGCGGTCTTTCCATGGAGCAGTATATGCAGTTCTCCGGTCTTACGATCGAGAAGCTAAAGGAGCAGGTGCGCCCGGAGGCTGAGACACGCATTAAGAGCAGTCTCGTATTGGAGCAGATTGCGAAAGAGGAGAATATCGAGGTTACAGAGGAAGATATTGACGCAGAGGTTGCCAAGATGGCGGCAGCTTACGGCATGGAGGCTGATAAGCTGAAAGAATATATGGGTGATGCTGAGAAAGAGTCTATGAAGCGTGACATTTCCGTGACAAAGGCAGTTACACTTATCATGGATAATGTAAAGGAAAGAGCGAAGGCGAAGTCCAAGAAGGAAAAAGAAGCAGAGGAAAAGACAGCGGAGGAATAATCCCTGCCGGGTATCACAAACAGACAGACTGGCTCTAGGGCCGGTCTGTTTAAGCTTATAAATATTGATGAAAAAAGTGTGAATATGGAGGACAAAAATATGAGTTTAGTACCTTACGTCGTGGAACAGACCAGCCGGGGAGAGCGCAATTATGATATTTACTCCCGCTTATTAAAGGATAGAATCATTTTCCTGGGAGAGGAGGTCAATGAGACAACGGCAAGCCTTGTGGTGGCGCAGCTTCTGTTTTTGGAGTCTGAGGATCCGAATAAGGATATTCAGCTGTACATTAATTCCCCGGGAGGTATGGTGACGGCGGGAATGGCGATCTACGATACGATGCAGTATATCAAGTGTGATGTGTCTACGATCTGTATCGGGCTTGCGGCGAGCATGGGGGCGTTTCTTCTGGCAGGCGGCGCAAAGGGTAAGCGCTATGCGCTTCCGAATGCAGAGGTCATGATCCACCAGCCGTCCGGCGGAGCAAAGGGGCAGGCGACGGAGATCCAGATCGCGGCTGAGAATATTTTAAAGACAAAGAAGAAGTTAAATGAAATTCTTGCGGAGAATACCGGAAAGCCTTATGATGTTGTTGCGGCTGATACCGAGAGAGATTATTACATGTCAGCCGAGGAGGCGAAGGAGTACGGATTGATCGACGAGGTCATTGTAAGGAAAGATAAGAACAAAAAAGATGGAGAAGAATAAGCATGGCAGGAAGAAGTGACGATAAATTCCGCTGTTCCTTTTGCGGAAAGACACAGGAACAGGTGCGCAAGCTGATTGCGGGACCGCAGGGCGCTTATATCTGTGACGAATGCGTGGATATTTGTGCGGAGATCATTGAGGAAGAACTTGGGGAGGACGCTGAGGGAGTCGTTGAGGAGGAGCAGATCAATCTCATCAAGCCTGAGGCGATGAAAGCATTTCTGGATGAATATGTGATCGGACAGGATCAGGCGAAGAAGGTTTTGTCTGTCGCGGTGTATAATCACTATAAGAGGATCATGGCGGGAACAGACATAGACGTGGAGCTGCAAAAGAGCAATATCTTAATGCTTGGACCGACAGGCTCCGGTAAGACATTTCTGGCACAGACGCTGGCGCGGGTTTTAAACGTTCCTTTCGCGATCGCAGATGCCACGACGCTGACCGAGGCGGGCTACGTCGGTGAGGATGTTGAGAACATTCTGCTGAAGCTGATACAGGCGGCAGATTATAATATTGAGCGCGCGCAGCACGGAATTATCTATATTGATGAGATTGATAAGATTTCCAAGAAATCCGAGAACGTCTCGATTACGCGTGATGTTTCGGGTGAGGGCGTACAGCAGGCGCTCCTTAAGATTTTGGAGGGGACGATTGCGTCCGTACCGCCGCAGGGCGGCAGAAAGCATCCGCAGCAGGAGTTGATCCAGATTGATACGACAAATATTTTATTTATCTGCGGCGGAGCGTTTGACGGTCTTGAGAAGATCATCGAAACACGCCTTGATCAGAAGACGATCGGCTTTCAGGCAGACGCACAGGCGAGAAAGGAAGTAAATATCGGCGATCTTTTCCGTCATGTGCTTCCGCAGGATTTTGTGAAATTCGGTCTGATCCCTGAGTTTATCGGTCGTGTGCCGATTACCGTATCGCTTGATATGCTGGATCGAGAAGCGTTGATCCGTATTTTGCAGGAGCCGAAGAATGCGCTGACCAGACAGTATCAGAAGCTGTTTGAATTGGACGGCGTTGCGCTTTCCATAGACCGCGAAGCGCTGGAGGCGATCGCAGATAAGGCGCTGGAGCGTAAAACGGGCGCGCGCGGACTGCGTGCGATCATGGAGGCGGTAACGCTTGATATGATGTATCATATTCCTTCGGACGAGACGATCACAAGCTGCCGGATCACAAAAGAGCTGGTCGAGGAAAAGCTTGCGCTTGAGGGGGAGCAGATCAAGAAGCTAGAAGCTAGTTAAGACAGTAGAAGAAAGATAATAGAGGCTGAAATTGGATACAATGATTTTGAAAATGCCTGCAGTGGCACTGCGCGGTATGGTAATATTGCCGGGGATGATTGCTCATTTTGACATCAGCCGTGAGAAGTCGATCAAGGCGGTCGAGCAGTGTATGATGGAAACGCAGAAGATATTTCTTGTGACGCAGCGTGATGTGGAGCAGGAGAATCCGCAGCTGGAGGATTTATACCAGATCGGGATTATCGCAGAGGTCAAGCAGGTCATAAAATTACAGAATAATATTATACGGGTATTGGTAGAGGGGGATGAGCGTGCAGAGCTATCCTCCTTTGTGGAAACAGAGCGATTTCTTGTAGCGGAGATCGCGCGTTTTGACGAGACGGTGGACGAAGGCTTGTTGGAGGATGCAAGGACTGCGATGGTGCGCAGCATTCAGGAAACATACGCCAAATACCAGACTTTAAACCCGCGTGCGGGCAAGGAGCTGCTTCGTCAGGTAAGCACGATCACAGATTTAGAGAAGCTGATGGATCAGATTGCGAACAATCTTCCGGTTTCTTATGAGGAAAAACAAAAAATTTTGGAGGCAGTGTCCTTAACAGAGCGCTATGAGGTACTAGTGGCACTTTTGTTAAAGGAAATCGAGGTCAATGCGATCAAAAATGAGCTTCAGGCAAAGATCAAGGAGCGTGTGGATCGCAATCAAAAGGAATATATCCTGCGCGAGCAGATGAAGCTGATCCGTGAGGAGCTCGGAGAGGACAATACGGAGTCTGACGCAGACAGTTATATGGAAGCGTTGGAAAAGCTAAAGGCAGATAAAGAGGTAAAGGAGCGCATCAAAAAGGAAATTGACCGTTTTAAGAATATCAGCTCCAATTCTTCCGAAAGCGCGGTGACACGGGGGTATATTGAGACGATGCTGGAGCTTCCGTGGAATCGTGCATCCAGAGACAATAAGGACATAAAGAATGCCGAGAATATTTTAAATGAGGATCATTACGGCTTGGAGAAGGTGAAGGAGCGCATGCTGGAGTTTCTTGCCGTACGCAATTTGACGAGCAAGGGAGAGAGTCCGATCATTTGTCTGGTCGGACCGCCGGGAACAGGCAAGACAAGCATTGCCCGCTCGGTGGCGCGCGCATTGGATAAGAAATATGTGCGGATCTGTCTGGGCGGTGTGCGAGACGAAGCGGAGATACGCGGACACAGAAAGACCTATGTGGGCGCGATGCCGGGGCGTATTGTCAACGGACTGCGCAGCGCGGGCGTGAAGAACCCGCTGATGCTGCTTGACGAGATCGACAAGATGAGCAGCGATTATAAAGGAGATACCGCGTCCGCCCTTCTTGAGGTGTTAGATGCGGAGCAGAACAATAAATTCCGCGATCATTATGTCGAGGCGCCGATCGATCTGTCAGAGGTGCTGTTTATCGCAACCGCAAATTCCGCACAGGATATTCCGCGTCCCCTGTTGGATCGTATGGAGCTCATTGAAGTCACAAGCTATACGGAAAATGAAAAGTTCCATATTGCGAGGGAGCATTTGCTCGAAAAGCAGACGACACGCAACGGATTAAAGCAGGAACAGCTTGTGATCAGTGACGGAGCTCTGCAAAAAATCATCCGCGGCTACACAAGAGAGGCGGGTGTCCGTGGGCTGGAGCGCAAGCTTGGCGAGATTGCCAGAAAGGCGGCGCGTGAGATTTATGAGGGGCAGCGGACAGAGGTCAGGATCACCGGACAGAATCTTGAGAAGTATCTTGGAAAAGAGAAATACCGTCAGGATCACAAAAATGAGACGGATGAGATTGGCGTTGTGCGCGGACTTGCGTGGACCAGCGTCGGCGGCGATACGCTGGAAATAGAAGTAAACATTATGCCCGGAAAGGGAGAGTTCCAGCTTACGGGACAGCTTGGCGACGTTATGAAGGAGTCGGCGCAGGCGGGCATCAGCTATATCCGTTCTGTCAGTGCCGAGTATCAGATACCAAAGAAGTTTTTCCAGGAAAATGATATTCATATCCATATCCCGGAGGGAGCAGTTCCAAAGGATGGTCCGTCTGCCGGTATTACAATGGCGACGGCGATGCTTTCCGCGATTACGAAAAAGCCGGTGCGTGCGGACGTGGCGATGACGGGGGAGATTACCCTGCGCGGACGTGTGCTTCCGATCGGCGGCTTAAAGGAAAAGATTCTGGCGGCAAAGAATGCAGGTATTCGGACAGTATGTGTACCGCGCAAGAATGAGAAGGATGTGGAGGAGATCGCAGCCGAGATCAAAAAGGGCATGGAGATTGTATTTGTCGAGAGCCTGCAGCAGGTGCTCCATATTGCATTTGCTTAAGGGGAGGAAAGCCGCAGAAAACATGGCGAGGATAAAGGAGTAAAACGATGGTGATCAAAAATGTAAGTTTGGAGATTGTCTGCGGAATTACAAGCAAGGTGCCGGATACGGCATACCCGGAGGTGGCGTTTGCGGGAAAATCAAATGTGGGAAAGTCATCCCTGATCAACGCGCTGATGAACCGCAAGGCGCTGGCGCGCACCTCGGCGCAGCCGGGAAAGACGCAGACCATTAACTTTTATAATATCAACGACGCCATGTATCTTGTGGATCTGCCGGGCTACGGCTATGCGAAGGCGTCTGCGGAGGTAAAAGCGAAGTGGGGACAGATGATCGAGCGTTATCTGCATACTTCAAAGCAGCTAAGGGCAGTATTTCTTTTGATCGACATCCGTCACGATCCTTCCGCCAATGATAAGCTGATGTATGAATGGATGCTCGCACAGGGCTTTGCACCGATCATCATTGCAACAAAGCTTGATAAAATAAAGCGAAGTCAGGTGCAAAAGCATCTGAAAGCGGTGCGGGAGGGGCTTAACGTGCAGCCGGATATAATGATCCTGCCGTTTTCTGCGGAGACAAAGCAGGGCAGAGACGAGATATGGGCGGTCATGGACCGTCTGGTGCTGCCGCCGTCAGAGACTGCGCCGGAGGAATAAATATTACCAAAGCGTTAATTTTTGAAAAGAGGGAATGCGCCGTATTGAACCGCAGGTGGTGTTATGTTATGATAAAGCGGGCAAACGGATGGAGGAGGGGCAAATGAAGAAAAAGAAAATCGTGATCGCACTGGGGCACGAGGCGCTGGGCACGACGCTGCCCGAGCAGAAGGAGGCGGCAGAACGTACAGCAAGAGCGATTGCCGCTTTTATTCGCGAGGACTATCAGGTGGTCATCACGCACAGCAACGGACCTCAGGTTGGAATGATCCATACGGCGATGAATGAGTTTTGCAGACTGCATCCGGAGTATACGCCGACACCGATGTCGGTATGCTCAGCAATGAGCCAGGGCTATATCGGATATGATCTACAGAATGCGATTCGCGCAGAGCTCCTAAATAAAGGAATTTATAAGACGGTCGCAACGATTCTCACGCAGGTTACGGCAGACCCGTATGACGAGGCTTTTTATAAGCCGTGCAAGGTCATCGGACGTGTGCTGACGGAGGAGGAAGCCGAGGCGGAGGAGAAGAAGGGCAATCAGGTGATAAATGAGGCAGACGGATGGAGACGTATCGTCGCCGCTCCAAAGCCTGTAGATATTGTGGAGCTTGATGCGATCCGCGCGCTGCTTAATGCGGATCAGATCGTCATAGCGTGCGGCGGCGGAGGGATTCCGGTGCTCATGCAGGAAAATCAGCTAAAGGGCGCAGGAGCGATCATTGAGAAGGATCTTGCGGCAGGAAGGCTTGCAGAGCTTTTGGATGCGGATATGCTTGTGATCTTAACAAGTGTGGACAGGGTCTGTCTGAATTTTGGAACAGAGCGTGAGCAGCCGATCCGTACAATGACGGTGGCAGAGGCAAAGCGCTATATGCAGGAGGGACAGTTTGGGCAAGACGATATGCTGCCGAAGATTCATGCGGCGGTTGATTTTATCGGCGATTCTGCGATTCGGTCCGTGCTGATCACAAAGCTGCATAAGGATGCTGAGGATATTACCGGCGGTATGGGCACGATGATTACAAAGTAAGCGTATCCTAAAGCGGGAGGACTCCGGTCAAAGGAATGTAATGGCGGGGAATAGGAATTTAGAAACAGAGAAAGAGGGACAGAATGTTTAGAAAAACAAAAATCGTATGTACACTTGGACCTTCCACAGATGATGAAAAGGTGCTGCGCAGCCTGATTGAGGAGGGCATGGATGTTGCGCGGTTTAATTTTTCCCACGGACCGCATGAGGAGCAGATGGGGCGTCTGAAGATGCTGCGCAGACTGCGGGAGGAGTTAAATCGTCCCGTGGCGGCGCTTTTAGATACGAAGGGACCGGAAATCCGCCTGATGGAGTTTGCGACCGGAAAGGTAGAGCTGCAGAATGGGCAGACCTTTACGCTTACGACAGAGGAGATAGCGGGCGATGAAAATCGTGTCTCGATCACCTATAAAAACCTGCCGGAGGACGTTAAGCCGGGGGATACTATTTTGATTGATGACGGACTGATCGGCATGGAGGTAAAGAAAATCCAGCCGGTGGCAGGGGCAAAGGCAGAAAAGGGCGGCGTGCCGATGGATATTGTCTGTACGGTCATCAACGGTGGTACAGTTTCTAACCGCAAGGGCGTAAACGTACCGAATGTAAAGCTTACGATGCCGTATATCAGTGAGAAGGATTACAGCGACATTGTTTTCGCGGTGGAAAATGATTATGATTTTATCGCGGCTTCCTTTGTGCGGACGGCGGACGATGTGCTTGAGATTCGCAAGATTTTAGAGGAAAAAGGCGGAGAGAATATTCATATTATCGCAAAGATTGAAAATATGCAGGGCGTGCAAAATATGGATGAGATCATCCGAGTTTCGGATGGCGTCATGGTTGCGCGCGGCGATATGGGTGTGGAGATTCCGCTTGAGGACGTACCGGTAATCCAGAAAATGATGATCAAGAAGGTAAGCGGTGCGGGAAAGGTGGTTATCACGGCGACCCAGATGCTTGATTCGATGATGAAGCATCCGAGACCGACGAGGGCGGAGGCGACAGACGTTGCAAATGCTATCTATGACGGAACGAGTGCGATCATGCTTTCCGGGGAGACGGCAGCGGGCTTATACCCTATCGAGGCGTTAAAGACGATGGTGCGCATTGCGATCCGCACGGAGCAGGACATCAATTATCTGCAGCGTTTTCGGCAGCGTCAGGTAATGAGCAATCCCGATGTGACCAATGCGATTTCTCATGCAACCTGTATGATGGCGGGAGACTTGAATGCTGCGGCGATCATTACGGTAAGTAAATCAGGGCGCACTGCCCGTATGGTATCGAAGTACCGTCCCGATTCCCCGATCATCGGCGCATGTCTGACCGAGAAGGTATACCGTCAGCTTGGTCTCTCATGGGGTGTCGTGCCGCTTTTGTTAGAGCAGAAGGATAAGGCGGACGAGCTGTTTGATTATGCAGTAGACACCGCGGAGGAAGCGGGAATCATTGACAAGGGCGACGTCGTTGTACTCACCGCCGGCGTGCCGCTTGGCGTTTCCGGCACGACTAATCTGATCAAGGTACAGGTAGCGGGTCATATTCTTGTCAAGGGACAGGGAATCAATAAAAAGAAGGTTTGTGCGAGTCTGTGTGTCTGTCATGACGAGGGCGATCTTGCGAACTTTAAGGTTGGAGATATTATCGTTGCTTCCGATACCAATAATCACATGATGGAGCAGATGCGTGCGGCGTCCGGTCTGATCGTTGAGGCAGAGAGTGAGAGCTGTCATGCGGCGATTGCGGGTCTTAGTCTTGATATTCCGGTTATGATCGGAGCGAAGAACGCGCTGGGAGTGCTAAAATCAAGCGCATATGTAGAGCTTGATTGTGAAAATGGTATTGTAAGTGCAAATTAATGGTGCTATACTTGGACTTATCAGAGCATAGTAAACAGGATGAGGAGATGAGCATATGACAGAGGGCGGATTCATTACTTTTTTGGTAGTGCTGTTATTTATTGTAATTATTGCTGTTGTGATAGCAGTTGTTTCCTCCGTATCGGGTGCGGCAGCAGCGATTGCTGATGAGGAGGACGGAGAGGAAATCTAAAGATTTTTATGGACATAGGGCAGTTCGCGCGTGCGTGCGTGCTGCCCGTTGTTGACATAAGAGTGGCTCGCGAAGCGTGTCGCTCGTTGTTTATTTAGTGTACATGGGCAGCTCCGATTGCCGCGGTGATGGCGATCGATAGGACTTTTGGAGTGTGAACAAAATGCAAATACGGATACTGTTTTGATACGGATACTGTTTTGATACAGATTCCGTAAAAGCCTGATCGGTTAAGGGATGGTTTAGAGGTGGGCGCAGGAAGGATGCAGTCAGAAATCAAAAACTGCCTTGACAAAAAGCGGGTCTGCAAGTATCATAAAAGCAAATGATCAAAGGTAGTGAGAAAGAGGAGTACATGCAGATTCGCCGCAGAGAGAGAGATCCGTTGGCTGTGAGATTTCTTGGAAGGAGCTGTATGGAAGGTAGCTTTTGAACCGGAGCGCCGAGAACGCAGCTTGTCTGCAATAAGCGCTCACGCGTGGTTTCCGTTAGCAAACTGTCAGTGCGATGCGAAAGCGGCAGCGTACTGAAAAAAGGCTGCCCAAGTGGGCGGTGAATAAAGGTGGTACCGCGATAGCTTCGCCCTTTGCATCTTCGGATGCAAGGGGCGTTTTTTATGACATAGGAAATTGCTCTGCAATCCTATGTTATAAAAACACACTTCGTGTGAGGAGGCGCACTCGCATGAGAGGAAGTGTTGCTTCGCAATCATGCTCGGCGCGGCAAAAGTGTGCTTCCTTCAGAGTTTATTACAACGCGAGAGTGCGCGAAGCACACCTTTGTTACGTTATAGGAAACTTTGTTCCCTATAAAGCAAAACCCTCCGGGGGATCGCACTGCGGCAGAAAGGAACTGTGTCGCAGTTGCGACCCGCCGCAGGCGGAGAATCTCGCAAGCGAGATTCTTTGTTCTGATATAGGAAACTTCGTTTCCAATAAAGCAAAACTCTCCGGGGGATCGCACTGCGGCGTAATAGGATTGTGTCACTGATGCCATCCACTGCAGGCGGTGACAGAAGGGCATCTCGTGAAGCTTGCTGCCCGTTGATAACAGAGGGCCATCATTACGACGATCGGATAATACGGGGAGAAAATATATGAATACTTATTTTAATCAAATTGTAGAGGAGGCAATCCAAGCTTTATATTGCAGCTATGACATTGCACGCGGACAGGAAGCTTTTAAAAAGCTGCAGAAGGCGAGCAATGAGGGCGATGTGGATGCAATGTATTTATTAGCACGTTGTTATGGGGGGTGTGATTTTTGTTGGAAGGATTTTGGTTTTCCCGAAGATGAGGATAAAATGGAAAAGTATATGCACATGAGTATTTTAGGCGGCAGCGCTATGGGTGTTGTGGGTTCTATGCGTGCGGGAATGTTAAGTGCAGAGTTAGAAAGAGAGATGCCATTTGCCAATATCAAAGAGGCTTGGGATATTGTATATCAAAAAGCCGGGTCAGGCAGCGGGTTTTGCCAGAATATGATAGGGAACAGTTATTATTGGTTGGATATTGTGAGGATTGAAGGGCGAACAGAAGAACAGTTTTCAAATTTCAGGCAATGGATAGATTATTTGCGTAGCATGATGCTTGAGAGCATTCCATGGTATGAAGAAGCCCTGCGCAATAAAATAGGAATGGCAGGGCGAAATTTGGTCAATCTTTATCGTGATGGAGAGGAAGCACTGCAAATCAAGCCGCAGCCCCAAGAAGCTGTAAAAATTTTAAAGATGGGTGCAGAATTGGGCTTGGGAGAATGGATGTATCATTATGGAGACCATGTATCACAAATCGAGGGATGCGAAGAAGAAGGGGTATATTGGTATAAGTGTGCAGCAGAAGCGGGGGTAAAAAATGCTTGGTATGATATGGCGTATGCTTATTATTGGGGAGAGGGTGTGCACAAAGATTTAAGAAAAGCGTTGGAATACGCGCAAAAAGGTCTTGAAAGCAGCTTGGATGCCGACTGCCGCGGCATCATGGGCGCTATTTATTTTGAAGGAGGACAGGGGATTCCGAAAGATTATGTGCGTGCAGTTCAGATGCTTGAGCAGGCGCGGGCAAAGGGAAGTTCACTGTACAATGATTGTCTGGCTGTTTGCTATGCCATGGGTTATGGAGTTACCAAAAATCTTTATCAGGCAAAACAACTGCTTGAGGAAATAGATGATTGTTCGGATTATACAAGGTTTGTATGGGGACTCTTGTACACAGAAGGAGTGGGTGTCAAACAGGATGTGAAGGAAGGGATTGCCTATTGGAAAAGTGTGGAGGAGGAATGCCCGCTTGCAGAGCAGGCTTTAGCGCAATATAAAAAAACATGGTATGGAAAATGGGTACGTCGTTAAAGAGCAGAGAAAAGGAAAAGGAGAATGATTATGTGTCAGAATTGCAGCAAGGAACTTGCAAAGACTTACGATCCAAAGGGAATTGAGGAGCGTCTTTACAAAAAATGGGAGGATAACGGCTATTTTCATGCGAAAGCTGACCGCAGCAAAAAGCCGTTTACGATCGTGATGCCGCCGCCAAATATTACGGGGCAGCTTCACATGGGTCACGCGCTTGATAACACGATGCAGGATATTTTGATCCGTTACAAGAGAATGCAGGGATATAACGCTCTGTGGCAGCCGGGAACAGACCATGCGTCGATCGCGACCGAGGTCAAGGTGATCGAGAATTTGAAGGCACAGGGCATTGATAAGCGTGATCTGGGACGCGAGGGCTTTCTTGAAAAATGCTGGGAGTGGAAGGATGAATACGGCAGCCGCATCGTCAATCAGTTAAAGAAGATCGGTTCCTCCGCAGATTGGGAGAGGGAGCGCTTTACGATGGATCAGGGATGCTCGGACGCGGTACTTGAGGTGTTTGTCAAGCTGTACGAAAAAGGTATGATCTACAAGGGCAGCCGTATCGTCAACTGGTGTCCGGTATGTAAGACCTCGATCTCCGATGCAGAGGTGGAGCATGAGGAGCAGGACGGCTGTTTCTGGCACATCAATTATCCGGTTGTCGGCGAGGAGGGCAGATTTGTGGAGATCGCCACGACAAGACCGGAGACGCTGTTTGGTGATACCGCGGTTGCCGTAAATCCGGAGGATGAGCGTTATCAGGACATCATCGGAAAGATGCTGAAGCTCCCGCTGACAGACCGTGAGATTCCGGTGATCGCGGATGCTTATGTAGATAAGGAATTTGGAACGGGCTGCGTGAAGATCACTCCGGCGCATGACCCGAACGATTTTGAGGTCGGAAAACGCCATGAGCTTGAGGAGATCACGGTGATTAACGACGATGCGACGATGAATGAGCTTGCCGGAAAATATGCAGGGATGGATCGTTATGAGTGTAGAAAGGCGATGCTAAAGGACTTAGAGGAGCAGGGGCTTCTCGTAAAGACAGAGCCGCATGCGCATAATGTCGGCACACATGACCGGTGCGGCACGACTGTAGAGCCAATGGTGAAGCAGCAGTGGTTTGTCCGCATGGACGAGCTGATCGGTCCGGCGGTTGAGGCAGTGAAAAATGGCGAGATCAGGCTTTTGCCAAAGCGTATGGAAAAGACATACTTCAACTGGACGGACAATATCCGCCACTGGTGTATCAGCCGCCAGCTCTGGTGGGGTCACCGCATCCCGGCATATTACTGTAAGGAATGCGGAGAGATGGCTGTCGCAAAGGAAATGCCAAAGAAATGTCCAAAGTGCGGCTGTGCGCATATGAAGCAGGATGAAGATACGCTTGACACATGGTTTTCCTCCGCGCTCTGGCCGTTCTCCACGCTTGGATGGCCGCAAAAGACCGAGGATTTGAACTATTTCTTCCCGACGGATGTGCTGGTGACAGGGTATGACATCATTTTCTTCTGGGTCATCCGCATGATTTTCTCCGGCTATGAGCAGATGGGGAAGGCGCCGTTTCACACGGTACTGTTCCACGGACTTGTCAGGGATTCACAGGGACGTAAGATGAGCAAATCACTTGGGAACGGGATTGACCCGCTTGAGGTGATCGATAAGTACGGTGCAGATGCGCTGAGGCTGACACTGATCACCGGAAATGCGCCGGGAAATGATATGCGTTTCTACTGGGAGCGTGTGGAGGCGTCGAGAAATTTTGCGAACAAGGTGTGGAATGCCTCCCGCTTTATCATGATGAATCTGGAAGGTGCGGATGTTACAGAGCCGGCGCTTGATGAATTAAAGCCGGCAGACAAGTGGATCCTCTCAAGGGTGAACACGCTTGCCAAGGATGTGACCGAGAATATGGACAAGTATGAGATGGGGATTGCGGTGCAGAAGGTCTACGATTTTATCTGGGATGAATTTTGCGACTGGTACATCGAGATTACAAAGGTGCGCACCTACAATAAGGAGAACGATGCTGTGTCTGCAAATGCGGCATTCTGGACATTAAAGACAGTGCTCACCGAGGCGTTAAAGCTGCTCCATCCGTTTATGCCGTTTATCACGGAGGAGATTTTCTGCACGCTGCATCCTCAGGCTGATACGATCATGCTTGCGCAGTGGCCGGAATATAAGGCGGAATGGAGTTTTACGGCTGAGGAGGAGATGCTTGAGCACTGTAAGGATTTGGTTAAGGGAATCCGCAACGTTCGCACTGAAATGGATGTTCCGCCGTCAAGAAAAGCAAAGGTGTACATCGTGTCAGATGATGCTGCACTGCGCGACACATTTACGGTAAATATAGAAGCTTACCGCAATCTTGCCGCAGCGAGTGAGGTGTTCGTACAGGCGGACAAGGACAGCATCGGCGAGGATGCGGTATCGGTTGTGATTCCGGGTGCAACGGTGTATCTGCCGCTTGAGGATCTGGTTGATTTTGAGAAGGAAAAGGAACGTCTGTTAAAAGAGAAGGAGCGTCTGGCAAAGGAGCTTGCGCGTTCCCGCGGCATGATTTCCAACGAGAAATTTTTAAGTAAGGCGCCGCAGGAGAAGGTGCAGGAGGAAAAGGATAAGCTCTCCGGCTACGAGCAGATGATGGCGCAGGTGGAGGAACGTCTCGCGCAGATGGGGAAATAGACAGGCAAAAGAGGGACAAAGGGAGTTTTTGTCGCGCTTTACGAAAGATATACTTGAAAAAGCTATCTAGGACTAATATAATAGTAGTAAGAGGGTATTATAGTTGACAATGTTTTTAACGAAAGATTGGGGAACTGGCTTATGCTGACGCTTACAGAACAAAAACCGATGGTACGAATTGCTTATGATGAGATGGAAGCTTATATGATGCTTCCCGAGCTTGCTTTGGATGAGGCCTATGATGTGGCGGGGCTAAGAGCGGCTCTGGAGGAGAGCGGCGTACGGGAAGGGATTATGGAGGATAAGCTCTCACAGCTTATCCGTGATAAAATCTATAACAGTGAGGTTGTAATTGCCCGCGGACGGCAGGCGGTTGACGGGATTGACGGATACTATGAATATCATTTCAACCCATCCTTAAACCGCAAGCCAAAGCTGCTGCCGAACGGAACGGTGGACTACTGGTCGGTGCATCTGATCGAGGAGGTAACACAGGGACAGGTGATCGCGACATATCACCCGGCAGTAGGAGGCACGGACGGAGTGACCGTTACGGGAAGGACGCTTTCGGCAAGACTTGGCAGAGAGAAGCTGCCGCTAAAGGGCAAGGGCTTTGAGCGGACGCCGGATAATCTTGTCTACACGGCTGCCATTGACGGAAAGATAGAGATGCAGAACGACAGACTTGTCATTCTTCCGGTTTATGAGCTGACCGGAAATGCAGAGCTTGTAAACGGCAATATTGATTTTCGCGGAGATATTATCATACATGGCAAGGTGGAGAGCGGTTTAACGATCCGTGCGACAGGCTCGATCACGATCGACGGTATCGTTGAGGCATGTACGCTGGAGGCTGGCAAGGATATTATCTTAAGAAGCGGGATGCTGGGCGGAAGCAAGGGAATGGTCAAGACAAAGGCAGGTATTTCTGCCAAGTTCTTTGAATTTACCAACATCATGTGCGAGGGCGACTTAAGAGCTGACGTACTCATGGACTGCAACGTGGAGTGTCATGGAAAGGTGATCTTAAACGGCGCGCGCGGCAGCATTATCGGCGGAAAGGTTCATGCAATCCGCGGACTGGTTGTCTCAACGCTCGGAAACAATGCAGAGAAGCAGACCGAGGTCTATGCAGGCGCGGGTATTGAAATTTACAGCAGAATGCAGGTGCTTGAGAAGAAGATCGCTGCAGCAGAGGAAGAACTGGTAAAGATCGAGGAAAGCCTAAAGCGGTTTGATGTAATGCAAAAGGAGCGGGGCGTTGATTATACGAGAGACCCAAGACGTATGGTGATGCTTCGTGCCAAGATCAAGGATACAGCGACGATTGCAGCGGACAGCGAGGAGGTGCGGAAGCTGCGCATACTCACCGAGGAATCCAGAGGAGCATGCGTATCTGTGATCAGGCAGGTTTATCCGGGTGTAGTCATCAATATCGACGAACTGAAATATACACTAAAAAATATTGGAAAATGCATTGAATTTTTTAAAGCATCAGAAAAAATTTCGACACGAACCTGCTATGTGAATGTCGAATAAGAAGTTTATTTGCGATAAAGAAAATCTTAATAGAAAATTACTTGATTCTCGTCACCACTATATTATAATGGAAAAGGAAATAATATAGTGGTGATTTTCTTAACCCAAGGGAGACCCGTTGTCTTATAAGGGCAGCCCGTTATTTATTAGCACATGGAGATGTTTATGATAAATTTTGAAGAAGAATTAAAAAATTTTAAACCGAGCCTTGAGGTAGAGGAGGCAGAGCAGGCAATCTATAATCATGAATTGACCGATATGACAGACGTATTGCAGGAAATGATCCGTGAACTGAAACACAGCATGTAGGACAGCGGACAGACCAATTTATGAAATGAGGTTATAGATGGAGTGTTATAATTGTGGGGCAGATATTGGCAAACGGGATATTTGTCCAAATTGCGGAACAGATGTGAAACTGTATAAAAAGATTCGGATGGCATCAAATGCATACTATAATGACGCGCTGGAGAAGGCGAGCGTGAGAAATCTATCGGGCGCGATCGAGAGCTTAAAGATCAGTCTTCGTTTTAATAAGCTGAATATCAATGCGCGTAATCTTCTCGGTCTTGTCTATTTTGAGATGGGCGAGGTCGTTGCAGCGCTTACCGAGTGGGTGATCAGTAAAAATTACCAGCCGAAGGGGAATATAGCAAGCAGGTATCTTGGTGAGATACAGAGTAATTCGACGCGTTTGGAGGCGATCAATCAGACGATCAAGAAGTACAATCAGGCGCTGCTGTACTGCAGACAGGACAGCAGAGATTTGGCGATCATTCAGCTTAAGAAGGTGCTTTCCCTGAATCCGAAGCTGGTGAGAGGGCATCAGTTGTTAGCGCTGCTTTATATGCAGGAGCAAAAGTATGATCTTGCAAAAAAGGCGCTGCGGAATGCCGGAAAAATTGACGCAGACAATACGACGACGCTTCGCTATCTAAAGGAAGTCAACATTGAGATTCGGGAGAACAGTCCGAATAAGAAGCAAAAGAACGAGGAGTTGATTTCTTATCAGAGCGGGAATGAGACGATTATTCAGCCGCGCTATTTGAAAGATAATTCTGCGTTTGGAACGATCATAAATATGGTGATCGGCATTGCTATCGGTATTGCCATTACGGCGTTTCTGATCGTGCCGGGAGTAAGGAGAGAGGCGCAGAACACGGCGAAGGAGGAGGTTGTTGAGGCGAATAATACGGTAGCCTCAAAGAATCAGACGATCAGCTCGTTAGAGGCTCAGATTGCGGAGATGACAGCGCAGATCAATGACGCTAAGACAAATGAGGAGGGGTATCAAAGCCGTATCAGTAGCTATGAGCAGTTGCTTGCTGCCTATGTGGCGTACGCGGCGAAGGACACGCAGACAGCGGGAACGGCACTTGATAATGTAAATCCCGATTATCTGACGGAGCAGTCCAGACAGATCTATGACACGATCCATGCAGAGGTCAATGCGGAATATATCAGTACGCTTTATCGCGAGGGCACGAGAGCTTATTCAGCGCAGGAATATGAGCAGGCGATTGAGAAGTTTGGTAAGGTTGTTGAGATGAATGAGACCTATGAGGATGGAAACGCGCTGTATTATCTGGCGCAGGCTTATCGGAGAAATAATGATCTTGCTTCTGCGAAAATTTATTATCAGAAGGTGGTAGATCTTTATCCGGGAACACAGCGGGCGGCAACCTCCCAGAATTACCTGGATGCCGAGGAATAACAGAATAGAAACAATACAAAAGACGTCAGGGAGAGGCTTCCCATGACGTCTTTTGTTGACATAAGAGTGGCTCGCCAAGCGTGTCGCTCGTTGTTTTCACTGGGGCGGAATGGAACTGTGTCGAAGAAGCGGCAGGGGGAAATCGTTTGACAGATAATATAAAAATTGTACGAGGAAGGAGAGCGTATGGAAAAGTATTGCAAAATGCAGGAAGGAAAGCTGATCATCTATGTGCCAAAGGAATTGGATCATCACGAGGCAGGCAGCGTAAAGCAGGAAGCTGATTTCATGATTGACGCGTATCATGTGAAAAGTGTGGTCTTTGATTTTTCGGGAACGGAGTTTATGGACAGCTCCGGCATCGGTATGATCATCGGCAGGTGCCGCAATATGGGGTACTATGGAGGCAGTGTGACAGCACGCAATTTAAATGAGCGTATCAGGAAAATTTTCCGTGTATCGGGGCTGCATACGCTGATTCAGATGGATGAGACGTAAAAAAGCAGGAAAGGAAATGGGAGCGTGTGATGAACAGAATAAATAGTATGAGTGTGCGCTTTGATGCGCGTTCGGCAAACGAGGCATTTGCACGGGTAACGGTAGCAGCCTTTATTACGGAGTTGAATCCGACGATGGATGAGGTGGAGGATGTTAAGACAGCGGTTTCTGAGGCAGTAACCAATGCGATTATTCACGCTTATGACGATCCGACAGAGCAGGTGCAGCTTTTCTGCCGCATCGATGGAAACAGAGTGGAGCTTGAGGTCAAGGACACCGGGAAAGGGATCGGAGATTTAAAAAAGGCGATGGAGCCTTTTTATACAACAAAGCCGGAGCTTGAGCGGTCCGGTATGGGCTTTGCGTTTATGGAAGCATTTATGGACGAGGTCAGAGTGGCATCCACACCGGGAGAGGGGACAAGCGTGTGGATGTGCAAAAAGATTGGCGTGCGGGAAGGTTAATACATATGGAGCATTTTTCGGAATTAATAGAACAGGCGCACGCAGGAGATAAAAAAGCGCGCGATACGCTGGTCGCCAATAATCTGGGACTGGTACATGCCGTCGCGCGGCGGTTTGTCAACAGGGGACATGACAGAGAGGAAATATTTCAGATCGGCTGTATCGGCTTAATGAAAGCGATCGACAAATTTGACGTTACGTTACAGCTTGCGTTTTCCACCTATGCGGTTCCGATGATCGCCGGAGAAATTCGCCGTTTTTTGCGGGATGACGGGATGGTAAAGGTCAGCCGTACGCTCAAAGAAAACGGTTATAAGATCAGCCGGGCGAGGGAGATACTGGTGCGAAGGCTTGGCAGAGAGCCGGGTATGGAGGAGCTGTCGAAAGAGACGGCGCTTTCGGTGGAGGATATTGTGCTTGCGCTTGAGGCGAATAAGGAGGTGGAATCTATTTACCAGCCGGTGTATGAGCGTGACGGGGATGAGCTTTTGCTGATCGATCAGATTGGAGGCAATGCCGGAGGCTATGGAGTCTGTGAGGAGCCTGAAAAGGAGGCGGTGCTCAATAAAATAGTTATTGCGCAGCTATTGGAAACGTTAAGCGAGAAGGAACGCCGTCTGATCGAATTGCGATATTTTGAAAGCCGTACGCAGTGTGAGGCTGCCGCAGAGCTTGGGATGAATCAGGTACAGGTCAGCAGAACGGAAAAGAAAATTCTAAAAAGGCTGCGGGAGAGGCTTTTGTGACTGGCAGAGCATAAAGTTTTACTGTTCTTCATCCGATATATAGAGAAAACAGGGGAGGAGCGGATGTTATGAATTTGACGATCAAAGCGTTTGGGGCAGAGAATTTAT
This sequence comes from Roseburia sp., assembly GCA_019421345.1. Taxonomy (GTDB): domain Bacteria; phylum Bacillota; class Clostridia; order Lachnospirales; family Lachnospiraceae; genus Roseburia. The sequence continues at coordinate 314,543 of JAHZFL010000001.1, read as the reverse complement.
ATGGGGTAAGATCGGAGGAAGGAACGGATCGAAATGCGGGAAAGAAGCATATTTTCGGCGGCAATTTGAATTTGGCAGACGATCCGGTCGAGCAGCGAAGAAAAGAAGCAGGAGAACAGGCGTGGAATGTTGTGAAAAATGCCTGGGATAATGATAATTCCGTGGATAAAATGATAGACGACCGCAAGGGGCATTATCAGGACATGATGGAGCAGAAGGCGATGGCAACGGAGATTCTCTCACGGATTCAGAAAGAGAGAGAATCATTAACGGAACAGTATGGAGTCGATTCTGCTGCAAAGGAATATACAGATAGAATGAAGGCGCTGGATGAGGAGACAAAGATCAGGACAAAGCAGCTCATGGATGCCCAAAAGGAGATGCGCGCCGATACAGCAGGCGTTCGGGGGATACAGCAGGAGCGTCTGAAATCAGCGCCGATGCAGGAGGCGCAGGAGGCTTCGGAGGAGATCATGGAGAATGCCAATGAAGCAATTATCGGAACGCTTATTTCCGAATCGAAGGAGCATATCGATGAGAAGCGGGAGGAAATGAAGGAAGAAGCCAAAGAGGCAATGGAGGAGAAGAAAGAACGCGAGGAGGCGTTAGAGGAAAGAAAGCTGGAGCGCGCAATGCAGGAAGCGCTTGTGGACGAGACAGGTGAGGCTGCGAGACAGGTGAGGGCACAGAGACAAAAGCTCAGTGCACCGCAGATGGATATTGCAAAGATCACAGAGCTTACGCAGAACAGCAGCGTGGCAGACGAGGTCGGTCAGAACCTTGATGAGATCAAGAATGAAATGAAGCTTTTGGAAGCAGATTTAAAGGGAATTAAGGTGGACGAGCAGGTATAGATAAAACGTGTTCCGCCGGAGAATGGAGGCAAACAGTTATCCATTTTCCGGCGGATATTTTTGATTTATAGGAAACTTCGTTACCTATAAATCAAACCACTCCGTGGGGAACGCACTGCGTCGGAATGGAGCTGTGTCGCAGAAGCGACCCGCCGCAGGCGTAGAATCTCGCAAGCGAGATTCTTTGTTATTTATAGGAAACTTCGTTACCTATAAATCAAACCACTCCGTGGGGAACGCACTGCGTCGGAATGGAGCCATGTCGCAGAAGCACACGTTTATTATTGTAAGTGATATTAGTGCACATTGATAAATTCTAAAAATGCAATCTTTTCATAGTCGGCGATGGCGTTTCGGATCATATTAATTTCATTTTCGGTTATTTCAACCGTAATCAGAACTACAGTGTTGCATTTTTCCAGTCCCAAAGAATGAATGATGCTTTTAAACTTTTGATGCACAATAATGACACTGTTTTTGGCAGAAAATAAAATATCTTTCTGTTGGGCATTGAGGAGCAGGGGGTGAATGGTAATTTTTTGTGACGAGAAATTTCTCGTGAAATATAGCTGCATGACTTCTAATTCTGCGTTCAGATCCGATAATATCAATACGGGAATGGGCGGGATAAATTGGCGTAAAATAAATACCATCTGAATGGATAAATAAAATAAATGATTATGATCTATTTCATACTTAATGCCATTTGCTTTTCTCCATGTATTTAGAAGATTTGCTAATTGCTGAATGAGCAGTGTGGTTAAAGAATCCTTTTTTGTGATCACAAAGAAGTTCTTATCAGGGATAATACACTGAAGCTGCATCAAGCACTTCTTATAAAAATATATCAAGGTGGATCGAAATGCGTGAGAAGCTATGATTTTCTGCGGGAATAGGGATGCCAGGCGTTGGAGTAAATCATTAAATGTGCGGTCCGAAAAAACAAGGTTATGTACGAGAGCAATATCATCCTGTGTCCATTTGTCTGCAAAAAGACAGTTATTCGTGCAGCAATACACGAGATAAAGGTAATCATAATCATTTTCTGAAAATTCAATTTGAAGCGCTGATTCCAAAATATTTTTGAGCGCTTGTTTCATTTCCCCATAAATAAAAATAGTTTTTAATCGTTCCAGTTGCTTCGAGCAAAAGGGAGAAATAGGATATTTGTATCTTTTCCATGAAAGCATAACGAGATATTCAAAATATCCATATTCATGTTCTGTCTGCTCAATATAAAGAAGATCAATTACTTTGTTTGTGGATAGAATAAATTTGCGAATCATTTGAAGTGACTCCCCATCCATTTCATAGCAGTCGACACCATATTTATAATGCAATAGAGCAATTAAAAATCGAATGCGATATTCATCCCCTATGACATAGTTATTCTTCATATCAAGTCCGATGCGATGCAAATATTCACAGCAATTTTGGCGAATACGATAACCGCTTGATTTTGTAAGATATGCTTCTTCAATAAAGAGTGAAAAAGGTTTGTTCGTATCATTAAGGATCATGAACTTTAAGCAGTGAAGTATGCTTGATTTCGCAAATATGGCTTGAAATAAGCGGAAAAAGTTTGTGCTTTCCGAGGATACAAAGGAAAAGTACTCCGTGGATCTTTTGATTTCTCCCAAACCTGTGATGTCAGAATTTAATTCGTCGATCAGCAGAAAGGTGCTTTGTGGGCTTAAATGGACAACAGAACATAATTTTTTATGAGAGATCGTAGTATTGGAGTGTAGGATTGAAAGAATTTTTGCTTTATTTTGGATATTTGTTTCTAAAAAGGAATCAAGCATTCTTTATTCACCTCAATTCTTAGAAGCCTGATCTGGTTTATAAACTTGATAAATGAAGCAGCCTACGGCTGCCGTTTCTTAAAAGCTGTGATTAATATTTTAAAGGACGAAAAAAGAGAAATCAAGTTTCCTGTGAAAATGAGTTTCCCAAAATATCAGAGAAACCCTATGGGATTTTGGGAACAAAATCTGAAAGGGGGGGGTATAATGAAAATCAATAAATGGCTAAAACATTAGCATTAAAACAGGGAGGAGATTTCATTATTTGAAAAGGAGGTCAGAGCATGTAAAAAGGAAATCATTTTTCAATTACCAATATCTATGTCAGGGAGGAAAAGAAAATGAAAAAGATGTTTTTACCTATGAGAAAAGGATTGGTCATAACGCTTTTGGCGGCTGTAATATTCGGAATTATGCCGTCAAAAGCAGTGTTTGCAGAGGCGGATGGGAATGTCGTTGTAACATTGACCATGGAGGCATTGGCAGATGATAGACCTGTGTTATATGGATATGCCGGAGATCGATTGTTGGAAGTCGGAGACAGCAAGTATACGGTCAGGATTCAGGGGAATTTTAAGAGTGATAAAATTTCGGGACTTCCATGTGATTGGATCAAAAATCTGCCGGAAGGATTAAAACAGGAGTGGGGAAATCGTAATGATCATGAAATATTAATTGAAATCACCGGTGTACCTCTGGAGCGTAGCAATCAAAATATGGAAATTGTGATACCGAAAGACGTATTCCTTTCAGAAATGTCAGAGGATTTAAAGCTAGATGGCAGTAAAACGCCTAAAATGGAAATCGGACCGGAGGTAGAGGTTCTTGGAGAGGATATTGTTTTATATAGAGACAAGCCTATTGAGAAAGAAGTGTTATTTGAAGTTAAGCTTTCGCAGATTGGTTTTGATGGGGAGAAAGTCAGAGAAGGCATTGACTTTAGAAACTGGTTTGAGATGGGAGATCTAAAAGGAATTACGGTAAAGGTTAAGGAGCTTGAAAAGGAAGGACCTGTTATATTTTCGCTTATATTTCAAATAGAAGGAATACCAAGCGTGGATGGTACGGCGAACAGCATTGTGATCGAACCTAAAATTCCGATGGAAATGGTGAGGGGGCCGTTTTTAGAAGAAGAAGAATTATCCAGTATAGATCCTGCGAAAAACACAAAAATCATACTTCTTTCAGAATCAGGCAGACCGGAGGACGCAGGGAAGGAAGACGCATCAGAGAAAAATGAGCAAAAGGATCAAACAGATATGCAGTCTTGGACAGAGGGCAATGCGGCATGGCAAGGAGCGCCGCAGGGAAGTCAGAAAGAAACGAATGGCTGGTATGTGGAGAATGGGGAGCGGTATTGGTTTGATGATGGCGTGATGGCATGTGATAAGGAAGTATATGATCCGCAAACAGATGCATGGTATTGGTTTGATGCGGATGGCACGATGGCAAGAGATAAGGATGTGTTTGTGCCGACCAATGCGGAGAGAACGGAAGGGAAATGGGTGCGCTATGATGCCGACGGCGGTATGGTGAAGGGAGAAGAATTTCGTTACGGCGGATGGTACTGGTTCGATCCGGTTACAGGGGAAATGATCAAGGACTTTGTATTTATTCCTGAGGAGGGAACGGATGGAAAATGGGTTTATTATGACCAAATAAGCGGTCAGATGCATCACGGTGAGAGCTGTATTGACGGAAACTGGTATTATTTTGATGAATGGACCGGAAAAATGACGCATGGGGAATGTTATAGAAATAATGCGTGGTATTACTATGATCAGAACACCGGAATTATGGCACATGGATGGACAGCGCTTCCTGACGGTACAAGTGCATTTTATGATCATGTATCGGGCATCCGACAGTAGAAACCATCACAAATTGGCACGAATCTGACTGAGTTTGATTAAGGAAAGGCAATGGAAAAGTTAAAGAATTTAAAGGATTTAAAAGTAAAAGACAAATTATTTGTTAGCTTTGGAATCATTATGATTTTGATGGTCTGTATTTCGCTGTTATCGATCTTGGGATTGAGAGAGTTAAATGCGGGTAATGAGCTGCTTGTGAACAAGACGCTGGCAAATACGGATTACGTCTGGGAAATGAGACGTAATCTTGTTTCGGAGCAGCGCTGGGAGCTGATGGCTCTTGTAGAAGATGACTTGGGAACGATAAGCAAATATTTAGAGGCGGCGCAGAAGGATGAGAAAAAGAATATTGAGCTGATGGAGCTATACAAGCAAAATAGCAGGATCGATGAGGACAAGCTTAAGCAGCTCGAAGTGATCATGGAAGAGCAAGCCCAAGCAAGGGGAGAAATCGTCAGATTATTAGAGAGCGGAGAGCAGGAGAGCGCCAGAAAGGCGTTTGGGCTATTTGAAACAGAACTTAAGCCCCTACAGGACAGGAATGCAGAATTATTGATGGAGATAGGCGAAGAACAGCACAAATTAGCTGACAGGCAGGCTGAGAAAGAAATGAATACATATTATTTTATCTTAACAATTACCATTGTTTTGGTTGTGGCAGCAGCTTTTATAAGCATAGGGATCATCGGCAGGCTGGTTAAGGTGATCACAGAACCGCTGGAGGAATTGGAAAATGCGGCTTATGCACTTTCGCAAGGCGATTTCAATACACAGATTACCTATGAAAGCGCAGACGAGCTTGGTCGCACATGCAAAATCTTGCAGGATAGCTTTGGGGAGCTGAAGAATATTATTTCCGAAATTTCTCAGGTGCTTGGGGAGCTTGGCAACGGGAATCTTGCCGCCGATATTTCTGTAAAATTTCCCGGAGAAATGGAAGCGATTGAAGCATCCATTCATAAGCTGGTGAAAAACTTAAATGAATCGATGAGCCTGATCTATTTGTCTGCAAACCAGGTCAATGCCGGAGCAGAGCAGATTTCCGGCGGCGCGCAGTCGCTTGCGGAGGGGGCGATGGAGCAGGCGGGCAGCGTGGAAGAATTGGCGGCTGCCGTTGCAGAGATTTCAGAACGGGCAAAGACAAATTCAGAAAATGCAGACAAAGCAAATATTCTGGCAGCCGAATCCGGAGAAGTAGCGGAAACAGTATTACAGAATATGAAAGAAATGCTCTGTGCAATACAGGAAATTTCAACGACCGCAGAAAATATCAAAGAAGTGATCGGGGTGATTGACGATATTGTATTTCAGACAAATATCCTCGCTCTTAACGCTGCGGTAGAAGCTGCAAGGGCAGGGGATGCAGGAAAAGGATTTGCGGTTGTGGCGGATGAGGTGCGTAAGCTTGCGGATAAATCCTCTGAAGCAGTTAAAAACACGACAGAGCTTGTGGAGAATGTGCTTGCGGCTGTTTCGCAGGGCGAGGCCATTGCGAATAAAACCGACAGAGCCTTTGAAGATCTGGCAGAAAAGGTCAAGGAGGTTGTAGAAATAGGCGGAGAAATTTCGGCAGCATCAAAGGAGCAAAGGAATGTGATCGGAGAGATTACAGCAGGGATCGATCAAATATCATCGGTCGTGCAGATGAATTCGGCAACCAGTCAGGAGAGTGCTGCGGCGAGCGAGGAACTATCCGGGCAGGCAGGTGCGTTGAATGAACTTGTAAATCATTTTAAGCTGGCAGAATCATCCCATACACCATAGAAGGCTTGGAAGGAAGAAAGTACTTGAAGAAGAAACCTTATACAGACAATTCTGATGCAGCCATGCAAGAGTTTGAGGAGCTTTCTGCTCTAAAGAAGCATTTGAAAGAAAATATCATAGCGGGAATGACAAATTTCCGTATTGTCATTCAGCCGGTCGTTACTGCCGCAGGCGGACAGCCTGTGGCAGGTGAGACACTTTTGCGTTGGAGATTTAAAGAGCGGGAGATTTCGCCTGAAATTTTTATTCCGTTAATTGAACAGGAGTATGTGTTTTGTGAAATAGGACGCTGGGTATTTGAGCGGGGAGTCTGCGCCTGTTCGTATATTCTTAGATATTTTCCTGATTTTTATCTCACGATAAACATGAGTCTGCAGCAGATTTATGATGAGAACTTTATAGAATTTATTCGTCAGGTTCTTCTAAAGTATGATATGGACGGAGAACATATCATACTGGAAATGACGGAAAGCTGCATGGATAAGCAGCCGGAAAAATTAGAAAGGTTTGTACAGGCGTGTGGGAAGCTGGGGATTGGTATTGCCTTGGATGATTTTGGAAGCGGTTATTCTTCGCTTCGTGTTCTCTTGCATTATCCATGCAGTATCATTAAGTTTGACCGCTCTTTATTGCTGGAAATAGGAGATTCCGCAGAAAAACGTGCATTTATCGCAAGTCTGATTTTTGCCTGCCATCAGTTGGGCAAAAGAGTTTGTGTAGAAGGTGTGGAGACAGAGCTGCAAAACCGGACGGCAAAAGAGGCAAGGTGCGATCTCATCCAGGGCTTTTATTATTATAAGCCAATGGAAGTGGAGCAAATTCATGAATTATTTGCAAAATATTATGGTGAAAGTGAGGGATAGATCAGGGATGAAAAATATTCGTGTAAAAAAATTAAAACAGGAGATTCAGAATCTGAGAAAGGATTTTCGTGTTCCTGTGGATATAAATATTTGTGTGCAGAGTCCAATGTGCGAAGACCCCGTCCATGCGTCGGTGAAAAATATCAGTGCGAGGGGGATGCTTTTTTGGTCCGAACAGATTTTTTTAGTGGGCAGTCATATTTTTTTTACACTGCCGATTGGCGAAAACAAATGGAAGCTTGAGGCGGTTATCATAAATCAGATTCCGACATCGGACGAGGATGTGTGGGGATATGGATGCCAATTTGTAGCGCAGGATTTATTGGTGGAGGCTAAGCTTCGACGATTTGCATTTGAACAGCAGCTTCTTCATAGAAAGCTGGGGGATTATGAGCATGCTTGCAAAAGATGAATTGTTGCAGCGGAGGAATCATTCAGCCCTATCGTAGGCTCGCAAAAAAAATATCAGAAAATTCAAATAAATTTACAAATAAAAGAAAAATAAAAAGTTTTTAGATGAATATTCTAAAAAATAAGGGGGGGGGGAATTTTGAAATCAAAAATTTTACTAAAAAAGTTTAAACGCATTACCGTACTGATCATTGCCACAGGCATTACACTGTTTGTTGAAAGTCTTGGTTTTATGTACTTTAATAAAAAAGTATATGCTATATCGATGGAGCATTCGGAACAGCAGATTGAGGAGATGTCTTTCTATATAAAAAAAAGCTTGGAATTAGAACTGGAAAGCTATCTACATATCCTTGCTATGATGGCAACCTGTGTCAAGCAGGAAAATATTTTTGTGTCAGCCGAAGGAAATATGTTTCATGAGGCACAGAAGTTTTTGGGATTTGAGGCGATAGGAATTGTTGACTTGTATGGAGCGGATATAAGAGAGCGTATGGATGCAGCTTCGTATGAACGTATGTGCAGCAGTATTGAAAATAAACAGAGGTATATTTCCGATATATGGGAAAAGGACGATGAGATGTTTATTTTTCTTGCAGTTCCGCTTAAAAATAAAGATGACATGGGGACAATTCTTTGGGCGCAGCTAAAGGTTGAAAAAATGATAGGCGATATTCAATTGGATCAAGACCGGTATAAATATTTTCAGCTCGTTGATCATAAGGGCAATTATATTATTTCTTCAAAAACAGACTTGGGATTTGCTGAAAACGGCAGTATGGGAAAAGGGGCAGGCTGGAAGGAATTGGATGATTATGCTTATCTAAATGGAGGTAATAAACAGAAAATCTATGAAAATATAACAAAAAGAATGAGCGGAAAGTTTTATTTTCAAGAGGCTGGACGGGTGATGTATGTCAGCTATTTCCCGTTTGAGGTTAATGATTGGTATTTATTCTGTGTGCAGGAGATCGATGAGGAGCATAGCCATATAAGTGATATACGAAGGGTTGGAAGACACCTTTGGGTGATCAGTGTGATTGGGCTTATGCTGGTGTGTATCGCGATCTATAATTTTATTTACAGGCTATATCGAGAAAATATAAAGCATACACAGGAAATGGAAATGATAAACGGAATATTTAAAGCGGCACTCAAGAGTACCAAAGATATACCGTTTTTTGTCAACAGAGAATTAGCGCAGATTTCTTTTTATGGATACCCGAAAAGGGATGTGATAGCAACCTTTTCCTTTGCAGATGTGATGCCGCAAAATTTGTACAAAAAGGGAATTATCCTGCCGGATAGTTTGGATGAATATAATCAAATATATCAATGTATTTTTGATAAGTGGAAAACATTTGTCCCCACAGTCATTCATGTACAGATAGGAAGTGCAAAGAGATGGATGCGCGTGAGAGTTGCAAAGGATGATCAAAGCAGCAGCGGAGCTAAGGTATACGGTGTTTTGGAAAATTATGATGAGCAAAAAGAGAAAGAGAAACGGATTTCAGACCATCTTAATGATATTAAAAAAATAGAAAAAAAAGCAGAAATTGATTATTTGACGAAGCTATATAATCGGGAAGCTTTTATAAGAAGAATGAATGTCATGATGGGAAGTGTTGATCCAAAGAATGAGTATGGCGCTTTATTGATCATAGATATTGATTATTTTAAAAAGATTAATGATAATATGGGGCATAAAACAGGGGATATGCTTTTGAAAGAGGTGGCGGACACACTATACTGCTTTTTCAGAAGTGAAGACGTTGTAGGGCGTCTTGGAGGAGACGAGTTTGTGGTGTTTGTGAAAAATATACAGGAAATTTCACTCTTTGAGAAGCGTATCGGCGAGCTGAACGGCTTGTTGAATAAGTGTTATCATAAAGATGGGGAATATATCGAGATCAGTGCATCCATCGGGATCGCATTAACGGACGAAGATTGCCGAACGTTTGACCTATTATATGAACGCGCAGATGAGGCACTGTATAAAGTAAAGGAAGCAGGAAGGAACGGATACCGGATAGCAGAAAAAAGTAAGGACGAGAAATAGACCGTGATAGGCGCTAAAATGCAGAAGCCAAAGCACAGCGGTACTGCTGTGGATATTTTATTTTTGATATTTTCTGATTTTAGAAAGCTATTTTTCTGTCAAATACACGATACCGTCTTGTATGTTTACATCAAATTGTTTGTTGTCCGTCAGCTCTACTTTATCGCTAAAATGAACAGAATATCCCAAATTTTCAGCATATCCGCAAATGCTGCCGCAGACAGTGCTGTCTTTTACGAATAATAGCTGAACCATTCCTTCGCTTACCGTTTCCCGGATCGCATTGCTTTTAAAGCCAATAATTTCTTCGATTTCAGAACGGGATGTGTAAGGGGCAAACGTATAAACGGTATCCCACTCAAACGGAACGATTTCATTTAACGTTACAGTTGGTTTGGAAATCGCAGCAATACTCTGTTTCAGACGAAAGTTGTGATAGGCTATGAAAGGATCCCCGATCATATAGTAGCTGAGTGCCAGTATTGCAATAGTGATAGCGCTGATCATCCATGCTTTCTTTTTCATATATGCGTCCTTCTCTGCTCATTATAAAAATTCCTGATGATTGTTTTGTGCTGTTCTTTCATTTTAGCACACGGACATGTTGTTTTCCAGCGGTTTCCTCGTTTTGAAAATGGATTTTATGCACCTGTGTGTCAAAATAAAAGTGCTGCCGTCTGCCATTGCCGAAGAACCTGACCGATCGCTTTAAGTATTGCTTATGAAATAAAAATTGATGTTTGGCAGAAAAAAGTTATTGACAACTAACTTTTGTTAGTATATACTAACGTTGAAAGCAAGGAATGATTCTGAAAGGAGAGACGCTTATGCCGTTATCAATGGTAAAAGAGGGAGAGCCCAATCGGATTAAGAAGATTGGGGGTAAGGAAGAAACAAAGCGTTTTTTGGAAAAACTCGGATTTGTGACAGGCGGCATGGTGACTGTCATATCCCGAACAGACGGAAATATGATCGTGAATATTAAGGATTCGAGGGTTGCCATCGGAAAAGATATGGCAAACAGAATCATTGTGTAAGAGTTATACAGAAAGGGAGCACGAAATGAAAACGTTAAATCAGATTGCCTGCGGGCAGACAGTTTCTGTCCGTAAGCTGTCGGGCGAGGGGCCGGTAAAGAGAAGGATTATGGATATGGGCATCACTAAGGGAGTGGAGGTCTATATCAGAAAGGTGGCTCCGCTTGGTGATCCGATCGAGGTTACGGTCAGAGGCTATGAGCTGTCGCTTAGAAAAGCGGACGCGCAGATGATAGAGGTGGAATAAAAATTTTTTGTATATATGTTAGCTAAAACTAACTTATAAAGAACAATGATGATGGAAAAGAGGAACGGAAAATTGGCAATAAAAATTGCATTGGCAGGAAATCCAAACTGCGGAAAAACAACGCTGTTCAACGCGCTTACGGGTTCCAATCAGTTTGTCGGAAACTGGCCGGGCGTTACGGTGGAAAAGAAAGAGGGAAAGTTAAAAAATGATAAGGATGTCACGATTATAGATTTGCCGGGAATTTATTCTCTGTCGCCCTATACCCTGGAGGAGGTCGTTGCGAGAAATTATTTGATTGGTGAGCGTCCCGATGCGATTCTTAATATTGTGGACGGAACGAATATTGAGCGCAATCTGTATCTGTCGACCCAGATCATGGAGCTTGGCATTCCGGTGATCATGGCGGTAAATATGATGGACATTGTGGAAAAGAACGGCGATGTCATACATATTGATAAGCTGGCTGCAAAGCTTGGCTGCGATGTTGTGCGTATTTCGGCATTAAAAGGTACAGGTATCAAGGAGGCGGCAGAAAAGGCGGCGGCGCTGGCAAGGAGGCAGGAGACGGTAGCTCCGGTTCATACCTTCGCACCGGAGGTTGAGGAGGCGATCACAGACGTTTCGGCAAGACTTGGCACGGAGATACCGCAGGAGCAGAAGCGTTTCTTTGCAATCAAGCTGCTGGAAAAGGATGATAAGGTTTCCGGGCAGATGAAGCGGCTGCCGGATGTGTCCGCAGAGATTGCAAGGCTGGAGGACTGCTTTGATGATGATACCGAGAGCATTATCACAAATGAGCGCTATGTCTATATTTCTTCTATCATTGATGAGTGTGTGACAAAGGCGCATACGGGAAGAAAGCTGACTGTTTCAGATAAAATAGACAGGTTTGTGACGAACCGTTTTGCGGCGCTGCCGATTTTTGCATTGATCATGTGGGCAGTGTATTATATTTCGGTAACGACGGTGGGCGACTGGCTGACCGGCTGGACAAACGAGACTTTGTTTGGCGAGTGGGTCGTTCCGGGAGTGACGGGAGCGCTGGAAGCAATCGGATGCGCAGACTGGCTGACCGGTCTGATCGCGGACGGGATTGTCGGAGGCGTCGGTGCAGTGCTTGGCTTCGTGCCGCAGATGCTTGTGCTCTTTTTATTCCTTGCCGTTTTGGAATCCTGCGGCTATATGGCGCGTGTGGCATTCATCATGGATCGTATTTTCCGCAAATTCGGTCTTTCGGGAAAGTCGTTTATCCCGATGCTGATCGGAAGTGGTTGCGGCGTTCCGGGAATCATGGCGTCCCGTACGATTGAGAATGACAGAGACCGCAAAATGACGGTTATGACAACGACCTTTATCCCATGTGGGGCAAAGCTGCCGATCATTGCACTTGTTGCAGGCGCGTTTTTCGGAAATGCAGGTTGGGTTGCATGGAGCGCTTATTTTGTAGGAATTGCTGCAATCATATGTTCAGGTATTATTTTAAAGAAAACGAGAATGTTTGCAGGAGACCCTGCGCCGTTTGTCATGGAGCTTCCGGCATATCATATGCCTACCGTTGGCAATGTGCTAAGAAGTATGTGGGAGCGCGGCTGGTCCTTTATTAAGAAGGCGGGAACAGTGATCTTGCTGTCCGCGATCGTGCTCTGGTTTTTGCAGGGCTTTGGATGGGTAGACGGAGCATTTCGGATGCTTGCGCCCGAAGAATTAAATAACAGCATATTATCTTTTATTGGAAATATTATCGCACCTGTTTTCGCGCCGCTTGGCTGGGGAGACTGGAAGATGGCAGTTGCGGCAGTCACAGGACTGATCGCAAAAGAAAACGTTGTAACTACCTTTGGTATTTTGTTTGGTTTCGCAGAGGTTTCCGAGGCGGGCGAAGAAATATGGAGCGTGCTTGCGGGAACAATGAGTGGAGTAGCAGCGTATTCATTCTTAGTATTTAATTTGCTTTGTGCACCCTGCTTTGCGGCGATGGGAGCGATCAAGCGCGAGATGAACAGTGCGAAGTGGTTTTGGATTGCGATCAGTTATCAGTGCGGGCTGGCATATGTGGCAGCGCTGTGTATCTATCAGATTGGTACATGGGCGACGACCGGGATGTTCGGTGTGGGAACCGTGGTGGCGCTCTTGGTGCTTGCCGGATTTTTGTATCTGCTGTTTCGTCCGCATAAGGAGGTCGGCATGCGAAAGGCGCGCACGAAGCATATGGCAAAGGCATAAAAAGGAGGGAGTTTATGGGAACATGGATTGTTGGAATTGCACTGGCAGTTGTTGTGGGTCTGGTGATCCGCAGTATGATCCGCGATAAGAAAAAAGGAAAATCCATACAGTGCGGCGGAGACTGCAGTCATTGCGGCGGGGGCTGTCATTAGGAGCAATACAAGATACAGATGAGAACGAAAAGGAGTGATGCCGGATTTTGCGGCACACTCCTTTTTGGCTTGACAAATGAAGGGAAAATGCTATTGTAGAGACGAAAGTAACGGATCAAAAGAAAAACGGAGGAACAATCATGGAAGCAGGAATTAAGGGAACACAGACGATCACAGTGACGGAGGAGACGACAGCGGCGGCGATGGGCAGCGGTACACTTCCGGTATTCGCAACACCGGCGATGATCGCCCTGATGGAAAATACGGCAAGCCGCAGCGTGGAGAGCGCGCTGGAGGAGGGAACGGGAACGGTCGGCACGCTGATTGATGTAAAGCACACGGCAGCAACTCCGGTCGGCATGGAGGTGACCTGTGAGACCACGCTGGTGGAGGTTGACAGAAAGCGTCTGGTCTTTACCGTGAAGGCATACGATGCGGCGGGCGTGATCGGTGAGGGAACGCACGAGCGTTTTATTATTAACAACGAGAAATTTTTGGAAAAGGCACAGGCAAAGATAAAATAAAAATGTGTTGACAAATTTCTTTTTCAAGTATATCATAAACATATAAACAAATATTCATATGTTCAAAGCATGGAAGGAGAGGTGAAAATATGGCAGGCATGGAATTGGAGTGCTGTGAGAGCACAGAGGTGCATCAGGAGCTGATCGGCAGGGCGACCGAGCATATGCCGCGGGAGGAGGAGCTTTACGATCTGGCAGAGCTGTTTAAGGTATTCGGTGATTCCACGAGAATCAGGATTTTGTATGTACTCTTTGAGGCGGAGCTGTGCGTCTGCGACATCGCACAGGCACTTGGAATGACACAGCCCGCGATTTCTCATCAGCTTCGTATCTTAAAGCAGGCGAAGCTGGTCAAGAACCGCAGGGAAGGCAAATCCGTATTTTACTCTCTGGCGGACGGACATGTGAGAGCAATTATTGCCCAGGGCAAGGAACATATTGAGGAGTGACGGAGGGATTATCATGAAAAAGAAATTTAAGTTACAGGATTTGGACTGTGCAAACTGTGCGGCAAAGATGGAGGATGCCATTAGGCATATCGAGGGAGTGACGGACGCGACGGTCAGCTTTATGACGCAGAAGCTGACGATCGAGGCGGACGAGGAACGCTTTGATGAGATCATGAAGGAGGTTGTTTCTGCCTGTGCGAAGGTAGAGCCTGACTGCAAGATTCTGATGTAGCATAAGAAGCGGATAAGCCTGACTGTGTTTGGGAAAATATAGTCAGGCTTACCTTATGACATACATATAAATAATTGCTTATATGTATATTTGAATAGAAGGAGAGAAATGTATGACAAAGAAGCAGAAAACAATGTTATACCGCATTTGTGCGGCGTTTGTATTATTTCTCCTGCTTTTTGTGGGAGAGCATCTGGGACTGGGCGAGATCATTACACAGGGAGCGGTCTGGTTCTTTCTGTATTTGATCCCTTATCTGGTGATCGGCTACGACATTATTTTTAAGGCGGCAAGAAACATCCGCAACGGGCAGGTCTTTGATGAAAATTTCCTGATGATGGCGGCAACCTTTGGCGCGTTTGGCGTGCAGGAGTACTCCGAGGCGGTGGCGGTCATGCTCTTTTATCAGGTGGGGGAGCTGTTCCAGAGCTACGCGGTGGGCAAATCCAGACAGTCGATCTCTGACATGATGGATATTTGTCCCGAATATGCCAATATTGAGCAGGACGGTGTACCGGTGCAGGTAGATCCCGATGAGGTGGGGGTCGGCAGTGTGATCGTAGTAAAGCCGGGTGAGCGGATTCCTCTGGACGGCATTGTCATAGAGGGCGAGTCGCTCGTTGACACGGCGGCGCTCACCGGAGAGTCCGTCCCGCGCAAGGCGTCTGTCGGAGATACGGTTATCAGCGGCTGTGTCAACGGAAGCGGAACACTCCGGGTACGCACGACGAAGGAATTTGATGATTCCACGGTTGCAAAGATATTGGAGCTTGTGGAGAATGCGAGCAGTAAGAAGGCGAAGGTGGAGAATTTTATCACGCGCTTTGCCAGATATTACACGCCGGTCGTGACGATCGGTGCGGTGATCCTTGCGATCGTTCCGCCGCTGTTTTTCGGCGGCGTATGGAGAGAATGGATTGAGACGGCGTGTACGTTTCTTGTGATCTCCTGCCCGTGTGCGCTTGTGATCTCGGTGCCGCTGGGATTTTTTGGAGGGATCGGCGCTGCTTCAAGACTGGGCGTTCTGGTAAAAGGAAGCAACTATCTGGAGGCCGTTGCGGAGATGACAACGATCGTCTTTGACAAGACGGGCACGCTGACAAAGGGAGAATTTAAGGTGACGGAAATCCTGCCAAAGCAGTGCAGCAGAGAAGAATTGCTGGAGCTTGCGGCACACGGCGAGGGATATTCCAACCATCCGATCGCGGTATCCATTCGCGAGGCATACGGAAAGGCGCTTGATCTGAGCCGTGTGACAGATGCGACGGAGAAGGCGGGACACGGCATTCTGGTAAAGGTTGACGGAAAGGATGTTTTGCTTGGCAATGAAAAGCTGATGCAGACAGAGAAGATTTCCTATGAGCCTTGTAAGAGTGCGGGAACAGTCGTTTATGTGGCGCAGGACGGTGTGTTTGCGGGCAGCATCGTGATCGCGGATACGGTGAAGGAGGGCGCAAAGGAGGCGCTTGCGGCGATGAAACGCGTCGGCGTGAAAAAAACGGTGATGCTGACCGGAGACCGTCTTGCGGCGGCAGAACATGTGGCGGCGGAACTTGGCATCGATGAGGTTCATGCGGAGCTTTTGCCGGGCGATAAGGTGTCAAACGTCGAGGCGCTGCTTGACGCGCAGGAAGAAAAAGAGAAGCTTGCATTTGTGGGCGACGGTATCAACGATGCTCCGGTGCTGACGCGTGCGGACATCGGCTTTGCGATGGGAAGCATGGGCTCGGATGCAGCGATCGAGGCGGCGGATATTGTGCTGATGGACGATGACGTCAGAAAGATAGCGGCTGTCGTCCGCATCGCGCGGCGGACGCTCGCGATCGTAAAGCAGAATATTGTGTTTGCCTTAGGAGTCAAGGTTTTGATATTGATCCTCTCAACCCTTCACATTGTCGGCATGTGGAGCGGAGTGTTCGCGGACGTCGGAGTTGCGGTTCTTGCGATCTTAAATTCGATGCGCGCGTTGAAAATAAAATAGTATTTTGAAAAAAGGATGTATGCCGGTCGTGTGGTCATGCATCCTTTTTTTGATTGCTGGGAAATTCCTATGCACGAAACACTCCGGCTATCTTTTGGGGTGGAACAGAAACCATGAAAAAGTGCTTGCAAGATACCTACCGGCAGTATATAATCACAATATACCCTATAGGGGTATTTTGCGTATGAGAAAAGAGAGGGATGGAGAATTTATGAGTCAAGAGCATAGCTGCTGTCATAAGACAAAGCAGAGAGAAGAAAAGGAATACAAGGACCTGTTAAATCGGCTAAGCCGCATCGAGGGTCAGGTGCGCGGTATTCGTGGAATGGTCGAGCGGGACGCTTACTGCACCGATATTTTGACGCAGGTGGCAGCAGTGACGGCTGCACTGAACAGCTTTAACAAGGTTCTGCTTGCGAACCATATCAGGACCTGCGTGACGCAGGATATTCTGGATGGGAAAGAGGAGACGGTGGATGAGTTTGTGACGACGTTACAGAAGCTGATGAAATAGGGTGCTATGCTTGCAGGAGGGAGGATGAGAGAAAAATGGAACAGTATCATGTGACGGGAATGAGCTGTGCGGCGTGCAGCGCGCGCGTGGAGAAGGCGGTCGCAAAGGTTCCGGGCGTGGAATCGTGCTCCGTCAGCCTTTTGACCAATTCGATGGGGGTGACGGGAACGGCGGATGCGGCGGCGGTGATCAGGGCGGTCGAGGATGCGGGTTATGGCGCGTCCCAAAAAGGCGGCGCAGACGCAGGGGAAACGGGAGCGGGAGGCGCTTCTGTGTCAGAAAATGCTGCCGACCTGCTCGCAGACCAAGAGACGCCGCTGTTAAAAAAGAGGCTGGTTGCCTCGGTCGGATTTCTGGCAGTTCTGATGTATTTTTCGATGGGACATATGATGTGGGGCTGGCCGGCGCCGTCCTTTCTGGCAGAAAACCATGTGGCGATGGGACTGTTGCAGCTTCTTTTGACTGTTGCAGTCATGGTGATCAACCAGAAATTCTTTGTCAGCGGGGTAAAAAGTCTGTTTCACGGCGCGCCGAATATGGATACGCTTGTGGCGCTCGGCGCGGGTGCGTCGTTCCTTTACAGCACCTATGCGCTTTTTGCGATGACAGATGCGCAGATGCGCGGCGATCCGGCGGGCGTGATGTCGTATATGCACGAGTTCTATTTTGAATCGGCGGCGATGATCCTGACGCTGATCACGGTCGGCAAGATGCTGGAGGCGCGCGCGAAGGGAAAGACCACCGATGCGCTCAAAGGGCTTCTGGGGCTTGCGCCAAAGACGGCGACGGTGCTTGTCGACGGATGCGAGCAGGAGATTCCGGCGGCGCAGGTGAAGAAGGGTGATATTTTCGTGATGCGGCCGGGAGAGAATATTCCGGTGGACGGAATCGTGATCGAGGGCAGCAGCGCCGTCAATGAGTCGGCGCTGACCGGAGAGAGTATTCCGGTGGATAAGGCAGTCGGCGATGAGGTGTCCGCCGCTACGGTCAACCGGTCCGGCTTCCTAAAATGTGAGGCGACGCGGGTGGGAGAGGACACGACCCTCTCTCAGATCATACAGATGGTGAGCGATGCAGCGGCGACAAAAGCGCCGATCGCCAAGGTGGCGGATCGGGTTTCCGGCGTTTTTGTTCCGGCGGTGATCGCAATCTCGGTGGTTACGCTGGCTGTCTGGCTGTTTGCGGGCGAGACGGTCGGATTTGCGCTTGCGCGGGCGATCTCGGTGCTTGTCATTAGCTGTCCGTGTGCGCTTGGTCTGGCGACTCCGGTGGCGATCATGGTCGGAAACGGCATGGGGGCAAGGCACGGGATTATGTTTAAGACGGCGGTATCCTTAGAGGAGACCGGAAAAATGCGGATCGTCGCGCTGGATAAGACGGGAACGATCACGCAGGGAGAGCCGAAGGTGACGGACGTGCTGGTGGCTGAGGGGTATACGGAGCATGAGCTGCTTTCCTACGCGGCGGCGTTGGAGGAAAAGAGCGAGCACCCGCTCGCGAAGGCGGTACTCGCTTATGCGTCCCAGCGGGAAATCACTGCAAGCGGGGAGGTGGCGGAGTTTGAGGCGCTGCCGGGAAACGGATTGACCGCAAGCCTTGCGGGAGAGCGCGTCTACGGAGGAAATCTTGCGTTCATCGGCACGAAGGTTTCCGTGCCGGAGGCTGTGAGAACGCGTGCCGAGATACTGGCGGAGGAAGGAAAAACGCCGCTGTTTTTTGCAAGGGGAGGGAAATTGCTTGGAACGATCGCAGTTGCGGACGTGATCAAGGAGGAGAGCCCGCGGGCGGTGCGCGAGCTTCAGAACATGGGGATCCATGTAGTCATGCTGACGGGAGACAATGCGCGCACGGCGCGTGCCATCGGCAGGCTTGCGGGCGTTGACGAGGTGATCGCGGGCGTGCTGCCGGACGGAAAGGAGCGCGTGATCCGAAAGCTTCAGGAAAAAGGAAAGGTTGCGATGGTCGGTGACGGCATCAATGACGCGCCTGCCTTAACACGCGCCGATATTGGAATTGCTATTGGGGCGGGCACAGATATTGCCATTGATGCGGCGGACGTCGTGCTGATGAAAAGCCGTCTTTCGGATGTGCCTGCGGCAATCCGGTTAAGCCGTGCAACGCTGCGCAACATCCATGAAAATCTGTTCTGGGCGTTTATCTACAATGTTATCGGGATTCCGCTGGCGGCGGGTATCTGGATTCCCATTTTCGGCTGGCAGTTAAATCCGATGTTTGGCGCAGCGGCGATGAGCTTGTCAAGCTTTTGCGTCGTGACCAACGCCCTCCGGCTGAATCTGTTAAAGGTGGGCGATGCGAGTCGGGATAAGCGGCTGAAACATCCCTATGTGCCGGAGTATGAAGCGGTACACGAAGGGAGCGCAGGTTCTGCGGTTGATACAAATATGGAAATAGAAAAGGAGAGTAAGACAATGACAAAGACAATGAAAATCGAGGGTATGATGTGCGGACACTGTGAGGCGCGTGTGAAGAAGTGCCTGGAGGAGCTTCCGGCGGTGACGGAGGCGGCAGTCAGCCATGAGAACGGCACGGCTGTCGTTTATTTAAGCGCAGAGGTTTCGGATGAAGTGCTGAAAAAGACCGTGGAAGCGCAGGATTACAAGGTGCTGTCGGTAGAAGCATAAAAATTTCTTGCAGCGCAGAAATTTTTATACTATGATAGATGCAAAAGAAACAGAGAGTTGCAGGAGGTAAGAGCATGGATCAAAAGGTGGCAGAATTATTGAACAGGCAGATCAATCAGGAGTTTTATTCGGCATATTTTTATCTGGATATGGCGAATTTCTACAATCAGAAGGGCTTGGAAGGATTTGCGAACTGGTATGAGGTGCAGGCGAAGGAAGAACAGGATCATGCAATGTTAATGTACCGGTATCTTCATAATAATGGCGAGAAGGTCACTTTTGAGGCAATCGCAAAGCCTGACAAGGTATTTGAGGGACTGATGGACCCGGTGAAGGAGGCGTTAAAGCATGAGCGCTATGTCACCGGTTTGATCAACAGCATCTATGCGGCTGCACAGGCAGTCAATGATTTCCGCACGACTCAGTTTCTGGACTGGTTTATTAAGGAGCAGGGGGAGGAGGAGAAAAACTCTAACGATCTGATTACCAAAATGGAGCTTTACGGAGAGGATGCGAGAAGCCTTTATATGTTAAACAGTGAAATGGCTTCCCGAGTTTATGCTGCGCCGTCCCTGATACTGTAATTTCCGATAACAACTGATAGCAACGAAAAAGAGTTTCGCTTGAGAAAGAACAAAAAATGAAGCGGATGTAACACAATGTATATTGTGTTACATCCGCTTCATTTTTTATATCGGCGCAATTTTGAAATACTTTACCCTTATTTCAAAAAAATTAAAACGGAAAACAGTTCAGGGAGGAATGGTATGAATACAGCACAACCGATCAGGGATAAGAACGATTTGGAAAAGTTCATCAATTATTACAGAGAGGAAGAAAAAAATACGCGCAATCAGTTGCTTTTAGTGATGGGACTGAACACGGCGCTCCGTGTCTCAGACCTTCTTTCGCTGCGCTGGGAGGATGTGTACGACGTAAAAAAGAAAGCTTTTTGCGGTCATATTTCTATCACCGAAGCGAAAACGGGGAAAAGAACCTGCATTTTCATCAATGAGGGAATCCGTCTGGCGTTGGAGGCTTACCGGGGAGAGAGGGAAGAAAAGGAGGATGCCCCGCTGTGCGGCAGGAGATTTTTGTTTGAGGGAAAAGGCGGCGCGCACATCTGCCGGGTGCAGGCGTACCGGATCATCCGAAAGGCTGCGGAAAAATGTCGGCTTTCCGGCGTGATCAGCCCTCATTCCCTGCGCAAGACCTTCGGTTATTATGCGTGGAAGCAGGGGACACCGCCCGTTCTTTTGATGGAGATTTATCACCACTCCTCGTTTTCCATCACACAGCGTTATCTCGGCATCGAGCAGGATGACCGTGACGAGGTATTTAAAAGTGTTTGCTTAAAATAGAAGCAAGGATGGCGGCAGCGCGTATGATCACAAGGAAGCGGATGCAACACAATATACATTGTGTTGCATGGCACACAGATATTCCGGCTGACAGATACCGCTAGTATACACGTTATTTATGGAAAAATACATCGAAACAGGGAGGTTATGTATGCTAAAGCTTTCACTTCGTCCGGGAGAATACATTGACATCGGGGAAAATGTCCGCGTGATATTTTCCGGAGGCTCGGCGAACAATATCCATCTTCTGGTGGACGCACCGCGCGAGGTTAATATCGCAAGAAGCTCCGCAAGCGGAAAAACTTCCGGCTACTATCGGGAAAAGGGAATTTCCGACAAGGCGAAGCGGGAGATCGCGGACATCCTGATGAGGGAGAAGCACAGACGGTAATAATGCCATGCTAACCTAGGGGCACGGCTTATTGCATATATGCTCCGGGAACGGAATCCCGGTGACAACTGCAGAAGCGACCGCCAGATATGGCGGAAAAACATTTATCACATGGAGGTAGAAATTTATGGTAGTACAACACAATTTAACAGCGATGAACTCAAACAGAATGTTAGGCATCACAACCGGACAGCAGGCGAAGTCCTCAGAGAAGTTGTCCTCCGGTTACAAGATTAACCGTGCGGCAGACGATGCAGCAGGCTTAAGCATTTCTGAGAAGATGAGAAAGCAGATCCGCGGACTGGATCAGGCTTCCACCAACGCGCAGGACGGTGTCTCCGCAGTGCAGACAGCCGAGGGTGCGCTGACAGAGGTTCATTCCATGTTACAGAGAATGAACGAGCTTGCCGTACAGGCTTCCAACGGAACGAACTCCCAGGATGACCGTCAGGCGCTTCAGAATGAGATCGCACAGCTCACCAAAGAGATCGACCGTGTGGCAGAGACCACAAAGTTCAATGAGACTTATCTGCTCAAGGGCGACGGAACGATGGTAAAAGAGTACATGAAAGCGCATGACGCGGGCTTAAAGGGCACGATGACAGAGACACTGGATAGTGCAAGCTTTGTTATCGACGAGTTAAAAGACGGACAGTCAGTCACGATTGGTGGTAAGGAATATACTATTGGTTCTGATCCCACTGAGATCAAGAAAAAATTTGATCAAGAGGTGACAGCAAAGGATGACACAATCACGATTGATGGAAAGCAGTATAAAATAATAGATAATGCTGGTCAGACTAATATGGACAAAGGTGAGGTTAAAGTAGATGATATCGGTGAGTTGAAAAAGCTTATCAAAGACACAAGTACAGTCGAATTTTCAGATGGCACAAAGATGATCGGTATGGGAAAAGTTGTAGATGGTGTTTCTGATTCTAATTCTTCACTAATTACAGCAGATAAGGCATATGAGTTGATGGAGGAAGAGCTGACTAAGGCAAACAGCATTGGTGTTTCTAATGCGGCTGGAGATAAGGCGATTGTTAACGCAGGTGCTGCAGCAAACGGCAAGGTGGAGTTTACCATCAGCAAGGGCTATGCGGATGTTTCCCAGAAGCTTTCCTTCAACCTTCATGTCGGCGCAGACGCAGACATGACCAACAAGATCAACGTGGACGTCAGTGCGATGGACGCCGCTTATCTGGGTGTTAAGGGCTTAAATATCGCAGATGATACCGGCGTTGCAGCAACCTACGCTGTGGATGCGATCGGAGACGCCCTGGCAAAGGTTTCCGCACAGCGTTCCGCGCTCGGTGCAGTGCAGAACCGCTTAGAGCACACCATCGACAACCTCGACAACATCGTTGAGAACACGACGGCGGCAGAGTCCAGAATCCGTGATACTGACATGGCTGAGGAGATGGTTGAGTACAGCAAGAACAACATTCTTGCACAGGCAGGACAGTCTATGCTTGCGCAGTCAAACCAGGCGACACAGGGTGTTCTGGCGTTGTTACAGTAATTTTTGCAGATACACATCGGCGGTATGCGCCGGTTGAAAAACATGGATATGCTGCTTAAAGCAGGATTGCTTACAGTGGTATAAGGAAAAGACAAAGGGCGGCTCGCACAGCGAGCCGCCCTTTCTTTTTTATTGGGGAGATGTTCCTTAGGCATTGCTTTTTATAGTGACGGATAGTGTGGAAAATGTTATGATATAGGCACATGATATGAAATTTTTACATAGAAGAAAATGTTTTTTGGAAAAAATCATGCAGAATGGCGAAATTGGGGGATATTACTTGTAAAAAGAGTGGATTTCATGTATGGTAGACAGTGAAATGAAACTTTGATATAAGAATCTGTCAATTTTTTGCAAAAAATGCGCTTTTTTATCCAAAAATGAATAAAAAATGCAGGATTTAGTCAAGAAAATTTCACAATGGTGAAATTTGGGCTGTATAAATAAAGCAAAAGAATGGAAAGGGCAGGTCTTTATATGGATTTATTTGAGTATATGAGGGAACAGAAGAAAGAAAGCGAGTCGCCGCTGGCATCAAGGCTGCGTCCAAAAACATTGGATGAAATGGTGGGGCAGCAGCATATTATAGGAAAGGATAAGCTGCTCTACCGCGCCATATCGGCAGATAAATTAAGCTCCATTATCCTCTATGGACCGCCGGGAACAGGAAAGACGACGCTCGCCAGAGTGATCGCCAATACCACCTCCGCAGAGTTTATGCAGATCAATGCCACCTCTGCGGGGAAGAAGGATATGGAGGAGGTGATCACGCAGGCAAAGGATAATCAGGGCATGTACGGCAGAAAGTCGATTTTGTTTATCGACGAGATTCATCGTTTTAACAAGGGGCAGCAGGATTATTTGCTTCCGTTTGTGGAGGATGGAACGATCATTCTGATCGGAGCTACGACCGAGAATCCGTTTTTTGAGGTCAACGGGGCGCTTTTGTCGCGTTCGATCATTTTTGAGCTCAAGGAGCTTTCCAAAGAGGATATTAAGACCTTGCTTCTTCGGGCGGTAGAGGATGAGGAAAAGGGTCTGGGAGCATATCATGCAGTGCTGGAGGAGGACGCACTTGAGTTTCTGGCGGACATGGCGAACGGAGACGCGCGGGCGGCGCTCACGGCGGTTGAGCTTGGCGTACTGACGACAGAGCGAAGCGAAGACGGCAGGATCCACATTACGCTTGCGGTGGCGAGCGAGTGTATTCAAAAGCGTGTGGTGCGATATGATAAATCGGGGGACAGTCATTACGATACGATTTCCGCCTTTATCAAAAGTATGCGGGGCTCAGACCCCGATGCAGCAGTCTACTATCTGGCGCGGATGCTCTATGCGGGAGAGGATATTAAATTTATTTCAAGACGCATCATGATCTGCGCTGCGGAGGACGTTGGAAATGCAGACCCGATGGCACTCGTGGTCGCGACATCGGCGGCGCAGGCGGTTGAGCGTGTGGGAATGCCGGAGGCACAGATCATTCTCTCGCAGGCAGTGACCTATGTGGCGGGTGCGCCAAAGAGTAATTCCGCAGTCTGCGCGATCAGCGAAGCGATGGAGACGGTAAAGGGTACGATGACAGCGCCCGTTCCGGTACATTTGCAGGATGCGCACTACCGCTCATCCGCAAAGCTTGGGCGCGGCGACGGCTACAAATATGTGCATAATTATCCGAATCACTATGTCGAGCAGCAGTATCTGCCGGACGGACTGACGGAGTGCAGCTTTTATCATCCGTCAGAGAATGGCTATGAGAAAAATATCCGGGAATATTTCCGTAAAATAAAGGGTATGGAGGAAAAGGAGGACAAGAAATGAAAGCTTATCAGGAGATGACCAGAGAGGAATTGCTTAAGGAAAAGGAAGTTCTGGAGGCGGAGTACGGAAAATATCAGAAACGTGGCTTACAGCTTGATATGTCGAGGGGAAAGCCGTCGCAGGAGCAGCTTGACTTGTCGATGGGGATGATGGATGTTTTATCCCCTTATTCCGACCTTGCATGTGAGGACGGTACAGATTGCCGCAATTACGGTGTTTTGGACGGCATTCATGAGGCGAAGGTCCTGCTTGGTGATATGATCGAGTGCAATCCCGATAATATTATTATTTATGGAAATTCAAGCTTAAATATCATGTACGATACCATATCGCGTTCCATGACGCACGGTGTAATGGGAAGCACGCCGTGGTGCAAGCTTGATAAGGTGAAATTCTTATGTCCCGTACCGGGGTACGACAGGCATTTTTCAATTACCGAATATTTTGGTATTGAGATGATAAACGTGCCGATGCTGGCGACCGGACCCGATATGGATATTGTGGAGAAGCTGGTGAGCGAGGACGAGGCGATCAAGGGCATCTGGTGCGTACCGAAATATTCCAATCCGCAGGGAATTACCTATTCGGATGAAACCGTGCGCCGATTTGCCAGATTAAAGCCGGCGGCAAAGGACTTCCGTATTTACTGGGATAATGCATATTGCGTACATCATTTATATGATCTGGATCAGGATCATCTGATCGAGATTTTAGCGGAGTGCAAGAGGGCAGGAAACCCTGATCTGGTATACAAATTCTGCTCGACAAGCAAGATCAGCTTTCCGGGCTCCGGCGTCGCGGCAATCGCAACCTCTGCAAATAATTTAGAGGACATCAAAAAACAGCTAAAGATTCAGACGATCGGCTACGATAAGGTGAATCAGCTTCGCCATGTGCGCTTTTTTGAGGATGTGCATGGGATTGAGGAGCATATGAAAAAGCATGCGGCGTCGATGCGGCCAAAGTTTGAGATGATTCTGGATACCTTTGAGACGGAGCTTTCCGGTCTTGGCGTCGGAACATGGTATCGTCCGAAGGGCGGCTATTTTATTACCTATGAGACGTTGGAGGACTGTGCGAAGAAGGTGGTAAAAAAGGCGAAAAAGGCGGGCGTTGTAATGACGCCGGCGGGTGCGCCATTCCCCTATGGAAAAGACCCGAAGGACTCCGTGATCCGCATTTCTCCGTCGTTCCCGGAGATGGAGGAGCTTACATTGGCGACCCGTATTTTTGTGGTATGCGTAAAGCTTGTAAGTATTGAGAAGCTATTAGGGGAGCAGGAGTAAAAATGTAAAAAGGCTGGCGTGCGAAATTCGTACGTCAGCCTTTTGTTTGACATAAGAGCGACTCGCGAAGTGTGTCGCTCGCTTGCGAGATCCTTTATTCTAAAATTATGCCTCTGTCTGCGCGCAGTCCGCGTAAGCGACGCCGTCTTTCCAAGCCTGAAATTTCTCAACGACAGCATCATAGGTGCGCTGGGAAATGTCGGGAAGTGTCTTGCCCCATGACTTTGTAGCTTCCTCAAAACCCTTTTTAAAAGCGTCTAAAAGCATATCTGCTTTTTCCGGATCGTTGCCGGAGAGTGCCTTTGCAAAGTCGAGAATACGGTCAGAGGTCTGCTCTACGCCCCAGTAGCCGTCCTCGGCAATCGCTGCCTGCGCCTGTGCTTTTGCGGCTTCATCAACTGTAAAATTGCCGCTCGCAAGGAAACGCCACATAGAATCTGCCGTTCCGATCACAGCACCCTGCTTGGTCATCATTTTTTCTACAAGGCTTTTCAGTTGTGCCGTACGCTGTTCTGCGTCTGATTTAAGCTTTGCGATCAACGCGTAATCTGTCTTTTTCGTAACACCGTTTGCCGGCTTTTCGCTGCGCTCATAAACAGCGGCGGTCTCAGACTTTGGAGTCTCTTTGGAAGCAGCGGCAGAAGTCTTTGTGTTCGCGCTCTTTTTTTGTGAAGAATAGCTTGTGCGCTGCGGAGGCAGCGTGTTTCCGGTGATTGATTGAATACCCATATTTGATTCCTCCATTCCTTTGGATTATGTTTTTGTGGCTGTATAGCAGCCTGCATCCATGCTTTGATTCCTCGATTGGAAACATTTGTTCCATATTCTACTAACTATATCGACAGAATACGATAGATTCTTTAGATTGGAATTGACCTTTTTGGGAGGAAATGGTAAGATGCGTATTGTATACAAAATACATTGGAGAAACATAATAAGACAAAAGAGTGCACAAGAAGTGCTGACGCGGGGGATGTTATGAAGGAGATTTCCATAAAGGCATTGGCAAAAATCAATCTGGGTCTTGATGTCGTAAGACGCAGGGAGGATGGTTATCATGAGGTGCGGATGATCATGCAGACGATTCATTTGTTTGACCGTCTCCAGATTATGCGCAACCGTTCGGGGAAGATCACGATGTCTGCAAATCTGTCATTTTTGCCGACAAATGAAAATAATCTGGTTTATAAGGCGGCAAAGCTGTTAAAGGACGAATTTTTGATCAGGGACGGCATTCATGTAAAGCTCTATAAGCATATTCCAGTGGCGGCAGGTATGGCGGGAGGGAGCACGGACGCGGCGGCTGTTCTCTATGGATTAAACAGGATGTTTGGTCTTGGTCTTTCCAAAGAGGAGCTGATGCAAAGAGGCGTAAAGCTTGGCGCGGACGTACCCTATTGTGTGATGCGGGGGACGGCGCTTGCAGAAGGCATCGGAGAAAAACTTACGGCGCTGCCGCCGATGGTAAAGTGCCCGGTGCTGATCGCAAAGCCGCAGATTGGCGTTTCTACAAGATTCGTGTATGAAAATTTGAAGCTGGACGAACAGACGCCGCATCCGGACATCGACCGTTTGCAGGCAGACATTGCGGCAAAGGATCTGCATGCGATTGCCGCTGATATGGGAAATGTGCTGGAGACGGTAACGATACCGAACTATCCGGTCATTGCGCAGATAAAGGAGCATATGAGAAAGCATGGCGCGTTAAATGCCATGATGAGCGGAAGCGGGCCGACCGTATTCGGACTGTTTGAAAAGGAAAGTACGGCTGCCGCAGCTTATGAGGCGATGCGAAGATCGGGATTGGCAAAGCAGATTTATTTGACAAGTATTTATAATAATCAGCGTTAGCAAAGAGAGGAGGAGATGCATGACAGAGGATTTAAAATTAAATACGAATGCGTATCTGCCCCTGCGTGACGTAGTGTTTCATACGCTGCGGGAGGCAATCCTAAAGGGGGAGTTAAAGCCGGGGGAGCGCTTAATGGAGCTGCAGCTTGCGGCAAAGCTTGGGGTGAGCCGCACGCCGATCCGTGAGGCGATCCGTATGCTTGAGCAGGAGGGGCTTGCGGTCACAATCCCAAGAAGGGGCGCGGAGGTCGCCAAAATGACGGAGAAGGATATGGAGGATGTCCTACAGATTCGCGATGCGTTAGATGAGCTTGCAGTGTCGATCGCCTGTGAGCAGATCACGGCGGAGGAGCTGGAGGAGCTGCAGCGCACGATGCATGAATTTGAGGAATACACAAAGACTGGGGATGTAAAGCGGACGGCTGAGGCAGACGTACGTTTTCATGATATTATTTATAAGGCGACGCGCAATCCAAAGCTTGAGAGTATGCTAAACAACCTGCGGGAGCAGATGTACCGTTACCGCGTGGAGTACTTAAAGGATGAGAGAAATTATCCTGTTTTGATCAAAGAACATAATGAGATTGCGGAGGGGCTGGTCAGCAAGGATAAGAGACGCGTGACGGCTGCAATGCATCTGCATGTGGAAAATCAGGTCCATGCGGTCAAGGAAATGATACGCGAGCAGGATGAAATGCATAAGGATTAAAAAAAGGAACATAATAAAAAGGATGCGAAAGCATCCTTTTTATTTTTAACATAAGAGTGGCTCGCGAAGCGTGTCGCTCGTTGTTATGACATGGGAAATTGCGTTGCAGCCATGCGCGGCATGGCAAAAGTGTGCTTCATTCACAGTTTATTGCAGCGTGAGAATGTGCAAAGCACACTTTTCTTTTAAGGAACTTTTAGAAAGAATACAAGCCACGGCTTGGTACAGGATTTTATGAGGCAGGCAGCGTTATAAGGGGGACGGATGGCGATACAGGACAAAACACCGATCAGTATGTCGTTGGCAGAGAATATTGCCCGCATGGAGGTCTTATTTGATACATGTGCAGATATTAAGAAAAAGCAGATGAATTTGGGCGTTCATAAGGATGTTCCGTGTTATCTGACCTTTATTGAGGTAGCAGTCGACATGGGAAATTCCGCTCTGTTAGAATTGCTCAAATACCTGCGGGGAGCGGAAAAGGAAGAAATTTATGCCGCGCTTTCAAAAAATGCGCTTGGCATTTCGGATGCGACCTATTTTGAGACGATCGAGGAGGCGGCTTCCGGTCTTCTGACCGGAGAAGCGATTCTTTTTGTAGACGGCTTTGACAAAGCGGTAAAGATACCGGATGACGGTTATCCGAATAAGGGGGTAGGTGAGGCGCAGTCCGAAAAGGTAGTGCGGGGCTCTAACGAGGGCTTTACGGATTCCGTCAAGCAGAATGCGGCTCTGATCCGCAAGCGCATCCGCTCTCCGCAGGTAAAGGTCAAGCAGAAGACTGCCGGTGTACGTTCAAAAACAAATGTTTATCTTGTTTATATGGATGAGCTTGTCTATCCGGGACTGCTTGCAGAAATTGAGCGCCGTCTGGAATGCTTTGAGATTGACGGGGTATTAGACAGCGGCGTTTTAGAGCAGTTGACCGAGGAGCGGTGGTATTCGCCGTTTCCGCAATTTCAGACGACGGAGCGGCCGGATCGCGCCGCGATGGCGATCTTGGAGGGAAGGGTCGTTTTGCTCTCGGATAATTCTCCAGTGGGCTTATTGCTACCGACAGACTATAACTCCTTTATCAAGACGAGCGATGATTATTATAACCGCTGGGGAATTGCAAGCTTAGAGCGTCTGCTGCGCTATGTGGCGTCTTTTCTTGCCATGGCGCTGCCGGGACTTTATCTTGCGGTGACAAATTTTCATACACAGATTTTGCCGACTACTTTGCTGTTATCCTTTGCGGAGGCAAGAGCGGGCGTACCGTTTCCGGCAGTCATCGAGGTGCTGCTGATGGAGCTGTCCTTTGAGCTTTTGCGCGAGGCGGGCGTGCGTCTGCCAGGAACGATGGGAAATACGATCGGTATTGTAGGCGGATTGATCATCGGGCAGTCGGCGGTCGAGGCAAACCTTGTCAGCCCGATCGTGGTGATCGTCGTAGCCTTTACCGCACTCTGCTCGTTTGCGATTCCAAGCGAGGAGTTTGCGACTGCGTTTCGGCTTTTAAAATTCTTTTTTATTGCGATCTGTGCGTGGCTTGGTTTTTTTGGATTTCTGGTCGGAATGCTTGGGGTGCTGATTCATCTGTCGCAGCTAAAAAGCTTTGGTATTCCGTATCTGATGCCGTTTGTGGGGGCAGATCTAAACGATTATGAGGATGAGCGTGATTTTTTGTGGAGACAGCCGCTGCATAAATTAAAGATGCGCCCAATCTACGCGAGACAAAGACAGCGTCGCAGGCTTCGTATGCATGAGCCAAGAAAAGGGGAGAAGTAGGACACCGGAGTTTGTGCGGAAGCGTCACAAATTCAAATCGCTTCGGAAGGGAAGATCAATATGTTTTCAGAAAATAACCGAATATCGGAACGGCAGGCGTTTCGTCTGCTCACCTATGACCTGCTGGGGCTTAGCACCTTGATTCTTCCGGGTGTGCTCGCACGGACAGCCGGGAGAGACGGGATTTTTGGCATTGCCATAGGTACGGCGGCTGCCATTTTGTATTTGCGGATGCTGTGCGCGCTGCAAAAGGACTGTGCGCTGGATTTCCCCGCGTATTTGGAACAGAGGCTCGGCAGGGTTTGGGGCAAACTGGTACAGGCAGGATTTTTACTTTACCTGTTATTGCTGGCGGGCTATACGGCATATCTGTTTGCCGATGCTGTGCTGATGAGTCTGCTGCGCGAGGAGAGCTTTTATCTGGTGCTTTGCTTGCTGCTTATTCTGGTGTTTTACGGCCTTTGGGGAGGACTGGAAGGGCGGGCAAGAATCTATGAGCTGTTGTTTTGGGTTCTTTTGATCCCGCTGTTTTTGATGCTCTTTTTCTCACTGGATGAGATACGAACGGATTACTGGATTCCGGTATTTACTGCGGGGGCTGGCAGCGTAGCGGAGGGAGGCTATTATGTATTTTCTGTACTGGCAGTCATCATGCTTATCCTGTTTCTCGGCAATCGTGTGAAAGAAAAGGAAGGACTGTTTCGACTTGGAAAACGTGCGGTGCTTTTGACGGCAGGAATCCATGCGGCGCTGTATTTGATTCTGCTTGGGGTATTTGGTGAACGGGCGCTTGGCAGTATGGAATATCCGGCGGTTACACTGATGAGCACGGTGCGGATTTCCGGTTTATTTTTGCGACGGACAGACGCTTTTATGTTTGCCGTGTGGTTTTTTACGCTCTACGCGCTGCTTACAAGCTGCATTTTTTACAGCGGGGAAATCGTATTGCAGCTCTTGGCAAAAAAGGCTGGGCAGACATACGGAGGTAAGAGGGAAAAGGCAGCGTATGTCGCAGCGATTTTTTTGACGGGAGCGACTGCCGTTGTTTGCTATCGGAGCCTGGAGTGGATGGAGCGGTTGGTTTGGCTGCTGTGCTATGTGGGAACGCCGTTTCTTGTGCTTGTGCCGTTTGGACTTTATTTATCGCGGGGGTGGAAGCAAAAGACTCTGCAGCGTGCGCAGAGGGGGGCGGCAATGATCGGGCTGCTTTTGCTTTGCGGGGGAATATTTTCGGGCTGTAAAACGGCGGAGCTTGAGGATCGCGATTTTCCGGTAGAGCTGGCGCTTTCCGACGAGTCGGACCTGACGAGAGAATTTCTTGATGCGGGAAATGCCGGAAATCGTATGATCGATTACAGTCACCTAAAGGTAATGATTTTAAGTAGGTCGTTCATTGAGAATGAAGGGCTTATGGAGGAATTGCTTCGGCTGCTCCGGGAAAAAAATGAGATTCCGCAGAGCGCCTATGTGGTCGTGGCGGACGATGCCAAGGGGCTGCAAAAGGCAGAGGAAGCGCTGGGAGAGCCGGTCGGCGTTTATCTGGAGCAGACCTTTGAAAATGTCTCTCCGATAAAAAAACAGGCATATCCGACGCTTGGGATGCTCTATCAGGAACGGGAGAACCAAAACGAGACCTTGCTGCTTCCGTTTGTAAAGGAGGAGCAGGAGGGGCTTGCGGTCGATTGCTATTATGTGTGGAAGCGCGGCGCGGCTTGCGGAAAAGTAGAAAAGGATGCAGCGCTGCTTTCTTTTTTCACACAGGGACAGATGAAGGAATATCAGCTTCCGCTAAAGGACGGCAGCGCCGTTTCTCTGACCGGAGCGCATACGAAAATCAGTTTTGGGAAAGAGGGGGAGGAAAGGCAGGTAACAGTACAGCTTCGCTGCAGTGGGGAGCTTACGGGCGCACGTCAGCCAGAAGGTGAGGAGGATCGCAGACTGACCGGGCAGATCGAGGCGTATATGAACAGGCTTGCAAAACAGACGCTTAGCTGGCATGGGGTAGACGTTACGAACAGTTTCCGAAAGCTGGGAGCAGAGCGTGACGGGTATCTTTGTGCGCGCGAAAGAACGGGGACGTATGAAACGGCGCTGACAATTCGGTATGAGGTTGTCATTGATTGGATAAATCTTTAAAAACAGACTGCATTTGTGCTTGACGCTTTCTCAAAAAATAGCTACCATGAGAGGTAGGCAGAAAGTAATAGAGAAAGGCGGGACTTTTTATGATCGATGATAAAATTATCGGATTTATCGGCGCGGGCAATATGGGAAGCGCAATGATCGGCGGTATCTTAAAGGCTTCGCTGGTTGCGACCGGACAACTGATCGCAAGTGCGCACTCGCCGGAGACGCTGGAGCGGCTGCACGTGCGTTTTAAGATTGAGACGACACTTTCCAATCAGACGGTTGCGGAGCGCAGCGACATTTTAGTTCTGGCGGTAAAGCCGGATAAATTTGACGAGGTGCTTCCGCAGATTGCGCCTCATGTCAAAAACCAGTGTATTGTTGTGTCGGTTGCTGCGGGCAGGACGATTGCCGCGATCGAAAAAGGCTTCGCACGCGAGTTAAAGCTGGTGCGTGCAATGCCAAATACGCCTGCACTTGTGGGAGAAGCGATGAGCGCGCTCTGTGCGAATACAAGGGTAACAGAGGAGGAGCTTGCGGAGGTGCGTCAGATTTTTGAGGCGTTTGGAAAGGCGGAGGTCGTGCCGGAGAGCTTGCTCGATGCAGTGGTCGGCGTTTCCGGTTCTTCGCCCGCGTATGTGTACCTGTTTCTTGAGGCGATGGCAGACGCGGCTGTCGCGGAGGGGATGCCGCGCGAAAAGGCTTATAAATTTGCTGCACAGGCGGTCTGCGGCGCGGCAAGGATGGTGCTTGAGACGGGCAGACATCCGGGAGAGCTAAAGGATGAGGTCTGCTCGCCGGGTGGAACGACGATCGAGGCGGTAGCCGCGCTGGAAAAAGGCGGTCTGCGTGATGCGGTGATCACGGCGCAGCGCATCTGTACAGAAAAATCGCGGGCAATGAGCAAAGAGGAATAGGGGGACTTAGATGCAGCGTATGTGGGCGTTTGAAAGTGTATTTTATCAGATTTATCCGCTTGGCTTTTGCGGAGCGCCATTCGAGAACGACGGGGTGCTTTCACATAGAATTTTAAAGGTCAACGATTGGATCTTACATATGAAAAGACTGGGGGCAGACGCTATTTATTTTTCTCCGGTGTTTGAATCCGATACGCACGGCTACAATACAAGAGATTATACAAGGATCGATACGAGACTGGGGACAAATGAGGATTTTGCCAAAGTCTGTGAAAATCTGCATCATGAGGGAATCCGGATTGTGCTCGACGGTGTGTTTAATCATGTCGGACGCGGATTCTGGGCATTTCGCGATGTGCTCAAAAAGAGAGAGGATTCTGCTTATAAAGACTGGTTTTATTTGAACTTTGACGGGAATTCAAGCTATAACGACGGGCTGTGGTATGAGGGCTGGGAGGGCAATTATGATCTCGTAAAGCTGAATCTTAAAAATGAGGCGGTCGTAGAGCATCTTTTTTCCTGTATCAGGCAATGGGTAGAGGAATTTGATATTGACGGACTGCGGCTGGATGTTGCCTATTGTCTCGATCATGACTTTTTGCGCAGACTGCGCAGCCATTGCGACAGCCTAAAGAAGGATTTCTTTTTGGTCGGGGAGACGCTGCACGGCGATTATAAGCAGTGGATGAACGATCAAATGCTGCACTCTGTAACAAATTATGAATGTTATAAGGGCTTGTATTCGAGCTTTAATTCGATGAATATGTTTGAGATCAATCATTCCCTGCTTCGGCAGTTTGGTCCGGAAAGCTGGACGCTTTATCGGGGTATGCATCTGCTCTCGTTTGTGGATAATCACGATGTGACAAGAGTTGCGAGCATTTTAAATAATCCGGCGCATCTGCCGCTCATTTATGCACTGGCATTTGGAATGTCGGGCATTCCATGTGTGTATTATGGAAGTGAATGGGGGGAGCGGGCGCGCAAGGAGGAGGGAGATCCGGCGCTTCGTCCCACATTTATGAAGCCAGAGTGGAATGAGCTTACAGAGTTCATCAGCAGGCTTGCCGCGGTAAAAACAGCCTCCGAGGCGCTCAATTACGGAAGCTTTCGCTCGGTTCTTTTGACAAATCAACAGTGTATCTTTGAGCGAAGGACTGAAAATGAGCGCATTCTTGTTGCGATCAATGCGGACGGGAATGATTTTATGGCTCATTTTGACGCGGGCTGTGGGCAGGCAAGAGAACTTTTAACAGGAGAAATGCACGATTTTGGCGGCGGAAGTCTCCTGCCCGGTTATTCAGCGGCTTTCTGGAAAATGGAAGCGTAGAGAGCGTATTGATTGCATGGCATGACAGGCAGACAAAAACAGAGGGACGTTTCACCTGAAAGTTTTGTGAAACGTCCCTCTGTTTTTGATGTAAGGATGCGAAACATTGCAGACACAAAATCTCGCAATTAGATATTATGCTGCTTAAAAATCAGTGAGGTTTGCAGCCCTTCTCTCTAAGAAAGCAGTCATGCCCTCCTTCTTATCGTTGGTAGAGCAGGTAACGCCAAAGAGATTTGCCTCCATCTCCACAGCATTCTTAATATCCATATCATAGCCGTTGTTGATGGCTGCCTTTGCAACAGAAACAGCGAAGCTTCCTTTGGAAATGATCTTAGCTGCCATAGCCTTTGCGGTCGCCATCAGCTCCTCCGGGGCAACGACCTTGTTTACAAGTCCGATGCGATATGCCTCTGCAGCATCAATGGAATCGCAGGTGAAGATCATTTCCTTTGCGCGTCCCATGCCTACTAAGCGGGCAAGTCTTTGTGTACCGCCAAAGCCCGGAATGATACCAAGACCTGTTTCCGGCTGTGCAAAGGTAGCGTTCTCCGATGCAATGCGGATGTCACATGCCATAGCGATCTCACAGCCGCCGCCCAGCGCAAAGCCGTTGACTGCGGCGATCGTAACCTGACGCATGTTCTGCAGTTGGAAGAAAGGAACGGAAGCCTTCATGCCGAACGCTCTTGCCTCCGCTGCTGAGAAATTCACCATCTCGGAAATATCAGCACCTGCAACAAAGGATTTAAACTCATTGCCCTTCTTATCCGGTCCTCCGGTCAGGATGACAACCTTTACATCATCTCTTGCCTCAAGCTCTGTAAGCGCAGTGTGCAGCTCGTCTAAGGTCTCGCTGTTTAACGCGTTAAGCGCCGCCGGTCTTGAGATTGCGAGGACTGCAATTTCATCTGCAACGTTTAAGGTTAAGTTGTTGAATTCAC
Organism: Roseburia sp.; assembly: GCA_019421345.1. Classification (GTDB taxonomy): domain Bacteria; phylum Bacillota; class Clostridia; order Lachnospirales; family Lachnospiraceae; genus Roseburia. The sequence goes on along the minus strand of JAHZFL010000001.1, from coordinate 278,883 downwards.
TCATTTTAAAACCCTCCTGAATCAAGTAAATAGTGGAAAAATTGATAAAAAATTAACAATAATGCTACTAACAGAGTACTTCTTTTGGTGGAATTTGTCAATAGATTTTGTGCGTTATCTTAGATAATCATTGAGATAAAAATAGGAATATGGTATGCTGGTGAAGGAAAAACGACAGAAAAGAACAGGGATAAAAAATGCTGGAAACAATGGAATTAAAAGAATTAATGCCTCCGCTGCTGGAGTGGTTTACCGCACATGCACGCGTGCTGCCGTGGAGGGAGCTTCCGACGCCCTATCGTGTGTGGGTGTCGGAAATTATGCTGCAGCAGACAAGGGTGGAGGCGGTCAAGCCGTATTTTGAGCGGTTTACATCAGCGCTGCCGGATGTTTTTGCGCTTGCAGTCTGTCCGGAGGATGAGCTGTTAAAGCTTTGGGAGGGACTGGGCTATTACAATCGTGTGCGTAATCTGCAAAAAGCGGCGGTGCAGGTAGTGGAGGAATACGGCGGTGTGATCCCGTCGGAGTATGAGGAGCTGTTAAAGCTTAAGGGAATCGGGCATTATACGGCGGGAGCGGTCGCTTCTATCGCATATGGGCGGTATGTACCGGCGGTAGACGGGAATGTGCTGCGCATTTTAACGCGCGTGACAGCCGACGATACAGATATTATGAAGCAGTCCTTCCGCACAGCGGTGGAGCGCGCGCTGCTTGCAATGATGCAGGAGCTTAAAATACCGGACGGTTTAAAGCGCCGTCTGCGCGACGGAAATATCCCGGGGGCGTTGAATCAGGCGTTGATGGAGCTTGGCGCAACAGTCTGTGTGCCAAACGGCGCGCCGTTTTGCGGGGAATGTCCGTGGGAGAACTTTTGTCTGGCGAAAAAGGAGGGGCGCATCGGGGAGCTTCCGGTAAAGAGTAAGGCAAAGGCGCGAAAAATAGAAGCACGCACCGTACTGATCCTGCGTGACGGGGATAAGGTAGCGATCAGAAAGCGACCGGATCGCGGACTGCTTGCAGGACTTTACGAGCTGCCGAATGTAGAGGGAAGGCTGTCTCAGGAGGAGGTTCTTGGGCTTGTAAAGGAAATGGGGCTGGAGCCGGTCCGCATCCAAAGGCTTTCGTCCGCCAAGCATATTTTTTCACACATTGAATGGCATATGGATGGCTATGCGGTTTTGCTGGAGGGAGGCTTGCCGCAAAAGGGAGGGCATCAGCAGCCTTTCATTTTTGTTGAGGCAGAGGACGCGAAAGAGCGGTATGCAATTCCGTCAGCCTTTGCCGCTTATGCGGGATATATGAATATTCTTCTTGGCAATGAAAGATTTGAGGGGGAGCAGTAGAATACGGCTGCTGCATAATAAATGGATAAAGAAAGAGGGAGCCGGTGCAGCAGCACCGGCTTTTCAATATGAAAAAGATTGTATAAAGGAAGTGATAAGAATCACTATTTGTTGGGAGGAACCTTGCTTATAAAAATAAGCAAGGCAACTTGACAAACTGTCAAGAATGAAAATCTATGAAAAAATCTTGCTGTCTTATTTGATAAATACACTATACTGATCAATTATGACCTGCGTATGCAGAGTTTATTAGAATTTTGTAAATAAAATATGAACAAATGGGAATATCTATTCAAAAAGCAGAAGCTTTAGATGAAATTAAGAGAATTCTAAGAAAAAGAGTTTTGCGTATGCACGGAAAATGTGTATAATGTAACCAGTTATGCGAAAGTGCGCCGGGAATTGTATGTAATAGGAGGGCGGCACAGAAGGAGAAAAGATGAAGCTACTAACATTTGTGATACCATGCTATAATTCAGAGGCTTATATGGAACATTGTATTCAATCGCTGCTCCCAGGAGGGGAGGACGTTGAGATTCTCGTGGTAAATGACGGGTCTAAGGACCGCACGGGAGAGATTGCGGATGAATATGAGCGCAGGTATCCGGGAATTGTCCGGGCGATCCATCAGGAGAACGGAGGACATGGAGAAGCGGTAAATGCGGGGATCCGCAATGCAGCGGGACTTTATTTTAAGGTGGTGGACAGTGACGACTGGGTAGACGGTGATGCGTACCGGAGGATTTTGGACAAGCTGCACGAGCTGGCAGGGGGAGAGAGCACGCTCGATATGCTGATTTCCAATTATGTATATGAAAAGGAGGGCGCAAAGCATAAGCGGGTGATCCGCTACAGTGCGCTGCCGAAGGAGACAGTTTTTTCATGGAAGGACACCGGTCATTTCCGTAAGGGGCAGTATATTTTGATGCATTCCGTGATCTACCGTACCAAGCTTTTGCGGGAATGTGGTCTGGAGCTTCCAAAGCATACGTTTTATGTAGATAATATTTACGTTTACAAGCCGCTGCCGAATGTGCGGAACATGTATTACATGGATGTTGATTTTTACCGCTATTATATTGGCAGGGAGGATCAGTCAGTTAATGAAAAGGTGATGATTTCAAGAATTGACCAGCAGATTTATGTCAATAAGCTGATGATAGATACGTTTGATCTCTGGAAGATTCCAAACCGTAAGCTGCGCAAGTACATGTTTAACTATCTGGAGATTATCACGGTCATCTCCACGATCATGCTGATCCGTTCCGGCACGGCGGAAAATCTGGAGAAAAAACGTGAGTTGTGGAGATATATTAAGGAAAAGGATATTCGTCTGTTCCATCATCTGCGTACGGGGATTATGGGAAGTACGATGAATCTTCCGGGAAAGGGCGGCAGAAAAATTTCTGTTGCTGCCTATAAGATCTCTCAAAAGGTTGTTGGATTTAATTAAGAAAGAGGGGAGCGAGGGTTTTCGCTCCCCTCCGCTATGTCTGCAAAGAGGTATTAATCTCTGTTCATTTTATTGAGCAGATCTGCCTTCATATCATAGAGCTTTTGGGACAGATCAACGTAAACCTCATGCGGATTGACAAAGCGTTTCGTCTCCTCCCAAAGCGTGTCTTTTTCCTGTTCGCAAATCTGACGGATTTCCATCACGTCGGGAGACTGATAGACAGTCCGACCATTCTGGATGACGGGAAGGAGCATCTCGCGAAGCGTATAAGTACCGCCCGCAAGCCGCGTCTTTTTCCACGGAGCGGCAGGGTCAAAAAGCTTTAAGGTATCCGCCTCATCAAATACCTCGTCGACAAGGCAGATGAGGTCTGCCTTGATCTTTTTGGTTGCCTTATCATAAACGCGGTAAAATGTTTTATTTCCAGGATTTGTAACCTTTTCAATATTCTCGGAAAGCTTGATCTTTGGCTGGAAGGTGCCGTCCTTTTCATGGATGGCGGCAAGCTTATAGACGCCGCCGAATGCCGGATTATCCTTTGAGGTGATCAGATTTGTGCCGACACCCCATGACGTGATCGTCGCACCCTGCTGTTTTAAGCTTTCGATGAGGTATTCGTCCAGATCGTTGGACGCCGAGATTACCGCATCCGGGAAGCCGGCAGCATCAAGCATTTTTCGGACCTCCTTGGAAAGATAGGCAAGGTCGCCGCTGTCCATACGGATGCCGTAATAGGTCAGCGGGATATTGGCTTCCCGCATCTCGTTAAAGACGCGGATCGCATTCGGAACACCTGATTTTAATGTGTCATAGGTATCGACAAGTAAAATGCAGGCGGAAGGATAGAGGCGTGCATATTCCGAAAAAGCGGTATATTCATCCGGGAAGCTCATGATCCAGCTATGTGCGTGCGTGCCGAGCACCGGAACGTTAAAAAGTTGCCCGGCAAGTACGTTGGACGTTCCCTTGCAGCCTCCGATGATGGCAGCTCTTGCGCCGTAAGTGCCGGAGTCCGGTCCCTGCGCGCGGCGCAGACCAAATTCCATGACGCCGTCGCCCTGCGCAGCATGGCAGACTCTGGCTGCCTTTGTGGCGATCAGGGACTGGTGATTTAAAATATTTAATACAGCCGTCTCAATGAGCTGAGCTTCCATGATCGGCGCGACTACCTTGATGAGAGGCTCACGCGGGAAGATGACGCTTCCTTCCGGGACGGCATAAATATCTCCGGAAAAATGAAAGCCGCTTAAGTAGGTGAGAAAATCATCGTCAAAGATACCGAGACTTTTTAAGTACCGGATGTCATCTGCATCAAAATGAAGGTGCTCGATATAGTCGATGACCTGTGCGAGCCCTGCGCAGATCGCATAGCCTCCGTCGCAGGGATTGGTGCGGTAGAAGGCGTCGAAAACGACGACGTCGTGGTTTTGATTTTTAAAGTAGCCCTGCATCATGGTCAGCTCATAAAGATCGGTCAATAAGGTTAGATTTAATGTGCTCATATTTTACAGAACAAAATGTTCCGCTCCTTCCTTAAGTATGCTATAATTATAACATTATCAGGAATAAAAGGAATAGTGAAAATATAAGAAAAATAAGGATGGGGCAATTTTTTTATAAAATGTCCGGTTACAGCAGAAAAGGAGGTTTTATGAGAAGGGAAAAGGCAATGGCATTGTTTGAGGAGGGGTATAATTGCGCGCAGGCTGTCGTTTTGGCGTTTGCGGATCTGCATGGACTTGATCAGACGACAGCCGCAGCATTAAGCTCCTCGTTTGGCGGGGGAATGGGAAGACTGCGGGAGGTCTGCGGAGCGGTTTCCGGCATGTTTTTGACGGCAGGAATGCTTTACGGGTATGACAGTCCGAAGGCAGCGGAGGAGAAGGCGGAGCACTATGCACGCATACAGGAGCTTGCGGCAGAATTTGAAAAAAGAAACGGCGCTATCGTATGCCGGGAGTTGCTTGGACTAGGGAGAAAGAGGGATGAGCCGACGCCGGAGGCGCGCACGGAGGAATATTATAAAAAACGTCCCTGCAAAGAATTGGTTGGCGATGCTGCGGAGATTTTAGAAGGTTATATCAAAGAGCATCCAATGACACGAGAGAGGAGTGAGTGCTGAAAAAATCAAAGGAAGAATTTTTTCGGCAGCGGGCTTGTGCGCACACGTCAAGACCTGCTGTGTATAAAAAGCGTGTGCATATGGAGGAGAAAGCAATGATGATCAGAAATACACGGATGGAAGAATTGGAAGAAGTCATGCGTATGTATGCACAGGCGGCGCAGTATATGGCGCAGACCGGAAATCCCAATCAGTGGGAGCAGGGGTATCCGCAGAGGGGGCTGATTGCTGATGACATCGGGCGTGGCGTCAGCTATGTGCTAGAGCATGAGGGGCAGATCGAGGCAGTTTTTTCTTATATTGAGGGGGAAGACGCAACTTATGGGAGAATTGAAAACGGTGCATGGCGAAGCGCTGGTCTTTACGGAACGGTTCACCGTCTGGCATCCGCCCGCAGGCAAAGAGGTGTGGCAAGGCAGTGCTTTTTGTGGTGTGAGGAGCAGGCAGCGGCACATGGCTGCAGCAGTCTTAGGGTCGATACGCATATGGATAACCGGGTGATGCAGCATATATTGACGCATGAAGGGTTTGCATATTGCGGAGTGATCCGTTTGGCAGACGGCGCGCCGCGTCTTGCATATGAGAAGGTTTTGCGTCAGAGCGCGCCACTAGTAGGTAACGCTGCGGGAGAATGGAATCAGCCGGCACTGTGGGATCAATCTGCACAGTGGAATTCGTCCGCACAGTGGGATCAATCTGCACAGTGGAATCCGGCAATGGAAACAAGAATTAAGAAAAAGGGAGACGGGATTGCGGTCGGCGTGGCGTCTATGGTGCTTGGAATTGTGTCACTGCTGATGTTTTGTACCTGTCTGAATTTTATTATTGCAATCATAGCCATTGTGCTTGGAATTATACAGCTCAATATGAATAAGGAAAAAAGCGGAGCTATTGTTGGAATTGTGACAGGCGCAGCCTCGCTTGTGTTATCCGTTATTTTATGGATGCTGTTTATCATCAGTGCGCCGACAGATACTTATTATGACAGCTATGATTCTTATTATGATTCCTATGATTATAACGATTTGTATTATGATGATTATGAGGAAGAAGGCGGCGAGCAGTTCTTATAAATAAGAAAACGGCATATGATTTAGTGACAGAGTAAAAAAGGTGATAGTGTTGCTGATAGCTGCAAGGTTATATAGACAGAGAAACCGGAAACCGCCGTCGAATGGTCTGTTGATTTTTACGGCGCTAATGTGTCTGATTCTGCTTGGTGTGAAGGCGGAGAGGGAAAGCGGCGTTGAGACGATCGCGGAGGATGCGGACAGGAAGCTGGTCGCGATCACGTTTGATGATGGTCCGAATAATGATTATACGAGGATGCTTCTCTCCGGCTTAAAAGAACGTGGTGTGAAAGCCACGTTTTTTTTACTCGGAAAAGAGGTGGTTAAATATCCTGAGATCGTTGCAGAGATTCACGCAGACGGACATTTGATCGGTACGCATTCCTATGAACATGTAAATTTAAAAAATCTTTGCGACGAGGCGGCGATCGAGCAGGTCGATAAGACGAACGAGGCGATCCATGCAATCACCGGGGAATATCCCGAGTATATCAGACCGCCGTTTGGAAGCTGGAAATGTAATCTTGATTATGAGACAAAGATGATCGAGGTGTTATGGGATATTGATCCGCTGGACTGGAAGACGAACAATTCGGATGTGATCGCGAAGCGCGTGACGGATAAGGTGACGGAGAATGATATTATTCTGCTTCATGACGCGTCGGAGTCATCGGTTCTGGCGGCGTTTAAGATCATTGACCAGTTGGAGAAGGAAGGATATACGTTTGTGACGGTGGATGAGATATTGTTTGATTGAATAGAGAGGGGGGTCAGAGAGTCGTACTGCGTTAGAGGGAGGCTGTTTTCAGTGGGATGAAAATAATTGGCCTAGGTATAGAGCTGGCGCAAGTAGTGGGTGAGGCGATAAAAGATATGGTAGTATGTTTAATATCATATCAGCAAATTGGTCCAACATGTGGATTTTATACATTGATCTACGGGATTAGTAAGGTACAGCCTATTAAAAAGAAAAAGATAACAAGAAAAATTATTACTGATTTTATAAACAGTGAGGAGAGCTATGTTGGAGAGATATTTGATATAGACAAAATGCTTGATATTGTCCGAAGATATTTTCCGGAAATTAAAGCAAAGATAGTATGCATTCATGGAGTAGCAGATTTAGACCAACAATTAAAAAATAATTATGTGGTTTATCCATGCAATCATGAAGGAATACCACATTACTGTTTTTTAGAGGCAAATGAAGGTTCAGAATATTTGTGCAGAGAGTCAATTTTTTTAACAAAATTTAAAATAGATAAACAGGAATTATATTTAAAAAATTGTAATCTTAGTGAATTACCTGAGTTTGTCTGGAGCGATTATTTTAATACGGAGAGAAAAATTTTTAATATACAAAATTTTGGTGTAATATTTCAAGTTATATCTGATTGTGTCTTGTTTAGAAGGCTTCAAAATGTTCAAAGAAAAAGAAAAGGTATGTTATATGATAAGAGAACAAGGGTAAATATGTGCGGAAAAATTCTTGTGATTCCGAAAAATCAGAGCTATAAATAATGATGTGGACTCAATGGATCAAACGTATTGAAGATACTGTCGTTGAAATGTAAAAAGATACACCCAATTTCATAAAATTCTAATGGGACAGGAGTAGGTTGAATTGATCCTATATGGATAAGGAATATAATGGTGTGTCGGTGAAAGTAAAGATTTTAGTAATGAAAAAAGCTTTCGCATTCTTTTATTTTATATTCACAGCCGGACTTTTCGGAGTCCGGCTGTGAATTTTATACAGAAAAGAACCCGAGTACGAATTGCATACTACGCTAGATTCGCGCCAATTCGCACGACGCAACATGTTTAATGATGATATTTATTTTTGTTTTTGTTCCATTGCTGCTCATGTGAGGAACAAAGATGATCAAAAAGTTCCCAATCATCATCCCAGCCAGACTTCATGACACAGGTATTGTTGCAATGCTTCAGCCCGTAGGTATGACCGATCTCGTGCTGGGTGCTCTTGCAGTTTTGATTATATCTATGGTCAAATATCAAAGAAAATGGTCTTCCATTGAAGGCTACACCAAAGGTCGCTTTGTTCTCTGTATCAACAATAGGTCCCGCAAAAGCGATCATTAGGTCTTCCTTGCGTGTCCAATGCTTCTTAGCTGCGTCTTTTAAAATGCCTGCAGCAGCAGTGGCTTTACCTACAGTCCAATCGGGCTGTGAAGTCACATTAAATTCAATGCCGAACTTCTGTGACAGGAAGTCATCGGTTCTTTCGACAATTCTCCTTGCTTCATATTTAGGATCATTGTACCTGTTGCGCCAGGAGCTTTCAAGAGGCGACTGTACATTTACACTAATAGAAGCAGCTCTGCTGCTGACAGCCATATCCTCCCAAAGCGGTTCCGCATTGGGCAATTCGGGAAGATTTTCAAGTTCCTTCATATCGTCTCCGCATACGTCGACTTCCCAAGTATCCATAGGTTCTTCTGCCAAAACTGGCGTGCTGAAAGCTGGTACAAACAAAGCACATACAGCTAACGTTGTAATAAGTTTTCTCATAAACACTTACCTCCTTAACAAAAATCAGTGAACATAAAAGCTTATACAGTAAATAGGAACATTGGAATCACCTCCATTCCCGATATGGATGATAGGTAAAAACAATAAACTTCACGCTAAAACCGGACTGCCATATCATTTATAGAAAATATCTTTTAGTAACCAAGGTCTTATGCTTATCGAAATGATAACTTCTGCCGGGTTTTCCGGTATTTTTATTGGTATCAATTTTTGTCTTTTTCTGGACTTATTATATCACATGTAAAAATAAAACGCAATTTGTAGTTTTATTTTTTTGAAAAATAATTATTTCAGATGATTTTTTCGGATGCATGGGAGTATTTCAATTATGTGAAGGATTCAATGGAAGCTCCTCTTATATTTCTTTCAAGGATAAATGCTGCAATTAGATGTTCAGCATAGGTACTTTTTTATAAAAACAACTATTTAATGACAATATTTAAAAGTGATTTTGTGCAAGTTTTAAAAAGAAATAAAAAAGTGTATAAAATTGTTGGAAAGTGTATAGCAAATTTTTCAGGAAAAACGGAAACGCTATCGGCAGGGAACGTGATATTTTTGGCAAAGCGATCGGTGAGGAGGAGCCTGGAGAGACTGTGGTCATTTTGTGTATAAAAAATAAGTCTAGTGTATAAAAGCCTGTCGGAACGGTTGGTTTGAGCGTTTGAATGTCAGGGCTAAAAAGGGTATGATTGCAGCAACAACAGGGAAGTGCACAGAAGGAGGTAACAAAATGGATACAGAAACAATAGCAATGACGCTGATTGCGCACTCAGGCGATGCGCGGACATTCGCATTTCAGGCTTTGCAGGCAGCGAAAAAGCATGACTTTCAAGAGGCGGAACGTTTAATGGAAGAAAGTCAAAAAGCAGCGGCGGAGGCGCATCACGGACAAACAGATTTATTGATTGCAGAAGCGAATGGGGAAAAAACAGAGATTAGCGTACTGCTGATTCATTCACAGGATCATTTGATGACAAGTATGCTGGCGCAGGAGCTGATCAGAGAAATGATTGAACTTTACAAGGTGCAGAAGTAGGAGGAAAAAGAAATGAAAATTTTATTAGCATGTGGAGCAGGTTTATCAACAAGTATCTTAATGAAAAAAATTGAGAAGTATTGTGCGGAGAAGGGCGAGGAGTTAAAGATCGAGGCGGTGCCTGTGAATAATGTAGAGGGCTATCAGAATGATTATGATTGTGTTTTAGTAGGGCCGCAGGTTTCTTATCGCGTAGAAGAATTGAAGAAAACATTAACGATTCCGGTTGAGGGTATTCCCTCCTTGGATTATGCGATTGGCAATGCGGAAAATGTCATGAAATTAGCACATAAAATTACAGGGATCTAAGAAATGGGGGAAAAGGTATGAATAGTAAGCTGGAACAATTTGCAAATAGTAAATTTATGAGGAAGCTGCAGGAAGGAAGTGTCAAATTATCTCAAAGCCCGGCTTTTGGAACGATCAGTCAGGGAATGGGCGGAACTATGGGACTGATCATGATCGGTGCGGTGGTCCAGATTATCTGTGCGATCGGAGGATTAGCATTTGGCTGGAAGGCAGGGACTCCGATTTATGATATTTTATATATGCCGTATGAATTAACGATGGGATTGCTGGGACTTTTTATGTCTTTTACATTGGCATATACCTATGCAAAGCGTCTGGACGTCAAGCAGCAAATTCAGGCGGGCTTTACGTCAATGGTTTGTTTCATATTAGTTTGTTCCCCATTGGTTTCGGCAACGACAGAGAGTGGACAGACGATTCGCGCATTAAATGTCAGTGCGCTTGGTGCAAACGGAATCTTTTGCGCGATTCTGATTGGATTAATTTCTGTGCGGATCACGAAATTTGCGATTGATCATAAATGGATGATCCGTATGCCGGATGTAGTGCCTGAGGGTATTTTAAATAGTTTTAATTCGATCATTCCTTCCGGTTTAAATATCTTATTCTGGTATGGACTGGCAAATATGATTTCCGGCCTCACAAATGGCTCTATGACGCTTGGAACATTGATTACAACAGTGATTGCCACGCCATTATCATACTTAGTATCTCCGCTTGGAATGATCGTAATTGTTACGGTATTCTGTCTGAGCTGGTTTTTTGGAATACATGGGGGGAGTGTCGTATTTACTGCCATTATGCCGATCTATATCGGTGCATATGCGACAAATGCGGAATTGGCTTCTGCCGGTCAGCCGTTAGTGTTTCATCCGATCTTTCTCTATGGGTGTCTGACGATTCTCGGTGGTTCCGGAAATACATTACCGCTTTGTATCATGGGATTAAAGAGTAAGTCAAAGCAGATTAATGCGGTGGCAAAAGCGTCTTTTGTACCGGGGCTGTTTAACATCAATGAACCGGCAATTTTCGGTTTTCCGATTATGTATAATCCAATCCTGCTGATTCCGTTTGTTTTAAATTCTCTTGTGGTGATGTTATTTATGTACATTGCTTATACCTTTGAGTGGATGTCATACCCGTCGGTATTGATCATGACAACGCTTCCGGTAGGAATCCAGCAGTTTATGTCAACGCTGGACTGGAGAAATGTAGTATTTGTGCTGTTGATGTTCCCAATCGTATTTGCGATATGGTTTCCATTTTTCAAGGTTTACGAGAGACAGTGCATTGCAAAAGAAACTGCTGAGCAGCAGGAGCATTAAGGTAAAGGATGGCGATAAAATTGAAAAATAGGAAATATGGACTGGGAATTTCAGTCTATCCGGATTTAAGACCGTTAGAGGAAATTGAGAAATATTTTGAACTGGCAGGCAGATACGGCGTATCGAGGGTATTTTCCAGTATGTTTTCGGTACAGGGAACAAAGGAGGAGGTACTGGAATACTTTAGAAAGCTGATCGTGGCAGCGCATAAGAACAGCTTAAAGGTGTCTTTGGACGTCAATCCTATGTGCTTTGAGAAAATGGGAGCAAAGCCGGATGACCTTAGCGTATTTCACGGCATTGGCGTGGATATTCTGCGGATGGATTTAAGCTATGGAGCTGCAGAGGATGCAAAGCTTGTCAGAAATCCTTACGGGATAACGATCGAGTTTAATAATTCTCCGAAGATTGTAAAGGGGCTGCTCGAACAGGGCATTGCTGCAAAGGAATTTTATGTCTGTCACAACTTCTATCCGCAGCGTTATACGGCGATGAAGTGGGAGAAGTTCATAGAGAAAAATATAGAGCTGAAGGCGTGTGCAAAGGATCTGCGGATCGGTGCGTTTATTTCCTCGACGGCGCCGGACACACATGGCGTGTGGGATGCGGTCTGCGGACTTCCGACCGTGGAGCGTTTGCGTCTGCTGCCGATCGACCTACAGGCAAGAATACTTCTGGCTACCGGAAATGTGGATGATATTTTGATCGGAAATGCCTATGCGAGCGAGGAAGAATTTCAGAAATTGCAAGAAGTATTAGCGGATCATGAAAAATCGGATCAGGAGATGGACCCTACATTAAAATTATTAGTGGATCACGGTCTGATCAGTATGGAAAAACCGATCAAACGTCTGCGGGTTGCACTCGATTCCGAGGTTACGGAGAAAGAAAAAGAAGTGTTGTTTGATTTTTTCCCGCATCTTGATATGGGAGACAGCTCTGAGTGGATATGGAGAACGAGGATTTCCAGATTTAAGTACAGCCTCCCAGGGGAAGTGTTGGAGCCGCGGGCTTGTAAGGAGGAGATGTTTGCAGTCGGCGACGTTTTGATGGTAAATGATAACTATAAGCATTATGCAGGAGAAATTCAGATCGTGAAGAAGCCGATCGTAAATGACGGAACGAGAAACAGGATCGGTCATCTGGATGAGGATGAATATCAGATGATGGAGCTGATTTACGACGGTGACATTGTTGAATTTTTGGAGAAATAAGCAAAAGCGTGTGCACTGCTCTTTGGCTATTGCCGATAAGCGCTGCCGGAAGGAGCGCTTCTACCGGTATCAAAAGGCTATTGCACCAAATGGGACAAAGCTTTAGGAAGAATAAGAGGAGGAAATAAGGATGAGTTTTCCAAAAAATTTCTTATGGGGCGGAGCTACCGCCGCGAACCAGTGTGAAGGGGCATGGGATGTTGGCGGAAAGGGTCCGACTGTCTCGGACTTTTCGACGGCGGGAAGCCTGAGCGAGCCGCGTTATACGACCTATGTGACGAAAGAGGGCAAACCCGGCAAGGCGATGATGTTTGAGCCGATGCCCGAAGGCGCTAAGAGGACCGTTTTCGATGGCTATTATTATCCGTATCATGAAGGGATTGATTTCTATCACCGCTATAAGGAGGATATTGCCTTGTTTGCGGAGATGGGCTTTAAGCTGTTTCGCATGTCCGTTTCATGGGCTCGCATTTATCCGAAGGGGATCGAGGAGGAACCAAATCAGGAAGGGCTTGACTTTTATCGAAATGTATTTTTAGAATTAAAGAAGTATGGTATCGAGCCTTTGGTAACGATTTTTCATTACGATCTTCCGGTTTATCTGGAGGAGGAGCTGGGCGGCTTTGTAAACCGCAGATTGATTGACTGCTTTGAAAAATATGCCGAGACCTTATTCCGGGAATATAATGGACTGGTAAAATACTGGCTGACCTTTAATGAAATCAATAGCCCGATCCTGATACGCAATTATCTTCCGAATTATCCAAAGGAAGCAGTGCGTGCGTCTCTCCAGAGTCTCCACCACCAGTTTGTTGCAAGCGCAAGGGCAGTGCGCGCGGCGCACCGGATCAACCCGGAAATGATGGTGGGAGCGATGCTGGCGGGTGTTTGCAGTTATCCGCTGACAAGCAATCCCGATGATGTGCTTGCCAATCAGAGACGTCTGCAGGACGAGTTTTTCTATAGCGGGGATACGATGGCAAGAGGAGCATATCCTTACTATGCAAAGCGTCTCTGGGACGAGTATGATGTCACGCTTTCAACAGAGCCGCAGGATTTTGTGGATCTTAGGGAGGGAAAGGTAGATATGGTGACCTTTTCCTATTACTCCACAGGCTGTATCACAACAGATGAAAATGCAGAGAAGGCAAAGGGAAACTTTACTACGGGTGCGAAAAATCCTTATTTAAAATACAGTGAATGGGGCTGGAGCATAGACGGAAAGGGTCTGCGCTATTTCTTAAATGAGCTGTACGGCAGATATGGACTGCCTCTGATGGTTGTGGAAAATGGTTTGGGAGCTGTCGATGAGCTGGAGGAGGACGGGAGCGTACATGATCCCTACCGCATCGCCTATACAAGAGAGCATGTGCTGGCAATGAAGGAGGCGCTGGCGGATGGCGTGCAGCTTCTTGGGTATACTTACTGGGGATGCATCGACCTTGTGAGCGCATCTACGGGAGAGATGAAAAAGCGCTATGGCTTTATTTATGTAGACCGGAATAACGATGGCTCCGGCACATTAAAAAGGTACAAGAAGGATTCCTTCTATTGGTATCAGAAAGTAATTGCGACCAATGGTGAGGATGTAGATTAAACAACGGTCATCACGCTCTGCGGGATGCTCTTAATGTCAACAAAAAGCGGATGCCACAGGACGCATGGAGATAATTGCCATTTGTCGTGCGGCATCCTCTTTGAGCATGAGATGCTATTGAAACAGTAGGAGATAATCGGCGGGGGTTTTCATTCGGGGAAGGAAGGTAAAGATGAAGTTAAGCAGGGAAATCGTGCTGGAATATATGCAGGAGCAGGCAAAGAAGGATCCAAAGGGCGTCCGGTTTACAACGCAGGAACTCTCCGCGGTGTTCGGGATGCAGCGTTCCAATCTTAGCAAGCTTTTGAATGAATTGGTAAAGGAGAACCGAATTAAGAAGACAAGCGGCAGACCGGTTTATTATTTTCCTGTGAAGAAGGGAGAGGAGTCCTGCTTTCGAAAGCTGATCGGGGCAGCGGAGAGCCTAAAGTCGGCGATCCAGTTGACAAAGGCGGCGCTGCTTTATCCGGGCGGCGCGCTTCCGCTTTTGCTCACGGGACCCGATGGATCCGGGAAAAGTATGCTTGCGTCCTTAGTTTATGAGTTTGCAAAGGAGCAGGGGATTTTGCGCCAAGACGCGCCGTTTGTAAAGATCAACTGCCGTTATCTTGAGGAGGAGAGCGAGGAAAAGAGAAAGGAAGTATTTTTTTCGGAGACAGAAGGAGCGTTTCACAAGGCAAGGAATGGCGTGTTGTTTATTGACCACGTCAACTGTCTGGGGCATGACGTGCAGAATGAGCTGCTGCGTCAGGCAGAAATTTTTCAGACCTCTTTGAGCGATATGGTGTTGATCTATTCGGTGGATGACGCGACCACCTCGTCACAGCTAAGCCTGTATACCTCTAAATTTTCGATTGTAGTAGATTTGCCTCCGCTCTCTGCTCGAACGCTTTTGGAGCGGTTTGAAATGATACAGCAGTTTTTCCAGAAGGAAGCAATGCGTATGAAGCGGGAAATAAAAATAAATGCGGAATTGCTGCGGGCGCTGCTGCTATATCCCTGCCAGTTTCATGTCAAGCAGCTCAAAAAGGATATTAAGCTTGGCTGTGCCAACGGATATGCAAGGAATTTTGACCGGAAGCTGGAGCAGATTGAGGTCACGATGCATGATTTTCCTGATTATGTGCGCAGGGGGCTGCTTTCCTACCGCAAATACAGGACGCAGATTGAAGCAATCCTGCCGGATAACTATTCCTATATTTTTCGGGCGGATGTCATCGATGCATTTCGGGAGCCGGAAAGTGCGGAGAGCGCAGAGAAAAATCCAAGGGACACTCTCTATGAGATCATTGACAGAAAGGTGGAGGAGTTAAAGGAATACGGTGTGGAGGAGGATGATATTTCTGCAATCCTTCATGAGAATCTGGATCAAATTTTTTATAAAATCGATCAGAGTATGGGAAAGAAGGAGATTGATAAGGAATCGCTTTCCAAGATTGTGGACTCAATGCTTATTGAGCTGGTGGAGCAGTTTCTGGGGGAGGCTTCGGAGCAGTTTGAACGGGTATATCCTGACGCAGCCTTCTATGCGATCTGTCTCCATTTATCGTCGATGTCCGGGCGGCAGCTAAAGGCGCAGAAGATGACGGACGAGCAGATTGCAAAGGTGGTAAAGGAGTGTAATAAGGAATATATTTTTTGCTCAAAATTTGCAGGAGAGCTGAAGGAAACGCTGGGACTTCGTCTGCCTGTTGACGAGATCGTATTTTTAACGATGTTTATTTGTCAGGAGTATTATGAGAGCGCGCTTGAGAACCGACCCGTGGTGCTGGTGGCGATGCATGGGAATACGACGGCTTCAAGCATTGTGAAGGTGGTAAATGACCTAGTCGGTGATGATAATATTTATGCGTTTGACCTCGTGCTGGATAGGGATATGCAGCAGGTGTATGAGGCTCTAAAGCAGACGGTCATAGATATTGATCAGGGAAAAGGGGTGCTGATGCTTTACGATATGGGCTCACTGCAGACGATGGCAGGGATGATCGGAGCGGAGACCGGAATTGAAATCAAAAGCATCTGCGTTCCGGCAACACTCATTGCACTTGATTGTTCCAGAAAGGCGAGCAGCTATCACTCGCTGGATGAGGTATATCGAGAGGTGATGGAATCTTATCAGCAGGTGTATCAGGAGTTGGAGCAGTCGTCGAGAAATCGGGGAAATCCGCAGGTCATCATTACGCTTTGTATGACGGGAGAGGGCGCGGCGGTTCAGATGAAAAATTATATTTCAGCGCACATTCATCTCGAAAATACCGATGTTGTCCCGTTAGCAATTTCGGATCGCGATTATCTGCTCAAAAAGGTCAATCAGATACAGAAAAAGCAGAAGATTGTCTGTGTCGTTGGCGCTTATGACCCAAAGCTGTATGGCATTCCCTATATTCCGATCTCTACGCTGTTTGATACACCGTCCGATAAGCTTGATATTCTTTTGTCTCTGGAAACGACACAGGCAGTGGCGGCAGTCAATTACAACGCGATATATGCGTATCTGGCGGAGCAACTGGAGGGATTTGATATTCAGTTGTTAAAGGAGGTGCTGCCGCCGGTGCTTGGCAAGGTGAAAAAGGCGGCACGCGGCTTATCCTCGGATCAGGAGATTGGACTTTTTATGCATATTGCATGTCTGATCTACCGCATTCAAAATCAGGAGCCATCGCCGCAGAATAGACAGGCGCAGTATATCATTTCAAAAAATAAGCGTCTCTATAATGATTTAAAGGATATTCTGACGCGCCTTGAAGGAGAATTTTATATCAGTATCAATGACGATGAGCTTGCTAATATTATTCAGATCATAAAAAGATGTTAAAAAACGCCGTTCGGACGAAACATATCGTATTCGTCCGAACGGCGTTTTTTTATGGGAAGCTTCGTCCTCTGTAAAGCAAAAAGCTTCCGGGGCTCGCACTGCGGCGGAATGGAACTGTGTCGCTGTGCTTATGAAACTATTTGATATAAAATTTTCTGTGTTTATCTTCGCGCACCTGTTACTTCATCGTAGTATGCACGTTCTCCGTTTGGAAGTGTCACCCATCCGTGTGCCATGATGCCGGTTACCGGATCATAGTAATACCAATTATTATCCCGATAATATTCGCCGTGAATCATTTTTCCGGTCCATTCATCAAAATAATACCAGTTTCCGTCGATGCAGCTTTCACCGTGATGCATCTGACCATTTACTTCATCATAATATACCCATTTTCCTTCGGTTCCTTCCTCCGGAATGAATACAAAGTCCTTGATCATTTCGCCGGTGATCGGGTCAAACCAGTACCAGCCTCCATAACGGAAATCTTCTCCCTTGACCATGCCGCCTTCGGGATTATAACGAACCCATTTTCCCTCGGTCCGTTCCGTGTTGGTCGGAACAAAGACGTCCTTATCGGTTGCCATCGTGCCGTCCTGATCGAACCAGTACCATGCGTCAGTCGATGGGTCATATACCTCTTTGTCACGCGCCATTACGCCGTGGTCGTACCAGTATTTCTCGTCGTTATCTGTATGCCAGCCATTGGAAGGCTCCGTCTGTGGAGCGGAATCCGGCTGTGGAGCAGGCTTCGGAGGTACTGGTGTAAAGAATGCCTTCACTGTAACATTTGCACTTGGCATCAGGAAGAAATTTGCGGTTAATGCTGCATTACCGGAAAGTATTTCCCAGTGGTCAAATTGATAGCCGCCATTTGGGATAGCTGTCAGTATGACTTTTGTTCCCGCTTTCGCTTGGGCGGGAGAGGAGGCAGCGATACCGTTTCCGTCAGTCAGAACCGTTACGGTATATCGCTTCTGTGGCTGTTGAACGCTCTCCGTCTGAAGAACCGCTGCGCCGCTGGATGCGGAGACGGAATAGTTTGCTGTCTCCTGATAGCGGGCAATGAATGCATAATGCTTACCGGCGGAGAGATTGGTAAAGGTTCTGTCCGTCTGCCATGACTGTCCGTTGTTGATACTGTACTCTGCCGCTGCGCCGCCGCTGCTTGGCGGGATTGCCTTTAACGTAATACTGCTTGAGCTGCGGCTTTCCAGCTCCGGTATCTGCGGAGCGGCTGTCTCTGCCTTCGTGATCGTTCCGGTAGCATTTGACGGGGCAATGACGTTGTATGCCTCATGATTAGTTCCTGTCTTTGTGTTGATCGTTACAGCAACAGGCTTATTTGTTCCGGCGTTTTCATTATCATAGACGCCGGAGGCAGATAAGTTTACGCTGTCGCCGGCGCGCACATAGTCGGCTGAGTTTACGCCAAGCTGTACTGCCGCGTTTGCGGTGCCGTCGTAGCGTTTTGTGATCTCATTTGTGACAGAAGCAGTGACTGTTTTAGGATTGAGCGTAATAGAAACATCTGCGCTGCCTCCGTTTTGTCCGTTGCTGCCTCCGTAGTGAACCGTCAATGTCTTTTGATTGCCGGAGGTAAAGTCACTCGCAGGAATCGTGTTTGATTTACCGGTATCATGTGTCAGTGTATACATTCCGTTGCTGTCAGCCGTCACAGCTTCTGTCAGAGGCTGATCACCGTAATAGAGGATCGTCTGATTTGCAGCCGGAGTATTTTTTAAACCGTTTGCCGTTTTGCCTGCGGATTGAGACGACGGGGTGAATTGTACCGTGATCGTGTCGCCGTAGGAGAACGCAGTTGTTTCCTGCGCTCCGTTGTGTACCGTTATAGTTCCAAGTTCACTTGGTGCGACAGTCAACGTGGTACGAATGGTGTATACCTGATTGTTCGCCATGTAAGCAGCAGGGATCGTACAGGCAATACGGTAAGAGCCGGGAGTGATCGCATCTAAAGTACCGGTTCCCATAATGCTTAAAATTTCACCGCTGTCAATCTCTGCAAATTCAATCGTGCCAAGTCCGGAAGCATTGTAGGTAAAGCCGTCTGCCTCGCTGCCCGAACGGGTGGCGGAGACATCGTTTACGGTGATCGTAACCGGAACACTTGCTAATCCTGTTTTGGTGGAGGAATAGCCGACAGTAACCGGAATCTCCGCGCCGTTATTTTCCTCCGTTAAGGGGAAATCTGCCGGTATGCTAATGTTTTTAATCTTGAGACCTGACTTGTCTGCAGTTCCAACTGTCCAAGCGCCGGAAGCGTCCCGCTGTAATATCTGATCGGGATTCATTTGGTGCGGCACTAGCTGGAAGGATACGTCATTGGAATTTGCAGAAGCTATATAGGTATGGTTCATTTTTGGGATATTGGTTGACGCATCATTCCAAATATCTCCGATACCGATCTTTGTCGTTGCTCCGCCTACAGTTCCGTTAATGGTCCATGCCTGCCTGTGGGCTAAAATAATCGTACCGCCTCCGGTGAAGTTTCCGGTTGTGAGCTTTTCGTTAAAGTTTACGAGGCTGAGCCGCGCGTTTGCAGACACGGAAATCTCAGCGTTATCAACGCTTAAGCTGCTTCCCTTGGCAGGTGCAAGATTACCCGTTGCAACCGTAAGACCGCCGATGTTTGTCACGGTCAGCGTACTGTTTAAATAATCGTTGCCATTATAGGTGACCTTAGCGTTGGAAGAACCTCCTGTCGTTCCGTCAACGGTCGACGAAACGTTCTGGTATAGGTTGATGGCCACATTTCCTGTGACCGGATATTGCTGTGCATCCGGTGCTGGCGGATCTGGCTCATAGTTGGGGTTTAGCAGTTGATTGGGATCAACAAGGAATTCTTTTGCTCCGCTGGCATAAATTTTGCCCATCTTACCGGTAGCGGATGAATCGATCGTGATCGTTGCATTATTGCCATAGGTATTTGATGCTCCATTACTTGAGAGACTGCCGGCATACATATTTCCTAAGGAAGTCTTTCCTTGAATGATGATCTGTCCATGTGTGCCGGAGGCAGCCGAAACGTTATATCCGGTCAAACCGCCGCAGAACAAATGAATATCTCTTGTACCATAATTTTTTGTAACATTATTCAGCGTCAATGTATGACCGTTCGCCATAATGGCGTTACGGATACGGTTTTGAAAGCTTAAAACAACATTATTAAAAGTAACGTCCGCTCCAAGTACAATACCCGCAGAACGAAAATGGATCGTGTTGGCTTTTCCAGACTGTATGGTGACGCGTTTATCAATCACCTGCGGGTTAGAGTCAGAGCTTCCGGCATTTACATAAGGCTCCGCATCGAGGATGATCGTATCGCCATCCTGTACATTTCGTGCCTTCATCCATTCCAGAAAATCACCATATTGGGTAGTAAAGTGATGCTCGGTTGTCCGTGCCATATCTGAAGCTGTTGCTGCGCTTCCCTCTGAAACAGCTTCGTCTGCCAAGGCTGCTGGTGCGGCTTTGATCTGCACATCAGAAGCCGGAGCAGACTGTGCGCTGTCATTCTCTGCCGGAGCAGAAGCCGGGGCAGTCTGTTCGTCGGAAATGTCTGGCTGCATATCATAGGTTACTGTCTGATTGGCAGCATCTGTCTGTGTGTCTTCGGCTGTCGCTGACCCGCCGCTTGCTTCCGGTATCTGCGGCTCGCAGCTTGTGCAGTAAAAGGTACATGCGGCCTCTTTCGAGTCCCCGGTGTAGCCGCATTCCGCGTTATGCGCCTGATGATGCTCGCAGAGACCGTTTCCCGATGTCTGTGCATAAACCGGAACAGAAAGCTGACCAAGGGCAAGACCGGCGCTTAAAACCAAGGCAAGTCCTCGTTTTTTTCGTTTGTCAAACATAGTATCTGTTGCTCCTTTTTTGTTCTTTTGTTTCTGTTTTGAAAACCTAGGGGGAACCAAAGGGGATGATGTTTTCCCCAAAAAGAGATGACCAGCCAATAGTTACAAATGGTGATGGGGTTGGTTGTGTCGCTTTATTTTGGGTCTGATTCACCGGATTGAAAAGACAAAACAACGGACACCACGCTTCGCGTACCGTCCTTATGTTTAAGAACATAGACGCCATAATGAAAAAATGACGGCTGATCTCATAAGAAGTAAGTAACTCATTGTCTGGGCAAGCCGCTTTTGGGCTCCCTTTCTAGTACTAATATATCATATGCCTCTTTGTTTTTCAATCCCGGAAAGAAGATAAATGATGAGAAATTCAGAAGTTTGGAATTTAATAAACTAAGAAAGGTTCATTTCTGAAATATGTGCAAAGTATTGGTCTTTCAACGCTTTACATAAGTTTAGAAAGCTTTAAGAAACTATTTAGCACTCGCCTATTGACAGTGCTAACAAGCGGTGCTATAACTCAAATTGTAACAGGGAATTAAGGAAAAGAGTATGATACACGCGGATGTATGCATACTGTGAATAGGAACAGGAGGTACGCTATGAACATTCAGAAATTTACACAGAAATCGGTAGAGGCGATCAATGACTGCGAAAAGCTTGCCTACGAGTATGGCAATCAGGAGATTGAGCAGGAACACCTGCTTGTGGCGCTTCTTGAACAGGAGGATGGTCTGATTCCAAAGCTGATCGAGAAGATGGAGATACAAACAGAGCATTTTATCGAAAATGCAAAGCGTCATCTGGCAGCGCGCGTCAAGGTGTCGGGCGGACAGTTGCTCATCGGACAGGACCTGAATAAGGTTTTGATCCATGCGGAGGATGAGGCAAAGCAGATGGGAGACGAGTATGTCTCTGTCGAGCATTTATTCTTAACACTTTTAAAATATCCGAATAAGGCATTGAAGGAGATTTTTCAGGAATATGGAATTACAAGGGAGCGTTTTTTGCAGGCGCTCTCCACGGTGCGGGGAAATCAGCGCGTTACGTCTGATAACCCTGAGGCGACCTATGATACACTGGAAAAATATGGTTATGATATGGTCGAGAGAGCCAGAGCACAAAAGCTTGATCCGGTCATCGGACGTGACGATGAGATTCGTAATGTGGTTCGGATCTTATCGCGCAAGACAAAAAACAATCCGGTGCTGATCGGTGAGCCGGGCGTTGGAAAAACAGCGGTAGTAGAAGGTCTGGCACAGCGTATCGTAAAGGGAGATGTGCCGGAGGGCTTAAAGGATAAACGGCTGTTTGCACTTGATATGGGAGCGCTGATCGCGGGTGCAAAATACCGCGGCGAGTTCGAGGAGCGTCTAAAAGCAGTCTTGGACGAGGTTAAGAGCTCTGACGGACAGATCATCTTATTTATTGATGAGCTGCATACGATTGTCGGCGCCGGAAAGACAGACGGGGCGATGGATGCGGGACAGTTGTTAAAGCCGATGCTTGCCCGGGGTGAGCTGCATTGCATCGGTGCGACGACGCTGGATGAGTATAGAGAGTATATTGAAAAAGACGCGGCGCTGGAGCGGCGTTTCCAGCCTGTCATGGTTGATGAGCCGACGGTGGAGGACACGATCTCGATTCTGCGTGGGTTAAAGGAGCGCTATGAGGTATTCCACGGCGTTAAAATCACAGACTCTGCACTCGTTTCGGCAGCGGTGCTCTCAAACCGCTATATTTCCGATCGTTTTTTGCCGGATAAGGCAATTGACCTTGTGGATGAGGCGTGTGCACTGATCAAGACGGAGCTTGACTCGATGCCGACAGAGCTGGATGAGCTAAACCGCCGCGTCATGCAGATGGAGATTGAGGAGACTGCCCTAAAAAAAGAGACGGACCGTTTAAGTCAGGAACGTCTTGGAAATTTGCAAAAGGAGCTTGCCGAGCTGCGCGATGAATTTAGTGCGAAAAAGGCGCAGTGGGAGAATGAGAAATCCTCTGTGGAAAAGGTGCAGAAGCTCCGTGAGGAGATGGAGGCAGTCAGAAACGAGATTAAGCTGGCACAGCAGAACTACGATCTTGAGAAAGCGGCGGAGCTGCAGTACGGCAGATTGCCGCAACTGGAAAAGCAACTGGAAATCGAAGAAGACGAGGTAAAAAAGCGCGAGCTTTCTTTAATACATGAGAATGTGAGCGAGGAGGAGATCGCCAGAATCATTTCACGCTGGACGGGAATCCCGATCGCAAAGCTGACAGAGAGTGAGAGGAATAAGACGCTGCATCTGGATGATGAGCTGCATAAGCGGGTGATCGGACAAAATGAGGGTGTTACAAAGGTGACGGAGGCAATTATAAGGTCAAAGGCAGGAATCAAGGATCCGAGTAAGCCAATCGGCTCTTTCTTGTTCTTAGGTCCGACAGGCGTGGGAAAGACCGAGCTGGCAAAGGCTCTGGCGGCAAGCCTGTTTGACGATGAATCCAATATGGTTCGGCTTGATATGAGCGAATATATGGAGAAATATTCGGTGTCCCGTCTGATCGGAGCGCCTCCCGGATATGTGGGCTATGACGAGGGCGGGCAGCTCACGGAGGCAGTCCGCAGAAAACCGTATTCCGTTGTGCTGTTTGATGAGGTTGAAAAAGCGCATCCCGATGTTTTCCATGTGCTGCTTCAGGTGCTGGATGACGGGCGGATCACTGATTCTCAGGGACGGACGGTAGACTTTAAGAACACGATCATCATTCTGACCTCAAATCTTGGTTCGGCGCATCTGCTTGAGGGGATCGATGAAAATGGTGAGATTGATCCGGCGTGTGAGGAGGCAGTTACAAATGAGCTGCGCGGACATTTTCGTCCTGAATTTTTAAATCGTCTGGATGAAATTATTATGTTTAAGCCTCTGACGAAAAAGGACATCGGCAGTATCATTACACTTTTGATGGATGATTTGAACCGCCGCCTTAAGGATCGGGAGATTGGCGTGGAGCTCACGGAGGCAGCAGCACTATATATTACAGAGCATGGATATGACCCGATGTATGGCGCAAGACCGCTCAAGCGTTTTTTACAAAAGCATGTGGAGACTCTGTCCGCAAAGCTGATCCTTGCCGACAAGGTCAGAGCGAAGGATACCATTCTGATCGATGTTAAGGAGAATGAACTTTTGGCGCAGGTGAAGGAAGCATAAGATAGACGGCATAAGACAGCTTGGCGGGGACATTTGCGCCGGCATTCTGCTATGTGACGGTGAGAACACCGTTGGCTGTCTGTATGCCGGCAAGCTTAGAATTTTCTGTTAATTTCAAAATGGCAACGCAAAGAATTTTTGTAAATGATTTTTCAGGAAAACTATGGTATACTGGGACTAATTTACAAAACAGGGAGAGATGCGATGTCATTTGTACATTTACACGTCCATACGGAGTACAGCCTTTTGGACGGTTCCAATAAGATCAAAGAATATGTAAACAGAGTAAAGGAGCTTGGCATGACGGCGGCGGCGATCACAGACCACGGCGTCATGTTTGGCGTGATTGATTTTTATAAGGCGGCGCGCGCAGCGGGGATTCAGCCGATTTTGGGATGTGAGGTCTATGTTGCGCCAAATTCCAGATTTGACCGTGAGACCTCGCACGGGGAGGATCGTTATTATCATCTTGTGCTTTTGGCTGAGAATCATCAGGGGTATCAGAATCTGATGAAGATCGTATCGACGGGCTTTGTGGAGGGTTACTATTATAAGCCGCGTGTCGATATGGAGATTTTAGAGCGGTATCACGAGGGGATCATTGCCCTTTCTGCCTGTCTCGGCGGGGAGGTACAGCGTTATTTGCTGCGCGGATTATATGAGGAGGCAAAGGAGGTAGCATACCGCTACGAGCAGTGTTTTGGAAAGGGAAATTTTTTCCTTGAACTGCAGGATCATGGCATTTTGCAGCAAAAGACCGTCAATACGCAGCTGCTTCGCATGAGTCAGGAGACGGGCATCGAGCTTGTGGTAACAAATGACGTACATTATACAAAAGCGGAGGATTGGGAGGCGCATGACGTTTTGCTCTGCCTGCAGACAGGAAAGAAGCTTTCCGACGAGAACCGGCTGCGCTATGAGGGCGGACAGTTTTATGTAAAGTCCGAGGAGGAAATGCAGGCGCTGTTTCCTTATGCAAAGGAGGCGCTTTTGAATACGCAGAGGATTGCAGACCGCTGTCATGTCGAGCTTGAGTTCGGTGTGACAAAGCTGCCGCATTTTGACGTGCCGGAGGGATATGACGCATGGACGTATCTGAACAAGCTTTGCCATGAAGGGCTGGTACGGCGTTATCCGACAAACCACGAGGAGCTGCTTCCGAAGCTTGACTATGAGCTTGATGTGATTCGGAGGATGGGCTATGTCGATTATTTCCTCATCGTCTGGGATTTCATCAACTATGCCAGAACAAACGGCATTCCGGTAGGACCGGGGCGCGGAAGTGCGGCGGGAAGTCTTGTTTCCTACACGACAGGAATCACAAATATCGACCCGATCCGTTACAGTCTGCTCTTTGAGCGTTTCTTAAATCCTGAGCGTGTCACGATGCCGGATATTGATATTGATTTTTGCTATGAGAGACGGGGCGAGGTGATTGATTATGTGGTGGAGAAATACGGCAAGGACTGTGTAACGCAGATCATCACGTTTGGTACGCTTGCCGCGCGCGGTGTGATCCGTGATGTGGGACGCGTCATGGATCTGCCTTACAATTTTTGCGATACGATCGCCAAGAATATCCCAAATGAATTAAATATCACAATTGAAAAGGCGCTTGTGATGAACCCGGAGCTGCGCACAATGTATGAGACCGATGAGACGGTAAAAGGACTGATTGATATGGCAAAGCGTCTGGAGGGGCTGCCGCGTCATACGTCCATGCATGCCGCCGGCGTTGTGATCTCAGAGGAGGCGATGGATGAGTACGTTCCGCTCTCAAGAGCCTCGGACGGCACGATTACCACCCAGTTTGTCATGACGACGATCGAGGAGCTTGGACTTTTAAAAATGGACTTTCTCGGACTTCGGACGCTTACAGTCATTCAGGATGCAGTCGAGCTTGTGGAAAAAAATCACGGGATACATATTGATGTGGATGCGATTGATTATGATGACAAAAGGGTGCTGGATTCGATCGGAACGGGCAGATGCGACGGCATTTTCCAGTTGGAAAGTGCGGGCATGAAGAATTTCATGAAGGAGCTAAAGCCTCAGAGCTTAGAGGACGTCATTGCCGGAATTTCTCTGTATCGTCCCGGTCCTATGGACTTTATTCCCAAATATATCAAAGGAAAAAATGATAAGGAGGGAATCTCTTATATCTGCAAGGAATTAGAACCGATTTTGGAGCCGACCTACGGCTGCATCGTCTATCAGGAGCAGGTCATGCAGATCGTGCAGAATCTTGCCGGCTATACGATGGGACAGGCAGATAATATCCGACGTGCCATGAGTAAGAAGAAGCAGTATATCATTGACGCGGAGCGGCAGAATTTTGTCTACGGCAATGAGGAGCAGGGCATCCGTGGCTGTATTGCGAACGGGATCAGCGAGCAGGCGGCAAATCAGATTTACGATTCTATGGTTGATTTTGCAAAATATGCGTTTAACAAATCCCATGCGGCGGCATATGCGGTGGTATCCTACCAGACTGCCTATCTGAAATATTATTATCCGCTGGAGTTTATGGCAGCGTTGATGACCTCGGTCATTGACAATCCGCGCAAGGTCGCGGAGTATATCTATACCTGCCGTCAAATGGGGATCGCGGTGCTGCCGCCGGACATTAACGCGGGAGACGGACGTTTTACCGCAACAGAGCAGGGAATCCGGTATGGTCTTTATGCGATCAAGAGTATCGGACGTCCGGTTGTAGACCTGATCACAAAGGAGCGGGAGGAAAACGGATGTTTCCAGACGCTGCAAGGCTTTATTGAGCGGGTGGCGGGTCGAGAGGTAAATAAGCGCGCCGTGGAGAATCTGATCAAGGCAGGGGCGTGCGACAGTCTCGATGGAAACCGTCAGCAGATGATGATGGTTTTTCCGGCGATGATCGATCAGTTGAATGCAGACAGGAAGAAGTCAATGGAGGGGCAGATGTCCCTGTTTGACCTTGTTTCTGAGGAGGAAAAGAAGTCTTATGAGGTACAGTACCCGGATGTTCCCGAGTACAGCAAGGAGCTTCGTCTTGGCTTTGAAAAGGAAGTGCTGGGCATTTACTTAAGCGGTCATCCGCTCGAGGAATATGAGGAGAAATGGCGTAAAAACATAACCGCCGTTACAACGGATTTCCTGATCGAGGAGGAGAGCGGCACGGTAAAGATCGCTGACCAGCAGACAGTGACAGTCGGCGGTATGATCACGGAACGGACGATGAAATACACAAAAAATAATAAAGCAATGGCATTTTTGACCGTGGAGGACTTATTTGGAACTGTGGAGGTCATTGTATTTCCGCGTGATTATGAGAAATATCACCACCTGATGAACACCGATGCGAAGGTTTTTATCCGCGGAAAGGCAACGGTGGAGGAGGACAAGAACGGCAAGCTGATTTGCGAGAGTATTGTTTCTTTTGAAGATACAAAAAAGGAGCTTTGGCTGCAATTTGCGACAAAGGAGGAGTTTGCGGACAAGGAGGAGGAACTTTATACAAGGCTTCTTGATTCTGACGGAAAAGATACGGTAGTCATTTATATTTCATCGATAAAGGCGATGAAAAAGCTGCCGAAAAATTATAGTATTCATATCAATGAGGACATTGTGAACAATTTAACTAACTTTTTGGGGAAAAGCAATGTAAAAGTTGTGGAAAAGAGCATTGAAAAGAATGGCGAAAGAGATTAGAATAAGATAGACTAGGGATAATGGGTATATTATTTTAGGAGGAATGGATAAATGGCAAAAGAGATTAACACAATTGGTGTGCTTACCAGTGGTGGCGATGCTCCGGGAATGAATGCTGCCATTCGTGCGGTAGTTCGTGAAGCGATTGCAAAGGGAAAAAGCGTAAAAGGAATCCAGAGGGGATATGCAGGACTTCTTCAGGAAGAAATTGTAGATATGGAAGGAAAGGACGTATCGGATATTATCCAAAGAGGCGGTACGATCCTTCAGACAGCACGCTGTGTGGAGTTTACAACAGCGGAGGGACAGAAGAAGGGCGCTGAAATTTGCAAAAAGCATGGCATCGACGGTATGATCGTTATCGGCGGCGACGGTTCCTTTAAGGGAGCACAGAAGCTGGCGTCATACGGGATCAATACCATCGGGCTTCCGGGCACGATCGATCTCGACATTGCCTGTACAGAATATACGATTGGCTTTGATACCGCAGTAAATACGGCGATGGAGGCGATTGATAAGGTGCGTGACACCTCGACCTCTCATGAGCGCTGCAGTATCATTGAGGTAATGGGACGAGGAGCCGGTTATCTTGCACTCTGGTGCGGTATTGCCAATGGTGCGGAGGACATCCTGTTGCCGGAGCGTTATGATTACGACGAGCAGAAGATCGTCAACCACATTATCGAGAACCGTAAGCGCGGCAAGAAGCATCATATCATTGTCAACGCAGAGGGAATCGGACATTCTGCGAGCATGGCAAAGCGTATCGAGGCTGCGACAGGCGTGGAGACGCGCGCAACGATTCTTGGACACATGCAGCGTGGCGGAAGCCCGACCTGTAAGGATCGTGTTTATGCGTCAACGATGGGCGCGCTGGCAGTGGACCTGCTCTGTGAGGGAAAGAGCAATCGTGTTGTTGGCTACCGCCACGGTGAGTTTGTCGATTTTGATATTGATGAGGCGCTTGCGATGGAGAAAACGATTCCGGAATATGAGTTCCAGATCAGCAGGAGACTTTCTTTATAGGGCTAGGAGAAATGACGCTCCGCGGATGACAGATGCGATCTTCATTCGCGGAGTTTTTTACTTAGCAGGAAATTGCATTTCCTGCTAAGTAAAAACCCTCCGGGGGAACGCACAGCGGCGGAATAGAAAAGAGTCGCAAATGCGACCCGCCGCAGGCGAAGAATCTCGTAAGCGAGATTCTTTATGTGACAGGAAATTGCATTTCCTATCAAGTAAAAACCCTCCGGGGAAACGCAAAACGGCGGAATAGAAAAGAGTTGCAAATGCGACCCGTCACAGGGGAGGATCTCACAGGCCGGACGGCTGGAACGGTAAGGTTTTTTGGAGCACAGGAGTGAGAAAGAGGGGGAGATATGATTACAAGTGCCGGAAATGCGCAGATGAAACGTGTGGCAGCGCTGATAAAAAAGGCGAAGGAGCGGCGGTCGGAGAGACTTTTTGTTGTGGAAGGCAGAAAGATGTATGAGGAGGCGCCGAAAGAATGGATTTCTGCGGTGTATGTGTCAGAGAGCTTTGTAAAAGAAGCGGAGGAGACGGGATTGTCTCTGCGGCAGCCGTATGAGGTTGTATCAGATACTGTGTTTCGTGCAATTTCCGATACAAAGACGCCGCAGGGAATTTTATGTCTTATGAGGATGCCGCACTATGAGCCCGAGGAGCTGATCGAAGGGGAGCGGACGCATCTGCTCATATTAGAGAGTATCCAAGACCCCGGAAATCTGGGGACAATGCTGCGCACCGGGGAGGGCGCGGGTATTACCGGAGTGATCATGAACCGGACAACCGTGGATCTGTTTCATCCAAAGACGATCCGTTCCACGATGGGAAGTATTTACCGCGTACCTTTTTTTGTGACGGACAATTTGAGTGAGACGGTGGATCATCTGCGTGAGAGGGGCGTTGCCATCTATGCGGCGCACTTAAGGGGAAGTGTGCCATACGATGAGCCGTGTTATCGTGGAGCGACTGCTTTTTTGATCGGAAATGAGGGAAACGGACTGTCGGAGGAAACGGCAGCGAGAGCCGATGTCTGTATCCGCATTCCGATGGAGGGCAAGGTGGAGTCATTAAATGCGGCGGTTTCCGCGTCACTGTTAATGTATGAGGTGAATCGGCAGCGTAGGGGAGGAGAGACAAGGTGAGAATCTGGTTTAAGCTGATAAAGGAGAATCGTTTGCTGCGTGATACAACGATGACAGATGTGTCAGACGATACGAGAACGCACAAAATTTTTCGTGCGCTGGATGATGTTTGCTACGAATTTGATCTTGGAAAACCGGTCTGGCTGGACACGAATGTAGAGGAATTTAAGCGTCATGCCAAAACGCGCTTTACACAGGACAGTTTTATGGAGGAGATTGCCTTTGATTTTTTGGAAATGCAGGTGATAGAGGAGGATTAGCTCTTTGTAAGAGATTTTGTTTTTCCGGAAGTCCGATGATTTAAGAGAAGCTTTTGCCAGAGATTAAAATATCATAAAAATTGATAAATATTGCCCCGTCATGGTGGAAAGTATGCTATACTATTGCAGAAGCATGGAAGCTTCGTACGCTCTTTAGATTTGGAGGAAGGAAATGGACAAGGCGTTCGTATTGGGAGATTTTACATTAAGTGAGGGAGTGGATAGCTGGAATACAGTTATTTTCTTATATAATTCGGCACTCAAGGAGGTACGGACAAAGGTTGAGATTTTAAACGATGAATTTCAGCAGGTGCATCAGTATAACCCGATTGAATATATCAAGTCCCGGATCAAGACGTCGGAGAGTATTGTAAAGAAGCTGCGGCGTTACGGCTATGATTCGTCGATTGACAATATGGTGAATCATATCAACGATATTGCGGGTATTCGGATCGTATGCTCCTTTACCTCGGATATTTACAAGCTTGCGGAGATGATCGGCAAGCAGAATGATCTTACGGTGATTTCTGTGAAGGATTATATCAGGCATCCGAAGGAGAGCGGTTATAAGAGTTATCATATGCTGGTGACTGTTCCGATCTTTCTTTCCGACCGCGTGATAGATACGAAGGTAGAGATACAGATCCGTACGATGGCGATGGATTTTTGGGCGAGCTTAGAGCATAAGATTTATTATAAATTTGAGGGAAATGCGCCGGATTATATCAGCCGGGATCTGCGCGAGTGCTCTGGCATCGTGTCTATGCTGGATGCAAAGATGCTGCAGTTGAATGAAGCGATTATCGAGGCGAGAGCTGCGCAGGAGGAGAACGCAGAGGCGCTGTCTTAAGTCTGCTGTTTTAGTAAAATGAGTTTCTTACATAGCGGACACAAGGGTGAGGAATGATTTGAAAGACTATTTTTTCGGATAATAAAATAAAGCATGGGCAAAGAGGAAGCTTTTTGATAAGGCTTCCTTTTCGCAGCATAAGGGAGCAGGATCACTGCTGTTTCGTTTATGTTACAATGAGGGAAAATAACGGAAAGAGGCACGACGATGAATTTGATGAATATAGAGAAGATAACAAAGGTATTCGCGGAACGCAAGGTGTTTGACCGTGCGTCGTTTTCTTTGCAGGAGGGCGAAAAGGTCGGGGTGATCGGAACGAACGGAACCGGAAAGACCACGCTTTTAAAAATGCTGGCGGGTATGGAAGAACCGGATGAGGGGACGATCACAACCGCGAATCATGTCGTGATCCGATATTTACCGCAGCACCCGGAATTTGTTCCTAAGATGTCGGCGCTGGAATGTGTGCTTGCCGGTAATGTTACAGATGAGAACAGGTGGACGATGGAAAGCGATGCAAAGGCGATGATGACACGGCTTGGGATCAATGATTTTGAACAGCCGGCGGGACAGCTTTCCGGAGGGCAGAGAAAGCGTCTTGCGCTGATCTCTGTGTTGCTTTCGCCCGCGGATATTTTATTGTTGGATGAGCCGACCAACCATCTGGACAACGAGATGGCAGACTGGCTGGAGGCTTATCTGAAAAAGCGCAGAGGCGCATTGATCATGGTAACGCATGACCGCTATTTTCTGGACAGTGTATGCAACCGGATTGTGGAAATTGATAAGGGTTCTATTTACAGCTACCAGACAAATTACTCCGGCTTTCTGGAATTGAAGACACAGCGGGAAGATATGGAGATGGCGAGCGAGCGCAAGCGTCAGTCCATTCTGCGGGTGGAACTGGAATGGATGCGCAGGGGAGCAAGGGCGCGTTCTACGAAACAGAAGGCGCGCATTCAGCGGTATGAGGAGCTTAGAGACCGACCGGGGGCAACAGAGGACTCAAGGCTGGAGTTAAGCTCTATTTCAGCAAGGCTGGGAAAAACTACCGTAGAACTGGAGCATATCTGTAAAGGCTACGGGGACAGAAAGCTGATCGACGATTTTAGTTATATTTTTTTAAAGGGGGACAGGGTGGGATTTGTCGGACCGAATGGCTGTGGGAAATCTACCTTGTTAAAGATAATTGCCGGGATGATCCCGTACGATTCCGGTCAGGTGATCATTGGACAGACGGTTAAGATGGGATATTATGCGCAGGAGATCGCTTCAGAAAAGCCAGGGGAGCATGGAGGGAACAATGAGATTGATCTGTCTTATATGGATCCAGACCAGAGAGTGATTGACTATGTGAAAGATACGGCAGAGTTTATTCAAACGGAAGATGGCGTATTGTCAGCCTCTGCCATGCTGGAACGTTTTTTGTTTTCACCGGAGAAGCAGTACAGTCCGATTGGAAAATTATCCGGGGGTGAGAAAAAACGGTTAAACTTGCTGCGCGTGCTTGCCGCTTCACCTAATTTTATTTTGCTTGACGAACCGACGAACAATCTTGATATTGCCACGCTCACGATTTTAGAGGACTATCTGGATCGCTATGAGGGCATAGCAGTAGTCGTTTCCCATGACCGTTATTTTTTGGATCGTACGATGAAGCGGATCTTTGCTTTTGAAGAAAATGGCAGACTCCGGCAGTATGAAGGCGGGTATACAGACTATGCGATGAGAAAGGAAGCAGAAGGCTGGAGTGAGCAGGGCGAAATGACGCGAAGTGCTGCGAAGCTGACTGCTCCCGCAAAGGAAAAGGGACAGCGTACCCGTGGGCCGCAGAAGCTGAAGTTTACCTATAAAGAGCAAAAGGATTACGAGACGATTGAAGCGGATATGGCAGAGTTGGAAGCTCGCATTGCTGCATTAGATCAGGAGATTGAAGCATCCGCCCATGATTTTGTGAAATTGAATCAGCTTATGGCTGAGAAAGAGGAATTGGAAGCCGCGTTAGAGGAGAAGATGGAGCGCTGGATGTATCTGGAGGATTTGGCGGAGAAGATAGCAAAGCAGTAGGGGGATTCTGCTTTGGAGGGCGAGCAGAATGAAACACTATTTCCGAAGCGTGCCAAGCTTATTAAACCAGCTCTGCGGAAGACCAAAGCCGAAAACGATGCCAAGCACGATGGCGCCGGCTACCTTGACAGTTTCCATGCCGTAGGCGGAGCTGTTGGCGGTGTCGTTCATAATGAAATAATAGGACGTATAATAAATGCCGGCTCCCGGAACAAGCGGGAAGATACCGGAGATCAAATATACGGTTACCGGATTTCTGCGGATCGAGGCGATGGTGCGTGAAAATACAGTCAGAGCCAGTGTGGCGACAAGATTCGGCACAGTCACTCCGCTGTCAAAGTTTAAAAAGATCAGGTAGACAACCCAGCCGAGAGCACCGGCAATTCCGCAAAAAAGAAGCTCTGATTTTGGAGCGCCGAAAAGGAGCGCAAAGGAAAGGGTTGCGATTAAACTTAAGATAATTTGTATGATCATGCTAAAAATGCACCTCCCAGTAAGAAACGAAATACGGTGATGACTGTACCGACGCCGACGGCAATGCAAAATGCCGTTAAGATCGCATCGATCATATGGATCGCTCCGGATAAGTAATCCCCGTTAAAAAAATCGCGGATGGACGTTGTGAACGCGATGCCCGGAACAAGCGGCATAATGCCCCCGATGATGACTTTATCGTAGTGCGTTGGGGCTCCTAAGTGTAAGAATGTCAGGGCAAGCAGTGTCACAAGCGCGCTTCCGAGGATATTGATAATAAATTTTGAGGTTTTCTTCCGGTTAAAGCTGCTACGAAATAATTGCAGCAGCATTCCGATAAAAAAGGACATTACCGCATCAAGCACAGCACCTCCAAAGAGATAGCTAAAGCAGCCGCAGCCAAGACCGCAGAAAAAGAGCTGGGTCAGCTTGGGGCTATAGGGAATGCTTTTACATTCCTCAAGGCGATGCCATGCGTCGATCAGGGAGCATTCGTGTGAACAGATTTCTCTGGACAACTGGTTGAGGGCGGCGATGCGCTCCAGATGGATACTGCCGAGCGGGATATGGCGCACCATGCTGCAGGCGTCGTCCTTGTGTTCGTTGGCGCTTGCAAAAATACCGTTTGATAGTACATACACGTCATAGTTTTCCACCTCATAGGCTTCTAAAATATGCACGACGGTGTCTTCCACGCGATAGACCTCCGCACCGTTTCTAAGCAGCGCATCGCCCATTTCAATCGATAGGGCAAGAATTTCCTTTGTCATTACTGCCATAGCTGTCTCCAATTCTTTTCAGTGGTCGAAATATTCCTATGAAAAAGTAACATGTTTTTTTGTAAAATGCAATCCGATACATAATATTTGTTGAAATAGAAATAATAATGCATGACAGAAAAGACAAAACGGCGAGAAAGGATGAATATGTATGAATTGTAGGAGATACCGGGCGTGCTTAATGGGAATCATCGCGGTTGCTGCTATTTGCGGAATGCTCGTTTTTATCAGATATGGAAAGGAAAGGCAGATTCCGGCAGAGGGGACACTTGTTAAGCATGAGCAGACTGGTGAGGTTATGGAATGGGCATGAACAACGAAACGCTTTACTTAAAGATTGCACAGAATACGATCGTGACGGACCGTCATGTCAGATTATCCGATATTGCGAAGCTTGAGTGCGCCGATGCTGCGATTGTGCGTCAGCTTAAGCAGAAAAAAATCTATACGTTTGCAGACACAGGAAATACGGGCAGAAAAAAGAATCAGATGCAGGTGTTTTCTATTTTAAAGATCATTGCGCTGATCCATGAGGAGTATCCTTCACTTGAGATCTCCAATGAGGGAGAGAGTGATTTTATCGTGGAATACACGCCGGACGGAACGAAGCCGAAGCTTTTAAATCTGCTAAAGACGGGCGTGCTGTGGGTGATCATCTTTTTTGGAGCGGCGTTTACGATCATGGCGTTTAATAATGATGTTGGCGTGGGAGATGTATTTGCATGCTTTTATGAGCAGGTGACAGGGGCAAAATCTAATGGCATGACGGAGATTGAGGTTTGCTACAGTCTAGGATTGGCGATTGGCATTATCGTCTTTTTTAACCATGTCGGCAAAAAGAAGATCACGCCCGACCCAACGCCGATCCAGGTGGAAATGAGAAAGTATGAGAAGGATATTGATACGACCTTTATAGAGAATGCGGGGCGAAAGGGGCACAATATAGATGTTAATTAGGCATATTTTTTTGGGATTCTGCGGACTTGCGGCGGGCGTTGCAGTCTCTGCCGGTACGTTTGCGTTTCTGATCGTTGTTGGAGTGATCCCGCGTATGATCGGGAAGGCAAACCGGGCGGCAGAGACGCTGCATTTTGAGAATGCAGTGATCTGCGGCGGGATCGTGGGAACGATTCTGTCGGTTTTTCCCGGTATTTCCATTCCCCTTGGTCCGCTGCTTTTGTGTCTTTACGGACTTTCGGCAGGAATTTTTGTCGGCTGCATTGCCGTTGCGCTTGCAGAAATCTTAGATACGTTTCCGATCACATTCCGCAGAATGCATATTAAGGAGGGGCTTTCCGCCGTGATGCTTGCAATGGCGTTTGGAAAATGTATCGGTTCTTTTCTTTACTTTTTCAGCGGTTATTTTTTGCAGGGTATGTCCTAAAAGCCCATGCTTGACGATTGCTGTCTGACATTTTATGATAGAGGAGAGAAAAAGGAGGAGATGCGTATGGTGACTTCGATCGCGCGTCAGAGCGTTATCATAAAATGTAATATGCAGGCATCGGTTTTGACGGGAAATTATGAATTTTATTATGCAGCAGGGCTTGCGGCAAGGCTTGGAGGAATTGAGGTGGCAGACGATATTCTGCCGGACGAGTTAAAAGGTCTGCTGGCGGAGAGGCTGGCGGACTGCGTACCAAAGGATGAGAAGGAAGCCTATCTGTATGGGCTTCTTTTAGATTACAGACAGACGGGAGAATACGATGCGCAGATGAAGGAGCTGCTGATCTGCGGCAGGGAGGAAAAGCAGCTCTGGTCTGTTGTCATTTCCGAAAGCGTATAAAAGCTTTTGCGGTGTACATACTATCCTTAGATAAGGAAAAAGGAGGAAAAATGTATGGATCAGGAAAAGCAGCGTCTGCAAAAAAAATATAATCAGTACGTCAAGGAGGTTACGCCGACGCATAACCTGTGGTGGAATATGGCGAAGGCGTTTGTGACGGGAGGGGTTATCTGCTGCATCGGTCAATTTATTTTAAATACGGCGATGAGCTATGGACTGGATGAAAAAGCGGCGGGAAGCTGGTGCAGTCTGCTGTTGATACTTTTGTCTGTGATTCTCACAGGATTTAATATTTATCCGGGTATTGCAAACTGGGGCGGTGCAGGAGCGCTTGTGCCGATCACGGGATTTGCAAACGGCGTAGCGGCGCCTGCGATCGAATTTCAGAAGGAAGGACAGGTATTTGGGATTGGCTGTAAGATTTTTACGATTGCGGGACCTGTTATTTTATATGGAATTTTCAGCAGTTGGATACTCGGAATTATTTATTGGATTTTAAAATTGTACGGAGTTGTCTGAATTTTTGGCGAGGTGAATAAAAAAATACAAATTGTGTCATACTTTTGAAAAAGAGAAATGATACGGAGGTATTTTTTATGGAAAACAACAAGGATATGCCGATGGGCTTTGCGTTTCAGCTTTCGTTAAATCAAAAGGCGATGGAAAATTTTGCAGGCATGACGGAGGAAGAAAAGACGCAGGTGCTGGACGCGGCAAGAAGCGTTACGTCCAAGGAACAGATGCGCGGAATCGTATCAGATTTGGCAGGAATGAGCTAGAAGAAAATAAAATAGTCGAAAAAGGGTGAAAGTTTCGTTTTTAAGCTTTCACCTTTTTTCGTCTGTACGCCGAATCTGCCGGATGCATCCGGTATGGCACAGTCTGTGCTTATAGCTGCCAGATGTCCGCATTATATTGTGCGATCGTGCGGTCGGAGGAGAAAAAGCCCGTCTTGCTGATGTTGACAAGCATTTTCTTTGCCCACGCCATACGGTCCTCGTAATCGGCGTAAATGCGATCCTTTGTCGTTGCATAGTCCTTAAAATCAGGCAATGTCATAAACCAGTCCTTGTTCAAAAGCTCATGATACAGACGCTCAAGATTCTCCCTGCAGCCGATCGCCCGCAGCTCGTCGCTCACGATAAAGTCCACGGCACGTCTGATGCTTGCATCCTTCTCGTAGTAGTCCCTCGACACATAGTCCGCCTTCGTATAGTGCGCGATGACATCCTCGGAGGATTCGCCGAAAATATAGATATTCTCATCACCGACAAACTCATGCATTTCAACATTTGCCCCGTCCATCGTTCCGATGGCAACCGCCCCGTTTAACATAAACTTCATGTTGGAGGTGCCGGACGCCTCCTTTGACGCAAGGGAGATCTGCTCATGGATGTCTGCCGCAGGAATCAGCTTTTCCGCCAGTGTTACGTTGTAATTTTCCACCATAACGACCTTTAAGTATGGTGAAACCTCAGGATCATTTGCAATAAATTCCTGCAGACAGAGGATCAGATGAATAATATCTTTCGCGATGATATAAGCCGGCGCTGCCTTTGCCCCAAAGATCACCGTAATCGGGCGCGTCGGCTTCCTGCCCGCCTTGATCTCAAAATACTTGTGGATCACATAAAGCGCATTCATCTGCTGTCTCTTGTACTCGTGCAGACGCTTGATCTGAATGTCAAAAACAGAATTTTCATCGAGTGTGATGCCCTGTGTCCTTGCGAGATAATCCTTTAGCTCTGCCTTGCGTGCTGCCTTGATCTCTAAAAGCCTCCGAAGGACTGTTTCATCCTCTACATATGCGCCAAGCTTCTCAAGCTCTGCGGCATCCGCCTGAAAGCCCGGACCGATCAGCGACCGGATCAGTTCTGTCAGCTCAGGATTGCAGTGCAGCAGCCAGCGGCGGAAGGTGATACCGTTCGTCTTATTATTGAATTTCTCAGGATAAATCTTATAAAAATTGTTCAGCTCCGAATTTTTTAAAATCTCCGTGTGCAGATGGGCAACGCCGTTGACGCTGAAGCCATAGTGAATATCCATGTGCGCCATATGCACGCGCTTCTCATCGTCAATGATCGCAACAGATTTGTCCGCATATTTCTGCTTTACGCGGCTGTTTAATTCATAGATGACAGGAACAAGCTGCGGCACTGCCTTCTCCAGAAAATGCATCGGCCATTTTTCCAGCGCCTCCGCCAGAATGGTGTGGTTTGTGTAAGCGCAGGTCTTGGAAACGATCGCAATCGCCTCGTCGATCAGAATGCCGCGCTCCATCAAAAGACGGATCAGCTCCGGGATCACCATGCTCGGATGCGTGTCGTTGATCTGGATCACTGCGTATTCATAGAGCCTGTGCAAATCACCGCCTCTTGCAAGCGTCTCGTCGAGAATGAGCCTTGCCGCATTGCTCACCATAAAATACTGCTGATAAACGCGTAGAATCTGCCCTGCCTCGTCGGAATCATCTGGATACAAAAACAGTGTCAGGTTCTTTGTGATATTTTCCTTGTCAAAGTCAATGCCCTCCTTCACAAGGCTTTCATCCACTGTTTCCACATCAAATAAATGAAGCTTTGTCGTGCGGTTATGATAGCCGATCACGTCAATATCATAAAGCCGCGACTGCAGGGTAAACCCGCCAAATGAGATCGGATAGGTCACGTCCGTTTTTTTCAGCCAGCTTTCCTTTTCCACCCACGGATTTGGAGTTTCATGCTGCAGGTGGTTTTCAAATACCTGACGAAACAGTCCGTAATGATAGTTTAATCCGATACCGTCTCCGTTTAAGCCGAGACTTGCGATCGAGTCGAGAAAGCAGGCTGCCAGACGCCCCAGCCCACCGTTTCCCAGAGACGGCTCCGGCTCAGTCTCCTCAATTTCTGCAAGACTTTTGCCGTTTTTTTCCAGAAGCTGTTTCACCTCCTCGTAGATGCCCAGGTTGATCAGATTGTTGGAGAGAAGCTTTCCGATCAGAAACTCCGCCGAAATGTAATATAATTTCTTCTTACCGGCGCTGTTTTCCCGCTCCTTTGCCATGTCCTTTGTCATCGCAAGGAGGGAGTAGTAAAGCTCCTCGTTCGTACACTGTGCAACCGGTCTTCCGTATTTTTTCGTAGTCACCTGTTCTAAATTCATGCTTTCCTTCCTTTCCCGGAATCTGTGTTCCGCGCTTTTGTCATTTTCCAAATGCAGTGATTGTATGGCTTTATTATAAGTATCATTCCGTTCTTTTTCTTGTGATATTCCGTCTAAAAATGGTACAATACTATCATAAAAAATAGAAACGAGGGTATATGATCTGAGAAAAAATTTATGTACAGTACCCAGGGGTTATGTTATCATTATTTCATATAATTTGGGAGAGGGGGAAGCAATGTGAGAACGTGTATCCGGTGCGGCGCTGAAATGAAAGAGGGATGCCAGATCATGACAGAATTTTCTATTTATGGGATCGTGCTGTCAAAAGACGAGGATAAGGTGCTTGGAGGAAGAATCGGAAAGCCTAAGGTTGCCATCTGCCCGGACTGCGGTGAGGTTTCTATGTATGTGGATGATGTGGAGAAGCTGAGGTAGCAGGATCATCCGGGTTTCCTTCCGGAGCAGATTTGTTCAAATCTGCTCCGTGCATCCATTTCTTCGTATTATCTGTCTGTGCGATACTCTGCTGATTCTGCCCACAGATCATTTTTTCCATGAAAAATATAAATCATTTCCGCCATAGTTCTTCTTCACGATCGATGTGATGAAGGGTTTGGCGGCAACATTGTAATTTTGGGAGTCAGAGAATATCATAGAAGTAAGAGCAACAGCTTAGAAAAGCGGAATGAAAAATGAAGTATTGTTATATTGATTTGCATTGTGATACATTGGCGGAGGCATTGATGAGAAAAAGCGGCACTGCCGAAACGCTTTCCCAGACGATGACAGATGTCTGCCGGCTGCGGGAGGCGGGGGCAATGGC
Source organism: Roseburia sp. (assembly GCA_019421345.1). Lineage (GTDB taxonomy): Bacteria > Bacillota > Clostridia > Lachnospirales > Lachnospiraceae > Roseburia. Next base: position 238,942 of record JAHZFL010000001.1, on the reverse strand, counting down.
ACAGTTTTTTGCGATGTTTCTTCCGCAGAAAAGCTCTGCCGGATGGTTTGAGGGAGGAGAGCAGCCAGCGCCTGAGGAGCTTTTGGAGGGCATGTATAACATCTACTGCCGCACAATGGAGGAGTGCGGCGGGATGGTTGCGCCCGCGGGAAGTTATGAGGAATTGCTGGAGAATAAACGGCAGGGAAAGCTGTCTGCGTTCCTTACGATAGAAAACGGGTTTCTGATACAGGGGTGCATGGAGCGGATCACACAGGTGTATGAGATGGGTGTGCGTCTAATGACACTCACATGGAACGATCCGAATTGTTTTGGGTTCTGCCATTCGGATGACCCAAAGGAAATGAGCTGCGGACTGACGGAATTTGGAAGGGATGCCGTGGAATATATGCAGCAGCTTGGGATGCTTGTGGACGTATCGCATCTTTCCGACGGAGGATTTTGGGATGTGGCACACATCGCAAGACGCACCGGAAAACCGTTTGTGGCATCTCATTCAAACTGTCGGGCGCTGTCGCCCGCAACGCGCAATCTGACAGATGAGATGATTCGTGAGCTTGGAGAATGCGGCGGTGTCGCAGGCTTAAATTTTGCGCCGCAGTTTTTAAATGCTGACCAGAGGGATCCGGTCAGCCGGGTCAGCCGTATGTGCGCACATGTGAGGCACCTCATTGATAAAGGGGGAATTGCATGCGCCGCGATCGGAACAGATTTTGACGGGATTACCGGAAAGTTTGAAATTGCAGACTGCACGGAAATGGAGCTTTTATTTGAAGGGCTTCATCAAAGCGGATTGTCGGAGGATGCGATCGAGAAGATTGCTTACGGGAATGCAGTGCGTGTGATAAAAGAGGGGATGACGCCTTGTCAGAAAAACAAATTTCGTATATACTCTTGATAAATTATAAAAGAAATGAGCCGGTGGAACAGAATGGAGCATGTGGATGAGGAAAAAGAGAAAAACAGGTGTAAAACGGTGTGTGGCTGCTGCATTCCTTATGGCGGTCTTTCTGACGGGGTGTACAAGCGAACGGCGGGAGCAGGAGCTTGTATACCGGCAGGCAGGAATTGAGGCGATGCAAAACGCAGATTATCAGGGAGCTGTTGCGGCATTTGACGCAGCTCTCTCCTGTGTGCTTGGAACGATTGGAGAGGTTGAGCTTGATATTTGCTATTATAAGGCGGCGGCACAGTTTGCCGCGGGAGACGCAGAGGGTGCTCTTGCAACCTATGATGCGCTGATCGGTTATGATGATAAGGATGCGGTGGCTTATTATTCACGCGGCTGTCTGTATTTGCAGAGGTACGAGGGAGAGAAGGCATTTGCGGATTTTGCGTCCGCAGTGGCGTGTGATCCAAATAATTATGAGCTTTACATCAATATCTATCAGAACCTTGCCGCTTATAATTTAATTGAGGAAGGGAAAGAATATCTGAATAAGGCTTTGGAAATCAAGGGGGATAACGCAGAAAAGCTGACCTATCGCGGCGAGCTGTATTTGCTTTTGGGAGAATACGAGCATGCGATCGGGGAGCTTACGGCTGCGCTTGAGAAGGGAAGCCGCAGAGCGAATCTGATTATGGCAAGGGTGTACGACGCACAGGGTGACGCTGCGTCTGCGGAGAATTATTATAAAGCGTATGCGCAGGAAGGAAAGGCGGATTCTGAAACGATGAACGCGCTTGCAGAGCTTGAGATGGCAAAGTTAAATTATACGGCTGCGCTTGACTATGTCAATCAGGGGCTTACCATGGAGAAGGTCACGAATCGGCGGGAGCTGATGCAAAATAAGATCATCTGTCTGGAATATACGGCAGATTTTAACGGTGCATGGCAGGCGGTGCAGGAATATACGGCACTTTATCCAAGCGATGTGGAAATGCAGAGAGAATATGTTTTCTTAAAAACACGTCAGGGAGGTACGACGCAGGAGGAGCATATAGAGGCGGAGGTTCAGACGGTAACGGAGGAAGCGCCGCAGCAGTAAGAGGGGTTTCAAAAGGAGTGTTATGGCGGAAATATTTGAGATGGGAAAAAACGAGGAGCGGGTGATACTCGTTGGAGTGAGCGAACAGGACGGCGATGATGCAGAGGATTCTGTGGCGGAGCTTGCGGAGCTCGTGGGAACGGCGGGGGCAGCAGTTGCCGGAGTTTTGATCCAGAAACGGGAGACGATTCATCCGGCGCTTTATATCGGTACGGGAAAGGTGGAGGAGCTTGCAGGGCTGCTTGACGAGACGAAAGCAACCGGAATTGTCTGCGATGATGAGCTCTCTCCGGCGCAGATAAAAAATTTGGAGGAGGCGCTCGATACGAAGGTGATGGATCGAACGCTTGTGATTCTTGATATTTTTGCAGCGCGTGCAACAACAAGTGAGGGCAAGATTCAGGTGGAGCTGGCACAGTTAAAGTATCGGCTGAGCAGGCTGAGCGGGCTTGGACGCTCGCTGTCGCGTCTGGGAGGCGGAATCGGAACAAGAGGACCGGGTGAGAAGAAGCTTGAGATGGACAGGCGTCTGATCAAAGACAGAATTGCGCAGTTACACCGTGAACTAAGGGAGGTCAGGCAGCATCGTGAGGTGACAAGAGCCAAGCGGCAGAGGAATCAGATTCCGGTAGCGGCGATCGTGGGATACACGAACGCGGGAAAGTCCACACTTTTAAACCGCCTGACAAATGCCGGAGTTTTGGAGGAGGACAAGCTGTTTGCGACGCTTGATCCGACAACGCGCGTGCTCTCTCTTGCGGGGCATCAGGAAATTCTGTTGACAGATACAGTCGGATTTATCCGCAAGCTGCCGCATCATTTGATCGAGGCATTTAAGAGCACATTGGAGGAAGCAAAGTATGCAGATTATATTCTCCATGTGGTAGACGCCTCGAATCCGCAGCATGAGAAGCAGATGCACATTGTATACGAGACGCTGCGTCAGTTGGAGATTTCGGAAAAGACAGTGATCACGCTGTTTAATAAGCAGGATGCCTTGACGGAGTATGTGCCGCTGCGCGATTTCAGGGCGGATCGAACGCTTTGTATTTCTGCAAGAGAGGGCAGCGGCTTAGAGGAGCTAAAAGAGCTGCTTGCCGGTTTGCTTCGAGAGGATAAAGTGCTTGTGGAACGTACGATTTCTTATGATAATGCAGGAATTATTCAGCAGATCCGCAAACAGGGGGAACTGCTTGCCGAGGAATACGGTGCGGACGGTATTGTAATCAAGGCATATGTGCCGATGGAGCTTTATGGAAAATTATAAGGAGGATGGCATGAGATTATTGATCAAGGGAGGTCGGGTGATCAATCCGGCGACCGATACAGACGAGCTTTTAGATGTTCTGGTAGAGGATGGAGTAGTAACGAGATTGGAACAGGGGATAGAAGGGCAGGCAGACCGGACGATTGACGCGTCCGGCTGTCTTGTGATGCCGGGATTTATTGACCTGCATGTACATCTGCGCGATCCGGGCTTTGAGCAGAAGGAGACGATCGAAACAGGCTGCCGTGCGGCGGCGCATGGCGGGTTTACGACAATTCTTGCAATGCCAAACACAAAGCCGGTAGCAGATCATGCGGATGTGGTCAATTATGTGCACAATAAGGCGAAGGCGGTTGGCGTTGTTCATGTGCTTCAGGTGGGAGCGATCACGAAGGGACAAAAGGGTGAGGAGCTGGCTGATATTGACGGAATGGCGGATGCCGGAATTTATGCGATCAGTGAGGACGGCAAATCTGTTATGAACGCGGAGCTCTACCGAAAGGCGATGCTTAAGGCGGCGGAGCGCTCTCTTGTGGTGATGGCGCATTGTGAGGATAGGGATCTGGCAAACGGCGGCGTAATGAATGAGGATGCGCATGCAAAAGAGCTTGGGCTAAAGGGAATCACAAACTCTGTGGAGGATGTGATCGTGGCGCGCGATATTATGCTCTGCCGCGATACAGGAGTCAAACTTCATTTATGTCACTGCTCTACAAAAAATTCGGTGACGATGGTGGAGCGCGCAAAGCTGGAAGGGATTTCCGTGACGGCAGAGGTTTGTCCGCACCATTTTATCTTGACCTCTGATGATATTCGTAAAATTGAGCCGACGGTGGATGCGGAGAATAAGGTGGCGATCGAAGCGGACGCAGATACGAATTTTAAGATGAATCCGCCGCTTCGGAGCAGAGAAGATGTACAGGCGCTTAAGGAGGGGCTGCGTGATAATATCATGGATGTTATCGCAACGGATCATGCGCCGCATACCTTTGAGGAGAAAAATACCTCTATGAAGAAGGCGCCGTTTGGAATTGTCGGACTTGAGACGGCGGCAGGTCTTACATATACGGAGCTTGTGCTTGGGGGCTATCTGACGCCGATGCAGATGGCGGAAAAAATGAGCTATAATCCGGCGCGGATTCTTGGGCTGGACAAGGGGGACATTGAACCGGGGAAAGCGGCAGATATTGTGATCCTTGATGTAAATGAGACATATACCATTGATAAGAATACCTTTGCGAGCAAGGGGAAAAATACGCCGTTTCACGGAAGAAGGGTGACAGGAAAAGTGCGCGCGACTGTGGTGGACGGCAGCGTAGTCTATGAAGAAAAGGCGGAAAGGATGTAAGGGCAGAGATGGCAGAGAGGTTTGAAGAATTGGCGTGCGTCATCCGGCAGGAGGAGATCGCATCAGAGATATACAGTCTTTGGCTGAAAACAGAGCAGCTTGCTGCGCATGCCGGACCGGGGCAATTTGTGTCGGTTTATTGCAATGATGGGAGCAGACTGCTTCCAAGACCGATCAGCATCTGTGAGATCGACAAGGAAAATGGCGGGATCCGTCTTGTATATCGCGTTGTGGGTGAGGGAACAGAGGAGTTTTCAAGACTGCGCGCAGGAGCGCACGTCAAGGTGGTCGGACCGCTTGGCAATGGCTTTGTGACGGGCAAGAAAAAAGCATTTTTGATCGGAGGAGGCATCGGAATCCCGCCGATGCTTGAGCTGGCAAAGCAGCTTGATTGTGAGAAACAGATTGTGCTGGGCTACCGTGACAGAGAGCTTTTTTTAGCAGACGAGCTGAGAGCATACGGGGAAGTCTTTGTGGCGACGGAGGACGGCAGTGTTGGGACAGTGGGAAATGTTCTGGATGCCATACGGGCAAATGATCTGCATGCCGATGTCATCTATGCCTGCGGACCGACACCGATGCTTCGCGCATTAAAGGACTATGCCGCGGAGAACCATATCGAGTGCTGGATTTCGATGGAGGAGCGTATGGCGTGCGGAATTGGCGCCTGCCTTGCCTGCGTATGCCGGTCAAAGGAGAAGGATGCGCACTCCAATGTAAAAAATAAGAGGGTCTGCAAAGAGGGACCGGTATTTCGTGCCGAGGAGGTGGAGTTCTGATGGATATGAGCGTTGATTTGTGCGGAGTGAAGTTCAAGAATCCCGTGATGACAGCATCAGGAACGTTTGGATCCGGGGAGGAATACGCAGAGTTTGTGGATTTAAACAAGCTTGGTGCAGTCGTGACGAAGGGCGTTGCAAACGTGCCGTGGGAGGGTAATCCGACACCGCGTGTGGCAGAGGTGTATGGCGGGATGTTAAATGCGATCGGCCTCCAGAATCCGGGCATTGATTTGTTTATTGAGCGGGATATTCCGTTTTTAAAGAGATTTGATACGAAGATCATCGTCAATGTCTGCGGACATACGACGGAGGAGTATGTCGCGGTTGTGGAGCGTCTTTGGGATCAGCCCGTAGATTTGCTTGAGATCAATATTTCCTGCCCGAATGTGAAGGAGGGAGGTATCTCGTTTGGTCAGACTCCGCAGACGGTGGAGGCGATCACAAGAGAGATCAAGCGTCATGCGAAGCAGCCGGTCATTATGAAGCTGTCACCGAATGTGACGGATATTACGGAGATGGCGCGCGCGGCGGAGACAGGAGGTGCGGATGCGCTCTCCATGATCAATACGATCACAGGGATGAAGATTGACATTCACAAAAGGTGCTTTGCACTGGCAAACCGCACCGGAGGACTGTCAGGACCTGCGGTTCATCCGGTGGCGGTTCGTATGGTGTACCAGTCGGCACAGGCAGTTTCGATTCCGATCATCGGCATGGGGGGAATTATGACGGCGGAGGATGCGATTGAGATGATCCTTGCGGGCGCGACGGCTGTTTCTGTGGGAACGGTAAACTTTACAAACCCGCACGCCGCCAAGGAAATCGTGGACGGTATTCAAAGCTATATGGAGCGCTATCAGGTAGAGAGCCTAAAGGAACTGGTGGGTGCGGTGTGTGAGAGGTAAGCGCACTTTCTTTGTATATCAGGGACAGGCAGACTGCTATGATGAGCGGCATTGGGCTGATGAGAAAAAGACGCCAAGTGATTTTGTTCGTGGTAATATGTAGATATGAAATACGACACAAATTCTGAGCTGTGGAGGTATAAGGTGGTTGAATTATACAGACCTCATATGGAAGATTTATGGTTTCGGGAAACAATGCTAAGTGATGGACAAACGATGTGTTACAATCATGCATATGGCGGTACAATTCCCTTTCCAAAAGAACAATGGGCAAGGTGGTATGACGCATGGATAATAAATCACGACAACAAGCGATTTTACAGATATGTGAAAGAAAATGATGTCTTTTTAGGAGAAGCAGCATATCATTTTGAGGAAGAAAGAGAAATGTTCATCGCAGATGTAATGATATATGCTCCATATAGACAAAAGGGTTATGGTCGAGAGGCGCTATTGCTCTTGTGCAAAAATGCAAAAGATAATGGAGTACAAGTAATTTTTGATGAGATAGCAATAGATAATCCGTCAATTTCACTGTTCATGAAATGTGGTTTTCAGGAAGTATTACGAACAAATGAATCTGTTTTAGTCAAAAAAGACTTGTGAGTTAAGTGAACTCCTGTAAGACATGAAACATCGATTGGTTTCGTAGATTTGCATTTATAGAGGTAAAAATATGGAATATACGATTGAGCGGGTTAAATTGGGCGATGAAGAAGTATTGGCATATATACAGACGGAAAGTTGGAAGGCAGGATTTAAAGATATTTTAAATGGTGATGTTCTGCAAAAATGCACACAAATTGATAAAGCAATTGTAATGTACCGTCGTTTGTTGGAACAGAATATCGGAAATGGATATTTACTAAAAGCTAAAGGGATGCCTCATTGTATTGCATGGTGGGATACTACTCGTGAACGTGATATGCATGGATATGCCGAACTTATTTGCATACATAGTCTGCAGAATCAATGGCGAAAAGGTTATGGCAGCAAAATGCTGGATACGGTACTTTATGATATTGCAAATGCGGGCTATTCAAAAGTTATGCTTTGGGTTTTTGAAGATAATACAAGAGCAAGGTTATTCTATGAAAAGCACGGATTTAAGACCAAAGGTAAGTTAAAGCCAAATACAGAGCCGAAGGAGATTTGTTACGAAAAGATATTGTAAGACTTCCTAAAAGAAAATATTTTCAAGAAATAGCGCAAAAGCTTATGAGCTTTTTAATTCCAATGAGCAAAAAATGATTTGGGAAATGATCTGTAAGGCTCTGAGTAAGGCGCCTGTCGTATGATTTGAATGTTTGCGAGCTGCGCTTATGTTAAGCAGACCGCCTGATTTCTCAAACGGTCTGGTGTATAATCTACTCAGAAAGGTGATCAGAACTGATTTCCGATTGCCCTCAGTAAGAAAATGAATTATAAGAATAGCATCCTCAACTTTGGACGATCTGGGATGCTATTTCTTTTTGTTATTATGACTATATATGTAAGACAGAGCCGCAAAAATTACTGGCAATAAAGTGAGAACTTCCACTGTTGTTCATCGGGCATCACACCCTTTGTGTACTAGAGAGCGTCTAATTATCGGAAAATCACATCCTGCTTTGTTTTCAATGATACAAAATGATTATGCCATACAGGAAACAGAGTTTAAAATAAAAAGATACCTCAGATGCCGCGTGTTTTGGCGGGGCATTGTTAGAATCAGGTTCTTTTCTATCCGATGATTTCCAGAATTGAAAATATGAATAGGGTATGATAAGATTGATAAAAATGAAAGTGTTAAAAAGCCCATAAAACGGAGGTTTGAGAGAGGATGGAAGCATACAAGCAGGAATTTATTGAGTTTATGGTAGAGAGTGATGTGCTTAAGTTTGGAGAATTTACTCTAAAAAGCGGCAGAAAGTCCCCGTTTTTTATGAACGCAGGCGCCTATGTGACGGGCAGCCAGTTGATGCGTCTCGGCGAGTACTATGCGAAGGCAATCCACAAGACGTATGGCGATGACTTTGATGTGCTGTTTGGTCCGGCGTACAAGGGAATCCCGATCAGTGTTGTGACAGCGGTTGCTTACAGCAAATTATATGGAAAAGAGATCCGTTACTGCTCTGACCGCAAGGAGGAAAAGGATCACGGGGCGGACAAGGGGGGATTTCTCGGAAGCAGCTTAAAGGATGGTGACAGAGTTGTTATGATCGAAGATGTAACGACCTCCGGCAAGTCGATGGAGGAGACAGTTCCAAAGGTGAAGGGAGCGGCAGATGTTGCGATCATAGGTCTGATGGTTTCCTTAAACCGTATGGAAAAAGGTCTTGGCGGTGACAAGAGCGCGCTTGAGGAAGTGCAGGAGCGATATGGCTTTGCGGCAAACGCGATCGTGACGATGGATGAGGTGGTAGAGCATTTGTACAACCGTCCGTGTCATGGCAGAGTCGTTATCGACGATGGGATAAAGGAAGCGATCGACGAATATTACAGGCAGTATGGCTGTGAGTAAGAAAAGACGCCGCTTGCTGGCGATTGGATTATTTATCTTATATTTTACCGTGTTATTTTATTTCCTCTTTTTTTCGGAGGAGCTTGGGCGCACCTACAGCGAGCGTACCTATCATTATAATCTTGTACCGTTTAAAGAAATCGGAAGATTTATCCGGTATCATAAGAGACTTGGTACGGGAACCGTGCTCTTGAATATTGTAGGAAATGTCGCCGCGTTTGTGCCGTTTGGTATATTTCTGCCTGTTTTTTCCACACGCTGCAGAAAATTTTGGTTTACGGCATACTATAGCTTTGAACTCAGCCTTTTGGTAGAATTATTACAGTTGGTGGCGAAGGTTGGAAGCTTTGATGTAGATGATCTGCTGCTAAATACGTTAGGCGGAATCATTGGATTTTTTGTTTATTGGTTAGGAAAAAGAATCTTGTGGGGGAATAAGGGTGAGAAAACGCCGGAGGAGAGATTATAAGTTTACGGAAAAAACACAGTCCAAGCGAGGAATCGCTGCGCTGTTGTTAGCGGTACTGTCGCTGGCAGTGCTGGCAGCGGTAGTCATGAACTCATTTTGGAACCAGGGAAACGGAAGTATGTATCTGGGAAGTGCTGGTGTGGCGGCAATGCTTCTTGGGATTGTTGCACTTGTGATCGCGATCAGAAGTCTGCGGGAGGAAAATTCCTTCAAACTATTTCCTTATGTTTCAACGGTTGTTTCTTTTTGCGCCGTCGGCATCTGGGCAGCGCTTTACGCCGCAGGTATGGCAGGCTGACAGAGGAGGAAATTGTGATGAATGATTTTCAAAAGCAGATCGCTTTTATTATGGAACTGGATCAGATTAAAAAGATCGGACGGCAGACATATCTGGCAGATGGGAGCCGGAAGGAAAATGATGCCGAGCATTCGTGGCATTTGGCGCTGATGGCATTTGTGCTTGCCGATTATGCGAAGGAAGAAATTGATATATTAAAAACAATGAAGATGGTGCTGCTGCACGATGTGGTTGAGATTGATGCGGGCGACACCTATGCCTATGATACAGAGGGAAATAAGACCAAGCGCGCGCGTGAGTTAAAGGCGGCAGACCGTATTTTTGGATTGCTTCCAAAAGAGCAGGAGGAAGAATACCGTGCGCTTTGGGACGAGTTTGAGGCGATGGAGACGGCAGAGGCAAAATTTGCGAATACGCTCGATAAGGTTCAGCCGCTTCTGCTCAATGATGCATCGGGCGGCAGGTCGTGGATCGAGCATGGTGTGAAGAAGTCCCAGGTGCTGGAAAGAAATGCGCACACAATGGAAGGGTCTGACGAGCTTTGGGCGTATGCGAAGGGTCTGATCGAGAAGAATGCGGCAGAGGGAAAGCTATTAGAGGAATAGGAGGAATGGAGAGACAGGTGGGATACAGTGAGATTTATGAGGAATTGAATCATCAGGCAGAAGAACGGTTTGAACTGATGGAGGAGCGGATCGCGCAGATTTGCAGCAAGGCGGAAACAAAAGAGCAGTTTGCTGATTATTTTCAAAAAAATGCGGCGTTTTTGCTGATGCTGGCAAGGCTTTACAGGGATAAAAAGGACAGTAAAAGCGCCACAGAGCTAAAGCAGCAGAATTTTAAGCTTTATGAGGATATTCTGCCGGAGGCATATCAGAGCAGCTATGCCAATCCGGCATATGCCATCAAAGTGTTTGGCAGGGAGCTTGGAGAGCCGCTTTGCTTAATGGCAGCGCATCTTAGGGAGAGCATCCGTGAGGTGTTCAGAGGCAATCTTCTCCGTCTTACGATTGCAATGGAGCTGTTTGTGGAGGTCTACAATACCTTTGAGGATTGGGCAAGGGAGGAAAACGAGGCAAAGGGGGCGGAGTGCGCAAAAGAGCTGTCACAGATTTTTTATTGGTATTTTCACGACTACAGTGAAATTTTTCAGGAGGAGAGCATTCGCAGACAGATCAATCCCGAGGAGAATTTTGAGACCGAGATCGTGATGGGAGCGGATTTGACGGATCCTTCTTATCTGTACCGCTATGGCGCATATATCGGAGCGAATGAGCTTGTGATGGCAGAATTTTTAAACCGTCTGCCGGAGGAAAAAATTCAGGCGATGGCGGATACCTATACTGAGGGGTATCGCATCGGTTTTGAAGTGACGGGCAAGGACATTGGCAAAAAGAAGGTCGTGCAGGTGCGTTATCCGATCGGCTTTGAGCGCATGGTCCGTGCGGCTATCCGCAATTTTGAAAAAATGGGCTTGAAACCGACAATGGCAGCGACAGGGACGGCGGCAAACAAGCAGTTTGACTATGACCACAAGGAGGATCGTGCGTACTACATAGATAAAGCGTATGTAGAGCGGTGCTTAGAGGTCCGAAAGACATATTTTGAGGAGGAAAAGCTTCTTGCGGCAGGCATGGCGGGACCGGCTGTGATAGAGGTATTTGGGGAGGAACCTTTTTCGCCGGAGACGAAGAAGGAAGCGCTTCATTACGATAAGAAACAGCAGCAGCTTTGTGTCTATGAGATGAGCCAGGCAGGGCAGATCACCAATAAATACATCAAAGGCGAGGAGCGCAGTTTTACGATCATCGCTTATCCGGTACCGGCGATTGGAGCGCAGTTCGAGGAGATTTTTGAGGAAACGGTAAAGATCAATACCTTAGATTATGCGCTCTATCAAAAGATGCAGCAGATCATGATAGATGTGCTCGATCAGGCGGAGCGGGTGCATATTACCGGACAGGGGACAAATAAGACAGATTTATCTGTCAATATTTGGAAATTAAAGAATCCTAAGAAGGAGACGGCGTTTGAAAACTGTGTGGCAGACGTTAATATTCCGGTTGGGGAGGTCTTTACCTCTCCCGTTCTTGAGGGAACAAACGGAAAGCTGTTTGTCAGTCAGGTTTATCTGAATGAGTTAAAATACGAGAATCTGGAGATTGATTTTAAGGACGGTATGATTTCCTCTTACACCTGCACGAATTTTGCGGATGAGGAAGAAAATCAAAAATATATCCGTGATAATCTCCTAAAGCATCATGACACACTTCCGATGGGAGAATTTGCAATCGGAACAAATACGACGGCGTACCGGATGGCAAGGGATTTTCATATTGCAGACAAGCTGCCGATTTTGATCGCTGAAAAGACCGGACCGCATTTTGCAGTCGGCGATACCTGTTACAGCCATGAGGAGGATAATGTTTCCTACAATCCGGATGGAAAAGCAATCGTGGCAAGAGAGAATGCGGTGTCTGCGCTGCGCAAGGCAGAGGATGCCGGCGAGGCGCAGAAGGCTTATCTGAATTGCCATACGGATATTACGATTCCGTATGATGAGCTTGACAAGATTACGGCAATCTGCAAAGATGGAAGGGAAATTGATATAATTTCAGGAGGCAAATTTGTGCTGGCGGGTACAGAGCAGCTCAATGAGCCGTTGGAACGATAAGTCAAAAAAGTAAGAACAGACAGAAAAGGAGTATCATTATGGCAAAGGTTGGTATTGTAATGGGAAGCGATTCGGATATGCCGGTTATGGCAAAGGCAGCGGATATTTTAGAAAAGCTCGGCATCAGTTATGAGATGAAGATTATTTCCGCACACCGTGAGCCGGATGTATTTTTTGAGTATGCAAAGAGTGCAGAGGAGCGTGGCTTTAAGGTGCTGATTGCGGGGGCTGGTATGGCGGCGCATCTGCCGGGAATGTGCGCGGCAATCTTTCCGATGCCGGTGATTGGAATTCCGATGCACACGACGTCACTTGGCGGACGTGATTCCCTGTATTCGATCGTACAGATGCCGTCCGGTATTCCGGTGGCGACCGTTGCGATCAATGGAGGTGCAAATGCAGGATTACTTGCAGCAAAAATTCTTGCAACATCAGATGATGCAATTTTGCAAAAATTAAAACAATATTCTGAAGAATTAAAAGAACAGGTCGTGGCAAAGGATGCCAGACTGCAGGAAGTTGGCTATAAGAACTATTAAAAACGGACGCCGCCGCAGGGGTTTTCCTGTGGCGGCATTTCTCACTTTCCCGGGAAGCTTTGCTGTAAAACAAGCTCTCTGGGGAAGGATCTGCGACAGTATGGAATCGTGATGCATGTAGAATATGATAAGGAAATCGTCGAATTTTATGTATTTGGAGACATTGATGATTTTGGACGCGATACAGAGGGGTATATCATCGAGGAGCGGAAGAAAGAGCTGGGGAGGTAGGAATTAGGCTGCGTAACGCTATCTGCAATGCGGGGGAAGACTTTTGAATTTAAGGCAGTAAATTTCGCAGAGAGAGCAGAAGCTTCGCGGACAATCAGAAGCTTGTCCGTTTCGCCGCTGCAAGCAGGCAGTAAGATTTGTTTTATAAGAAAAAGTGAAAAATGGGAGAAATACATTAGCATAACTAATAATATGGATAATAATATATAATTGGAAAATATAAGTTATTCCATTTATACTGTAGCTAAAGAATGTTAGAAATACAAACGGGACGTTTGATCGAATGGAGGAAAGGCAATGGATTACAAAAATTCCGGTGTTGATATTGAGGCGGGTTACAAGGCAGTGGAGCTGATGAAGGAGCATGTGAAAATGACGATGAGACCGGAAGTGCTCGGCGGACTGGGCGGTTTTTCGGGAGCATTTTCGCTGGAGAAGATCAAGGGGATGGAAGAACCGACGCTCGTATCAGGAACGGACGGATGCGGTACGAAGGTAAAGCTTGCATTTCTTTTGGACAAGCATGATACCATCGGTATCGACTGTGTGGCAATGTGCGTCAACGATATTGCCTGTGCCGGAGGCGAGCCATTATTTTTCCTTGATTATATTGCGTGCGGCAAAAACTATCCTGAGAAGATCGCCACGATCGTGGGCGGTGTCGCAGAGGGCTGTGTGCAGTCCGGCTGTGCGCTGATCGGCGGAGAGACGGCGGAGCATCCGGGACTTATGCCGGAGGACGAGTATGATCTTGCGGGCTTTGCAGTCGGCGTTGTGGACAAAAAGGACATTATCACCGGAGCACATTTAAAGGACGGCGATGTGATCATCGGTATGGCGTCCTCCGGCGTTCATTCAAACGGTTTTTCCTTGGTGCGCAAAATTTTCTGTATGGATGCGGAGACATTAAATACATATCATGAGGAGCTTGGAAAGACGCTCGGCGAGGCGCTTTTAGCTCCGACGAGGATCTATGTGAAGGCGCTTGGCTCCATAAAGGAAGCGGGCGTTACCGTTAAGGCATGCAGCCATATTACCGGCGGCGGTTTCTATGAGAATATTCCGCGTATGCTCCCAGAGGGCAAGCACGCGGTCATTGAAAAGCACAGCTACGAGATCCCTGCGATCTTTTCCATGATGGCGCGCGAGGGGAACGTCTCTGAGGAAGTGATGTACAACACCTACAATATGGGGATCGGCATGATGGTCGCAGTTGATCCGGCAGACGTGGAGACGGCAATGGAGGCTATCCGCGCGGCGGGTGACACACCGTATGTGATCGGAAAGATTACAGATGGAGAAAAAGGGGTGACCTTATGCTAAAGCTTGCGGTCTTAGTGTCCGGCGGCGGCACAAACTTACAGGCGATTTTGGATGCGATGGATTGCGGAAAAATTCAAAATGCAAAGGTTTCGGTTGTCATCAGCAACAACCGGAATGCGTATGCGCTTACGCGTGCGAACGAACATGGCATCGAGGCGGTCTGTATTTCTCCGAAGGATTTTGCAGATCGGGCGGCGTTTAATCAGGCATTTCTTGAGAAGCTGGACTCCTATCAGGTAGATTTGGTCGTGCTTGCCGGATTTCTTGTTGTGCTCCCGCAGGAAATGATACAGCGGTATCAAAACCGTATTATCAACATTCATCCGTCTCTGATCCCGTCTTTCTGTGGGAAGGGATATTACGGATTAAAGGTGCATGAGGGCGCGCTTGCGCGCGGTGTGAAGCTTACAGGGGCAACTGTGCATTTCGTGGATGAGGGAACAGATACGGGACCGATCATTTTGCAGAAGGCGGTAGAGGTAGAGCCGGGTGATACGCCGGAAACCTTGCAACGCCGTGTGATGGAGCAGGCGGAGTGGGTGATCCTGCCGCAGGCGATCGATCTGATCGCAGCCGGAAGGGTAGCGGTGTGTGATGGACGTGTGCAGATAAAAGCAGAGTAGGAGGAGGTCAGAATGAGGGTACTGGTAGTAGGAAGCGGCGGACGTGAGCACGCGATCGTGACAAGCGTGGCAAGGAGTCCGCGTGTGGATCAAATATACTGTGCGCCGGGAAATGCAGGAATCGCTGCGCAGGCGGAGTGTGTGCCGATTGGTGCGATGGAGTTTGACAAGCTTTTGGCGTTTGCAAAAGAGCATCAGATTGATTTTACGATCGTGGGGATGGACGATCCGCTGGTAGGCGGAATTGTGGACATTTTTGAGGCAGAGGGATTGAAAATATTTGGTCCGCGCAAAAATGCTGCGATTTTGGAAGGCTCGAAGGCATTTTCCAAGGATTTGATGAAGAAATACAAGATTCCGACGGCTGCCTATGAGAAATTTACTTCTCCGGACGAGGCGCTTGGCTATCTGGAGACGGCGAAGTTTCCGATCGTGCTCAAAGCAGACGGGCTTGCGCTTGGAAAAGGCGTGTTGATCTGCAGCACGCTGGAGGAGGCAAAGGACGGCGTGCGGGAGATCATGCAGGATAAGAAATTCGGAACGGCGGGCAATACAATGGTCGTGGAAGAATTTATGACCGGACGCGAGGTGTCTGTGCTCTCATTTGTGGACGGTAAGACGATCAAAATCATGTCCTCCGCGCAGGATCACAAGCGCGCCAAGGACGGAGATCAGGGCTTAAATACCGGAGGAATGGGAACGTTTTCTCCAAGTCCGTTCTATACGGAGGAAGTAGATTCATTTTGCAGGAAATATATCTATCAGGCGACGGTGGATGCGATGGCGGCCGAGGGCAGACCGTTTCAAGGTGTCATCTTCTTTGGTCTGATGCTTACGGCGGACGGACCGAGGGTGCTTGAATACAATGCCCGTTTCGGAGACCCGGAGGCACAGGTGGTGCTGCCGCGCATGAAAAATGACATCATCGACGTGATGGAGGCGTGCGTCGACGGCAGACTGGATGAAATTGATTTGCAGTTTGAGGACAATGCCGCGGTCTGCGTGGTACTCGCATCGGACGGTTATCCGGTTTGCTATGAAAAAGGTTATCCGGTTCAGGGGCTTGAGAAGTTTGCAGGAAGGGATGATTATTACTGTTTTCATGCCGGAACTGCGTTTGATGCGGATGGAAGGATCGTGACAAATGGCGGGCGTGTGCTCGGTGTCACGGCTACCGGAAACGACCTTAAGGAAGCCCGCGCAAAGGCTTATGAGGCGACGAAGTGGGTGCAGTTTGAAAACAAATACATGCGTACGGATATCGGCAGGGCGATTGACGAGGCATAGAAGAAAAATAGGCTTACCCATATGCATGTCATTGGATATCATATCATATACTTAACAAGGTAGCCGGTGGGTGAGTGCGGGCAAGAGAGGCAAACGCCAGATGCACCAGACTAACCGCCGGCAAAATAATTGACGTAAATAGCGCTTTCGTTTAACAGACTGGGGGCGCTATTTTTTGTGGCTGAAATTAGTTGCGAGAGTGATTACGGCACAAAGCATAATTACGAAAGTCAATCAATCCTTGTATGCAGCCATAGACACCGGTTGCTTTCAGGTGCGCGGCAACTGGCATATCGCTCCCTTTGGCTCTCTGGGTAAGTGTATGATATTTTCAATGTCTGGAATTTAAGATATTCATAGATCGGAGGTTGTGACTGCTTTTGCAGCAGAAAAATAAAGATCATTAAAACAGATTGTTGTGTATAAAAAAATGCAACATTACTTATAATCAAGTTGTCCGGGGTTCGAATCCCCGATGCCTCATTGCAAAAAGCCTTTATTTACAAGGGTTTGAGAGAATGAAAGCACTCCGTTAAGGAGTGCTTTTTTCGTGTTTGACTAACATTTGACTAACAATTTGATTTTTTTATGAGTAATTCCTCAAGGGCGTTAGACGCTGCAACGTCCTTCTTCTGTAGGCTGTGACTGTATATGTTCATTGTGGTACTGGTCTGTGCGTGCCCTAGCCGGTTTGACACGGTTCGGACGTCCACGTTCTGACTGATCAGCAGTGTAGCGGAGGTGTGACGGAGACCGTGCAGGGGAATATCCGGCAGTTGTTCCGTGTGCGTGTCGTTATAGTGCGCTATTACGGACTTAAACACGCTATAAGGGGTAGACGGGTACATCTGCGCCCCGTTCCACTGTATAAATAAATACTCTTGTTTGTCTGCTCTTTCTACCCACTGACAGCCGATAGAAAGGCGGTAAGTGTTATACTCGAGCCGGTAACGCTTTAGCTGTTTTATGATATGATCCGGCACGCTTAGCACCCTCTCGGAACTGTGGTTCTTGGGCGTCTTGGTGTATGGCTTTCCGTTTACTATGGTCGTGCTCTTTGTGATGCTTACCGTTTTATCATGCAGATCAATGTCAGACCAGAGCAGGGCGACAGCTTCGCCACGCCTTAACCCGCAAAAGATACATAGTTGGAAAAAGATGTTATGCTGAAGCTTGAGCAGCCCGACAGCCGTTTCCTCGTCCAGTTCGGTCAGAAATGCCCCCGTTTCCTCTACGGTGAAGTGTTTTATATCTGCTGTGGTATGGGCTTGTTTTGGCGGTTTTACACGTTCACAGGGGTTATCTGTGACAATGTTCCAATGGGCAGCCGTGGAGAAGATAGAGCTGATCACAGCATGGCATCGCCGAATAGATGTAGGGGAGTATCCGCCCTGCCTGTTGTCCTTCCTCGATTGCAGCATATCCGTGTATAGTTTGTTTAGATGTGCGGGCTGCACCCTTGCAAGCTTTAGATGCCCGATAGCGGGCAGTATATGCGTGTATAGGAAGTTCGTGTATAAGTCTACCGTAGTGGGCTCTAACTGGATTTTTGCATATTCCTCAAGCCACTTTTCCGCAAAGTCTTGAAACGTGACTTTTTCCCCGTCAAGGTATTTGCCATTTTTTACTTTCTCCTCAAATTCAAGCGTGAAGCGTGCAAGCTCCCGCTCGTTCTGCTTCTCTGTCCTGTTCGGGTCTGGTTTCCATGTGACACGCTCGAATATCTGATTGCCGTAAATGTCCCGCCCGTTGCTGACAGTGATCTGATAACTGTTTCCTCTTTTCCGTATGCTTGCCATTATATGACCGTCCTTTCTTAAAAATGGGTATAAAAAATACAGTCCTGTACTTGCCAGAACTGCCCCGAAAGGATATAATATAACTGTGATTGGAGTATATCGCTTTCGGGTATATGAGCCGTCCCAGTTGGCAGCTGGGGCGATACGTGGGTTTTCTTATTCCGTTTGATGATGCAGTGGCAAGCTACACCAGACGCAACAGCGACAATAAAAGAAATGATACTTTCCACGTTAAATACCTCTATTCTGTACCGGTTTCGGGGGTATATGAACCGTCCTAGTTGGCAACTGGGGCGGTTTTTTACTTTGGGGTTGAAAAATCCCGCACGATTGCATATAATATACTTAGCAAGGCAGTCGGAAGGTGAGTGCACTTCACCCGACCCGGCGAATTTAATACTTAGCTATAAAGAATAGCCGTTCCTAAACTTTGACGAGAGCAGGACGGCTATTTCTTATGTTTTCTATGTTGGTCTATGTAGGTCAGTACCGCTATCATCATGATAACGAATGTAAATAAGTCATTCCATGAAACCATAATCATCATCCTTTCCGTAAGGCTCGGAACGAATGAGAGCACGTCCCCCGGCTGCCCGGGTAAGTATATTATATTTTCAATGTGCAGCCGGACACGCAAGTTTTGGCTCGTCCGCTTTTAACCCGCGCAATTTTGCGCCCGTTCGATTTAGAGGTTTTGGCTAACCACCGTTCTTTTGGGTACGGCGGTTAATCGTCTGCGTCAGTGTTAAGCATATCTCTTATTTGCAATAGCATCTTTTGTGCATATTCAATTTCATCACTTTCAGAAATGGCAAAATGTTTAAAATATTCTCTTATATACAATTCTACTTTTTCATATAAACCATCATATAAAGTTTCATCAAGTACTTTTCCATCATTACCGATTGCATAATAGTACGATTGTCCTACACCATCAACGTGAACAGCTCTTTCCTCAAGATATCCGAAAATGTTTCGTAATAAAGAAGCAAAAGCGGCTTCTTGATTGGTTTCAGTATTCATTGATTCATAATGTTCCCGTGAAACATAGCCGTTTGCTACGGTTGGCTTTACATATGGAAGTTCGGCTAAATCAGTATATTCTACACCGAGTGCATTGGCTATTTTTATAAGCGTCTCTATTTTGGGATTTCTATATCCAATTTCATATTGTCGCAATGTTGATTCAGACATACTGCATTTTTCGGCAAGCTGCTTTTGCGTCATACCGTTTTTTTTTCTCAAGTGTTTTATATTATCTGCCACTGTCATTTTTTTCACCTCAAAGCAAATATATCATAAATAGAATGAAAATAACAGTAGCAAATGTAAATATTTGTCTTGACAGTAGCAAATGTAACTCTTATAATGCAATTATAACAGTTGCAAAAGCGACTGTCAACATCAAAAGAAAGCGAGGTGATAACATGAAACTAAACAGAGACAAAGTCGATATTGCACTGGCGCGCAAGAAAATGACTGTATGCGAACTTGCTAAGTCCTACGGCGTAAGCCGGGTGAGAATCAATGTCATTCTTAACAGCCAAGTAGTAACGCCGGTATGCGCCGGAAGGGTTGCGGAGGCGTTAGGCGTGGATGTAACCGAGATTATCGACCAGTAGGAGAGGGGGGAAGTGCATGGCAAAATTAACACCAATGAGAGCCATAAGAAAAAAATGTCTTGAGTGTTGCTGTGGTCAGATCAAGGAAGTGCGGGAATGTGACATAAAAAGTTGTGCCCTACACGCATACCGAAGCGGACACAGACCAAAGGGCGGGGAAATTATCACGGAGGATGCTTAAATAAAAAAAACGTAAGCTAGGGCAGTAGTTTTTATCAAGAAAGGGGATTCAAAGGATGATAGAAGTGAATTACACAGTGCCGGAGATGATCACACTGAAAGAAGCAAGCAAAAGGACAGGCGTGTCTTATGACTTTTTGCGTAAGATGTGCTTAAGTAACCAGATCGTACATGTGAAAGCCGGGTGCAAGTACCTTGTGAACTGGGGGAAACTCGTTGAGTATCTCAACCGGGGAGTTTCATCAGCGCAGCCGTGAGAGGGGTAGAATACCCGCCAATGTGTAAACCGACACAGCATTGTATTTAAAATGGCAAGGGCAAAAGTGTCAACCAACAATGTCAACCGACGGAAAAATCTGTCAACCGTGTCAACCAGTGTCAACCGACAGCGAGTTGACACAAAAACCGCAGAAATTCAACGGATATATACATTGTCAACTATGTCAACCAATATCTCTATAAATATATTATAACAAGGGTAATACCTGTTATATACCCTTGTTACCCTTGTATGACGTATATATACGCGCGCGAGGGGAGTTTACGGGGGAGATGATTGGGGATGATCTGAGCCGATAAGCGGGGGGAGAGAATCGGCAGACAAGTGACCAAGCGGGAATATTTTAAATTCTGGTAATTATCGTTGTGATTTAGGTCAAATTTGAATCAAAAACCGCTTAGGGTATATTTGGTTAGGGTAGACGGTATAAGCCCGTTTTAGGGCGAACGATTGCGCAGAGGTTAGCCCTTACAAGTAAAAATTCAATACGGGTATTTGATTTTAAAGCCTAGAAATGGTATTTAAAAGCAGTGATCGAGGAAGTAAAGAATCACCGAGAGTGCCTAAACAAAAAAACATAGGCTAGGGCGGTAGTTTTTGGCTAGAAAGCGATAGGCGGGGAAATTATCACCGAGTGCGCCAAAATAAAAAAAACATAGGCTAGGGCGGTAGTTTTTGGCTAGAAAGGGGATTTAAAAGCAGTGATCGAGGAAGTAAAGAATCAAGAGGGAGCAGGTGAAGTGAAATGAGACAAAAAAAGCGCCCCGAATGGTGAGGCAACACCGAACGGGGCAAGTAACCAGATAACCAAGCATTAAAAACCCGGCACATCTGCATTTTAGCAGATTTCCGGTAGAAAGGCAAATCATGAATAAAGAATATGAGATTTTAGCGAGAATAAGCGAATTATCGGCGGAGCTGGAGGGCATAGAATGTCTAATGACAGGTATCGGTAATCAGCTTGATAATAATCTAACGGATACGTTAACAACGGAATCATTGCACATGGCATTATTAAGTATACGGGATTACATAGGGCGCATAAGAGAAGATATGTGCAGGATATGAGTAGGGAAAGGAGTTGGAAGCTATGAGCAGGGAAAAAGGGATTGTAGAGAGAATGGAAACACTTGAGAGAAAGGCAGCACTGGACGATCTGGTACTTGAATTTTACGAGATAAACTCACTCCTAGGGATGACGAAAACGGCGGTAACAGACGGATGCTCCGACATGGATCCGGACGCATTAAGCAAGGCGCTCCACAGGCTACATAGAGACTTGACAAGCACTATCTGCAAGCTGATTGAGGTATGCGCCGGAAAAGGTGCTTGATGCTAGGAGGTATTAGGAATGGTTAAGATACGCCTTATATATGACAAGCCGGAGGAGTTCCGCAAGGTTCTTAAGCTGTTAAGCCCGGTCGTTAAATCCTGCAAGCTGTCGAAACGTCAAAGCGGACGTTATCAAAGGGCATACATAGACACAAAAAACACGGCAGAATAAAGGATTGACTTCTTACGGTCATTGTGGCATACTTAGGGAAAGTAAATAAGTGTTTAGAGTACCCCAGCGGTGGGCTTTATGTGAGAGCATATCGCTTGTCGCTGGAAGCCTATCAATATCGGCGCGGGAAATAATGATACACATTCAGCAAGTTTAGAGTGATGTGTATTATTATTTCCTGCGCTTTTTATTTACTTGAATCAGCCTACAGGGCGTTAAACAGGAGGAAGAAAAATGGAAGATAACAACATGAACCAGAACGCAGACCCGGCAGCCAATGAGGGAACAGGGGAAAGGACATTTACACAGGCAGAGGTTGACGAGATCGTCAGAAAACGCCTTGCCCGCGTAAAAAGGGAATCAGAAACAGACGGCAATAACGGTATGGATTCTGCCGGCATGGCAAACAGAGAAAAGGAACTTGAGCAGAGGGAGCTTAACTTGCTTGCAAGGGAGAAACTTTTTGAGAATAGACTTCCGTCAAGTCTTGCCGGTGTTTTAAAATTCAGCGATGCGGAGACGCTGGATGCAGCGATTAACGAAATTAAACAGTTAAACAAGCCCGCAGGAGCTTGGGGGATGAGGCAAAGCAGCAACCGTATGGAAAATGACAGCGCTTTGCGCCAAGCTATGGGGCTTAAGAAAGGATAATACATGTCAATTGAATTAGTTACAAAATTTCTGCCCTATGTGGATGAGATATTCACGCAGGAAAGTAAAAAATCATTACTCACGAATCAAGACTTTTCTTTTGACGGTGCGCATACGGTCAAAATATACATGATCAGCACGTCAGAGATGAACGATTACGGGAGAAACGGGGCATCCGGTGGTAATTGGAGCAGATACGGGGCAGTAAAAGACCTGGATGCCACAACACAGACGCTAACGCTAAAAAAAGACCGCTCTTTTACATTCGTTGTTGATGCGTTAGACGAAAACGAGACAGTGAAAGCATTAACGGGAGCGTCGGCACTCGCCCGCCAGATCCGGGAGGTTGTGATACCGGAAATCGACACATACACATTTTCCGTCATGGTAGACGGCGCAGGGCATAAGCCCGCTGCGGTGGCGTTGACATCTGACAATATCTATGATGAGATCGTGAAGGCGTCGGCGGCGTTGGATGATGAGCTTGTACCTGAGACGGGACGTGTTTTAACGGTAACGCCTGCGGTCTATCTGCTCATGAAGAAATGCAAAGATATTACCATGGAGACGGAAATCGGAAACGATATGCGTCTGCGGGGAGTGATCGCCAACATTGACGGAGCTGTGACGTTAAAGATTGCAGCGGCACGCTTGCCGGAGAACTTCGGATTCATGCTTGCACATCCGTGTGCAACAGTAGCACCTACAAAGCTTGAAGACTACAATACGCATACAAACCCGCCGGGCATTAATGGTACGCTTGTAGAGGGGCGTATTGTGTATGATGCGTTTGTGCTTAAGAATAAAGCGAAAGCAATCTATTATCAGGCAGTAACGGCGTAAGAGGAACGCCCCCGATTTTCTTTTTCAGATGATCGGGGGCGTTTGCAACGTTGCAATAACGAACGTTGCGTTGCAATCGTGGAGCATTACCAAAACGAACGTTTTGCCGTTTTAGAACCTTGTAAAACCTTGTAAACACTTTTAAAGATGACTCCCTAAAACAGGGACTCGTCGGGTTTAGAACCTTGTAAACACTTGTACTCAAAAATGAGCAAAATACCAGAAAGGGCGTGCACCATGACCAACGAAGAATTGGCAATAAGGATAAAAGCCGGAATAGATACGGCTGACAATATGCTGCAGCTTTGGGAGCAGACGAGACGGTTTATCCGGCGTATTGCATCGCGCTATGTGGGGGCTGCGGAGCTTGAGGACTTGGAGCAGGAGGGCTACCTAGCGTTATATGACGCTGTGGACGGTTACCGCCCGGATTTAGGGTGTAAATTCCTCACATACGCAGAATACTGGATCAAGCAACGGCTTTTAAGGTATGCCAGAAAAAACGCCCCTGTATATATGCCAGCGTATGAGTGGCAGCGGGTGCTTGAGTACCGCAAGACGGTGAACGCTTATAGCGTATATCTGAACAGAAAGCCGTCACGCGGGGAAATAGGCGCACATATGGGCTTAACTGCTGCACAGGTGGCACAGCTTGAGAAAAGCGCAGGAATGGGGCAGATACGCAGCTTAGACACGCCCTATACAGAGGATGAAGATACAACACTTAGGGATATGATACCCGCAGAGGTGGACGTTGAGGGCATGATACTCGATGACGTGGAGAGTGTGCAGCTTAAAACGGCTATATGGTCGCTGGTGGCTGATCTGCCGGACGAACAGGAGAAAATCATACATATGCGGTATTTTTTGGAGAAATCCGTAAATGATGTAGCGGAGCACCTCGGAATGACGTATAATAAAGCGCAACGGACAGAGCGGAAAGCACTGCGAAATCTGCGTTATTGTGACAAATCCGATACGCTGCGGGCATTTCTCCCGGATAGCGTTGGAAGTGAGGCATATGCCGGAGGATCGCAGACATTTAAGCAAACGTGGACGAGTTCCACGGAGCGTGTGGCACTGGAATTATGACTAACAAGGTCATGATTTAGGGGGTAGCAAAATGCGACACCCTTGGCATAATATTTGACTAACATTTGACTAACAAAGTTATGATTTTGGGGGTAAAAATGCAAAAGTTAGAAAATGGTATGCTGTCAGAAATGGCTTAAAATCAAGGAAAATTAAATTTGCTATCTGTGTATAAAAAAAGCAACATTACTTATAATAATGTTGCATTTTGTCTACATATCATATATCGGACATGTCTTTGAAAACTTAACATCTAAAATAAAATTTTTTCGACTTATGTTTCAAAAGTCCATTTTTAAAAAGAGAGAATCTCTCTCATCCTGTTCAATTCCAAGATATTTCTTTGTAACCCCGTAGGAAGAATGATTATAAATATCCATCAA
This sequence comes from Roseburia sp., assembly GCA_019421345.1. GTDB lineage: Bacteria > Bacillota > Clostridia > Lachnospirales > Lachnospiraceae > Roseburia. The sequence continues at coordinate 214,351 of JAHZFL010000001.1, read as the reverse complement.
AAGCGCCGGCTGCGCGCCCTGCTTCCATGCCTGATAGCCGAACGTCTTGCGCAGGGAGTGACAACTGATATGTTCCTTGTGCAGAGATTCCTCTGCCGCACGTTTCACGATCCGGTATGCCTGTGAGCGGCAGAGCGGAAGCGTATAGTCCGTGCTTTTCGTGAAGATATAATCGTCTTTGTCTGCATTTTTGCGTGTTTGTTTTAAACGTGCAAGCGCCTCCGCAGCCTGCGCGTTCAGTGCGATCACCGTGTGCTTTCCCGTCTTTTTTTCCTGAATAAACAGGTGCTCCTTATAACACCTCCGTGAAAAATCATAAACATCTGACCAGTGCAGTGAAAGCAGATCGCTCACGCGCAAAGCCGTGTGCAGTCCAAGTGCAAGAAGCGCGTAATTCCGCGGGTTTGGCTGCACCGTTTTGTAGTAGTCCAGAAACTGCTTCAAGTCGTTTTTTTCGCGAATCGGCTGTGTGGTTCCCATATAAAAAGCCCTCCTTTTTATACTAAAAATGCAACATTATTATAAGAACTGTTGCATTTTGGGTCTATGCCAACATCAAACAGGAGAGATGAAGAAACAGGGAGGTTGCCTTATGCTAAAGCTTTCACTTCGACCGGGAGAATATATTGACATCGGAGAAAATGTCCGGGTGATATTTTCGGGTGGTTCTTCCAACAACATTCACCTCTTAGTGGACGCGCCGCGGGAGATCAACATTGCGCGAAGCTCCGCCGGAGAGGGGAAACATGCGAGCTATTATAGGGAAAAGGGCATTTCCGCAGAGGCGAGAAAGGAGATCGCAGGTATTTTAATGCGGGAGAGGCACAAACGGTAATAATGTCAGGCTAACCTAGGGGCTTGGCTTATTATACGGCACGAAGCCGTGCCGGTTATATTTTTTGGGAACGGATTCCCGGAATACCGCAAAGGCGGGCGCCTGATACGGCGTAACATTATTAACAAAAGGGCAGTTCCAAAAAGAGAAATGCCCGTTGTTTATCACACGGAGGTAAAAGGATATGGTAGTACAACACAATTTAACCGCGATGAACGCAAACAGAATGCTTGGAGTTACAACAGGTCAGCAGGCAAAGTCCTCTGAAAAGCTGGCTTCCGGCTACAGGATCAATCGTGCAGCAGACGATGCAGCAGGTCTGACGATCTCTGAGAAGATGAGAAAGCAGATCCGCGGACTTGACCGTGCATCAACAAACGCACAGGATGGTGTTTCCGCAGTGCAGACAGCCGAGGGAGCGTTGACAGAGGTGCATTCCATGCTGCAGCGTATGAATGAGCTTGCAGTACAGGCATCCAACGGAACAAACTCTGTAGGAGACCGTCAGGCGCTTCAGAACGAGATCGCACAGTTGACAACAGAGATCGATCGTGTAGCTGAGACCACAAAGTTCAACGAGACCTATCTGCTCAAGGGCGACGGGACGACTGTGAAGGAGTACATGAAGGCACATGACGCCGGATTAAAGGGATCGATGACAGAGACCTTGGATAGTGCAACCTTTACGATTGATGAATTAAAGAGCGGTCAGTCTGTAACAATCGGCGGAAAGGGCTATACAGTCGGTTCTACGAAGAAAGAAATGACAGATAAATTCGATGCTGATGTTAAAGCAGAGAACGACACGGTAACTATTGACGGAAAGCAGTATAAAGTTGTTGCAAATACAGGTACAACAGACCTTGACAAGGGCGAGGTTAAGGTAGCAGACCTTGCTCAGTTAAAAGCACTTATTAAGGATACAAGCACTGTGGAATTTGCTGATGGTACAAAAATGGTTGGCATGGGGGCAGATGCAGATCAGGATGGTGTTTCTGATGTGAATTCTTCTGTAATTACAGCGAATAAGGCATATGAATTAATGGAGGATGAACTGCTGAAGGCAAATAATATCGGTGTATCCAATGCGGATGGTGATAAGGCAGTAGTTACGCATGGTAATCCGGCGAATGGTAAAGTAGAGTTCACCATTGACAAGGGCTACGCAGATGTTTCCCAGAAGCTTTCCTTCAACCTTCAGGTCGGCGCAGATGCAGATATGACAAATAAGATCATCGTTGATGTCAACGCTATGGATTCCGCTTATCTTGGAATCAAGGGCTTAAACATCGCAGATGATACAGGAGCAGCCGCAACCTATGCGGTTGACGCGATCTCTGACGCATTGGCAAAGGTTTCCGAGCAGCGTTCGGCACTCGGTGCAGTACAGAACCGCTTAGAGCACACGATCGCAAACCTTGACAACGTAGTGGAGAATACAACGGCATCCGAGTCCCGCATCCGTGACACTGACATGGCAGAAGCAATGGTAGAATACAGCAAGAACAACATCCTTGCACAGGCAGGTCAGTCAATGCTTGCACAGGCAAATCAGGCAACACAGGGTGTTCTTGCGCTGCTGCAGTAATTTATTTTGATCAAAACCTCATAAGACAGAGAAGGACAGATTTTTCATTCAAAAAGAGCCGTACATCCTTGCCGGGTGTACGGCTCTTTTCTGTGAAGAAATGTGCGATAGTTTTAAGTTGCCAGAAAATCAAAAAAATTTTATAATAAAGAAGAAGCGCTGTCCATGCAATCGACAGCGGGTAATACGACGTGATTTAGAATGGAGCATGCGAATGAAAAAAGGAATTATATTTGACATGGACGGAACGCTATGGGATTCTGCCGAAAATGTGGCAAAGTCATGGAAGTCTGTGATAGAGGAATCCGGTCTGTTGAAAAAGGAGATTCAAACGGCAGACATTAAGAGCGTCATGGGAAAGACAATGGATGTGGCGGCAGATATTTTGTTTGGAGAATTGCCGAAAAAAGAGCGTATGGAGCTTTTGGATCAATGCTGCAGGCTGGAAAATGAATATCTGCGGGAACACGGAGGAATACTCTACGACGGTGTGCGCAAGACCTTTGGGAGTCTGCGGGAGCGCGGATACCATGTATCGATCGTCAGCAACTGCCAGACCGGTTATATCGAAGCGTTTCTTGACCATTACAAGCTGTGGGATGCGATTGACGATAAGCAATGCTATGGTGACAATCTGCTTCCGAAGGGAGACAATATTCGAATTGTAGTTGAGCGCAATCAGTTGGAGCAGGCGGTTTACGTCGGGGATATTCAGGGAGATTACGAGGCAAGCTGTGAGGCGGGTGTCGCTTTTGTCCATGCGGCATATGGCTTTGGAAGGATAGCGGCAGACGTTCCGGCAATTCACTCGCTTTGTGAGCTGTTGGAGCTTAATCTGGACGAGGTGTACGCACAAAGATAAGAGGTACAGTTAGAGTATGACAAAATTAGAGGAACTTTTGCGGGAGATTCACAAAGAGCATGTCTATATACAGACACACAATTTCCCGGATCCGGATGCGATCGCAAGCGCGTATGCAATGCAAAATTTATTGCAGGCACGCGGTATTTCATCGACAATCTGCTACAAGGGAAAAATTGACCGTTACAGCACCGAAAAGCTGCAGGAGCTGTTGCGGCTGGAATTTCTGCATATTGAGGATTTGGAGTCGCGGCTGACAGACGAGGATGAGGTGATTCTGGTAGACGCGCAGAAGGGAAATTCCAACATTATCAATATGACGGGCGATGAGATCATCTGCATCGACCATCATCCGAAGAATGATAAATATCCGTATCGTTTTAGTGATATAAGACCGGAGGTCGGGGCGTGTGCAACGATCATGGCACAGTATTTTTTTGAAAATGATGTGCCGATGAGCCGGAGCGTAGCGACGGCGCTCACCTATGCGATACGCATTGATACAAATAATCTGTCGCGCGGCGTATCAAAGCTTGATTTTGAAATGGCTTACCGGATGTATGATCTATGTGATTATGACACGATCCACATGCTGGAGAACAGCAATCTTTGCTTTGAAGACCTAGTTGCTTATTCTAAGGCAATCGCGAGCATCGAGGTATATGATAATATCAGCTTTGCGGACGCCGGAGCGGGGTGTCCGGTAATCGCGAATATTTCTGATTTTATGCTTGCGTTAAAGGAGGTCTCCTTTTCGGTTGTTTATGCGAGAAGGGAAGGCGGCGTACAACTGTCGGTGCGCAGTGAAAAACCGTCATTGGACGCCGGTAAGATTGTAAGCAAGGCGCTTGCGGGGCTTGGAAGCGGCGGCGGACATGCCGAGATGGCAGGAGGCTTTGTCACGTTTGCGGGAGATGAAAAAGAGGAGGTTATCCTTTTGGATGAGATCAAGGAGCGGTTTGTTGCAGTGATCGGAGAGTGGCGGTAAATGCCGTGGGGCAGCGCGCAAAACCACTTGACAAGGGTAGTGGATAACTATATACTAAAAATAGTTTGTAAAGACGATGATGAAGACAGTACCTGATGTGCGGAACATGACAGAGAGCCGGGGAGGGTGGAAACCGGTATCAGTACCATCTCAGGGAATATCACTTCTAAGTTGCAGTCCGAAATGCCGCGGCAGAGTAGGCGCTGACGTTTTTTCCGCGTTACAGGAAACGGGTATCAGGATTTTCTTTGAGGGCAGATTATGCCGTCTGTGATTTGGCTGCAGCAGCTAAGAGGGAAGGTCCTCGTACATGGTATTTAGGTGGTTACGATCAACGGCTCTCGTCCTATTTACAGGATAAGAGCCGTTTTTTTCTTTATAGGAAACTTTGTTCCCTATAAAGAAAAACCCTCCGGGGGATCGCACTGTGGCGGAATGGAACTGTGTCGCAGCTGCGACCCGCCGCAGGCGGGGAATCTCGCAAGCGAGATACTTTTTTCTATGAGAGAAAAATATATTTTCCAAATTTAAGCAGAATTATGGAGGCTGGCATGTACAACAAGGTAGACGCAAATTTGAATTTTGTGGACAGAGAAAAGCAGGTGGAGAAATTTTGGGAGGAGAATGACATCTTCCGCAAAAGTATGGAAAACCGCAAGGAGGGGGAGACCTATACGTTTTATGACGGACCGCCGACGGCAAACGGCAAGCCGCACATCGGTCACGTTTTGACGCGTGTGATCAAGGATATGATTCCGAGATACCAGACGATGAAGGGCAAATATGTGCCGCGCAAGGCGGGCTGGGATACGCATGGACTTCCGGTAGAGCTTGAGGTGGAGAAGCTGCTCGGCTTAAACGGTAAGGAGCAGATTGAAGAATACGGCATGGAGCCGTTCATCAGAAAATGCAAGGAATCTGTTTGGAAATATAAGGGGATGTGGGAGGATTTCTCAGGGACTGTCGGTTTCTGGGCAGATATGGATGACCCCTATGTGACCTATGATGATGATTTTATCGAGTCTGAGTGGTGGGCGTTAAAGCAGATTTGGGATAAGAAGCTTTTGTACAAGGGATTTAAGATCGTACCATACTGTCCGCGATGCGGAACGCCGCTTTCCTCGCAGGAGGTTGCGCAGGGCTACAAGAGCGTGAAGGAGCGCTCTGCGGTTGTCCGTTTTAAAGTTGTGGGCGAGGACGCTTATTTTCTGGCATGGACGACGACCCCGTGGACGCTTCCGTCGAACGTGGCGCTCTGTGTCAATCCGGACGAGACCTACTGTAAAGTAAAGGCGGCAGACGGATGCACCTATTATATGGCACAGGCGCTGCTTGATCAGGTGCTCGGCAAGCTTGCTGGCAAAGAGGATGATAACGAAGCGGGCGAACAAAAGGCATATGAAATCTTAGAGACCTGTACCGGAAAGGATTTGGAATATAAGGCGTATGAGCCGCTGTTTGCATGTACGGGAGAGGCTGCCGCAAAACAGAAAAAGAAAGGGCATTTCGTAACCTGCGACAGTTATGTTACGATGTCGGACGGTACGGGTATCGTTCATACTGCGCCGGCATTTGGTGAGGACGATGCGCGGGTTGGAAGAAATTATGACCTTCCGTTTGTGCAGTTTGTAGACGGCAAGGGTGAGTTGACGAAGGAGACCCCGTATGCGGGAATCTTTGTAAAGAAGGCAGACCCTGTCATCCTAAAGGATTTAGAGACGGAGGGGAAACTTTTTGACGCGCCGAAGTTTGAGCATGATTATCCGCATTGCTGGCGCTGCGATACCCCGCTGATCTACTATGCAAGGGAGTCGTGGTTTGTCAAGATGACGGCGGTGAAGGACAATCTGATCCGTAACAATAATACGGTAAACTGGATCCCTGCGTCGATCGGAAAGGGACGTTTTGGCGACTGGCTTGAAAATATTCAGGACTGGGGGATCTCCCGGAACCGTTACTGGGGAACGCCGTTAAATATCTGGGAGTGCGAGGACTGCGGACATCAGGAGTCGATTGGAAGCCGCGCGGAGCTTGCGCAGAGAACGGGTAATCCAGACGATGCAAAGGTGGAGCTGCACCGCCCGTATATTGATGAGGTTACCTTTACCTGTCCGGACTGCGGGAAGACGATGCGGCGCGTGCCGGAGGTGATCGACTGCTGGTTTGATTCCGGTGCGATGCCGTTTGCACAGCATCATTATCCGTTTGAGAATCAGGAGCTTTTTGCGCAGCAGTTCCCGGCGAAGTTTATCTCCGAGGCGGTCGATCAGACAAGAGGCTGGTTCTACTCCCTGATGGCGGAGTCCACGCTGCTGTTTAACAAAGCGCCTTATGAGAATGTGATCGTACTTGGTCATGTGCAGGATGAGAACGGGCAGAAAATGAGTAAGTCCAAGGGAAATGCCGTCGATCCGTTTGAGGCGTTGGAGAAGTATGGGGCAGATGCGATCCGCTGGTATTTCTACATTAACAGCGCACCGTGGCTGCCGAACCGTTTCCACGGAAAAGTCGTGCAGGAGGGACAGCGCAAGTTTATGGGCACGCTGTGGAATACCTATGCGTTCTTCGTGCTCTATGCGAATATCGACGGATTTGATGCGACAAAATATACGCTTGATTATGAGAAGCTTTCCGTCATGGATAAGTGGCTGCTCTCAAAGCTGAATACAGTCATCAAGGAAGTGGATCATGATCTGGGCAATTACCGGATTCCGGAGGCGGCAAGAGCGCTGGATGATTTCGTGGATGATATGAGCAACTGGTATGTCAGAAGAAGCCGCGAGCGTTTCTGGGCGAAGGGTATGGAGCAGGATAAGGTGAATGCTTATATGACGCTTTATACTTCCCTTGTTACGATCTGTAAGTGCGCCGCGCCAATGATTCCGTTTATGACAGAGGATATTTACCGGAATCTGGTATGCTCGATCGATGCGAATGCGCCGGAGAGCATTCACCTATGCGATTTCCCGACGGCAAACGAGGCTTATATTGATGCGGACTTAGAGAAAAATATGGATGCGGTTCTTAAGATTGTTGTGATGGGGCGTGCGTGCCGTAACGCTGCAAATATCAAGAACCGACAGCCGATTGGAAATATGTTTGTAAAAGCGCCGATGGAGCTTTCAAATTTCTTTACGGAGATCATTGAGGATGAGCTTAACGTGAAGAAGGTAAGCTTCACCGATGATGTAAGCAGTTACACCAGCTATACCTTTAAGCCGCAGCTTCGCACGGTAGGACCAAAATACGGAAAGTTCCTAGGGCAGATTCAAAAAGCGCTTGCGGAGCTTGACGGCAATGCGGCAATGGCAGAGTTAAAAGCAAACGGCGTGCTCACCCTGCCGTCTGTGAGTGATGAAGTAAAGCTTGCGGAGGAGGATCTGCTGATTACGATGGCGCAGACAGAGGGCTATGTCACAGAGGGTGATAATACGGTGACAGTTGTGCTTGACACAAACCTTACGCCGGAGCTGATCGAGGAAGGCTTTGTCCGTGAGCTGACGAGCAAGCTTCAGACGATGCGCAAGGAAGCCGGGTTTGAAGTCATGGATCAGATTGCCGTATTCTATGCGGCGAATGAAAAGCTGAATGATATTTTTCATAAATACGGCGAGACAATTCAAAAAGAGGTGCTGGCACAGGCATTGACAGGGGAAGTGCCGGAGTGTGAGGAAATCTATCGGAAGGAATGGAATATCAACGGCGAGTATGTCCTTCTGGGAGTAAAAAAGGAGGCGTCCGGAAAATGAGGGAAACGGTGTTTGAGAAGGAAGCGTTTATCCGGGAAATAAAGGAGAATCTCAAAAATCTCTATCGCAAGACGCTGGAGGAAGCAAGTCAGCAGGAGATTTTTCAGGCGGTGTCCTATGCAGTCAAGGATGAGATCAATGACAGGTGGCTGGCAACACAACAGGCGTACGAGAAGCAGGATCCGAAGATCGTTTATTATATGTCGATGGAATTTCTGATGGGGCGCGCGCTTGGCAATAACCTGATCAACCTAAAGGCATACCGGGAGGTGAAGGAGGCACTGGAGGAAATCGGGCTGAACCTTGATGTGATCGAGGATCAGGAGCCCGATCCTGCGCTTGGCAACGGAGGTCTTGGACGTCTGGCGGCATGTTTTTTGGAATCACTGGCCACGCTTGGATACGCAGCCTATGGCTGCGGCATCCGTTACCGCTACGGAATGTTTAAGCAGACGATTCAGGACGGCTTTCAGGTGGAGATGCCGGATAACTGGTTAAAAAACGGCTATCCGTTTGAACTGCGCAGACCGGAATACACCTACGAAGTAAGGTTCGGAGGACATGTGCGTACCGAGGGAGGTTCGGATGGCAGTCTGCGCTTCGTGCACGAGGGCTACCAGTCGGTGCTTGCCGTTCCTTATGATATGCCGATTGTCGGTTACGGCAACAATGTGGTAAACTCTCTGATGATTTGGGATGCAGAGGCGAAGGAGGACTTTGAACTCGATTCCTTTGATAAGGGCGATTACATGAAGGCGGTCGAGCAGCAGAATCTTGCAAGAAATCTGGTTGAGGTGCTCTACCCGAATGATAATCATACGGCGGGTAAGGAACTGCGCTTAAAGCAGCAGTATTTCTTTGTTTCGGCAAGTGTGCAGCGTGCGCTTGCCCGCTATAAGAAAAACCACAGCGACATTCACAGACTGCCGGAGAAGGTGGCGTTCCAGTTAAACGATACGCATCCGACCGTGGCGGTGGCAGAGCTGATGCGTATTCTTATGGATGAAGAAGGCTTAGGCTGGGATGAGGCATGGGAGATTACGACAAAGACCTGTGCTTATACGAATCACACGATTATGGCAGAGGCATTGGAAAAATGGCCGATTGAAATTTTTTCCCGGCTGCTTCCGCGTATTTATCAGATTGTGGAAGAAATCAACCGCCGTTTTGTTTTAAAGATCAGAGAGCAGTTTCCGGGAGATGAGGGAAAAGTAGAACGCATGGAAATCCTGCGTGACGGTCAGGTCAAGATGGCGCATCTGGCGATTGCAGCCGGTTATTCCGTCAACGGAGTGGCAAGACTGCACACAGAAATTTTAAAGAAGGAACAGCTTCGTGATTTTTATGAGATGTTCCCACAGAAGTTTCATAATAAGACAAACGGTATCACACAGAGACGTTTCTTAATGCATGGAAATCCGCTTTTGGCTGACTGGGTGACAGGTCATATCGGAGACGGCTGGATCACGGAGCTCTCCCGTCTTGAGGCGCTTGCTCCTTGTGCGAAGGATGCGCAGGCAAGACAGGAATTTATGGACATCAAATACTGTAATAAGGTGCGTCTTGCAAAATATATCAAGGAGCACAACGGCATCGAGGTCGATCCGCGCTCTATTTTTGACGTGCAGGTCAAGCGTCTCCATGAGTATAAGAGGCAGCTTTTGAATATTTTGCATGTGATGTATTTATATAATAAAATCAAGGAGCAGCCGCAGATGGACTTCTATCCGAGGACATTTATCTTTGGAGCAAAGGCTGCCGCCGGCTACCGGAATGCAAAATTGACGATCAAGCTGATCAACAGCGTTGCGGAGGTCATTAACAATGACGGCAGCATCGGCGGAAAGCTTAAGGTGGTGTTTATTGAGGATTACCGCGTGTCAAATGCTGAGTGGATTTTTGCGGCGGCAGATGTCAGCGAACAGATTTCAACGGCAAGCAAGGAGGCGTCGGGAACGGGCAACATGAAGTTCATGTTAAACGGTGCGCTGACGCTTGGTACGATGGACGGGGCGAATGTGGAGATGGCGGAGGAGGTAGGCATGGAAAACATGTTTATCTTTGGAATGAGCTCGGATGAGGTTATTGCACATGAGCGCAGCCGTGACTACAACCCAATGGAAATCTTTCAGAACGATCCCAAGATTCATCGTGTGGTGACACAACTGATTGACGGAACGTATGCGCCCAATGACAGGGAATTGTTCCGTGATCTGTATAATTCACTGCTCAATACTCAGTGTACACAGTATGCGGACACCTATTTTATCTTAAAGGATTTCCACTCCTATGCAGAGGCGCAGGCGCGTGTTGAGGCGTATTATAAGGACAGGGAAGCGTGGGCAGAAAGCGCAATTTTAAATGTGGCGCACAGCGGCAAGTTCTCATCTGACCGTACGATACAGGAGTATGTGGATGATATTTGGCATCTGGATAAGATTACGGTTTCTTTATAGGAAACGAAGAAGGCGGCAGAATTTTTTAGCGGTCTGAAACGAAACGAGCGGCACATCTTGCGTGCCGCTCGTTGTTGTATCTGCCGGGATGCGCCTATCACACGGACATGAGGTTTGCGTTAGGCTATACCTTTGTGAAGCATCAGGTCCGGTCTGTGCTTTTTCAAAAGCGCAGCAGAGCATTTGGGGCATAGACGGAACAAATCCTTATTTTCCCAAGGTATGTCTCAGCGGTTCATTTCCGGCTGGAAGTCCGAGGTGTCCTGATGACCTGCGATGATACTGTTAATCTCATCTAAGTCGGTAAATACCATATCGCCGATCACGCTGTGCTTAATGGCAGCCATTGCGTTGCCGTACTCCAGCATTTTTTTACAGTCGTGGTGCTTTAAGTAGCCGTAGAGCGCGCCGGAGACGTAGGCGTCGCCGCTGCCGATACGGTCAACCACGTCGATGCTGTTATAGGGGGCTTCCCTGTAATAGGCATCATCTTTTGCAGAGTAAATGATTGAGGTGAAATCATGCTTTTTTGGGGTGATCACGGTGCGCTCGGTGGAGGCAACGACAGAAATCGGGTATTCTGCGCAGAAGGATTTTTGGATTTCTTCAATCGTTCCGGTTTTGCCGAAGGTGAGGCGTGCCGTATCTGCCGAACAAAAGAATATGTCTACATAAGGGAGAATGGAAGTGATACATTCCCTTGCCTGTGCTCCGCTCCAGAGGTTTGCACGATAGTTGACATCAAATGAGATGAGCGCGCCGTGTTCTTTAAATTTTTTGATGCACTGGATCGCAAATTCCTGTGCGTTTCCCCCAAGTCCCAAAGTAATACCGCTTGTGTGGAACAGGCGTGTGTTATAAAACATTGTTTGAGGTACCTCTTTAATGGAAATACTGTTGATCGAGGAGTGCTTTCTGTCGTATACCACGCGCGGCTTGCGAGGGTAGGAGCCATATTCATAATAATAGATGCCGATTCTGCTGTCGTCTGACGTATCTTCGATGAGATAATTCTCGCTGACGCGGGAGGCATTGAGCTGATTTTTGATAAATGCTCCAAGCAGATTATGGGGAATTTTTGAGATGACAGCGGTCTTTAGCCCAAGCTGACCGATTTCGGATGCAATATTAAATTCTGCGCCGCCTAAGTGCCGCATCAGCGTGTCTCCCTGTGCAAGACGTCCGTTGATCGGTGTGGAAAGGCGCAGTAAAATTTCTCCCAGTGTAATCACATCATATTTTTGATCCATAGATAACCTCCTTCGTATGTAAAAATAAGACAGAAGTTTTGTATTACAAAACTCTATCCTGTAATATGAACCATAAGCAGTTTTATTATATCCAATTTGCAGGAAATAGAAAAGTAAAAATTCAACTTTTGCAAAAACATATTTGACATTCTTCATTTCAATGGTATAATTTGAGTATAAAAAATGAAACACTATTTCATATTATGGAACACATATTTGAGGAGGATCAAAAATGGCAAAGAAAGTCGTTACATTTGGTGAGATTATGCTGCGCCTTGCGCCGGAAGGCTACTATCGTTTTGCGCAGGCAGAGAATTATGGGGCAACCTATGGCGGAGGGGAAGCGAATGTTGCAGTTTCCTTAGCAAATTATGGTATGGAGGCAAGCTTTGTAACAAAGCTTCCGTCTCATGAGATTGGACAGGCAGGCGTGAACGCACTGAGAAAATACGGTGTTGATACATCTGATATTGTGCGCGGCGGCGACAGAGTGGGCATCTATTTCTTGGAGAAAGGCGCAAGCCAGAGACCTTCTAAGGTGATTTATGACCGTGCAGGGTCTTCCATTGCAACGGCGACAACGGCAGATTTTGACTGGAATCAGATTTTTGAGGGAGCGGATTGGTTCCATTTTACCGGGATCACACCGGCGCTCGGTGATAACGTGGCAGCAATCTGTTTAGAGGCATGTAAGGCGGCGAAGGAGAGGAATATCACGGTAAGCTGTGACTTAAACTACCGCAACAAGCTTTGGTCTAAGGAGAGAGCAGGTCAGGTAATGGGCGAGCTTTGTCAGTATGTGGATGTATGTATTTCCAATGAGGAGGATGCAAACGATGTATTCGGCATCAAGTCTGAGGGAACAGAGGTAACGGCAGGCGAGCTGAACAAGGAGGGATATAAGGAGGTTGCACGCAAGCTCACGGAGCGTTTTGGTTTCAAGAAGGTTGCGATCACACTTCGGACCTCTATTTCAGCCAATGATAACCGTTGGGCGGCAATGCTTTACGAGGACGGAGAGAGTTATTTCTCAAAGGAGTACTTGATGCATATCGTTGACCGTGTGGGCGGCGGTGATTCCTTCGGCGGCGGACTGATCTATGCATGTCTGAATGAGTATCAGCCGCAGGAAACGATTGAGTTTGCAGTAGCGGCAAGCTGCTTAAAGCATTCCATTGAAGGTGACTTTAACATGGTAAGTGTCGACGAGGTGAAGAAGCTAGCCGGCGGAGACGCTTCCGGACGTGTACAGAGATAAAAGAGACAGGTGTTTGGGAACATCAGGAGATTCCCGTTTTGGCTTTGAATAAAATAAGAGATAAGGATTTTATCTATTGAGGTGTGCGAAAGAGCGCTGCGGATTGCAGCGCTCTTTCGTTTATTGCTTGATAGGGAAATTTGTTCCCTATCAAGCAAAACCCTCCGGGGGAACGGACTGCGGCGGAATGGAACTGTGAGATTCTTTATTCCCATAAGAGGCGGTGTCTTAAAGTGTCTTTATGAAAATGCATGAATTTAGGGATGAAAAATATTTCTTAAAAGATTTCCTGCAATTTTTGTAAAAATTATTGAATAATATTAAATTCACTGATTTTTTTAAAGAAAAGGGGATAAAATAAAAAGTAAATATTAACAAAAATAGTTGGGAGAAGGAATATGTTTGAGATTGGTGCATATATTATATATGGGACAAAGGGTGTTTGCCGTCTTGAAGATATTACAAAGCTTCATATGAAGGGGGCGGATTGGAATCGTCTTTACTATGTGCTGACCCCGCTGGGAGATCGAAAAGGTAAGATTTATGTGCCGACCGATAACAGTAAGGTGTTGATGCGCAGTATCATGACGAAAAAGGAAGCAGAGTGTTTGTTGGAGGAAATGCCGCAAATCGAAGCGCTCGGCATTCCAAACGAAAAAGAGCGCGAGGCAAAATACAACGAAGCGCTGCATACCTGTGATTCCCGTGCCTGGGTGAGTATTATCAAGACACTTTATCTGCGTGGGCAGGAACGTGCGGCGCAGGGTAAGAAGATCACAGCGTTGGACGAGCGGTATATGCGTACGGCAGAGCATGAGCTTTACAGCGAGTTGGCGCTGACGCTTGGCGTATCGAAGGAGCAGCTTGCGAGAGAGCTGCGGGTGCGGCTGGTGCAGAAGTAAGAGGAATGGGGCAGAAAAAGCTTCTGCACAATGGAAGCATGAACAACGAAATGAAAAAGCAGGAGGGAGACTATGGGCAGAAAAAAGAAAACAGGCATACTCATTGGGGGCGGTCTGCTTGTGGGGTTATGGATGATGGTCAGCGTTGTTTCCGCTTTTACAGGGAATCGTAAAGACGGCGCTGTCATGTGGGTTGGAGAGATCCCTGTTTACGAGGATGAATTTAAGGATTATATGCAGGATGAATATGCTAATACCTGTTCGTATTTTTCAAGGATGTATGGGGCGCAGATCGATAAAAATTTCTGGAGTACGGAATTTGACGGAATAACTCCTACAGATTATCTCAAGGAGAAGGCGAAGGAAAAGCTGGTGGAAGAAAAGCTGGTGGAACTGGTAGCGCTTGATATGGGATTAGAGATAGAGACAGATTATGAAAAGAAAAGGAGGGATTGGAAAGAAGCAAACAAACAAAGGAGTATGCTGGCATCTAGGAATCAACCGGTATATGGTCCCATAGAATTGGAGTGGCGTCAATATAAGATGGATGTACAGGGGAATCTGACGCAGGAAATTAAAAATATACTATATGCCAAGAAATCATTTGGTAAAGCAGAAATAGATGCCTACTATGAGATGCAGAAAGAGAGGCTTTTTAAAAAGCCCGGTGAATATCAGGTGGAATATGTCATGATACCGATTTTGTGGGAGGGGGAGGATCGTAAGGATGAAAAGCAGGACAAGCATGTAAAGGAGATTATGGAAAGCTTTGCGTTTGATGTACAAAAAGGGGAGTTTGCAAAGCTGGCAGAGGAGTATGAGCATACATATCAAAACGACGGATTTTCTTATCATAGCGAGTGGATCGATCAAGATTCCTTAACGAGAGGCAATATGCTGTTTCCGAATGTTTTGCAGGAATTAGAACAGATGCAGGAGGGGGAAGTCAGCGGAGTGATCGAGGAAAGAGGCGCGTACTATATGGTAAGGTGTCAGGACAAAAAAGAAGAAATATATGTCAGCAGAAAGGAGGCGGAGGAAAGTATTAAACGATTGCTGATAGAAGAAGCATATGAAAAAACGTTGTCAGAAAAGGAGGAGGATACAAGGATACAAATGAACGAAAAGGTTTATGAGAGCTTGCAGACCAATACATGAGATACTGCTGTCAAAGGAAAGGAGTAGAGGTATGATGAGGGTAAAAGTAACGGCGATACTGATTATGTTGTTGGCAATTCCTGTTTTCTGTGTGCCGGAACATGCTTTGGCGGAAGAAACAGGTACAACCTATTATGTGGATTCTGCGAATGGGGATGATAATAATAACGGAACCAGTGCAGATACCCCGTGGAAAACATCCAAAAAGGTCAATGAGACAGTTTTTGATCCGGGAGATAAAATCCTGCTAAAGGCGGGAAGCGTTTGGAATGGAGAACGGTTTGCGCCCCAGGGAAACGGTGCGGAAGGAATGCCGATCACGATTGATAAATACGGAGAGGGGAATAAGCCGATACTCAACGGAAACGGAGCAGTCAATGAATGTGTCTATTTGAACAATCAGGAATATTGGGATATCCGCAATCTGGAAATTACCAATGATGCAGAGGTAGACGCAGGAGACCGCCGGGGAATTTATGTCCGTGGAGAAAATGGCGGGGAGTTGAACAGCATTCATATCAGCGACTGCGATATTCATGATATTAAGGGAGTTGTCTGGGGAAGTATCAAGGGTCGCGGAGATCAGTATACCTGCGGCGGAATACGCATCTGGATTTATGGAAAGGAATTCTGCAAATTTGACGATTTAAAAATTGAAAATTGTAATTTCTGGCATAGTACGGGAATGGCGATCAATATGCAGTCTGATTATGCTGCAGCAAATTTGAGTGATAATTCCAGAAAATCCACGAACGTAGTGGTTAAAAATGTTTACACAAGCGACATAGGGGCAAGCGCTATTATTATGGGGGACTGTCAGGGTCTTCTGATGGATCATGTGGCAACGATGGACAACGGATTTTATATTGATGATTATGCCATCGGCGTGATGGTGCCCAATTTTGAAATTCGTACTTATGACTGTATTTATCAGTATTGTGAGGTGGCAAGACAGCCGTGGTCCAATGACGGAATGGCATGGGATGTCGATTGGGGAAACGGCGGCACGCATATTTATCAGTATAATTATTCCCATGAGAATCCGAATGGCGTATACATGCTCTGTAATGCACAGGAGGCATCGCAGGGATGTCAGGTCATTTTCCGTTATAATATCAGCCAAAATGACGGAACCGGAAAGTTCCGTCACTCGATCGGCAGCGGAACGAATGATCTGTTCTATAACAACACAATTTATAATGAAGAAGGCGGGGTAGAAATCAGTGGCAGACAAGGATGGAAATTTTATAACAATATCTTTGACGTGACAGGGCCTGCAATCTATGGCGATTGTGTTTATGATTCTAATTGTTATTATGGAAATGACGGACCTGCGGGGGATGCCAATAAAGTACTGGGTGATCCTAAATTTGCTTATCCGGGTCGCGCAGATGATGGAATTGAGACGGCAGATGCATATAAGCTGCTTGCCGGTTCGCCCTGTATTGATGCAGGTGTAGAGGTAGAGAACAACGGCGGGTTTGATTTCTTCGGCAATCCGCTCTACAGCGGCAAACCGGACATCGGTGCGCATGAGGTAACAAAGGGTGAGAAGACGCCGGCAGAGCGTGGAAGCATTATTTCTTATGATGATTTTGAGACAGGAAGCGAAAACGGGCAGTTCCAATATAACGGAAATTGGAGCAGAGAGATCAAAGCCTTTGGCTACGAAAACGGGATCCATAAATCAAATACGGCAGGGGATACGGCTGTCGTTACCTTCAGCGGTACGAAAATCCGCCTTTATGCAACCAAGGATACCGATTATGGAATCGGCGCTGTCTCAATAGACGGAGGAAAAGAAGAACTGGTTGATTTCTATAATCCGGGAACCGATGCAGGATGGATTCCTTCCCAGGATGGCGTTTTGGTTTATACAAGTCCTGAGCTTTCACCGGGAACGCACACCCTTACGTTACGGGTAACGGGAACAAAGGGCGCTTATGCAAGTGATCATTATGTTTCTGTGGATCGTGTACGCGTGGATAACGGAGAGGAGAAGCAAAAGCAGGAGAATATTGCCTTATCCAAGCAGGCGAGTGCAGAGAGCCAACAGGCAGAAAATCCGGCATCCGGTGGCAATGACGGAAATGCCTCTACCAGATGGTGCGCAGACTCCGGCGAGTTTCCACAGACATGGGTGGTGGATTTAGGCAAACCGTATGATCTGACAGGAATTAAGATTTTATGGGAGCAGAGTCAGGCGTATGGTTATAAGATCGACGGCTCCTTAGATAATCAAAGCTGGGAGCAACTGGTTGACCAACGGAATAATACGGCAGTCGCACAGTGCAGTAAAGAAGCGATTTCCGGTAAGGCAAGATATTTAAAGATTACCGTTACGAATGTATCGGGGAATAAGTGGGCAAGCCTGCGGGAGTTTGAGGCTTACGGTGCAGAAGCATCCTAATGAAAACAGGAAGCAGCCCGGCATAGAATAGACGGTTTCTAACGACACAGGGAAACGGGGATAACATGAAAGAGAACATGTTATCCCCGTTTTTACATCAAAAAACAGAAGTCGTTCACTCCAGACGGAAGCCTTCCGCAAAGAACGCATCACGCAAGGAGAATTGAGAGATGTCGATTTCAATCCGGCTGCCATCCTGGACGAACGGAAGCGTTTCCTTGGTGCGCAGACTGGTGACGGAGTGAATTGGCTGCTCCGCAGAAACAACAAGCTGTGCGGGCAGGATCGGGAAACGGTCGTATAAATAAAATGCATAGATACTGTTTTCCTTTTTGGTATAGGCAAGGCGACCGTCAAAATAAGGAGCCTGCACGGTGGTCTGGTAAATACCCTCGCCAAAGATGCTCAGCCATTGTCCAAGCTCATGCAAAGCCTGCACCGCAGGAATGGGAAGATTGCCGTCCGGCTGCGGCGGTGTATTCAGCGCAAGGTTTCCGCCTTTGGCGACAACTTCAAGAAGAATATGTACCAGTTCCAAGCCGGACTTGTAGTGATCCTGATAGTGGAAGGAGAAGTAATCTCCGAGGGTGATGCAGGTTTCCCACGGGATGGTAAGCACCTGCGCGGGAATCGTTTTTTCCGGCGTAACAATATTTTCAAACTCTCCGCCGACTGTCCGGTCACAGACAATGAGGTGCGGCTGTGAGGAAGAACGTATTTTAGAAACAATTTCATTGAGGCGGATGTCCTGATCAAAATTATCGGGTCTTACCCAACCGCCGTCTAACCACAGGACATCTACTTTTCCGTAGTTGGTACATAGTTCTGTGATCTGCCGGTGGACATAATCGACATAGGATTCCCAAAGCTCGGGATGTTTTTTGATCTCATAATTGACATTGCGGGTTTTCGCCTCTCCAAAGGCGGGATTCCAGTACGCAGGACTGCTCCAATCGGGTTTGGAAAAATAGACGGAGATACCCAATCCGCGCTTTTTAAATTCCCGATATAATGCGCCCGTGATATCAGCGTTTGGATTGCTGTGAAAAGGACAGGACGGATCGGTAATTTTATAATTGGTAGTTTGGGTGTCATACATACAAAAGCCGTCATGATGCTTGGTCGTAAAAAGAAGATACTGAAACCCGCAGTCCTTTGCAAGCTCTGCCCATTGGTCGGGGCGGAATTTTACGGGCTGAAAGGTCTGATTGGCATTTCGATACTGCTGCTTAAACGTTTGTGCGTCTGTCCAGTCTACGTCTTTTCTCGACCAGTGAGCGTCTCCGTCAGAAAGCGGCCATGATTCATAAGTGCCAAGCTGGCTGGCAGGAGACCAGTGCATCATAAAGCCAAGCTTTAAGCCCCGAAACCATTCGAGGTGTTTGGCAACTTCCGGGTTTTGGGGGTAAACATAATTGTCTTTTTCCGTGTAGTCATGCACGCCGTTTGAAATGAGTTCACGTTTCATGATAGAACCTCCTGTTTAAAAAATAAAAAGCTTTTTTCTTAATCATAACGAATGGAAAAACCGGAGGAAAGTGGAATCATTTTAACTGGTGTGTATTTTATTTTGGTAAGAAATCATATCCATCGTAAGGATCGCAGCCAAACGCCCGGATGCATGGGTGGCAAAATGCAGCCCGCTGTTTCCGCCGAAATGAAGCTGTAAGCGTTCGCTGACATTGCGGATACCGAACCCCCCGCTGACTGCCAGCTCTACATCTTCATGGGCAAGGTAGCGGTTTAAAAGTGTGGGATCGCAGCCATTTCCGTTATCGCAGACCTCGATCGTGATCGCATGAGGCGTCTGCCGGATGATTACTGTAATTTGAATGGCGGCGTTTGAAAGATAATTCCCATGAACGATTGAATTTTCCACAAGCGGCTGTACGGTAAATTTCGGAATATAGATTTCTGCCGATGACAGATCGGGGACGACAAGCAGCTCAATGGAATTGCCGTATCGAATCTGCTGGATAGAAATATACTCCTGAATATTCTGTAGTTCCTGACGCAGTGAAACAAGGCTGTCAGGGGCTGTAATGCTATAACGCATTAAATTTGAGATGGAGGAGACAATGGCGGCGATTTCCTCCTCGTTTTTTGTTAAAGCAATCCAGTTTACGGTGTCCATGGCATTGTAGATAAAGTGGGGATTGATTTGCGCCTGCAGGGCGCGCAGTCGATATTCCGTCTGCCTTTCTCCCTGCAGCCTTACATCTTCAATGAGAGCGTTGATGCGGCAGATTAGTTTGCCGAAATTTTTCTGGAGGATTTCCATTTCCAGATCCTTTGACACATTTAAGGCATCCAAAGGAAAGCTTCTCGTATCATCAATGGAAGCAACCGCCTCGGAAAATTGGATGAGAGGCTTTGTTATTTTTTGGGAGGCGATATACGCAAGCAGGATCGTAAGCGCAATAAAGGACAGTGAAAATGCAATATAGATGCTGGTGGTGCTTTTTACCTGCTCCATAATGTCCGAATAGGGTGTAAAAAATACAAGGGAAAGACTGTGGTTCATCGGCTGGTAATAGGTGATATACTCTGTCTGCTCCATGGTAAGCGCAGTGCGAAACGTAGAAGTGCTGTCTGTCGTATCATCCTGCCTCTGCAGATAGTTCAATAAATCGCCGGATAAGTCTGGATTACCGCCGCTTTGATACAATACCTCCGAATGATCGCGAATCAGCATATAGCCGCTGTTTGGAGTGATGGGAGGCATGGAGAGGATCTGCTCTAATCTGTTTCGCGGTACTTGGATTACGATGACTGCGAGACCATCCTTATAGAAAGGACCGGTATAATAATTATTTTGAATTTTTCGTGCATAGCAGAACTCGTCGGTACTCTCATTTACAAACAGGTAGGTTTTATCAGCAGAATTTAATGTCTGGCGATACCAGTCCTGCCCCCGGATCTGTCCGTTGGAGTACACATTGCTGGAGCGCGAGGGCGAGGAGGTATCCAGGGTTTCCGAGGGAAATGCTTCTGCGATCGGCAGCTCGCTGTTTAAAAACAGCGTATTTTGATAGAAAGAATTTCCGTCTCCGGTCTGCAAGGAAAGATAATGTGAAAATTGTTTGTAAATGCCGGTGCTCACCCTGATTTTTGTCATGCTGTCGGTGAGTTCCTGGCTTAAGTATTTTCCGATTGCCTCATCCCCCACCAATAATATGGAGGTTTGATCCATGGATTTGAGAAAACCTTCGATGACGTTTTGGTTCAGGGAAATCAAAGTGTCTTGCTCATCTTCAATTTTGGAAACGAGAGTCTGATACAATAAGCCGTAGATCACGCCATAGGAGAGAAGTAAAACAGTGACGGTTATAGTAAGCAGCGTGACAAAGACCTTCTTTTTGATACTCATGACAATTCTCCTTTGGGCAGCAGTGTATTTTTTTGCAGAGAAAGATTCCGGTACTCGCTGGGAGTCATACCGCATTTACGCTTAAAGAGCCTTGCAAAATACTTCGCGTCCTCGTAGCCGGAAAGGATGGCTGCCTCCGCAATGGAATGGGAGGGATCGGCGAGGACTTTTTTTGCATGACTGATGCGCATCGCGCTGATATAGCTGCTGAGGTTGATTCCAGCCGTCTGTTTAAACACCGTGCTCAAATAGGAAAGAGAAACGTTCATTTTATCCGCAAGTGCAGAGATGTTAAGGTCGGGCTCAGTATAATGATTTTCTACATACTCCTTAACATAGGAGGAGATGGAATCAAGATTTTTATTTTTTTGCGTATGTATACTCAAGAGCGTGTCGTAGTAGGTGCTGATGAGGTAATTTGCCTTGGCATCCTTGTCCGGAAGGTTCCAGTATTCGTCCATCGCCCGTTCCTTTGAGGCGGCTACAATATCAGGATTGATGTGCAGTTCGCCCAGGTATAGATAGAGAAAATTTAAAAGCTGGATCCCGTAAGCGTTGGAGTGATCCCTGGCAAGGCGTTCCTGAAAGTGCGGGGAGCTGAAAAAATCATCAAACATTTTGGCGTCCTGACTTCTTAAGGCAGCCAGAATAGATTCCTCAAAGGTAGGTTTCCAGTTACTTAAGAATTCTTCTTTATGGTCGTTTCGCTTATGATAAATATCCTCAAGGATCAGTTGAAGGTCATTGATTTTTTCTTTGGTGATCGGTTTTAGAATGTAGTTTGCCACCTGGTATTGAATGGCTTTTTGCGCGTACTCGAACTCTCCGTAGCTGGTGAGCAGAATGATCGTAATATCTGGAGCGTGTTCATGAATATGGCGCGCAAGGCTGATGCCATCCATAACGGGCATCTTAATGTCAGAGATTACCACATCCGGTCTGGTATGCAAAAACAGCTCTAACGCTTCGGCGCCATTGCTTGCCGTGGCGGTCAGTTTGCCGTGAAAGGTATTCCAGTCCAACAGCTTTTTCAATCCTTCCAATACATATCTGTCATCATCCACAAGCATAATATTCATTTGAATGTCCTCCCATTCTATATTGATGATTGAAAAAAAGAAACTACAAAACTTCTTTTGCATTATTTTACAACAGACATAATCAATTGAAAATAACAAGATAAAAAAATGAACCTCAGTTAAAAATTGTCTTCTTGTGGCTGACAGAGGCGGAAATTATAATAAGGGTTATCAAACAGCAAGCTGATGTGTGACTTGTGGAATCACAGAAAATAGAAGGGAGAGGAAGTCATTGGGAAAAAATCAAACCCCTATGCAAAAAAAGGGGAAATCGGGAAGAAGGATGACCGCCATAAAAAAGAGTATGCCGCTTACGATGATGGCGTTACCGGGCATCGTGTTGATGCTCATCTTTAAGTATTTGCCGCTTGGCGGGATCATACTGGCGTTCAAGCGTTTTAATGTGAGGAAAGGAATATGGGGAAGCGACTTTGTCGGATGGAATAACTTTAAATTTTTGTTTCTGTCCTCAGACGCATGGGTGATCACGCGGAACACACTGCTTTATAATCTTGCTTTTATTGCGCTGGACGTCGTTTTGGCAGTGACGTTTGCCATCATTTTAAATGAGCTTCTGCATAAGAAAAGAGCAAAACTGTTTCAGAGCATTTATATCGCGCCATACTTTCTATCCTGGGTTGCCGTATCTTTTGTAGCATATGCGTTTTTGAGCGTGGACAATGGACTTCTTAATCGTCTGCTGATCGATTTGGGAAAAGATCCCGTTAGCTGGTATGCGGAGAGTAAATGGTGGCCGGTCATCATTATTGTTTTTGAGGTATGGAAGACGGTAGGTTACTCTACAATCATGTATATGGGAGCTTTGACGGGGATTCCAAACGATTACTATGAGGCTGCCCTGGTGGACGGGGCAACAAAGTGGCAGCAGATCAGGCATATTACCATTCCTTGTTTGAGAACGATGATGCTGGTATTGGTAACGCTTGCGATCGGAAGGATTTTCTTTTCTGATTTTGGATTGTTTTACCAGCTGCCAAGAAATTCAGGGTCTCTGTTTTCAGTGACGAATGTCATTGATACATATATTTATCGTGCGTTAAAAGAAACGGGAGACATCGGCATGTCGGCGGCAGCCAATTTATATCAGTCGGTAGTAGGATTCCTTATGGTACTTGGCGTGAATTTCATCATAAGGAAGGTAGATAAAGAGAGCGCTTTGTTCTAGGAAGGGAGGAAATTGGGCATGAGGCACAGAAAAAAAGAGCGGGAGCATGAAGATTGCTTTAAGGCGAATCAGATTTCCAAGCGGACAAATTTTATTTTGGAGTTGATTATGGGAGTGATCGCATTATGTACCGCGCTTCCGGTAGTTCTTGTAGTCATTATCTCCTTTAGCAGCGAGCAGAGCATCTTTGAAAAAGGCTACTCGTTTACACCGTCTGAATTTAGCTTTAAGGGATATGAATTTTTTCTCAAGCTGGGAGATCAGTTGGTAAAATCCTATGGAATTACAATTTTTGTCACGGTTGTTGGAACAGCGATCAGCTTAACGGTCACGGCGTTATTTGCGTATGTCATTTCAAGATCGGATTACCTGTTTCGGAAACCGTTGACCTTTCTGATGCTCTTTACAATGCTGTTTAATGGGGGAATGGTTCCTGCTTACATGATCAATACACAGCTTCTTCATTTGGGAGACAGTATATGGGCGCTGATCTTGCCGATGACGATCAATGCGTATTATATCATTGTACTGCGCGCTTTTTACCGTGGGATTCCGATGGAAATTATAGAGGCGGCAAGAATAGACGGAGCCAGTGAGTTCTACACTTTTTTGCGGATTGTTTTGCCGCTATCAAAGCCGGGAATTGCAACGATTGGATTATTTACCACGATCACTTACTGGAACGACTGGTTTAGCGGTATGCTATATATGATGGATACCAAGAAATATCCGGTTCAGACATTGTTATGGAGTATGCAAAACAGCCTTGAGGCAATGAAAGCGTCATCCGCAAATGCATTGGAATATGCGGAAATGGCGAAAAATGCGCCAACCGAAAGCGGAAGAATGGCATTAACGGTATTAGTTATTTTACCGATTCTGCTGGCATATCCGTTTTTCCAGAAATATTTTGTAAAAGGACTGACGATAGGAGGTGTTAAGGGCTAAATCAATGATGTATGGTAACAGATCAACAGCAAAATTATTAAGAAATGAGGGATGAAGAATGAAAAAAAGAATGGTAAGCGCATTATTGACTGTCTGTATGCTGGGAACATTATTGACCGGATGCGGAGGGAAGGAAGAAAGCACAGGAGAGACGTCTGCTAATGCGTCAGGTGAAACCGGTGGAACCGGAGATGAAGAAATCGTGACATTAAAATGGTATATGTCCCTGCCCAACGTGGCTGCGGATACAGATCAGGTGATTACGGCGCTCAACGAATACACCAGAGAAAAAATCGGAGTAGAGATCGAGTATATGCCGATGGCGGATTCGGAGTATATGGAAAAGATGCCTACCTATATTAACTCGGGTGAAGATTTTGATATTTGCTTTACGGCAAACTGGTCTACGGATTATCTTCAATTTGCGCAAAGGGATGCATTTTTAGATATTTCGGAGCTTCTGCCGGAGTATGCGAAGGAAACCTGGGAATTTATTCCGGAACAGCTGTGGAAAGCAGTCACTGTCAATGGTGCAATCTATGGCGTTCCTTCCTATAAGGAGATGGGCAGACAGGGCGGCATCTATGTCAACAGTGAAATGGCAGAAGCGTATGGCATCGACTTGTCAAAGATAAAAACACTGGACGACTATACCGAGGTGTTAAAAACGGTGGCAGAAAAGTCTAAGGCGGAAAACAAAAAGGTAATTGGAATCAGTGGATTATCGGATGATGGATTTGGTATTATAACACCGTACGAGGGGCTGGTCGGAAATAGTCCTGGAGTTGCAGCGGTTGAGGAATACGGACTTTTTAAGGATCAGCCGGAGGTATTTAACCAGTATGCGACGCCGGAGTATATGGATTACTGCAAGACGGTCTATGAATGGAATAAAGCCGGGTATCTTCCGGCAGACCCGATCAACTACGATCAGGATGTGGCGAACAGAGACAATGATTTTGCAAATGGAACGCTGTTTTCCCATATCATTTCTTATGCGCCAGGTGCGGCAGAATCAGCAGCGGCTTTGTATGGTCATGAAGTAACCTTTGTTCCGCTGATGACGCCTTTGCTTGAAACAAGAAATGGATTGGGCGGTCTTTTGGCTGTTTCCTCCGGCTCTAAGCATCCCGAAAAGGCAGTCGAATTTTTGAATCTGCTGAATACGGATGAGTATGTGGGAACATTGATCCGCCACGGAATTGAGGGAACTCATTACAGTGCGGTAGGAGATACGCAGGTAGATAAGACAATGGGAGGAACACTGGCGCCTGAGGATAACGGATATGATTATACGTTTGGATGGCAGTTTGGTTCTCCGTTCAACCAGAAGTGGGATATTTCCTATCCTGACAATATTGAGGATTTATTCCTTGCATATAACGAATCCGCGGTTACGGGGCCTCATGTAGGATTTACATTTGATTCTTCCAATGTAAATACAGAGATTTCCGCACTTGCGAATATCGTGGAGGAATATGATTCTGCTTTACAGTCGGGTATGGTGAATCCGGAAGAAAAAGTACCGGAATTTTTAGATTCGCTAAAAACGAACGGTGTGGATAATTTACTAAAAGAAATACAGACACAGTTGGATGCATGGAAGGCTGACCAGGCATCGGAAAGCTAGTGTGATAAGACCTTGCTGACGCTCAGAGTGAAATCTGAAAGTCAGCGAGGTTTTTTAAGAATCTCACAAAAACACACTTTTGTTCATGAGTACGGAAATTCAGGTGGAAAAGCAATCCGGTATTCTGTTAAAATAGAATACAGAAGAAGCAGTCAGTGTTTCCGGTAACAAGTGTAAATGACGCAGCAGGAGGAAAAACGCATGATAATCCCAAACCACTATGAAAACTTAAATGTTTTGCATGAAAATACGATGCCGGCAAGAGCATATTATATCCCTGCCTCAAAAAGGACAGATACCTTGGTTGAGCACAGAGAGGATTCGGACAGAATCCAGATGCTTAGCGGGAGCTGGAGGTTCCGATATTATGACAGCATATATCAGATGAAGGAAGCTTTTTACGAGGCAGACTATGACAGCTCGGCTTATGATACGATTCCTGTGCCGGGGGTTTGGCAGATGTACGGCTATGATGTGCCGCAATATACCAATGTCCGCTATCCGTTTGCCTTCGACCCGCCCTATGTTCCCTATGAAAATCCCTGCGGTGCGTATCTGCATGAATTTGATTACCACAGACAGCAGGAGGCGCCGAATGCTTATCTGAACTTTGAAGGTGTGGATTCCTGCTTTTATGTATGGCTGAACGGGGCGTATGTGGGGTACAGTCAGGTATCGCATGCCACTGCGGAATTTGATGTTACCGGGTATCTGCGGGAGGGGAAGAATAAGCTGGCGGTTTTGGTGCTCAAATGGTGCGACGGAAGTTATTTAGAGGATCAGGACAAATTCCGCATGAGCGGAATTTTTAGAGATGTCTATTTGCTCAAACGCCCGCAGCAGGCGATCAGAGATTATTTTGTAAAAACAACGCTGAAAAAAGACTGTGCCGAATTATCGCTTCGGTTAGAATATTTTGCGCAGGCAGTGCCGACCGTTGTCTCTTTGTATGATGCAGACGGAAAGGAGATTGTGCGCAAGGAGCAGCAGGCAGAGGGGGCAGGGGATTCCTTGCAGATAGATGTCGCCGTTGCCGAGCCCATTCTTTGGAATACGGAATCGCCTTACCTGTATACATTGTATTTGGAAACCGCAGACGAAACAATTACCGAGTACGTCGGGTTTCGTGAGATTTCGATCGTTGATAAAGTCGTATATTTTAATGGAGAAAAGGTCAAGTTTCGGGGGGTCAATCGTCATGATTCTGATCCTGTCAGCGGATTTGCGGTCAGTATCAATCAAATGGTGCGTGATCTTACTTTAATGAAACGCTGCAATATCAATGCTGTCAGAACGAGCCATTATCCCAATTCTCCTATCTTCTATCAGCTTTGCGATAAGTATGGCTTTATGGTCATTGATGAAGCGGATATTGAGAGTCACGGACCGGCAGAATTTTATTATAAGGATCGTTCCAGCCAAAATATGTGGAATCATTGGAGTGAGGCGATTGCAGATCAGCCGCAGTGGGGGGACGCGATTGTAGACCGTGTGCGCCTTTGTGTGGAGCGGGATAAAAACCGTCCGTGCGTAGTGATTTGGTCGATGGGGAATGAAAGTGCATATGGCTGTAATTTTGAACAGGCGCTGGCATGGACCAAAACTTTGGAGGACGGAAGATTGACGCATTATGAAAGCGCCCGTTACCGTAAGGAGGGAAAAACGTATGATTTTTCCAATCTCGACCTTTACAGCAGAATGTATCCATCGTTTGCGGAAATACAAGATTACTGTCAAGGGAAGCCGGATAAGCCGCTGATTTTATGCGAATACAGTCATGCAATGGGAAACGGACCGGGAGATTTGGAGGAATACTTTCAGCTCTTTCATGAAAATGACTGTATGTGCGGCGGCTTTGTATGGGAGTGGTGCGATCATGGTATTTACAAGGGGAAAACGAAAGACGGAAAAGCAAAATATGCTTACGGCGGAGATCATGGGGAGGTGATCCACGACGGAAATTTCTGCATGGATGGATTGGTATATCCGGATCGAACGCCGCATACGGGACTTTGGGAATATAAAAATGTCAATCGTCCGGCAAGAGTGGTTTCTTATGAGCAGGAGACGGGCGAGCTTGTCATCAAAAACTATATGGACTTTACCAACTTAGAGGATTATCTGGAGATCAGCTATGAGGTCAGTTGCGACGGACAGGTTGTGGAGACAGGAAAAGTATCTCCTTTCTGTGTCAAACCGCATCAGACAGGAAAAGTGACATTAAACTGCAAAATACCAAAGCGCGGCAGAGCCTATTTGAAGCTGTTTTATTATCTGCGCAAAGAAAATCCATGCGTTCCAAAGGGACATTTGCTGGGAATGGAAGAAATCCGCTTAAAGAACGAGGATGGCAGAAATCGGACGGTGCTTAGGTGGATGGAGCAGGCGGGGACGGCAGATGCCGCCATGCAGATACAGGAAACGGAGGAGAGAGTTCTTTGTAAAGGCGCTAATTTTAAATATAGCTATCATAAGCATACCGGAATG
Organism: Roseburia sp.; assembly: GCA_019421345.1. Classification (GTDB taxonomy): domain Bacteria; phylum Bacillota; class Clostridia; order Lachnospirales; family Lachnospiraceae; genus Roseburia. The sequence goes on along the minus strand of JAHZFL010000001.1, from coordinate 186,195 downwards.
CTGGAGGAAATGGAGTTTGGCGGCAGACGTTATCTGGACGGACCTGTCGAAATAAATATCTGGAGAGCCCCTACGGACAATGACAGATACAGAAAGGCAGAATGGAAGCGGGCATTTTATGACAGGATATATACCAGAGCGTATGAAACGACAGTCAGCAGGCAGGAGGGCGGTGCATTCATTAAAGTAAGGATGGCGGTACTGGCAGTAACCATGCAGAAACTGATGGATATTCACGCTGTATGGAACATCAAAAATAGCGGGGCGGTCCATCTGGAAATGAAGGTGGAGAAAAACAGCGAATTTCCGGAGCTGCCCAGATTCGGGCTGCGGATGTTCTTAGATTCCGCTTTGGAGAATGTTACATATTACGGTATGGGACCGTATGAGAGCTATCGGGATAAATGCCGTGCGTCCAGTCATGGCTGTTATCAGGCAAAGGTAAGGCAGCTACACGAGGACTATATCCGTCCGCAGGAAAACGGCAGTCACTATGACTGTGATTATGCGATGCTGGAGGATCGTCCGTTTGGACTTATGGCGGTATCAGAGCAGCCATTTTCCTTTCAAGCCTCGGTATATACACAGGAGGAGCTGGAAAACAAGGCGCACAATTATGAATTGGAAGAAGCAGAAAGTGTGATTTTGTGTCTGGATTATGCACAAAACGGAATCGGATCGGGGAGCTGCGGTCCTGAATTGTCAGAGAAATACAAATTGCAGGAAGAAAGCTTTACATGGAGCATCAGTCTGATGCCTTTTCAAAAAGAAGTGTGAGAAAAAAGTAAGATTGTGACAGAAGCACAGAGCAAAATGAGGCGCCCTTTTTTCGGGCGCCTCATTTTTCGTCAGTACTTCTAAATTGTGGTGTTCACACCATTGACGGCGGCATGCTCATCCTCCTCCATTGGAATCACAAGGCATTTTTGACCGTCAATCATTTGGGCATGGATCTGCCCCACCTTTTCCGGCTTGACGCGCAGGATCACGTCGTAGGTTTTGACGGCGGGAGCGTCGTCATCGTCCTCTGACGCAGTGACAGGAAGTGCGCGGGTCTCGGCGAGCTGCTGTTTGAGGTTTTCCACCTGCTGCACAAGCGCAAGCTTTTCTTTGCGTTTTCCGTTTGCCTCGACCAGCTTTGGGTCTACTAATTGCCCGGCATCCGGTAGTTCCTCATGGAATGCATCCTCATAAACCTTTTCAATAACTGCAACCTGTTCCTCGGCAACGCCGCTTTCTGTGAGAACCTCTGCAATGACATCCGAGGTCATAACGACAGGTTCAGGCTCTGTCGTTTCATCCTCCGTTACGGGAATCATATCGTTTAGATTTCCCTGAATATTTAAAAATAAAGCTTCGCCCTCGCTCTCATCCTCGCCGATGACTTCCTTTACGATATTCTGGAATGTGAGCTTTTTCTCGGTAGCGGTCAGCTTCGTGCCGCAGCCAAGACCCGACTCCATAAATTCGGCATGGGGTGTCTTGGTATCGCGGGTATAGAAAAGGACGGAGTGAATGTCGGTACTGCGATCCGTGAATGCCGGAAAAACAAAGCCTGTGTCCGGTACACCGACCACCCAGTCACGGATGCGCGGACCAATGCGGTTCTCATCCTCGCGATAGCCAAGTCCCGGCTTGCTCAAAGAAACCGGGCAGATGGCACAGAGCAGATATTCATAGACCTCCTCCGATTCATCCAGCTTATTGTGATCCGAGGTTTTTGTCATGACGTCGTAAGCATCGTGGAAAATCAGAATCAGATAATTTCCGACATAATCATAGCTGTCGATCACGAGATCAAAAAAAGTCTCCATCAGTTCTTCGCTCTTTAATGCGTCTGCCCGCAGTCCCATCAAAAACTGCTGTCTGCCGCCCGCCGCCTCCTCGGCAGTCGGAAATTCCAGCTCCAAAAGATTGTTGCCGATCGTGCCGGAAAGCACTTTCTTTGCGATCTCCAGATATTTATAAAATTCTTCGTCATCAAGATTTAAAAAGGTCTGCCCGAAGGAAGTAATTTTGTTGCGGTTTGCGTCCACATAGCAGCCGCAGAGCCGTGTAAAGGTGCAGGCTTCCTTTTTGAAGCGCTTTTTCAGTTCTAAAATATCTTTTTTGTTCATATCAGATGTCTCCGTTTCTCCTGTCAACGTATCAGCCGCGAAATGCGGGGCATGGTTGGCATAAGGGTCAGTGATGTATGTACTGCCCATGGTAAAAGTGCAGTAAATTTATTATAACGAGAATCTGCGGCAGGTGCAAGGAGAGAATTTCACGCAGAAAAATACAAAAAGCCGTTATCCGATATGTGCAAAAGAGGGTTTTGGAATTGTGCAAACTGCACATAATATTATTTTTAAAAAGCCAATAAAATGGCAAAAGGTAAATATATTACATGGTTGGGTAAATATCATTCATTTATTAAAACAAATATGAGAAGTATAATTAGAGTGAAACAATATAAAGTGCACAGTATGAAAGGTGTGCTGGAATAGGAGGGAGAAGGAGCATAGTTGAACCGGTAGTGATCAATTTTTTTAAGGAGGAGGTTATATGAAACAACTCAAATTGCTGCGTTTTTGGGGGAGGCTGGCAGTGATGTCAGGTCTTATTGTATTTGGTATGACAGATGCAGACATTCATGCAGCAAATCAAAAGGAAACACCGTTGGTAAATCTGGCGAAGGACCGTACAACGGTAGTGGACAGCAAAGGGCAGGCGCTGACAAGTCCTGAGCTATTGACGGATGAGGACAAATATTATTTAAAGCACAACGACAGCGGAAATCTTGTGCAGGGAAGCTTAGTGCAGGGCCATCAGGGAAAGAACGGATGGGAGGCATATGTAGAGCAGGGAGCAAAGATGTCCAAGGATGCGGACTGGATTCAGTTGGACTTGGGAGCTCCTTATCCGATCGAGGTTATTAATTTAAAGCGCAAGATGTACGAGGGTACGTCAGACGCCAATATGAAGGAAGGGCATAGTAACAAGGCACTAAAATATGAAGATACTGTGATTGTCATTGGCAGTAAGGAGGATTTATCAGACGGCTATGTGGTCTATTACAATGATGATGACGGAAGTGTTGTCTTACCGGATGGCGTGACAAAGCCGGAAAATGTGGCAGGCGGTGGTCTGACAGAAAATATGGCGGGCACATATTTTTACATGGACAATATGAATGAAAACGGTACGGGCTATACTGCGCTTGGTACGACAAAGACCGCGCGCTATGTCCGTGTGTATTCTGACAGCCCGGAAGCTGATCAGGAGCTGATGCTGATGGAGCTTGGAATCTATGGTTACAGAACAGAGGAAGGGGTGAAAAAGCAAGCAGAGCAGGGGAAGCGGCAGGTCATTAATAATGAAGAACCGCTGATGATTGCCGCTGCTTACTCCGATGATCAGTTTCAGCTTGGGCAGGAGAAGGAAGTAGGACTGCAGGGCTACAATACGATTGCGGGCAGATGGAATACGATCGCGGATGACTTGAAGGAGAATACGGTGCTGATGATGCACAGCAATAACCTGCGTTCTTTTTCACCGCATTATATCGGTCAGGCATATATCCACGGCTACTATGAGGAATGCTTAAATGAGGCATATCAGGCAGACGCGCAGACGATGCTGATGCTTGTCAATGCATCTTCCTATCCGGGTGGGACAACATGGTGTATTACCAGAGATGTTGATTACCACTGGGTTGACCTGATGTTCCGTATGTACCCGAACCTTGAGGGCATTTTTAGTACGGAAAATTTCTGGTCGGGGCAGATTGACGGCGTTGCGCAATCTGTTGCATCTTATCTGGAGATTGCAAACAGATATGGCGGCTATCTTGTCTATTCGGAGGAAGGAACGGGGATTTTCAATCAGTTGGCGAGCAATGAGGAGTTAAGAAGCGCTGTGCAAAAGTATGGTCAATCTCTGTTTTTTACCTATAAGAATACAGGAGGAAAAAATGATTGTCTGTTGACACAGAGCCATATTATCGGAAGCTGGCTGGCAGGCTATACCGGAGGCTTTGGAATGCTCTCCGACAGTTGGGCTTGGGGAAATAACGGCAATGGTGCAATTTATGAGACGGGAAATTGGAATAAAAAGTGGCAGCCCGTTTGTGCAGAGCCGGAAGCGATCTTTGGTATGCAGATGATCAACACATGGCTGTCCGGCGGTGTCGTATATACCTTTGAGTTTCCCGAGGTGGTATATGGTGCTATCGATGAGAAAAGCCCGGCGTATACCCATGTGGTAGAACGTGTATTCCGTCATGTATGCCAGAATCCGGCGCCAAGTCGTGCCGAGGTTTTAAATAGTACAAAAACAATGGTTTACGACCGTGTGCCGGCAGATTTATATGGAAAGACGGTTGGCGGGGATAATGTACTCGGACTTTTCCACACAAGCAGATATGGTTCTCTGCCATCTGTTCCGACCTGGGGCACAAAAGATGAGGTAACACAGAAGTTAAAAGAAACGGCAGCCAAGGAAGGGGCGGCAGCGCCGGAGCTTCTTTCTAATACGGATGAAAAGCTGACCTCCGGGGCAAAGGAATATTTTGATTCTTTATATTCCCCCACATATGAGGGAGATGCTTTCGCAAAGCAATACCAAGGCGAATGGTTTGTTTACAACAGTACGGTAAACAGTGATGTGGATCAGTCTGCGACATTGCCGTTAAAAGCAGCAGAAGGCACTGCCAGATTGACAGCGACCCTTAAACCGCATACCTTTTTTGTGGCAAGGGAAAATGATGACAATACGATGAACATTTCCGTGAATAATTACAGGGTAAATGCGAAGGAGCTTGTCTTCAATAATCCGAATCAGTGGGATTGGAGCGGGTCTTCTGCCACAGGACAGGGCGTTTCACCTGCAAAGCAATCCATTTACCGGTATATGGCATACTATAATGCGGTAAATGCGAAGAAGGGAGTGCCGAATCTCGATACACCGGATCCGAATGATACGATTGATCAGTTAAGTCCGAATGACAATGAGCTGCGGACGACAACGGTGAAGCTTACGGGACTTTCGGCACAGCCGACCGTGGAGGTTTTGGAGGGGCAGATGCCGGATACAGACGGAAAAGAGCAGTATCGGACACCGATCGTTTCCTATGATGCGGCTTCTAGGACAGCTACCGTTACGATTGAATCAAATGGATGGGTGGAATTAAAGATTTCGGGACTGTCCTATGAAGCAGCTTTGCAGGAATGATGATAAATTTCGGAAGTGACGGATAGGTTTATTTTTAAGGAGTAAAGGAATACAGGAGTGCCGCAAACCATTGAAAAATATTGTGTTTGTGGCACTCTGTGTTTCATGTGCAAAATAATTTCATGTTTCGTATGAGAAGGGGGAGAAATCTATGAAGGGGTGTTCACCATTGCGTTTGACGGGACGATGGGTGTTGCTGTCAGGTCTTGCCGTACTTTGCCTTACAGATGTAAAAGTCGATGCAGCCACCAAAAAAGAGACACCGTTAGCAAATCTGGCGAAAGGTTGTATGGACGTGACGGACAGTGAGGGACAACTGTTAGAAAAAGCAGAATTGCTCACAGATGAGGACAAGTACTATCTGGAGAAAGATAAAGAGGGAAATAAGCTATGAGCAAAGTCCCCTTTTTTGCCTTTGCAAAAGTAAAGGGGGCTTTGCTTGGTAATGCTTTCCGATAGATTTATACCGGATTATACATGATATTCCATAGGATAGGTCAGATAAGAAATCTCATCTAACTGGTCACAGGTAACGTAACCTGCGGGAGCATTCAGTAAGCTTGGAATGCGGTTGATAACCGTAGCACAGGTATGCTCAACGGTAGCGGGCTTTACTACATGGAACTCCGTGTCAGGCTCGCCGGTGATCCACCAGTCGCACATATCACCGTCGTCCGGTCCGTAGACTTTTCCGATCGTTTCTTCTTCAATCGTAATGCCCTGCATTGTTTCGATGGTAACCACTGCGGACATACCGATGCATCTGCCGGCAGAGATTGTCTTTCCTAATGTTTCTGAATGCAGATCATGGTCAATGATGCAGGGAACATGCTTTTGTGTGATGCTCTTAATAGTCAGTCCCAGCTTGCGGCAGATACCTTCGCTGGCGTTCCATGCGTAGGATGGTTCAAATACATCAGGATGCGCGATCTGGGTTTCAAATTCCTCCGGTGTCAGGTCACAGCCATGCGCTTTTGCAAGTGCAAGACCGTATTCATCCACATTGTAGCTATAAGCACCTTTGATTTTTTCAATGCGGTGGCAGCTTCCGGCTACCATGCCGACCATATTGATCCAGAACGTATCCTGCATGCCCGAACCTGTAATTGTGCAGCCGTTTTCTTTTGCAAGTGCGTCGAGCTTATTGATCTGACCTGCGGCAGTCGTCCACGGGTAAATAGCTTCTTCACAGGTGGTGATAACATTGATACCGCGGGTTACGCATTTTTCCACATGAGAATAAATATCGGAAATAAAGCTGAATAAGGTTACAATCGCGACATCTGCGTCACATTCGTCAAGTACCTTATCGGCATCATTTGAAATGATAATACCGGTTTTTACACCAAGTTCTGCGAAATCACCGACGTCCTGACCGACAACAGCGGGATTCACATCAATAGCTCCTACGATCTGTGCGCCGTGCTCGTACAGATACCGAAGAATATACTTAGACATCTTACCGCACCCATACTGTACTACCTTGATTTTTTCCATAAAAGCAACCTCCTTGTGGTTTTGTTGTTGCTTTTATTATAAACTCTGCAATAAGATGAGAGTCAAGCCCATGTTAAAAACTTACAGGAACTTGTAAGCGCAGGAACATACTGCGCTGTTGGTCGCTGAATACGTTAAATTCGGTCAGAACCTCACAGAGATAGTCTCCGGTGATCGTGTAGTCATTTTCTTTGCAGAAACGGAGCAGCCGCCCGGCGCTCTCCGGTTCATTATCAAACCCATCCAGATAAATGCAGGCATACATGCCGCTGTCAAGAACGGAGGTTTGCAGTCCCTGCGCATTTTTGGCATTGGTGAATATAAACATTTGATCGGGCGCGAGGTTTCCCTGCACAAAATCCTCGCGGCGAATGGAAGTTCCCGTATTGTAGGAATGAATCTGCAGGAGATTTTGTTCTGCCATCTGCCGGCGGAGCGCGGCAAGCTCCTGCTCGTAGCTGTCAATGCCCTGTTGATAAAAATTACTTTTACAGGGAATCCCCCAAATATAGCGTCGGTCAATGTATTCTAACGACAGCGTTCCTGTCAAAGGAGATTTGCGATAGCGTTCTATACTGGCAATGGCTCGTTCCACAGCATCGTGCTGTTCTTTTAAATCACGGATCTGACGGTGTATTTGTTCATTCTTCTGAGACAGAATCATTTCCACCTGGGTCAGGTCCTCTTTTTCAAGCACCTTTCTGATTTCTGCTATACTCATTCCAAGTTCTTTCATATAAGCGATCATATCTAACCGCGCATTTTGGTGGAGGGAGTAATAGCGATAGCCTGTTTCCTGATCCACAAAGGCAGGTTTTAAAAGGTTCATTTTATCATACAGGCGCAGCGTTGGAATACTGACGCGGTTAAACTTTGCCATTTCTCCGATAGAAAACAGGGATCCTCTCATAAAAATCCTCCAAAACTCTAACTATAAGATAGAGTTTAATGGATACTCGGTGGGGTGTCAATGATGGTGTATCATAATTCCTGACAATGCGCAAACAAACTTGACAAATTTGACGGATCATGTATAATTAGTCTGCAAAGAACACAGACTTTATGAAATGAAAGTTGGGGACAAAACAGGCGTCCGCTCCTTAGCTATTTTCTTCAATAGTAAGGTGTAGCCAGTGATGGCTGCACCTTTTTTGATGAATCGGAAACGATATTTCCGATTCATCAAACCCTCCGGGGGGATCGCACTGTGGCGGAGAAGAATAATGTCGCAAATGCGACCCGCCACAGGCGCAGAGTTTCGCAAACGAAACTCATTTGATTGGAAACGATGTTTCCGATTCATCAAACCCTCCGGGGGATCGCACTGTGGCGGAGAAGAATAATGTCGCAAATGCGACCCGCCACAGGCGCAGAGTTTCGCAAACGAAACTCATTTGAGCGGAAACTTATTAGTTTCCGATTCATCAAACCCTCCGGGGGATCGCAGGAGCAAAACGGTTTCATTTTGATAGAGACAGTATAAAGGAAAACGACATGGCAAAATTATATTTTTATTATGGGGTGATGGGCAGCTCCAAGACGGCAAATGCCCTGATGACGCACTTTAATTATGAGGAAGTGGGACAAAAGGCGCTTTTGTGCAAATCACAGGTGGACACCAGAGACGGTGTCGGGGTGGTGCATTCCAGAATCGGATTAGAGCATCCGTGTATTTCGATGGAAACGCTGCATGAGATGCCGGAGGAAGAAATACGCAAATATGATTGTATCATTGTGGACGAGGTGCAGTTTGCAACGCCGGAGCAGATTGATTATCTTTCCGATATAGTGGATTTTATGGACGTGCCGGTAGTCTGTTACGGCTTGCGGGCAGATTTTCAGAACAAGCTGTTTCCCGGAAGTGAACGGCTGATCGCAATTGCAGATGTGATCCAGGAGTTAAAAACGATGTGCTGGTGCGGACGTAAAGCGACCTGTAATACGAGATATAATGAAAACGGCGTTGTGCGTTCAGGTCCGCAGGTGATGCTTGGCGCAAACGATCAGTATATGCCGCTTTGCAGAAAGCATTTTAAATTAGGGATGCTGGGGCCGCACAAAACAAAAGATGAGAGCGGCGAGGGAGTACCCTCATAAAAAGGTGATTTCATCCCCGCAGGGGCGGCATAGCCGAGAGGCTATGCCGGTTTCATAAAAAGCAACGGCGTTTGGATTGTCTAACAAATCGTGTCACTCATATCGTTTATGCTTTCACAGGTATTTCAATTTGCGTAATATAATCGTCCATGTTGTCGATCACAAGTTCATTGATACCCACTTCATAAGAAAAACCATGCAGGGACAGCGCATGCTCTTTGGCATACGCAAGGATTTCCTCATATTTGTTTGGAAGCTTGTCCCAACTGCCTTTACAAAATGCGCGCAAATATGTTCCTGCGGGCTGTAAATGAAGCCCTTTCTTGGAAATCGCGTAGGGCATTTCAATATATAAAGCTGCATATTCATTAAATTTTCCTTGATAAAGATTTTCGACCGAAATCATTGCTCCGTAGGAAGCGTCGTGCAGACGGCGAAGCTGATATTTTTTTGTTTCTGCAATAACCTGTTCGATCGTCCTATCCAAGGGCGGATCGGAGGATACATCGACGGTTACGAAATAGCGGCTTTGTTTTTCTACAAGGCTGATGGAGAATAAATCCAACGAGCGCAGTGTTTCCATATCCTGTTTATGATTAGATAGTATTTTTCGTATCGATTTCAAATGAGAAATCGTCTGATTCAATTCACCAATCTTTTCTTCTAAAAGTAATTCCATAGTATCGATGGTTCGATGGCTCATAAAGTTCTTGATTTCATCGAGAGACACATTCAGCTCCCGCAGCATCAGGATAGTTTCCAACGCTGCACTTTGCTGATAACTATAATAGCGGTAGCCGTTTTCTTTGATATACGCAGGTTTGAGTAAGCCGATTTCATCGTACCACATGAGCGTTTTTTTATTTATTTCATGGAGTGCGGCAAACTGACCAATCGTAAATAATGTATTTTTTTCTTTTAACATTTTTAAAAATCCTCTTGACCGTACAGTTACTGTACGGTCTATTATATGAAATATGCAAGAGAAAAACAAGGAGGATGTTAATTTATGCAAAAAGAAAATCCATACAGCCAGCCTGTTACGTTTCGTAATGTTTTGAAATTTGCTGTTCCAACTATTATTATGACGGTATTTATGTCTTTTTACACAATGGTTGACGGTCTGTTTGTTTCAAATCTTATCGGAACAGATGCGCTGTCTGCGGTCAATCTGACAGCTCCCATTATTTCATTGGTCACGGCGATCTCTACGATGCTTGCCACGGGCGGAAGTGCTGTCATTATGCGAAAGGTAGGGGAGCAAAAAACACGGGAAGCCAATGAAGATTTCACATGTCTGATCATTGTGAATGTGATAGTCGGACTGCTGATGTCCGCACTTGGATACGCGGTTATGGATCATATTTTTAAAGGTATGAATTTATCGCCTGCCGTATTCGATCTTTGTCATGCTTATTTGAGCCGTTATTTGATTTTTGTGATCCCGATTCTTCTGATGAATAATTTTACCCTCTACATGATCGCAACTGGAAAATCTACGCTTTCTATGATCTGTTCGATTGCGGGCGGTATTTTGAATATGGTGCTTGACTATGTCTTGATTGCCGTGTTCGACATGGGCATTGCGGGAGCCGCGATCGCCACAGGATTGGGATATTCCGTAACGGCTGTTGTCGGTTTTGTATTGTTTTCCAATAGAAGGAGTCTGCTTCATTTTGTAAAGCCTGTATGCCGCTGGAAAGCGCTGATACAGGCCGCGGCAAACGGCAGTTCGGAGATGGCGACAGCGTTGGTGACGGGCATTGTCACAATGATGTTTAACTGGACAATGCTTAAGTATGTCGGGGAAAACGGCGTGGCGGCAATTACCATCATCATGTATGTGCTGATGTTTGCCACCTCCTTGTATACCGGTTATTCCTACGGGGTTGCACCGATGATCAGCTTCTATTATGGCGAACAAAACCATGAAAAGCTAAAGAAATTGATTCGGATGAGTTTAAAGATTATCGGAGTGATCGCGGCGGTGACACTGGTTGTTTCGTTGGCAGCGACAGAGCCTTTGGTATCCGTATTTGCCCGCCCTGACAATCCGGTTTATGACTTAGCCATTGCCGGAAACCGTATCTGCTCGATGGCACTGATGTTCATTGGTTTTAATGTGTTTGCCAGCGGAATGTTTACGGCACTGTCCAATGGATTGATTTCTGCGATCCTTGCTTTTTCGCGTTCCTTTGTATTCATGGTAATTGCGATGCTGATACTCCCCGCAGTCTGGGGCGTAACGGGAGTATGGCTTGCTACACCGGCTGCAGAATTTGCGGCAATTTGCCTGTCAATCCTGATGTTTGTAAAGTATAGGAAAAAATATCAGTACTGAATGGAATAGGTCAGTGAAGTCATGAGACGGGGAGAAATACCCTTTGTGTGAGGAAGTATTGCTTCGCGATCATGCGCGGCGCGGCAAGGGTGTGCTTCCTTTAGAGTTTATCACAACGCGGGAGTGTGCGCCCCCTCCGGGGGAACGCACTGTGCGTTGTTAAGAATCAGCGGGAGGATTTGAAGTGGTTTTTTGTAAGTCTGCCAATGTTTTTCCGTAGAAGAAGTTATGGGTCAGCTCATTAAATTCTCGCCAGAGTGGAAGCGTCTGGCAAAAGTCTGCCCGGTCACAGGGGGTGGCATCCTTGGAAAGGCAGGCAACCGCCGCAAGGCGAACCTCCATCAATTCTAAGATCTCGCCAACAGTATATTCGGCGGGAGAACGGGTCAGACGGTAGCCGCCGCCTTTTCCGCTGCTGCTGTCAAGCAGATGGTTGGAAACAAGTGTTTTTACAATCGCTTCCAGATATTTTTTTGAAATGCCCTGTCTGGCGGCAATCTCCTGAAGTGGAATATAGGTATACGGATCCTGTGCCGCAAGGTCTAACATTACACGAAGGGCATAACGGCCTTTGGTAGAAATCATATGAAAATACCTCCTAACTGTTTTTCGTCTCTATTATACAGCAAATCAACGTGAAAATATAGTATTTCCTCTTTACAAATGACATTGATCGTCAAAAAGCAGTCATACAATTTTTGTATGGCTGCTTTTTAACATAAGAGCGGCTCGCAAAGCGTGTCGCTCGTTGTTGACATAAGAGTGTCTCGTGAAGCGTGTCACTCGTTGTTGACATAAGAGTGTCTCGCGAAGCGTGTCACTCTTTGTTAGCAGTCCCAGCGCTTTGCATTATCTGCTAAGGCATTCGTCATTTGCACATAAATTTTGTTGAAATATATGGAGAAAGCGTTGAATCTACGGTGTGCAAGAAATGTGTGTTGTGCAAAAATAACATGTTGTTTATTAAAATGCGGGATGATATATTTGAAATGCCTAATCGCAAATAAAAATCATGAAAAGATGAGGAGGTATTTTATGAAAAACAGAGGAAAAGGGACGCGAATGACAGCCTGCCTGTTGGCGATGGTTATGGCGGCGGGCACACTAAGCGGCTGCGGTAAGGATACCGCACAGGAGGAGGCAAAGGTGATGTCCACCGAGGAAATCAATAATATGGAGGACATTACATTTCCGTTAAAGGAACAGGTGGAAATCACGATCGCGACAGAGGACGGAACGACGGCTTCTCTCGCAAACAACCTTCCGTTATGGAAAGAAATTGAAAAGCGCACCAATATCAAGATCAACTGGGACGTGACAGCTCCGGCGCAGTATGTGGAAGTGATGAAGCTGCGTGTGAGCGCCGGCGGCGAGCTGCCGGATGTGATGCTGCTTCCAAACGGCGTTAATTTAGGAGAGCTTGGAAGTGACGGAAGAATCGTTCCGCTGGAAAACTATATTGAAAAGTTCGGCGAAAATATTCAGGCGATGTACGAACAATTTCCGCATGTGAAAGCGCTGACTTCTGCGGACGGACATATTTATTCCTTAAATACAGTCAGCGAAAACGCATATTTTATGCCGTATTCATTTGTTGTCCGAAAGGACTGGCTGGATCGTCTGGGATTAAAAGAGCCGGAGACGATTGATGAGTGGATGACGGTATTGGAGGCGTTCCGCGATGAGGACGCCGATGGAGACGGCAATAAAGGCAATGAGATACCGTTTTCGGTAGGCGGTCATGCTTGGTATACAACATTTTTTGCACATGCATGGGATCTTCACCTGTTTTATTCCGATGGCTGGTATCCCGATGAAAACGGCAAGATGCAGTATGAGTTTATCAGCGACCGTGCAAAAGAGTTTTATACATGGCTGAATGCGTTCTATGAGGACGGTCTTTTGGATCCTGAGTTTTTGACGATGGGCGATGAGACGAAGCTGTATGAGAAGGTAGCAAGAAACGAGGTCGGAGCTTTCCTTGCTTATCCGGCAAAGATTCCGGCGCTGGAGGATGCGTTAAGAGCAAACGGGGTGGAGGATGCAGAGCTTGTGCCGCTTATTCCGCCAAAAGGTCCGTATGCGCAGATGACGGAGATTCTCGGTGATGTGACGGTCAACGGCTATGTGATCACAGAGAGCTGCGAGCATCCTGAGGTCGTGGTCGCATTGATCGACTATCTGATGAGCCCGGAGGGTACGGCGCTGATGAATCTTGGCGTTGAGGGTGAGACCTATACACGCGAGGCGGACGGTACGGTCAGATTTACCGAGTATGTGACGCAAAATCCTGACGGTCTGGAGGCTACCGAGGTATTGAATGCTTATGGATGTCAGATAGGACTTCCGTATATCATGTCAAAGGAGCGCGGCGAAGCGATGCTCTTTGAGTATCCGGAAGAATTAAGAGACAAATTTGTGGATGTTTCAGACAGGACAAGACCTTATGCGAAATCGTCGCTGATCCTGCCTCCGGCTACTGAGGAGGAGAGCAAGGAAATCTCCGGCTTAATGGGCGACTTGTCGACCTATGTCTGGGAGATGACCGGTAAATTTACGGTGGGTACAGCAGATATTGAGAAGGAATGGGATAATTACGTTTCTTATGTAAAAGAGCTTGGCTTAGATAAGATTTTAGAGGTCAAACAGGCACAATATGACAGATTAGCAAAATAAGAAGGAGTGTTTGTGCGTTTATGAAGAAAAAATGGGAGAATTTAAAAAAGAATATCAAGCGTGATAAGGCACTGCTTTTGATCATCCTGCCTGTGGTGATTCATTATCTTATATTTTTCTACTACCCGATGTACGGAAATATCATTGCATTTAAGGATTATTCACCGGCAAAAGGAATCATGGACAGTGATTGGGCGGGATTTACCTACTTTATCCAGTTTTTCAACTCCCCCTATTTCTTCCGGGTGCTGAAAAATACGGTATTGATCAGTGTGTACAGTATTTTATGGGGATTTCCGATACCGATTATTTTTGCCCTGATGACAAACGACTTAAAAGCGGGGGCATATAAGCGCATTGTGCAGGCGGTAAGCTATATCCCATATTTTATTTCCACGGTGATCATCTGCGGTATGATTGTGACCTTCCTCTCTCCGAGCAATGGGATCGTCAATACGATCATTGAGTTTTTCGGAGGAGATCCGATCAACTTTTTAATGGAACCGAAGTGGTTTAAGACAGTCTTTATCGCCAGCGGTATCTGGCAGGGCTTTGGCTGGTCGGCGATCATTTATCTGGCGGCGCTCACAGGCGTCAGTCCTGAATTGTATGAGGCAGCCAAGATTGACGGTGCGACGAGATTTCAGAGAGTGCGTCATATTTCACTGCCGTGCATCATGCCGACGATCGTTGTCACATTTATTCTGCAGATCGGTACGCTGATGAGCATTGGCTATGAAAAAATTATTTTACTGTATAATCCGGTTACGCTTGAGGCTGCGGATGTCATTTCTTCCTACACCTACCGGACCGGTCTTGTGGAAGGAAATTACAGCTTTGCATCTGCAGTAGGACTATTTAACTCTGCGATCAACCTGATCCTTGTCATCATTGCCAATCGGATGAGCAAAAAAGTATCGGAGGTTTCGCTGTGGTAAAAGAAAAAACACAATGGAAGAAAAAAAGACAAAAAATGACGCTGGGCGATAGGATCTATACGGCGACCAATTATACGTTCTGCTTTCTTGCGGCATGTATTGCGGCGTATCCGCTGATCTATGTGTTCAGTATGTCGGTCAGCGATCCGCAGGCGGTGATCTCCAATACGGTGACGCTGCTGCCGAAGGGGTTTGATCTGACCGCCTATGAAATGGTGTTTAAAAATCCGGAGATCTGGCGTTCTTATTATAATACGATCTGGTACACAGTCGTGGGAACGGCGTTCAGCACCATACTTACGCTGATGGCAGCGTATCCGCTTTCGAGAAAACAGTTTTTCTTAAGAAAACAATTATCGTTTTTCTTTTCGATCTCGATGTTTCTGGCAGGCTCGCTGGTACCGATGTACATATTGATCAACAAGCTTGGTCTGTATAACACGAGATGGGCGATCATACTTCCGGTCGGCGCTGCTCCTTACTATATCATTGTGGCAAGGACGTTTTTATCAACGATACCGGAGAGTTTGTATGAGTCCGCAAAAATAGACGGTGCGAATGAATTTACGGTTTTGCGGAAAATATTTATTCCGCTGTCAAAGCCGATTGTGGCCGTGCTCGTTATCTATTATGCCGTACAGCAGTGGAACGGATATTTCACATCCATGATCTATCTGCCGGGCAGAAAGGACCTACAGCCGTTACAGGTATATTTGATGAAGATACTGATCAATAACGAGAGTATGGGCAATCAGATCGGCTCTGCCGCACAGAGCATGATAAGTCTGCAGCTTAAGTATGTCGTGATCGTTGTCGCACTCCTGCCGATTTTATGCGTCTACCCGTTTTTGCAGAAATATTTTATTAAGGGTATGATGATCGGCGCGGTCAAAGAGTAGAGCCAGAGGTGCGGCAAAATGAACGAAATATTTTCTTTTCGCACGGAGGACGGGAGAGCGAGATGCTGCATCCTTGGCGCGGAATGCTTAAAGGCGATCTATACGGCGCTAACGACAGGCGTATTTTTGACGGGACTTTTGATGAGCGCCGGTATGGATGAGGCAGAGGTCGGGATCACCACGAGTATCCCCTTTCTTGCGGGTATCCTCTATCCGCTTTCGCCGCTCCTTTTGGAGATGTTTTGCAGGCGCAAGGCGATTCTTGGAATTACAAGGTTTATTTATCACACGCTCGTCATTGCGGCGATCACATGTTTGCCGCAGCTTGGGGAAACCAAGTATCTGGTAGCGCTTACGGCGGTTTGCCTTACGGTGGGAAATGCGGTCAATATTCTTGTGGCAAGCGGATTTCCCGCATGGCATATCCATTTCCTGCCGGAGGAGCTCCGGGGACGCTTTTATGCGGTCTCCGGCGTCATCAACAGTATTTTCACGGCGGTGGCGGCAATGACGGCAAGCTTTTTGGCAGATATGGCAAAGAGCACGCAAAATGAGCTCTACTGGATGAAATGGATTCGTCTGGCGGCATACGCCATCGCATTGGCGGAGCTTTTACTTTTGCTTTTGCCAAAAGAGATCACATATCCCGTGAGTAGCTGCAGGGGGCGAGAGCTTTTGGTCCTTCCGTTTCAAAATACAAAGTTTTGCCTGACAATGATTCCGGTGTTTGCATGGATGATGATTTCCACCATGACGCTGTATTCCTCAAACACCTATCTGCTTGATCATGTAGAGGTTCCGTACTCCTTCATCAGTCTGCTGCAGGCGATGAATATTGCGGTAACGATGATAACGATGCCTTTTTGGTATAAGCTTTTGAAAAAGGCTTCGTGGTTTGGAGCGTTTCAGAGGGTATTTCTGTTGTTTGCGCTCTATCCGTTTTTGCATATGCTGATCGACAGAAGCAATTATCTTTTTCTACTTCCGGTCACACTGCTCGTCTATCAGGCGATGCTGGCAGGCGGAACCCTATACTTTAACAATATGGCATATATTTTTACGCCGGAGGAAAACAAGACTGCTTATCTGTCATGGTATTTTATGGTGGTAAATATGGGGTCTCTCAGCGGGCAGGGGCTTAGCGCGCTGCTCTTAAAGCTTTTGAAAAAAACCTGGTATTTTGGAAGCTTTCCATTTACGCCGACACAGCAGATCCTGCTCTTGCAGGGATTGCTTGCACTGGCGTTTGGTTTTTGGTTTGGACGTGTGTTATTAAAAAAACTTCAGTCAGAAATATAACAGCAAAGGAGATAACTTACAATGGAGACGATTAAAATTGGATATGTGGGATTAGGGTGCAGAGGAACCTGGCTATTAAAGGATGTGGTATTGGCACAGGGCGAGGAGGTTGTTGCTGTCTGTGACGTTTATGAGGACAGGGCAAAAGAGGGAGCAAAGCTTGTCGCAGAAGCCGGACAAAAGGAGCCAGAGATTTATACCGATTACAGACAGCTTCTCTCAAACAATGAGGTCACGGTAGTCATTATCGCCACAGCATGGGAATATCATTCGGAAATCGCGATTGCAGCCATGCGTGCGGGAAAGGCGGTGGCAATGGAGGTAGGCGGCGCTTATACGCTGGAGCAGTGCCATGAGCTTGTCAAAGCATATGAGGAGACAGGCATGCCGTTTATGTTTTTGGAGAATTGCTGCTTTGGACGGCGTGAGATGATGGCGCTTCATATGGCACAGAATGGATTTTTCGGAGAGGTTGTACACTGCAGCGGCGGCTATCATCATGATCTGCGCGACGAAATTGCGGACGGACGTGAAAACAGACATTACCGTCTGAGAAATTACTTAAGCCACAACTGCGACAATTATCCGACGCACGAATTAGGACCGATTGCAAAAATCTTAAAGATCAATCACGGCAACCGCATGATGACGCTGACCTCAATGGCATCAAAGGCGTCCGGTCTGCAGGCGTATATTAAAGAAAAGAAAGCGGATGACGCATTTTTGAAGGACAAGACCTTTGCACAGGGAGACGTTGTGACAACGGTGATCAAGTGTGCAAACGGAGAAACGATCGTGCTTACACTGGACACCACGCTGCCGAGATATTACAGCCGCGGCTTTACCGTCAGAGGAACAAAGGCGATGTATGAGGAGGCAACGGATTCCGTATTTGTGGATTCCAAGGAGCATAAAGCGCACGATTATGACTGGCGCAAGGAGTGCATCAATAATGCCTCCGAATATGAGGAAGCATACGATCATCCTGTCTGGAAGCAGTATATCAAAGAAGGCGTGCAGGGAAGCCATGACGGTATGGACTGGCTGGAGTTTAAAAAGTTTTTTGAGGCTCTGCGTGCCGATGCACCGATGCCGGTTGACGTCTATGACGCAGCAAGCTGGATGGCGATCACGGTGCTGTCGGAAATGTCGATCGCAAAGGGCGGCGCGGTCGTTGATATTCCTGATTTCACAAATGGAAAATGGCACAGAAATATCGCAGATTAAGGTGAAAGGAAGGAGACTCTATGAAGCTTCGTTGGCGAAATTTTACAGGTACGACTTCCAATGAGATCACAGAGCGCGAAAAACAGCATAAAGGATTAGTTAGGAGAGCGGCAGCCGAGGGCTTCGTTCTTCTGAAAAATGAGGATTGCTTACTCCCCCTAAAAAGGGGGAGTAAGCTTGCTTTATACGGAGCTGGCGCAGGGAAAACGATAAAGGGCGGCATCGGCTCCGGGGATGTGAACGAGCGGGAGAGTATTGATATATACAGAGGTCTTGCACAGGCAGGCTATCAGATTACAACAGAGGAATGGCTAAGCGCGTACGACAGATGCCAAAGGGCAGCGCGCGAGGCGTGGAGTGCAACGATCCAAAGGAAGATGGAGGAGGAAAAGCTTCCGTTTTATCTGGCATATTTCACGACGCCATTTGAGATACCGGCGGGAAGTATTCCCGGTGAGGAGGCAGAGAGAGATGACGCCGATGCGGCAGTCTATGTGCTGTCGCGTATTTCCGGGGAGGGAGCAGACCGAAAGTCAGCACGCGGCGATTACTTCCTCTCCGATGAGGAGTTTTCCTTATTAAAACGAATCGGGGAGTGTTATTCCAAAGTCATTCTGGTGTTAAATACAGGCGGGATCGTCGATCTTGGATTTACGGAGGAGATTCCGAGCATTAAGGCGATCCTGCAATTTGGGCAGGCGGGACAGGAGGGCGGGAATGCGTTGGCGGACGTTATTTCGGGAGACGTCACACCGTCCGGCAAGCTGACAGATACATGGGCGTATTGCTATGAGGATTATCCGACTGCCCGATTTCCGAATAAAAGCGAAAATAAAAGGCAGGTGGAGTACCGGGAGGGAATTTATGTGGGCTATCGGTACTTTGACACATTTGATATACCTGCCCGTTATACCTTCGGCTATGGTCTGTCCTATACCGATTTTTCTGTGAAAGCGTTAAATATCGCGCTTTCAGGGGAGGAGGGAGACCCGCAGCTAACGGTAACGGCAGAGGTTAAAAATAGCGGGCAGCAGTATGCGGGAAAAGAGGTGGTGCAGGTATATGTCTCCTGCCCGCAGGGGCGTCTGGCAAAGGAGTTCCGCCGTCTGGCGGGGTTTGTGAAAACAAAAGAGCTTGCGCCCGGAGAGGCACAGGTGATAACGCTTTCATTTTCAATCGCGTCGCTTTCCTCCTATGAGGAGGAACAGGCGGCATGGATATTAGAAAGCGGCTGCTATGGGATCTGGCTTGGCAATGCGCTTTGCAATGTACGGCTGATCGGAACGGCTGTTTTGGCAGAGGAGGTCATGCTCCGCTCCTGTGGGGCGATTTGTGCGAAACAGACGCAGATCGAAGAAATATTCCCTGACTTAGCCGCACAAAAGCGCAGAGAAGAAGGCTGGCGCAGGGAGGCAGAGGAACAGGAGCTGCCATGCGTGATACTTCCGCATTTTTTATATACGCCCAAAAAGCCGGCAGTCTCTGAAGCATTTCTGGCAGTTTCCAAAGAGGCGGAGGAGCTTGTCAAGCGTCTCACAAAGGAGGAGATGATCGCCGTGACAGTCGGTGCGCTCGACGGCCAGAGCCGGGGGCTGATCGGCGCGGCAGGGAAAAGCGTTCCTGGTGCGGCGGCAGAGACGACCTCTGTCTTATGCGGCGAGCCATATCGGGTCGCGAGCGTTGTGCTGGCGGACGGTCCGGCGGGCTTACGGCTGCGGCAAAGCTATCAGGTAAAGGACGGAGAGCTTGTGGAGAGCGGTGCGATCGGGGAATTGGAGCAGCAGTTTTTTCCGAAAAAAGCGGTTACGGAAGGAATGACCTACTATCAGTACTGTACGGCAATGCCGGTTGGTACGCTGCTGGCACAGAGCTGGAATCCGGCGCTGGCGGAGGAGCTCGGAGGCATGGTGGGGAGGGAAATGGAGCTGTTTGAGATTTCTCTCTGGCTTGCGCCGGGTATGAACATTCACAGAAACCCGCTGGGAGGAAGAAATTTTGAGTATTATTCGGAGGACCCGCTTTTGACGGGGAGGATAGCGGCAGCCGTCACAAGAGGCGTGCAGTCTGTTGCGGGATGCGGAGCGACGATCAAGCATTTTGCCTGCAACAATCAGGAGGAGGAGCGCTTAAATTCAGACTCCGTTGTCTCGGAGCGCGCGCTGCGGGAAATTTATCTCAAGGGCTTTGAGATCACCGTAAAAGAAGCCCAGCCGATGGCTGTCATGACAGCCTACAATAAAATAAACGGAATCTATGCGGCGAACAATTATGATTTGTGTACAGAGGTTTTGCGCGGGGAATGGAATTTTGCGGGAATTGTGATGACAGACTGGGCGACCACGCTGTCCGCAGAGGACGGCACCTGCAGTGCCGCCGGATGTATTGCGGCAGGAAATGACCTGATCATGCCTGGGTCGGAGACTGACTGCGACAGTATTCGCAGGGCTGCAGAGAGCGGTACGCTGCCAAAGGAGGCGTTAAGAGATTGTGCGTACCGCAATATCCGCATGATCCTGCAGACCAATCAATATGAAAATGCGCCGGCCTATCAGGATCAGTTCATCTGGTGACGGCGGTATTCTCCCGGAGTGACGCCGATATATTTCTTAAAGATTCTTCGGAAGGTGATGTCGTTTTCGTAGCCGCAGCTATTGGCAATCTGCAGTACAGGAAGGTCGGTCGTCGTTAAGAGCGTGCATGCGTGCTCGATGCGTTTCTGATTGACATAGGAAAGAAAATTTTCCCCGGTCAGCGCCTTTATTTTCCGGCTCATCTGGCTCTCGGAAAGGGAGAAGGCTTCCGCAAAGTAGCTAAGCGACAGATTTTCATCGCAAAGGTGCTCGTCCAGCCATTCTAAAATCCGGCGGGAGGCGTGCTTTGACTGTTCCTCGGATGATTGTTCAAAGAGAGTGGTGAGCTTATCTAAGGTCTGCGCACAAAGCTCTGATAAGGTGGCAAACGCATCGCGGGCATCTGTGTTTAGGGCGCGCAGCGCCTCTGTATCAAGCGCCGACTGATATTCCTGCGGGAGCTTTGATGCAGCAATGAGCAACTGCTTTTGTGCATATGTCAAATGCTCCTTTTTGCCGTAGCCTGATTTGGAGATCAGGCGGAAATACTCCGAAAAATTTTCCTTTGCCGTCTGAAACCGAAAGGCGGAAAAGCTGGCATCCAGTGACTTTAACGTTTCGGGCGTCGGTAAATTGAGAACCTGCGCAGCAAACAGTGCATCGAAGGAAATTGCCTTTTCTTCTGTTTGCAGAGAGAAATAATCTAAGGTACAGATCGCCTGTGAATAAGAAATCGGCGCATATTTTAAATCCTCCGACATACTTCCGATTCCATAGGAACAGACGCCCTCATCCTGTTCTAAAATGTCACTGACAGCTTTTTGGGACAAAAGCGCCTGCTGCTTGTCGGCACAGTTAAAGAATAAAACGCCCACATGCTTGCGGCAGGATAAATACAGGCAGACGACAGATTCTGTTGTCTGGCTTTTGGCAAGCTGATACCAGTAACCATGCGTCAGTGTCGGCGCGATGAGCGCAACGCAAAAGCAGATGGAAAACGGAATGCGCACACCAAGACTGGAAAGCCCGCGCAGAACCTGTGCATCGTCCCCGTTGTTTGAGCTTAGCAGCTCCAGCAAAAAGCTGTTGATCAAAACCGGCTTATAGAGCGAAAGCTGCTGCTCCAACAATGCTTTATTTTCTAAAATGGCGCTGACGGTGCTTTTTAGGGTTTCGTATTCCGGTTCATGCGCGGCTGCGGACGCGGTGTCCGTGATCATGGACGACAGCTCCCGGATCGGCGCATAATTTTTCTTGCAGATCGCATTTGCAAGCGGGATCTGCAGGCAGACTCCCACAAGAAAAATTACAGTAAATAAAAGCAGGCACAGCCAGAGCTGTTTTTGCAGAAAGTCTTTGGAATAGCCGACATAGTGCGTCCAGCCGCTGTGGGTATCCGCAGCGGAAAGATAGCGGTTATCGGAGGTAAGCCGGGCAAGCGTGGCAGCGGAGAGGGAGGCTTTTTCCTCCGGTGGAAGAAAAAGCGGGGAATGATTCTCTCCCAGGATAAAATACTCGATATTTTCTCCGACGAGGGCATCCAGCTCTTTTAAGATCTGTGCGTCGTCGAGAAATAAAAATAAGGTTCCGTACCGGCTTCCGTTGCTGTTGATGAGCGGCAGAATGTAGACCGACTGCAGCGGCGTGTTTGTCTCTGCGATCGCGCCCTGCGGGAGGAACAGGTAATAGCCGGGGGTCAGAGGTCTTAGGTAGTCTGCGAAGGTATCGGAGTCCGTATTAAAAACACTCTGGCAAAAGCTTTCCAGTGTGATCGTTCCGTGATCTGATATAATATACTCTTTTTCCGTCAGGTAAACGCTCATGGAAGAAATATGCCGGTTGAGCGCCTTATGTGAAATAAGATCATGCTGTGCATTAAAAAAGATCGTGGAGTCGGTCTGTGAAAAATTAAGGTAAGGATTGCCGGAGGCAGAGATCGCAAGAAGCGGGTCGAGCCGTCCGACATTAAATGCGATCGTCTGGCACTCACGGAGCAGTCCCTCGGAAAAATCGGACAGGGAATCTGCCGACTGCCGCAAAAGCTCTTTTTTATGCTGATGGGACTGATAGGAAAACGTACAGACCCCGATCAGAAACAGAGTTACAAAGATCAAAAAAAGCTGTAGGAAATGGCGAAGAAACATTTTTTTATACATAGAAGTTGTAAAAGCAGGCTTAAAAAAATTTCTCATCATAAGTCTCCTTGTTAAAATATCGTATCAAGTAATAGTTATAGTGTACCATAAAAAAATCATAGATGCAAAAAGCTTGTGTGCATGGAGGTAACATGAAAAAGATGATTTCGATTGTAATTGCAGGCGCCGGCGGCAGGGGATTTCTTGCATATGCGCCTTACACCAAAAAATATCCGGAAAAAATGAAGCTTGTCGGGGTGGCGGAGCCGGATGATTTTCGGCGCGCGCGTATCCGGGAGGAATACGGATTGGCGGAGGAACAGTGTTTTTCCGATGCCAAGCAGTTGTTTGCCGTGCCAAGGATGGCGGATATTGCGTTTATCTGCACGCAGGACAGACAGCATGTGGAGCATGCACTGCTTGCAATGCGGCAGGGGTATGATATTTTGCTGGAAAAGCCTGTCTCCCCCTATGCGGATGAGTGCAGGAGGCTCTACCAGGCAGCATGCGGCTGCGGCGCTCTTGTGACAGTCTGTCATGTGCTGCGGTATGCGCCGTTTTACAGAAAAATCAAGGAGCTGTTAGAGCGTGGGGCGATCGGGGAAATAATATCCATTCAGGCGGCGGAAAATGTCGGGTACTGGCATTATACGCACAGCTATGTGAGAGGGAAATGGAGAAACAGCAAGGAGACCAGTCCGATGATCCTCGCAAAATGCTGTCATGATATGGATCTGTTCGTATGGCTGACGGAGAGCAGATGTCAGACCATTTCCTCGATGGGTGCGCTGACCTATTTTCGGGAAAAGAACGCGCCGTGCGGTGCGCCGGGCTATTGTATGCAGGGATGTCCGAAAAAGTCCGACTGTCCATTTGATGCCGAAAAGATTTATCTGACCAATGCTGTGAATGCAAGCGGGCAAAACGGAACGGACTGGATGCAGAGGGAGGTGCGTGGTGCGCGGGGGGAGGCGTGTTTGCGCGAGGCTTTGTATGACGGACCTTATGGACGCTGTGTGTTTCAGTGTGACAATGATGTGGTCGATCATCAGGTTGTCTGTGCCCGGATGGAAAACGGCGTGACGATCTCATTTTCGATGTGTGGATTTCACGAGAAGAATTACCGCACGATCCATATTATGGGAACTGCCGGAGAGCTGTACGGAACGATGGAGGAGGACCGTTTGATCTTGCAGCCGTTTGGGAAGGAGGCGGTCGAGATTATGACTGCGGCAGAGGGGGATGAGAAAAGTCATGGGGGCGGAGACGACCAGATGATGGAGGATCTGTATGAGGCTGCCACAGAAGGAGGAGCGACACTCACGGGACTTGGGGATTCGCTGGAAAGTCACTATATGGCATTGGCGGCGGAGGAATCACGCATGGAGGGCGGGAAGAAAATCGAACTGCAAAAATTTCGGATGCAGGGGTAGCTTGGGAGACGCTGTTGCGCTTACTTATGATTTTTGTTATAATTTCACAAAGATTTTATATTTGAAAATAGAGAATCCTGTTATACTAAGTGCAGTAAGAAGGGTTTGTTTTTAGAAGCAGGAGATGGGAGCGAAAGGGGTTGCCGCACTGAGGCATTGGTGGGCAGCTCCTTTTCTGTATGATTGTAAGGAGGCAGATAAAAGCGTGTTTATATTTCCGTGGTGTGCGTTAAATGATGAGATTAAGATTTTGTCAGAGGAAGAACGAAAAGAAAAATTAGAAATGATGCGAACGGATCATATGCGGTATATGAGAGTTCCCTTTGCAATCAATGTCATGTCGGGCGGTCAGTATGAGAAGAAGAAGAATATAAGGTTTGGAGGTATCAGCGAGGGCAAGAAATTTACGACAAAGCAGGAGGGCGAGGGAACAAGCATAGACGGTAAAATGGTCTTTCCCGAAGAATGGGGGATCAAGGATCATCAGCATGATTATTATGAGCTGATGTATGTACTGGAGGGCGCGGTAGAACAGCAGATTGAAAACAGTACCTATGTGTATCAAAGAGGCGAAGGCTGTTTTATTAACAGGAATACAAAGCACAGAGAACTGTCGGGGACTGACTTTTTTGTCGTATACCTGTGCCTTTCTAAGGAGTATGTGTGGGAGCTGATCGAGGAAGCGGGCAAGACATCGGGAAATATTTATCGCTTTTTACAGTCAAGCATGGAGGAAAAATCTTTTTATAAGAAAGATTATCTTTATATTTCGGCAAAAGAAAATGAGGACGGGATCACGCAGACGCGTAATATTTTTGAAAAAATGACGCGGGAGCTGGTGGAAAAGGAGTCCGGCTATCTTCATATTTTTCACGGCCTTGTGGAGCGATTGTTTGGAGTGCTCCAGAACAAGGAGTTTTATCAGGTTTTGCATATCACGCTGGATTCTTCCGTGGAAGAACAGCTATTTGAGCAGATTAAGCGCCTGATCGAGCAAAATCCGGAAAAATATTCCAGACAGGAGCTGGCAAAGGAATTAAATTACAGCGGCGATTATTTGAATAAAATTGTCAAGAAGTTTACGGGGCTGACAATTACGCATTACTGCCAAAAGGTTTTGCTAAAGAAAGCAAAAGCATTGCTGCAGGAAAACGGGATGAGCGTATCGGCGGTCATGGCGGAGGTCGGATTTAAGAACTCCAGTCATTTTTACGAATTATTTAAGAAAGAATTTGGTGTGCTTCCGGGAGAGTGCAGAAAAGTGCATAAATAAAATGTCTGGATTTGATAGAAAAACATACAACATGTCGTGTTTCTGTTAATGAAATTTTCCTTTTTTTCGTTTATTGTAAAGGAAGTACATAATCGAATGAAGGGGAGGAACAGGTTCATGAGGGCATTTGGAAAAAATGCGGAAATGTCACAGGTAATTGCTGGTGAAGTAAAGGGTAGAGAGATGTTTGGCCATGCCATTGCAGGTTTTGGACAAAATCTTATTTTCGGTCTGTGGAGCAATTACATGCTGGTATTTTATACTGATATTTTTGGAATAGCCGCAGGCACGGCAAGTATCATTATGCTGCTCACAAGAGTGTGGGATGGAATTAATGACCCGATGATGGGCAGCATTGCGGACCGGACAAGGACAAAATGGGGGCGTTACAGACCGTGGCTGTTATTTATGGCGCCTGTGATTGTTATTTTTCTGGTATTGAATTTTAGCTCACCGGATCTGTCGCCAACATTAAAGGTCGTTTATGCGGGTATTACTTATGTGATGATGAGTATGGCGTTTACGGCAGTGGATGTGCCGTATTGGACAATGCCTGCCGCAATGTCCTCCGATGTAAAGAAACGGTCAAGGATTATCAGTTTTTCCCGTATGTCAACGACGCTTGCCGCCACCATTCTTGGAATTATCGCCATTCCGCTGATCCATGCGCTGGGGCAGGGAGATAAACAAAAGGGCTATATGATGACTGCGCTTGTCGTTGGATTGATCGGGGCAGGATTTTATCTGATTGGTTTTTTCTGCATCAGAGAGCATGTGCAGCCTGCGCTGAATCAAAAAATCACATTCAAAAGCTCTGTAAAGGCGATCATACAAAATAAGCCGCTGCTGTTATTGCTTTGCTGGGGGCTTCTTGGGAATATCGGCACGATGTTAAAGCAGGGCATGGTCATCTACTATGTCAAGGACTGTGTCGGGTCGGAAAATTTAATCCCGACATTCAGCCTTCTGTTCCTTCCGGGAATGATTTTCGGTCTTATCATTGCGCCGGTATTTGCGAAACGTTTTGATTCGAAGTCGGTATTTATCGGTGCAAGAGTATTTGGAATTATCGTAGATGTTATTTTCTTCTTTGCGGGCTTTGAAAATATACCGCTTGTTATGTTCCTGTATGCGCTGACAAGCATACCGCTTGGTATCTCGTCCGTAGTATCTGCAACTATGCTGACGAATACCATTGAATATGCGGAATGGAAATTTGGAAATCGTCAGGAGGGGCTGATCAGCTCTACACAGACCTTAACTGCGAAAATCGGTATGGCATTAAGCGCAGGTGTCATAGGCGCAGTTCTTGAGATTGCAGATTATGTGCCGAATCACGTCACAAGTGAAACGCAGATGATGATGCACGGAGCATTCACGCTTTTTTGCGCTTTCATTGGCGTACTGGCGATCATACCGATGTTATTCAATAAATTTACAGACAAAGAGCATCAAAGAATCATGAACGAATTAGCGGAAAGAAAAAGTCAGAAATAGGAACAGGAGAGAGTAAGATGAGAACAAAACAATGTTTTGATAAGGGTTGGAGTTATATCATAGATGAGGTAGGACCGCTGCCGAAAACCTATGCGAAAAGCGGGATTGTTGCAGGTATTACAAACGCGGTCGATGATGAGCTGTTTGAGCCGTTTGCAGGGGCGGGAAAGATGCTTAGGGCATTACAGGATATTCTGCCTGCCGGCGACGACGCAAAGGGCGATGTAGATGCTGCAAACATGCTGATGGGAAATCTTCCGGAAAAAGCAAAGTCCGCAAAAAATTGGAAAAAAGTAGATCTGCCGCATGATTTTCGTGTGGAAATCGGTGTGACGGAGGATGCGGTAAACTGGGCGCAGGGATATATTCCCGATGGTGTTGCATATTATCGGAAAGTATTTCAGATACCAAAAAGCACGCTGGGAAAACGGGTGGTATTGGAATTTGACGGCGTTATGAGGAATGCGTCGTTTTGGTATAACGGCTGTTTTATCGGAGATCATTATTCCGGCTATACAGGCTTTCAGTTTGATGTGACGGAGCTGACAAAATATGGGGCGGACGAGGGGGATAATGTGATCCTTGTCCGGTGCGATACGACGAACGGCAGTGAAGGCTGGTGGTATGAAGGCGGAGGGATCTATCGTCATACATGGCTTGTAACCTATGATGATATCCATGTCGACCGGTGGGGCGTTTTTGTAAAACCGGAGGTAAGCGGCAAGGACACCTTGTTGGAGATTGAGACAACGGTCTGCAATGAAACATTTGCCAAAGCAGATTATCGCGTATGCACAACGATCATAGACCCGGACGGAGCGGAGCTTGGCTGTGCCGAAGCAAGCGGCAGCTTACCTGTTTATGGGAAGGATACAAGAAAATACAGTATGGAGGTTAAGAATGCTCTGCTTTGGGATTGTGATCATCCGTATTTGTATACTGCTATAACAGAGGTATTTGCGGGAGAGCAGATGACGGATCATTATGAGACGACGTTTGGAATCCGCAGCATTGCATATACAGAGAACGGATTATTGCTAAACGGTGTGCAGACCCCTCTTTACGGCACCTGCTTCCATCAGGATTTTGTCGGAGTCGGAGCAGCGATTCCTGACGCGATCCAAAATTATAAGATTAAAAAGATCAGAGATATTGGCTTTAATGCGTTCCGCTCCTCTCATAATCCGGCAACCATTGAATTATTGGAGGCGTGCGATCGCATGGGAGTTCTCGTGATCAATGAGAACAGGATTATTGAGACAAGCAGGCACCGCATGGAGGATCTGGAGGAATTGATCAAGAGTTCCAGAAATCACCCGTCTGTTTTTGCGTGGAGTATGTCAAATGAAGAAATATTTGCAGGCAGCTATCAGGCGTTAAGAATTTTGGATAAGATGATCCCTTTTGCAAAGCATTTGGATGACAGCAGGCTTTTCCTGTCGGCAGAAGCATTTCTGTCAGGAGAAATGGCAGGAAAATACGGAATGGAAATCTATGACGTGTTCGGCATGAATTATGCGGAGTCTTCCCTGAATGAGAATCAGATCCAGAATCTGTCCCAAAGCTATCCGCAGATGAAATTTTTAAGTACCGAAAGCGCCTCATGGTATACCACAAGAGGAATCTACGAGGATAATAAGGAACGGGGGCATTGCTCCAGCTACGGCACCCGCTATGTTATGATGGGAGGAGAAGGCGGTCCGAATGCGGGCGGAACGGCAAGACCATGGCAGACATGGAATTTTTATCAGGAAAACCCTAAAACAGGAGGATTTTTTATCTGGACAGGCTTTGATTATCGCGGAGAGCCGACGCCGTTAAAGGAATATCAGGTTTGCTCTAATTTCGGAATTATGGATACCTGCGGTTTTCCGAAGGATGATTGTTTCTATTATGAGGCAAGAATGAAGTCTGCGCCTTTGATTCACATGATGCCGCATTGGACATGGGAAAAAGAGGGCGAAGTAAAAATAGTCCGTCTTTATACGAATTGTGATGAGGCAGAATTATTTTTAAATGGAAGGTCATTGGGGAAAAAGGAGCTGCAGGACGATTGGATTCAGTATGAAGTGCCCTATGAGCCGGGCGAGTTAAAGGCGGTTGGATATAAAAACAGCGAAAAAGCCGCAGAGGATGTGCAAAGAACGGCAGGAAAAGCATTTGCAATTAAAATGGAAGCCGACCGCAGCGTCATTCATGCCGACGGCAGGGATGTTTCGTGCGTGAAAGTATCAATTGTAGATGAGAGCGGAGTCGTTGTTCCAAACGCAGAACATAATGTGACGTTTGAAGTCACGGGAGCAGGACATCTGCTGGGGCTTGGAAACGGCGATCCGGGGTGCAGAGAAAATGATAAAGCGTCCTCCAGACATGCATTTTCCGGCTTGCTTCTGGCTTTGATCCAATCCAAGGAGGAAAGCGGGGAAATTGTGGTACGCGCTGTCTCACAGGGACTTCAGGAATGTGAATTTACGCTGATGGCAGAATAGCAAAGCTTAAGGCGTGATAGCCCCTTGCTGCAAAAGCTATGATTGCAGCAAGGGGCATTTTGTACGAAAAAAAGACAGCCTACACATGCAACCAAATCATGCGGTCATCCGGCAAGCTGGACAGCCCACTCATATACCCGTGATTTGCGGTATACCGAGTTCCCTACGATAATAAGTATAAAGAAAAAATACGCCAGGAACAAACATTTTCATTACGTTTTGTGTCTGGGCGAACCGAAAGGAATGGATATAATCATGGAAAGAAACATTAAGATCAGCGGGTTTGCGGATGAGATAGCAGAAGATTTAAAGAAATAGATTGAGGTTATAAAAAACTGGGAATTAACTCGAACGTACGAGTCCGGCAGGACTCGTTTATCACAAAGAAGGCATCCAAATGGATGCCTTCTTTGTGATAAAGAGAGCGCGAGACGGGACTCGAACCCGCGACCCCGACCTTGGCAAGGTCGTGCTCCACCAACTGAGCCACTCGCGCATATATGATTGAATCAAATTAATCAGCAAATATGAGATTGTAGAGAGCGCGAGACGGGACTCGAACCCGCGACCCCGACCTTGGCAAGGTCGTGCTCCACCAACTGAGCCACTCGCGCATATCATATCTGTGTGCCAGATACATATGGTATCTTACTATGATATGAGAAAATTGTCAACTGTTTTTTGAAAAAATTTACCGGAAATTTCAAGAGAAGTTCTGTCATGTTCCGAGGGTCTGCTCATATACTGTAATAATCAGTATCTGGAGGCTTAGGATGAGCGCAAAGACAAAAATCGTAGTGCTTCATATGAAGGAACTCATTTATACAATTATTTTTGCAGGACTTGGAATTTTACTTATCATTCTGCTGCTGTTCATGTTTTTGCCGAGGAAGGGCGACGAGGCTGCACCGACGATGAACTATGCGGCAGGCGTCTATACCTCCTCTGTTTTGTTCGGAGATCATACGGTGGATGTGCAGGTCATTGTGGATGAAAACCGCATTCAGTCTGTTTCGATGGTGAATCTGGATGAGAGTGTGGCTACGATGTATCCGCTGATGCAGCCGGCGCTTGAGAATATCGGGGAGCAGGTGGTGCAAAAGCAGTCGACAGAGGGAATTACTTATAATGCGGATAATCAGTACACCTCGGTCGTGCTGCTCAATGCGATTGAGAATGCGCTTTCTAAGGCAAAGCCGGAAGCGGACGAAGCTGCGGAATAACAAACCGGAGCTGCCTGCAAAAAATAACCCGTCAGACCGGAGTGATTCGGAAAGACGGGTTATTTTTGTGGGAACAAATCATTTTGTGGCAGTCAGCGAGCTGACATAATCATTGATCGCAGTTAGATCCGCATAAATCGCGGGCTGCTTGCTCTGATAGATACCGTAGGCGGAATACCCTGCCCATCCAATAAGCGCAAAGAGAATTGCCCAGCCGCAGATCATGGATAACACGCGACGTCTTTTCTCCTTTGCAACAATCTGTTTCCGGTTTGCTTTTAGTTCTTTTTTGCGGTCTACTTTTGCCTGACTCATAAAAATCTCCTTTATCATTTCCGGTGTGGCTGCACCTTTTTCACGTTATATTCCGGGAAGCCTTTAATACCCTATACAGTATCTATCCCAAATATGAAAATTCCTTGAAAATATGAGATTAATATAACGCATTTTTTGAAAAAACGCAAGAAATGAACGCTTGTTATTTTGAGGGAAATTCGGTAAAATGAAAAATCATTAAGCAAACAGACAGGGGGAGCAGCCATGAGCTATGCAGATAAGGTTTTTGTGGAGATGTGCCGCGATATTTTGACGAATGGGACGAGCACGGAGGGAGAGGAGGTTCGACCGCATTGGGAGGACGGTTCGCGCGCGTATACGATCAAAAAATTTGGCGTTGTCAACCGCTACGATCTGGCGAAGGAATTTCCGGCGATTACGCTGCGAAAGACGGCGATCAAGACGTGTACGGAGGAGATGCTTTGGATCTGGCAGCGAAAGTCCAACAATATCCATGATCTAAACAGTACGGTGTGGGATGAGTGGGCGGATGACGACGGTTCGATCGGCAAGGCGTACGGCTATCAGTTGGGCGTGAAGCATCAATATCAAGAGGGCATGATGGATCAGGTGGACCGTGTCATCTATGATCTGAAGCATCATCCGTTCAGCCGGCGTATCATGACAAATCTCTATGTGCATCAGGATTTACATGAGATGAATCTCTATCCGTGTGCGTACAGCATGACCTTTAATGTCACACATCGGGCAGGGGATGAGAAGCTGACACTCAATGCAGTGCTCAACCAGCGTTCGCAGGATGTGCTTACGGCAAATAACTGGAACGTCTGTCAGTACGCAGTACTGATGCATATGCTGGCGCAGGTATGTCAGATGCAGGTCGGAGAGCTGCTGCATGTCATTGCCGACGCGCATATTTATGACAGGCATATTCCGATCATCAAAGAACTGATCGAGCGGGAGCAGTATGCAGCTCCGAAGTTTTCACTGAATCCGGAAATCAAAGATTTCTATCAGTTTACGACAAAGGATATTATGATTGAGGATTATGTGACAGGACCGCAGATCAAAAATATTCCGATTGCGGTGTAGGGAGGAAGGCGGCAGTACCGGGAAACGATTGCCGCGCGGTATCGCACAAAGACATTTCATATAGAGGAGGAATTGGAACGTGAACTTAATTGCAGCAGTAGACAGAAACTGGGGGATCGGAAAAAATAATCAGCTTTTGGTAAAAATTCCGGCAGATCAGAAGTTTTTTCGCGAGACGACGACCGGCAAGGTAGTCGTAATGGGAAGAAAGACGCTGGAGAGCTTTCCGAACGGAATGCCGTTAAAAAACCGGACGAATATTGTGCTGACACATGATGAGAGCCTTCGCGTGCCGGGAGCGGTAGTTGTACATTCGCTGGAGGAGCTTTCCGGAGAGCTGGCGCAGTATGACAGCGATGATATATATGTGATCGGTGGGGAGACGATCTATCGTCAGCTTTTGGATGCGTGCGATGTGGCGCATATCACAAAAATTGATTTTGCCTATGATGCAGACGCTTATTTTCCGAATCTCGATGAGTGTGCAGAGTGGAAAATCACGGCGGACAGCGAGGAGCAGACATATTTTGATCTGGAATATTACTTCTATAAATATGAGCGGGTGAAGTGAGCGGGCAGTATGGAAATGCAGGATGAGCCAACGGCGATGCATGGAGTGGGGCACTGTTCATTTTCTTGAGAAAGAAGCAGACAGGCATGGAGAGCAGAAAGCAGGAAAAGGAGGATGTCATGGCAATTACAGGGAAAAGGCTATTTTTGAAGGCATTACAGGCAGAGGGCGTTGATACCGTTTTTGGTTATCCGGGCGGTACGGTCACAGACCTTTTTGACGAATTATACAAGCAGGATGACATCGACGTCGTCCTGCCAAGACATGAGCAGGGGCTGATCCATGAGGCGGAGGGCTATGCAAAATCTACCGGAAGGATTGGCGTTTGTCTCGTGACAAGCGGACCGGGCGCGACCAATATCATCACGGGACTTGCCGATGCCCACTATGATAATATCCCGCTGGTATGCTTCACCGGACAGGTTCCGCTTTCGCTGATCGGAAACGATGCGTTTCAGGAGGTCGATATTGTCGGGATGACAAGAAGTGTTACGAAATACGGCGTTACGGTGCGCAGGAGAGAGGATTTGGGACGTATCCTCAAAATGGCGTTTTACATCGCCGGAACAGGCAGACCGGGACCGGTGCTGATCGATCTTCCAAAGGATATTCAGAATGCACAAGGGCCGGAGGAATATCCAAAGAGCGTACAGATCCGCGGGTATAAGCCGAATGAGGCGGTACATATCGGACAGCTTAAAAGGGCATATAAGCTGTTTGAGGAAGCAAAACGACCGCTGATTCTGGCAGGCGGAGGCGTGTGCGCGGCGCACGCGGGCACAAAGTTGGTTGCGTTTGCGGAAAAGACAAAGACGCCGGTGGTCACTACGATCATGGGAAAGGGAGCGATCCCGACCAGTCATCCGCTTTATGTGGGAAACTGCGGAATGCATGGGAAATATGCGGCAAATATGGCGGTTGGACGATGCGATGTGCTGTTTTCGATCGGCACGCGTTTTAACGACCGCATCACGGGAGATTTGAATGAATTTGCGCCGGAGGCAAAGATCGTCCATATTGACGTGGACGCCGCTTCGATTTCCAGAAATGTCGTCGTGGATGTTCCGGTCGTTTCTGATGCGGGGATTGCTCTGGAAAAATTGCGGGAGTGGGCAAAAGAAATGGATACCTGCGAATGGCGGGCACAGATTGCCGGGTGGGAGCGGGAAAATCCGCTTGAAATGCGAAGGGATTTGGGAATGACACCGCAGATGATCTTTGAGGAGGTCAATCGCGCGTTTGATGATGCAATTTATGTGACGGATGTTGGGCAGCATCAGATGTGGGCAACGCAGTATCTGCAGTTGGATGAGCGGCGGGAACTGATCACCTCCGGCGGTCTTGGAACTATGGGGTTTGGGCTTCCGGCGGCAATCGGAGCAAAAATCGGCAATCCGGGGCGGGAGATCGTATGCTTTTGCGGGGACGGCGGATTGCAGATGAATATTCAGGAGCTGGCGACAGCAGTGGTGTGGGGCGCGCCGGTGATCATTTGTCTGTTTCAGAACCATTCTCTGGGAATGGTACGTCAGATGCAGCAGCTTTTCTATGGAGGACGCTATGCGGCGACTTGTCTGGGAAGGCGAAAAAGCTGTCCGCACACCTGTGAGGGACCTTCGCCTGGCTGTCCGCCGTATACGCCTGATTTTGTGGCGCTTGCCAAAAGCTATGGCGCACATGGCATTCGTGTGGAGCGCAGGGAGGAGATTGCGGGAGCGCTTACACAGGCAAGAGCCTGTAAGGATGCGCCCACGATCATTGAGTTTATCATTTCTGCGGATGAGCTTGTGCTCCCTATGGTAAAGAGCGGCAATCCCATGAGCGAGATGATTTTGGGATAAATAAGCGGGGGCTGCGAGAGGGGTAAAGCAGACGATCAAGCCGTTATGCAGCGGGAAGCCGCTGCGGGATGGGATCAGTCAGGTGGAAATGGCAAAGGAGGCAATCATGAAAAAACGATGGATCGCGTTGTATGTGGAAAATGAGGTTGGCGTGCTGGCAAAGGTATCGGGACTTTTTTCTGGAAAATCTTACAATTTGCAGAGCCTTACCGTGGGTACAACAGAGGATGAGACGGTTTCGCGCATGACAATCTGTACGATGAGCGACGACGTCACCTTTGAGCAGATAAAAAAGCAGCTCAACCGTATGGTAGAGGTCATCAGGGTGACGGATCTTACCGATGTGCCAATTCATATGAAAGAAATTTTATTTGCCAAGGCATTTGTGGTCAATGCAGAGGAAAAGCAGGAGATTTTTCAGATCGCGCAGGTGTTTGGCGTGGAGGTTGCGGATGTCGGAAATGACAGTGTGCTGCTGGAATGCAAGCAGACGGAACAAAAAAATAACGATCTGCTTGCATTATTAAAGTCAAAATTTCACAGACTTGAGGTAGTAAGAGGCGGAGCGGTTGCGGTGGAATCCATCAGTATTACGAACCGTTAGAGCAGCGCCCAAAGGGGTTAGGACGGCAGGAGGTCAGGTTAGATCCGCTTCTTTAAAAACGCGATGATTTTTTCAAAGCGCATCGGCGCACCCTGAATTTCCTGCACTTTTAGGCGGTTTGCCTCGGAGAAACCGACTAAAATCTCGTGATTTGCCTCGGAGAGGTAGTCGATAATACCGTCAAGATCGGATTTTAAATTCTTCGGACACCGGATATAGAGGTGTCGGTTTGCACTGATATGCAGCGTATAGGAGATGCTGAAATGATACCAGAAGAACTTGTGCAGCGTCGAATATTTATAGATCCAGATGATCTCCCCGATTGGAACGACGGCGTTTCCGTAGACCGATGTCTCGATAAAAAAGTGTTCCGTGATGAACATATCCTCGGTCGCAAGCTGCGGCAGCGTGGCGAGCTCCTCCTCTGCCTGCTCCAGCAATTTCCTCGGATTTCCAAAGCGTGCAAGATCCTGACAGCACGGAGAGAGCAGCGGGAAGAAAATGTAGATCACAAACAGCACAAGGCAGATGAGCGCATAGCCTCCCGTCGCAAGAAACACCGTGTAGAGAATGATATTGCCGAGCATGTTGTAATCCGGCTCGCTTAGGACATAGGGGGAGACCTCATCGCGGATGCCGTTTTCCGTCCAATTTAAATCGGCGGCGAGGTTGTCCAAAAGTCTTGCGTAGTTTTCCTGTCCCTCGATGATCTGCGCGCGGAAATCAGCTTTTCGGATTACGGGAAGTCCCTGCTCACTCGTAGACGGCGAGAGCAGAACGATGATGCATTCGTCGGCGCGCATGGTATAATAGTAATAGCCGATAATGGAGCCGAGACGGTTTTTCGTGTAGCCGGTGAATTTTAAATCGGAAACGGAGGCATGCACATATTTGGCATGCGCACGGTATGCGCTCTCCAGTGTGTCCGAGGCAGAAAGCTCGTCGGGAAAGAGAGGTGCTCCCAGTGAAAAGACGATCCAGAGCAGCAGCAAAAAAAGCAGATACAAAATCGGGGCAGTCAGTCTGCGCTTATAAAATTGCTTGATATTTTTTGTGATAAAATGTTCGTAATTATCAGACATAAATTTGTGGAATCCTTTTACCGTTATAGCATTCTTTTTCATTTATGAGATAAGTATACGGGTTCTTGGAAAAATAATCAAGGCAGATTCGACAAGCCTTGATTTTAAGCGGAGAAATTGATAGTATAGCAGAGAAGTAACTGCAGAAAAGGCGGGAGGCGGTGTGGGATTGAGCGCGTATGGCAGTTTTGCAAAGGTCTATGATCTATTTATGGAGGACGTTCCCTATGAGGAATGGTGCGGCTATATCAGAGAGCTGCTGTTTGAAGCTGGAATCGGAGAGGGGCTGGTGCTTGAGCTTGGCTGCGGCACAGGCAGACTGACGAGACTTTTGGCAGAGGCCGGTTATGATATGATCGGCGTCGATAATTCCGAGGAGATGCTTGCGGTTGCAAGAGAGGCGGAGGATGAAAGGGACGTCCGTGGGGACATTTTATATTTGCTTCAGGACATGCGCTCGTTTGAGCTATATGGGACGGTGCGCGCTGTGGTGAGCGTCTGTGATTCGATGAATTATCTGCTAAAGGAGGAGGAGCTGCTTGCGGTTTTCCGTCTGGTGAATAATTATCTCGATCCTGGAGGGCTTTTTATTTTTGATCTGAATACCGCATATAAATATCAGGAGCTTCTCGGTGAGACAACGATCAGCGAGAATCGCGAGGAGGGAAGCTTTATCTGGGAGAATTATTACGACGAAGAAAGCGGTATCAACGAATATGGGCTGACGCTGTTTATCCGTGAGGAGGGAGAGTTGTTCCGCAGATACGAGGAGACGCATTATCAGCGGTCCTATCCGATCGATACGGTAAGACGGCTTTTGACGGAGGCGGGCATGGAATTTGTGGCATCCTATGACGCGTTTACGAGAGAGCCTCCCGCGCCGGAGAGTGAACGGATTTATGTGATTGCAAGAGAGCATGGAAAGAGAGCGAACGATGAGTAAGGATTATATGGTAAGAGCAACAGCGGCAGATGGTCAGATTCGGGCGTTTGCCATAAATGGAAAAGAAATGGCACAGAAGGCAAGAAGCGCACACGGGACGAGCCCCGTTATGACGGCGGCGCTTGGAAGGCTGCTGTGCGGGGCAGCGATGATGGGCGTGATGATGAAAGGAGAGAAGGATCTTTTAACGATTCAGGTGCAGTGCAGCGGTCCGGCAAAGGGGCTTGTGGCAACCGCTGACTCCAAAGGGCGCGTTAAGGGCTTTCCGATGGTTGCGGACGTGGAGCTTCCTCTTAATGAGAAGGGGAAGCTGGATGTTGGCGGCGCGCTTGGACTTGGCGTTATGAGTGTCATCAAGGATATGGGCTTAAAAGAGCCTTATGTCGGGCAGATCGCGCTGCAGACAGGAGAGATTGCGGAGGATCTGACTTATTATTTTGCAACATCAGAGCAGATTCCGTCGGCGGTAGGACTTGGCGTACTGGTTGATAAGGATACAACCGTAAAACAGGCGGGCGGATTTATCATTCAGTTGATGCCGTTTACGAGCGATGATGTCATTGAGCGTCTGGAGAAAAAAATCACAGAGATCGCATCGGTGACAGAGATGTTGGAGGCTGGAAATACGCCGGAGCAGATTCTTGAGATCATTCTGGGAGAGTTTGGCGTAGAGATAACGGAGCGGACTGACGCAGGATTTGTCTGCGACTGCTCAAAGGAGCGTGTTTCAAGAGCGATCGCGACCTTAAGCCGAAAAAACCTTGATGATATGATCAATGACGGAGAGGAAATTGAGGTGAAGTGTCAGTTCTGCAATAAGGCATATCGTTTTGGCATGGATGAATTGAAGGAAATGAGAAAATGAGAGATGGGTTTATTAAGGTGGCGGCAGTCTCGCCGAAGATCAGGGTGGCTGACGCGGCATATAATTCAAAAGTGATCTGCGAGGGCATTCGTGAGGCAGCGCGCGAGGGGGCAAAGGTGATCGTATTTCCCGAGCTTAGCATTACAGGCTATACCTGCGGCGATCTTTTTTTGCAGGAAACCCT
This sequence comes from Roseburia sp., assembly GCA_019421345.1. Taxonomy (GTDB): domain Bacteria; phylum Bacillota; class Clostridia; order Lachnospirales; family Lachnospiraceae; genus Roseburia. The sequence continues at coordinate 147,908 of JAHZFL010000001.1, read as the reverse complement.
GCTTACGGGCGCTTTAGAGGCTTTGCGTGAGATTATGACGTTTACTGAGGGACAGGACGCGATCGTATTCGTCGGGTTTCCGTTTGCATATAATGGAAAGATTTATAACGCGGCGGCTGCCCTAAAGGGGGGCAGGCTGCTGGGGATCATTCCCAAAACCTATCTTCCGGCATACGGCGAGTTTTATGAGACGCGTTACTTTGCGCGCGGAATGGAGGAGACCTTGATCGTTTCTTGTCTTGGGCAGGAAACGCTGTTTGGGACAAAGCTCTTGTTTGCGTGCGAGGAGCTGCGCGAGCTTGTCATCGGCGCAGAAATCTGCGAGGATTTGTGGACGCCCGAGCCTCCGGGCATCCGTCATGCGAGAAACGGTGCGACGGTGCTTGTAAATCTTTCCGCATCGAATGAGACGACGGGAAAGGAAGATTATCGCAGAGCCTTGGTATGCGGACAGTCGGCAAGGCTTTTATGCGGATATATTTATGCGAGTGCCGGAGAGGGCGAGTCTACGCAGGATGTCGTTTACTCCGGTCACAATATGATCGCGGAAAACGGACGTTTGCTAAAGGAAGCGCCGCGCTTTGTCAACGAGATCACGCTCTCTGAAATTGATGTGCAAAGGCTTGCGGCGGAGAGGCGGAGAATTACAACGTTTGAGCCGCGGGAGGACGGATACCGCAGGGTTGCGTTTTCTCTTATTGCGGAGGAGACGGCGCTGACGCGAGCGATCAAGGCATTGCCGTTTGTTCCCTCGGATGAGGCGGACAGACAGAAACGATGCGCGCAGATACTTGCGATACAGGCTGCCGGATTAAAAAAGCGTATGGAGCACACAAACTGCAAAACGGCAGTGGTTGGAATCTCCGGCGGGCTCGATTCAGCGCTGGCGCTGCTCGTTGCGGTGCGCGCATTTGACCTGCTGGGACTTTCGCATGAGGGGATCAAGGCGGTGACGATGCCGGGATTTGGCACGACAGACCGCACCTACGAGAACGCGGTACAGTTGATCCGTTCACTGGGGGCAGATTTTAGGGAGATTGATATTAAGGAGGCGGTACAGCTCCATTTTCGTGACATCGGGCATGATGTGTCGGCGCATGATGTGACCTATGAGAACAGTCAGGCGCGGGAGCGCACGCAGATTTTAATGGATGTAGCGAATAAGGAAAACGGCATGGTGATCGGAACCGGCGATCTTTCTGAGCTTGCGCTCGGGTGGGCGACGTACAACGGCGATCATATGTCGATGTATGGGGTCAACGCCTCCGTGCCAAAGACGCTTGTGCGTCACCTGGTGCGCTTTTATGCAGATACCTGTGGGGATGAGACATTGCGCCGGGTGCTCTATGATGTGCTTGATACGCCGGTGTCACCGGAGCTGCTCCCGCCGGAGGACGGAAGGATCTCGCAGGAAACAGAAAATATTGTAGGACCTTACGAGCTGCATGATTTCTATCTTTATCATATGCTGCGTGAGGGCTGTCCGCCGAAAAAAATCTACCGTCTTGCGAAAGCGGCGTTTTCCGGTGTTTACGACAATGAGACGATCTTAAAATGGGAAAAAATATTTTTCCGCAGATTTTTTGCACAGCAATTTAAACGTTCCTGTCTGCCGGATGGACCAAAGGTAGGAAGCGTGGCGGTGTCTCCGCGCGGTGATCTTAGGATGCCCTCAGATGCCTGCGCAAGACTTTGGCTGGATGAATTAGAGGAACTGACGGAGGTGTAAGGCTTTCGCTTTCCGCCGGAGAGGCGTGTGTTTTCCGGCGCGAAATCGCTGCAAAACGGAGGATGAAAATGCAGTATCGGAAGGATAAAAAGGGAAATGAGATTTCCGTTCTCGGTTATGGATGTATGCGTTTTACAAAAAAGGGGAATGCCGTCGATCTTGATAAGGCGGAGCAGGAGCTTATGACGGCAATCCGTGCGGGCGTGAATTATCTGGATACGGCGTATGTATATCCGGGCAATGAGACTGCGGTCGGCGAGCTTTTAAGCCGCAATCATTGCAGGGAGGAAATTTATCTGGCGACGAAGCTGCCGCATTATCTCATCAAATCCGCGGAGGGCGCGGAGCGGATGTTTCAGGAGCAGCTTCGGCGGTTAAAGACGGATTATATTGATTATTATCTGATGCATATGCTTACGGATATTCCGACATGGGAAAAGCTAAAGGGGCTTGGGGTGGCGCAGTGGATCGAGGAGAAGCTGGCATCCGGGCAGATTCGCAATATAGGCTTTTCCTATCACGGAAATGCTGATATGTTTATGCGGCTGGTAGACGCTTACGATTGGGACTTTTGTCAGATTCAGTACAACTATATGGATGAGCATTCACAGGCCGGTGTAAAGGGTCTGCGCTATGCGCATCAGAAGGGGCTTCCGGTTATCATTATGGAACCGCTGCGGGGCGGCAGACTTGTGGAACTCCTTCCGGAATCGGCAAAGGAGCTTTTTCGCAGGGAGGGGGAGCGCCGAACGCCGGCGGCGCTTGCGTTCAAATGGCTCTATGATCAGCCGGAGGTCACCTGTGTACTGTCCGGCATGAATTCGATGGAAATGGTGGAGCAGAATCTTAAGACAGCATCCGATGCTTTTGTGGGATGCCTGACAGACGAGGATGCGGCGCTGATCGAACAGGTAAAGCGGGAGATTGCACAGAAGGTCAAGGTTGGCTGCACCGGATGCGGTTATTGTATGCCGTGTCCAAGGGGCGTTGATATTCCGGGGGCATTTCGTTGTTACAATGCGGTCTATTCCGAGGGAAAAAGGTCAGGCAGACGAGATTATCTGCAATGTACGGCGTTTCGCAAGGAGACGAGCAGCGCGTCACAGTGTATTGACTGCGGAAAATGTGAAAGTCATTGTCCGCAGCAGATTGAGATCAGAAGGGAATTAAAAAACGCAGCCGCAGAGCTTGAGAATCTGCGTTACAAAGCGATCAAGACTGCGATACAGGTTTTTCATCTGTGGTAAGAGCAGAGAGCCGGTGTATGATGCACCGGCTCTCTGCTTTGTCTCTTTATAGGAAACTTCGTTCCCTATAAAGCAGACCACCTCCGAGGGATCGCCCTGCGGCGGAATGGAACTTTGTCGCTGATGAACAAAGCGTGCAGCAGAGATGCGGTGTTAAATCCGGCGGAGCTTGCGTTCCATTCTCTGTTGGGCAGCGGGGATCCGAAACGGCGCCGACACATAGACCAGACGGTACATACAGACTGCCATGACGATAGCCGTAAGCACATCAAACACCGAGTGCTGCTTAAGGAACATCGTGGACAGAATAATACTTAACATCAGCAGGGCAGAGCCGCAGCGCACCGCTTTGTTTTCTTTAAAATTATCACAATGCCACACCGCGATATTTACGGCAATGGAATTGTAGACGTGAATACTCGGAAAAAGATTCGTCGCAGTATCGGTCGCATATAACTGACGCACCAGATCCGTAAACAGATTGTCGCGCGCAAATTCTGTGGGGCGCAGGTAATGTCCGTTTGGATAGACTGTTGATATGATCAAAAAGACAGTCATGCCGACAAAAAGCACTGTGCACAGCCGGAAGTATTCGTCCCTGTTCTTTCGATAGAAATATGCGATTCCCCATCCTACATAGAAAAACCAGAGGAAATAGGGGATGATAAAATATTCACAGAACGGAATATAGTCGTCGATCGCCATATGGATGACGTGAAAATGTGTCGTCACCGTTTTTTCCAGATAACAAAACCACGGAAGATAAACGGCGAAATATAACAGTAGGAGGGCATGCTTGTGTTTATTCAGATATGTGTACAATTTCTTTGGGACAGATAGCTTCATAACGGTGATCCTCTCTGAAAATGTTGTTGCTTTTTTATCTTTTGCGATTATAGCACAGGGGTTTTGCCAAGACAATTATCTTTCATTTATTTTAAGAAAGATTATTCAAAATTTAAGAAAAGGTTAAAACGTATCAGAAAGAGATAAACAGCTTGTTCTAATAAAGTTTAAGGAAACCGGAGCGAGGCGGCTTGTCCTCTGCGGCGGGTTCACCCTCTGAACGAAAGGAAGTGGGGCTGCCAATGTTTCATATTCGGATTTCATCCAGCTAGGTATCTTTAATATTGCCCTGCTTGGTCTGATTCATCAGATTCAAGAGAGCAGAAGAAAATAACCGCCATTACTGCCAATAATGACGGCTGACCCATAAGAGGTTAAGCGAAATATATACAGGGTAAGCCGCTTCTGGGTTTCCCTGGATGGCGTCACTATAACATATCTGAATTTCTTTTTCATTCCCGGAAATGCTAGAGCATCAATAGCATACAGAGCTTGGCTGCAAAATAAAACGAATGTTTTACATAAATATTACGATTCACGGAATTTATTGACAAGGCAAAAAAGCTACCTATAATGAGAAATATATGCGGAAATAAAAGAAAGGATCTGGAATATATTTACATAAGAGGATGTGAACTATGAAAAAGAAAATGGGAAAAAAAGGGCTTTGGGCGATTCTTGTGCTCACAGGTGCGGCTGCCGTTTATATGGGCTTTGCAATATTTTTTGAGAGCCATTTCTCCTTTGGGACAACGATTGACGGTATTTCAGTCGGAGGCAGGAGCGCGGCCGGCGTTCAGCAGATCATCGAGGAGGAAATACGGCAGTATTCGCTCACGCTCAAGGGACGGGAGGGCGCTGTGGGAACGATTGACGGCAGCAGTATTTCGCTTGTGCCTGTTTTTCAGGGAGAGGTGGAGCAGCTTCTCGCGCAGCAGAAGGGCTATCAGTGGATCGCGGCATTGTTTGCGGGCAATGAGCTGGAGCTTAAAAAGTCAGTGTCGTATGATGAGGACGCGCTTTATGATGAGATTTTAAAGCTTGGGTTTATGGACAGCCAAATGCAGCGTGAGCCATCGGATGCAACTTATTCGGATTATGACACCGAGAGCGGTTATACGCTTGTGCCTGCGGATTACGGAACAAAGATCAATGAGCAGGCGCTGCGCAAGGCGGTGACGGACGCCGTTTTGGGCTTGGAGGAGACGCTTGATATGGATCGGGCCGGTTGTTATGAGGAGCCTGCCATCGGTGATGATGACGAGGGGCTTAAAACGCTGCTTGCAGATTTAAACCGCTATGTCGGAACGGTCATTACTTATGAGTTTGGCGACAGGAAAGAGATTTTAGACGCTGAGACGATCCATACATGGCTAGGGGACGAAAACGGCAGGATTGCGGTTGATGAGGAGGCGGTGCTCTCCTATGTCAAGACGCTTGCAAAGAAATACAATACGGCATATCAGCCGAAGGAGCTTGAGACCTCCTACGGTGCAACGGTGACAATCTCCAACGGCTTTTATGGCTGGAGGATCGACAATGCAGGGGAAGTCGAGCAGATACTTGCTGATCTGGAAACGGGAGAGAGTATCACAAGAGAGCCTGTTTATGCACAGCGGGCGAACAGCCACGGAGCAAATGATTACGGAGATTCTTATGTAGAGATCAATCTGACAGCACAGCATCTGTTTCTTTACAAGGATGGCGAGCTCATCGTGGAGAGTGATTTTGTTTCGGGAAATCTGGCGAAGGGGCACGCGACGCCGACCGGAGCCTTCGGTCTTACCTATAAGACAACCGATGCGGTGCTGCGCGGCGAGGATTACGAGACGCCGGTAAAATACTGGATGCCCTACGCCGGGGACGTTGGAATGCATGATGCGACATGGAGAAAAAGCTTTGGAAGTAATATTTATAAGACAAACGGTTCGCATGGGTGTATCAATCTTCCGCGGTCTGCCGCAAAGACAATTTACGAGACGATTGGGCAGGGCTATCCGGTTCTTGTATACACGCTGCCGGGAACAGAGAGTGAGGCGGTGCAGAAGGCAGATGCCGAGAATGTTGTGCAACTGATCAATTCTATCGGAACAGTGACGTTAGAGAGCGAGACGGCGATTGTCAGTGCAAGGACGCTTTATGACGCGTTGTCTGATACGGCAAAGGGATATGTGACAAACATTGACACGCTGACTGCTGCGGAGGCAGCGCTGGCGCAGCTAAAAGCACAGCAGCCGCAGCAGCCTCCGGCGCCGGAGGGGCAGCCGCAGCCCGCGCAGTAGCAGGTCAGTGTAAGCGGCGAGGAACCATCGTTTCATAGACGGGATAGGAAAAGTCAAAGTGATAGCCCAGCTTTTTCGCCAGTCCAAGGGAAGAAGGATTTTGTGCGTCCCAGTTTGGATAGAGACCGCGCTCAAGGCAGGAAAGAATCAAAGCAGCGCCGCAGACGCTGGCAAGCCCGCGTCTGCGGTAAGCTTCTTTTGTATCGATCTGAATTTCAATGCCGCCGTAAAAGGAGGCATAGGAGGAGGCGCCGGCGAGCGCTTCGTTTTGCTGAAACACCATTACGCCCAGTCCCATTTCACGGTACTGGGCGTAATTTTTATAATTGGAGACAAAATCATGGCACCAGTCATTTTCTGCGCAGTAGCCAAATAATTCCTCGTCGATCATCCGCAGCCGGTAGTCTGTGGGCAGGGTATTTACTATTTGACGTAAAGCGTCCGTATGAAAAGCGGACGCTTCTTTCTTTGTTGCAAAACGGACAGTTTTGTTGATTATTCCGTGCAGGACTTCCTCGATCAGTTTGCCCCATTCGGGTGTTTGCGGCACGAGGATCATAGAATTTTTTTGAGATAGCGCGGATGCGTCAAGCAAGCGTTTATCTGGCAGACCCGCAAAGAAGCAGAAATCACCGAGTACGGCAAGGGCGCTTTTAGGCGCAGTCACGGAATCGGCATACAGCCGCCCCATTGTGCCCTCTAAGCAGGCACGAAGCAGCATTCCTTTGCAGCCGGAAAATAGAGGCAGCAGGACGGTCGGTTCTTTGATTTCATAAAGCATGGCTGTTTTCTCCATAGGTTTTATTGATGGCGCAGCGTTTGCAGCGCCCGTTGTTTTGTAGTTTTGGTGCAGCTCTTTTATCATAACACAAAAAAGCTGCCGGGTAAAAATATCATATTGACGTGACAAAGCTGCCGGGGACTGCAGGCTTGGATCACAAAGGGGCTGGAACTAAGAAACATGCACTTTTGTTGCATGTTTCTTTTAACTTTGTTGCAGCTTGCCTAGGGAGCGTTGCAAAGAAAATCTCATGCGTTATAATGGTATCATCAAGAAAGTTCTGCCGTGCCGGCATTTGTAGACTGCGTGCGAGAGAAGGCGGCGGACAGATAGAAATCATGTATGAGGAGGAAATCAGATGATCTGGGAAGCGGTACTTGAAAAATTTAAGGAATTATTTGGAGATGAGGGTGAGATCGGCGTTTATTTTGCGCCGGGACGCGTGAACATGATCGGCGAGCATACGGATTATAACGGCGGTCATGTATTTCCGTGTGCGCTGACGATCGGAACCTATGGTGTTGCAAGAAAGAGAGCAGATAAAAAGCTGCGCTTTTATTCGATGAATTTTGAGTCTGTCGGCGTGATCGAGTCGTCGGTGGAGGAGTTAAAGCCACAGAAGGAAGCCGGCTGGACAAATTATCCAAAGGGTGTGATGTGGGCGTTTGGAGAGAAAGGGATGCAGGTGACGCAGGGAATGGATCTGGTGCTTTTCGGAAATATCCCAAACGGTTCAGGTCTGTCCTCCTCCGCTTCCTTAGAGGTTTTGACGGGTTTTATCCTGCGCGATATGTTTGGGTTTGAGGTGAGCAACCAGGATCTGGCGCTGATCGGACAGTTCTCGGAGAATCGTTTTAACGGTGTTAATTGCGGCATCATGGATCAGTTTGCGATTGCGATGGGCAAGGCAGAGCATGCCATTTTCTTAGATACAGCGACTTTAAATTATGAGTATGCGCCGATCAAGCTTGAAAATGCCAAGATCGTAATCTGCAGCAGCAATAAGAAGCGCGGACTTGGCGATTCAAAATATAATGAGAGACGCAGCGAGTGCGAGCGGGCGCTTGAGGAGCTAAAGAAGGTTGTTTCTATCGAGACGCTTGGAGATTTGACGGAGGAGCAGTTTGAGCAGCACAAGGATGCGATCGGCGAGGAGGTATGCAGAAAGCGTGCAAAGCATGCGGTTTATGAAAACCAGAGAACCGTAAGAGCAGTAGAGGCATTAAAGAATAATGATGTGAAGCTGTTTGGAGAATTGATGAACGCTTCTCATGTATCCTTGCGTGACGATTATGAGGTAACGGGAATTGAGCTTGATACACTGGTAGAGGAAGCATGGAAGGTAGAGGGTGTGATCGGTTCCCGTATGACAGGCGCAGGCTTTGGAGGCTGTACAGTCAGCATTGTGAAGAATGAGGCAGTCGATGCGTTTATAGAAAAGGTCGGCGCGGCTTATGAGAAAAAGATTGGGTATGCGGCGGATTTTTATGTGGTAGAGATTGGAGACGGACCAAGAAAGCTTGCATAGGGAGATACATATGATTCAGGAGCGTATATTAGAATTAACAGAATATGGACGTGTGACGGGCTTGCTTGCGGCAGAGGATGTGCGCTATACGGTCAACCGCTTGTTGGAGCTGTTTGGCATCGATGAGCTGGAGGATTCCGTAAGCGCGGCGTACGCCAAAAGAGAGCCGATGACACAAACGCAGGCAGAGGAGGCGCTGGAGGGGATTTTGGCAGAGATGCTCGATCATGCCGCAGCGTGCGGTCTGCTGCCGGAGAACACGATCACCTACCGTGATCTGTTTGACACGAGGATCATGAGTGTGCTGATGCCAAGGCCAAGCGAGGTGATCCGCACGTTTGGCGGGCTTTATCACCAGTCCCCCAAGGCGGCAACCGATTATTTTTATAAGCTAAGCTGTGACAGCGATTATATCCGCAGATACCGTATCAAAAAGGATGTAAAATGGACGGCTGACACGGAGTTTGGCACGCTTGATATTACGATCAATCTTTCAAAGCCGGAGAAAGACCCGAAGGCGATTGCGGCAGCAAAGCTGGCAAAGCAGAGCGGTTATCCGAAATGTCTGCTCTGTAAGGAGAATGAGGGGTATGCCGGACGCGTCAATCATCCGGCGCGGCAAAATCACAGGATCGTTCCGGTAACGATCAATGGAAGCGACTGGTTTTTCCAATATTCTCCGTATGTTTACTATAACGAGCATTGTATCGTTTTTCATGGGGAGCATACGCCGATGAAAATTGAGCGCGCGACGTTTGCAAAGCTGCTTGATTTTGTTTCGCAGTTCCCGCATTATTTTGTAGGATCTAATGCAGATCTGCCGATCGTCGGCGGCTCGATTTTAACCCATGACCATTTTCAGGGCGGGCGCTATGAGTTTGCGATGGCAAAGGCGCCGGTGGAGCGTGAGATTTCCTTTGCGGGGTTTTCCGATGTGAAGGCGGGAATCGTGAAGTGGCCGATGTCTGTGATCCGTATCAGCGCGGCGGATAAGGAGCGTCTGATCGCGCTTGCAGATAAAATTCTTCTTGCGTGGAGAGGGTATACAGATGAGGCGGCGTTTGTATTTGCAGAGACGGACGGCGAGGCGCACAATACGATCACTCCGATCGCAAGGCGGAGGGGAACTGATTATGAGCTTGACCTTGTGCTGCGCAATAATATTACAACGCAGGAGCATCCGCTCGGCGTGTATCACCCGCATGCAAAGCTGCATCATATCAAGAAGGAAAATATCGGATTGATAGAGGTGATGGGGTTAGCAGTGCTCCCGGCACGCCTTAAGGCTGAGATGGCAGACCTGGAGCAGGCGATTCTTGACGGCGCTTCTATCCGCAGCGATGCGGTTCTCTCTAAGCATGCAGACTGGGTCGAGGAATTTTTGCCGAAATACGGGTTTACGGCTGGAAGCGGACTGGAGGGCGAGATTACCCCGGAAAGACTTCATGAAATTGTAGAGACAGAGATCGGTCTTGTGTTCTTGGAGGTCTTAAAGGATGCCGGAGTTTATAAGTGTACCGACGAGGGACGCGCGGCATTTTTACGTTTTGTGGAGAGCGTTTGAGTTTTATAAGAAGTAAGGATATGAAAGAGGGTATCGCTTGTTCATCTGTTTTATGATGATCCGGCGATACCCTTTTTGTAACATAGGAAATTGTGATGTAAAGGTGTGCTTCCCTTCCGGTTTGTTACAACGCGAGAGTGTGGGAAGCAAAGTATGAGTTTCTTATTTTTCGGGACTGCCACCGCTGCGCAGCGGCAGTCCGCTCGTGATATTAGGAGAAATTTTTGAAATGCTTATCGTTAGGTGGACAAGTGGAAGATAAGCGTTGCAATATTGAAATAGATTAAAATGGAACAGGTATCTACCAGTGTCGTGATTAACGGCGCAGCCATGATCGCGGGGTCAAGACCGACCTTTTTTGCAAGCAGGGGCAGAATGCATCCCACAAGCTTTGAGATTATGATCGTTCCCATCAATGATGCGGCGATAACGATGGCAAGCCCTAAATTATTCTGATACATAAAATAAATGCGGATGCCGTTGGCAAGCGCTAACACCGTACCGACAAGCAGGGAGACACCAAGCTCCTTCCAGATGACTCGGAATATATCGCGAAAACGAATCTCTCCCAGCGCAATTCCGCGGATGATCAGCGTGGAGCTTTGCGAACCGCAGTTTCCGCCGGTATCCATCAGCATAGGGATGAAGGAGACAAGCAGAGGAACTGCGGCAAATGCGTTTTCGTATTTTGTGATGATCGTTCCCGTAATCGTTGCGGAAAACATTAATACGAGCAGCCATGGGATTCTGTTTTTGGCATGATGAAAAACAGAGGTCTCAAAATAGGTATCCTCGCTGGGGTTCATTGCCGCCATCTTTGTGATGTCCTCGGTTGCCTCCTCGACCATAACGTCCATCGCATCATCAAATGTCACGATTCCCACCATACGGCTGTCCTGATCAAGAACAGGGAGGGCGAGAAAATCGTATTTTGTGAATAGCTGCGCTACCTCCTCCTTATCCGTATGCGTATCAACGGAGATGATCTCCGTTTCCATCAAATCTTCGATGCAGACGGCATCGTCCGCAGTCAAAAGATCTTTGGCGCTGACAATTCCGACCAAACGGCGTTTATCTGTGACATAGCAGGTATAGATCGTCTCCTTGTGAATCCCCGTTTTCCGAATGTGCGCAAGTGTCTGTGCAACCGTCATGGTTTTGTGGATGTCGACATACTCCGTAGTCATAATGCCGCCGGCACTGTCATCTGGATAATTTAAAAGCTGGTTGATGAGCCTGCGGTCTAAGGGAGTGACCGCGTCCAGAATCCGGTTGACCAGATTGGCAGGCAGCTCCTCCAAAAGATCGACGGTATCGTCCATATAAAGGTCGCTTAGCAGCTCCTTTAACTCCTTCTCGGTAAATATTTCCACAAGATAGGTCTGCAGGGAGTTATTCATGTTCGCGAATACCTCTGCTGCCTTGTCTTTTGGAATGAGACGGAAAGCAAGCGCAAGCTCTTTGTCAGAAAGCTCGGAGAGAAGTGAGGCTATATCGACCTCGTTCATCACATCCAGCATGCTTCTGACTGCTTTGAACTGGCGCTGTGCTAGGAGTTTTACAAAAATATCTCTTGTCATAATCAGTTACGCTCCTTTTTCTATAAAATTGTTTTAAGATTCCCGAAGGATAACTGGCGCCTGCGTCCATAACCTCACCTCCTTTACTGCCAAAGCGAATACCGAGTGTACTGTCTCACTTACATTTCGCATAATGACTTGCCTAAATTTCCATCTGCTGCGTTGTCGTCAATCGACGATGCCACCGCATCGCCTCATTCCTCCGCCTTACAGGCTGAAAATTTATTCTGCGCCATTATGCTGAAAGTGCACGAGACAGTACACTAGTTATTTTGTTCTGTGCTTATTCTAGTGCAAAAGAAAATAAGTGTCAAGAAAATAAAAGGAATTTTAATATGGTCAGGAGACAGGCGCTTGTGGCACGGATACGGATGCTTGCTCCACGAAAGACAGCCGGATGTATTTTTCCGAAATGTTTTGCCTAAAATAGGTTAGAAGAAGTGCGCCGATCTTTCAAAACATACCGGAAGAAAAGAAGGCATTGTGACAGGAGGGGAAAACATATGAGGGAAATGATCAGCTTTCATACAAAATGGGCTTTTTCAAAAGAGGCAGCGGGCGTACCACAGCAGATGCCTAAGAAATGGTGTTGGGTGAATCTGCCGCATACATGGAATGACATTGACGGGCAGGACGGCGGCAACGATTACTATCGCGGGACGGCGTACTATGCCAATATCATCAAAAAAAGTGAACTTCCAAAGGCGGAGGTTTATTATCTGGAGTTTGGCGGTGCAAATTCCTCCGCCGAGGTGTATGTCAACGGAGCGAAGCTTGCGCGTCATGACGGCGGGTATTCTATCTGGCGCGTCAATATCACAGACGCGCTGTCGCAGGAGGAGAACCTTGTTGTAGTTGCGGTGGACAACAGTGTCAACGACAGGGTATATCCGCAAAATGCAGACTTTACGTTTTATGGAGGACTTTACCGCAATGTGAATATCATTGCGGTGAGTGCCTCGCATTTCGATCTGGATTATTATGGGGGGCCGGGGATTTTGGTAACGCCCAAGGTGACGGGAGCGGATGCAAAGGTTTCCGTGGAGGTATTTTTGACAAATGCAAAGGCGGATCAGCGCCTGACATTCCGCATCTGGGACGGGGAGGGGAACATCGTCGGCGAAAAAACAGCTTCCGTATCGGAGACGCAGGCGGTGTTTGAGCTGCCGTCTGTACATCTTTGGAATGGAAGGAAAGACCCGTATCTGTACACGGCGGAGGCTTTGCTCACGGAGGGGGAGCGGAAACTGGATCGGGTTTTGACCCGTTTTGGATGCCGTACTTATGAGATCGATCCGGAGAGAGGCTTTATTTTAAACGGAGAGGAGTATCCGCTGCGCGGCGTTTCCCGTCATCAGGACCGCTGGGGTATCGGAAACGCGCTGCTGCCGGAGCATCACAGGGAGGATATGGACTTGATCTGCGAGCTGGGAGCGACGACCATCCGTCTGGCGCACTATCAGCACGACCAGTATTTCTATAATCTGTGCGATGAGAGAGGTATGGTGGTATGGGCGGAGATTCCCTATATTTCCAGCCATATGCCGTCCGCGCGCGAAAATACGGTCTCCCAGATGAAGGAGCTTGTGATACAGAATTATAATCATCCGTCGATCGTGGTGTGGGGCTTGTCGAATGAGATCACGATGACGGGGAGCTCTACGCCTGATCTCTTGGAAAACCACCGCATCCTAAATGACCTGGTGCATAGGCTGGATCGCACGAGACTGACTACGGTAGCAGTCGTGTCGATGTGCGACATCCACGACCCTTATATTCAGATTCCTGACGTGGTTTCCTACAACCACTATTTCGGCTGGTACGGCGGGGACGTAGCAATGAACGGACCGTGGTTTGACCGGTTTCACAGGGAGTTCCCAAAGCTTCCGATCGGCATGAGCGAGTATGGCTGCGAGGCGTTAAACTGGCATACCTCAAACCCCGAGCAGGGGGATTACACGGAGGAATATCAGGCATACTACCATGAGGAGCTGATCAAACAGCTTTTCACGCGGAAATATCTGTGGGCGACGCATGTGTGGAATATGTTTGATTTCGGTGCGGATGCGCGCAACGAGGGCGGCGAGAACGGGCAGAACCACAAAGGGCTTGTGACCTTCGACCGCAAATATAAAAAGGATGCCTTCTATGCCTATAAGGCATGGCTGTCGGACGAGCCGTTTGTGCACATTTGCGGCAAACGGTATGTGGAGCGCGTGGAGCCGGTGACGAAGGTGACAGTCTACTCCAACCAGCCTGTGGTGGAGCTGTTTGCAAACGGGAAAAGTCTCGGCACAAAGGAATCCGCGGAACATTTCTTTTATTTTGATGTTCCAAACGAGGGGGAGACAGCGCTTGCGGCGGTTGCAGGAGAATGCCGCGACGAGAGCCTGATCCGCAAAACAGAGACTTTCAATGAGGCTTACCGTTTAAGGGAAAAGGGAGCAGTCTTAAACTGGTTTGACATCACCGCGCCGGAGGGATATTTTTCGCTGAATGACAAGCTCTCGGAGATCGTAAAGTCCGCGGAGGGAAGAACTGTGGTGCAGGAGCTTATGAGCGGCGTGATGAGCCGCATGGGCGGCGGCAATGAGGGCGGGACGGAGGCATCTCTGAAAAATGCAGAAAAAATGATGGAGATGATGGGAAGCTTTACCGTCATCCGCCTGATGAACCTTATGGGGGCTGCAGGGTCGGGACTGACAAAGGAGGAGATGCTTGCGGTCAATGAACGCCTGAATCAGATCAAAAAGTGCATCTGAGGAAGAAAAAGCATAGCGGCGCGGCAAAAGACGAAAGGCTGCGCCGTTTATCAAAAAGTGCTTGAAAATTCTAAATTTTCCGGCTAAAATGACGATATAAAGATTAGCACATAAAACACGGATGTTTATGATTCAAAGGAGTGATAAAATGGCAACGATTTCAGCATATGATTCGTCATCACTTGGCGTTTTGTTTTCAAGTTTACAGACGAATCAGACAAAGCGGAACGGATTTTCGGCAGGCTTTGGAACAGATCTGCTGGGTATTAATCTTGTAGATTATGCGACGATCCAGAGCGGAAGCTATCACAAGCTTCTCGATGCGTATTATGCGAAGGGAGAGACGAGCGATGAGATTGGAGATATGCTCTCCACCAATACGTCCAAAGACGATGCAAAGACGCTGGCGCAGATTGAGGACGCCGCTGAGGGATTTTTAGGATCGGCAGACAAGCTGCTTGAGACAGGAAAGAACTCTGTTTTTGAGAAGGTAACAAAAACGGACGAGTCCGGCACGACAAAGACCGAGTATGATACCGATGCTATTTATAAGGCAGTCAGTGCATTTGTTGAGGATTATAACCAGCTTTTAAAGGAGGCGGAGGATTCTCATACGACGAGTATTTCGCGTGCCGCGGGCGCTATGGTAAATTACAGCAAGGTAAACGAGAAGCTGCTTGCGAAGGTCGGCATTACGATTGGCAAGGGAAATAAGCTTGAGATCAACGAGGAAGCCTTTAAGAAGGCGGATATGGAAACCGTGAAGGATTTGTTCCATGATCGTGGCTCATTTGGCTACCAGATTAAGATACAGGCTTCGCTGACGCAAACCTATGCAAAAACAGAGGCGGCGCGGGCAAATACTTATGGCAAAAACGGCGTTTATACTTGTAATTATAATATGGGAGAGATTTATAATTCTGTTGTGTAACGCGTATTTGTCAGGATCGTGCAGAGGAACTATATAAACAGAAGTGATATGGGGCTGTCACAGCTTTGTGGCAACCTCATATTTTCATTCATGGGTAAATCCCATCGAAGGAAAAGAAAAAGAAAGACAGGCTTAGAAATGACAGAGAAAAAGGTAGTGGTCGGCATGTCTGGAGGTGTGGATTCCTCTGTGGCAGCTTGGCTTTTAAAGGAGCAGGGATATACAGTGATCGGCGTGACAATGCAGATATGGCAGGACGAGGATGCCTGCAAGCAGTCGGAAAACGGCGGCTGCTGCGGACTTTCGGCAGTTGATGATGCCAGACGTGTGGCAGAACGGCTTGAGATTCCCTATTATGTGATGAACTTTAAGCGTGAGTTTAAGGAGAACGTCATGGATTATTTTGTTGCGGAATATCAAAAGGGACGTACGCCGAATCCGTGTATTGCCTGTAACCGTTATGTTAAGTGGGAATCCCTGCTGCGCCGCAGTCTTGAGATCGGAGCGGATTATATTGCCACCGGGCATTATGCCAGAGTAGAGCGGTTATCAAATGGCAGATATTCTGTCCGAAACTCCGTAACTGCGGCGAAGGATCAGACGTATGCCCTGTTTAATCTGACGCAGGAGCAGCTTGCGCATACCCTGATGCCGGTAGGGGACTATACGAAGGATGAGATTCGTGCGATTGCGGAAAAGATCGGTTTGGGGGTAGCCAATAAAAAGGACAGTCAGGAAATTTGTTTTATCCCCGATGATGATTATGCGGGATTTATTGACAGGGAATGCGGAGGGCAGATACCGCCGCCGGGAAATTTTGTGTCGACAGACGGTCGGATTCTCGGCAGGCATAGAGGGATCACGCATTATACGATCGGACAGCGCAAGGGACTTGGGATCGCGCTTGGGTATCCGGTGTTTGTGACGGAGATCAGACCGGAGACAAACGAGGTTGTGCTTGGCAGTAACGAGGAGGTATTTGCAAACCGGCTCTATGCAGATAAGATCAATTTTATGGCAATTCCAGATCTTTTGGAGGAGCGTGAGCTTGTAGCAAAAATACGCTATTCAGACAGTGGGAGCAGATGTGTTGTGCGAAGAACGGGAGAGGATGAGATCTGCTGTGAATTTCAAGAGCCTGTCCGGGCAGTAACGCCGGGACAGGCAGTCGTTCTTTACGATGGTGAATATGTTGCCGGCGGCGGCATCATCTGTCGCCAAGGATAAAATGACAAAGCGCATGGGCAACGCCGTCTTTTTCATTCGAGAGAGTGATAAAGTCGGCGGCTTTTTTTACCTCCGGTATCGCGTTATCCATAGCGACGCCGACTGCGGCTGTCTGAATGATGTCGAGATCGTTTTGCGTATCTCCGATCGCAAGCGTTTCCTCCTGCGGGATATTCAGGTAGCGGCATAAAAACAGAAGTCCCGTTCCCTTGCTTGTTCCGGCTTTCGTGAATTCAAGATTGTTGTAGCCGCCGGAGAGAAAGGTAATGTCCGGGCAGTCGGAAAACAGCCGGATGGCTTCGTCGCGATAGAGAAAGCTTCCGTCAAGAAGCGGGTAAAAATTGGCAACCACCTTTTGTACGGAAAGATTTTCGGTTTCGATCAGACGGGCGAGGTCGTCTGTCAGGGTGCGGGTAGTCTTTATGTAAGTGAGGATTGATTCCGGCATCGCCAGACGGTCGATGCGCGGCACACAGGCGTTTAGACTGTACGCTTTTCCGTCTACGAAAATATCCAGATGAATCTCCTGCTGCTGAAGCTTACGAATAAGCGGGCACAAAACATCGTGAGGGATAGAGCTCTCATAAATGCAGCGTCCCTCAGGAAGCGTATAAACGGCAGATCCGTTTGCCGTAATGGCATAGCGGACGCCAAGCGCATTAAGCTGCTCTAACGGAAGACCGGCATAGGGACGTCCGGTTGCGATGACAACGGTGACGCCCTGCGCGATACATTTCCCGATGATCTCCTGATTGTATGGCGAGATGTGGCTGTGTTCGTCAAATAAGGTGCCGTCAAGGTCGATGGCGGCAAGTCGGATTCTTTGGTTCATAAAAATCTCCATTGTTATTTATTAGAATGCTTGGTTGATAAAAGGGGTTATACCCCTATGATAAATCTGCACTCTGAAAACTTAACATGTTTCAGCTGTTTTGGTCAAGTGTTTTTGCGGTACCGGCAGTTTGGTTCATACAGAAAAGTGAATGTGCCGTGACAGAGGCAAAAGGGATGTGAAAGCCAAAGATTTGTAAGGTATATAAAGCAGCAAACAGTATAGGCCGGGAACAGAGTGGGAATGGCGGCGCTGTATACGGTGCAGAAATCAGAGACAGACGCTGCCTATGAGCCTGTTTGAAAGAAGCATCTGAATGAAATGTAAAATCGAGAGAATCAGCAGTCGAAAAATAGAGGGCAGATGCCGCGGCGTCTGCCCTTCCTATACCAATGCATTGTACTGTATCACTCACATGTCGCATAATGACTTGCCTGCATTTTCATCTGCTGCGTTGTCGTCAATCGACGATGCCGCCGCATCGTCTCATTCCTCCGCCTTACTGGCACATTTCCGGTTCGGGATATTCCTCGCCAAAAGTCTCAACAGTCACCTTTTTCATGACCTGTGGAGCTACCGGTCTGTCGCCGTAATCGGTTGTCGTCTCCGCAATTTTATTGACAACGTCCATTCCTTCGGTAATCTTGCCGAAAGCTGCGTAAGCGCCGTCCAAATGCGGAGAATTTTTATGCATGATGAAGAACTGGCTACCGGCAGAATCCGGATGCATGGCTCTTGCCATAGAAAGCACACCCTCGGTATGCTTCAAATCGTTTGTAAAGCCGTTCTCACGAAACTCGCCGGGAATCTGATAGCCCGGACCGCCCATTCCCGTACCGTCGGGACAGCCGCCCTGAATCATAAAACCGCAGATGACGCGGTGGAAGATCAGACCGTCATAGTATCCCTTGTTGATTAAGCTGATAAAATTATTGACCGTATTTGGTGCGATCTGCGGATAAAGCTCCGCCTTCATAATATCTCCGTTTTCCATTTCAATGGTAATGATTGGATTTGCCATGTGTAACCTCTTTCTGACCGTAAGTGGTCTCATTTTCCTGCGGTGCAAAGCACCGCACAACGGTATTGTATCGAAAAATATGCTGTTCGTAAAGGCGTAATCCGTTTTTAATTAGAAAAACACATGAGACAAACCATAAAATATACTTGCTTAGAAAGAGCCGCAGAAATACAATAGAGGAAAAGACACCGGACGATTGATTCTTGGAGCGGAGAAAAATGTTAAAGCTACGTTATATTGTAATCGGAAGTCTGCCGGAAATGTGCCGGCAGCAGTTGATAGAAAATCTCAAACGCGCCGCGGCAAAAGGAGGAGACGTCTACCTGATAGATTTGGGCAGAGAGGAAGACCTGTGCCGTTTTGAGACGGCGCAAAGTATTTTTATCTCCGAAAATGTGCAGGAGCTGCGCGCGGCATCTGCGCTTTCCATGGCGGCGCTTGGCTATCTGGCGCCCGCCGGAGGGGAAGAAACAGCGCAAAAGACGGAGGGTGATGCTTTCGCAGAGGAACGTCAGGGTGCAGACGTCACAATGTGGGCAGAGGGCTTTGAAGAAGTTGGGCTGCCCTTTCTTACACGCGTCTATGAACGTCATCACGGACTGCCGTGGACAATTCTGACAACCGATCGCTGCGTGGTAAAAGAATTTTCGATGGACTATCTCGATGCGCTTTTTGAACTGTACGAGGGGGAGGGCATGACGGAATATATTGAGCCGCTCTATCCTTATGAGCAGGAGAAGGAATATCAGCAGGCATACATCCGTCATATGTATAGCTTTTACGGGTACGGGATGTGGATCGTGTGTGATAAGGAGACAGGAGCGCTGATCGGGCGCGCAGGATTAGAGCACAGGGAGGAGCTAAACGGGGCAATAGAGCTTGGCTATGCGATTGGCGTCCCGTATCAGAGAAAGGGGATTGCGACAGAGGTGTGCACAGCGATCCTAAACTATGCGAAGGAGGAATTAGGGCAGAGTGAGATTTATTGTCTGATCGAACCGGGAAACCGCCGGTCTGTTCATTTTGCGAAAAAGCTGGGATTTTCTTTTGCGGGAACGGAACAGGTCGGGGGAAAAGAAATGGAGAAGTACAGAAAGCAGTTGAACGATGAGAAAGAACAAGGAGTTGTGCAAAAATAACAAAAAATGAGACGGAAAATTTGACGTTTTGACAGAAGTATCAGAATTTTATTGACAGGAAAAATGGAATATGTTAGCATTAGGCTGTACAAAGGAAAAAGTTTTTGTACAGCTTTTTGGGCTTTTTTATTTTCCTAAAAAATGAACCGGTTCATTTTTGGGAAAAACAAAACGGAAAAGGAGAGAAGGAGTATGAGGGGAAAAGGAATCAGTGCGATTTTAGTAACGGCAATGGCGGTCGGTTTACTGGCAGGCTGCGGAGGGGATGCAGAGACATCCGCTTCGGGAAAAACGGATGAGATCACATTAAATTACTGGACATGGTTTCCAAGCACGGACCAGTTGGAGGAAACGATTGCGGCGTTTGAAAAAGAAAATCCGAATATTAAGATCAATATGACTGTTATGGAAAGCAAAGCCTTTCAGGAAAAGGTGCCATTGGCGTTAAGCACGGAGGAGGATATTGATGTGATCGGTGTGCAGCCTTCGGCATTTGCAGAGGAGATTTCGGATTATCTGGCAAATCTGGATGAGTTAATGCCGCAGGCAGCAGGAGAGACATGGAAAGAGTCCTATTCCAAGACTGCCCTAGAGCAGGGGAATCAGCTTACGGGCGGTGAGACAAAGATGCTGGTGCTGACTAATTCCGGTTCTATGATCGGCTATTACAACGCGGCTCTGCTGCAGGAGCTGGGATGCGAAGTGCCGACGACGATCGAGGAGTATAAAGCTGTGGCGGATAAGCTGCGGGAAAAATATCCCGATAAGTATGCAGGAGTATTTGCCGGCAAAGAGGCCTGGGTCATGGATGAGATGATGCTGACCGTGCTAGGACAGCAGGGAAGCTATTACAACGCGTGGAGATATGAGGATGCAGCGATCAACAGCGAGGAATACAAGGCGGCATTTGAAGGCTTTAAGAAATTTTTTGACGAAGGGATTTTTACCGAGGATGTGCTTGATTTAGATTATGCAAGTGCAACTGAGGAATTTACCAACGGAAACGCGCTTGTTTATTATATGGGATCATGGGAATCTCCATTGCTTGCGCAGCAGTTGAGAGAGAAGAACGGGATCGCACTGGAGGACGTGGGAGCAATGGCGCTGCCGGTTGCATCGCAGGGCGGGCAGGCTGCGGTAAGATCCTATATTGATGCGGGAATCGGGATTGTAGATTACTCCGAGAAGAAAGAGGCTGCGGCAAAATTTGTAGCTTACCTGACACTGGGCGAAGGAGCGGATATTTTTGGAAAGCAGCTCACCGGGACATCGGCGAAAACCTCATTTGCGGTAGACGAAAGTCTGTTTGCGACAGAAACTGCAAAAGAGGGATGGAATACCGTGGTTGAACTGATCAATACAGGCACGGCAGACCGCAATAACGTTTCCGGATATTCCGACATTGAAGGCGCTGAAGTGCAAAGCTATATCAATGGAACAAAAACAGTAGAAGAAGCGCTTGAAGCATGCCAGAAGGAATGGGAGAGCGGAAAATATTAAAGGGGCGAAAGCTTTTATCGGGAGTAGGATTATGGCGAACGTAAAAAGGTTGGGCAGAGAAAGCCAAAAAAGAAATAACAGGGCAGGATTTTTATTTCTCCTGCCGCTGATCGTAATTTTTATAGGGTTACTGGGATACAGCTTTTATTTTTTGATTGTAAATAGCTTTAGGGATGTCACGATTACATTCAAAAACCCCGCATTTGTCGGAATGCAAAATTATAAGACGATTATGCTTGATTCAAAATTCTGGCTATCACTGCTGAATACATTTTTATTGTCGGCGGCAAATATTTTCTGCGGTCTTACCTTCGGCTTTTTTATCGCAATCATATTAAATTTCAAGCTGAAAGGAAAACGGTTTTTTCATGCGTTATTTTTCATCCCGTCGATGCTGCCGATCGCGTTGATGGCGGCAGTGTTTAGTTCCATGCTGGAATATAAAAACGGGATCGTGAACCAACTGCTCAGAGGGGTGGGACTGGACGTTCTTGCACAGAGATGGCTTGCGGATCCGGGGGTTGCCATGATGTCTGTCTGCTCCGTGTCTGTTTTTCTGATCGGTATCCCTATTATGTATTACACCGCCGATCTGACTACGATCAACGACAGTGTGCTGGAAGCCGCAACGATGGATGGAGCAAAAACAAGGCATCAGTTGTTTTTTGTCATTTATCCGATGTTAAAAAATACGCATAGGACAATTATTCTTTCCATGCTTCTGGGAGGCTTTCGGGAAATGGAGCGCGTGTTTCTTATGACGGATGGAGGGCCGGGCGGAAAGACGGAAATTATCGGTACCTATATCTATCGGCAGACAAGGTCGGCGGGGTCAAATATTGGGCTGGTGTGCGCCGCTGCCATCATCATTTTGGCGGTTGCATTTCTGATTTCATTTATTCAGCTAAGGCTGACGGAAAGGAAGGCGTAGAATGGGTATGAGGAAGAAGAAAGAAAAAATGCAGGAGAAGGACTTATTTTCTGTTTCCCGGGGAAGCAGAAGAATGATGATGCTTTTTCTGGTTGTCATGACACTCCTTTGGATGGTTCCTGTTTATTCGTTGGTTAAGGATTCGCTGAAGGTCAACGGGCTTTTGAATTACTGGTATGTACTCACGAACCGTGTGAACGGAGTACCATTTTACAAATATTTTGTCAATTCTGCGGTCAATGCAGCAGGAGCGGCGCTTCTTTTGGTAGTGATATGCTCTTTTTCGGGTTTTGCGTTTTCAAAAATTGATTTTGTGGGAAGAAAAATCATTTATAATATGGTAGTGATGTGTCTGGCGATTTCAGGTCCCGTTTTGATCATTCCGTTATTTTATATTTATAAGACGGCGCATCTGTATAATACAAATCTGGCAGTTATATTGTCGGAGTGCCTGATCACGATTCCCTTTGGCGTATTGATGATGAAGAATTTCTTTGACGGTTTACCGGCAGAGCTGATGGAGTCGGCAAATGTGGATGGGGCAACCATTGTTCAGACTTATTTTCAGATTTATTTTCCACTTGCAAAGCCTGCGATCATTAATCTTGTGGTGCTGCAGATGATGTGGTCGTTTCAGGATTTTCTGTTCCCGCTGATGTTCTTAACGAAGGATGAGGCATATACGACGACCGTGGCAGTCAATGCCTTTAAGGGGGCTTACGGGATGTCCGCACAAAATCTGGGAAGATACAATGCCGCGCTGGTGCTTATTTCAATACCGACGATTTTGATTTTTGTGTTTGCGCAGAAGTATATTGTAAATGGTGTGACATCAGGGGCGGTAAAAGAATAAAATGAGGAGAATGAGGATCAATGTTTACGAAGTTATGGTATAAGACGCCCGCAGCGTCATTTTGCAGCGCGCTTCCGATTGGAAACGGAAGCCTGGGAGCGATCGTTTACGGCAATGTACCGGAGGAATATATGACGCTAAATCTTGACACCCTATGGTCGGGAACAGGACTGCGGCAGGAGCGAAGGATCGACCGGGGGATTCTTGATCGGGCGAAAGAATTGTGCCGCTCCCGCAGCTTTTTTGAGGCGCAGCAGCTTATTGAAGGTCAGATGCTGGGGAAATATAACGAGTCTTATATGCCTTTGGGAATATTGAGGTACCGCTATATCAATGTGACGGACTATCGGGAATACAAAAGAGCGCTGGATTTGGAAACGGGAATGATCACCACTGATTTTACGGCAGGCGGTAAGAAATACCACTCCGAAATTTTTTCCTCTTATCCGGCAAAAGCAATGATTTTAAAGCTGACCTGCGACGACCCTGCCGGACTGCATGTACAATTTACACTGGAAAGTAAGCTTGCGCACTTTTTGGCGGAGTACGGGGGAGACGGCATGATGATGACCGGAAATGCCCCAAGTCATGTAGAGCCGAATTATGTGGCGAGTGACGATCCGATCGTTTATGAGTATAAGAACATGGGAATGCCGTTTTGCTGCTGTTTAAAAATTGGGTACACAGACGGCAGAATTTACTATCAGAATGGAATGCTTACGGTGGAAAACGCAAGCGAAATCCAACTGCACTTGACGGCGGCGGATGGCTACCGGAAAGAGACCGGCAAGATCGATGCTTCTGCGGAACATTGTGCCATGTGCTGTGAAAAGGTCATGGGAGAGATGAAAAGAAAGAAATATGAAGATATTCTGGCGGAGCATCTCTTGGATCACACAGGCTTATTTCATAAATCAAGGCTTTGGCTCGACAGCGGCACAGAGCCGGAGCTGCCGTTAGACGAGCGGTTGAAAGCATTTAAAAATGGAGCGAAGGACGACGGATTATACAGCCTGTATTATCATTTTAACAGATATTTGCTGATCGCATCCTCCAGAGAGGGTTCACAGCCCGCGAATTTACAGGGAATCTGGAGCGCCGGTATAAGACCCGTTTGGAGCAGTAACTGGACGATCAATATCAACACAGAGATGAATTACTGGCCTGCGGGAATCTGTAATCTGACAGAATGCTATGAGCCGCTTTTGGTGATGTTGGAGCAGATGTCTGAAAGCGGAGCAAAAACAGCGGAAAATTATTACGGCTGTCGGGGATGGGCGGCAAATCATAATGTCGATCTGTGGAGACAGACAGAACCCGTGGCAGGAGACGCAAAGTATGCGTACTGGCCAATGGGGGGCGTGTGGTTAAGCGCACAGATTTATGATTATTACAGCTATACGGGAGATACCGATCTGCTCAAAAACAGAATTTATCCGATTATGACAGGTGCGGCGAGGTTTTGCATCGACTGGATGGAGCAGGATGCGGACGGATATTTCCATACGCCCATATCCACGTCACCGGAAAATACATTTCTGGATGAACAAGGCCGTGTATGTGCGGTCAGCGTAAGCTCCACGATGGATGTGGCACTGATCCGTGAGCTGTTTCAAAAAGTAATCAAAGCGGCTGGAGTACTAGACATCGAGGACGAATTTTTGCAGGAAGTGAAGCATACCGTAAAAAGGATGCCGGAATATCAGATAGGAAAATACGGGCAGTTGCAGGAGTGGATCGAAGATTTTGAAGAACCAGAACCTGGACACCGGCATTTTTCCGGCTTGGCAGGCTTTCATCCGGGCACTACGATCAATCAATATGAAACGCCGGAGCTGATTTGTGCAGTAAAAAGTCTGATCGAGAGGAGACTTAAGCATGGAGGCGGCCATACCGGATGGAGCTGTGCCTGGCTGATGAATCTTTACGCAAGATTAAATGACGGGAATCGGGCGCTGCATTTTTTGGATCATTTGCTCAAGCAGTCGTCATATGACAATTTGTTTGATTTACATCCGCCTCTGGGCAATGGGTTTGGAGAGCGCGAAGTATTTCAGATCGACGGAAATTTCGGTGCGGCAAGCGGTATTGCAAGTCTGTTTGTAAGGAGCTGTTATGGCAGGATTGAGTTGCTTCCTGCATTGCCCGATGCATGGAGGAGCGGACGGATCACCGGTCTGCTGTGCGAGGGAGCTGTTGCGGTGGATTTGGAGTGGGCAGAGTGTCAGTTAAAAAAAGCTGTGCTCCGGTCTGACATAGACCAAGATGTAATTGTCTCATACCAGGGAAAGGAGCAGAGGGTTAAGCTGGATGCCGAGGCATCCTGCGAATTAGAGATATAAGGGAGCAGAAAGCCGACGCTTTCGTGAGGAAACTTACGGGGCGTCGGTTTTTTTGACATAAGAGCGGCTCGTAAAGCGTGTCGCTCGTTGTTGTGTAAGGCTCTGCCACAAAGTGAGCCATTTGCTGTAAAAGCGCAGGAAATCCTAAATCGTGCGGATGCTGGCGGTAAAATGAAAAATGGGTGCATGAACGATCGTCTTTGGATAATCCGACAGATCGTTTTGCATTCTCTGATATAAAAGTGTTGCCGCAGACAAGCCCATTTCCTCCGTAGGCTGTTCACAAAAGGATAAGGAGGGCTTGACAAGGTTGACAAGAGGGAGATTGTCAAAGCCAATGATAGAAATATCATCCGGTATCTGCAGATTAAGGCTGTTGATTGCAAGATAAGCCCCGATCTCCATGTCGTAATTGCTGATAAACACTGCGGTCGGTGGATCTGGGAGCGCGGCGAGCCGCTGCATGGCTTCATAGCCGCCGACAGTCGTGTATTCTCCGCACTGGATATATGCGGGGCATATGGGCAGTCCATATTCCGTCAAAGCTTTTTTGTAGCCTGCGAGACGTTCCTGTGAGGTGTAGTGATCCTCGCCTCCGGTAATAATGGCGATTTTTTTGTGGTTCATCTGAATAAGCTGCAAAACGGGCTCATAAGAAGCCGTTTGATTGTCAAGGATAATCGTATCGGCAGGATGGTTTTTGATGAGCTGATCGACAACGACAAGCGGCGTCTGATTTTTCTGAATTAATTCAATCTGTCTGCCCGACGTATCGTAAGGAATCAGTATGATGCCGTCTACCATGCGGTCAAGAAGGAATTTTGTTTTTTGAAGCTCCATTTGCGCGTCATTGTGACACTCGCAGACGATGACGCTGTATCCTCGCGGCAGCAGGTAGGATTCTATGGTTGAGATCATAGAGGTACAAAAGTTGGAGGTGAGCATGGGCAGCAGTACGGCGACGGAAAAGGTCTGTGAGTTTCTTAACCCTTTGGCGATTTTGTTTGGTTTAAATTGCAGTTCCGCAATCGCCTGTTCGATTAAAACACGGTTGGATTCCCGCACGGGCTGACCGTTGATATATTTGCTGATCGTTCCCAGTGACAAGCCGGTTTTTTTTGCAACGTCGCGAATGGTCGCTCCCATGAAATACACCTCTCGTACAAGAAATATAACATTATAGTAATGGAAAACAGCAGCAAAGTCAATGTATATCGAGGGGAGACGGAAATTCTTGTATTGGAAAATATGCAGGTGCTGCTATGTTTGAATAGAAATGTGCTAAGGTATATTCATAATGCGGGCGGGAAAACTGTGTGGGCACATCCATTTTGTGGGCATTAGGATTTGAATAAAGCTTCGGTGCTCTGGATGAGAGCACAAAGCAGGCGATCCAGGATGAAATTTTAAAGCTGCACCGCAGGATGGGAAGGACGATCGTTTTTATTGCCAATGACATTAGAGAGACGATGAATTTTGGCAGCATTTAGTCATGGATGAGGGGGAAAGCGTTCAACTGGATGTGCCCGAGAAGATAAAAAATGAGCCGGCAAATGATTTTGTCCGCGGATTGGTGGGACCAGTGCTGCCGTTTATGAAAATTGTATAAATTTGAGATGAATTTTTTATACAAAACGAACATTGACAAAAAAATCTTCTTTTGATACCATTCGGGTATAAAGAAAAGCGGAACGTTACTGGTAAAGCAGGCGTAACCAAATTCTATCATAACATTTATGTTATTTGAAGGGTTTGGTTAGGTCTGTTTTTTGTGTGGAAAAATATCTGACACAGACAGAACATACGCGAAAAAAGAAAGGGGGGTCTTATGGGCATTTTATCACGCATTCTAGGAAAATCGGAGGTTCCGGCTTCCATGCCGGGAAAAGAGCTTGGCAGTCCTCTGCTTGGGGAAGTGATTCCGCTAGAGACGGTAAACGACCCGGCGTTTGCTGAAAAGTCCATGGGGGACGGACTTGCAATCATTCCTGCCGAAGGAAAGCTCTACGCGCCAGCAGACGGAGTTATTGAGGCGCTGTTTCCGACTGGTCACGCCATCGCTATTGCGGGCGATAACGGCTGGAACATAATTCTGCATATCGGCATCGATACGGTGGAAATGAAGGGAGACGGATTTGAGGCGCTGGTAGAGCAGGGAGACCGGGTGGAAAAAGGTCAGCTTCTGATCACCTTTGATATTGACAAAATTAAGAGCTGCGGCTATGAAGCTACCACCATGGTCGTTCTTCCTGACAGCAGTGCTTATGGTGCGATACAAAAAAGGGAGACCGGACAGGTAAAGCCCCAGGATAAGCTGATGTGGCTTGCCTGACGGGGAGGATTCTTATGAACATCAAAAGAATTTACAACAACAACGTAGTGATGGTTGAAAAAGACAACGGCGAAGAAATGATCGTTCTTGGAAAAGGTCTGGCTTTTGGGAAAAAAGTCGGCGAGACAATCGAAGAGGAACAAATTGAAAAAATCTTTACGCTGGCTGAAAAAAGTGTTGGAAACCGTCTGGCAAAGCTAGTATCAGAAATTCCGGCAATTTATCTGACGATCGCAGAAGAAATCGTATCCATGATACGCGAAAAATCGGATCTGACACTCGACGACAACATCTACATTACGCTGACCGACCATATCAGTATGTCGCTGGAACGCGAAAAAAACCAGATTGTCCTCCACAACCCCATGCTTATGGAGATCCGGCAGTTTTATAAAAAGGAATTTGCCCTTGCAAGGGAAGCTGCCAAAATTGTTTACAGGCATATGGGAATCCACATCTCGGAGGATGAAATGGGGTTCATTACGCTGCACATTGTAAACGCAACTCTGAACCAGCGGGCAGATAAGCTGATCTTAAGTCTTCAGATGATCGGTGAGATCATCAAACTGGTGCAGGAGCATTTCTGCGTGCAGTTAGACCAGAAATCCGTGTTTTATGAGCGGTTTCTCCGGCATCTCCAGTTCTTTGCAAAAAGGATTCTGTATGATAACGACAAGCAGCTTGCGGAGATGCCGATTCTGCATCTGAACTGGGAAGAATATCCCGAAGCAGTCGAATGCGTAGAAAAAATAGGCGATCATATTTTAAACGCCTATCAGAAAAAGGTGACAGATTCAGAAAAATGTTACCTGATCTATCACATTATCACTTTAATTTCCAACGAGGGGGATTTAAAAACATGAAACAGAAGATCAAAGCTTCTCTCGAAGCATTTTCAAAATCGATCGTACAGCCTCTGATGTATCTGGGCGTTGCAGGTACGGTTCTGATCCTTGGTATTTTACTGACAAACACAGCGATCACTGAAAAATTAACTTTTTTACAGGCTGCACCCTTCCAACTGATCGGAAAGCTGATCTACAACACACTGATGTTTCTGGTCAATAACCTGAGCATTATTTTCTGTGTGGGAATTGCAGGCGCTATGGCGAAAAAGGACAAAGGTCACGCTGCCCTGATCGGATTGATGTCGTTTTTTATGTTCTTAAACGCCAACAACATCACGCTGGATTTTTACAATAAACTTGCAGAACCCGGTGCGCTTGGTCTCTATGGTACGGGACAGACGACTGTTATGGGAATACAGGTGCTGGATACCGGTGTATTCGGGGGGATTTTAATTGGATGCCTCACCGGATTCCTATTCAATAAATTTGGCGGAAAACAGTTTAAGGGGTATTTTTCTATGTTTTCGGGTGTACGGTTTCCGTTTCTGCTCATGATCCCCACTGTCCTTGGCATTGGTTTTGCACTGACGTTTCTGTGGCCGGTGGTACAGTCTGGAATCAATTCCCTTGCGGGAATGATCGCAGACAGCGGTAACATAGGTCTGTTTTTCTATGGACTGTTAAATAAGCTTTTGGTTCCGACCGGACTTCACCATCTTGTCTATGCACCATTCCAGTTTACGGATGTGGGGGGAACGCTTGCATTGGGTGAAACGATCGTTGCGGGCGCCTACCCGATCCGTGTAGCGGAAATGAATATGCCGGGGGCATTTTCAGATTCCACTTATTTTAATAGCTATACATTTAACAACCTGTTCCCGTACATCGGCATCGGTTTTGCATTCATTACCACTGCATTCAAGAAAAACAAGGAAGCAACAAAATCACTCATCCTGCCGCTGATGATGACGGCAGTGTTATCTGCCATTACGGAACCGATTGACTTTCTGTTTGTATTTACAGCACCTGCCTTGTTCCTGATCCACTCCGTATTAAGCGGTGTCAGCCTGGTGCTTTTGAAGGTTCTTAGTATTCCGGCATCCACCAGCGGAGGCATCATCAACATTATGATCTCAAACCTGGTGCTCGGCGCTGAAAAGACCAACTGGCCGATGCTCCTTCTGATGGGAGCCATTGTCAGCGTTGCCTATTACTTCCTGTTCACCTTCTTGATCAGGAAGCTTGATATGAAAACTCCGGGACGTGAACCGGATACCGCTGTGGAGACAGCAGTCCGTACAGCGGAGATTTCGGCAGCAGATGCAAATGCATCCCAGTCGTCGGAAGACATTGTCAGCCTTATCAACGGGCTTGGAGGAAAAGAAAACATTGACGCTCTGGAAAACTGCTTTACCCGTCTGAGGGTTGTCGTAAAGGATGAAGCGTTGGTGAATGAAGATTTGATCAACTGTGTAAAGAATAGTGGTATCAAGCGCAACGGTAAGGATTTGCAGATCATCCTTGGGATGCAGGTGGCGGCTGTACGCAGTCAGGTAGAGGATGCACTGGAAAAAATGTAACATGATTTATACAAGGAGGAGCACTTTATGATTATTACAATTGTTGGCGGAGGCAGTACCTTTACACCGGGTATTGTGAAATCGATCGCACTGCGCAAAGAGGAGCTTGAGGTACAGGAAATCCGTCTCTTTGATATTGACAAGGAGCGTCAGGATAAGGTTGGCACACTGGTGCGCTGGATTCTCGAAGAGGATTTGAAGTGCGGCATCAAACTTACCGTGACCTATGATGTGGAGGAAGCATACCGGGATGCCGATTTCATTTTTGCCCAGATGCGTGTGGGAAAATATGCAATGCGTGAACTGGATGAGAAAATTCCGCTTCGTCATGGCTGCGTTGGCCAGGAAACCTGCGGCTGTGGCGGTCTTGCTTACGGCATGAGAACGATTTTCCCGATGATCCGTGTGATCGACGATGCGGAAAAATATGCAAAGCCAACCCACTGGATCTTAAACTATTCCAATCCGGCTTCCATCGTCTCCGAAGCATGCAGAAAGCTTCGTCCGGGCGCCCGTATCATCAATATCTGTGATATGCCGATCGCGATCATAGATGTGGCAGCCGCAGCTTTAAATATCAAAGATAAGGAAAACATTGTTTACGATTACTACGGACTGAATCATTTCGGCTGGTTTACCAGAATTGAATATAAGGGCGAGGATGTGCTGTCGAAGCTTCGCGATTATATCATGGAACATGAAATCCTCCTTCCGGAAGTTTACTTAAAGGACAAGGCGGCTCTTGCAGGAAAGAGCAATGACAGCAAGACAAACCGTCATGCAAAAGGAAGTTGGTATTATGTCTGGAAAGGTGTCTATGAAATCATGCAGAACTTCCCGGATACGCTGCCAAACACTTACCTGAACTACTATTTGCAGCAGAAGGAATTTGTGGAACATTCCGATCCTGATCATACGCGCGCAAATGAAGTCATGGAAACCCGTGAGAAAAATCTTTTCGACGGTATTGAAACATATCTTGCCACAGGAGAAATCGACGAGACTGTTTTCTATGCGGGAAGTCATGGTGACTGGATCGCAGACCTTGCGATCGCTCTGAAAAATGATACCAGGGCGCGTTTCCTTGTCATCACGGAAAACAAAGGCGCCATCCCGAATATGCCGTATGATGCTATGGTAGAGGTTCCTGCCTATATCGGCAGAAAAGGGCCTGAGGTCATCGCTCAGGATAATATTCCTCTGTTCCAGCAGGGCATGATGATGCAGCAGTTAAACTGTGAAAAGCTGCTTGTCGAGGGTTGTATCGAAGGCTCTTACCAGAAGGTTTTGGAGGCGTTTACATTGAACAAAACGGTTCCGAGTATGAAAGTTGCCAAAGAGGTACTGGACGACATGATAGAGGCAAACAAAGAATACTGGCCAAAATTAAATTAAGGAAGCAAAAAGGGGCTGTTGCGAAATGGATGGAAAACCATCTGTGGAGCAATGCCCCTTTTTTCATACCGAATTTCCGGCAGTCCGCATAAATGGCGCTTGCGTGTTGCATTTTATTAGGAAATAAAATATAATAAGAAAATACATAAAATTAAGATGGATGAAGTGGGTGAAGTACATGGCAGAGATTTCCTCAGAAATAAATAAAATAACAGAGACGGGTCAAATGGCATGGGAAGAAGATCGCACAATGATACCGACGAAGGATTTTGAGAGTCCCGAGAGACTTTATCAGGAGCTGATCACCAGTGTGCAGAAATATCATCCGTCTACGGATATATCGTTGATCGAGAAGGCTTATCGGATCGCAGAGAAGGCACATGAGGGACAGGTGCGCAAGTCGGGAGAGCCTTATATCATACATCCGCTGTGCGTGGCGATCATTCTGGCAGATTTGGAGATGGATAAGGAGACGATCGTTGCGGGACTTCTCCATGATGTGTTGGAGGATACGATCTTAACGGAGCAGCAGTTGGTAGAGGAATTTAGCGAGGATGTGCTGCTGCTCGTGGACGGTGTGACAAAGCTGCAGCATCTGCATCTGACTGACCGGAAGAATAATGAAAAGGAAAAGTCGGCGGAGCGTCTGGAAATGCAGGCGGAGAATCTGCGCAAGATGTTTCTTGCCATGGCAAAGGACATCCGCGTCATTATGATCAAGCTGGCAGACCGGCTTCATAATATGCGGACGCTCAAGTATCAGCCAAGAGAAAGTCAGATCCGCATAGCCAGAGAGACGCAGGAGATCTACTGTCCGCTCGCACAGCGTCTTGGTATTTCAAAGATTAAGATCGAGCTTGACGATCTTTCCCTGAAATATTTAGAGCCGGAGGCTTATTATGACCTGGTGCGTCAGATCAACCAGCGCAAGAGTGTGCGAGAGGAGTATATTCAGGGACTGGTAGAGGAAGTGGGCGCTCATATTCGGCAGGCAGGTATTGCGGCGCAGATTGAGGGGCGTGCCAAGCATTTTTTCAGCATCTATAAGAAGATGGTCAATCAGGATAAAACCTTAGACCAGATTTATGATCTGTTTGCCATCCGCATTATTGTGGAGTCTGTGAAGGACTGCTATGCAGCGCTTGGCGTGATCCATGAGATGTATAAACCGATTCCGGGACGCTTTAAGGATTATATTGCAATGCCAAAGCCTAATATGTATCAGTCGCTGCACACTACGCTGATCGGACCGACCGGACAGCCGTTTGAGATTCAGATTCGGACCTCTGAGATGCACCGGACAGCAGAATACGGTATCGCAGCGCACTGGAAATATAAGGAAGTGAGCAACAACGGCGGTGTGTCTGCCTCAATGACCGTCAGTGAGGAGGAGAAGCTAAGCTGGCTGCGCCAGATTTTGGAGTGGCAGCGTGACATGTCGGATAATCGGGAATTTATGAGCCTGTTAAAGAGCGATCTTGACCTGTTTTCCGATACCGTCTTTTGCTTTACACCGACCGGGGATGTAAAGAATCTTCCCAATGGATCGACGCCGATTGACTTTGCGTATGCGATTCATTCCGCAGTCGGAAATAAGATGGTGGGGGCGAAGGTAAACGGAAAGCTGGTACCGATCGACTGCGTGATCCAAAACGGCGATCGGATCGAGATCATTACGTCGCAGAACTCCAAAGGTCCAAGCCGCGACTGGCTGAACATTGTAAAGAGCACGCAGGCAAAGAACAAGATCAATCAGTGGTTCCGCAGCGAGCTGAAGGAAGAAAATATTTTAAAGGGCAAGGAGCTTTTGATCGCCTCGTGCAAGGCAAAGGGCATTCATTTCTCGGATATTAACAAGACAGAATATCAGAATAAGATTTTAAATAAATACGGATTCCATGACTGGAATTCCTGTCTGGCGACGATCGGGCACGGAGGACTAAAGGAAGGGCAGATCGTCAACCGTATGTATGAGGAGTATAAGAAGGATCATCTGGCACGCATTACGGATGAAGAAGTATTGGAGGCGATCTCCTCGGAGAATAAGCCCAAACTGCCGGAAAAGCAGTCAAAGAGCGGGATCATTGTGAAGGGGCTCTACGATGTGGCGGTTCATTTTTCCAAGTGCTGCAGTCCCGTGCCGGGGGATGAGATCATCGGCTTTGTGACAAGAGGGCGGGGCGTCTCGATCCATCGCACCGACTGTATCAATATGATCAATCTCTCGGAGATGGAACGTGAGCGGTTGATCGACGCCGAGTGGCAGCAGGATGCGGATGCTTTGAACAAGGGGCTTTACCGTGCAGAGGTAAAGATTTTCGGAAATAACCGTACCGGACTGCTGGTGGATATTACGCGGGTATTTACGGAGCGCGAGATTGATATTCAGTCGATCCATTCCAAGACGAGCAAGCAGGGCGTGGCTACCATTGAGATTTCCTTTTCCACCAGAGGAAGGGCGGAGTTAAACAGTCTGATCGACAAGCTTCGTCAGATTGAGAGTGTGATTGATATTGAGCGGACGACAGGATGAAACAGGATCAAGTTAAGGAGGCACGGATGGCATCGTTAAGAGTGGAGCGGTATGTAGTGGGAGCGGTTCACACCAACTGTTATTTTGCAGTGAATGAGGACACAAAGGAAACAGTGGTAATAGATCCCGGATCAAATGCCAAGCAGTTGATCGGGAGAATTGAGGAAGAAAATTTAAAGCCGGCTGCGATTTTGCTGACGCATGGACATTTCGATCATGCGGGAGGCGCAGCAGAGCTGGCACAGCGTTATGACATTTTGGTGTATGCGCATGAGGAGGAGCAAAAGACATTATCCGACCCGGCGGTGAATTTAAGCGGCTGGGAGGGCAGGGAGCGCACTTATCATGCGGACTGCTATTTGAGGGATGAGCAGGAGCTAAAGCTTGCCGGATTTCAGATTCGCGTGCTTTATACGCCGGGACATACGACGGGGAGCTGCTGTCTCCTCTTTCCCTATCAGAAGGCGGTGTTTTCCGGTGATACACTGTTTGCGCGATCGGTGGGGAGAAGTGATTTTCCGGGCGGCAGTGCGTCGACGCTGATCCGCAGCATCAAAGAAAAGCTGATGACGCTTCCGGAGGAGATTACGTTATATCCGGGACATGACGAGAGTACCACGATCGGCACGGAGCGCATGTATAATCCATACTTATAGAAAAATGTTGGGAATAACAGATATATGATAGTGATTAGGTTAAATCGACCGGAGTTTGAATATGACATTCATTCTCTGGTAAAGGCATTTTATCCAAAACAGGACGTTGCCGTGACGGCGGAGGATAAAAGCTATGAGGAGCCGGCGATCTGGGAAATGCAGCTTGCGTATGGCAGGGACAGTATTCGGATCGTATGGTGGGAGAATGAATATGCACAAGCGGCAGAGTGCAAAGAACAGCGGCAGGACGGGCAGTCTAAGCCGATCGGAAGGCGTGAACTGCCGGAATGTACGTTTTTCGTTGATTTTTCGGACAGAGCCGCGGCGAAAAATTGTCTGAAGCAGCATTTATATGAAATGCTTGCCGCGTATACAAATGAGACGCTGCCGTGGGGAACGCTCACGGGTATCCGTCCGACAAAGATTCCGATGAAGCTGTTGGAGGAAGGGGTGGAGGAGCGCGCGATTGCCTCCTACATGAAAGAGACATATTTCGCATCGGATGAGAAGATTGAGCTGTCGATTGCTATAGCCAGACGGGAGAGAAGGCTTCTTGCGAGACTGGACTGCCAAAATGGTTACAGTCTGTATATCGGCATTCCGTTTTGTCCGACGACCTGTCTGTATTGCTCCTTTACGTCTTATCCGCTGTCTGCGTGGACGAAAAGGGTGGATGCGTATCTGGATGCATTGGAGCATGAGCTTGATTATGTTGCGGTGAAATTTGCTGGAAAGCATCTGAATACCATTTATATCGGCGGCGGTACGCCGACAACGCTTAAGCCTTATCAGTTGGATCGGCTGATCCGTAAGATTAAATGCAGCTTTGACTTGTCCGACTGTCTGGAATTTACAGTGGAGGCGGGCAGACCTGACAGTATTACAAGGGAGAAGCTTCTTGTGCTGCGCCGCCATGGTATTTCCCGTATTTCGATCAATCCGCAGACGATGAAGGACGAGACGCTGCGGCTGATCGGACGTCATCATACGGTCGAGCAGACGAGGGAGAGTTTTCTTCTGGCAAGAGAGCTTGGATTTGACAATATTAATATGGATTTGATCCTGGGATTGCCGGATGAAAGCATGGATGATGTTCGTCACACGATGGAGGAGATTTCTTTGCTGAAGCCCGATAATATCACCGTTCATTCGCTTGCGTTAAAACGTGCCGCAAGACTGAATATGTTTAAGGAAGATTACAAGGATTATCAGATGATAAACACACAGGAGCACATGGAGTTGGTGGCATCTTATGCGAAGGAGATGGGCTTGTCTCCGTATTATCTGTACCGTCAGAAAAGTATGGCGGGCAATCTTGAGAATGTCGGCTATGCAGCGCCCGGCAAGGCGGGGATCTATAACATTCTGATCATGGAGGAGAAGCAGACGATCATGGCACTTGGCGCTGGGGCGACGACGAAGTTTGTCGTTGCGCATGAAACAGGTGCAGACGGCGCGTATCCGGTGCGGATCGAGCGTGTGGAGAATGTGAAGGATGTTGAGAATTATCTAAAACGCGTGGATGAGATGATAGCGAGAAAAAGAAAGAAAATGGAGGAAATTTCATGGCATTGAGCAAAAAGCCGGTCAACGGCATGAAGGATATTTTGCCCGAGGAAATGCAGATTCGTGATTATGTGCAGCAGGTGATCAAGGAGACGTACCGCAGCTTTGGGTTTACGCCGATCGAGACGCCTTGTATGGAAAATATTGCAAACCTAAGCAGTAAGCAGGGCGGCGAGAACGAGAAGCTGATTTTTAAGGTGATGAAGCGCGGCGAGAAATTAAAACTCGATGCGGCAAAGGAAGAAGCAGACCTTGTCGATTTTGGAATGCGCTACGACCTGACCGTGCCGCTTGTGCGTTTTTATGCAAATAATGCGAACGACCTGCCGGCGCCGTTTAAAGCGATTCAGATTGGAAACGTATGGCGTGCTGACCGTCCGCAGAGAGGGCGCTACCGTCAGTTTATGCAGTGTGATATTGACATCATCGGCGAGCCGAGCAATCTGGCGGAGATCGAGTTGATCCTTGCTACGACGACGACGATTGGTAGACTGGGCTTTAAGGGGTTTGAAATCCGTATCAATGAGCGCAGAATTTTAAAGGCGATGGCGGCATACAGCGGATTTTCGGAGCGTGAGTTTGACACTGTCTTTATCATATTGGACAAGATGGACAAGATCGGGCTGGACGGTGTGGCGGAGGAGCTTTTAAAGGAGGGCTATGCGAAGGAGTCTGTAGAGAAATATCTGGAGTTGTTCCGTGGGGTGGAGACGGCGGAGAACGGGATCGCGTATCTGGCGAACGTCCTTGCGGGCTTTTTGGAGCCGGAGGTGGAGCAGAATCTGCTGGAGATCATAAAAAGTGTCGATGCGGCAAAGACGGCGGACTTTAAGCTCGTCTTTGATCCGACACTGGTGCGAGGCATGAGCTATTACACGGGGACGATTTTTGAGATTTCGATGCCGGAGTTTGGCGCGGCGTGCGGCGGCGGCGGACGCTATGATAAGATGGTCGGCAAGTTTACCGGGAACGACGTTCCGGCGTGTGGTTTTTCGATTGGTTTTGAGCGGATCATTCTGCTTTTGATGGAGAATGGGTTCACTGTTCCGATGCAGCGTCCTAAGATCGCATTTTTAGTCGAGAAGAATTATCCGGCAGAAAAGCTTTCCGCGGTGATCGCAAAAGCGCAGGAGGAGCGTACGGCGGGCAGACAGGTGCTGGTTGTGCGCATGAATAAGAATAAGAAGTTCCAAAAGGAAAGACTTGCGGCGGAGGGCTACAAGGATATTGTTGAGTTTTTCAACGATTAGGTAATTGCAAACAGAGATTTTGTAGTGTAAGATAAAACAGTCAGATTTACAAAGATGAGAATAAGGGAGTAGAAGATGATTCAGTCAAGAACGCATAATTGCGGGGAACTACGTCTTGCCGATGTCGGAAAACAGGTAACGGTTGTCGGTTGGTATGAGAATCTCCGCAAGGTGAGTAAGAATTTGGGATTTCTTATTTTAAGAGATTTTTACGGGACGACACAGATCGTGGTCGAGACCGAGGAGATGATGGAGCAGCTCGACGGGGTGAATAAGGAGTCGACGCTTTCCATTTCCGGAACAGTCAGGGAGCGTTCCAGCAAGAACATGGAGCTGCCGACCGGAGAAATCGAGGTGGTGCCGGAAACGCTTCAGATACTCGGCAAATGCATTTACAATGCGCTTCCGTTTGAGATCAACCAGTCGAGGGAGGCGGATGAGAATACCAGATTGAAATACCGCTATCTGGATCTGCGCAATCCTGAGGTTAAGAGTAAGATCGTGCTGCGCAGCAGGATCGTTGCAGAGCTTCGACAGAAGATGAACGAGCTGGACTTTATGGAGATTACGACGCCGATCTTAACGTGCTCGTCCCCGGAGGGAGCAAGGGACTATCTTGTGCCGGCGAGAAATCATCCGGGGAAATTCTATGCGCTGCCGCAGGCACCGCAGCAGTTTAAGCAGATTTTGATGGCGTCCGGCTTTGACCGCTATTTCCAGATCGCGCCGTGCTTCCGTGACGAGGACGCGCGTGCCGACCGCTCTCCGGGTGAGTTTTACCAGTTGGATATGGAGATGGCGTTCGCTTCGCAGGAGGATGTGTTTGGGGTGATCGAGGAGGTGCTTCCGCCGGTGTTTGAAAAGTACGGCGTATACAAGACGGCTTCCAAAGCTCCGTTTGTGCGTATTCCCTACCTTGAGGCGATGGATAAATACGGCAGTGACAAGCCGGATCTGCGCATTGATCTGGTGCTGACCGATGCGACGGATGTGCTGGCAGACTGCGGTTTTGGCCCGTTTGAGGGACAGACGGTAAAGGCGATCGTCGTGGATGGCTTTACCGCGACCAGAAAAGTGATCGACGGAATCTGTGCGGAGGTGGAGGTGACAACGGCAAACAAGGCGTTGTGGTTTAAGTTGGACGAGAACGGCGAGCTTGTCGGTGGAATCTCAAAGTTTTTGCAGGATAAAAAAGAGGCGGTCATCGCTGCACTCGGTTTAAAGCCGGGTGATTTTGTCGGGCTGACAGCAGGGAAGAAGCTGGCAGCACAAAAGACGGCGGGCGTGCTGCGCAAGCTTCTTGGCGCGGCGAGTGAGAAGCACATGAAAAAAGACTGCTATGAGTTCTGCTGGATCGTGGACTTCCCGATGTACGAGATCGGTGAGGAGTCCGGTGAGCTGGAGTTCTGCCACAATCCGTTTTCGATGCCGCAGGGCGGCATGGATGCGCTGAGAAATGAAGAACCGTTGTCAATTCTTGCTTATCAGTATGATTTGGTGTGCAATGGGGTAGAATTATCTTCAGGAGCAGTCCGTAACCACAATCCGGAGATCATGATCAAGGCATTTGAGCTTGCGGGTCTTGGTGAGGAGGATGTGAAGGCGAAGTTCCCGGCGATGTATCATGCATTCTGCTATGGGGCACCGCCGCACGCAGGTATTGCGCCGGGCGTTGACCGCATGATCATGCTGATCTGCGGGGAGGAGAGCATTCGCGAGATCATTCCGTTCCCGATGAATAAGAATGCGATGGATGTGATGATGGGAGCGCCTGCTACGGTAGAGGCAAGACAGTTGGAGGATGTGCATATCAGCTTAAAGCTGCCGGAGAAAAAAGAAGAAAACGGATCATAAGGTAAATAGGGAGGATTTGATGATGAAAAAAAGAATGATAGCAAGTTGCCTGGCGCTTGTATTTGCAATCGCAGTTTTTGTTGGCTGCGGAAAGGACGCACAGGCGTCAAAGCTGGAGGGAAGCTGCGAGGAGATTTTGACAAAGGTCTATGAGAATGCAAAGCTGGATGACGAGCTGCGAGAGGCAATGAAGTATTACCAGACAACGCCGATCGATGAGACGTCGGCGGAGTATCTGCTCGGAACGGCAGATGTGAAGTATGCGGAGGCGGTTGTTTCCGCGCCGATGATGAATGCGATCGCATACCAGTGTGTGATCTTAAGAGTTGCCGAGGGCGAGGATGTCGAGGCGGCAAAGAAGCTGCTTATGGATAATGCCAATCCGAGAAAATGGGTATGTGTGGAAGCGGAGAGCGTTGTAGTGGAGAACGTCGGTGATGTGATCCTCTATATTATGGCAGATCAGGCAACTGCGGATGCAGTCAAAGCTTCATTCCTTGCACTGGGTGAGTGATAAAAATGCAAAACACAGACAATTTTTTGTAAAAAATTGAAAAAGTCAGAAAATAATGATAGGACAGACCGCGTGACGAGAAATGTTGCGCGGTCTGTTTTTGTCAGAGGTAAGGAAAAATTTAGTGTTTGTAAAAATGATGTCGTACTATGCCAAATCAAATCTATAAAATTACATCTGAAACGAATGTATCGATCTAAAAATGAATAGTTCGATAATTAGTAAAAAGGTTCTACGATTTTATACGAAAATTGTGTTTATTTTCTAAGTCATACCAGATGATTGTAACGTTCTGTGACAAAGCGCTTATGTGATAGCCCCAAAAAGACATGTAGGACTGTCTGAAAATTTTGGTAACGAAATTTGTATGATATGCGGTTAGAGGTGATAATAAAATCACAATAAGACAAAAGGAGGAGCTTATGGGAATCAGGTCTGAGTAAATTGGCAGGAAGGAAAATAACAATATACCGATTATCAGAGATTTATGAGTTGGTAAGGGAATATTGCGAAAACGAGAAGGCTGGTGTCTGGAAACATAAGGCCAGAGCTATTCTTCAAGAAAAAAATAGTGTGCGCAAGATTGGTAAATATTCAATTACTTATTATGGTGCAGGGAAATATTCTATAAATAAGTAGTATTATTTTATGCACAACAAATGAATTGTGAAAAAAGCCCCCTGATTATAATATCTTATAAAAGTCGGTGGTCTTTGTATCTGGAAAACCGCTCGTTTTCTAATTAAGATAAAAAAACTCCAGGCTATTGCATTTCGTCGGAATGAATGGAAAGCTGCCTTAAAAGTTCCCCAGGGGTAAGAACCGGAATGCCAAATTCTTCAAAATCTTTTTTGTTTCTGGTAACGATGCAGTCGCAGCGGATGGATTTGGCGCAGGTGGCTACAAGGCAGTCTTCAAAGTCTTTTGCTTTTTGCTGGAATGCAGTGAGGACATCATTGTTGGTAACACTGCCTACCTTCACAATTTCCAACAGTTTTCCGACTGCCTTATATGCGAGGTCGGTGCTGTGGGTGTATTTTCTCACCAGATAGTAGACGTCTGTGACAGAGGAGGCGGAGACAAAGCCGTGAATCAGGTGATCTTCACAAAGGCTTAAGACCTTGCAGGAATCTTCGACAAAGGGCTCGCGTTCCAAAAGTACGTCAATGATAATGTTGGTATCACACATGATCTTCATATTTGGACAACCGCTCCTCTCTCAAATAGTCAGGATCTATATCCGAAGGAACATCTTTTAACATTCCGCGAAGGGCATCCACAGCGGAAATTTGGGGGTTTATGACCTTTGCAATGGTCTTTCCGTTGCGGGTGATGAAAATATCCTCTTTGGCGATCATCTCCAGGTATTTGCCGAAATTAGTTTTAAATTCTGTTGCACTAACAATCATGAACGTCTCCTCCTTTCTTAGGCTGCTTTTATTATATGCGGTTTTGAGGAAAAAAACAATAAAATCGCACGAAATGAAACGAGTAATAAAAAATATTGTTCGATATATAAGTGGCTGCACGCCGCAGATATTTCAAATGATAGCCGATACAAAAAAACAGAAATAAACAGCATATAACAGTTGACAACAGTTATATGCTGTTATATACTGTTTGTGAAAAGAAATCTACATCATGCGCAAATGTGGAGGAAAATATGAAAGTAATGATCAACAATGCATCCATGCAGCCCATCTATGAGCAGATCGTGGAGCAGATAAAGAGCCAGATCGCGCAGCAGGAGCTGGCAGAGGGGACGCCTCTGCCGAGTGTGCGCGGACTGGCGAAGGATTTGAAGATCAGTGCCCTGACAGTGAAGAAGGCATATGACTTTTTGGAACAGGAGGGGCTGATCGCAACGGTGCACGGCAAGGGAAGCTTCGTGCTGGGTGCGAGCACGCAGTTGCTGGAGGAGACGCAGCGCAGGGAAGTGGAAGCGTGTATGGAACAGGCGGTTGCAAAGGGCAGAGGATGCGGAATGAGTGATGCACAGCTTCGGGAGCTGCTGGAGCTGGTGCTGGAGCCATAGGGCAGAGGAAGGGAGAAGCTATGCTGAAGTTTGCAGGAGTGAAAAAGCAGTACGGAGCATTCGTGTTGGATGTGAGTATGGAGGTAAAGCCGGGAACGGTCACCGGGCTGATCGGGGCGAATGGTGCGGGAAAGAGCACGACGTTTCGGGCAGCATTGAATCTGATCGGGACGGACAGCGGAGAGATTCGGCTGTTTGGAAAGGACGTGAGAATGCTGACGCCGCAGGATAAGCAGAAATTGGGCGTGGTGCTGTCGGATTCGGGGTTCAGCGAATATCTGACAGTGCTTGATGTTGCGGCGATTCTGGACGCCATGTATAAGGAGTTTTCGCGAGAGCGGTTTCTTGGGCGGTGCGAGGAGTTCGGACTGCCGTTTAAGAAAAAAATCCGGGACTTTTCTACGGGAATGAAGGCGAAGTTAAAGCTTCTTACGGCAATCTCCTATGGGGCAGAACTTTTGATTTTAGATGAGCCGACCGCCGGACTGGACGTTGTAGCGAGAGAGGAACTTCTGGCGCTGCTCCAGGATTATCTGGGAGAGCAGGAGGAGCGATCTGTGCTTATCAGCTCACATATTGCCAGCGATCTGGAAAAATTCTGTGACGAAATTTACATGATACACGACGGAAAGATTATTCTGCATGAGGAGACGGATATTCTTTTGGGTTCTTACGGGATTCTAAAGGTTGGGGAAGCACAGTATGACAGGCTGGATAAGAGAGCCGTTTTATGTCGGAAAAAGGAAGAATATGGTTACTGTCTGCTGACAGACAGCCGTCAGTTTTACCAGGAGAATGAGCCAAAGCTGATTGTGGAGAAATGCGGAATTGACGATGTGATTCTGATGATGACGAAGGGAGAGAGGATATGAGAGGATTACTTGTGAAGGATCTGCGGCTGTTGGCAGGGCAGAAACGATTTTTTCTGACGGTGGCTGTGATCGGATTCTTTTTCATGCTGGGCGGTCAGGGCGCGATATTTATGGTCAGCTATTGTACGCTGCTGATGTCGTTTTTTACAGCAAGTACGATCAGCTACGATGAGTTTAATCATGGATTTTTCTATCTGTTCTCCCTTCCGGTGAGCCGGAAGGGTTATGTGACGGAGAAATATTTATTCGGAGTGTTGACGGGAGGCGTCACATGGGCAGTGACGACCGTCATCGGCGGGATCTACAGCAGTATGACGCAGGAGGACTTTTTGCTGCTGGAGTGGATGAGCGGTGCAGCCGGGATTCTTGTGGTACTTGTGATTTTTCTGTGCCTGACGCTTCCGGTACAGTTTAAATTCGGCACGGAAAAAGGAAGGATCGTGGTCTCAATTGCGGCGCTGGGCGCATTCATTGGCATGATGGCAGTGCTTAAAATGGAAGGCGTTATGGCGGTGATCATAGAAAAAGCTAAGTGGATCGCATCTTTTGGCGCAGCGGCTTTGCTTGGCATGGGGGTTTTGCTTTTTGCGGCTTTCGCAGGGGTATCAGTGGCAGTAAGCATGCGCATT
This sequence comes from Roseburia sp., assembly GCA_019421345.1. Lineage (GTDB taxonomy): Bacteria > Bacillota > Clostridia > Lachnospirales > Lachnospiraceae > Roseburia. Next base: position 104,749 of record JAHZFL010000001.1, on the reverse strand, counting down.
ATGGAACGGAAGCAGTTTTCATAGCTGCTGTTCGCAGGCTGCGTCGATTGACAGCGGCACGGCAGAGGGTATCATCAGGCAAGGGGTGCGGCTTAGGATTCGTTGTAACGGTCTCCCGTCAGAGATTCGGACTTTACAAATAGCGCAAAACATAGGATAATAACGCTAACAGGTAAGAGTTTTTAGAGTTGATGGAGATACAAATGGAGATTGAACGAATTGGTGAAAATAAATTTCGCTGCGCACTGACTGAGGAAGAAATCTGTGCGCTGGGGTTTGATATTGATGAGATTATCGGAGACAGTGCGACGACGCAGAAGTTTGTGCGTGCAGTGATGGGACTGGTGGAGGAGCAGGAGCATATTGCGATCAAGGATATTTCCCCTATGGTAAAGGCAGAGATTTTGCAGAATCATACGGTGGCGATTACCTTTGGGGTCGATGCGGAGCTGTCGCTTCGCGACCTTCTTGATACGATGAACCATATTATGAGCCGGCTTGGACCGGAACAGATGGAGGCGTTACAGTCGGCAAAGGAGGAACCTAAGGGGAATGCCTCCGGAGAGACGTTTGCGGCACAGAAGGGAGCGGAGTCGATGGTCTGCGCGCTGCGCTTTTTGAGTATCGAGGATATATGCCGTATGTGCAGAGCCTGTTTTTCCGTCAGATTTCCGAGGAGCGGACTTTATAAGCTGGGCAGTCTGTATTATTTAGTGCTGAATTTTGAAGGCTTTACGAAGGAGGAGATGCGTCCGTTTGCATTTGGAACGGTGGAATATGACAATGGACGCGATTCGGATGCTGCGAGGATCGCGCATATTACGGAGCAGGGAAGGTGTATCTTAAAAAGCAATGCGATTGAAACGCTGATGCAGTTGTAAAAAATAGATAAAAGCATATTTGTAAATAGGCAAACCTCTCAAATGCAGAAGGAAAGTTTGGTGAAAGTGCCGATGAACTTGCCATTTCATTTTCTACCACATATGCTATGATAGTAAAGGCTTGGGTACAAGATCTATGTATTTTTAGGAAAATGAAAGGAAAGACGCCGCAGACGCAAGCTGCTGTGTGCGGAATGGAGAGGTTATGAGCAGAGAGCAGATATGGGAACTTGAGGAGAATAAGCTTAGCCTGCTGCGGCAGGCATATCGGATGAAGCAGGAGAATCCGCATATGTCGCCGATTGGACTTGAGTCTGAGATGTATGCAGCAATTTTAAATGAAGTCCGTGAGATTACAGCAAGACTAAAGAGAGCTGTCGAAGTATAAAGCGTAAGGAATTGCAAAAGAAACGCCCCGTTTCAGAGAGTCCGCCAAGTGGCAGGAAATCAGAAACGGGGCGTTTCTTTTGGGTCGCTGCAAAGAAAAATTCTGTCAGGAGACAGTGGAAAGCGGGGCGTCGGAACGCCTGATGATACCGACGCCGATCGGATAGGGGCCGGTGTGTACACCGATCGTCGCACCGATCTGGCAGATAGGGGGATTTTCTATGCTAAGACGCTCTTTTACCAACGGTGCGAGCATATCGCGGAAATGACATGCCTCGTCATAGTCGTAGCCATAGCCGATAGCAAAGCTGTATTCGCCCGGTTTTGCATGGAGCTCATCCAGATAGGCGCCAAGAAGCTCAACGACCTTCTGCATGGATTTCTCACGGTTTCTGGAGATGCCGGAGCTTTGGATCTCTCCTGATTTTAGGGTGATCAAAGGCTTTATCCTTAGGGCGCTTCCTGCAAGACCCGCAAGCTTGCCGATTCTGCCGCCATGCTTTAGGTAATCGATACTGCCGATCGTGAAAAAGATCCTGCCGCTCTCGCGGATAGCAAGGAGACGCTCCACCATTGTATCATAGGCTGTGTTAAGATCGCGCAGGCGGCAAGCTTCCTTGACATACAGCCCCTGCAGTACCGTATTGATCGTGGAATCGATCACGGTAATGCGTGCGGAGGGATATTGTTCGAGGATCATTTCCCGCGCAGTCATGGCAGACTGCATGGAGCCGCTGAACTTTGTCGTGATGCAGATGCAGATCGCCGGAATATCTTCTTTTGCAAGCGGTTCAAAAACCTGATAATAATCATCGACAGACGGCATGGAGGTTTTTGGAAAAACGGTCGGCTGGTCGACCATTTTCTGATAAAATTCACGGACATTCAATTCTAAGCCTTCTTTGAAGTAAGTCTCACTGTCAAAGGACACATAAAACGGAACAAGCAAAACGCCAAGCTCTTTCGCGGCTTCCGGCGTAAGGTCGCAGGAGCCGTCGCTGATAATCTGTACTGTTTGATTCATAGGTAACTCCATTTCTTCCCAAATATGGTTATGTTTTTTACTTCCTGTTATTATAGCACAGTCAGCTTTGTTTTTTAACCCCTAAAATGATATTTGAACTATATTATCTGGTTTTTAAAACCATGATGAAGTCACAGGCGAAGAAACGGCTGATATGTGGGAGCTTCACAGGTAGACATCTTATCGGAAAAGGGCTATAATAAAGATAGAAACGGAATTTGGGGGAGAGGGTTTTTCGATGAATGAGGTCTTAAACAGATTAAGCGAGATTGAGGAGCAGGCAGATGCGATTTTGTGCGCGGCGGCGGAGAAGAAGGAGACAATGAATCTGCAGCTTACGCGGGAGCTGGAGGAATTGGCGCGCTTCTATGACAGACAGGAGCAGGAGACTGTCGAGCAGCAAAAGGAGCAGCGGGTTGCAGAGCTTAAGCAGCGGCTGACAGAGCTGGAAGAAAAAAACAGGGCGGCGAAGGAAGTCTTTACAGAGCGTTTTGATGACGAGAAGGAATTGTTGGCGGAGCAGTTGGTAAGGCGGATTCTCGGAGAGGACGAAGGGTGAGGCAATGGCGGGTGGATTGTTGGAGTACAGCGGTCTTGTGACAAAAACACGCGCAATGCGGGGGAGGCTTTTGTCAAACCGGATATTTGCGGAGCTGGCGGAATGTGAGAAGGTAGATGATATTTTAGGCTTCCTGCGGGAGTATGAAAGCTATGCGCCGATTTACAGAAGTCATGAGGAGATTGCGCATCGGGCGCAGGTGGAGGCTGCGATCCATGATTCCTTATACGCTGATTATGGAAAGCTATATCGGTTTGCGGGCAGAATACAAAGACAGGGCTTAGCGCTTGTATTTTTACGCTATGAGATGAATGTTTTAAAGACCTGCATGGAACGGATCGGCAGGGGGCAGGAGACAAACCTTGCGCATCTGCATTTGTTTTTTGGCGCGCATGCGGGGTTTGACGTGGAGGCTGTCACGCAGGCACGGAATATGGAGGAGTTTTTGCGCGCGCTTTTGGGCTCGCGCTATGAAAAGCTGTTTGAACGGCTGCTGCGTGACGAGACGATGTCGCAGACTGCGCGTATCGTTCAAATGGACTTGTTTTATTATGAGACGGTGTGGAAGTGCAAAAATCAGCTTAAGGATGCGGCGATGCGGACAATCTGCACACAGCTTTTCGGCACGGAGATCGACTGGCAGAATATTATGTGGCTCTATCGCGCCAAGAGGTTTTATCACCAGAAGGGAGAGGAGATTCTCTGTGATCTGATCCCGGTTTCCTATCGTCTTGGCATGGAGGAGAAACGGGCGCTTGCAGAGAGTGAGACGATGGAGGCGTTTGCGCAGATACTGGAAAATACCGCCTATTTTAAGGGGAAGGATGCACTGGCAGCAATCGGCGACGAGGTGACGTTTCCGCAGATCATGGAGAAAATCTACGGGAGGCTTTGCCAAAAATATCCGATGTCGCTGGCGCCGGTGTTCAAATATCTGTATGATAAGGAGCAGGAGATTGATAAATTGACGACGATATTAGAGGGCGTGCGCTATCAGATCCCGGCACGGGAATTGCAGGAGCTTGTTTTGTTTGGTTCGTAGCAATGCTCGTCCTATGAGAGAAGGGTACAGAGTATCAGGTCATGGAGGAGGTTTACGGTGGTTGAAAAAATGGAACTTTTACACATCGCGGGTCCAAAGAATGACATTGACCGGGTGATGGACGTATATTTAAGTAACTATGAGATTCATTTTGAAAATGCGTCGGCAAGTCTTAGCGGTCTCTCCAATGTGCGTCCGTTTGCGGAGACGAATGTTTATAAAGAAGCATACCAGCGGGCAAAAAGCCTGTGGGAGTATATGGAGGAGATTCCAAAAGAGAGCGGCGTGCGTTTGAAGCCCGATGAGGCGGAGCAGATTGTTGACACAGTCTGGGAGCTTGCCGGCGAGGTGCGGGAGCAGAGGGAGGTCTGTAAAAGAGAGCGTCTGCAGTTAGAGGAGCTGATGCAGCAGCTTGAACCGTTTCGGGAACTGGATTATGAGTTTCGCAGACTGTTGGAATTTCGGTTTATCGCGTTTCGCTTTGGACGGATATTAAGAGACAATTATCAGAGGCTGGAGCGCTATATCCACGAGACCGATCACGCGCTGTTTTATGAGTGTCACAGTGACGCGGAGTATGTGTGGGGCGTTTATTTTGTGCCGCAGAAATTTAAAAGTGAGGTAGATGCGGTCTGCATGTCTTTTCATTTTGAGCGTATTTATCTGCCGGACTCCTTTGAGGGAACGCCCGATGCCGCATATCTTAGGGCGCAGGAGCAGCTTTCCGGCGTAAGAGAGGCGGAGGAGCGTTTATGTCAGCGGCTGCAGGAGACGTTTTGTGGCAGGAGAGAGGAATTGGAAGCCGCTTACGCTTCACTCGAAACCTACTGTGATTACTTTGACGTCAGAAAATATGCCGTCTGCACAAGGAGAAGAAGCCGGGAGACGTCAGAAACGGATATGGAGCATTATATTTTGTACGGCTGGATGAGCAGACGGGACGCCGGACGGTTTTTAAAGGAGGTAGAGCAGGATGACAGGATCCATGTGATCGTGGAGGATGCCACGGAGAGCATTAAGACGACGCCGCCGACAAAGCTGCGCAATCCAAAGCTTTTTGCGCCGTTTGAGCTGTTTGTGGAGATGTACGGACTGCCAGCCTATCACGAGATGGACCCTACCGTTTTCATTGCGCTGACCTATACTTTCATGTTCGGAGCGATGTTTGGGGATGTGGGTCAGGGCGCCTGTCTCATGCTTGGCGGCATTGTGCTCTACGTCCTAAAAAAGCTGAAGCTTGCGGCGATCATTGCGCTTGCAGGCGGATGGTCTGTCTTTTTTGGATTTATGTACGGCAGCTTTTTCGGGTTTGAGGATGTGCTTCCGGCGCTTTGGATGCGTCCGATGGATGATATTATGACAACGCTGCTGATCGCGGTTGCCTTTGGGATGGGGCTGATTCTTTTTGCAATGCTCTTAAATATCATCAATGCCATCCGCGCAAAGGATCTGGGACGGGTACTCTTTAGCCAGAGCGGAATTGCAGGATTGGTCTGTTACGGAGGTGCGGTTTTTTGTATCGTGCTGTTTGTGACGGGACATGCGCTGCCTGCTGCCGGCGTGCTTGGCGTATTGCTCGCGGCGCCGCTTGCGGCGATCTTTTTGAAGGAGCCGCTGGAGAGACTCATTGAGCGCAAGCAGCATATATTTCCGGAGGGAAGTAAGGTGATGTTTTTTCTTGAAGCGTTTGTGGAGCTGTTTGACGTTGTGCTCAGCTATGCGACGAACAGCATCTCCTTTGTCCGGGTAGGAGCGTTTGCGCTGAGCCACGCAGGAATGATGGGCGTTGTTTTGACGCTTGCGGGCTATGAGAGCGGAGAGACGAACTGGCTGATTGTCGTGCTTGGAAATATTTTGGTGACGGCATTGGAGGGGCTTGTGGTAGGCATACAGGTGCTGCGTCTGGAATATTACGAAATGTTCGGCAGGTTTTATCAGGGAACGGGCAGACCGTTTGTATCATTTTTTCAGAAAAAAGAAATGGGAGGGAAAAAAACATGGCGGTAAAAATTATTTTGACGGTGATCCTTGTGATCAGCATGGGGGTTCCTTATGTGGGGTATCGTCTGGGAAAGAAGAAGGAGGGGAGTACAAAGGCGTCGTTAGCGATTGGGATTCTGTTGTTTTTTGGAACGCTGTTGGCGTCAGATATGCTGCTTTTCAGCGGACATATTTATGCGGCGGAGACGCCGGAGGCTTTGGCTGCGTCAGTGGACGGATGGAGATACATGGCTGCCGCGCTTGCTACGGGACTTTCCTGCATCGGTGCGGGCGTTGCAGTTGCAAGCGCAGCGTCTGCCGCGATCGGGGCGCTGAGTGAGGACTCCGGTATCATGGGAAAGGCGCTGATTTTCGTTGCGCTGGCAGAGTCGGTTGCGCTGTACGGCTTGTTGATTTCCTTTTCGATTCTCGGATAAGAGGGCGCGTCTATGAAGATGTTTTTAATCAGCGATAATGTGGATACCTATACCGGAATGCGGCTTGCCGGTGTTGAGGGCGTAGTCGTGCATGAGGAGGCAGAGCTAAGGGAGCAGTTGGAGCGTGCAGTCAACGATCGTGAGATCGGTATTGTATTGCTGACGGAGAAATTTGGCAGGGAGTATCCCGAAGTGGTCAGCAGGATCAAGCTGGAACGGAGAACGCCGCTGTTTGTGGAGATTCCGGACAGGCATGGCACAGGCAGGTCAAAAAACTTTATTACCGATTATGTCAACGAGGCGATCGGTTTAAAGCTGTAAAAGAAGCCGAAATGGGAGGGGAGCATGGAGCTTAAGGAAAAGCTGGACGGCTTTTACCGCGCGGCGATGGGCGCGGCAGAGGAGCAGAGTCATACAATGCTGGATAAATACCGGAAGGAATACGAAGGAAAAATTGCGGAGTATCGGCAGGCAAAGGAGCGGGAGCGGCAGACGAGGGAGACGGTCGCAAAGGAGCATGTGCGCAGGGAGATCAACCGAAGGCTGTCGGAGGAAATGCTGCGGCTAAAAAAGGAGTATCATAGCGTGCAGGAGGAGAAGAAGGCAGAGCTTTTTGCGCTGGCAGAAAAAAAGCTTTCCGATTTCCGTGCGACAGAGGCGTATCGGCAGCTTTTGGCAAAAAGGATTCAAAGGGCGATTGCTTTTGCGCAGGGAGAAGCTTTGCGCATTTATATCGATCCCGCCGATGAGGGATTTCGGCAGGAGCTTGAGAGAGAATGCGGCTGTGAGCTTTTGGTGAGCGGCTATCCGTTTGGCGGCGGCATGCGGGCAGTGATCCCGTCAAAGAATGTGTTGATCGACGAATCCTTTGACAGCAGACTTTCGGAGGAAAAGGAGAACTTTTCTTTTTGATGCCGTAAAGAAGGAAGGGGCAGGAAATAGGGTATGGCAATAAAGGGAACGATTTATGGAATTAACGGACCGATCATTTTGGTGCGCGGAAACCTCGGCTATCAGATGAATGAGATGGTATACGTCGGTGAGAGCCGCCTCATTGGAGAGGTGATCGGACTGACGAGCCGGGAGACGACGATACAGGTCTATGAGGATACCTCAGGGCTAAAGCCAAAAGAGCCGGTTGAGGGAACGGGAGGTCCGATCTGTGTGACGCTTGCGCCGGGCATTCTCTCCAACATTTTTGACGGCATTGAGCGACCGCTTGAGACGATCGCAAAGACAAGCGGCGCGTTTATTCCCACCGGCGCCTGTGTCGATGAGCTCGATCGGGAGCGATTGTGGGAGACGCATCTTACGGTGGCAGTCGGGGATGCGGTGAGCGGTGGAAGCATCATCGCGGAGGTAAGAGAAACTGCGTCCATCGTGCATAAGGTGATGCTTGCGCCTGATATTTTCGGCGAGGTTGTTTTCGCGCAGCCGGATGGCGCGTATCCGATTGTGCAGGAACTTGTGAGGATTCGTACGGGAGAAGGAAAGGAAACAGGTGTCTGCATGATGCAGAAGTGGCCGATCCGAATTCCAAGACCGGTCGGGCGGCGCTATCCGGCGGATCGTCCGCTTGTGACGGGGCAGCGGATTTTGGATACGCTCTTTCCGATTGCAAAGGGAGGAACGGCGGCGCTTCCGGGAGGCTTTGGCACGGGAAAGACCATGACGCAGCATCAGCTCGCGAAGTGGTGTGACGCGGATATTATTATTTACATTGGCTGCGGGGAGCGCGGCAATGAGATGACAAACGTGCTGGAGGAATTCGGAGAGCTGGAGGATCCAAAGACCGGGAGCCTTTTGATGGAGCGGACGACGTTGATCGCCAATACCTCCAATATGCCGGTGGCAGCGCGTGAGGCGAGTATCTATACCGGCATCACGCTGGCGGAGTATTACCGGGACATGGGGTATCATGTGGCGATCATGGCAGATTCGACTTCGCGTTGGGCGGAGGCGCTGCGGGAGCTTTCCGGGCGCTTGGAAGAAATGCCGGCGGAGGAGGGCTTTCCGGCGTATCTTGCGTCCCGCCTCTCTGCTTTTTACGAGCGAGCAGGTTATACAGAGAATTTAAACGGCACAGAGGGAAGCGTGACGATCATTGGAGCAGTGTCACCGCAGGGCGGTGATTTTTCAGAGCCTGTGACGCAGAACACCAAGCGGTTTGTGCGCTGCTTTCTTGCGCTTGATAAATCGCTTGCCTATGCGAGACATTATCCGGCGATCAACTGGCTGACAAGCTATTCGGAATATATGAACGATCTGGCGTCATGGTATCATGAGAATGTAGGCGGAAATTTTATTTATTGCAGAAATCAGCTTCTGAATATTTTGACGACCGAGAACCGTTTGAATGAGATCGTCAAGCTGATCGGAAGTGATGTGCTGCCGGACGATCAAAAGCTGGTGCTTGAAATTGCGCGTGTGATACGTCTTGGATTTTTACAGCAGAATGCGTTTCATGCCGATGACACGTTCGTCCCGATGGAAAAGCAGCTTCGGATGATGGAGGTGATCCTTCATCTGTACGAGCGGTGCAAGGAGTTGATCGAGCGCAATATGCCGATGGCGCTTCTTAGGGAGAGTGATGTATTTGAGAAGATCATTGCGATCAAATATGATGTGCCCAATAAGGAGCTGGAGAAATTTCGTGCTTATGATGATATGATCGAGGAATTTTATCAGCATTTGCTGGAGACCAATGCATAGCAGATCATAGCGAAAGGGTAAAAGAGTATGGCGATTGAATATTTAGGGCTGAGTGAGATCAATGGTCCGCTGATCGTACTTGAGGGCGTCAGAGGCGCCTTTTATGATGAGATTGTTGAATTTTCCATAGCAGACGGCGGGGAGAAGAAGCTGGGGAGCATCGTTGAGATCAATGAGGATCATGCAGTCATTCAGGTATTTGAGAGTACGGCACAGATGTCGCTGTTAAATACGCATACAAGACTGACCGGTCATCCCATGGAGCTTGGATTATCGGAGGAGCTTTTGGGACGTACCTTTAACGGGCTTGGCAGACCGATCGACGGTCTTGGTCCGATCAAGGCAAAGGAGTACCGCAACGTCAACGGTCAGCCGATGAATCCCTGCAGCAGGGAATATCCAAGAAATTATATTAGGACAGGCATCTCTGCGATTGATGCGCTAACGACCTTGATCCGCGGGCAGAAGCTGCCGATCTTTTCAGGCAACGGTCTGCCGCATGACGAGCTGGCGGCACAGATCGTGGAGCAGGCAAGTCTGGGAGATGACAGCGGGGAGGAGTTTGGGATCGTATTTGCCGCGATGGGCGTAAAATATGACGTGGCGGAATACTTCAAGCGTACCTTCGAGGAGTGCGGGGCAAGCGCGCATGTGGCGATGTTTCTAAATCTGTCCAATGATCCTGTTGTTGAGCGTCTGATCACACCAAAGGTGGCGCTGACCGCCGCGGAATACCTGGCGTTTGAGAAGAATATGCACATTCTGGTGATCCTTACGGATATGACCTCCTTTGCGGAGGCGCTGCGCGAGGTTTCTTCCTTAAAGGGAGAGATCCCAAGCCGCAAGGGTTATCCGGGGTATCTTTACAGCGAACTTGCGGCGATCTATGAAAGGGCGGGGATCGTGCAGGGTTCCTCAGGCTCTGTGACGCAGCTTCCGATTCTTACGATGCCCAACGACGACATTACGCATCCGATTCCTGACCTGACGGGCTATATTACGGAAGGACAGATCGTATTGGAGCGGGCGCTGCATCAGAAAACCATCTATCCGCCGATCAATGTTCTGCCCTCGCTGTCTCGTCTGATGAAGGACGGGATCGGAGCAAAATACACAAGAGAGGATCATCAGGACGTGGCGAACCAGCTATTCTCCTCCTATGCGCGTGTGGGCGAGGCGCGGGATCTGGCGAGCGTTATCGGGGAGGATGAGCTATCGCCGATCGACAAGAAATATCTCCGGTTCGGCACGGCGTTTGAACAGGAGTTTGTCGGTCAGGGAAGGAATGAAAACCGCACGATCGAGGAGACGCTTGCGATCGGATGGAGGCTTTTGCACATCCTGCCGCGGGAGGAGCTTGACCGTATCGATACGAGGATACTGGAAAAATACTGGGAATAGCAGGAGGGCGGTATGGATCCAAATACATTTCCAACGAAGGGCAATCTGATTCTGGCAAAGAATGCGCTTGCCCTCTCAAGAGAGGGCTATGAGCTCATGGATAAAAAAAGAAATATTTTGATACGCGAGCTGATGGAGCTGATCGCAGAAGCCTCCGAGCTTCAGGAGCAAATAGACACGACATTTACGAACGCATACCGTGCTTTGCAGCGCGCAAATATCCAGATGGGCATTCACGAGGTGGAGGAGATCGCACTCTGTGTTCCCGTCGAGCATTCCATACGGATCAAGCGGCGCAGTGTGATGGGAACAGAGATTCCAAAGGTAGAGTATGAGAAGGGTGAGCGGAAGCCCGCCTATTCCTTTTATCATACCAAGCTGTCGCTGGATGAGGCATGCCAGCAGTTTGAGCAGGTGAAGGAGCTTACGATACGCCTCGCAGAAATTGAAAATTCCGCATATCGTCTCGCCTATCACATCAAAAAGACACAAAAGCGGGCAAATGCGCTCTCACATATCACGATTCCAAAATACGAGCGTCTTGAAAAGGAGATTCAGGAGTATCTCGAGGAAAAGGAGCGGGAGGAATTTACCAGACTAAAGGTTATCAAAAAGAAAGAGACGAAAGGAAACATATGAATATACTATTTTTTTTGACGCCAAAGGAGGAGGTCGCACATGTGGAGGATACCGATACCATGCGTCAGGTTTTGGAGAAGATGGAGCACCACGGATATACGGCGATTCCGCTGCTTGGAGCGGACGGGAAATATATTGGAACGATCACGGAGGGCGATCTGCTGTGGTTTTTAAAGGACAGGAATTTTCCGCAGCTTCAGTTGCTTGAGGATATGCCTGTCACCTCGGTTGCGCGCCGCAGGGATAATCAGGCGGTAAAGATCGACGAGTCCATGGAGAATTTGTTTGATAAGGTAATGAATCAGAACTTTGTTCCCGTGGTGGATGATAAAAATGTTTTTATCGGAATCGTTACAAGAAAAGATATTCTGGCGTATCTGGGGCGCAAGGCTTCCGCGCAGGAGGCGCAGGGGGCTTAAAGTACATAATAGCCGATGACGCCGCAGATAATTCCTATCATAGCGCCTGCGATAACGTCGCGCGGCTCATGAACCCCGCTGATCACACGGATGACGGCGAGCAGACAGCCGCAGGCAAACAGCAGACAGCCGATGAGCGGATAGAGATAAAATACAGTCATTGCGAGCATAAATGCGGAAAATACATGGCGGCTTGGAAAGGATCTGCCGGAGGTATCTTTTTTGAGCACGGGAGAAATTCCAAATTTTTCATAGGGGCGCGGTACGTTTAAATAGCTGCGGAAAACGGACACTGCCGCAAAGGAGACTGCGGGAACGAGCGCCGCGCGCAAAAGAAACGGGTGGCGGCGCAGCAGCAGAAGGAGCAAAAACAACGGATAGAGGACATAAAAGATACCCGCCAGAAGCCGGTTGCAGACAGCGATCAGACGTATGCGCCGCGGGTGTCCCCGAACGATTTTTGTCAGACGAAGATAAGTCTCTTTTTTCATTGTGATTCCTCCGTAGCTTTTCTGTCTGCCGCACAGACAGTCAAAATAGCACCGATAAAGATGCAGAAGTCAGAAAGATTAAAAATGATACGTTTTAGCCATTTCGGTCCGCGATTGATGCGGAAATAGTCTACGACGTGACCTTTTGCATAGCGGTCAAGCAAATTGCTGCAGCCGCCGCCGAATAAAAGCGCGCATCCAGCTTTTGCGAGGGGCTTTTTGGAAACGTGGAGCGTGAGATAATAAAAAATGCCCACGGTAACAAGGAGCAGCGTTTGGAGCAGCTTTAAAAAATTTGGTTTTTTTGAGAGTAGATTTAATGCGGCTCCTCTGTTATAATACTTTTCGAGGATGATCGCTCCGTTTAAGCGAGGGTGTTTCAAGCCGCAGGGATATTTTTTGTCGATGTAGGCCTTTAGCATAAGGTCAGAAACAAATATGCAGGCGGTGATGATGAGATAGATCATAGAGCTCCTTTCGATACGGTTTTGCTTGTCAGCCTTATTATAAACAGAATGTGCAAAAATGGAAAGCTATTTTCACGCAAATCAGGGTTTTTGTACATAGATGAAGTCTACGGTGATAACCGCGCAATGCGGGAAACATAAATTTTTTACAGGAGGACACAGAGATGAACATTATAAAAGCGAAGGATTATCAGGATATGAGCAGAAAGGCGGCGAATATCATTTCCGCGCAGGTGATCATGAAGCCGGATTGTGTGCTTGGGCTTGCAACCGGTTCAACTCCGGTCGGGGCATATGAGCAGTTAGTCGATTGGTACAAAAAGGGAGATTTGGATTTCTCAAAGGTTTCCAGCGTGAATCTTGACGAGTACCGCGGACTGAAAAGAACCGATCCGCAGAGCTATTATTATTTTATGCATGAGCATCTGTTCAGTCATGTCAATATCCGCGAGGAGGCGACGCATGTGCCGGACGGAACAAACCCGGATGCGGATGCGGCTTGTGCGGAGCATGAGCGGATCATCCGCGAGCTTGGCGGCATTGATCTGCAGCTTCTCGGACTTGGAAATAATGGTCATATCGGCTTTAACGAGCCATGTGAATGCTTTGAAAAGACAACGCACTGTGTGGATCTGACACAGAGCACGATCGAGGCAAACTCCAGATTTTTCCAGTCTATCGAGGAAGTGCCGACACAGGCATATACGATGGGAATCGGAACAATTATGGCGGCAAAGAAGATCCTTGTCGTAGTAAACGGCGAGGGTAAGGCAGATATTGTGGCGCGCGCATTCTGGGGCCCGGTGACACCGGAGGTTCCGGCATCTATTTTACAGATGCACCCGGATGTGACAGTTGTGGCGGATGAGGCGGCATTATCGAAAGCGCCGATGCAGAGCGTATAACCCATAAGTGAATAAAAACGGCGGATGCACGGGAATTTATTCTGACTATGTCAGGAATTTCCGGTGCATCCGCCGTTTTTGCGGTATTCCCGCGGCGTCATCTGAAATTTTTTCTTGAAGGCACGGTTAAAGTAGGAGAGATTTTCATATCCCGTCTCGGCGGCGATCGCAAGGATCGAGGAGTCGGAGGAGAGCAGGAGCCTTGACGCCATCGTAAGACGGTAATCATTGAGATAATCGATAAAGGATGTTCCCATCATATGCTTGAAATATTTCATGAAGTAGGAGGCGCTAAGTCCTGCTTCCTCTGCGATGGCAGCGATCGTAATTTTATGCATATAATGGTTTTCCACATACTTTAAAATTCGCTTGATCTTCTCCAGAGCCTGCGGGTTTTTCTCGGTGGGAACGGAACGAGCACACCAGCTGGTCAGCGTAAAAAATAGCTGAAATAGCTGGCTTTTTAAAAACAGCTCATAGCCGTAGGGCATCGTGCGGCAAATCTGGTCGTTGGCGTCCAGACAGGCGGCGATTTCGTGATAGTGCGGCGCATCCGGCGGATAGAGCGGCGGAACAAAACGTGCGCCGGAGAACAGGGGCGAGAGAAAATCCGTGCTGCAGACATCTGTTTTTCGCGAAATGAGAATATCGGGATGAAAAATAATATTTTCATATTCCATCGTTTCCTGTTCATATTGCGCGATCGCGTGAAGCTGCCCCGGCAGGATCAGCGCGATCGTTCCTGCGGCTGCCGGATAGGTGAGAAAGTCGATCGTGATCACACCCCGTCCCTTTTTGACATAGATAAATTCCAGCTCGTCGTGCCAGTGGAGCGGTACCTGCGGGAAATCAAGGGGGATGGAGCACAGATAGGTATTGTAGGGAAAGTGAGGATTCCCATGTGATTTTTTTTCCTGATAGTTTTCATATTCTAATATATTCATAAGCGCTATTTACAGCAGGAGGCGCACAAAGACGCTAAAAGCCTGCAGATTTTTTTACGGAGAACAGATGAAAAGTATGACCACCCGCAAGCGGGTGGCCGTGCATTAGTCAGTCGTGAAGTTATCGAAATATCCCTGGATCAGAATAATGGGTGTACCCTTATCCCCTGAGCCTGAGGTTAAGTCGCACAGAGAGCCGATTAAGTCGGTAAGCTGTCTTGGTGTCGTTCCCTGCGACGCCATATTTCCGACAAGGTTTTCCTGCTTGGACCTGATGCTGGCGGAGATTGCTTCCTTTAGCCGGGCGCCGCTTAAATTAGCGAAATCATTGTCGGCAAGATATTTTAACTTTAATTCGTTCGGTGTGCCGATCAGACCGTCGGTAAATGCAGGGGAGACGACTGGATCTGCAAGCTCCCAGATCTTGCCCTGCGGGTCTTTGAACGCGCCGTCGCCGTACACCATGACCTCCACATGCTTTCCTGTTTTCTCAAGAATGGAGGACTGGATGTCAAGGACAAGGTCCTTGCACTCGTTCGGGAACAGCTTGATCTTATCCTCGGTGGACTTGTTTGAGCCGAGCAGACCGTACTTTGCATTGTAGCCGCTGCCGTTTACCGGAGCGGTCAAAATATCATCCAGTCCGCAGACAACCTTTGCCCCCGCCTCTTTTAGGATGCGCTTGGTGCGCTTGCGTGTATGGATATCGCAGGTGAGAACACAGTCGGTATAGTTTAGTATGGTTTTTGCCTGATTCGCGAAAATGATCTCGACGTCTGCACCCGCTTCACGGATGATACCCGCATAGTAGTCTACATAGTCCACACCGGTAAATTCGTGCTTATTTTCGCCGAACAGCTCACGGTATCTCTCTAAGGTGAGTACATCGGAATACGGGTTGATGCCGGCAGCATCGAGCTGGTCGTAGGTCAGCAGGGCGTTTCCTACCTCGTCGCTCGGATAGCTTAACATCAGAACGACCTTGCTGCACCCCATCGCGATGCCCTTTAGGTTGATCGCAAAGCGGTTGCGGGATAGGATCGGGAAAATAACGCCGACTGTGCCGCCGCCAAGCTTTGCCCTGACGTCCGCTGCGATGTCAGACACGGAGACATAATTTCCCTGTGCCCGCGCAACGATTGATTCTGTCAGCGCGATAACGTCGCGGTCGCGCAGAGAGAACCCCTCGCTTTTTGCAGCGTCAAGAACGCTCTCAACTGCAATATCAACAAGCTGATCTCCTTCGCGGATAATCGGACAACGAATACCTCTTGAAACGGTACCGACTTTTCTTTCCATTGTTATACCTCTTTTCTTTCAGTTCAGTTTAACACCGCCGTCCGCAGACGCCGGATACGCTCATTATACATGAAGTTTCCAAAGATAGAAAGTGCAGAAGGCAAAATTTTTTAAAAGATGAGGGAAAAAGTGCTTTTGTAAAAAGGGGGAACGGTACGTCCTGCCACATATCGTTGAATTTTTTGGAAAAATCCGCTATACTTAGGAAATACTATCCGAATATAGCGGATGTTTATTGGATCAGAACGCAAAGCGTTCGTTAGTTGTAGGGGAGTCTTATGTATCACGTTGCGATTGTAGAGGACGAGGCGTCGTTCTCTGCACAGTTACAGGAATTTCTAAACCAGTACCAAAAGGAGCACGACGTCACGTTCAAGCTATCGGTATTTTCGGACGGGGCGCAGATCCTGGAGCATTATCAGAATATTTATGATATTATCCTGCTTGACATTGAGATGCCGCAGGTCAACGGTATGCAGGCGGCGCAGGAGATCCGCAGGATGGACACGGAAGTAGTGCTGATGTTTATTACAAATATGGCGTCGTATGCGATTCACGGCTATGAGGTGGGCGCGCTTGATTTTGTCATGAAGCCGGTCAATTACTACACATTTGCGATGAAGCTTACGAGAGCCATCAAGCGTGTCAGACGCAAGGAGCAAAAGCAGATCCTGCTGACGCTTTCCGACGGCGTGAAAAAATTCGGTATTCAGCAGATCTATTATGTTGAGGTACAAAACCGTATGCTGCACTATTACACGAATGAGGGCGAATATATTGTGCGGGGCACGATGGCGAGTGTCAGTCAGATGCTCGCGCCGTACCCGTTTGTGAAGTGCAATCACTGGTATATCGTCAATCTGATGCATGTGACGGAGGTGCGCAAAAATACGGCGATAGTCGGCGGGTATGAGCTTGAGATCAGCAGAAGATGCCGCAGCGCATTCTTAAAGGCATTGACAGAATATGTAGGAGGGAGCAGCTAATGGAATTGGTCTATGGCGCATGTCTGATGGGGGCTTTCTGGGTCAGCGGTATCATTTACGGAGGCATGCAAAAGCGCAGGGAGCATTTCCTGCGGCGTCTGCTTTTGTGTACGCTTTTGTTTGCGGTTTTCTGTGCGGTCACGCTTTTTCGGTTGTCAGGAACTGGCGGTGATGTGTTTGTTTTTGGCAGACTCGCAGGTTTTTGTATTCTGATCCTTTTTCAGCATACCTGCTGGGAGATCACATGGTCTGTCGCAGCCTATGGTGCGGTGTGGGCAGTTACCTCGTGGCAGCTTATTTATGCACTCTGGCAGGGAATGAACGGTTCTCATCCGATTCCCCACCAAAATCTATCCTATCAGCAGATATTCGGCGTTCTCTTTTTATTTGCAGTGGGCGATCTGATCGCAGTGTTTACAGTCGCGCGCCCGCGGAAGGAGGATGAACCGAAAAAAATCGGTCCAAGACAGCTTACCTCGGCGATTCTTATTTATGGAATCGTCGTGATGCTTGGGATCGCGGGGGATAATTTAAAGCTTGGTTTTCGTTCGATGGAATGGCAGGTGCTCTATCTCTCGCAGGTGCTCCTTGCACTGCTTATTTATCTGCAGAAGGAGCTGTTCTATAACAGTGCGATGCGTCAGGAGCTTGCCGTGATGAATCTGCTTTGGAAGAAGGAGCAGGAGCAGTACCGTCTTTCCAAAGAAAATATTGCACTGATCAACCACAAGTGCCATGATTTAAAGCATCAGATCCGCGCGATCCGCGGCGCGAGCAAAGAGGATATGGACAAATATCTGGCGGAGATGGAGGATTCGATACGGATTTATGAGTCAATTGTCAAGACGGGCAATGAGGTGTTAGATACGATTCTGACAGAGAAAAGTCTCTATTGCAGGGAGAGGGGGATCACGGTCTCCTGTGTGGCAGACGGAAGTCAGATGGAGTTTATCAATACGGTTGATTTATATGCGATTCTTGGTAATGCGCTTGACAATGCAATCGAGGCGGTTGAGAAGTTCCGGCAGCAGGAGATGCGGCAGATCGATGTGCTCATTCACAGGCAGCAGAGCTTTCTGGTGATCCAGATTCTAAACCCCATTCCGTCGGACAGCAGCTTTGTTTATGAGGAGGAGCTTCCGGTGACGACGAAGGGGGACAGGCAGTATCATGGCTTTGGACTGCGGAGTATGCGCTATCTGGTGAAAAAATATGACGGGTGTTTAACGGTGGGAACGGAGGACGGCTGCTTCTCTTTAAAGATATTGATTCCGATTCGCTCCACTTAGGACATATTTTCGACCACTTAGGATATAACTATTGAAAATAAGGTGAGAACTTTGTAAGTTTGTTATAAATTCTACAAAGTTCTTTTTTGTTTGCGTTAGATTTTGTAGGAGGAACAATAGAAAGGAGGAAAACGACAGAAGATGCAGGAGGGCAGGAGAACACAAAAGCTGATGACCGACTGGATGTTTTGCGGACAGAGCGGAAAGAAGCGTCCGGTGGATCTGCCGCATACATGGAATGCGACAGACGGGCAGGACGGGGGAAACGATTATTATCGCGGAACCTGTGTATATGAGAAAAAGATTGCAAAACCGGAGTTTTCTGTAAATGAGCGCGTGTATCTCCAGTTTCACGGTGTGAATGCGAGTGCAAGAGTGCTGTTAAATGGAACAGAAATATGCACGCATGACAACGGCTACGCCACATTCCGTGCGGATGTGACGGATGTACTTTTAGAGGAAAATCTGCTTTGTGTGGAGGTTGACAACAGTGTCAATGACAAAGTGTACCCGCAGAAGGCAGACTTTACGTTTTACGGCGGGATTTACCGCGATGTAGAGTTTTTGATCGTTCCAAAGGAACATTTTGATCTGGACTATTATGGTGGGAACGGCATCCGTATGACGACGGAGGTGCATAACGATACAGGACTTGTGCATGTGAGAGCCTATACCAATGTAAAAAATGCGGCAGATGCCGGAAGGAAGGTTGTATTTTCACTCTGCGATGCCGACGGAGCAGTCGTGTGCGAGGAGACGGGAGCAGCCGTTTCGTTAGAGCCATTTGAGACAGAGGGTACGGCAACGGCGGCGGACTGTTGTGCCGCAACGCTTAAGGTTGCGCAGGTACATCTTTGGAACGGTGTTAAGGACCCATATTTGTATACGCTTTATGCACGTCTGGTAACGGATGATATGGTTCTGGACGAGGTATCTGCAGCATGCGGTATTCGGACGTTTTCCATTGATCCGGACAAGGGATTTTTCTTAAATGGGAAATCTTACCCGCTGCGCGGCGTATCGAGACATCAGGACTGGAAGGGGATCGGAAATGCGATTTCCTACGAGCAGATGGAGCAGGATATGGAGCTGATCCGTGAGGTGGGAGCGAATACGATCCGGTTGGCGCATTACCAGCACAATCAGTATTTTTATGATCTGTGCGACAAATACGGCATGGTCGTGTGGGCGGAGATTCCCTATATCTCGGCGCATATGCCGGGCGGCAGGGAGAATACCTTTTTCCAGATGCGCGAGCTGATCGTGCAGAATTATAACCATCCGTGTATTGTGACATGGGGTATTTCCAATGAGATCACGATTTCAGGAAAACACCGCGCGGATATGCTTGACAATCACCGCGCGCTTCAGAAGTTCTGCAAGGAATTGGACCCGACGCGTCCGACGACGCTTGCGTGCTATGCGATGTGCCATCCGTTTCATCCGGTCACGAAGATTTCGGACGTCGTGGCGTGGAATCTGTATCTTGGATGGTATGTGCCGGGGCTGTTCTTAAACGATTGGTTTATGAAATTCTACCACTGGAAATATCCGAAGCGGGCGCTCGGCTATTCCGAGTACGGTGCGGAGGGAATGCCGAATCTTCACAGCGCACGCCCCAGGCGCGGCGATCACACGGAGGAGTATCAGGCGAAATATCACGAGTACATGCTGGAGTGCTTTGACCGCCATCCGTTTTTATGGTCGACCTATGTGTGGAATATGTTTGATTTTGCTGCGGACGCCAGAGATCAGGGCGGTGAGCCGGGCATGAATCACAAGGGTCTTGTGACCTTTGACCGCAAGATCAAGAAGGACAGCTTCTATATTTATAAGGCTTGGTGGAGCGACGAGGCGTTCGTGCACCTGTGCGGCAAGCGATATGAATACCGTGCCGAGAAAGTGACCGATGTGACTGTCTACTCGAACCAGAGTGAGGTTTCGCTTTACAATAACGGCAAGCTTGTGGAGACAAAGCGCGGAGCGCATGCGTTCCATTTTAAGGTGACGCTGGAGGCGGAGAACCGTCTGGAGGTAAAAAGCGGGGAGCTGACCGATGCGGCAGTCATCTATCAGACGAAAGAACCGAGACCGGAATATAAGGTGAAAAAGGGAAAGAGTCAAAACTGGGTATAAAATCTTATGGATGGATACAATAAGTAACATGGGAGGATACTATGGACGAGAAGAAAGAGTATAAAGCTCGTAAAAAAGCCTACAACAAGGCGAGAAGAAAAGCGATCAGACCGTGGAAGGGACTGACGATTTTTAGTGCACTGGTTGCAATTATCATGATTCCTTTGTATACAGTACTGGCGATGTTTGACAATACAATGGCAGTATTTGTGGGAGGAACTTTCTGGGATTTAAAGAATGAGGACGAGAATGCACAGTATTTTACGTCCGATTTCGCGTCCGTAGAGGAAATGACGGAATACGGACTGGCGCTCTGCCAGCAGGTAGAGGAGGAGGGAGCGGCGCTTCTTATGAATGAGAATCAGGCGCTTCCGCTTGCAAAAGGTTCTAAGGTAAGCTTGTTTTCGGGTTCTTCCGTAAATTTGGTATACGGCGGTACCGGATCGGGAAACATTGATGCTTCGAAGGCGGATAACCTGAAGACCGCGATGGAGAAAAGCGGCTTTGAGGTGAATGAGACACTCTGGGACTTCTATGCAGAAGGACCGGGAAGCGAGTATTCCCGCGGCAGCAGCGGAACAGTCGCAACGGCGAGTGCGGTTGTCGCAGAGGTGCCTTGGAATGTCTACACCGATGAGGTAAAGAGCTCGGTGGAAAGCTACGGCGATGCAGCCGTTGTGGTTCTCTCCCGTGTGGGCGGCGAGGGTGCAGACGCAGATTTCCAGACAACCAACTATCTGGCGCTGGATGAGAATGAAAAAGAAATGATGCGCAACGTTGCAGCGATGAAGGCAGAGGGAAAGGTGGACAAGATCGTTGTCCTGATCAACTCCGCCAATGCCCTGCAGGTAGATTTCTTACAAAACAACGAGTATGGTGTGGATGCGTGCCTGTGGATCGGTGACGTTGGTATTTCCGGTATCAATGCAGTTGCTGATATTCTTGCCGGAGAGGCAACTCCGTCGGGAAGTCTGGTAGACACCTACTTATATGACAACTATTCTTCCCCTGCAATGGTAAACTTTGTTCCGACAACCTATGCGGGCTATGAGGAGGGACTGATCCCGCCGCATGCAAGCACCTACATGATCTATCAGGAAGGCATCTATGTCGGATATAAGTATTACGAGACACGCTATGAGGATTATGTTATGGGAACCGGAAATGCCGGAGATTATGCGTACAGAAATGACGTGGCATTCCCGTTCGGTTATGGTTTAAGCTATACAGATTTCGCTTACAGCGATATGAATGTAAATTATAATGCGTCTACCGATCAGTTTGAGGTAACGGTCACTGTGACGAATACCGGAGACACCTATTCGGGCAAGGAGACGGTTCAGGTATATGCGCAGTCTCCGTATACCGCATATGATGTTGCAAATAAGGTAGAGAAGGCATCGGTTGCGCTCTGTGGATTTACAAAGACAAGTGAGCTTGCTCCGGGTGCTTCCGAGACAGTGACGATCTATGTAGACAGGAGAGAGCTGGCTTCCTATGACGCTTACGGTGCAGGAACCTATATTTTGGATGACGGCGACTATTATCTGACGGTAGCGACAGATGCGCACAATGCGGTAAACAATACGCTTGCAGCAAAGGGCTACACGGTAGAGAGCACAGAGGGACGTATGGACGCGGACGGAAATGCGGCGCTTACTTACAAGTGGAACAATCCGCAGTTTGACAGCACGACCTATGCAACCTCTTTAAATGGGACGGCGATTACGAATCAGCTTTCTGAGTCTGACATCAATCTGTACTCCGGTAACGGCGGACAGAGCGTGACTTATCTGACAAGAAATGATTGGACGGGAACATTCCCGCAGGAGATCGTACAGCTTTCTCTGACCGAGCAGATGATCGATCAGCTTCAGGACGTACAGTACGATCCGGCAGATTATGAAAAAATAGATATGCCGACGCTTGGCGCGAAAAATGATCTGACACTTTATGATATGATGGGTAAGGAATATGACGATCCGGCATGGGATGCGCTGTTAGATCAGCTCACCTTTGATGAGATGGTAAGCATGATCGGCGATGCGTTCCACTGGACAATGCCGATCAAATCGATCGAGGCGCCGGGTACTCGTGAGGAGAACGGACCACAGGGTCTGACTGCATCGCTGCTTGCATCCGATGCAACGAAGGAGCTTGACGCAACCGCATTTACCTCCGAGGATGTCATGGCAGCGACCTTTAATACGGAGCTGATGACAGAGATCGGAAAGGTGATCGGAAACAACTGCTTACATGCAGGTATCGCATGTCTGTACGGACCGGGTAACAATATGCACAGAACGCCTTACGGCGGACGTAACTTTGAGTATTACAGTGAGGACGCGTTCCTTGCAGGAAAGATGAGCCAGTATGAGATCGCCGCAATTCAGGAAAAGGGCGTCGACGTCGTAATGAAGCATTTTGCACTTAACGACTGCGAGCAGGATCGTATCGGTCTTGGCGTATGGTTAAGCGAGCAGGCTGCCCGTGAGATTTATTTGAAGGCATTCCAGGCTCCGATCGAGCAGGGCAACGGAAACGGTGTGATGATGGCTTACACACGCTGGGGCTGCACATGGTCCGGCGGCAACAAGAACCTCGTAACAGGAATCTTAAGAGGTGAGTGGGGAAGTCTTGGAAAGAGCATCACAGACAACGTACTGACAACCTATGTCAACGGCGTGGACGGTATCCTTGCCGGAACCTCCTACTTTGACGCGATGCTTCCGTATGTAACAAAGCAGCTTCCGGATTATGAGAACGATCCGGTGATCGTAGCGGCAATGAAGGAGGCATGCCACCACAATCTCTACGCACTGGTAAATTCCAGCGGTATGAACGGTGTAGGACCGGATACGACGATTAAGCCGCATGATATTAAGATCGTTGTAATACCAAAGACGCTTGCGATCGTATTCTCTGTGCTGTTTGTATTGTCGCTTGTGCTTTGGATTTTAAAGAAGCGCAAATTTAATCAGACAGAAATCTGTGTGAACTTTAAGGAATATAAAAAAGAGTACAAAGCGCAGAAAAGCAATGCGCAGGGAACAGAATCATAAGTAGTTTCCTATAATCGCAGGAAAGAGCAAAGGTTAAGATAATGAGTGAAGAAAGAAAGAAACCAGCTTTAAATCGGGCAAAACCGTATCAACTGATACTGTTTCCCATGAATAACGGAGCGACGAATGTCTATTACATTCTGACGATGAACTTCATTGCGTATTACGCGAACGGTGTTCTTGGTCTTGCTCTTATGTTTGCAACAACAATGGTTACGGTGATGCGTCTGTTTGATGCGGTAACGGATCCGATCATCGGAGCTCTGATTGACCGTACCTCTACAAAGTTCGGAAAATTCCGCCCGTATATGGTACTTGGAAACGGAATTATGATTGCGTCCTCGCTCCTTTTATATTTTGGAGCGAGGGTCGTCTCCGACGATATGATGTGGCTGCGCTACACCTGCTTTGTGCTGTTTTATGCGCTGTATGTCATCGGTTATACATTCCAGACGGCGTGTACACGCTCCGGTCAGACCTGTCTGACCAATGATCCGAAGCAAAGACCGTTGTTTACAGTCTTTAATACGATTGCGAGCCTCATCGGTATGGGGCTGGTGCAGTTTCTTGCGCCGATCCTTAGCGAACGCTTAGGCGGCTACAACAGCGCGGCATTTTTTGACGTGATGATACCGCTCGCAATCGTTATCTCTGCGATCTTAACGCTGCTTGCAGTCATTGGTATCGCAGAGAAGGATCGCCCGGAATATTTCGGTGTGGGAGGAGAGCAGCAGAAGGTTCCGGTGAGAGAGTATATTGCGATCTTAAAGGCAAACAAGGAACTGCAGCGGCTGATGGTTGCCGGTGCAGGCTGCAAGCTGGCGTTTTCCATCGCGACGAACATGACGGTGCTTTGTATGCTCTACGGGGCAATGATGGGAAATTACGGCGGGCTGTATCTGCCGATGATGATACTTGGCTATGTGTTTTCCGTACCGTTCTTTTTACTTACGGTGCGTACCTCGCAGAAGCACGGACAAAAGGCGTCGCTTGTGCGCTATACATGGCTGGCGTTTGTGATGTATATCGGCGTGCTGGCGCTGCTGCTGTTCTGGAAGCAGGGGGAAGCGGCATTTAACTTAAGTCTGTTTCCGATCAATCTCTACTCGGTATTGTTTATCATCTGCTTCGGCATCGGCTACGGCGCTTACTATGCAACGGCGGATATGCCGATCCCGATGGTGGCAGACTGTTCTGACTATGAGACTTACCGTTCGGGACGCTACATTCCCGGAATTATGGGAACGCTTTTTTCGCTGGTCGATAAGCTGGTCAGCTCGCTTGGTTCCACGATCGTCGGCGCAGCAGTTGCGATGATCGGGATCCAGACGCTGCCGGACGGCAATACGCCTTATGCGGAGGGCATGCACGGCGTAGTCATTGTTTTATTCTGTGTCGTTCCGATGCTTGCATGGGCGGCAACTTTACTTGCCATGAGACGCTATTCCTTAACGGGAGCGCGCATGAAGGAAATTCAGGCGGTCAATGCGGCAAGAAAGGATGCGATTGCAGAGGGCATGAGTCTGGAAGAAGCAATGGCAAAATATCAAGAGGCAGAGGATGTGCCGGAGGAATATAAGGAAGCATAACAGTTGTTGTTTTGCATCATAAGAACCCATGGGGCTTTGCGGGAAAACGCAAAGCTCTATGGGTTCTTTTATATTGAAATATTCTTTTTCATTTTAATATTAGGAGGATTGTGCTATACGACAGCGCTGTGATAATATTTTAGAGAAAAGCAATAAAACTGCACAACAAAAACAGCACAGCAAACAGAAAACACAGCAAATCTACAAATGAAAAAGAAGAATTTTCAAGAAAAAAAGAAGAATATTGTATGTTCTTTTTGAAAAGCTGCTGTTATAATTTTCTTTGTAACAAACAGTTACTAATTTTTTAAGGGAGGTTTTTTGAAATGAAAAAGAAAGTAGTAAGTGTAATGCTTGTTGCTGCAATGGCAGCGACCCTGTTCGCAGGCTGCGGAACAACAGAGGAGACACAGACAGCTCAGGATGCCGGAACGTCTGCAAACGAGGCGGTTACGTCCACAGAGGCAGGAGATGCGGCAGGCGCAGCGGCTGATGCAGTCGGCGGAGATTTGGCAGATAAGAAGGTTGGCGTATGTATTTATCAGTTCTCTGATAACTTTATGACGCTGTTCCGTTCAGAGCTTGAGGAGTATCTGGTAAGTCAGGGCTTTTCCAAAGAGAATATCAAGATTGTTGACGGTGCAAACGATCAGGCAACACAGACAGGTCAGATTGACAGCTTCATCGCAGAGGGTGTGGATGTAATGATCATCAATCCGGTGAACTCATCTTCCGCAGAGACGATCACTGATAAGGTCGTAGAGGCTGGAATCCCGCTTGTATATATCAACCGTGAGCCGGCTCCGGAAGAGCAGGCGAGATGGAAAGAGAATAATTGGAATGTTACATATGTTGGATGCGATGCGCGTCAGTCCGGTACTTTCCAGGGTGAGATGATCATTGACCTTGGTCTTGAGACGGTAGACTTAAACGGCGACGGCAAGGTACAGTACGTTATGGTAGAGGGTGATCCGGAGAACATAGACGCACAGTATCGTACCGAGTATTCTGTAAAGGCTCTTACCGATGCGGGCTGGGAGGTTGAGTGCTTATCGGATCAGGTAGGCAACTGGCAGCAGGCTGAGGCACAGCAGATTGTAGCGAACGCACTTGGTCAGTATGGCGAGGATGTTGAGGTAGTATTCTGCAACAACGACTCTATGGCGCTTGGTGCATTACAGGCAATCGAGGCAGCCGGACGTACCGTTGGAAAAGATGTTTTCTTGGTAGGTGTAGACGCATTATCAGAGGCTCTTGAGAATGTAATTTCCGGTAAGATGACAGGTACGGTATTTAACGATCACTTCTCACAGTCTCACAGCGCGGCAGACGCAGCGATTAAGTATGTAAAGGGAGAGACAAACGAGCATTATATCGGCTGTGATTATGTAAAGGTAACGGCTGAGAATGCACAGGAAGTTCTTGACATGGTAAAATAATGGTGTAAGAACCGTTAAGGGCAGAGTGATAGCAGTGCGGGTGTCGTGGCGGCACCCGCATTCCTTTTGAAGGAAATTATGGTTTGTAAAAGGCAGAATTGAATTTGACAGAACACAGGCAGAGGTCTGTATGAGCATAAAGAGTAAATAAGAGGAGGAGAAAGATGGCTGAGTATAAACTGGAGCTGAAGGGGATTTCCAAATCCTTCCCCGGCGTAAAGGCGCTTGATAATGTACAGTTGTCACTGCGGCCGGGAACCGTGCATGCGCTGATGGGCGAAAACGGCGCGGGGAAATCTACCCTGATGAAATGTCTGTTTGGTATCTACAAGATGGATGCGGGAGAGATTTATCTGGATGGGCAAAGGATTCAGATCAGCAACCCTGATGAAGCAATGAAGCACGGAATCGCGATGGTGCATCAGGAGCTGCAGCCTGTTCCGGCAAGAAGCGTTGCGGAGAATCTGTATCTTGGAAGATTTCCGACGAAAAATTTCGGTCCGCTAAAGGTGATCGACCACAAGACGATGTATGCGGAAACGGAGAAGTGGCTAAAGGAAGTTAAGATGGACTTTGATCCGAAGGCACAGCTTGGCTCGCTCTCGATCGGACAGATGCAGTCGGTAGAGATCGCGAAGGCAGTTTCCCAGCAGGCAAAGGTCGTGATTTTTGACGAGCCGACCTCGTCACTATCTGATAACGAGGTGGAGGCGTTGTTCCGCATCATGAATGATCTGCGTGATAAGGGTGTTGCGATGGTCTATATTTCTCATAAGATGGATGAGATCAAGCGGATTGCCGATGACATCACGATCATGCGCGACGGTACCTATGTTGGCACATGGCCGGCGGCGGATATGACGACGGATGACATCATTGCAAAAATGGTCGGACGCGAGCTGACAAATATCTATCCGCAGAGGGAGAATCAGCCGGGAGAGGTCATCATGGAGGTGAAGAATCTTTCCTCCATTCATGCAAATTCCTTCCAGAACGTAAGCTTTCAGCTTCGCAGGGGAGAGATCTTGGGCTTTGGAGGTCTGGTCGGCGCGCAGAGAACGGAGCTTATGGAGGGCATCTTCGGTATCCGCGGCGTTGCGTCCGGTGAGATTTATATGCACGGGAAGAAGGTAAAGATCAAGCATCCGATCGACGCGATGAATGCCGGTATTGGACTGATCACCGAGGACCGGCGCGGGAACGGTATCTTCGGCTGTCTTTCCATTAAGGATAATGTAGGCGTGTCTGTCTACAACAAGTATCTGAAAGCAGGCTTGGTCTTAGACCATAAGAAGATTAATGAGGTCGTAGATGACAGCATCAAGAAGCTGAGGATCAAAACACCGAATATGAAGGAGCATATCTCCAATCTATCGGGCGGTAACCAGCAGAAGGTCATCGTATCCAGATGGCTCGCAAATGATCCCGAGGTATTGATCATGGATGAGCCGACACGAGGAATTGACGTTGGAGCAAAGCATGAGATTTACGAGATCATGGCGGATCTGGCAAAGCAGGGGAAAGCGATCATTATGATATCGTCGGAGATGTCGGAGCTTCTTGGTATGGCGGATAAGGTCTGCGTCATGTGCAACGGTAAGCTGACCGGAGAGCTTGACCAGCCGGAGGAGATGACACAGGCAAGAGTGATGAGCCTTGCAACGAGATTCTGATTGTAGGAGGAAAAGAAAATGGAAAAGACAAGTCAGCAGAAGATCAATGATTTTTTGATCAATAACGGAGTCATCATGGTAATGCTTATACTGGTATTGTATACGGGCTTTACCTCGGATAACTTCTTTACAAGCAATAACTTAATGAACATTCTTATGAATATGAGCCCGCGTCTTGTGATCGCGCTTGGAATTGCAGGCTGCGTTATCACGGCAGGCTGCGACCTGTCGGCAGGACGTATGATCGGCTTTGGCGGCTGTATCGCCGGTACGCTGCTGCAGCGTATGGATTATTCCGGTAAGTTTTTTCCGGAGAGAGAGCCGATGAATGTGTTTGTGGTAGCGATCATCGTAATGCTGATCTGCGCAGCGTTCGGAGCTGTGACGGGATTTTTTATCGCACACCTAAGCGTGCCTCCGTTTATTGCAACACTGGCGATGATGGAGATCGTATACGGTATTTGTATGATTTATACAAATGCGACACCGCTGGGCGGTTATGTGAAGGAGTATACCAATGTAGCTTCCGGGAAATTCTTAGGCATCAATTATCTGATCTGGATTGCCATTATTGTTGCAGCGATCACATGGTTTATCTTTAACATGACACGTCATGGAAAATATATGTACGCGATCGGAGGAAACCCGCAGGCAGCAGAGGTTGCAGGTGTTCCGGTAAAGAAAACTTTGATTTTGATCTATATGAAGGCGGCTGCAATGTACGGTCTTGCGGGCTTTATGCTCGGTGCAAAATCAGGCGGAGCGTCCGTACAGCTTGGATACGGCTATGAGATGGAGGCGATCGCGGCATGTACGATCGGCGGTGTATCCGTAACCGGCGGACGCGGACGCGTGTCTTCGGCGATCATCGGTGTTGCAGTCTTTGAGCTTTTGAAGGTTGCATTACAGTATCTGGGTATGGATGCAAATGCACAGTGGATTGCGATCGGTATTGTAATCTTCATTGCAATTTCTCTGGATATCAGAAAATACATTGCAAAGAAATAAATGATGATTTTGAGAATGCCTGTTTAGTGTTTTAAGCATTTTATGGAAAGGAAGAAAAAAGATGGTAGGAATTATCATTGCCAGTCATGGTGAATTTGCGCATGGTATCTTACAGTCTGGCGAAATGATTTTTGGAAAGCAGAGGGAGTGTGCAGCTTGTACTTTGATGCCCAGTGAAGGACCTGAGGATATTAAGGCGAAAATGGAAGCTGCGATCGCTTCCTTTGAAAATCAGGATGAAGTCCTGTTTCTGGTTGACATTTGGGGAGGAACACCCTTTAATCAGGCAAATAGTCTGATTTCCGGGCATGAAGACAAATGGGCGATCGTAACGGGAGTGAATCTGCCGATGCTCATTGAAGTCTATGACGCAAGAATGTCTATGGATAAGGCGCATGAAATTGCCGCGCATGTGCTTGGGGAAGCAAGAGACGGCGTAAAGGTCCGTCCGGAAGCATTAGAACCCACAAAGGCTGAAACGGAGGTTTCCGTTTCAGCCCCGAAGGGAGCAATTCCCGAGGGGACGGTCCTGGGAGACGGAAAGATCAAATATGTATTAGCGCGTATTGATACGCGTCTGCTTCATGGGCAGGTTGCGACAGCATGGACAAAGGCTGTTTCACCGACACGCATCATTGTCGTATCTGACGCGGTAAGTAAAGATAAGTTGAGAAAGAGCATGATCGAACAGGCAGCGCCTCCGGGGGTGAAGGCAAATGTCGTTCCTGTTGCTAAAATGATCGAGGTTGCCAAGGATGTCCGGTTTGGCGCGACGAAGGCATTGCTGCTGTTTGAAACGCCGCAGGATGCATTGCGTACGATCGAGGGCGGTGTAGACATCAAGGAGCTTAATCTCGGATCTATGGCTCATGCGGTTGGTAAGGTCGTATGTTCAAGGACTGTTGCGATGGATCGGGATGACGTTGAAACAATCGAAAAGCTTATGGCAAAGGGGATTAAATTTGATGTTCGTAAAGTGCCGGCGGATTCTCCGGAGCATATTGAAGACTTGTTGAAAAAGGCCAAAGCGGAATTGCGATAATACATGGAATTTTAGGAGGAAATCATATGTCTGTAATTACTATTTTACTGATTGCGGTTGTCGCCCTTCTGGCTGGTATGGAAGGTGTTCTTGACCAATTTCAGTTTCACCAGCCGATTGTTGCGTGTACGTTGATCGGCTTGGTAAGTGGATATTTAAAAGAAGGTATTATTTTAGGTGGATCACTTCAGATGATCGCTCTTGGATGGGCGAATGTAGGCGCTGCCATCGCACCGGATGCGGCGCTTGCCTCCGTTGCCAGCGCCATCATCATGGTAAAGGGGCTTGGCGGGGCAACGGATTCATCTGCCGTGATCACAAGTGCGATCGCGGTTGCGATCACATTATCCGTAGCGGGATTATTCTTAACGATGATTTGCCGTACGCTGGCGATCCCGATCGTTCATTTTATGGACAACGCCGCAGAAAAGGGCAATTTTAAAGCGATTGAAATGTGGCAGATGATTGCGATACTGATGCAGGGGATTCGTATTGCGATTCCTGCGATCGCATTATGCTACATACCGGCAGAAGCTGTACAGGGGGCATTGGAAGCGATGCCGACATGGCTGGCTAATGGTATGAGCATTGGTGGAGGAATGGTTGCTGCGGTTGGTTATGCAATGGTTATCAACATGATGGCAACAAAGGAAACATGGCCGTTCTTTGCGTTGGGTTTTGTGCTTGCCTGCATTTCTCAGATCACATTGATCGGTTTGGGCATCATCGGTGTTGTCATCGCATTGGTATATCTGGGGCTGAAAGAAAGCGGAGGCTCTAATGGAAGTACCGGTTCGGGTGATCCGCTGGGTGATATTTTAAACGATTATTAAGCTCGTGGAAGGAGGATATGCAAAGTGTCTGAAAAAATACAATTAACGAAAAAAGATCGCTTTTCTGTGGCGTTTCGTCATCAGTTCCTGCAAGGCTCATGGAATTATGAACGTATGCAAAACGGCGGCTGGTGTTATTCCATGATTCCTGCCATCAAACGTCTTTATCCAAGGAAAGAGGATCAGATTGCCGCATTGAAACGTCACATGGCATTTTATAACACACATCCCTATGTATCCGCCCCGGTTGCCGGCGTAACGCTTGCGCTGGAGGAGGATAGGGCAAATGGTGCGAAAATTGATGACGAGGCGATTCAGGGCGTGAAGGTTGGTATGATGGGGCCTTTGGCAGGTATCGGCGATCCTGCTTTCTGGTTTACATTAAGACCGATCCTTGGTGCGATGGGAGCGTCTTTAGCGCTTTCCGGAAGTATTATGGGACCAATCTTATTCTTTGTTGCATGGAATGTGATTCGTTTTGCGTTTATCTGGTATACGCAGGAATTTGGTTACAAGGTTGGTACAGAGATCACAAAGGACTTATCCGGAGGATTACTCGGAAAGATCACGCAGGGAGCGTCCATACTTGGTATGTTTATTATCGGCGGACTGGTTCAGCGTTGGGTAAATATCAAATTTACGCCGGTTGTCTCATCTGTCGAGCAGGCGCCGGGCGCTTATATTGACTGGTCAAGCATCACCGGTGATGCGACGGGCATCAAAGCCGCACTGGAGCAATACAACGCCCTTGGCGCTGCCGGTTTAAATCAGATCAAAGAAACTACGTTACAGGCGAATTTGGATCAGTTGATTCCCGGTCTTGCAGCTTTATTGCTCACATTGCTTTGCTGCTGGCTGTTAAAGAAGAAGGTCAGTCCGATCGTTATCATTATCGCGTTATTTGGCGTTGGTATTCTTGCTCATCTGGCAGGAATTATGTAAAAAGAATGAAGCAGAAAAGGTCGGAAGCTCCGGCCTTTTCTTAATGGGGGTAAAAGCTATGGCACAATCACAAAATACAAAAGTGGATTTTACGATCAAGGCAACGTCTATGATGGGGCTTACGACCTACGGGGATGTCATGATCGGAGATAAGGCTTTTGAGTTTTATAATGAAAAGAATGTTCAGGATTACATTCAAATCCCATACGAAGAAATTGATCGTATTGAGGCGTCGGTTCTGTTTCATAAAAAAATTTCCCGCTTTGTGATATTCACAAAAGACAACATGCATTTTACATTTTCCACAAGAGATAATATAAAAACATTAAGAGAAGTAAAGAAATATGTCAGCGAGGATAAGCTTTTGAGATCATTGAATTTTTTTGACGTCATAAAAAGAGGAATAAAAAGGTTGTTTCGGAAAAAATAACTTGCTTTTTGCAGGTTATTTTTTTCGCTTGATAGGAAAGCACATTCTCTAAAAACAAAATGATTTTTATTGTGGCAATATTGGCAGGATGTTATAATCAGTACATAACAGGAATATTTTTATGATTTGGAAACGTGGAGGTAATTGTCTATGGAGACGATTTTGGAACAGGTGGGAATCCAGCTTTTGATCTTTGTTGTCTGTGTTTATTATGGAATGCGTCTTTTGATCCTGCACGATGTAGGCGCTATTCGCGGAAAGGATAAGCCTCCGGTAAAGGATGAGAAGGCATATGCGATCGCGGGCGGAAAGCTCATCTTATTTTTTGGAGCGGGAACGCTTGGCATGGCGGCGCTTACGTTTGTGAACATTTATGCGGCGCTTGCAGAGATCGTGCTGTGCACGGTCATTATGGCAGTGCTGTGGAAACGTATGGACAAAAAATATGGCGCATAGCTGCCAGCGGCAGGGGCGTCGGGAGAGTGAGAAATAAGAATGGATCAGTATTCCGTATTGCTGGTGGACGACGAGGAGGAAGTCTATCAGGTCATTATGAAAAAACTCGATTGGGAGACAATGGGGTTTCGCATTGCGGGCTATGCAAGAAACGGCGTAGAGGCGCTGGAGCTTGCGGAGGAGCTGCAGATCGACGTTGTCATGACGGACATTAAGATGCCGTATATGGACGGCTTAACGCTCTGCCGCAGGCTGAAGGAAAATTATGAAAAGATCAAAGTGATCATTTTTTCGGGCTTTGACGAATTTGAGTATGCAAAAGAGGCGATCAAGATTGAGGCGGAGGAATATATCCTAAAGCCCATTCATTCCGGCGAGCTTAGAGAGGTATTTGAGCGGATCAAGTCAAATCTTGATAAGGAGCTGGACGAGAAGCGCAATATTGATAAGCTGCGCGAATATTATCTGGAAAGTCTGCCGCTGCTGCAGGAGAATTTTTATACATCGCTGCTGGACGGGAGGATTCCCGAAGCTGAAATTGAAAATTATGCGAAGAATTACCAGATTGCCTTAAAGGGTCCTTATTATGTGGTGAGTGTGCTGCATATCAGTACGACGGCGGAGGGGTGTGGGCAGCAGCTTGACCCGTTTCTTTTGACGATGTCCGTGCGAAAGCTTGCGGAGGAGCAGTTGACCGGAGAGTGGGACAGCCGCATTGTCACTTATCTGGGGGATGTGATCGTCATTACGCAGCTTGCGGAGTCAAATCTTGCCAGATTTACGGACAGGATGGACGCGCTGTGCAAGCTGGCAAAGCGTGTCTGCAATGCGTGCGTGACAGCGGGCATCGGGTCTGGCTGCAAGCGGCCGGGTGAGCTTGCAGTGTCCTATCAGGGAGCGAAAAATGCTGTGTCCTATCGTGTGTTATACGGAAATACAAGAGCGATCAATATAGCGGAGATGGAGCCGCAGGAGCATACCGATTTATCCTGGGAGGAGCCCTACATACAGAAAATCTTAAAGAAGATTAAGATGGGGGGGAGCGAGCCGCTACTTGCAGCGATCGGTGAATTTATGGAGAAGCTGGCGGGCAACAAGATGTCGCTGCAAAAATACAGGCTTCTGATCATGGAGCTGATCACGGAGATCTTCCGCTTCGGTGCAAATAACCGGATGAACCTTAAGGCGATCTTTGGGGAAGACGAGGATGTATATACACAGGCGATGCAGCTTGAATCGCCCGAGGCGCTTGGCAGATGGCTTAAGGATAATTGTTTAAAGATGCAGCGTCAGGTT
The DNA here is from genome assembly GCA_019421345.1 of Roseburia sp. GTDB lineage: Bacteria > Bacillota > Clostridia > Lachnospirales > Lachnospiraceae > Roseburia. The sequence continues at coordinate 70,981 of JAHZFL010000001.1, read as the reverse complement.
TCAAGCGAGCGCTCCGATACGACGAAATCCTTTGTGACGCGTGCAAAGGAATATGTAAAGGAGCATTATGCAGATTCGGATTTGAGCATTGAGATGCTCTGCGGTCATTTAAACGTCAGCGCGGCGTATTTTTCTACGGTATTCAAGAAGGAAACGGGAAAGACGTTTATTCAATATCTGACAGATTACCGTATGGAGACGGCGGTGGAGCTTTTGCTGACACAGAACGAAAAAACGTATGTCATCGCGGAGAAGGTCGGCTATCTGGACCCAAATTATTTCAGCTATGTGTTTAAGAAGCGGTTTGGCGTGAGTCCATCCAAATATAAGGTCAGTCAGTTGGAGCAGAATTGAGAAAAGCAAAACAGTTTTTAAATAAGCAAATAGGATATATCAGACGTAAGATACAGTCACAGCCGATCCAGATGATGATCGCGATCTCTTTTACCGTCGTGTCGCTGCTTTTTATGGGGGTGCTCGGCATTGCCCTCTACCAGCGTTTTGTCAACAAAATGCAGGACATGACGATGCAGAGCGCCGAGCAGCTTTTAAGCCAGACAGCGATCAATCTGGAGGATTACCTGCGCAATATGCGCCGGATCTCGGACGCAATGTATTACAGCGTCATTAAGGATAAGGATTTGAGCGTTGAAACGCTGGATGAGGAGATGAATCTTCTCTATGAAGCAAATAAGGACAACCTTATCAGTATTGCCTGCTATACGAACGACGGAACGCTTGTGGCGGCAGCTCCGGTCGATACGCAAAAGGAGCATACGAACGTCACCGGGCAGGAGTGGTTTAAGGAGGCGGTGGGTCAGATGGAGAATATCCACTTTTCAGCCCCGCATGTGCAGAATCTGTTTGATGACAGCAGTTATCGCTATTACTGGGTCGTATCGCTTAGTCAGGCAGTGGAGCTGACGAATAACGGCAGTACGGCGCTGGGCGTTCTGCTGGTTGACATGAACTACAGCAGCATCGAGCAGCTCTTGACAAAGGCAAATACCGAGAGTGCCGCAGAGTATATTTATCTGACGGACAGCAATGGGGAGATCATCTATCACCCCAAGCAAAAGCTGATCTATACAGGGCTTTATGAGGAAAATAATAATGCGGCGGCAGGCTACGAGGACGGCAGCATCACGGAGGAGTTTGGCGGGGAGAAGCGTCTTGTCACGGTAAAGACCATAAGCTATACGGGCTGGAAGCTCGTGAGCGTCGTTCCGATGAGCTCGTTTGAGATGGGGCTTTCCGATCTGCGGATGTTTGTGATCCTTGCAATGGCGCTTACCATGCTGATCATCATAATCACGAACCAGCTAGTATCGGCACGCATTGCCGATCCGTTAAAGCGGCTGAATGCATCGGTGCGGGAATGGGAGGCAGGAAATTTAAACCCGAAGATTTATGTCGGGGGCTCTTTGGAGGTCGAGCATCTTGGAAAAACGCTGCGCTCCACGGTCGCGCAGATCCAGGAGCTGATGCACGATATTTTGGTGGAGCAGGAGCAGAAGCGAAAGAGTGAGCTTGACGCGTTACAGTCGCAGATCAATCCCCATTTTTTGTATAATACCTTAGATTCGATCGTGTGGATGATCGAGGGGGAGCGTTATGAGGACGCGGTATTTATGATCACGCAGCTTGCCAGCCTGTTTCGCATCAGTCTAAGCCGCGGCAGGACGATTATCAGCATTGAGGATGAGATACGTCATGCAAAAAATTACATGAACATTCAAAAGATCCGCTACAAAAACATGTTTCAGATTTCCTTTGAGCTGGAGGATGAGATCTTGAACTGCTGCACGGTAAAGCTTGTCGTGCAGCCGCTTTTGGAAAATGCAATTTATTATGGTGTCGAGTGCATGGACGGAGACGGAGAGATTTTCGTGCGCGGTTACCGCAGGGAGGATGATATTTATATCGAGGTGCGCGATAATGGTCTTGGGATGCCCAAGGAGACGGTGGAGGGACTTTTAAAGGAAAATCACCGTGTGCCCAAAAAGGGATCGGGAGTAGGCCTGTTAAATGTCCATAACCGTATCCGCCTGCGCTTTGGAAGCCCGTACGGTCTTGTGATCGAAAGTGTTCCCGACGAGGGTACGACTGTGCGCATTCATCTTCCGGCGATCACATATTCACAGGAGCATGCCAGAGAGCTTGAGGAAGGAAGGCTAAGAGAGTGGAAGGGAGAGCGGGCGAATGAAGAAAAATAGGCTTTATTTTGGCGTGTTGCTGCTGCTTTTGCTGATTGCCGCAGCCTCCTATGGGATGCTTCATGCGGGGCGCATGGAGAAGACTTACAATATTTCCGTGATCGTAGACGACAGCAATAACGACCGTTGGATCGCGTTTCATCAGGGACTTGAGCAGGCAGCGGCAGCGCAGAACATGAATGTCAGCTTTGTTTCAACCGGAAAGCTGACGGATACACAGGAGCAGTTGGCGCTTATTGAGCGGGAAATCGAAAACGGGGCGGATGGTATCCTCGTGCAGATGGTGGGCGGCGCACAGCCGATGAAGGAGCTGGAGCAGGCAGCGGCAAGCGCTGCCGTTATGCTGGTTGAGACAAATGTTGCACCGGAGGGCGTGTACGCGTTTACCGGCCCGGATAACCGTGCCATGGGGGCGGCGCTTGCACAGGCGGTGTGCGATGATCTTGGAGGGGAGCTCTCAGGAAAAAAGATCGGTGTCTTCAGCGGCAGTATGCAAAAGCTCTCCACGCAGCAGAGGCTTTTGGGATTTCAAGAGGAGATTGCGCAGACGGGAGCGGAAATTATCTGGACTGTTGAGAATCAGGCGGATGGCGCGCAGAAGACAAAGCTGCCGGAGCAGGAGGAGGCAGATATTGTCGTTGCACTGGAGAATGAGGAGACGGAGCGGATGGTTGACTGCGTTTTGAGTGGAACGCAACAGACGGGCAGCCTGCTGTATGGCATCGGCTGTTCCGAAAAGGCAGTCTATTACCTTGATAAGGGGGTCATCCGCGCGCTGGTCGTGCCCAATGAGTTTCATATGGGGTATCAGGGGATGCAGGCGCTGGCATGGCAGTTACAGTATCATCTGGCAAAGGCGGAGGACAGTGAGACGGGTTATCTGGTCGTAGATCAGGAAAAGCTGTACGAGGAGAGTAATCAGAAAATATTGTTTCCGATCGTACAATAACGGAGGAGAACATGCGGGAGAAAAAGAAGACGTTGGCGGGGCTGCTGATTTTTTGTGCCGGGTTGCTGGGGTTATCCGGCTGCAGCAGTGAAATGCAAAGGAGAGAGGTCAGCAGCATACGGATCGGCGTGACGCTTTATGACCAGTATGACACCTTTGTTTCACAGCTCTTAGAACATTTCAACAATTATGCGGCGAAAAAGGAAAAGCAGACAGGCATTGCGATCAACATTGAGGTTTATAATGCGGCGGACAGTCAGTTGACGCAGAATGATCAGGTAGAGGAGATGTTGGAGGACGGCTGCGATGTCATCTGTGTCAATCTCGTAGACCGGACGGAGCCGACCGCGATCATTGATATGGCGGAAAAACAGGCTGTGCCGGTTATTTTCTTTAACCGGGAGCTGGTCGCGGAGGATTTGGAGCGGTGGGATCGGCTTTATTATGTTGGGGCAAAGGCATTTGAGTCCGGCATCATGGAGGGCGAGCTTGCGGCGGAGGCGTTTTTGGAGAATCCTGCGGCAGACAAAAACGGCGACGGCGTGTTTCAGTACATTGTTTTGGAGGGAGAGGCGGGACATCAGGATGCGATCGTGCGCACGGAATATTCCGTCTCTACGATGCAGGAGCAGGGCGTGAAGGTCGAGAAGCTTGGGTATGCGATCGCCAACTGGAACCGGGCACAGGCGCAGACGAAAATGACGCAGCTACTGGCGGAATACGGAGAAAGGATCGAGCTTGTCCTTGCAAATAACGATGATATGGCGCTTGGGGCGATCGATGCGCTTAAAGCGGACGGCAGGGAGCGGCAGACGTGGCCGATTATCGTGGGGATTGACGGAACGGACGTCGGTCTGCTTTCCGTTAAAAATAAAGAAATGGCGGGCACGGTCTATAATGATAAGGAGGGACAGGCGGAGGCAATGCTGGAGCTTGCATATGCGCTTGCCGTGGGAGATACTCTTACGCATCTGGAGCTTGAGCAGGAAAAATATATCCGGCTGCCCTATGAAAAGGTGAGATGGGATGAGGTGGATGCTTATATCAAATAGCTACGGCTGTTCCCAATAGGATTTTCCGTTTTCAATCTGCTCGCAGTATGCTTCGCCCATGACAGTCAGCAGCGGCTCACACACATGGGAAAGCTCAAAGGCAGCCGGGTATTCTATGAGCACGAGACGGATGTCTGCGGCAATTTTGGACGCGACAGCAGCGTCATTGATCGGAACAATGCCAAAAAGAGTGGAGCAGTAGGAGCGGCTGCCGGTACAATAGGAGAGATACCGGTGGGCAAAGCTGCGCCACTCGGCACGAATGGCGTCCTGCTCATGGGGCGCTTTTTTTTGATAGTCGAGCAGACAAAGCTCCCTTAAGTATCCCTCCAGCTCCCGTTTGCAGCGTTTCTTCCCAAGCAGCGGAACACCGGAGACGGCTGTGGCATGGATCATCAAAAAGGTGTGCAGTAATGTGTCTTTTTCATTTGTTTTATGCGGCATCGCGAATACTCCTTCCCCGAAAATAAACAGTAGACTTTTGTTAGCTGTATATAGTATAGTATACACGTTGTACCTTGAAAAATAAATAGCGAGATATTTTGGAAACCGGAAACCATAAATTTTCTTTAAGCGCCAGGTACCTGCGTTAGGCAGGTTGACGAGGAGAAAGGTGATCGAAAATTCGGCGGGTGCCTTTCCGTATGATTCCCGTGCGAGACGCGCCGGCAAATATGCAGGTAACTGCAAAACAAATACGGTGCGAGGGATGCATTGATGATAAAAAGAGTGAAGATAAAAATAAAGAATGGAGAAAATTTATGTGTGGAATTATTGGTTATACAGGAAATGAAGACGTGAGAGAGGTTTTGCTTGATGCGCTCGAGCTGCTGGAGTACAGAGGATATGACAGCGCCGGGATTGCGGTAAGGAATCAAACAGAAAATCGGACGGACGTTTATAAATGCGCAGGGAGAGTGGGCGATCTAAGACAGATATGTGCGGGGATGACAGGCGGCGCTGGCTGCGGGATCGGACATACGAGATGGGCGACGCACGGTGGGGTCAGTGACCGCAATGCGCATCCGCACCGGTCGGGGGCGGTAACGCTTGTGCACAACGGTATTGTTGAGAATTATAAGGAGCTGCTGCTGGACTATTCGTTGGAGAAGGAGCTGGTATCGGAGACGGACAGCGAGGCGGTTGCCGTGCTCTTAGATCATTTTTATGAGGGAAATCCGAGGGAGGCGATCAGAAAGACCATAGAAAGGCTGCGCGGTACGTTTGCATTTGTCGTGATGTTTGAAGATCAGCAGGACGTGATCTATGCGGTGCGCAATGTCAGCCCGATCGTGGCGACATTCTGTGGGCAGGGGGCGATGCTGGCTTCCGACCTAACGGCGCTCTGCCGCTTTACGAACCGCTATTTTGTTGTGCCAGAATATCATGTTTTAGAGCTGCGTGCAGACGGTCTTAAGCTATTTGACACGGAGGACGCAGAGACTGCGCCGGTATACGAGACGGTTGACTGGGAGCTTAACAGTGCAGGCAAGAACGGATATCCGTTTTATATGGAAAAGGAGATTATGGAGCAGCCCGAGGCTGTTTTGCGCACGATTTCGGGTCGTATATCGGACGGATTGCCTGATTTTACGAAAGACGGTGTGCCGGATGAGCTTTTTACATCCTGTGATCGCGTCACGATTATTGCGTGCGGGACGGCAATGCACGCAGGACTTGTCGCACAGGCGCTGGTAAAATCGATGCTTCATATGCACATTGATGTAGAGATGGCTTCGGAGTTTATGTATGCGGAACCGGTGCTGGATGAAAAAACGCTTGTGATCGCAGTTTCGCAGTCGGGAGAGACCGTTGATACGCTTGAGGCAGTGAAGTATGCAAGGGGGAAAGGAGCAAAGTGCCTTTCCGTTATTAATGTGCGCGGAACTTCCATTGCAAGGGAGAGCGATTATGTGCTTTATACGAATGCGGGACCGGAAATTGCGGTTGCAAGTACGAAAGCATATACGACACAGCTTGCCGTCTTTTATCTTGTTGCTGCAAAGATGGCATACAGCAGGGGGATATTTTGTGAGGAGGAGACGAGAGCGTTTCTTAGGGAGCTTGAGAGAGCGCCAAAAGTTATCGAGCAGGTGCTTGCAAAGCGCAGGGAGATCCATTTGCTTGCGAAGCGTGTGCTGGGGGCAAAGGATTTGTTTATGATCGGCAGGGGACTTGACTATTCGATTTTGCTGGAAGGCTCTTTAAAGCTGAAGGAGGTGTCCTATATCCATTCGGAGGCGTATGCTTCGGGGGAGCTAAAGCATGGGCCGATCGCGCTGATCACAGAGGATACACCGGTGATCGCGGCGGTGACGCAGGAGCGGTTGGCGGCAAAGGAGCTTTCCAATATCAGAGAGGTGAAGTCCAGAGGCGCAGAGGTTGTCTTATTGATAAGAGAGGGACTAAAGGAAGCTGCACAGGATGTTGGGGAGACGTTTGTTCTGCCGGATATGAGCGATGCGTTTATGGTGATGCCGGCGTCAGTCGCGTTACAGCTCTTTGCATATTATGTGTCAGCCGATAAGGGCTTTGATGTAGATAAGCCAAGAAATCTGGCAAAGGTCGTGACGGTAGAATAAAATTTATGGTTTCTGTATTTTCCAAAATATCGGGAGATAAGCTGACACTATTTGATAAGACGAGGAAACACAACAGAACTGCGGGCATATGATGAATAAAGAGAAGCTATGAGGTTTTTATGTCAGACATCAGATATACGCAGACAAATAATGTCGATCAGGGAGATTTGCGGATACAGGTGATCGCGCGGGGGCGGAACACGCCGATCGACAATGCAAAGATTTCAATTTCTTATTCGGGTGACCCGGAAAGTGCAGTGGAGGAGGTGAATACCGATGCGTCAGGACTATCAGAATCAGTTACGCTTGATGCGCCTCCACTTGAGTACTCTATGGAGCCGTCCGAAACGCAGCCCTACGCGGAATATACTATTCAAGTCACTGCGGAAGGATATCGCCCAATCAATATCTCCGGCATTGAGATCCTTTCGGGAGAGCAGGCGCTCCAGGAGGTAAGGATGGATGAGGAGGAGACAAAGGTAAGTCCCTCTGACAATATTGTAATACCGGGGCATACGCTCTATGAGGAGTATCCTCCGAAGATTCCCGAATCAGAGATAAAGCCGGTGACGGAGACGGGAGAGATCGTACTTAGCCGCGTCGTGATACCGGAATTTGTCGTGGTGCATGACGGCGCGCCAAGCGATTCTACGGCAAGGGAATATTATATCCGCTACCGCGACTATATCAAAAATGTTGCATCGAGCGAGATTTATGCGACATGGCCGGACGCGACGATCCGTGCAAACGTCCTTGCGATCATGTCATTTACCTTAAACCGTGTCTATACGGAGTGGTACCGCAATAAGGGTTACAGCTTTACGATCACGTCATCCACGGCGTACGATCAGAAATTTATCTACGGGCGCAACATCTACCAGAATATCTCCAATATTGTGGATGAGATGTTCCAGAATTATCTGTCGCGTCCGAATGTCAGACAGCCGATCTTAACACAGTACTGTGACGGGCAGCGCGTGACCTGTCCGAACTGGATGAGCCAGTGGGGCAGCAAGTTTTTGGGAGACCAGAGCTATGAGACAATCGATATTATCCGCTATTACTACGGGAACAACATGTTTATCAATACGGCAGAGGAGATTTCCGGCATTCCGGCGTCGTGGCCGCGCGTCGACCTGACGATCGGCTCTACCGGGGATAAGGTACGGCAGATTCAGGAGCAGTTGGCGCGTATTTCACGTTCCTATCCGGCGATTCCCTCGATTACACCGGACGGTATTTACGGACCTGCGACACGCGCGGCGGTGGAGAAATTCCAGAGTGTGTTCGGTCTGCCGGTGACGGGAGTCATTGATTACCGAACATGGTATAAGATTTCCGAAATCTATGTGGCGGTCACAAGAATGGCAGAGCTTGTCTGACAGTTGGTTTTTGTGTGAATCTGTGATAAAATAACTCCTAACATCAGATAGGAGAGACGCATGGCATGAATAATTACAAAATCATTTTGCAGTATGACGGGACGCGTTACCGAGGCTGGCAGAGCCTGGGTGATACGGAGCAGACGATCCAGGGAAAGCTTCAAAATGTCCTTGCAAGATTAAACGGAGGTCCGGTCGCCGTCATCGGTTCAGGAAGAACAGATGCGGGGGTTCATGCAAGCGGGCAGACTGCAAACTTTTGTCTTAGCGAGGCGTGGGAGGAGGATGCGCTGCGCGCGGAATTAAACCGTTATCTGCCGGAGGACATCGCCGTGCTTCGGGCAGAACGCGTCGGAGAGCGTTTTCACAGCCGCTATCAGGCAAAGAGCAAAACGTACCTCTACCGGATTGATACGGGGGAGGTTGCGGATGTATTTAAGAGGCGCTATGTCTATCATTATCCCATCGCGCTTGATGTCAGACGGATGAGGCGGGCGGCAGACCTCCTGATCGGAACGCACGATTTTCGTTCCTTCTGCGGAAATAAGAAAATGAAAAAGTCTACGGTGCGTACCCTTTCTGAGATCACGATTGCAAAAAAGGAGCAGGAGCTTCAGATTTTTTATACAGGCAATGGTTTTTTACAGAATATGGTACGCATACTGACAGGAACATTAATTGAAATCGGCGACGGGAGAAGGCAGCCGGAGGAGATCGAGAAGATCCTCGCGGCAAAAGAGCGTGCATGCGCGGGTTATACAGCGCCTGCGTGCGGACTTACGCTGCTTGAGGTGACATACGGAGAGGAAGAAGCATGGAAAAATGGGTCGTAGTACAAAAGGGAGCAGACTTTGCGGGCATTGCGGAACGATTTTTGATCAGTCCGGTCACGGCACGTCTGATCCGCAACCGTGAGATCGTCGGAGATGCGGCGGTGGAGAAATACATAAACGGAGGCATGGACGATCTGTATGATGCGCACCTGCTCCATGATGCGGATCGCTGCGCCGCGATTTTGGAGGAAAAGATCAAAGCGCATCTGCCGATCCGTATCATCGGTGATTATGATATTGACGGTGTGATGGCAACCTACATTCTTTCTCGCGGTCTGCAAAGGTGCGGCGCGAACGTCAGCACGAAGATACCGGACCGCATGAAGGACGGCTATGGGGTAAACGACCATTTGATCGGAGAGGCTTATGAGAGCGGGATCGACACGATCATCACCTGTGATAACGGAATTGCGGCGATTGATGAAATCGCACATGCGAAGGAGCTTGGGATGACTGTTTTGGTGACGGATCATCATGAGATTCCGTATCGCGAGGCGGATGGTGTGCGTACTTATCTGCGCAGTGCGGCAGATGCGGTCGTAAATCCCAAGCAGCCAGAGTGCAGCTATCCTTATCCGGGGCTTTGCGGTGCTGCGGTGGCATGGAAGGTCATCTGTCTGTTATATGAGCGTTGCGGTGTGTCGAAGGAGGAAGCGTATCCCTTTTTGGAGGAGGTTGCGTTTGCAACAGTCGGCGATGTTGTGGAGCTGACAGACGAAAACCGTATTCTGGTAAAGGAAGGTCTGCGGCGCATACGGGAAACAAAAAATCCTGGTATGCGCGCGCTGATTTTCCAAAACAAGCTTACGCCGGAGGAAATTACGGCATATCACATCGGCTATGTGCTTGGTCCCTGTGTTAATGCGGGCGGAAGACTTGAGACGGCACAGTTGTCCCTAAAGCTTTTTTTGCAGGAGGATGCGCTGGCTGCGATGAGAGCCGCCGAACAGCTTGTAGAGCTGAATTTGCAGAGAAAGGAGCTGACCGCTGCGGGCGTGGAGGCTGCAAAGCGTATTGTGGAGGAGGGAAATGCCGGAGCACAGGTGCTGGTCGTTTATCTGCCTAATGTTCACGAGAGCCTTGCGGGAATCATTGCCGGAAGAATCCGGGAGGCATATCAGAAGCCGTCATTTGTTCTGACAAGGGCAGAGGACGGAGTGAAGGGATCGGGAAGGTCGATCGAGGCCTATTCGATGTATGAGGAGCTTTGTAAATGCAGGCATCTGTTTACGAGATTCGGCGGTCATCCGATGGCGGCAGGGCTTTCACTGCCCGAGGAGGAGGTTGAGAATTTCCGCAGGGAGATCAATGAGGCGTGTACGCTCACCGAGGAGGATTTTATTCCAAAGGTGAAGATTGATATTGCGATGCCTGCAGATTATCCGACCGAGGAGCTGGTGAGAGAACTTGCGATTTTGGAGCCTTTCGGAAAAGGAAATGCAAAGCCGCAGTTTGCGGACAAAAATCTTGCGATTTTACATGCGCGTATTGTTGGAAAGAACCAAAATGTGTTAAAATTACAATTGCAGACAGAGCGTGGTACGCGTGTAGAGGCCGTTTATTTCGGTGATGTTGAGCGGTGGAAGGAGTATTATCGCCAAAAATATGGGGAGCATGAGGTAAATGCCTCCCTGCGCGGACAAAAAAACGGGATTCGTATGTCCGTTGTGTATTATCCTGAGATCAATGAATATCAGGGAATCCGATGCGTGCAGCTCGTGATCCGCAGCTATCAGTAGGAGTATGGCAGAACACGGGAGAGGGGAATGTGGAATGACAAAAGAGGAAGGATTTGGATTTTTATCAGCAGACGGTGCAACGATGATCCATGCCGTAAAATGGATGAGGGAGGATGGAGCGCACAAGGCGGTCGTGCAGATTACGCACGGCATGGTCGAGTATATTGAACGCTATGCGGCGTTTGCCGCCTATCTGAACGAGCAGGGCTATTTGGTGGTCGGACACGACCATTTGGGGCACGGAGCGTCCGTGACAGATCAGGAAAACTGGGGGTATTTTGAGAAAGAGCATCCGAGCGATACGCTTGTGGAGGATATGCACAGGCTTCGGACGATCGTTCAGGAGGAGTACCCGGACATTCCATATTTTATGCTCGGACACAGTATGGGCTCTTACATGCTACGCAAATATCTGTGCATCCACCCGCAGGGTGTGAACGGAGCGATCATTATGGGTACGGGCTGTATGCCGGATCAGACGATGAAGCTTGGACTTTTTTTGTGCCGGGCGATTGCTTTTGTGCGGGGCTGGCATTACCGGAGCAGATTGCTTCAGACGATTTCCTACAGTAAGCCGTATCGGCGGTTTGACCTGTACGGAAAAAATTATAAAAATAGCTGGCTATCAAAAAATGAGGAGAACGTCAGGGAATATTATCACGATCCGAGATGTACGTTTTTGTTTACGGTGAACGGCTACCGCGGTCTGATGGAGGCGGTGCTCTTTGACAATCAGAAGGAAAATGTGGCGCGTGTGCCAAGGGATCTGCCGCTTTTTTTTGTTTCTGGCAAGGATGATCCCGTCGGTGATCTGGGAGAGGGCGTCAAGAGAGCCTACCGTCTTTACGAGGAGGCGGGACTTTCGGATATTACCTATAAGCTTTATGAGAATGACCGTCATGAGATTTTGAATGAGACAGACCGTGCGTGTGTGTATGCGGATATTGGGGCATGGCTGAATGTGCGCGTAGAATCTTAAGAATGTATGAAACGCTTGCTTTTTTTCGTAAACTCATAGTAGAATTAGTACTTGTTTCAAGGAGTATGAGACAGGGAGGTATGCAGGTGAGAAGGAAATGGTCAAGAGGTATTAGTATTTTTCTGGCGGCTGTGACACTGTTTACCGCAGTGCCGGCGGCGGCTTCGCAGTCTGCCGCTCCGGCAACGGAAGTGACAACAGGGACAGCGGAGACACAGCCGCAGGGCGGACAGGCGCCGTCCGGGGAGGCACAGCCGCAGGGCGGACAGCAGCCGTCCGGGAATACGCAGCCGCAGGGCGGACAGACGACGAATCAGAATATACAGGGAGAGCAGGTACAAAGTCCCAATATACAGGGGGAGCAGGTGCCGGATGCAAATGTACAGGGAGAACAGGTGCCAAACACAAGCGGGGATCAGGTAACGATCCAAAAGGATGACAGACCTTATCTTTCGCTCGGCGCAGATTTGACGGAGGAGCAGCGCGCCGCAGTGCTGGGACTGATGGGGATCGATCCGGCGGGACTGGCAAATTATGATGTGGTGTACGTCACAAATCAGGAGGAGCATCAATACCTTGGGGCGTATATTGACGCATCAAAGATAGGAAATAAGGCGTGGTCGTCGATCGTGATCGTTGATCGGAAACCCGGAAGCGGATTAAATATTTCGACGAGCAATATTACCTACTGTACCGTGGGAATGTATAAAAATGCGCTGGCAACAGCAGGGATCACCGATGCTGATATTATCGTGGCAGGACCGAAACCGATCTCCGGTACGGCGGCGCTGGTCGGCATCTTTAAGGCTTACGGGGAGATGACCGGAAAGGCAGTCGACGATACGGTCATTGACGCCGCGCTCAATGAGCTTGTCGTGACCGGTGAGCTTGCGGCGTCGATCGAGGGCTTGACCAATGAGGAGGTCGAGGAATTTATCGCCTATATTAAGTCTGTGATCGCACAGAATGATTTCAGCGATGCGGAGAATATTAATAAAGTTATTGACGAGGCGTGCGAGAAGTACGGTGTAACCCTCTCCGATACGGAGCGTCAGCAGATTGTAGACCTGCTTTTGAAAATCACGTCACTGGGAATTGATTTGAGCGGACTTGTTGATTATGCAGAGTCTTTATACAATTCCTTTCGCGACGGCGGAGGCGATGGGATTTTATCGGCGATCGGTGATTTCTTCGTCCGTGCGTTTGAGGCAATCGCAGATTTCTTTAAGTCCTTGTTTTCCTGACAAGGGAATATAGAATGCGGCAGCAGTGGAAGCTGAGAGATTTTTGGTTTGATAAATATAACGGAAGTAAAAAAAGGCGGTGCGAACCTAATGGGAGCGCACCGCCTTTTTTTTTGCACTGCGGCGAAATAGAACTGTGTCGCTGATGCGACCCGCCGCAGGCGGGAAATCTCGCAAGCGAGATTTTTAATAGAATTAGGAAATTGCATTTCCTATCCTATTGACAATACAATACTATATAATATATAGTATTGTAAAAGAAATGATATTATAAAAGCTCTATAAACAGGCAGGGGGTGAGGGCATGGTATTTAACACGGGCGCTGCGCTTTTGGATGCAATCGTTTTGGCAGTCGTCTCAAAGGATGAGGAGGGAACATACGGTTACCGGATCACGCAGGATGTCAGGGCGGCGATCGACGTGTCGGAATCAACGCTGTATCCCGTTTTGCGCAGGCTGCAAAAAAGTGGCTGTCTGCGTGTATACGACAGGGAATGCGGAGGGAGAAACAGGCGTTATTATCAGATTACGGAAGCGGGCAGCGAAAGGCTGCAGGAATACCGCAGAGAATGGCGGGAATATTCCGCTAAGATTTCAGGGTTATTTTGCGAGGAGCGGGCAGATGCGTAGCGCATACGGGATTTTGGTATGGAGTGCATAAGAATGGAGGAAACGATGAATAAGGAAGATTTTTTGCGGCAGTTAGAGCAGCTTCTTTCGGCAATCTCGAAGGAGGAGCGGGCAGATGCAGTCGCGTTTTACAGAAGCTATTTTGAGGATGCGGGGGAGGAGAACGAGCAGGAGATTCTTGCAAAGCTGGAATCCCCACAGAAGGCGGCGGAGAGTATTTTAAAGGATTTTGGGATCGATCCCGAAAAAAAGGGTGCAGCCGACGGTAAATATTATAATACGTTTGCAAATAGGGATGAGGAATATTATAGGAATATTAATGAGGCAGTCGGAGGGATGGCAAAAAGCCGTACAAAGGAACGGAGTGCAGGCATGGCGGCGCTTATAGCCGCTGCGGCGGTGCTTACCTCCCCGATCTGGCTTACGCTGCTGCTTCTTCTCATTAGTCTTGCGCTTGCCGCGGCGGCAATGGCGGTGGGGATCGCACTTGCCTCGGTGGCAGTCATGGCATCTCTGTTAATCACGGGTGTTGTTTTGATCGGTGCAGGGATTTCACTGATCATCGGTGCAGATCCGGCGGTTGGCGTCGGTTTGATCGGAGGCGGCTGTCTGGTCCTTGCGATCGGAATACTGGCGCTGCTTCTTGTGGTTGTTGTGTGCGGGAGCTTTTTGCCGTGGGCGGTCAGGGGGATTTATCATCTTTGCAAACGACCGTTTGAGAGAAGAAAGGAGCGTGTCGGGGCATGAAACTATTTACGAGGATAAGTCTGATCCTTGCGGGAGTTCTTGCAGGGATAGGAGTGTTGCTTTGTATTGTTGCATCCGTTATGGGCGGAGGCGTCCATAAGCTGCTTGAGGCGGGTGTGACCTATGGAAACTGGCATATCGGCTGGGATGGTATCTATTATTCGGATCGAGATCGGGATACAGAAGGGGAGAGCAGCGTTTCCTATACCTATGAGACGGCTGGGATCAGGAATCTGGAAATTGATATGGAAGCGGCAGAGGTGTATGTGGAGGAAGGCGCTCAGACAGATACTGTCGTAGTGCATATGTATCGGGGAAGGGAGCAGGATTATAAGGGAGCTGTGACGGCGGACGGCACGCTTTCTCTTGCGTACCACCGTTCGGGAGATTGGAGCAATCGTTCCAATACAGAATTTGTGATCGAGCTTCCGTCAGGGCTTGCGCTTTCTGACGTAAAGCTGGAGTTGGACGCGGCGGAGGGACAGCTTTCTCTTGCGGACATGCGCTGTGAGAAGCTTACGGTGACGGTAGATGCGGCAAGCGCGGTTTTAGAGGATTTTACGGTATCAGGGGAGACGATTGTCTTGGCAGACACCGGAAACGCCGAGCTTTTGGGCGGAACTTATCAGAATCTTGAGATTGATTGTGACATGGGAAATGTTTCGGTTGAGGGTGCGGCAGAGGGCGACATCACAGCAAAAAGCGCCATGGGAAACGTTGCGCTTTCACTTTCGGGGGACGCCGCTGCCTATCGATATGAGCTTTCCTGTGATATGGGTGAGCTTACGGTGAACGGACGTGATTACTCCTCTATTTCCGCAGACTATGAGCCACAAAATGCGGGAGCGGAGCACACGGCGGCGCTTTCCTGTGATATGGGTTCGCTGGAGCTTACGATACAATAAATTGGCAGACGCGCGGATAGAAAAGCAATTCTTCATTTGACACTTTTCTACTTTCTGATAAAATGGATATATTATGCAGACATTTGGAGGGAGTATGAAGAAGATATTGCAGAAGCTGATGTACATAGCATCTTTGGGAATCGTGGTTCTGCTGCTTTTTGCACTTGTATGGGCAGGAGACGAAACGGCGCAGACACAGGGGGAGGCGGTGGAGCCTCCCAAAGAGGTGCAAAACAGCGAGACGGAAAGCCGGACGGAGCCGGACGGCGAAGGAGCAGCAGAGAGCGGGACACAGGAGCCGCAGGCGGCAGGTGATCATATACAAAAGCCGCAGCCGCCAAAGGAAGATACGACGATTCTTTTTGGCGGTGACGTATTGTTTGGAAACGCTTTTCTGGCAGGCTACGATGCAAACGGGATTGCCGGTGTGATCTCGGAGGAGCTGCTTTTGGAGTTACAGGCGGCAGATGTTCTGATGGTGAATAATGAATTTCCGTTCAGCACACAGGGGACTCCGATGGAAGGAAAACAGTATACATTCCGGTGTGAGCCGTCCTATGTCGCGGCGTTAAAGGAGATGGGGGTGGATGTCGTCTCTCTCGCAAATAATCATGTGCTTGACTACGGAAAGGCGGCGTTAAGCGATACGTTTGCCACGCTGGATGGAGCGGGGATCCGCTACGGGGGCGCGGGCGAGAGCATCGATCGTGCCCAGCAGGTGCAGATCTTTGAGATCAACGGAAAAAAATTCGGATTTCTTGCGGTTTCCCGCGTTGTTCCGACCGGTGACTGGAAGGTTGAAAACAGCGCGCCCGGCGTATTTTCCTGCTATGATGACACAAGGCTGATCGAGCTTGTCGGGCAGGCAGCCAAGGAGTGTGATTTTCTTGCGGTTTATCCGCACTGGGGCGTGGAGTATGCCGCTTATCCTGAGGACTATCAGACAAAGATCGCACAAAATTGCCTTGCGGCGGGCGCGGATGTGGTAGTGGGATCGCATACACACTGTCTGCAGGGCGCTGCCTATTTTGGCGGACAGCCGGTATTTTACAGTCTCGGCAACTTTGTGTTTGGACAAACGATTGACCGCTCGGCGATTCTTAAGGTGACGGTCACGCCGGAGGGAGCGCAGCGGTATCAGTATCTGCCCATCTATGCGGAGGGCGGTGTGACAAAGCTTGCGACAGGACAAAAGGCGCAGGAAATCTTAGGATATCTGCAGCAAATATCGGCGGGCGCGGTCATTGCGGCGGACGGAACGGTCTCAAACAAAAATTAGTTTGGAAAAATGCGCAAAAAAGTTTACAGACACGCGTTCAAAGCCTATAATTAAGAAGATAATAAGCATAGCAGAGAAGGAGAACGAGTATGAGCTATATGGAGCTTTATAAGCAGTGGTGTACAGATGACTATTTCGACGCAGATACAAAAGCGGAGCTTGCGGCGATCAAGGACGATGCCGCCGAGATTGAGGATCGTTTTTACCGTCAGTTGGAATTTGGAACGGGAGGACTGCGCGGCGTTATAGGCGCGGGAACGAACCGTATGAATATCTATACCGTGCGTCAGGCGACACAGGGACTCGCAAATTATATTATTTCACAGAACGGACAGAAAAAGGGCGTGGCGATTGCCTACGATTCCCGCAGGATGTCGCCGGAATTTGCGGATGAGGCGGCGCTTTGTCTGAATGCAAACGGAATTAAGGCATATGTATTTGAGAGTCTGCGCCCGACGCCGGAGCTGTCTTTTGCGCTCCGCCATCTGGGCTGTGTGTCCGGTATTGTCATTACGGCGAGCCATAATCCGAGAGAGTATAACGGCTACAAGGTATATTGGGAGGACGGCGCGCAGATCACGCCGCCGCACGATAAGAATATTCTGGCAGAGGTGGCGAAGGTAACTTCTTTTGCACAGGTAAAGACGATGCCAAAGGAAGATGCCGTCAACGCAGGGCTTTATGAGGTCATCGGGGCAGAGATCGACGATCTTTATATGGAGGAACTCAAAAAGCAGTCAATCCATCCGGAGATCATTCAGGAGATGGCAAAGGACATCCGTATTGTTTATACGCCGCTTCACGGAACAGGAAATCTTCCGGTGCGCCGCGTGTTAAAGGAGCTTGGCTTTACGAATGTTTATGTGGTCAAGGAGCAGGAGCTGCCGGACGGTAATTTCCCGACCGTGTCCTACCCGAATCCCGAATCGCCGAAGGCGTTTGCGCTTGCCTTAGAGCTTGCAAAGGAGGTAGACGCTGACATTGTGCTTGCGACAGACCCGGATGCTGACCGTCTTGGCGTATACTGCAAGGATACAAAGACGGGAGAATATATAAGCTTTACCGGAAATATGTCAGGTATGCTCATTGCGGAATATATTTTAAGGGAGCGCACACAGATGGGCACGATGCCGAAAAATCCGGCGCTCATAGAGACGATCGTGACGACGGATATGGCAAAGGCGATCGCAAAGGCATATGGTGTAAAGCTGATCGAGGTATTGACCGGATTTAAGTATATCGGCGAGCAGATCCGCCTGTTTGAGGAACAGCAGACAAATAACTATGTGTTTGGTCTGGAGGAGAGCTACGGCTGTCTCGTAGGGACCTATGCGAGAGATAAGGATGCCTGTGTGGCGGTCATGATGCTGTGCGAGGTTGCGTCATGGTGCAAAAAGCATGGAAAGACACTGTGGGATGCGATGCTTGATATGTACGAGAAGTATGGCTGCTACAGAGAGGGACTGGAGACAAAAACGTTAAAAGGGATTGACGGAGCGGCGCAGATTCAGGCGCTGATGCGTGAGTCAAGGGAGAACCCGCCAAAGGAGCTCGGCGGTCATACAGTGCTTGCTGTCCGTGATTATAAGGACGATACAAGAAAGGATATGGTGACAGGAGAGGTGACGGCAACCGGACTTCCTTCATCGAATGTTCTTTACTATGAGCTTGCCGATCAGGCTTGGTGCTGTGTGCGTCCTTCCGGAACAGAGCCGAAGATCAAGTATTATTTTGGGGTCAAGGGAGATTCGTTAGAGGATGCAGAGCGAAAGCTCGAAGCTTTAAAAAATGATCTTTTGAGATAGGAGCAGGTACGATTGATGAGCCAGAAAGCAAAGGAACTTTTATTTTTAGATCCGGTATGCACACATAATATCTGGGGAGGTACAAGACTGCGCGAGGAATTTGGCTGTGCGGAGGCAGGAGATGATCTCGGCGAATGCTGGGGCATTTCCGCGCACCCAAACGGTGACGGAACGATAAAAAACGGCGTTTTTGCGGGTCAGAAGCTCTCGAAGGTATGGGAGGAGCATCCAGAGGTATTTGGAAATTTTAACAGCGCGCGTTTTCCGCTTATGACAAAGATTATTGATGCGCGGGAGGATCTGAGCATTCAGGTACATCCTGACGACGATTATGCAAGAGTGCATGAGAACGGGTCGCTTGGAAAGACGGAATGCTGGTATATCTTAGACGCGCCGGAGGGAAGCACGCTTGTATTCGGACATCACGCACAGTCAAAAGAGGAATTGAGCGCGATGATCCATGAGGGAAGGTGGAGCGACTTTATCCGGGAGATCCCCGTGAAGAAGGGGGACTTTATCCAGATCGATCCCGGTACGGTCCATGCGATCAAGGGCGGTCTGCTGTTGTTGGAAACGCAGGAGAACAGCGATATTACTTATCGGGTATATGATTATGACAGACTCCAGAACGGCAAGCCCAGAGAGTTGCATATCAAAAAAAGTCTGGATGTGATCACTGTTCCGGCAAAGCCTGCGGAAGAAAGCGTAAAGTCTGTTTTGGATCTTCCGAAAAATCAAATGAATGAACTGTATGCCTGTAAGTATTACCGGATATTTAAGGCGGATGTAGAGGGAGAGCTGACGATTGAGCAGAACCATCCGTTTCTTTTGATGTCGATCGTGGAGGGAGACGGAAGCATCGATGGCTGTTTTGTCAAAAAGGGAATGCATTTTATTGTGCCGTACGGCTATGGAGCATTAAAGGTACAGGGAAATATGACGATTCTTGCATCTGCGGCAGAGGAATAGAAAAAGGGAGAGAGAACAGAGATGGGATACACAGGGTATGAGCTGGCATGGCTGTTTTTCTGCTATTCCTTTATCGGATGGGTGATCGAGACTGTTTTTGCGGCCTTGAAGCAGAAACGATTTGTCAATCGCGGCTTCATTAACGGACCGCTTTGCGTACTATACGGCTTGACGGCGTCCGTGATCACAGTTTATTTAAAGGAATTAAGCGGAATCTGGCTGTTTCTCGGCTGCTTGATTTTTACAACTGTTGCCGAGTGGGTCGCAGGAAGACTGATTGAGCGTTTTTATCACGAGCGCTGGTGGGATTATTCCGCGCTGCGGTGGAATCTTGACGGTTATATCTGTCTGCAAATGTCAATTCTTTGGGGAGTGCTTGGGTTTGCGGCGGTAAAATGGGGCAATTACATATTGCTTAAGCTGTTTTCCCTGCTGCCGCACACGTTAGGTCACATCCTGATCTGGATAACGGTCAGCATAGCAGCGTTGGACTGTGCGGCAACCGTAGTCATTCTTGCAGGAAGAAGCAAGCAGATGAAACGCTGGGAGGCAGCGGATGCATGGTTTGCAAGAATCAGCTTTCGGATTGGGAAATGGATTTTTGATCAGGTAGACAGGCGTATCCATAAAGCATATCCCAATGCCGCAAGGCGGGAGAGCGCAGTACCGAAAGAAGGTGTGTTCGCAGACGGGTGCGGCTTTTACAAGCTCGTGATGCTCTTTTTTGTAGGAGCATTTTTGGGAGATCTGACGGAGACGCTTTATTGCAGGGTCACAGCGGGCGTGTGGATGAGCCGCAGCAGCGTCGTGTGGGGGCCGTTTAGTCTGGTGTGGGGCTTTGCGATTGCGGGAGCGACTGCGCTTTTGTACCGCTACCGTGACAGCTCCGACGGATTTTTGTTTGCGGTCGGCACGTTTTTGGGCGGAGCGTACGAATATTTGTGCAGTGTTTTTACAGAGCTTGTATTTGGTACCGTATTTTGGGATTACAGTTGGATGCCGTTTAATCTTGGCGGAAGGATCAATCTGCTGTATTGCTTTTTCTGGGGGATTGCAGCAGTTGTCTGGTTTAAAAAATGCTATCCGTTTGTCTCTAAATGGATTGAACGTATTCCGGTCAGACCGGGAAAGGTCTTGACGTGGGTGCTGCTTGTCTTTATGTGCTGCAATGTCGCTGTTTCCGCGCTGGCGATGTCACGCTACGACGAGCGGTCAAGAGGGATTGCGGCGCACAGCGGCTGGCAGAAAACGATCGACGAGCATTTTCCGGATGAGAGGATGGTGCGGATTTATCCGAATGCAAAGCGCGTGGAATAATGCGGCGATGAGGGAGGAAAAGGAAAGGAACTTATGAATCGGGAAGAACGTAGACAAAGGCGGCAGAGAGATACGAAGCAGGCGACGATTCTGTTTATCATATTTTTGATCGCTGTTTTGCTGGCAGTGGCAGGACTTGTATTTGTCATCGGAAAATTTGTGATAAAGGACAGGGCGGACAAGCCAAAGGAGCCGGTCGGGACACAGACGCAGCAGCCGTCGGAGGAGACAGCGCCTCCGACGGTACCCGTGGTAGATGAGGCGACAACAAAGGCGGCGGAATATGTTGCCGGAATGACGCTGGAGGATAAGATCGCGCAGATGTTTGTGATCACACCGGATGCGCTGACCGGATTTTCGGGAGTGACGGCGGCAGGTGATACGACAAAGGAATGGTACGGAAAACGTCCGGTCGGAGGAATTGTTTATCTGCCCGATAATTTAAAGGATCGGGAACAGACAAGTACGATGCTTCGGAATATGGATACGATTGCAAGAGAGCGTACGGGACTGCCGGCATTTTTGTGCATCGATGAGGAGGGCGGAAGTGTTGCAGGGATTGCCGGAAACAGTGCGTTTGGTGTAACAGACGTTGGAAATATGGCGGCGATCGGAGCAACCGGTGACAGTCAGAATGCTTACAATGCCGGAAATGTGATCGGCGGTTATCTGTCAGAGCTTGGATTTAATGTTGATTTTGCACCTGTGGCGGATGTGAGCATCACGGAGGGAAATGTGATCGGAGACCGTGCCTTTGGAACGGACAGTCAGCTTGTGGCAGAGATGATCGCATCGGAATTAAAGGGGCTTTCCGATGCCGGAGTTTATGGAACGGCAAAGCATTTTCCGGGATATGGAGGTGTGAGCGGTGATCCACATGAGAATGCGGTGAGCACTGACCGCGGCTTAGAGGAGTTAAAGGGGATGGAGCTCGTTGCGTTCCAGCGTGCAGTCGATGCGGGTGTGCCCTTTATTATGGCAGGGCACATTGCAGCACCGAAGGTCACGGGAGACGATACGCCGTCATCTCTTTCTCAGATGATGCTTACGGATGTACTGCGTACCCAGATGGGGTATAAGGGAATCGTGATCACAGACGCGATGAATGTGAACGCGATCACCTCTGTCTATGGGGCGGATGAGGCTGCCGTAAAGGCGGTGCAGGCAGGCGCGGATATGATTTTGATGCCGCAGGATTATGAGGCGGCATATAACGGCTTGCTCGATGCTGTCAAAAACGGCACGATCAGTGAGGACCGTATCAATGAATCGCTGATCCGCATTGTAAAAGCAAAGCAGCAGCTTGGATAAGGGACGCTATGCTTCGGTGAAGAAAAGGTCCGTCGGTAGGAAAGACATGCTTTCCGCCGGCGGACCTTTTCTGCGGTCAGCAGGAATAAATCACAGTATGATTAAAATTCAAGATACGAGGGAAGCTCCGGTGCGATAACAATTCTTTTTTCAGGATTCTCACCGCGGATCATCTGCAGAAGAAGCTTTGCAGCCTCCTGTCCGCCTTTTAAGAAGGAGGGGCGGCTGATGAGGATTTTCGTGTTCTCGGAAGCAACCACATCAGAGTCGGAGAGTGCGGCAATTTTTAAGTGTTTTGGGTTTTCGGCGAGCATAGCGCACAGATGCTTCACCATAGTGCCGCGGCTGCATACGATGGCATCTTTCGGAGTAAACGATGCGGTGCGAGGAATAATTTCCTGCATCAGATACTGACGGCAGGTACGATTGAACGACGCATAACGCTCATGAAACGCACTTGTCTCCACTGCGTCATAGGGAAGCAGGGAAATTTCCAGCTCGACACCGGGATAGAGCGCTGCAGCACGGCGCAGTCCTTCCTCGCGGTAATCCTCCTGCTGCGTTTGGACATTGGGACGCCAGTAGAGAATACGTTTTGCGCCTTCACCAAACAGGCGGCACCCAACCTCAAACGCACCGCGTTCATAATCAAAGCTTACAGATGCAAGCGAGGGATGATCCGGGCAGCAGTCGCAGGCGACAAAGGGGAGATCATTGCTTAAAATAAGTTCACTCCATTCATCCTCCGGTCCGTTTCCGGCAGAGGAGAGATAGAGGATGCCGTCTGTCTGGCGCTGCAGGACGCTGTCTAGATAGCAGGGATAAAGCGCACCTTTGCAGCTAAAGTCAAAAAGCATCAATCGGTAGCCGGCGATGCTTAATCCATCCCGAATGCCCTGTAAAAGACCGCTAAAGCGCGTGCTTGTAATGGAATTTTCAAGGGCGACACTGATACAGTTGCTGCTGTTATTACGCAGCGTCCGGGCAGCTCCGTTTGGTACATAGTGCAGTTCACGGGCTGCCTTTAGAACTGCCTGTCTTGTTTCCTCCGATATTTTCTGCGTGGTATTGCCGCTCATAATATAAGAAACGGTAGTATGCGACACACCCACCGCTGCCGCAATATCCTTGATGGTTGGTCTTGATTTCATAACATATATTCCTTTCACGTGAAATATTGGAATTTCTATGTATAGCATAGCAAAGAAATCATAAATCGTCAAATAATCAGAGGCAAAAAAATGAAAATAGGTGAAACGATAAGGTAATTTATATATATATTGACGAAAAAAGAGAATCAAAGTATAATAATATATAGAAAATTTACAAACTTTAACGATTCAGTTAGAGGAAGAAGGGAGAGGTTTTTTATGGAGTACAGATTTGATGTTTCGCATCCGAGAATAGGTATGGAGGCGATAAAATGGGATTCTATGGGGGAGCAGTCGGAAGAAATTGTACCATTGTCTGTGGCGGATATGGAGTTGCTGTCTCCGCCGGAGATTATTGAAGAAATGAAAAAGACGGCGGAGTTCGGTATGTATGGATATACATGGTGGGCGAAGTATTATGGCAGTGTTGTAAAGCAGTGGATGAAGGAACGGCATGACTGGGAGATCGAGGCAGACTGGATCGTGCAGACAAACGGAGTTGTACAGGGCTTATATGCTGCGGTGCGCGCCTATACCAAGCCGGAGGATAAGGTATTGCTCCTTACGCCTGTTTATTATCCCTTCTACCGTGCGGTGGAGAAGAATGGCAGAACGGTCATCGAGAGTCCGATTAAGCGTGTGAATGACCGCTATGAGATTGATTTTGAAGATTTTGAGGAAAAGGCAAAGGAGGCAAAGCTGTTTATTTTGTGCAGTCCGCATAATCCGCTGGGACGTGTCTGGACAAAGGAGGAGCTGCAAAGGCTCGGCGACATCTGCCTGCGCAATAACGTGCTGGTCATCAGTGATGAGATCCATTTCGACATTATTATGCCGGGATATCAGCATACCGTATATGCAACACTAGGGGAAAAGTATGCACAAAACTGCGTGATCTGCACGGCGGCAAGCAAGACGTTTTCTCTTGCCGCGCTTGGAGTTGCAAATATCATCATTCCTAATAAAGAGCTGAGAGAACAGTTTGACAATGAGGTCAACGTTTCCGGGTGCTATTCCTACAGTATTTTCGGAAACCGTGCGCTAGAGACCGGCTATACGAAATGCGCAGGCTGGGTCGATGCCTTAAATCAGCACATTCATGAGAATTATCTTTATTTTAAAGAGTTTATGGCAAAGAATTTCCCGAAGGTATGGGTCGCAGACTTGGAGGGAACGTACCTTTGCTGGTTTGATTGTAGCTGTTTTGGTATGCCCGGAGAAGCATTGGCGGAGTACTTGCAGAAGGAAGGGAAGCTGTTCTTTGACGACGGCTATATCTTTGGAGAAGCGGGAGACGGTTATGAGCGCATTAATCTTGCATGCACCAGACAGGTACTTGCGGATGCTCTGGAGCGTTTCCAAAAGATTTTTGAAAACAAGTAAGAGGATATAAAAAACTGCCGCGGGACTTTCGCCCCGCGGCAGTTTTTTATATGAGATAGGAAATGGCTCTGCAATGTCAGGTCATACTTTTTTTAATTCTTCTGCAAGGAATTTTCCGCTATGCTCCAGACAGGAAATTGCCTCGTCCATCATACGTCCGTAATGCATAAATGCGTGGAGCGCGCCCGGAACGCGGTCAAACTGCGTCCGTACGCCATGATGACGGAGTATTTCATCAAGAGCAATGGAATCGTCTAACAACGGGTCTAGGGTACCGCAGCACAGGTAGGTAGCCGGAATGCCGTGTGTCAGATCGTTGTTTAAGGTTGCAAAATAAGGATTCCTGGAGTCCTCCTGCGGATTCTCCAAATAACAGCCAAGATAGTATGCCATGTCAGATTGTCTGAGGCCGTCCAACTCGGTTCCGTATAGCCGCTTGCTTGCAGCATCGGAAAGACCGAACGTTCCGTAGTAAAGCAGCAGAGCGCAGATGTAATCATTTTCGCCAAAGGCGTCTCTTAAATAAAGATTGGTTGCAAGTGCAAGGTTTGCGCCGCCGGAATCGCCGCCGATCGCCATATGGTCAGGAAGAATGCCCCACTGGGAGCCGTTTTCATGGAAATAGCGTACAACAGCAGCCGCTTCATACAGCGGAATCGGGAATTTTACCTCAGGTGCGAGATGATAATCTATACCGATCACGGCACAGCCGGAAGCTTCCATAATGCAGCGCATCATGCGGTCATGGGTATCATTGTTTCCAACGGTAAAGCCGCCGCCATGGATAAATACAACGGCATGGTGCGTTGGCTTGTCGTCGGGATAGTAAATACGCACCGGGACATCGCCGATCGGACCTTCCACCGAGGTCTCCTCAACCTTAAACGCCTGTGGACCGCCCTCATTCCAGAAGCGGCGTTCTTCTACATATTTTGTGCGAAGCTCATCCCAACTGCAGTCAGTGACAAAGGCGTCCTTTGCATGTTCTGTCTGATAGTCGATGACTTTACGCATACCCTCGCTTAAAAGCGGGTAGGGATCCGGCTTATTGATCTCTGGATCAATGGTAAATGCAGGCATTTTAAATTCCATAGTAAAACCCTCCTTGTAATAAAAAATATTATTTATGCTCTGGCTTTTTTGATTTCCTCTGTGAGAATTGGGAGGACCTCAAAGAGATCGCCGACCAGGCCATAATCAGCAATATGAAAAATCGGGGCATCCGGATCTTTGTTAATGGCAACGATGCAGTCTGAGCTGCTCATTCCCGCGATATGCTGAATTGCGCCGGAAATGCCACAGGCAATATAAAGCTTTGGTCCAACCGTCTTGCCGGTCTGTCCAACCTGATGTGCGTGGGAGATCCAACCGGAATCAACAGCAGCGCGGGAAGCGCCAACGGTTGCGTTAAGCGCCTTTGCCATTTCGCGGATCGGCGCAAAACCTTCCGGTCCGCCGACACCGCGCCCGCCGGAGACAATAATCTCAGCGCCCTCTAAATCTACCTCCTCCCCGTTCATTTCCTGAATGAGTTCGAGAACTTTCGTACGAATATCCTCTGCGGCAACATGGATCTCCTCACGGATAATTTCTGCTTTTGGCTCAGTCGGCTCCGTCTTTTTAAAGACGCCCGGACGCACCGTACCAAGCTGCGGGCGATGGTCGGGACAAATGATCGTCGCCATCAGATTACCGCCGAAGGCAGGACGTGTCCAATCTACATGTCCTGTTTCAGTGTCGACATCCAATGCGGTGCAATCTGCAGTCAGACCGGTCTTTAAGCGGCAGGAGACACGAGGACCAAGATCACGTCCGTTGCTGGTAGCGCCGATCAGCATACTGGTCGGACCATATTTCTCTGCGAGCTTGCAGATGACAGTCGTATAGGCGTCTGTGCTGTAATGTGTATATTCCTCGCCCTCTACGGCAATGACTTTGTCTGCGCCGTGAGCAGCGGCTTCTGAAACGGCAGATTCGATATGGTTTCCGATGACGATCGCCGTCAGAGCGCCTCCCTGCTTATCTGCCATCTCCCTGCCCGGATTTAATAACTCGATTCCGACATTTTTTGCGGAACCGTCTTCATTGGTTTCTACGAATACCCAGAGATCTTTTGTTTTGGCTTCCATTGTAAGATTACCTCCTTAAATCACGCCTGCATCGCTCAAAAGTTCAAAAAGCTTATGAGCGGAAGCTGCTGCATCGTCTTCATTGATTTTTACACCGCCGGTTTTTACCTGTGGTACAAAGGTTTTTTTCACCTTGGTAGGAGAACCCTTAAGACCGGCACGGGTCAAATCAATGTCTGGAAGGTCTGCGGCACTCAGTGTCGGAATTTCGGCGCGGTTAGCTGCCATCTTGCGCTTAATGCTTGGGAAACGCGGATCCCATGCCGGCTTTGTGTAAGTGACAAGGCATGGCATTGTGACAGCGACAACCTCAACGCCCTCCTCAACCTCTTTTCTGACCTTCAGAACATCGCCGTCCACCTCTGCCTCTAAGCCATAGGTGACCTGCGGATAGCCGAGATGCTCGGCAATCTCAGGACCTACCTGTGCGGTATCGCCGTCGATCGCCTGCTTGCCGCAGAAGATCATGTCAAAGTGTCCCTCCAGCTCCTCCAGCTTCTTGATCGCCTCGGAGAGGATATAGCTGGTTGCAAGTGTGTCGGAGCCGCCGAATGCCCGGTCGGAGACGAGATAAGCCTTATCGGCTGCGATGGCAAGACATTCCTTTAGGGCTGCCTTTGCCTGCTCCGGTCCCATTGAGAGAACGACGATTTTTGCATCCGCATTTGCGTCCTTGATGCGTGCTGCCGCTTCCAGCGCGTATCCGTCAAAAGGATTGACGATGGAAGGTACTCCTTCTCGGATAAGCGTGTTTTTTACCGGATCAATTTTGATTTCTGTGGTATCCGGTACCTGTTTGATACATACGAGTATGTTCATTGCTGTTCCTCCATTGATTTTTTTCTTTCTTCTCTTTGCTTTAACAGAGACTTTTTTATTTTTCCGGTTGCAGTTCTCGGAAAGTCAGTAACAAATTCAATGATTGTGGGAATCTTGAATTTAGCAAGCCGCGCACAGCAGTATTCCGTGATTTCCTCCTCCGTTAAGGAAGCGTCCGGCAAAAGCTTTACAAATGCCTTGACTGCCTGATCTCTGATAGGATCGGGAATACCGATGACGGCGGTGTCAACGATTTTGGGGTGCGAGGTCAGTACACATTCGACCTCGATGCTGCTGACGTTTTCTCCCGCACGTTTGATCATATAGTCGCAGCGCTCGATGAAAAAAAGCCAGCCGTTTTCATCGAGATAACCGCAGTCGCCTGAATGCAGCCAGCCGTCTGCGTCGATCAGACGTGCGGTGGCTTCTTCATCTTTGTAGTAGCCGGCGATAATGGAGCGTCCCGGAACGCCGTGAACGCAGATTTCACCGGGAACACCGGCAGCGACCTCATTTCCCTGCCCGTCAATGATCTTAATTTCATAGGAGAGGGCGGGACGACCGACCGAAGGCCAGTTCTTGTCCCCGACAAGCGGCGCGCAGGTCACGCCGGAGACGGTTTCTGTCATACCGTAGGAGTTGAGCAGGCTGACATTGAAGCGGCTTTCAAAGCGCTCCTTTTCTTCGTTGCTCAGTCCCATGGAAAAATAAATCTGCTTCAGACAGTGTTCTTTTTCCCATGCGCCTTCCGGCTGCAGCAGCATCGTCCGGTTCATGATCGACATCGTATCGGTGAAATGAGCCTTGTGCGTACATACCTGTTTCCAGAAACGGCGCGCACTGTAATGCTCCACCATGATGAGCGTGCCGCCGCAGCAGATCACAGGCATTGCAGCCATTTCCTGAAAATCCATATGATAGCAGGGCATGGAGGAGAGAAAACGGTCTCCCTCTGCCATGCCCATCTGTGCACTGTGCAAAAGTCCGCCGTAAACAACGTTGCAGTGCGTATAAACAGCGCCTTTGGGGTGGCGTGTAGTGCCTGACGTAAACAAAATGACTGCCATATCCAAAGTGTCAACCATACGCTGCTCGGTGAGTGTGTCCGGCATTTTTGCAATACATGGGTAAAGCGCCCATACGTCATCGCAGGACGCAGGGGCATCCGTTGCGATGATTGTGGTAAGCCCCAGTGCGTCACGGTTTTGTGTGTACATTTCCAAAGTGATGGACTCCGTAATAATACGGTGGATCTCACATTTTTTGAGAATATAAGAACTTTCCTCCAAGCGGTAATGCTCATTTAAAGGTACGGATACCGCACCGATCTGAGCCAGAGCCAGCCAACAGATCAGATACTCGGGAGTATTGTGCAGATGCAGTGCGATAAGTTCCTGTTTTTGAACACCGAGAGAAAGAAAAAAATTGGCAGTCTGTTTTACCAGATGATCAAACTCCCGGTAGGTGAAAGCGGTTGTCCGATCCTCCACAGAAACATATGTAAGAAACGTAGTATCTGCATAAAATTTTGCAGTTTCATCCCATTGACTGCGCAGCGTGCGACTGCCCACAATATCCGTCGTCATAGCAATACCTCTTTCGTTTTCATGATGTGTTACAGCTTTTCGATGAGTGCAGGTACGATTTTGTACATGTCTCCGACGAGACCGAAGTCAGCGTTTTTAAAGATCGGAGCCGCCTTATCCTTATTGATGGCTACGATTACTTTTGATTTATTGATACCGCCGATATGCTGTACCTGCCCGGATACGCCAAGCGCGATCAAAAGCTCCGGTTTTACCTGTACACCGGTAATGCCAAGATAAGAGGATTTCGGCATCCACTTATTATTTTCAGCCACCGGACGGGAGCAGCCAACCTCGCCGCCCAAAGCCTCTGCGAGCTTTTGACACATTGCAAGGTCTTCCTCTGCGGCAAGACCGCGGCCGACATCCACGATACGTTTTGCGGCGACAAGATTTACCGTGCCTTCTGTCTTTTCGTTGCGGGAAATACATTTGATGCCTGCTTCCGGCTTCGCAGAGAGCCGGGAGATAGCAGAAGTTTTCTGATCAACCGGTGTGCATTCAAAGATACCGCTTCCTACCGTTACCACGCCGTAAGGCTTTGTGAAATATTCCTTCTTCTGCGCCGTTCCGCCATATACCACGCGGCGGAATAAAAGCTTGTCTCCCTCTGCTTCAACCTCATTGACGGAAGAAAGAACAGCGGTATCTAAGTAAACACCGATCCTTCCGGCAAGATGGCGTCCGCGGATGCTGTTATAAACAAGCACGATCGCAGATGCATCCTTTTTTACTTCATCGGCAATCGCAGATGCATAGTCCTCCGGGATGCCTGCATCTGTGACAGGACAAAAGAGCAGGGCGTCTGCACCGCAGTTTGAAGCAGCAGCAGCGCCTGCCTCATCGGAAAAAACAACAGCAGTAACCTTTGATGCCAGAGACTTTGCACCGGCACATAATTCAGCCAGCACATCCATGCTGTCACTGACTACAAAAATGGACGAAATAGCCATAATAATAACCTCCTGATTTTTTAAAATCCCTCTTTCTTTAAGAATGAAACAAGAGCCGCAACTGCTTCTTCATTGTCGCCTTCGACAATTTCCTGACGGCGTTCCTGCTGCTGCGGTGCAAGCTGTTCGGTTGTGGCAGTAGACGGAGTAATGTCTGCTGCGACGGAAAGCTCATTGACCGGCTTTTTGCCTGCTTTCATAATCTCACGCATACTCGGCACCGCCGGTACATTGATCTCAGAGGAAACACTTAAAACGGCAGGAAGTGTTACCTCCAATACCTCTACTTCATTTTCGAGTGTTCTCTCTACCGTAAGAAGCTGATCGCCGGAGGCTGTGATCCCCGTAACGTTGTTTAGCGTCGGAAGTCCTAAGAGTGCGCCGACCTGTACGCCGACCTCCTGGGAATAAAGATCGTTGGAGCCCATTCCGCAGAGAACAAGGTCATAACCGGAAATTACCTTTAATGCTTCGGCGATCGCTTTTGCGGTTTCCAAAGAATCGGAAAACTCATGCGTGTCATCAATGACAAGACTTAAGTCATCCACACCGCGGGAGAGAATATCCTTGCGGATTTTGGAGCTCTCAAGCGCAGCATTTTTGCCGATGCTTAAAGCGGTCATCGTGCCGCCTGTTGCGGCAGCAAGCTGTTTGCCGCACTCCAGGGCATTCAGGTCATACTGGCTGATTTTGTAGGAAGCCTCATCCATCGAAAGCTCGCGGCTTGGCAGGACTTTGATTTCTTCCTCGTTGGGGACAACTTTGCAACAAGTAACAATTTTCATAAATACCACCTGCTTTTCTTTATATTTTTTAAACGTGAAAGCTGGAATTGGAAAAACATGGAAACTTTCACGTTAAAATATTATTTGATTACATTATATTTGGGCAGGCGGTTTCTGTCAACTGTTCATTTGTGAAAAAGAACAGGGTTTAAAAATTTCTTGCAGGTAATAACAATACAGAAACGCTGATAAAAGGCGGATGTAGAATGAGTAATTGTGCAAAAGCACCAAAAAATGACACGAAAAATCTACATACAAGTTGTTGAAGTCTTGTTTTGGCTATGTTATGCTCTCTTTAAGTTTCACGTTAAAATTATAAAATGCAAATAAATTTTACAGAACATAATTTCACGTAAAAGTTATTAAGCGAGGAAAGGAGAGGCACGATGAAACCGCTTCGTTCATTAAAGGTACTTGATCTGACCGATGGCAATCCGTATATCGGAAGTATGTTTGCGGATTACGGTGCAGAGGTGTTAAAGATTGAAAAACCGGGAATGGGAGATTCCGTTCGCAGGAGAGGATCGGCAGACGGGAAAGAGGAGGGCATCTATCAGGCGTATTATCACAGAGGCAAGAGAAGTATGACCCTGAATCTGAGAGACCCGCGGGGACAGGAGATTTTAAAGAGACTGCTGCCGGCATACGACATGCTTGCAGTCAATCAGTCGGAGGAGGCTATGCGCAGGATCGGTCTTTCTTATGAAGAAGTAAGGCAGATCAATCCGCGGATGATTTATGGAGTCCTGACACCGTTTGGTGAGGAAGGACCATGGAAGGATCTGCCCGATTATGATCTTTTGGTGATGGCGCGCGCAGGGCTTTTGGAAAAGACAGGTATGCCTGAAAAGCCGACAAAGTTTGGCTTTCCTCTTGGCTATTTATACAGCAGTTGGCATCTGACGGCAGGTATGCTGGCAGCCTATTGGAAGGCGGTACAAACCGGAGAGGGGCAGAAGGTATCCACAAGCACATGGCATGTTATGATGGCGCTGGACGATACGTTTGCAGAGTGCCTGCTCGGCATGAATACACTGCCGAAGCGTCTTGGCAACGGTTTTCCGACGACAAACCCAACCGATACGTTTCAGTGTCAGAACGGCTGGTTTTCTCTGAGCATCGGAAGCGATGCGCAGTGGATTGCGTTTGCGCAGACGGCGGGGCGCAGGGACTGGGCAGAGGATCCAAGATATGCACATGATCCGGCGCGTTCGATGGAAAATTATTTCGGAGACCTTGACGGTCAGTTAAAGGAATTTTTTGCGGGGATTACGATCGAGGAGGCAGACCGCATCTGCAGAGAGGCGATGGTGCCGGGCGGTCCGTGCAATACCGTAAAGGAACTGGTGACGGATGAGCAGGTGGCAGACCGCCGGATGCTTATCCATGTAGCGGACAGGCGTCTTGGCGATACGCTTCAGATCGGCAGACCCGCCAAGTTTTTGCGGGACGATGCGCAGGATGACGAGATTGCAGGCGCGCCGGAATTGGGGGCGGATAATGAGCAGATTCTCGCACAGCTTGATTTCTCAAAGAAGCAAATGCAGGAATTGAGAGAAGAAGGCGTCGTTTAATGCGCACAAAGGAGGATAGGATCAATGGCAGAATCAGAAAAGAAGGGCGTATTTGACGGGTTAAAGGTACTTGATTTTACGATTGCGCTGGCAGGCGTATATATCTCATGGCAGTTTGCCGATCTGGGAGCAGAGGTCTGGAAGGTAGAGCGCTATGGATCGGGAGATCAGGCAAGAGCGTGGGACCCGTTTGTAAATGGTTTAAGCACGCTTTACACGGCCTATAACAAGAATAAAAGGAGTATTGAGATCGACTTGTCGGGACAGGCGGGAAAAGACGTTATCTATGAAATGGTAAAGCAGGCGGACGTAGTGTTGGAAAATTTTAAAAGCGGTTCTATTGACCGTCTGGGATTGGGATATGACAAGTTAAAGGAGATTAATCCCAAGATCGTGTTTGTATCCTTAAGCGGCTTCGGCGGAAGCGGTCCGCTGCAGAAATATCCGTGCTATGACGCGATCGCTGCGGCAAGAGGCGGATTTGCCGGAAGCAACGGAGAACCGGAGGGAGCTCCGATGAAGGCGGGAAATGCCAACTGCGACACATTGACAGGTACTTATGCATTTAATGCGGCGGTTATGGGACTGATCGAAGTGCAAAAGACAGGCGTGGGATGCCGCATTGACATCGGCATGACGGATGTTGCGATGTATTCGTGCGCAGAGACTGTGATGGATTACGGGCAGACGGGAGAGATTTATACACGGTTTGGCAACCATGACCGCTTTGTGGCGCCTTATGGTATTTTTGAAGCGCGCGACGGCTGGGCGGTTATCATAGCCGATACGCAGCAGCGTTTTGAGGCGCTTTGCGATGTGCTTGGGTTGGAAAAGCTAAAAGAGGATGTGCGGTTTTCGGATAATGCGGCACGCATCAAAAACCGTGACGTACTGGCAGGGCAGATCGAAAGCGTTACGCGTACGATGTTCCGCAGAGATATTGAGGAGCGGCTTCTTGCCGCAGATGTTCCGGCGTCACAGGTGCTGCCGTTTATTGAGACATATACTTCGGAGCACGCAAATGCGACAGAGGTCACACAGCTTGTATGGCAGGAGAAGATTGGCAATATCCGGTTTTATAACAATCCTCTCCGTTTTAACAACGAGCTTTGCCCGATCAAAAGAGGCGCGCCTTTGTTGGGAGAAGATACAGATGAGATTTTAAAGAGCGTGGGTTACTCGGAGGAGGAGATTGCGCGGCTGCATCGGGACGAGGTGGTGGCAAGTCACCTTTATTGATCGAAGGAGGAGAAAAAGAAATGCGAATCCAGAGAATTACATTGGGCAGCTTTGCAACAAATTGCTATATTGCAGCGGCAGAAAACGCAGACGGCTGCGTCGTGATCGATCCGGCGGATAACGGAGCATATCTGCTCCGTCTGCTGGAGGAAAACGGACTGACGCCGGACGCCGTGCTTTTGACGCACGGACATTATGACCATTTTCTTGCCGTGCCGGCGCTGCAGGAGAAGTGGGACAAGCTGCCGGTCTATGTGCACCCAGCAGATTGTCCGACGGAGCTTACCGAATACGATATGGGACAGGTTTTTCCGACTGCGACGGCGTTAAAGAACCGCAGGGAGCTTGCGGAGGGAGAGACAGTTGACATCGGAAGTCTTTCTTTTCGCGTTCTTCATACACCGGGTCATACGCCGGGATCGGTGAGCCTTTTAGCGGGCGACGTACTGTTTACCGGAGATACGCTGTTTTGCGGCAGTATCGGGCGAACCGATTTTGCGGGAGGCGACGATGCCTTGATGCGTCAGTCTCTGGCAAGATTAAAAGCGCTGGACGGAGATTATCGAGTGTATCCGGGGCATGAGGGGGAGACGACTCTTGAGCGTGAGAGAAGAAGCAACCCTTATCTCCTAGGAATAGATAGTTAAGAGACAAAGGAGGACATGGGATGGAAAAGAAAAACGTATTGACCGAGCAGCGGGGAGGCGTGCTGATCGTTACGATCGACCGTGAAGAACGGCGTAACGCGATCGACCCTGCGACGGCGGCAGAGATGGAGGAAATCCTAAACGACGCAGAAAAGGATGCGTCTGTCAGAGTCATTATTTTGACGGGAACGGGTGAGCGGAGCTTTTGCTCTGGTGAAGACCTCGCCGCATTTGATGAGAGCGGCGAGTGTCAGACGATTATGGCGCACGGCTTTGCTGGCATGACGGAGCGTGTTTCCACAAAGCCGATCATCTGTGCGGCAAACGGTACGGCAGTGGCGGGAGGTCTTGAGATCGCGCTTGCCTGCGACTTGATCGTAGCGTCAGAGAATGCACGATTTGGTCTTTCCGAGGTCAAGGTGGGACTGCTTGCGACAAGCGGCGGATTGATCCGTCTCCCGAATGTCATTCCGCGCAAGATTGCGATGGAGATGTGTCTGACCGGAAAGCTGATCGACGCGCAGCGTGCGTATGAGGTTGGATTGGTGAATTATGTTGTGCCAAAGGAGCAGGTACTTTGCAAGGCGCTTGAACTGGCTGAGATCATTTCCGCGAATGCGCCGATTTCACTGCGTCTGACAAAAGAGATTTTCCACATCGCGCCGCAGGTATCCTTTGAGGATGCGCAACGTTTTTGTAACCGCTGCTGGGATTATATCGAAAAGACAGAGGATGCGAAGGAAGGCCCGCAGGCGTTCCTTGAGAAACGCAAGCCTGAGTGGACGGGGCGCTGAGTAAAAAGGTTATAAAAAATAATAAAATATAAACGGAGGAAGAAAGAATGGATTTTAGAATGACAGAGGAACAGGAATTAATGGTTCAGGCAATCGAGGAGGCGATGACACGCGAAAATCTGGAAACATATTTTCAGGATTGCGATAAGAACCATGAGCATCCAAAAAAATTCTGGGACATTTTAAAGGAGCTTGGCTGCTTTAGCATGTTCCTGCCGGAGGAAGCAGGCGGAGACGGTGAGGGAGCGGTCACCATGTTTCTGGTAATGGAGGCGCTGGGACGCTGTGGCGCACCGATCTATCTGTTTTGGGATCATGTAAAAGCAGATGCGCTGTTGGAGAACGGAACAAAGGAGCAGATCGATAAGTTTATGCCGATGTTCTTTGAGGGACACCCGGCATACGCACAGGGCTTTTCCGAGCCGACTGCAGGTACGGATTTATCCAGCGGCACAATTTTAACGACTTATACACGCAGAAACGGAAAGGTGTATATCAATGGGCATAAGCACTTTATTTCCGGCGCGCAGGACAGCGATTACTGTCTGACATTGGCAAAAAACAGTGAGAATCCCGAACAGCTTACATTGTGGTTTGTTCCGACGAATGTGCCGAACTGTAAGAAAGAACCGATGGAAAAAATGGGTATCAACATGGAGAATGTGAACGACATCTGGTTTGATGATGTAGAGATTGAAGAAAAGGATATGTTCAGCTTTGAGGGTAACGGTCTGCTTGCGACCTCTAAGGGATTTGACTATGAGCGTCTCATTGATGCGTTTAACGCTTACGGACAGGCTCTGTGCGCCTTTGAGGACGCCTGCCGCTACGCAAATCAGAGAGTGGCATTTGGCAAGGAGATCGGAAAGCTGCAGTTGATCCAGAACCACATTATGGAAATGGCGATGCGTATTTACTCCATGCGCGACATGCTGCTTCACTTTGCATGGAACAAGGATAACGGCTGCTTAAAGCGTGAGGAGGCTTCGATCGCAAAGCAGTACTGCTCCGAGGCTGCAAACGAGGTTGTAGATCATGCAATGCAGGTGATGGCAGGAATCGGTTTCTGCGGCAGCCGTGTCAGCCGTATTTACCGTGATCTGAGAATCACGCGTATTTCCGGCGGAACAGGTGAGATTCAGACTGTCATTGCAAGTAAGCAGATTTTAAAACGTTATCGCTAAGAAAAAGAGACAAAAGAAGGAGGTACTTTGAATGGAATTTAAGTTAAATGATGAGCAGCAGTTACTGCGTGATATGATTCGTGAATTTACCGAAAAAGAGGTTCGCCCGATCGCGGCTGAGATTGATGAGAATGAGCGTTTTCCCGAGGAGCTTATTCCAAAGATGAGCGAGGTCGGTCTGCTTGGAATCCCGATCCCGGAGGAGTACGGTGGCGTCGGCATGGGCAATCTGGAATATGTTATGGCAGTTGAGGAGGTTTCAAAGGCATGTGCGAGCACAGGCGTTACGATTTCCGCGCACACCTCACTTTGCTGCTGGCCGATCCTGGCTTACGGAACAGACGAGCAGAAGGAGAAATATCTGCCGGATCTGGCAACCGGTGAGAAATTAGGCGCATTTGGACTGACAGAGCCGAATGCCGGAACTGATGCTGCGATGCAGGGAACGACGGCTGAGGATAAGGGCGATCATTACTTATTAAATGGAAGTAAGATTTTCATCACGAACGGTTCCTATGCAGATGTTTACATTATTTTTGCTATGACAGATAAGAGCGCCGGAAATAAGGGTATCAGCGCATTCATTCTTGAGAAGGGAATGGAAGGCTTTACCTTCGGAAGCAAGGAACGCAAGATGGGTATCCGCGGTTCGGCAACCTATGAGCTTGTATTCAACAATGTAAAGGTTCCGAAGGAGAATCTGCTTGGTGAGGAAGGAAAAGGATTTAAGGTTGCGATGAGCACGTTGGACGGCGGACGGATCGGCATCGCTGCGCAGGCGCTCGGTATCGCACAGGGCGCGATCGATGAGACTTTAAATTATGTTAAGAGCCGCGTACAGTTCGGGCGTCCGATCGCTTCCTTCCAGAATACGCAGTTTACGATGGCTGCAATGCAGACAAAGGTGGATGCGGCAAGAATGCTTGTTTACCGTGCAGCATGTATGAAGGATGAGGGTGTAAATTATTCGTCTGAGGCGGCAATGGCAAAGCTGTTTGCGTCTGAGGTGGCAAGAGATGTTACCTGCGAGGCGGTACAGTTGTTCGGCGGCTACGGATACACCCGTGAATATCCGGTTGAGCGCATGATGCGTGACGCAAAGATTACGGAGATTTATGAGGGAACCAGCGAGGTTCAAAAAATGGTTATTTCTGCTCATATGGGATTGAAATAAATGCTTGGAGTAAGGAAAGGGGCGGTTTAATGGGAGAGATTATTTTTTCTGTCTGCATCGGCGGACTTCTTGCAGGCGCAGGCGTGATATTGCTTATCGTGCTAAAGCGTGAGGAAAAGCGCGTTTGTTCGGACGAAGGGGACAAGAAGAAATAACAAGCTCCGAAGCAGACGGGAAATTGAGAGGTGACAGGATGACTATCTACTTTATAGGAGTGATCGTAAGTATTATTGTTTACCTGCTCGTGGGAATTTGGGCAGGGAAAAATGTAAAGGATACGAATGATTATTATGTGAGCGGAAGAAATGGATCGACGCTTCTGATCGCAGGGACGCTGTTTGCGTCTATGCTTTCAGTAACCGGTTTTATGGGAGATCAGGGTTTTTGCTATTCCGGAAATATTACAACAATGGTACTTCTGAATACGATCTGTGCCTGCGGCTATATTGCAGGACCGTTGGTATTCGGAAGATATTTAAGACGCTCGGAGTGCAACACGATGCCGGAATATTTCGGAAAACGCTATCAGGACCCCAAGATCAGGCGTGTAGCGGGCGTCATCACAATTATTTCCTTGACAGCCTATTTGCTTTCAAGCATTACGGGTGTTGGGATCTTAATGGAGGAGCTCACGGGGTTATCGTATGAGGTATGCTTATTTCTTGCATGGCTTTGCTTTACGGGATTTACCTTCTACTCCGGGTCAAAGGGCGTTATCCTGACGGATACAATGATGTTTCTTGTGTTTTTGTTTGCGACGATGCTGGCGGGACCTTATATTTTTCAGGAGCAGGGCGGAATTGGAAGCCTTGTGGAGAATTTGATGAATAATCCCGCTGCGCATCCGCAGATTTTAGATTATCATGGAAATATTGCTGCGACGGGAGCGACCGATGCATTTGGTGCGGTCATGTATGCCGTTACAATGGGCATCGTGTGGATGATCACCGTGTCGGTTTCTCCGTGGCAGGCGGGGCGGAATATGATGGCAAAAAGCGAGCATGTGACGTTCCGCGCGGGTGCGGTGGCAGCAATCTGCACGACAGTATTTTTATTGTATCTGAACATGGAGTCGGTGGCAGTCATAAATATTAAGCCCGATTTGAATGATCCGCAAAGAGTGCTGATCTGGGCTTCGATGGAGGTGGTTCCAAAGCTTGTGGGAACATTGCTCCTGTCGGGAATTATGGCAGCAGGACTGTCGTCGGCTTCGACGTTTTTGTCCGTCATAGGTTTTTCTGTCTCCTCGGATATTATTGCGAAAGAGTTCCGCAGTACGAAAGAAGAATTGCGTTTCAATCGTATGGTGATGCTGGCAGTTGGAGTTCTAGCGCTTATCTTAGCGTATTTGGGGCTTGGAAGTATGCGTGTGATCGCATATTTCGCCTCAACGATTATTGCGGCAAGCTGGGCGGTGCCAGCGATCGGAAGTGTATTTTGCAAAAAGCTTTCTGCGACAGGAGCACGCTATGCAATGCTGGCAGGATTTTTTGGATTTATTTTTTCAAAATGCCTGACGGGATTTCATATCGGTCCGTTTGACGAGCTTCTGAAAAATTTTCTGGATCCGTTTTTTATCGGGATTTATTTAAGCATTCTTTTTGCAGTGATCGGAAGCAAACGCTCCCCCAAATCATTGCAGGAAGAATCGTATCATAAAAATCTTTTGATCGTACCGCAGAACGAGCGTGTCAGAGCGGATTACAGGAGAGACCGCATTTATGGATATTTGATGATCATTGCAGGAATTGCCACGGCCTGTCTGCTGCTGTTTGGCTGGGCGTTTCCGTACAATGGCATCCTTTGAGA
Organism: Roseburia sp.; assembly: GCA_019421345.1. Classification (GTDB taxonomy): domain Bacteria; phylum Bacillota; class Clostridia; order Lachnospirales; family Lachnospiraceae; genus Roseburia. The sequence continues at coordinate 31,814 of JAHZFL010000001.1, read as the reverse complement.
GAAATAGCGGTGCGTTTGGGGAGTGATGTTACAAAATGATAAAGGAGGATTTGTCATGGAGACAAAATCAAAGGGAAAGGGTCAAAAGATGCTGATACTTCTTTTGATGATCATTTCCATGTGTACCATCTATGTACTGCCGTATCTGCGCTATCAGTTTTTCACGCCGCTGCAGGAGGCGATGGGACTGGCTGGCGAGACACAGAAATATGGAAATCTGGTAACTGTTTACGGTGTTATGAATATCCTGATGTATCTTCCGGGAGGAATTATTGCGGATCGCTTTAATCCGAAGAAGCTGATGGTATTTTCCATGATTTCCAGCGGTGTGTTAGGTCTTTGGATGGCAACATGGCCGGGATATGAGATGCTTCTGTTGATCCATATTCTGTGGGGCTTTACAACCGTGCTGACATTTTGGTCAACCTCTGTGAAGGTCATCAACATGCTGGCAAGCTCTGACGAGCAGGGAACTATGTTTGGTATGCTTGAGAGCGGGCGCGGCATTTTAAACATGCTGTTAAACTTTGCATGGGTCGGCGTATTTGCAATGTTTGCAAACCGCGGAAAGCTTGGAATGACGGTTGTTGTTGCAGCGGTATCGATCTTAATGATCATTTCGGGTGTGCTGCTTGGCTTTTTGCTTCCGCCGATGGATGTGGATCAGACAAGCAATACTTCTGTTAAGGACAGCTTAAAGTCACTGCTTGGCGCATTCAAGCTTCCGATCACCTATATTCTGGCAGCGATGATCTTCGTGCCAAGTGCGATTTCGGCAACCGGCTCTTATTATGCGCCGTATCTTGAGACGGCGGCGGGACTTAGTACCGTATCGTCCTCGACCTTTTCGGTTATCCGCAGTACGGTGATTCCGGTGATTGCCGCGCTGACATGTACGGTAATCGTCAAAAAGCTCGGACGCTCCAGCCGCCTTTTGTTCTGGGCATGTGCAGTGCTCGTAGGATTAGCGGTCGTGCTGCGGCTTGTTCCCGGAACAGCACCGTTCTTATGGCCGTTAATGATATTGATGTGCCTGATCTCATTCTTTTGCAGTTGCTGCCGTGCGGTCAACTGGGCGTTGATCGATGAGGCGGGAACGGCAAAGACTATGGTCGGAAGCGTTACGGGTATCGCCTCCTTAATCGGTTATCTGCCGGATTCGTTTATTCATACGATGTACGGCGGCTGGATCGACAGCTATGATTTTACAACGGCTTATAACAAAATTTTTACGTTCTGTATTATCGTAGTTGTGGCGGGAACAGGCTTTGCATTGCTTGGCGAGCGAATTATTAAAAAGCGTCAGGCTGAATTAAAGGCGGCAGCCGGTGCTTCAGAAAAAAATTAAAGAAACAAAGTAACAGGCAACAAAAAATCGAACAACAAAAAATCAAACAACAAAAAATCAAACAAATAACGCAAAAGAGGGCTGGTGCATTTACGATGGCAAAACGTAAGGCGGCAGTCCTTTTTTAGTATCGTTTTTGACGATGAAGTCTGTTGTAAGGTATCACTTGCATTTCGCATAATGACTTGCCTGAATTTCGATCTGCTGCGTTGCCGCCGATCGACGATGCCGCCGCATCGCCGCATCGCCTCGCTCCGCTGCCTTACAGGCTGAAAATTCATTCTGCACCATTCTGCTGAAGGTGAATGAGGCAGTATACCGGAAATGATTGGAATAATGATTCCGCAGACGACCTCACTGTAAGCTCACCATTCGGAGATAAGATATGGGCAGGGCGAGGAATGCTTCAGAAGGTGCGGATCGCATAAGCATTTGACCGGGAAGCGGCGGCAGTACTGCTCAAAGAGAAGTTTAAACCCTGAGCATGAGGTTTGGCACAAAAGCGTCTGTGCGCACTTGCGCGAAAGGAGCGGAGATGGCATAATAAGATTGATTCAGATGAGAATGGCAGACGCAAAAGCGGACGGAGAGGAAGGATCATGACAAGAGAGGAATTTAGGCGGCTTACAGAGCAGGGAACGATTATTTTAGACGGTGCGACGGGAACAAATTTACAGAAGGCGGGTATGCCGGTCGGAGTGTGTCCGGAGCAGTGGATTCTTTCGCACGGCGAAGTTCTGGTGGAGCTTCAACAGGGCTATGTACAGGCAGGCACCCATATTTTGTTTGCGCCGACGTTTACGGCAAATCGGATTAAGCTGGAAGAATATGGTCTGGCGAATCAATTGGATGATATGAATCGCGGGCTTGTCGCGCTCTCAAAGAAAGCGGCTGCAGGAAAGGCGTTTGTGGCGGGTGATATGACGATGACAGGCAGTCAGCTTTATCCGCTGGGAGAATTGCTGTTTGAGGAGCTTGTGGATGTGTATAAAGAGCAGGCGAGGGCGCTGTATGAAGCGGGTGTGGACTTGTTTGTGGTAGAGACAATGATGAGCCTTCAGGAATGCCGTGCGGCAGTCCTTGCAATTCGTGAGGTATGTGAACTTCCGGTTATGGTATCGCTGACTTATCAGGAGGATGGGAGAACTCTTTATGGCACAGACCCGGTGACGGCAGTAGTTACGCTGCAAAGTCTTGGTGCGGATGCGGTCGGATTAAATTGCTCGACAGGGCCGGAGGCGATGCTTGCTTTGGTAGCGCGGATGGCAGAGTATGCGACAGTGCCGATACTTGCAAAGCCAAATGCCGGAATGCCAAAGCTGGTAAACGGCGAGACGGTATTTGATACGACGGCAGAAGCATTTGCAGCAGCGGGAAAAGAGCTTTTGGAAGCCGGGGCATCGATTCTCGGCGGCTGCTGCGGGACAACGCCGGAGCACATCAAAGCGTTAAGCGACGCAGTGTGCAGCGGTTCGGTCAGAAAAATGCCCGCGAGAGGACGCAGAGTGCTGACGTCTGAGCGCGGCTTTGTAGAGATAGAGCTTGACGGAAATTTTCTGGTGATCGGTGAGCGCATCAATCCGACCGGAAAAAAGAAGCTGCAGGCAGAGCTAAGAGAGGGAAGCTTTAATCTTGTGCGCGAGATGGCGCTTGCGCAGGAGGAAAACGGCGCGCAGATCCTTGACATCAATATGGGAATGAACGGCATTGACGAAAAGGAGATGATGCTGCAGGCTATTTATGAGGTGACTTCTGCGGTTGACACACCGCTTTGCATTGATTCCAGCTATGTGGATGTGATCGAGGAGGCGCTGCGGATTTATCCGGGGCGCGCACTTATCAACTCGATCTCTCTGGAACGTGAGAAGATAGAAAAGCTGCTGCCGGTTGCAAAAAAGTATGGCGCAATGTTTATTCTGCTTCCTCTTTCCGATGCCGGACTGCCGAAAGACTGCGAGGAAAAGCATCGGGTGATCCGAGAGGTGTTGGAGTGTGCCAAAGCAGTAGGACTTGGCACGGAGGATGTGATCGTAGACGGATTAGTGGCGACGGTGGGCGCAAATCCCGATGCCGCGCTCGAATGCTTTGCGACGTTTGAATATTGCAAAAACGAATTGGAGATACCGACCGTCTGCGGATTGTCCAATATTTCGTTTGGTCTGCCGGAGCGTACCTATGTCAATACGGCGTTCCTTACGATGGCGATCGCGCGCGGGCTTACGATGGCGATCGCCAATCCGTCGCAGGAGCTTTTGATGAATGCGGCATTTGCCTCGGATATGCTGCTTCATAAGGCGCAAAGTGATGTGCGTTATATTGAGCGGATGAATGTGCTGTCTGAAAAATATGCGGGAATGGAGCGGATACCGGTACAGACGGCAAAGGTGAAAAAGGAATCCTCAGAGGGGGATTTTACAGCAAAAGAGAGCCACAGCGCAGTCTATGAGGCGGTCCTTAAAGGGAACAAGAGCAGTATTGTGGAGGAAGCAAAGGCGCTTGTCGCTGCGGGCGATGCGCCGGAGACGGTTATCAATGAGCACCTCATACCGGCAATTAATGAGGTTGGGGAATTGTTCGATCGGCAGAAATATTTCCTGCCGCAGTTGATTGCATCTGCCAATGCGATGAAGCTGGCGATCGAATATCTGGAGCCTCTCTTAAAGAAAGAGGACAGAGAGGAGAAGGAGACGATCGTGGTTGCCACGGTGGAGGGTGACATTCACGACATCGGCAAGAATCTGGTTGTGCTGATGCTTAAGAATTATGGTTACCGTGTGCTTGATCTGGGTAAGGATGTGCCGGCGGAAACGATTGTTGCGGCAGCCATTCGTGAACATGCCGCGATCATCGGTCTTTCTGCGCTTATGACGACGACGATGATGCGCATGAAGGAGGTTGTGGAGCAGGTCCGAGTGCAGGGAGCCTGCTGTAAGGTCGTTATTGGCGGCGCTGCGATCACGGAGAGCTTTGCGGAGGAGATCGGAGCGGATGGCTACTCAAAGGATGCGGCAGATTGCGTAAGGCTGGTGGAACGTTTGCTGGGGTAATTCTTGGAACTTTTACGAATGAAAAAGGTTCGACAGAAAAATATAAAAAAAGTGTTGACAATTAAAAAGACAAGTAGTATACTAATCAAGTCGGTTGCGGTAAGCAGCCGACAGATATGGGATCTTAGCTCAGCTGGGAGAGCATCTGCCTTACAAGCAGAGGGTCAT
>JAHZFL010000001.1:0-27192 GCA_019421345.1 Roseburia sp. | reverse complement strand
AGCACACGGTTCATACCCGTGGTGTCGAGAGTTCAAATCTCCCTTCCGCTACTTGAGATAGACCTAAGAACTGGATCGTTCTTAGGTCTTTTTTCTATATGGTATACCTGTACGTTCTCTGCGCATACTAACTCCAAGAAAAGGAAATCGAGGTCTTTTTATGGAATCATTGTGGAGAAAGCAGGAAAAGGATTTTCCGCTTAGAGGCAAGGCGGCAGAGGAAAACGGGCAGGAGGAAAGCCGTGATTATGATGTGATTGTAATCGGAGCAGGAATGGCGGGCGTATTGATCGCCTATTACCTAAAGGAGCGGGGGAAGCGGGTGCTGGTGCTTGAGGCAGAGACGATCGCGTCCGGACAGACCGAACGGACCACGGCAAAGATTACAAGTCAGCATGGGTTAAAATACAGTACGCTGATCGAAAAAATCGGGAAAAAGAAGGCAAGGCTCTATGCAAAGGCAAATGAGGAAGCAATTTTAGAATATGAAAGGCTGATAAAGAAAAAGAAGATTGAGTGCCAGTTTGCGCGCGTGCCGTCGTATCTGTATACGATGAAGCAGGAGACGGTCTTAAGGGAGGAAGCCAAGGCGGCGGCTTCGCTTGGAATAGACGCAGAATTTACGACAGAGACCGAACTTCCGTTTGTGCCGGAGGGAGCGGTGTGCTTTCACGGGCAGGCACAATTTTCTCCGCTGAAGTTTCTGCGTGCGATTGCTTGTGAGCTGGAAATAAAAGAGCATACAATGGCAGAGGCGGTGTATGGAAGGCGTGTGATCACGGAAAAAGGCATTTTTACGGCGGAGAAAATTGTTATAGCCGCACATTATCCGTTTCGGAATGTGCCGGGATTTTATTTTCTGCGGCAGCATCAGGAGCGCAGTTATGTGATTGCGCTATCCGGCTGTCCGAGCATAAAGGGAATGTATTATGGAATTGACGTGGACGGCATTTCTTTGCGTCAGGCAGATGATTTGCTGCTGCTTGGCGGGGCAGGTCACCGCACGGGAGAAGAAAAACGCTGTGGAGCATATGACACGCTTTTGGAGATAGCGAGGTATTATTTTCCTCATTGCAAGGAGGAGGCGCGCTGGTCGGCACAGGATTGCATGCCTCATGACGGAGTGCCGCTGATCGGCAGATATTCGGTGCTTACGCCGCGTCTTTATGTGGCAACCGGATTTCAAAAATGGGGGATGACGTCGTCTATGGCGGCGGCATTGCTTTTAAGGGATGAGCTTTGCGGGGAGAAAAGTCCGTACCGGCGTCTTTTTTCTCCTCAGAGACTGTATGTTTCTGCGGGGATCGCAAACCTCATAAAGGATGTGGGAGTGAGTATCAAAGGATTGGCGCGCGGACTTTTTTGCCGCCCGCGCTGTCCGCATATGGGATGTGAACTGGAGTGGAATCCGCAGGAGAGAAGCTGGGACTGCCCATGTCATGGATCGCGGTTTGATGCGAACGGAAGGCGGCTTGACAATCCGTCCACGAGAGATATTACGCATTGGTGAGAAGCGTTTTGTTCTTCTCCTTTCTGAGGCAGCATAGACTTTACAACAGAAAGCTTCGGTCCTAGGAGGGGGAAATGCTGGTTTTGCTTCTGTTTGGAACGCATCTGTATTTTACGGTGCGTCTTGGTGTGATACAAAGAAAGCTTCCGCTTGGTATTTGGCTTAGCTTTACGAAGGATTCCTCTGAAATATTGACGGAAAATGAGGTGTCGCCGTATTCTGCGCTTGCGACAGCGCTTGCGGCGACGATCGGAACGGGAAATATCATAGGAATTTCCGCGGCTATCGCGATCGGCGGTCCGGGGGCAGTTTTTTGGTGCTGGCTGACGGGCTTTCTTGGCGTTGCGACCTGTTATGCGGAGAGCTTTCTTGCCGTGCGCTATAAGGTGCGCGATGCAAACGGACGGAGTGCCGGCGGTCCCATGTACGTTTTGGAACACAGATTAGGAAAAAAATGGCTGGCAGTATTGTTTTCTGTGTTTACGGTGCTGGCATCCTTTGGAATGGGAAGCAGTGTGCAGGCATACTCTATCCGTGCGGCGGCTGAAGAACTTGTTTCCGTTTCACCGCATCTGGTCGGTATCATGACGGCAGTGCTGGCAGGCGTTATTATGATCGGAGGCAGACAAACGATCGCAAAGGTTTGCACATGGCTTGTTCCGTTTATGAGCATTTTGTATCTCGGCGGCTGCCTCTGGCTGATTGTAAAAAATAAAGAGCTGCTTCCGCAGACAGTTGCGGTGATTTTTCGTACGGCTTTTTGCGGGGAGGCGGCAGTTGGAGGAGCGGCGGGAGGCGCTGTCATGACAGCGGTTCGCGTCGGTGTGGCACGCGGTCTTTTTACAAATGAAGCGGGGCTTGGCTCGATCCCTATGGCGGCGGCGTCGTCAGGAAGCCGGGATGCTGTGCGGCAGGGGCTTGTATCGATGACGGGACCTTTTTGGGATACCGTTGTCATGTGTGCGGTGACGGGGATTGCGACCGTGGGAAGTATGCTGGAAAATCCAGAGTATTATGCGGGGGTCTCAGCAGATAAAATATGCTTTGCATCATTTGCGCAGTTGCCGGCATACGGGGGAGAATTATTGGCGGTATCATTGGCATTATTTGCGTTTGCAACGATTATCGGCTGGAATGTCTATGGCGTCACGGCGGTACGGTATCTGGCAGGGGAAAAGGGCGTAAGCATTTATCAGGTCTGCTATATGCTTTCCGTTTATCTGGGGGCTGTGCTTTCGATGGAAACGGTATGGGGACTTGCCGATTTGTTCAACGTTTTAATGGCGCTGCCGAATCTGCTGTGTCTGTTTTTGCTGCAGCGTGAGGTCTTAGACGGAGTAAGGCAGACAAATTGGTCCGCGTGGTCATGTTTGGAAGGTGAAAAAAGGGGAGAAAAAACGAGGAAGAAAGCGTGCGCGGATACAGAAAAAAGATTGCGTTTTAAAATGAGGTAGAGTATAATAATAAGTCAAAAGAGATCATATAAAACGGAATCATGAATCAGAGATTTGCAAAAGAAAAAGGAGCATTTTATGGAGACAAAGAGAGAATTTTTGTATGCAGACAAGAAAGAACAGTTAAAAAGAGCAAATCGATTTTTAATAATGGGATTTGCCGTGTTTTATGCGGCGGTGCTCGGCACAGTAATCTTTGCAGGATTATCCGGCTGGAGAAGTATGGGATTTACCGTGCTGGTTTCTTCGATCAGTATTTTAGCGTTTGCAGGCGACGTAGGCATGTACTTAAATGATAAGTCGAATGTGAAACTCCGTTATTTCAGCGTCATAAGCATGTTTATCGTTGCGGCTTTTGTTTCCTATGCATTTGACAGCTATTATGTTCGTTTTTTAACGATTGTTCCTTTGATCGGCTATATTGTATTTTATGATTTGAAGTTTTCGGTTGTGACATCGGTTATTATGGTAGCGATCCATATGGTGATCATTGCGATTAAGTGTTTTGTGGTCGGCAGCTATACGGGAGACGTTGCATTTGACCAGTGGAGCGCAAATCTTGTGATCGCATTGATGCTGGTGCTTGTTCCGTGGACGGTGCATATTACGTCGTTGTTTAACCGGGATATGATCGGAAGCCTTGAGGCGAAGGAGAATGTGCAGAAGAAGATGCTGGACGATGTTATCTCCGTGGCGGATGAGGTGCGCAAGGGAACAGAGAGCGCGATGAATATCATGACAGAGCTCAACAGCTCCACAGAGGTGGTCAACGGCGCGATGAAGGATATTTCTGACAGCACCTTAAGCACCGCGGAGAATATTCAGACGCAGACAGCAATGACACAGAATATTCAGGATTCCATTGCAACGACCTTGAAACGCTCTGAGCAGATTGTCACAGTGGCAAAGCAGTCCGGTGAGTTAAACGGCAAGAGTGCCAAGATTATGGATGATCTGAAGAAACAGTCGGAGGTCATTGCTGCGACCAATTCAGAAGTCGCAGACTCCATGCGTCAGCTTCAGGAGCGCACGAGCGCCGTTAAGAGTATTGCGGATACGATTTTTGCAATTTCGAGCCAGACGAACCTTCTTGCCCTAAACGCGTCGATCGAGAGCGCAAGAGCCGGAGAGGCGGGACGCGGATTTGCCGTTGTGGCAGATGAGATTCGCCAGTTGGCAGAAAAGACAAGACAGGAGACGGAGAGCATCGCGTCGATATTGTCGGAGCTTTCTGATAATGCGCAGGTGGCTGCCGAGGCAGTCGCGCGTTCTGTTGAGGCGGCGGGTGCGCAGGATCAGATGATCGGTATGGCGTCCGAGAGTTTTGGCGAGATGAATCAGAATGTAAATGAGTTGATCTCGGATATTGGAGAGATCGATGTGATGCTGAATAACCTTTCTGAGGCAAATACGCAGATCGTGGAGAATATCATGCATCTGTCTGCAACGACGGAGGAGGTAACCGCATCTTCGGTGCAGGCAGCGGATTTAAGCGTTCAGAATCTTGGAAATGCGGAGAATACAAAAGCACTGCTCGAAAATGTGCTCAATGTTTCTCATCAGTTAGAGAAATACATCAACTAGTACAGCTTTTAAGGGAGACAAAACAGACACTAAGATGAAACAAAAAATTAGAGATTACGGAGTGATTTTACTCGGTTCGTTCTTATTCTGCGCAGGATTAAACTGGTTTATTGTTCCGTTGGGGCTTTATAACGGAGGAACGGTCGGAATAGCGCAGATCATTCGTACCCTGCTGAACCTTGATACAGGGTTTGACATTGCGGGAATTTTAAACTTTTGTTTAAATATTCCGCTCTTGCTTCTGGCTTATTTCCAGTTTGGAAAATCGTTATTTTTTAAAACCTTTTTCAGCATTATTACACAGACGCTTATTTTTACATATCTACCTATTCCGGTGCAGCCTGTGATCGAAGAATATGCTGTCTCCTGTCTGATGGGCGGCATTTTGGCAGGAACAGGCGTTGGGATCACTCTAAAGGCAGGAGGCTCCGGCGGAGGGCTGGATATTTTAGGGTTATATTTTACAAAGAAGAACAAGGATTTTAGTGTTGGACGATTTACCTTGCTTGTCAACGCCGTCATCTATATCATATGCGCGTTTTTATTTGAGCTGCCGGTTGCGATTTACTCGGTGTTATATTCGGCAGTATATTCGATGGCAGTAGACAAGACGCATTTACAAAGCATCAATACAAGCGTTATGATCTTTACCAGAAATAAGGGGATCTGCGAGATTATTTTGAAGGAATTAAACCGCGGCGTCACCTATTGGGAGGGAGTGGGAGGCTATACACAGACCAATACATATGTGGTCTATACTGTTCTCTCCAAATATGAGGTGCGCATTCTGGAGGAAAAATTAAGGCAGGAGGATCCGGACGCCTTTGTGATCGTAACCGAACAGGATCAGATTTTGGGCAATTATGAGGTTCGGCTATAAGTAACCGAAGGGCAGCGCGCGAAGCGTGATGCCCGTTGTTTTTAGGCAGGAGTGGGAGGAACATGAGAAAATTATTTTATAACGGTACGATTCTTACGATGGATCAAGACAAGCCCCAGGCGGCAGCCGTCGCAGTAGAAGGGGATAGGATTGCGGAAGTTTACGAGGAGGTTCCGGCTGACTGGAATGGGGAGAAGATTGATTTATGCGGAAGAACTCTTTTGCCCGGATTTATAGACGGGCATTCTCATTTTGTGGCATGTGCCAATGGGCTGTCCCAATGTGATTTATCGGAGGCACACAATTTTCAGGATATTGTATCCTTGATGAAACGATTTTTGGAGGAGCAGAAGATCCCAAAGGGAAAATGGGTCGTTGGAACGAATTATGACCACAATTTTTTAGAGGAAAAGTGTCATCCTGATCGGTATTTGCTGGATGAGATCAGCAAGGAGCATCCGATCTTGGTGATCCACGTTTCAAGCCATATGGGCGTTTCTAATTCTTTGGGATTGCAGGAGCAAAAACTCGATGACTCTGTGGAGAACCCGCAGGGCGGACGCTATGGGCGATTTCAAGAGGACGGCTCATTAAACGGATATATGGAAGAAAATGCGTTTATGGATTTTCGCAAGTCGTGTGCTTCGTTTGACTTGGAAGTGATGAAGAAAAACATAGAGAAGGCGCAGCAGTTGTATGCCGGATACGGTATTACAATGATTCAGGACGGCATGGTCGGTGAGTCCTTATATCACCTGCTAAAGATGTTTGCAGAGCAGGGGCTTTTGAAGATGGATGTTGTCGGTTATGTGGATTTGGAGAATTGCCGAGACCTTTATCGGGAGCATTTGAAGGAGCACAGCTATCAGAATCACTTCCGTCTGGGCGGTTATAAGATATTTTTGGACGGATCGCCGCAGGGACGGACTGCATGGATGAAAGAGCCGTATGAGGGAAGTGACGATTGCGGGTATCCGGTCCATTCAGACGACGAGTTATATCGGTTGATCACCGAGGCGCTGGAGGACGGGGCACAGTTACTGGCACATTGTAACGGGGATGCGGCAGCAGAGCAGTATGTTGCGCAGTTTACGAAGGTTATGGAGGAGCATCCCGATCAGCAGACGAATCGGCCGGTTATGATCCATGCACAGTTGGTGCGGGAGGAAGAATTAAAGAAAATGAAAAAGCTGGAAATGATTCCGAGCTTTTTTGTCGCGCACACTTATTACTGGGGAGACATTCATCTTCAGAATTTTGGGAAAGCGCGGGCGGAAAGAATCTCTCCCGTACAGGATGCGATACAGGCAGGACTTAGATATACGTTCCATCAGGATACGCCTGTTCTGCCGCCGGATATGATGAAAACGATCGGCTGTGCAGTCAACCGCGTCACGCGAGAAGGCGTTTTGCTGGCAAAGGAGCAGAGAGTTACGGTCCAGGAAGCGCTGGAGGCAGTCACGATCCATGCCGCTTACCAATATGGAGAGGAAGCAGATAAGGGAAGTATTGAAGCCGGAAAGAAGGCAAATTTTGTCATCTTGGACAAAAATCCACTGCATACGCCGCATGAAGAATTGGAAAGCATAAAGGTGTTGGAGACGATTGTAGACGGAGAGACAATTTTTTGCAGACAGCCGTAGTGCTTAGGCTCTGTGTGAAGTAATGGATTGAAATTATAGAAAAAGAGGAAAAAGAATGTATATTATACAGTTTATCAGAGGCTTTTGTATGGCATTGGCGGACAGCGTGCCGGGAGTATCGGGCGGCACGGTGGCGTTTTTGCTTGGTTTTTATGATCAGTTTATTGATTCGATCGACGATCTGGTGTCAGGGTCAAAGGAAAAGAAAAAGGCGGCGCTTTTCTTTTTGATCAAGCTTGCGATCGGCTGGGTTACGGGTATGGTGCTTGCGATGCTTGTCCTTGCAAGCGTGTTTGAAAGTCACATTTATGCGATCAGTTCGCTGTTCATCGGCTTTATCATATTTGCCATTCCGATCGTGGTGAGAGAGGAGAAAGAAACGCTTGTGGCAAAGAAGGGTGCGATTCCGTTTGCACTGATCGGGATGATTTTAGTCTGTGCGCTGACCTTTTTTAATCCGGTTGGCGGCGGCGACGGTGTGAATCTGGAACATTTATCGATAGGTCTTGGGATTTTTGTGTTTGTGGCGGGGATGATCGCGATTTCTGCAATGGTGCTTCCGGGTATTTCCGGCTCGACGCTGCTGCTTATTATGGGGCTGTATCTTCCGATCGTTACGGCGATCAAGGATATTCTTCACTTTGATTTCGCGGCGTTTCCGACTGTCTTTTTGTTTGGCTGCGGAGTATTAGTCGGAGCATTTAGCGTCGTTAAGATCATCCGCAAGGCGCTGGAGGATTTTCGTGCGCAGACGATCTATCTGATCATCGGTCTGATGCTCGGTTCTATCTATGCGGTCATCATGGGGCCGGAGACATTAGATGTGCCGCAGCCTGCGATGACGCTTCAAACCTTTGATATTTTATTTTTTTTGATTGGCGGAGCAGTTATTTTCGGGATGCAGATGCTGAAGGGAAAGAAAGAAGCGTAACGGGAGCGTCAGAATGAAAAAGCTACTGGTATATTTCAGAGATTATAAAAAAGAATGCGTATTAGGACCGCTGTTTAAGCTGTTAGAGGCTTCTTTTGAGCTCATCGTGCCTCTTGTCATGGCGGCGATGATCGATATTGGGGTTGCAGGGCGCAATACCGCATATATTGCCGGTATGAGCCTTTTGCTGGTGCTCCTGGCAGTGATCGGCATGGTGTGCTCGATCACCGCACAGTATTTTGCGGCAAAGGCGGCGGTCGGAGGTGCGACCAAGCTGCGCCGCGCGCTGTTTTGGCATGTGGAGGGTCTTGCTTTTCAGGAATTGGATACTGTCGGAACAGCAACGCTGATCACGCGGCTGACAAGTGATGTAAATCAGGTGCAGAATGGGGTAAATCTCGTTCTGCGCCTGTTTCTGCGTTCACCGTTTATTGTCATTGGCGCAATGGTCATGGCGTTTACGATCGACGTGCCGTCCGCACTTGTTTTTGCAGTTGCGATCCCGCTGCTTTCTGCCGTCGTATTTGGCGTGATGTTTATCTGCATTCCGATCTATAAGCGCGTGCAAAACGCGCTGGACGGCGTGCTTGGCATCACACGGGAGAATCTGACCGGAAGCCGTGTGATCCGAGCCTTTCACAAACAGGAGGAGCAGCAGGAGCGCTTTTGCGGGAAAAATGAGGCGCTTACAAAATTACAGCTTTTTGCGGGAAGGATCTCTGCGCTGATGAATCCCATGACCTACCTGATCATTAACGGGGCGCTGATCGTGCTGCTTTGGACGGGGGCATTGGGAACGGACAGCGGAAGGATCACGCAGGGACAGGTTGTGGCGCTTGTCAATTACATGTCCCAGATATTGGTGGAGCTTGTGAAGCTCGCAAGCCTGATCGTAAGTATCAATAAGGCGGCGGCGTGTGCAAACCGTGTCGCGGCTGTGTTTGAGGTGCAGCCGTCCATGTCAAAGGAGTGCGTGGGAGCTTGTGAAAGGAAGCCTTCTTTGACAGAGACCGGGGAGCAGTCATCAGATGACTGTGTGGTCGAATTTTCCCATGTCGGACTGACCTATCAGGGGGCGGGAGAGGAAGCGCTTACGGAGATTGATTTTACGGCAAAGAGAGGGGAGACGATCGGTATTATTGGAGGAACGGGCAGCGGTAAGTCCTCTGTGGTTCATCTGATCCCGCGCTTTTATGAGGCGACGCGGGGGATGGTGAAGGTCGATGGGAGAGATGTGCGCTCTTATGATCTTTTTGAGCTACGCAGTAAGATCGGTGTAGTTCCGCAGAAGGCGGTGCTCTTTGCGGGAACGATCCGTGAAAATCTGAAATGGGGCAATCCAAACGCGTCTGACGAGGAATTGCTTGCTGCTTTAGAGACGGCGCAGGCGCGGGAAGTTGTAGAACAAAAGGAGGGCGGTCTTGATCATATGCTGGAGCAGGGCGGAAGAAATCTTTCCGGCGGTCAGCGACAGCGCCTGACGATTGCCAGGGCACTGGTGAAGAAGCCGCAGATTCTGATTTTGGATGACAGCGCTTCGGCGCTTGACTTTGCGACGGACGCAAGACTTCGCGCTGCGATCGCAGGGCTTGGGAGCGAAATGACGGTCTTTATTGTTTCCCAGCGCGCGGCGTCAATCCGAGAGGCAGATAAGATCATTGTGCTTGAGGACGGAAGGATCGTGGGAAGCGGAACGCATGATAAGCTTCTTTCGGACTGCGAGGTTTATCAGGAAATCTATGAGTCGCAGTTTCAAAAAGCGACTGGGGGTGGGAGCGTATGAGAGCGCCGATTGGTAAGGAACAAAGACAGATATTAAAAAAGGTATTGCGCTATATCAGACGATATTGGGGGTATCTTGGATGCTCCGTTGTGCTTGCGGCGTTTACCGCGCTGTGCATGCTCTATGTGCCTGTCTTGATCGGGCAGGCAGTAGACTGGATCATAGGAGCAGGAAACGTCGGCTTTACGGAGCTTTTTTCGGTTCTTCGGAAAATGGCGGTCGTGATTTTTTTGACCGCGGCGGCACAGTGGGTGATGAATGTCTGCAACAACAAGCTGACCTACCATGTGGTCCGTGACATAAGAAAAGAGGCGTTTGACAAGCTGCTGCATCTTCCGCTCAAATATATCGACGGACATTCCAACGGTGAGATCGTCAGCCGGATGATCACGGATGTGGATCAATTTGCGGACGGGCTTCTGCTCGGCTTTACGCAGCTCTTTACCGGTATCGTCACAATTTTCGGAACGCTGTTTTTTATGCTGACGATCAGTGTGCAGATTACGGCGGCGGTTGTTATTTTAACGCCGATCTCACTGTTTGCTGCAAGCTATATTGCAAAGAAAACCTTCTCGATGTTTCGTTTGCAGTCTGTGACAAGAGGGGAGCAGACGGCGTTTATCGAGGAGATCATCGGAAATCAGAAGGTTGTTTTGGCGTTCTCGCAGGAGCGCGAGGCGCTGGAGAAGTTTGACGTTTTTAATGAAGCGCTGGAGAAATGCTCTCTGCGGGCAATTTTCTTTTCCAGCATCACGAACCCGGCGACCCGTTTTGTAAACAGTCTTGTATATGCGGCTGTGGGCGTTATCGGCGCTTATCTTGCGATTGCAGGAAGGATCAGTGTGGGACAGCTCACCAGTCTGCTGGGCTATGCAAATCAGTATACGAAGCCTTTCAATGAAATTTCGGGTGTGATCACGGAGCTGCAGAATGCGCTTGCCTGTGCGGGCAGAGTGTTTGAGCTGATCGAGGAGGAGGCAGAGACTCCAGATGCGCCCGACGCAGTTGTTTTGCAGAAGGCGGACGGAAGCGTTTGCCTGTCTCATGTGTATTTTTCTTATACGGAGGGGCAAAAGCTGATTGAAGATTTTTGTCTTTCCGTCCGACCGGGACAGCGTGTTGCTATTGTCGGACCGACGGGATGCGGGAAAACGACGCTGATCAATCTTTTGATGCGGTTTTATGAAACAAACAGCGGAGAAATACGCGTAAGCCGGATTCCGATCAAGGACATGACGCGCGCGAGCCTGCGGGATAATTATGGTATGGTGTTACAGGATACATGGCTGTGCAGCGGAACGATTCGGGAAAATATCGCGTTCGGAAGACCAGGGGCGCGTGAGGAGGAGATTATCGCAGCCGCGAAGGCATCCCATGCGCACAGCTTTATCAAGCGCCTGCCGCATGGATATGATACGGTCATTGCAGAGGACGGCGGAAATCTCTCGCAGGGGCAAAAGCAACTCCTTTGCATTGCGCGCGTGATGCTGACACTGCCGCCGATGCTGATTTTGGACGAGGCGACCTCATCGATTGATACACGCACGGAAATGCAGATCCAGCGGGCGTTTGAAAAAATGATGCAGGGACGTACGAGCTTTATCGTCGCGCACCGCCTTTCCACGATTCGCGGGGCGGATGTGATTCTTGTGATGAAGGACGGAAGTGTGATTGAGCAGGGGAGGCATGAGGAGCTTTTGGAAAAGGGCGGCTTTTATGCTGCACTTTATGAGAGCCAGTTTTTGCGGAGCGGGGACGCTTAGGTTTTGCGCGTAAGACAGATTGTAATTTTTAGTTTCTTATTCTATAATAGAGCAGGAATTGACGGGCAGTAAGGATAGAACGGAGCGGGAAAAGATGAAGAAAAAGCAGACGGCTGTGCAGCCGGAAACAGCAGAGGAATTAAACAGAGAGGAAAAGAAAAGCTACAAGGAGATACGCTGGGAGCGTCTTGATAATACGGCGCATCTTTTTCCGGTGATCGCGGGAGAGAGCATGAGTAATGTTTACCGTATCAGTGTGACGCTTTCCGAGCTGGTAGAGCCTGCGCTGCTGCAGGAAGCTCTGGATATTGTCCTGCCAAAGTTTGACGGTTTTAATCTTAGGCTGAGGCAAGGGATTTTTTGGTATTATTTTGAGGAGAACGGCAAGCCGGCGCCAAGGGTGCGGCAGGAGCACACGTTTCCGTGCCGGTTTATCCACCAGAATAAAAATCATAGCTATATGTTCCGGGTAACATATTATAAATACCGGATCAATCTGGAGGTCTTTCATGTGCTGACGGACGGGATGGGCGGCATCAATTTTTTAAAGGAACTGACCTATCAGTATCTGCGTCTGGCACACCCCCAGCTAAAGGAAAAGGTCGGCGATTCGTTAGACAGCAGTACCTCTTTAAACAGAGAGGACAGCTTTTTGAAAAATTATAAGAAAAGCTCCCAGAAGGGATACCAGACGAAGAAGGCGTATCTGCTGAAGGGGGAGCGTCTTCCGGCGGGAGAGTTCGGCGTGATGCACGGCTATATGCCTGTGGAGGAGTTAAAAAAGGTATGCCGGAATTACGGAGTAACGATCAACGAATATCTGGTCGCGGTTTATGTCTGGAGCGTGTACACGGAATGTATGCATGGAATGGCGTCGGAGAAGCCGATCCGCGTGGCGGTTCCGGTGAACCTGCGCCCGTTTTTTGATTCGATCACGACAAAGAATTTTTTTGTTATGGTTTCGGCAGAGTTTCATCCGGTCAAAGAGGTGTATGACTTTGCGGAGGTGCTTGGCGAAGTCAGCGAAAGTCTGCGCGGTCAGATCAACCGCGAGCATTTGGAAAGGGTGTTTTCTTATAATGTGTCAAATGAGAAGCTATTGATCGCACGGGCAGTGCCCCTGTTTTTAAAAAATATCGCGATGCGCCATGTTTACCGCAGTTCTGCACTTGCCAATACGACAACGATCACGAATATCGGGAATATTACGGTGGCGGAGGAGTACCGGCCGTATATCGAGCAGTTTCACTCCTTTCTGGCGATGTCAAAGGGACAGCATTTAAAGGGAAATATCTGCTCCTATGGCGGGACGCTGGTATTTAGCTTTAGCTATGATCTTGCCGATCCTTCCGTGCAGCGAGGATTTTTCCGTAAGGTGGCCGCTGACGGGATTCCCGTCGAGGTGGAGAGCAACGGCGTAAATTATAAATAGGGGATGAGCATATGAGTAAGTGCAGAAAATGTAATATTGAAATTCTGGATGAGACAGAGCGGTGTCCGCTCTGCAACTCTGTTTTGGAGCAGACCGAGGAGCTTGAAAATATGTATCCGAATGTCAGGGTCATGGCGCGAAAGCTGATGCTGATCAGCCGGATCTATCTGTTTGCAGCGATCCTTCTTGAGGTTTTGCTCGTATACATCAATGTAAAGGCGGAGGCTCAGACCTGGTGGAGTCTGATCACGGGGCTTGGCTTTGTGTATGTGTACATGCTGCTGCGTTTTGCAATACTTGGCAAATCAGGTTATCGCGGAAAGGCAGTCATTTTAACGCTGATCGCAGTTTTGATCGCGGTGGCGGCGGATTTTGTGATCGGCTATCGCGGCTGGTCGGTCAATTATGCGCTTCCGGCGGGAATTTTATTTATGGACGCGGGGATTCTCGTGTTGATGTTCTGCAATCGGAGAAACTGGCAGAGCTATCTGATGTGGCAGATTTTTATGATTTTGTGCAGCATTGTGCCGTTAGTGTTTTCGCTGGTGGGAATCGCAACGGCACCGTTTTTGGGCGAGCTGGCATTTGCGGCGTCCGCGCTGCTGTTTGTGGGAACGCTGATCATCGGCGACCGAAAGGCGCGGACAGAGCTTAAGAGGAGATTTCATATTCGATAGGACAAAAGAGGATGAAAAGGGTATGCGGGAGAATGAGACAAGTGTGAGAGGACGCGTGATAAGGGAGTTGATCGCGCGCATCACAGACGATGAGAAAATCGGGAAAAAGATAAAGAGCGGTGAGTTGCGAAAAAATATTGGTACCAATGAGCCGCCGTGGAGATGCCCGGAGCTGTTTGTTATGGAGACGATCGAGCGGGAGCATTATCAGATGGAGCTGCTTTCGCTTAAGGAGGGAGCAAGAGAGGATAAGGTGATCCTGCAGCTTCATGGAGGAGGCTATGTGGGAGGTATGCGGAATGCCTACCGTATGTTTGCGGGGCTTTACAATGAGGTAAGCCATGGGATGAGCGTGCTTACGCCCGATTACCGTGTTGCGCCGGAGGAGCCTTATCCGGCGGCGCTGCTCGATGCGCACGACGCGTATGAGTGGCTGTTGGAACAGGGATGGTTTTCCGAGCAGATCATTCTGGCGGGAGATTCGGCCGGGGGCGGACTGGCGCTTGCGCTGTGTCACTACCTTAAGGATAAGGGAAGGCAGCTTCCCTGCGGAATCGTGGCAATGTCGCCGTGGACGGACCTGACTGCAAGCGGGGAATCGTATGAGACAAATTATGAGAAGGACCCGCTGTTTGGGAAAACGAGAGACAGCATGATCTATAATAAGGATTATATTGGAGAGCATGATCCGATGAATGCTTATATTTCACCGCTGTTTGGAGATTTCAGGGGATTTCCGCCGATGCTCCTTCAGGTAGGTTCTTATGAGATGCTGCTGTCCGATTCCGTGAATGTAGCGGCGAAAGCGCGCGAGCAGGGGGTGAAGGTACGTTTGAGCGTGTATGAAGGGATGTTCCACGTCTTTCAGATGGCGGCAAAGCTGATGCCGGAATCCAAAAGAGCGTGGATAGAGATTGGAAGGTTTATGGATGTTTTGACAAATGACTGACATCCATATAAACAGGAAGTCCGTTCTCATAGACAACGTTCGTTTCGCCCTGGATCAAGGGTCTTAGGTAGTCGATCAGCGGCTGTGTCACATCGTTGCCGGCCGGAGTGATCCATTCGGTAGGAACGGATTTTGCCTCATTTGCGATATGCGAAATCGGTGCATAACCGTATGAAACCTGATAAGGTGAATTTGAAATACGATGAATCGTGACCATGGAAGCCGTTACACCCTCCTCGGAGAGTGAGACGGCTTTTTCTCCAAGCGCCACAGACTCGTCCAAATCGGTTTTTGAGGCAAGGTGGGACGCGCATCGCTGGAGTACGTTTAACTCGACGGAGCGCACCTTAACGCCAAGCTTTTCCTTTACGAGAAATTCCAGTGTCTTTCCTGCACCGCTGAGCTGGCTGTGCCCGAAGCTGTCGATGGTGCTTTCCGAGGCGCTGATATATTCGCCGGATGCGTCGCGGATACCCTCTGAGACTGCGATGATGACATTGTTGCGCTCAAAGAGCAGACGCTTTACGTCAAGCAGGAAATCATCGGTGTCGAATGGAACTTCCGGCAGATAGATCAGATGCGGCGCGGTGTTATATTCATTTCTTGCAAGTGCGGCTGCTGCAGTCAGCCATCCCGCGTCACGTCCCATGATTTCGACAATGGTCACGCTTTTTACGGCATAGATAAAGGTATCGTGCGCGATCTCAAGCAGGGACGTCGCAATATATTTGGCGGCAGAGCCAAAGCCCGGCGTATGATCTGTCTCGCAAAGATCGTTGTCGATCGTCTTTGGGATCCCGATGATGCGTACGCGGCTGCCAATTTTCTCCCCGTAGGAGGAGAGCTTTGCCACGGTATCCATCGAATCGTTTCCCCCGATATAGAAAAACGCTTCGATATGGTAGGTTTCAAACTGGTTAAAGATAAAGACATAGGGAGAATCGTCATCCATATAGTCGGGAAGCTTATAGCGGCACGAGCCAAGATACATGGCAGGGGTCGTTATAAGCCGCGTGAGATTCTCAGGGTGTTTGTCTATCAGATCGGTCAGATTGATCAATTCATTATTTAAAATTCCGGTGATACCGTTTAAGGAACCGTAGACAGTGTCGTAGACCGATGAAGCATACACGCCGCGGATGACGCCTGAAAGACTGGCGTTTATCGCAGCCGTAGGTCCGCCGGACTGTGCGACCATACAGTTTTTTAAAGCCATAACAGAAACTCCTTCACTCTTGTTAAATATAGCCGGTCTGACCGCAGAAGAAAAGTGCGGTAAGTCTTGGCATGTAAATCTATCATAACCAAAAAGACGGAGTTTCGCAAGCTTGAAATAAAGAGAAAGGAATGCAGGGAATATGCCAGGATGTAATCTTTGTCCGCGAAACTGCGGTGTAGACAGAACAAACGGAACGCGCGGCTTCTGCGGGCAGGACGAAACGCTAAAGATCGCCCGCGCGGCGCTGCACTATTGGGAGGAGCCGTGTATTTCAGGAACGGCTGGCTCCGGCGCTGTATTTTTCAGCGGCTGCGCGCTGCACTGTGTGTTTTGCCAGAACCGTAATATTGCAAACGGCACGGCAGGAGAGTGCGTGAGCGCAGAGCGGCTTACGGAAATATTTTTAGAGCTTCAGGAAAAAGGGGCGAACAATATCAATCTTGTCACGCCGGGGCACTTTGTGCCGCAGATCATAACGGCGCTTACAGCGGCAAAAGCGCAGGGGCTTATGCTTCCTGTTATCTACAATACGGGCAGCTATGAAAAGACGGAGACGCTCCGCCGTCTGGAGGGGCTCATTGACATTTATCTGCCTGATTTTAAATATATGGATGCGGCTCTTAGTGCGAAATACTCCCATGCGCCCGATTACAGTCAGGTGGCTAAGGCGGCGGTCGCTGAGATGGTGCGGCAGACCGGAGCGCCTGTATTCGCAGGGGAGTCTGCGTCAGAGGATGAGGATCCAATCGAGGCAGGGCGGCTGCTGCAGCGTGGAACGATTGTGCGCCATCTGCTGCTGCCGGGGCAGATGGAGGACTCCAAAGCTGTGCTGCGCTATCTGCACGATACCTATGGAAATTCTGTTTATATCAGTATCATGAACCAGTTTACGCCGCTCGCGGGTCTGGAAAAATATCCTGAGCTAAACCGGCGGGTGACGGAGGAGGAATATGAGGAGGTTGTGGACTACGCGATTTCGCTTGGGATAGAGCGCGGCTTTATTCAGGAGGGGGAGACGGCGGCTGAGAGCTTTATTCCGGCATTTGACGGGGAGGGAGTACTTCCTTACGGAGGAGAGTAAGGCTGGGACGGGAGAAGGATTTGTAAAATCTGTCCTGATTATTGTACAGAATTTATGCGATACTCTCTCTATCAACATAGGTAGGGAGGATAAAACATGAAGGAAAAGAAGATTGAGATTATTGCCGTCGATTTTGACGGAACGCTTTGCAGCGAGTGTTATCCCGAAATCGGAGCACCGAATCTGCCGCTTATTTTTATGCTGAAACAGCAGCGGCGTCAGGGCGTGAAGCTGATTCTTTGGACTTGCAGGTGCGGAGAGCGCTTAGAGGAGGCGCTCCTTTGGTGCGCCGGGCATGGACTTTCTTTTGATGCGGTCAACAAAAATGTTCCCGAAACGCTGGAGGCTTACGGAACGGAGGCAAGAAAAATATCTGCGGATGTCTATATTGACGACAGAGCCTGTCCGCCGTGGGCAGGAGGGAAAGCGTGGGAGCAGTATTTTTCGCGATCAGGAGTGATCGCATGAGAGAAAGAATGGAGCATAAGATGAAGCGGGAGAAACACATGGATATAGAAACGATTTTTGTGTGCGCCTTAATGGCGGCAACGGCAGCGGCGGGCGTTGTGGTAGGTACAGCGGCGTTTTTGGGCGTAAGTCTCAGTGAATGCAGTATGCCCCTGCTGGCAGCGGGCGGCTGTGTGCTGGGAGGAATTTTTTGGGGAATTTTGTTAATTTTTAACAGTTCGATGTCGGTAAAACGTCAATAAATCTTGTATTTATTGTCAAAAAAGACGATATTCCGGTTGACGCATACTGGTTGTTCCCATATAATAAAGCTGATTCTGCAAGATTTTGACGTTTATGGAGGAATGGATGGTCAGTTGGAATAATCAGAAAATAAAAAAGAAATGGGCGCTTATAACTGCCATCAGTATGCTGATGGCAGTTATCTGTGTATTTTTGCCGGATTTGAATCCAACGGCGTACGGATTTACCGCGACAACGGGCACGATCATTGACGGACCGGTGCTGGTGAGGAAGGAGCCGGTAAACGGAGAGAAGATCACTACCCTAAATCCCGGAGCGACGGTGACGGTGACGGACGAGGTGCAGGGCTCGGATGGTCATATATGGTATCAGCTTCAGGTCACTGTTTCCGGTGTGACGCAGACAGGATATACGCGTTCTGATTTTGTGCGTCTGGATTCTGCGGGAACGAACACGGAGGGAAATGCCGTTGTGGCAAATACGGATGTGGGAGTAAATGTCCGCTCCGGCGCTGGAACTTCTTATCAGGTAGTCATTAAAGTTTATAAGGGACAGCGCATTACGGTGCAGGCAGAGACACAGGCGGAGGGATTAAGGTGGTATAATATTTCCTTTTCCCTGCGCGGAGGCTCTTACAGTGGCTGGATATGTGCGGATTATGTGACCTTGGACGGCGGAGTTTCCATCGGCGGCGGTTTGGGCGGAGAGACAACGACTGTTCCGGACGATCAGTATGTGTCGGAGCTTCAGGCTGCCGGTTTTCCGGCAAGCTACTGCAACTCGCTGCTGGCGCTGCACCAGAAATATCCGAACTGGCAGTTTGTTCCGGTGCAGACGGGGCTGGACTGGAATACAGTGATCGCAAATGAGAGCCTGGTCAGCAGAAATCTGATCCAAAGCTCTGCCAATGATGCGAGGAAATCGACGGACAGTCAGGCATACGACTGGGCGACCAACACTTGGTACGGCTTTGACGGACCGGGCTGGGTGAGCGCTTCGCCGGAATATATTGCTTATTGTATGGACCCGCGCAACTTTTTAAATGAGACCTATATTTTTCAGTTTGAGACCTTAGAGTATGCGCCGTATCAGAATGCGGCGGGGGTGGGAAATGTGCTTGCAAATACTTTTATGGCAGGCAATTATACAGATACCGACGGAGCGGTGCGCAGCTATGCCGATACATTTGTTGAGGTCGGCAGCGGATTGGGCGTAAGCCCTTATCATCTTGCCTCCCGCTGTAAGCAGGAGCAGGGAGCAAAAGGTACAAGCCCGCTGATTTCAGGAGGATACAGCGGCTATGAGGGATACTATAATTACTTTAATGTGCGCGCCTATACGACAGGTTCGGCGTCTGCGACGGTAAACGGTCTCGCCTACGCAAAGCAGCAGGGCTGGAACTCCATTTATAAATCAATTTCAGGCGGTTCTTCCATTGTGGCGAACAATTATGTGAAAAAGGGGCAGAATACGATTTACTTTGAGAAGTTTAACGTCGTGTATCATGACAGCCTCTATTCGCATCAGTATATGACGAACGTGCAGGCGGCGATGAGTGAGGGCAGCAACATGGCAAAGGCATATGCCGATAAGAATCAGGCATTTGTATTCCGTATACCGGTTTACAATAATATGCCAGAGACGGCAGTGACCTTCGCGGATAAAGGAAATCCGAATAACTGGCTTTCCTCCCTGACTGTCGACGGTTATAATTTAACTCCGGTATTTCACGGAGGTACAACCGAGTACTCCCTTGTCGTAGGATCGGAGGTATCGTCTGTGAGCATTGGCGCGACCCCGGTAGCATCCACCTCTACGGTATCGGGCGCAGGTAATTATTCTTTGAATTATGGCAATAATACAATTAATATTACCTGTATTTCGCAGAGCGGAGATTCAAGAACCTATACGATCACGATTGCAAGGCAGCAGTCGGCATCCGGCGGCAATACGATCACGATCGCGGACGGTGTGACGATCACCTCGGCATATCCGGTCGGTACGTTTGTAACCGGCATTCAGCCGAATATGACGGCAGACGCTGTGCTCTCCGGTATTAGCGGTCAGAACTGCACCGTGAAGCTGCTAAAGCCTGACGGAACCGAAAATACGGGAAGTGTCGGAACCGGAAATAAGCTCGCGGTATATGTGGACGGGCAGCAGGTGAAGGAATTTGAGATCGTGCTCTACGGGGACGTAAACGGAGACGGAAAAGTATCAAATATAGACGTAGTAATGCTGCAGCGTCATATTTTATCGATCACACCACAGAGCGGCTGCTATCTGGAAGCGGCAAATACAAGCCGTGACGGCGGCGTTTCCAATAAGGATGTGGTAATGCTGCAGCGCCATATTTTAGGATTGTCTGCGATCAGCCAGTAATGCAGCGAAGCGTAGAAAGGAGTATACCTTATGAGAAAAAGAATCAGCGCATATATGATGATGCTATGTATCTGTCTGGGATTGTTGATTCCCGATACTGTCGTTTGGGCGGCAGTGGGAAAGACATCTTTGTCCGTTTCCTCAGGCAGTGTGAATATCGGAGATACCGTTACGGTAACAGGAAAAGCGTCGGGACCTGCGGGAGAGAAGGTCGTGGCGACCATGACGCTTTCATGGGATGCAAGTGTTCTGGAATTTGTCAGTTCCTCGGTAGATTCCAATGGCGGCGGCGGCAGCAGGCTGATCAACGGCGATAGCTTTACGATTACGCTAAAGGCGGTCGGCGCGGGGACGAGCGCCGTTTCCTTGTCTGCGACGGATGGAATTTTATTTGATACGGTAGAAGAACTGAGCTCCATGGAGGGCAGCAGCGCTTCCGTTACCGTAAATAACGCCGCAGGCGGCGGAGCGGCAGGCGGTGGAAATGCTGGCGGCAGTACATCGGGCGGCGGAGCGGCAGGCGGTGGAAATGCTGGCGGCAGTACATCGGGCGGCGGAGCAGGGAACAGCGGGAATACCGGCGGCAATACGCAGGGAGCGCCTGCGGAATCGCTGTCGGCAGACAATTCCTTAAAAAGCCTCACGATCTCTCCGGGATCACTTTCTCCGGCGTTTGCGTATAATAAGACGTCCTATACGGCGACGGTGGGAAGCGATGTGACAAGTGTTGTAGTGTCCGCAGTTCCGGCGAATGAGAAGGCGGTGGTAGAATCCGTAACCGGAAACCAGAATTTAAAGGAAGGCGTAAATAATATAAAGATCGTTGTAAAGGCGGAAAACGGTGTCACGGCAACCTATACGGTCAAGGTCACAAAGCAGGCAGGAGCGGCGGAGGAAAAACCGACGGAGGAGCAGACAAAGCCCCAGGAGCCGGAGACAGAGGAGCCTGTGACAGAGCAGCCGGAGACCGTAGTAACGGTCAACGGCGCTGCATATGAGATTTCCGAGAAATTTGCAGCGGAGGATATTCCGGCAGATTTTCAGGAAAACACAATTAATTATCATGGAACGTCGTATAAAGGCGTAAGCTATACAAAGGGGTCTTTAAATCTATTATGGATGACACCGCAGAATCTGCCTGAGGGGCAGAAGGCTGCGGGAAGCTTTTTTGTCTATGATGAGACAAGAGATACTGTTTATCCGTTTGTGCGTTTTGCGAATGGGGAGAACTATGTGATTGCGCTCTTAGCGCCGGTAGATGCTGCGATTCCGGAGCAGTATATGCAGACAAGCTTTTCGGTAGATGAAACGCACACGATAACGGCGTACCAGCAGGCGGCAGAAAGCGAATCTGAAATCGTGTCTGCGTTTTATATTTTTTACGGCGTCAACCATGAGGGAACGGAAAACTGGTATCAGTATGATTCGTTAGAGGGAACGTATCAAAGACTTTCGACTGATTTTGCGGGAGCAGGGGAAGTGCAGACGGCAGAGCTTCAAGAACTTCAGGAGGAATATGCCGCGCTTGCCGAGCAGTATGATGATGAGAAAACCTTTGCGCGAACGGCAATGGCAGTGATGGGCTTTGTGATCGCCGTCTTAGTCGTTGTGATCATAAATCTTTTGCTTTTCCGTTTTCGGAGCAAAGGCGCGGGAGAGCTGTCGGAGGATGATCTCTGGGAAGATGACGATGATAGTGACTTCGGAGATGACGAGGATTTTGACGAAACAGCCAAAGACGCGGACGACTTAGATGTTGCGGATGAGGAAGATGAGGATATTGACGAAGCCGGAGAAGACCTGATTGATGAGGAAGACTGGGAGACTGATGAAGCCGGTGAGACTTTGGCAGAGGATGAGGAAGGTGCAGCCGGAGAAGAAAAAGAGCGCAGACCGGGAAAGCGGCAGCCGCAGGGCAAAAAGGATGGCGGCGGAGAGAAGGCACGCACATCCGATCATTTGGAGATTATTGATTTTAATGATTTATAAAAATTGCCCGCTGGAAGGAGGAGAATATGCAGATACCATACACAGGAAAGGCAAAGCGTGCGCTTGATATTGCAGCGCGCATGTCCAAGGCGATGCATCATAATTATATCGGAACTGAGCATATTTTGTTGGGGCTTCTTAAGGAAAATACGGGTGTTGCCGCACAGGTTCTGAAAGAAAACGGCGTAGAGCTTGATCAGGTGCTAAAGCTGATCGAGGAGCTGATCGCACCAGGGCAGTCTGCGGCGCTTTTAGAGCCGGAGGGCTATTCGCCGCGAGTCGAGCGCGTGCTTGCCGGAGCAAGTAAGGAGGCAGAGCGCTTTCGTTCGGAGCTGGTCGGTACGGAGCATATTTTGCTTGCGATCGTCAAAGAACCGGAGTGTGTTGCCGCGAGGCTGTTAAATACACTCTCCGTTAATATTCAAAAAATGTACGTCGATACATTGCTTGCAATGGGAGAGGATGCGAACCTTTATAAAGAGGATTTCCAAAACGGGAGACCGGGAAGAAGAAAAAATGCGGAGGCTACTGCCGTGCTGGATCAGTATTCCAGAGACTTAACGGCGCTCTCTGCGGAGGGAGGTCTAGATCCGGTAGTCGGCAGAGAAAAAGAAATTGAGCGTGTGATCCAGATTTTAAGCAGAAGAACCAAAAATAATCCGTGTCTGATCGGAGAGCCGGGGGTCGGAAAGACGGCGATCATTGAGGGAATTGCCGAGCGCATTGCTGCTGGAATTGTGCCGGACACCGTGCTTGGAAAGCGTGTTGTGGCTTTGGACTTGTCAGGAATCGTAGCGGGCTCAAAGTACCGCGGAGAATTTGAGGAGCGGATTAAAAAAGTCCTTTCCGAGGTAAAACGGGCAGGAAATATTCTTTTATTTATTGACGAGATACACACGATCATCGGAGCTGGCGGAGCGGAGGGAGCGATTGATGCGTCAAATATCCTAAAGCCGGCGCTGGCACGCGCAGAGGTGCAGGTCATCGGAGCGACAACGATGGAGGAATATCGGAAGTACATTGAAAAGGACGCGGCACTCGAACGCAGATTCCAACCCGTAGTCGTTGAGGAGCCTGGCGAGGAGGAGACCGTAGAAATTTTGCGGGGCTTAAGAAGCCGTTATGAGAAGCACCACGGTGTGACGATTACGGATGAGGCGCTGCGTGCAGCGGTTCGGTTGTCCGCACGTTATTTAAACGACCGTTTTCTTCCCGATAAGGCGATTGATTTAATGGATGAGGCGGCTGCCAAGGTTCGTCTTGCCGTTGGAAAAACGCCGAGGGAAATGGCGGCGCTGCGGGAGCAGATTGCAGAAAAAGAAAACGAGTTGGAGCAGGCGCTCACAGGCGGGGATCTGGAAACGGCAAGGCTTGCGGAAAAGGAAAAACAGGAGTTAGAGGAAAAAAAGACAAAGCTGGAAATGAAGGCAAAGCGGGAGCTTGGACGGCGGCAGTATCTGGTTGGCGAGGATGAAATTGCGGAGGTTGTTTCCGGGTGGACCAAGATACCGGTCAAAAAATTGACGGAGGGAGA
This sequence comes from Roseburia sp., assembly GCA_019421345.1. Lineage (GTDB taxonomy): Bacteria > Bacillota > Clostridia > Lachnospirales > Lachnospiraceae > Roseburia. The sequence continues at coordinate 3,670 of JAHZFL010000001.1, read as the reverse complement.
GGCGGCAAGACTGCGCCGGCTCGAAGAAACGCTGCATAAGCGGGTGATCGGACAGGAGGAAGCAGTGACGGCAGTGGCGAAGGCAGTACGCCGTGGGCGTGTCGGTCTAAAGGACCCGCGTCGTCCGATTGGTTCTTTCCTGTTTCTTGGACCGACAGGAGTTGGAAAGACGGAAATATCTAAAGCATTGGCAGAGGCTGTATTCGGGCAGGAGCAGGCGATAATCCGTGTGGATATGTCTGAATATATGGAAAAGCACAGCGTCTCTAAGCTGATCGGTTCGCCGCCCGGCTACGTCGGTCATGAGGACGGCGGACAGCTTAGTGAGAAGGTGCGGCGCAATCCGTATTCCGTGATACTTTTCGATGAGATCGAGAAGGCGCATCCCGATGTTTTTAACATTCTTCTTCAGGTACTCGATGACGGTCATATCACGGATTCGCAGGGAAGAAAGGTAGATTTTAAGAATACCATTATCATTATGACATCGAATGCGGGAGCACAGGCGATTGTAGAGCCCAAAAGGCTCGGATTTGCTTCCTCGCAGGATGAAAAACAGAATTACGAGCATATGAAAAGCAGCGTCATGGAGGAAGTGCGCCGTATTTTCAAGCCGGAATTTTTAAATCGTATCGACGAGACAATCGTATTCCGCTCCTTAAATAAAGCAGATATGAAGCAGATTGTCGGCTTGCTGGCAAAGGAGCTGACACAGCGCTGTCAAAAGCAACTGAATATAGAGCTGCTGGTGCGCGACGGAGCCAAAAATTATATTGTAGAAAAAGCGTATGAGCCGAAATACGGAGCAAGACCGCTGCGCAGAAAACTACAGAATGAGGTGGAGGATAAGCTGGCGGAGCTGCTTTTGGACGGAACGGTAAAGGCAGGAATGCAGGTGATTGTTACCACGAGGAAGAACGAGATTGCATTTGACACAAAACAAAAGTAAAAAAATCCTTAAATGTCGGTGAAACCACTGGAAATAAGACAAGGCTTATTATATAATAAGACTATCATATTTTTACAATATTAGCGCAGTTTAAGAAGCTCTTTGCCTTTTAAGCTGTGGCGCAGGAGGATAAGATGGCTGTGATTAGTGAGTTAATTCGTTCGGAGGCAGATGGAACGATCAGCTTTGGAGACTACTCTTTGAGCACAAAGGCAAAGCTGGATAATTTCGAGCATCAGGGAGATGTTTACAAGGTAAAGACCTGCCGTGAGCTTACGAAGCTGGAGCGTAACGGGATGTTTGTCTATGAGTCTGTACCGGGGACTGCTGTGACTGGCTTAAGGGCAACAGATACGGGGATTGAATTTTTGGTAGAAGGCTGGGAGGATGCACAGCTTACGGTAGAACTTGAGGATGAGACGGAGTATGACATCTGCATCGACGGATCGGACGCGGGACAGATGAAGACCAATCTTGGCGGTAAGCTGAGTCTTAGCGTTGAACTGGGAGAAAAGCCGGTAAGAGTGGTGGTTTGTAAGTGCTAGAGCTGTATGAAATATCCGTCGGATGAAAGTCAAAAGGTCTTTCATCCGACGGATATTTTTACATAGGGAGGGGAGTGCGAAGCAGAAGGCCCGTTGGTTGCACAAGAGCGGCCCGCAAGGTGCATTGTATGTGGGGATGGAAAGTCGTGCAGTGTTATCGTGTCAGGCGGGGGCTTTGCGATTTGCGCAATAGAGTGTCTAACAGACAACTATATTGCTGCTCCGAGATGAGAACAGCATTCCCGTCTTTTGTCTGGATAGTTGTAAATTCTTCATTTAAAATTGCATTGTTGATCATGGATTCTGCCTGAGAGAGAAAGTCTGGTAAGGTAACATAATTCATTGGTATCACTCCTCGTTTTTGAGCGAATCATTGCAAACAGAAAGCACAAATATGAAATTTGTGTCCGCTCCAAAGGCTATTTGTTTTCGCTCAGAAACAAATAGTCGTGTGAAGCAGAGAGGCATCCGTGACGTATGGTATAAAAGATCGTCTTTTGTAGATAGATCCCATTATAGCACAAACAGAAGGAAAAAGTGCAGAGGATGCCATAATTTGCAAAAAATTTTAGTTTTTATTAATTTTACGGAAAATAGAATGGAGGGAAAATGGCGAAAGGAAAAACAACCGTATATTTTTGCCAGAATTGCGGCTATGAGTCAGGAAAGTGGCTGGGGCAGTGTCCGGGATGCCGGGAGTGGAATACGTTTGTAGAGGAGATGATTGATAAAAAGAGCGTCGGGAAGGGAAGAACGTCAGATGGCGAGCCGGCGCGAGCAGTTCCGCTCTCTGCGATAGAGATGAGGAATGAGGAGCGTGTATCGACTAAGCTTAGGGAGCTGGATCGTGTGCTTGGAGGCGGGATCGTGCAAGGCTCGCTGATCCTGGTGGGAGGCGATCCGGGAATTGGAAAATCTACGCTCCTGCTTCAGGTGTGCAGAAATCTTGCGATGCAAAAAATAACCGTGCTTTACATATCGGGAGAGGAATCCTTACAGCAGATTAAGCTTCGCGCGGAGCGCATCGGAACCTTTGAGGACAGCCTAAGCCTTTTGTGCGAGACAAATCTGGAGACGATCGAAAAGGTCATAGATCGTGAAAAGCCACAGATTGTTGTGATTGATTCAATTCAGACCATGTACCATGAGAACGTCACCTCTGCACCGGGAAGTGTTTCACAGGTGCGTGAATCGACCGGGACGCTGATGCAGATCGCGAAGGGACGGGGGATTTCTGTTTTTATTGTCGGACATGTGACAAAAGAAGGCGTTGTGGCAGGACCGAGAGTTCTGGAACATATGGTGGATACAGTTTTATATTTTGAGGGAGACCGACACGCAGCCTACCGTATTTTGCGCGGTGTAAAAAACCGTTTTGGTTCTACTAATGAGATCGGAGTTTTTGAAATGCGCCAAAGCGGACTGGAGGAGGTTGAGAATCCATCGGAATTTATGCTCAGTGGAAAGCCGGAAGGGGCGTCCGGGTCTGTCGTGGCGTGCTCCATGGAAGGGACAAGACCGATTTTGCTTGAGGTACAGGCATTGGTGTGTCATACGAATTTTGGAATCCCACGCAGGACGGCTGCAGGAACAGACCTCAATCGTGTGAACCTGTTAATGGCAGTACTTGAAAAGAGATTGGGGTTACCGCTTGGGAGCTGTGATGCTTATATCAATATTGCAGGCGGCATCCGAATGAATGAGCCGGCGATCGATCTTGGCGTTGTTTTGTCTTTGATCTCAAGCTATAAGGAAAAACCGATTGATGAAAAAACAATCTGCTTTGGGGAGGTAGGGCTCAGTGGTGAAGTGCGGGCGGTCAGCATGGCAGAGCAAAGAGTTCTTGAGGCAAAAAAGCTTGGCTTCCATACTTGTATCTTGCCCGAAGTATGTCGTACAAATATAAAAGAGGTGCAGGGGATTCGTTTGGTCGGTGTAAATACCGTGAAGGATGCCATGCATTATGTGATGACATAGAGAGCCGATAAGAGAGGTAATTGCCGGGAATTGTATAAACAATAAGTGAAATTTCCGGCAAAAAACTTTCTTTGTCGAAAAAGCAAAAAGAGTGTTGACAATCCAAAACATTGGTGCTAATATAAACAAGCTGACCGCAAGACAGCGGGATGCACACGGGAAACCGTTTGAATGATTGAAAAATAATTCAAAAAAATGA